>CAVRLA010000008.1:0-771972 GCA_963722055.1 uncultured Actinomycetes bacterium | reverse complement strand
AGTAACGAAGCCGAAGCCGCATCACGGTGTCATCCAAGGCGCCGGACACCGGACACCGGACACAAAACCAGATACCGAATACCAAACCGGACACCAAACAGTTGCATCCCGAAACTCTGCTAGAGCCAGGTCTCGGTTTCCGCTGACCGTTCGCCGTCTGCCAGACGTAGCTGCTCGCCGTAGGAAAGGATCCCCAACCCGTAATTGCACCGCCACGCGACTGTCCCGCCTGATCTAACTCCGGTATTGAGGTTAGAGCGCGCGGATAGGTAAGTGATTACGGTTGCTCGGCCAGTACCCATCGGTCATGCTGGAACGCTTCATGTCCTGCTTGCCAAGCTTCGGGCTGCACTGGCCTGTGCCTTGGCGATGCGCCCGATCGGCGATGATCTCTTCCAGGACCATGCCGACGATGCGGTCGTGGGCCTCCAGCACGATCTGCCTGAGCCGGGTGAAAGATCCTATCTTATCCATTCGTTGCGGCCTGCCCGGACCGTGTGGCCGAGCACATACAGTCAGCGATCGACTCATACGAGAAGCCCGACCGCAGGACCTGACCTACCTTTTCGAAAGACGACACGGTCCGGAATCCGTGGCCGGTGGCAACTCAGCGAGTGAACGGGATCATAGACTGGGCGGTCCAGAAGCAGCGCCGCGAACTGCTCCACAACGGTTCTAGCAGCCGTGATGGGATGGCAGGCACAGGGATTCCCGTGATCACAGAGCGTAGGGAACTCCGATGATCACGGAACCTGTGCCTGTTCTGCCTCAAGACACGCCGGGAAACCCGGTAGATCACACCAATCCGCGCGACCCCTTATTTTATGAAGTTCGTGGTAGCAGGCAGCGTCTCCTCGGACGCAGACGTAGGATGCAAACAGGTCACGGAAAGGGTGCTACGACACCGCGACGGCTCTTCATTGGCGGAATAGCTATGTCTATAGCGGGCGTGCTGCCGAACCACCAACCTGAGCTTAGTACGGGCAACACTATTCAGCCGTGCCTTCTGTGATTCCACCGGTTCTGCAGATGCGGCTCAGATAAACGAGGCGCTGAAGAATTATCCTCTCGTTCGCCTGCTGCCAGGGAATTTTACCGGCAGCACTTTTCCCACTGTCAGCCCATGGTACGTAAATGCCCCTATTATCGTGCCGTCGAATACCCAGCTAACCGGCGACTGGTTCTGGCAAGCTGTCGATTCCGATAACTATTCCGCAGGCACCCCTAACACTGGTGGCGTCCTTATTGTAGCAGTTGGGGGGTTCCGCGGATCTGCGGTAATCGAACTGGTAAACGACAGCAACCAGCAGCAGGGTGCCCAGGTCTAAGGGTTTCACCATCGAGGGAGACGAGCTCCCTGCCGGGAGCGGAATTCACGGCATCCTGGTATCGGGAGCGGTCGGCGCCGGGTTCATTCAGGGGTAACTGTACATCGACCTGATGGCGATTGTTTGCGCATGGTCACCGATCGGGCTATGGGTTATATCCCCGATGACTGGCAGGTCAGTTTCTGCAAGTTCAGCGGATCGCGCAATAATAACGGGGTCTATCTTAATGAACTAGCTGACTCCTGGTTTGTTGCCTGTGAGTCTTCCGAGAACCTGCGTGATAACTGGTATTGCAGCAACGGAACGAATACCAGGTTCTTTGGCTGCAAAGGCGAGAACAGCGCAACAGGCAATGGCTGGCATTTGGGCGGCCTTAAAACCGGGCAGGTTATCGAGTTGACGGGTTGCACGAGCGAAATCAATTACAAAAACGGCTTCCTATTGACGATAGTGGCACTGGCGGACTTGGCACATACACGCTCACAGGATGCCGATCCTGGCAGGACGGCCGGGTCAAGGCCGCAGACACGCCGGGTTCGATGGGGGTGCCGGTCACGAATTATCGGGACTGGTTGCGTGGCGTCACCCGATTCGACTGGGGCATCTACGGCGCGCAGGAGACGGCTAGATCGTACGGGATGTGCTTTACCGGGTCTTACCTAGCAGGCACGGCATCTCCGACCTACGATGACGGCAGCAACGACCATGCGCTGGTCCATCAATCCCCGGTGCCATTTTAGCTACTTCGACCGAAAAAGTCTGAGGGCTGAGTTCGGGTGACGGCATGTTCTGCACCGGCCAGGAGAGTCAGCTGGCGAGGGCGCTGATCTTGACCAGGTTGTGGGTGAATACTCCGTGTCCGCACCAGATCGAGCCTCCTTGGCGCCCGTCCAGCCGGGTGCGGTCCCAGCCGTATCCGCGCTTGAGGTAGCTGATCCGGCCTTCACAGCCGGTTCGCCACTTGATGAGGGTGCGGGACCGGCGGGCGTGCTCGACGGCGCGGCGGTGGGTGAGACTTTGGCTCGGCGCGGGATGGCGATCGTGCGCACCCGAGCGCCTCCAGGTCCCGGTCGGTCACGGGCTCGCCGTACCCGCGGTCGGCGGTGACCGAACGCAGCGGACGGCCGGTGCGCCGGGCGATCCGGCTGATGGCGGGCGCGAGCTGGGGAGGGTCTGGAGGGTTGCCTGGACGCCGTAATCCACGACGATGCCGTCGTCGTTGCCGATGACCTGGGCTTTGTACCCGAACTCGACCGGCTTGTCGATGCGCCCTTTGCGGATCGGCCGCGCGTCCGGGTCGTGCAGGCTGACTAGCCGGATAGCGCTGCCGGGCATCTGCCCGGCCAGCCGGGACCGGGCCTGCGCCACGATCGTGGCGGTGCGCTCGATGGTGACCGCCAGCTCATCCAGCGCCCGCCGCAGCCGGCCGCGCATCCGGCCGGTCAGCGCCGCCGGCAGCGCCCGCCGCCCGTTGCGCAGCACCGCGGCGGCCTGCACCGCGGTCTTCTCCGACAGGCCAGCCAGTTCCCCGGTCACCCGGGCGATCACCCGGGAGCGCTGGTCTGCGGCCAGCTTCGCCCGGCTCCGCAGCTTGCTGGCGATCTCCCGCACCCGCCGGGCCGCCGCCTGCCGCCGGTCGGTCATCACCGTCCCGGCGGCCCCGCCCGCGGCCTGCACCCTCCGCGTTGCCCGCACCAGCTTGCCGACCGCCCGCGCCAGCAGGCCGGAGCCCGTCGGGTAGGCCACATTTGCGGGCACCACCGTGGTATCGGCCCGCACCCGGGCGGTACGCAGCAGCTTGGCCTGCGCGGCCTTGGCCCACAGCGCCTCATTCAGCCCGGCCACCGCGCCCTGCCCGCACCGGGTGGTCAGCTGCTGACGATCACGAAATTCCCTAGTCAGGGACCCGCAGCGATCAGGTAATTCCCTACCCCCCCGATCGCGTTTTCCCTAGGCTGGCCGTGCCGGTTGGGGCGCGGAGGGTTCCGCTCCTGGTCCTTCGAGCTGAGTGTGTCTTTCGTCCGCTTCGGACGGAGGACCGAGATGGCAAGGAGGACGTTCACCACGGTCGATGTCACGGAGATCTTGCAGCACTGGTATGCGGGCCGGCCGAAGGTCGAGGTGGCCCGCAGCCTGGGGGTCGATGCGAAGACCGTCCGCCAGTACGTGGCCCCGGCGGAGGCGGCCGGGATGGCGCCAGGCGGCCCGCCGGTGAGCGAGAGGAGCAGTGGCGGGCGCTGGCCCGGGACTGGTTCCCGCAGCTGGCCGGGACGGGCATCCGGCAGGTGTCCTGGCGGGAGATCGCGGTTGATCATGACCGGATCGCGGGGCTGCTGCCCGTGGTGCCGGTGTCGGTGATCCACCAGCGGCTGGCCGACGAGCAGGGCCTGACCGCGAGCGTGGCCAGCCTGCGCCGGTACGTGCGGGCGCATTTCCCGGGCGAGGTACAGGGCCAGGGCAGGTGCGGCCGCCGCGGCCGCTGTCGCCGCCGGGAGCCGAAGCCCAGGTGGATTACGGGTACCTGGGGCTGTGGCAGCATCCGGCGACAAGGCGGCGCCGTGGGGTATGGGCGTTCTCGATGGTGCTGCCGTACTCGCGACACCTGTTCGTCCGCCCCACGGTGAGCATGACCCAGCGGGCCTGGTGAGAGGCGCACGTGGCCGCGTTCGAATTCCTTGGCGGGTGTCCACGGCGGGATCGTTCCGGACGACCTGAAGGCGGGGGTGTGCAAGCCGGACCTGTATGACCCGAAGATCAACCGAGGGTACGCCGAGCTGGCCCGCCACTACGGGTGCCTGGTGGACCCAGCGCGGGCCTACCATCCGCGGGATAAGCCTCGATCCACCGCGCGAATTCCTGTGGTCATTTCCGGTGATGCGGTCCGGCGGACGTGATCTTGCGGTTTTCTCGGGCGTGTTCTGCTTGCCGCTCACTGGCTCTGCGGCTTGTCCGGGTTCCCTGCTCGGGGTCAGCGGTGGCGTTCTGCCGGGTGGCGCGGGGCCGTTGCGCGGGCGGTGACCGGGTCTGGGCTGGTCAGGCCGCCCGGGCGGGCGGGCCGCAGGCGGCTTCGAACAGGGCCAGCCATTCGCTTTCGCGGTGCCAGTACTGCGGCAGGTGCAGGGTCAGCTGGCTGCGGCCGCGGCGGGCGAGGCGGGCGGCGACGTCGATCAGGTCGGCGCGGATGGTGGCGCCGCGGGCCTTGGCGTGGAACCGGGAGGCCAGGCACCCGGCCGCGCGCAGCAGGTTGCAGGTGATCGCGGCGCAGGTCAGCCACGCGGCATTCGCGGTAAACGATCCTGATGGCAGGTGAGCCAGCGGGCCGTTGGTCCAGTCGGCGAAGACCTGCTCGACGACGGCGTGGTCGCGGTGCTGCTCCTCAGCTGGGCCCAGCTGAAACGGGGAGTCGGTGAACACCGGGTGGTACCGCCAGGCCGGGAACAGCTCGCCCTGGCCTTCGGCGGTCTTGGCCAGGTCGCGGACCCGGCGCACGATCAGCCGGGCGGTGATGGCCTGGCCCTTCTTCGAGGTGAACGCCGTATAGGCGATCTCGGCGATCTCGGCGTCGGAGATCCAGGCCCGCAGCTGGTCATCCCAGATCGCCCGCGGGTAGCGGATGGCCGTCCAGGCATCCTCGGGGATCGCGGCGATCGCGGCGGTGACCGCGGGATCCATCCGGGCGGTGACCGAGAAGTACGCCCCGGCCCGGCGGCACGCGGCGATGAACGCGGCAGTGTAAAACCCGGAGTCGGCCCGGGTCACGATCGTCCCGGTGCACCCGCAAGACCGGGCGGCGCCGATCGCCTCGGCGGCGAAGCTCGCGGCGCCGCGGGCGGTGTTCGCGCTGCCGCCGCGCAGCCGGATCCCCGTGATCACCGGCGCGGCCTGCGGTGTGCAGACGGTGGCGGCCAGCGTGTTCAGCCCGCGGACCAGCACCGTCTTGCCTTGTATCTTGGTATGCCCGAACGCCGCGCCCTGCTTCTTATGGCCGTAGACGCGGCGCTGCATCGAGTCGATGTCCACGAACGCCAGCACGTCCGCGCCGGGCAGCAGCGGCGCCTGCCGGGTCAGCTCCGCGAGCAGCTCCCGGCCCGCCGCCTCCAGCTGGCGGACATTACCCCAGGTGAACGAGCGCAGGAACGACCCCAGCGTGGACGGGGCCCGCACCCCGCCGAACAGCTCCGGCATCGCGCCGTGCCGCAGCAGGCCCATGTCGTCGATCGAGTCGGCGCCCGCGGCCATGCCCGCGACCAGGCAGCCGACCTTCACCTCCGGGTACACCCCGGTCTTGGCCGCGATCGTGACATGGTGGCGGACCAGGGACTCCAGCCCGGCCCGCTCGGCCAGCGCCATCACCGGGACCAGCCCGGCCGGCGGCGCGGTGCCGTCCTTTCAAAAGGTCGGGAAGCTGCCCGAGGCCACCTGGCCGGACGGCCCGGTCCCGCAGCAGTTGCACCTGGATACCACGGTCCCCACCGAGGCTGACCTCGACGTCGCGCATGAGCGGGCGCTCGCGCTCGGCGCCCGGCTGCTGTATAACCGCTCGGATGACCCGGAGGAGCCGCTGCGGGTCTACGCCGACCCCGCGGGGCACCCGTTTTGCATCATCGCCGCTCTTTAGCACCGATTTTCGCGCCCAGTAGTCGACCCCTGGCCGCGCCTGCGGAGAATCGCCGCCCGACGTCGTTGTGCAGGGGCTTTGCAGGGAACCTCACCGTGGATGACCAAATAGTGGGACTTGTAAAGCTGACTGCTCACTGTTGTTGTGGATGACATCGCCTGTGTTCTGCGCGCCGAGAGCGTCGCGAGATACCTCATATGCATGTAATTCACGGTGAAGTGTTCGTCCCGAGGTGGCGGCGGCCAGCCGATCACAGGCATGGTGAACGACGATCGCGATGCCCCGTGGGCGGGCTGCACCTCCGCTACCAGCATGCCTGACCCCAGACTGGGGGCCGATTCGCTGGGTGAAAATCGGCAGGGAGGATGTGGATAGTGCTTCCGGCCCGGCTTCCCCGATCTTGACTGAGTACGGGCGTAGGGTCGGGAGCCTGGGTCCCGGCCTGACCTGCGAATCGGCTGACGCCCTCTCGGGCTGTCCTGCTAACGATTCGTCGGCCGGGTCCCAGGTTTATTTGGCACCCACCGGCGTGCCGTCCCGATCTGCCCGTCCTGTGCAAGAGGCCGGGGTTCACAGGTCCGGCGGCCAGCGGGTGCGTGCCATCCCTCAACCTCAGAAAAGGGATGGCTATGACTATCGTAAAGACACGCGCCATCACTGGTGGCGTGGACACTCACGCCGACGTGCATGTCGCGGCCGCGCTGGACCCCATCGGCGGGCTGCTCGGCGTCCAGGAGTTCCCGGCCACCGCGGCCGGGTACGCCGGCCTGCTTGGCTGGCTGGGCGGGTTCGGGACCGTCGCCTTGGTCGGCATCGAGGGCACGGGCAGCTACGGCGCGGGCCTGGCCCGCCACGTCACCACGGCTGGCATCCGGGTCGTCGAAGTGGACCGCTCCGACCGTCAGGACCGCCGCCGGCAGGGCAAGTCCGACCCGCTGGATGCGGTCAGTGCCGCCCGGGCTGCCCAGTCGGGCCGGGCGGCCGGCGCGCCGAAGGGCCGGGACGGCGCGGTCGAGGCGATCCGGGCGCTGATGGTCGCCAAGCGCAGCGCCCGCTCCGAGCGGGTCCAGACGATCAACCAGGCCAGGGCCCTGGTCCTGACCGGGCCCGATGACCTGCGCACCCGGTTCGCCAGGCACACGGCCGCTGCCCTGGTCAGCGGCCTGGCGTCGCTGCGGCCCCGGCCCGGCGACGTCGTTGGCTACGCCACTCGCATCGCGCTGCGCGAGCTGGGACGGCGCGCCGAGTTCCTCGACGGGCAGCTCGAGCGCCTCGACGAGCTCATCGCCCCGCTCGTCGCCGCTCGTGCCCCAGGCCTGCTCGCCCTGCACGGGGTCGGCCCCGACACCGCCGCCCTGCTCCTGGTCGCGGCCGGGGATCACCCCGAGCGGCTGCGCAGCGAGGCCGCCTGGGCGCACCTGTGCGCGGTCGCCCCGCTCCAGGCATCGTCGGGGAAAGTCACCCGCCACCGCCTCAATCCCGGCGGTGACCGCCAGGCCAACCACGCCCTATGGCGGATCGTGCTCACCCGGATGAGCGCCCATCCGCCGACTCTGATCTACGTCGAGCGGCGCACCAAGGAAGGCCTGTCGAAGAAAGAGATCATCCGCTGCCTGAAGCGCTACGTCGCCCGCGAGGTCTACCGCCACCTCCGCGCCGCCGGCTAACGCTCACTGCCCGGGGACGGCCTGACCCTCAAATCGGCTGCCGCACCCGCTGGCCTGCTAACGATTCGTCGGCCGTCCCCGGATCCTCGCCTTGCTGGGCGTGACCTAATAAGAGCTTTCGCTCACCCGAGTGGACCTTCCCTGTCGTGTCCGCAACCCAGCAAAATACTCCGTTCACCATCCTTCAGAACCCCAGGAATGAGACCAGGAAAATGCCACACGAATCCCTTGACAAGGCATAGGAGCATCGTTAGCAGCTCACGTCGATCGGCTGGATAGCGGGATCGCCGGTGCGTGATCTTGGGTGGTAGTAGCGTCCCGGTGTGCCAGGCGATGATGCTGGTTCCGGGGATGAGGTGCTGGCTGGGCTGGTGGCCTTGCTGCGCGCGGAACTGGCCGGGTCGCAGGCCGCGCTGGCGCGGGCGGTTGACGAGCTGGCGCGGGCGCGGGAGCGGATCGCTGAGCTTTGAGGCGCGTCTGAGGCAGACGCCGCGGAACTCGTCCAGGCCGCCGTCCAGCGAGGGACTGGACAAGCCGCCGCCGCGGCGGTCGCTGCGGAAAAGGAGCGGGCGCAAGCCGGGCGGGCAGGGCGGGCACGAGGGCTCCACGCTGGCGCAGGTGGCCAGGCCGGACCGGGAGCTGCGCCCTGAGCCGCCCTGCTACGGCCGGTGCGGAGCGGGCCTGGCCGGCCTGCCGGTCACCGGGGGTGGAGCGCCGCCAGGTCTTCGACCTGCCAGAGGTCCCGGTCACGGTGACCGAGCATCAGCTGATCGAGCGGGAATGCGGCTGCGGGCACCGGACCACGGCCGCGGCCCCGCCGGGCGCGCAGGCCCCGGTGCAGTACGGCCGGCGGATCGCCGCGATCATCGTGTACCTGTACATCGGGCAGTTCTTGTCCAAGCAGCGCACCGCGCAGGCGCTGGCCGAGATGTTCGGCATCCCGCTGTCCTCGGGAACGGTGGCGGGCATCACCGCCCGCGCCGCCGGACGGCTCAGCGGCTTCCTGGCGCGGGTGCGGGATAACATCGCCGCGGCCGAGGTGGCCGGGTCCGGCGAGACAGGGTTCTGGGTAGATGGCCGGCTGCACTGGGTGCATTGCGCCCGCACCGGCAAGTACATCCTGCTCATGGTGCACCCCAAGCGCGGCAGGCAGGCGATGGAGGAGAAGGGCATCCTTTCTTCGTTCGCCGGGGTCGCCGTCCACGACGCCTGGGCGCCGTACGACACCTATACGGGTCCTGAGCACCAGCTTTGCTGTGCACACGCCCTGCGCGAGCTGCAGGCCGTCACCAATGCCGCGCCCGCGGGCCAGTGGTGCTGGGCCGGCCAGGCCGCCGAGGCGCTCACCGCGATGCAGGGCCTGGTCCGCGAGGCGATCAGCCAAGGCCGCGACGCCGTGGACCCGGCCGCGCTGGCCACCCAGGCCCGCCTGTTCCGCTCCGCGGCCCTGCCGGGCCAGCCAGACCGCCGCCCGCTCCGGGGCGCTGATGAAAAAGCACAACGCGCTGGCCCGCCGCCCACGGCCGTTCCAAGATCGTTTTCGGGGTTTGAATCACGATCCGTGGCGGGTGTTGCGATCTGATCATGGGCGGCGCGCCGGCCGGGGGAAGGTAACGAAGCTCCGGTAGGAACAGGGGTCCTCTCACAGATCCCAGCCACCGGAGCTTCGTCGTGGGTCAGTCTGTCATTTATGCTGCCGCGTCCGCACCGGCAGAGCCGATCGTGTCTGTCCCGGTAGCGGATGCCTGCTGTGACCTGCTGGAACTTTTCGCTGGGGTATCGGATGGCCGGATGGGCCCGGGCAGGGATCATCCGGTCGCGGCCGTACTGGCGCTGGCCGCGGCGGCGGTTGTGGCCGGGATGAGGGGCTACGCCGCGATCACTGGCTGGGTCGCGGACGTGCCGCCGGTGATCTTGGCCGATGTGTACCTGCGCAGCGGTGCCGCTCCCGCGCCGCCGCCGTCGAAGACCACGATCTGGCGGGTACTGACTGATGCCGACGCCGGGGCATTCGACGTAGCGGTCGGCAGGTGGCTGATGAGCCTGGCCGGGTTCACGGCCGGCCGGGATGCCGGCGGGGAGGACTGTCAGCCGGCGCTGATGCAGGTCAGGCTGGATGGCAAGGCGATCCGGGGCGCGAAGGACGCTGACGGGAACCAGATCCGGCTGCTCGCGGCCCTGGTGGGCTCGGACGCGGCCTCCTCGGTGGTCGCGGCGCAGGCCGAGGTCGGCAAGAAGACGAACGAGGTGCCGATGGCCGCGGTGGTCCTGGGCCAGATCGACCTGAATGACAAGATCGTGACTGCGGACGCGCTGCACACGGTGAAGGCCACCGCGCGCCACATCCATGAGCATGGCGGAGAGTTCGTGTTCCCGGTGAAGGAGAACCGGCGGGCCCTGTTCGATGCCCTCGACGCGCTGCCCTGGGGCCAGGTGCCGGTCGCCTGCACCGCCACCGATAAGGGCCACGGCCGGATCACCACCCGTACCATCCAGGTGCTGCCCGCGCCGCAGGATCTGCCGTTCCCGCACGTCAGCCAGGTGTTCCTCATCGAGCGGCATGTCACTGACCTGCGCGGCAAGCCGGTCTCGGCCGTCGCCGCGCTCGGCGTCGCCAGCCCGGCACCCGATCAGGCGAGCCCAGCGGACCTGGCCGGTTACGTCCGGGAGCAGTGGTCGATCGAGTCTCTTCACTGGCTGCGCGACACCCTGTATCAAGAGGACAAATCCAAGGTAAGAACCCGAAATGGCCCCAGAGTCATGGCTGCTCTCCGCAACCTCGCAATCGGGGCACTCCGAATGGCCGGGCGCATAGACGTCACCGAAGCCACCCGATGGGCCGGACGCTCCATGGACCGCCCATTCACCATCCTCGGACTCACATCATGATCTTGGAACGGCCGTGGCCCGCCGCCTGCGCGACCGCCAGGACGACTACCTGCGCTTCGCCACTGACCTGCGGATTCCCTTCGATAACAATGGGCGCGAGCAGGACGATCCGGATGACCAAGCTCTCTGTTAACTGGCCCTCGCCGCTGCGACACGCCTGGGCTGCCTGAGGTCCCACCAGCGTGCCGGGCCGTGCGGGATACTCGGCTCGGCCGACGGGGCTGTTCCGGCTACGGGGGGTGTGGTGGAAGCTCAGGGTACGGGTGTGCGCGTGGAGCTGGCGGGCGCTGGTCATCGCCTGGCTGGCGGCGGCGCGGCGGCTGGTGATGTCGCGTTCGCCAACCGGTTCCTTGATCACTTGCAGGCGCGGTGCTTCTCGGCGGCCACGATCCGCGCTTACGCCTATGACCTGCTGAATTTCCTGCGTTTCCTGGCCGGGCGCGGGTCGGTGCTGGCCAGCGTGATGCCGGCGGACTTGTTCGATTACCTGGAGTGGCAGTCCAGGCCGGCGCCCGGGCCGGGCGGGGGTGTGGTCGTCCGGATGGACCGGCGGCGCGGTGCCGCGCCGGCGACGATGAACCGGCGGATCGCCGCGGTCAGGGGCTTGTTCGAGTACGCGGTGATCACCGGGCTGCGGGCCGAGTCACCGGTTCCGGCGGCGCGCCGGTCCTCGGGGCTGCGAGCGGCGCGCCGGGGCATGCTCGGCCATGTCGGCCGTGCCGGCCGGCGTGGTGGCCGCCTGGTCCGGGAGCAGCGCCGCCTGCCCGAGGCGCTGGAGCCAGCAGAGGTGGAGGCGTTCACGGCCGGGCTGTCGACCTGCCGTGACCGGGCAATGGTCTTGCTGATGCTGCTCGGCGGGCTGCGGGCCGCAGAGGTACGTGGCCTGCGGCTGGCAGATGTCGATATGGGGCTGCGCCGGGTCCGTGTGGTGGGCAAGGGCGGCAAGGAGCGCATCGTCCCGGTCGATGGCGCGTTCTTCGCGGAGCTGGCGGCCTATCTGCGCCTGGAGCGGCCGCGCGGCCTGGCCATCGCTGAATGCTTCGTGGTGCTGCGCGGGCCGACGACGGGCCAGCCGATGACCGAGGCCGGCATGCGCCGGATCTTCCGCACCCACCGGGGCAGCGCCGGTGCGGGACGGGTCCGCCCGCACCGGCTGCGGCATACCTACGGAACCGGGTTGGCTGATGCCGGGATCGACCTGCTGGTGTTGCGGGACCTGATGGGCCATGTCTCGCCGGAGACCACCGCGGGCTATGTCCACCTATCCGCCGGGACCCTGGCGCGGGAGTATGAGGCGGCGCGGCGCGCGGTGACCCGGTGAGCATCCCCGCCGCCTGGGCCAGCGCTCCTGCCGGGGCGGCCGTCCCGGCTCCGGCTGGCGGCGGGCGGCTTTTGGAGGACTACCGCCGGTACTGCGCGGGGCTGGATCGCGGTGCCGACGCCCGGGGCCTGCGGCTGCGCCAGGCGTCCCGGTTCCTGGCCGCTCATCCGGACCTGGATGCCTGGATGACCCGCCCGGCCGAAGTGCGGGCCGTGGACCTGCGCCGGTTCAAGGCCTGGCCGCTGCTGACGTTCGCCGTGCTGTCCGGGCGGCTGCGGCTGGATGCCGGCCTGCTGGTCTCCAGGCGCCTGGGCGGCTTCGGCAGGTGCGCTGAGGAGCAGTTCGCCGGGCAGTTCGCGACGCTGCGCGAGGCAGCGGCCCGCCTGTCCTGGGGGCCGCGGCACATCGAGGCCGTCATCCGCCAGGGCGTCGTGACGGCGATCGCGTTCACCGGCAGGCCGCCCGCGGGGCTGACCACCAGTGACCTCGACGATCTCGACGCGCAGATCGCGGTGAGCCCGCGATTGTCCGCGGCCGAGCGCACGCGGCGGCACAAGCTCGCGCGGGGAGTGCGCGAACTGCTCTACGAGGCCCGGATCATCGACACCCCGGCGGGAAGCGGCCGCGCGTCTGTCCCCGCGGAAGCCCGGCTGGCCGCGGCGGTGGACCCGCCGGAGATCCGCCGGGCCATGACCGCCTACCTTTCCGCCCGGTCCGCCCAGCTGCGGCCCGGCTCGATCACCGGGATGGCCAACGACCTGGCCTGCTTCGGGGAGTTCCTGCGCGCCGCCCACCCCGAGCTGGCCAGCCTGGGCGAGCTGACCCGCGACCACATCGAGGAGTTCACCGCCTTCGCCCGCACCCGCAGCTACCGCGGCCACCGGGCCGTGGAAAATCGCGCGGTCGGGCCGTCCGCTGCCGCGCACACGATGATCACCTTGCGCTGCTTCCTCGATGACATCACCGCGTGGGGCTGGGCCCAGGCCCCGCCGCGCCGCCTGGTATTCGGTTCCGACATCCCGCGCCAGCCCAGGCTGCTGCCCCGCGCGCTGCCCGCCGACATCGACGCAGCGCTGATGGACGCCATATCCCGGCACCCGGACCCGTTGGCCCGCGCAGGCCTTGCGATCATGCGCGGGACCGGGCTGCGGATCGGCGAGCTGCTCGACCTCGAGCTCGACTGCGTCGTCGACTACGGCACCACCGGGAGCTGGCTGCGCGTCCCTCTCGGCAAGCTCGCCACCGAGCGCGCCGTCCCCCTCGATGACAGCACGCTGGCCTGCCTGGACGACCTGATCCGCCACCGCGGCCCGCAGCGGGCGCTGCCCCACCCGCGCCTGGGCCGCGACGCGGACTTCGTCCTCGTCGAGGGCGGCCGCCGCATCGTCCCCGGCCGCCTGCGGCGGGCGCTGCAGCAGGCCGCCGCAGGCGCCGGGCTGGCCGGAACTGACGGGCAGCCGCTGCGGGTCGTGCCGCACCAGCTCCGGCACACCTACGCCACCACCTTGGCGAATGCCGGCATATCACTGCCCGCCCTGATGGCCCTGTTGGGCCATCAGACTCCGGAGATGACCTTGCGCTATGCCACGCTGGCCACCCCGACCCTGCGAACGGCCTACGAAACCGCGATGGGCAAGATGCGCCGCCAGTTCACCCTCACCCCGGCCGGGCGGCCGATCGTGCCGGACAAGGTTGCGTGGCTTAGCGCCGAGATGCTCAAGACCCGCCTCGCGCACGGTTACTGCTCACGCGACCCGGCCGCCGGAGCGTGTCCCTACGCCAACATCTGCGAGAACTGCGACAACTTCGTGCCCGCAGACGACGCCGCCCCGGTCCTGCAGGCACAGCTCCACGACATCAGCGCCCTCCGCGACGACGCGGCGCGGCGCGGCTGGGACAGCGAGGCCGCCCGGCACGCTCGTGCCGCCGCCAGCATCTCCGGCCACCTGCGGAACATCGGGGCTGAACCGGACATACAGTAATAATCTGGCATTAATCGTCAGGGCCGGTTAATGAGGATAAAGGTGTCCGGCTGCATGCGCTCCATGGCCGGGGCCGAGAGCTTCTGCGCCATCCGCTCCTACCTGGCCACCGCCGCCCGGCACGGCACCAGCGCCCTCGACGCCCTCACCCGGGCCTTCCAGGGCAACCCCTGGATCCCCGACCCGACAGGCCTCCAGCCGTCACTGTCCAGCCAGGAGATGGAATCATCGCAGAGATAGGGTCACCGCCACCGCGGTGTTGGCAGCCACGTCTCCACCGGTCCTGGAGGAGGTCACGATGGAGGAATACTTCGTCTGGATGATGACACGCCGGATCAAGCCGGGCACGTTCAACGACTTCGTAAGAGCGTGGCGGGCGGACACACGTCCCGAGGGGATGCTGCGCGCCTACGCGTACTGGTCCGAGGACCAGCAGGAAATCATCGGGATCTCGTTTTGGCCCTCCAAGGAGCTGTGCGAAGCGTGGCGGGCCTCTGAAGACGAGGCTCGCCGACGTCAGGCGATGGCTCCTTACATCCTTGACGAGAAGGAAGCAATCTACCGGGGTCGCGAGCTATTCGTACCAGATCGCTAACGGGGCTCCGCCCAGCCCGGCGAGTCGGTGTAATGGCGGGTCACGTCAGCGTCCGCTCGGGGGCTGGGGGCAGATCCCCGGGAAAGGGCGGTCCCAGTGGTCGGCCACCATGGACGATCGCAGGCTCCGGTCGAGCCTAGATGCAGGACCCGAGGGTCTTGCCTTGAACCGCCCCAAGCGGTTGGTTGGCCGGCACAGGCCCCGTGTCGACCGCAGCCCATTCATGACGCTACCCCGCAGCGATCCTGACGTCCTCGCCTGCCACGTCACCCTTGAGGTCGAGTGCATCGACCGCATGTACCTGAACGTTTATGTGCCCAAGTTGCAGTTCGTCGAGGCGTGGTGTCGTTCCTGCGCTCCCACCGCGGCCAGCCGTCCGCCTCCTCGGCGCTGTTGGAGCCGATCAGCCAGGACTTCACCGCCTGCTACCGCCGGCCTGTACCGCTTCGCCAAAGACCAGGGGGTGGCCATCGTCGACTTCATCAAGGGGCAACGCAAGGACGACCTGGCGCAGGAGTTCCTGGCCGAGTTCGACAGCGACGAGGGAGTGCTGTTCGTGGGACGGGCTCAGGAAAAGGCGCCGGTCTTCCGCACCGAGAAGCGCAGGAAACCCACCACCGGGGCCACGTACTCGTGGATCGTGCGGACCACGGCCATGGTCAACCACTTCTACATCTATACCCTCGGCGCCGACTTCGGCCCGTTCTTCAAAGAAAGCGCCGGCCGCCCCGAGCCGAAACGGGCACCTATCTAGGTACGCCAAAACGTGCGGCCCGAACATCGGTCAGCGGGGCCGATGACACAGGTCAACCTGGCCAACGAGCTGATGACTGTGCGCCGCTCCAGTGCAGGGAGAGTGCCTGCCATCGGCGCCTCGCGCCCCTAATGGTCGGAGGGATGCGCCATGGTCGTTGGGCACGCTTCTTTCATCAGGAAACATGCATCAGTGGTTCCCGGCTGTGGTTGCCAACGCCCTGACTAGCATTTAAAGGGCATCTGGCTGGGAAAACTTGGTGGGCGCAACTGGGTTCGAACCAGTCATTCCGCGCTTGGTAAGACGCAGGTTTCCCGTCGCTCCGGACTTTCCCGACCAGCGATCCCTAGGTCCGGCGTGTAGAGTTCGGCGACGCGGGGCTGATCACCTATTTAATATACGACGGTGCCAGGATCGTCATCATCCTCGACATCACCTGGACCGGCTAGCAGTCGCATGAACGAGGTCCTGATCAACATTTGAGGCGTCCGCGAGCGACCGTCACGCCCGTCGTTACCGGAGTTGCTGGCGCGGAGGTCTCGGCCGGGTGTGTACGGCGCAGTCCCGGATAGGCTTCCGGGCGATGCCCGTGACCGATGCGCAGGCGCGCCGGTTCGTGGCCGGGTACTACGGCCGCCGAGCCGGGGACGTTCGCGTGCTAGGTGCCGGCGAGTGGTCGCAGGCGTACGCGTTCGTCCTGGACGGCCGGGAGGCGGTCATCCGGTTCGGCGGTTATGCCGAGGATTTCCGCAAGGATCAGGTGATGGCGGCGCATGGCAGCGCGGCGATGCCGGTACCCGCGGTCATCGAGATCGGGGCCGCCGGTGACGGGTATTTCGCCGTGTCCGAGCGGGTACACGGCGAGCTGCTCGACGGCCTGGATGGTGCCGGGATGCGCGCGGTGCTGCCGGGCCTGCTGGCCGCGCTGGATGCCCTGCGTGACATCGACGTGTCTGGCACCGAGGGGTACGGCATGTGGGCGCCGGACGGGACTGGCCCGGCCGTGAGCTGGGCGCAGGCGCTGCTGTCGGTCAGCCAGGAGACGGCTCGGGTTCCCGGCTGGCGGGCCGCGCTGGCCGCCTCCCCGGCCGGCACGGACCTGTTCGATCAGGGCTACGCCACGCTGCGCCAGCTGGCCCGAGCCCTGCCAGATGTCCGGAATGTTATCCACGGTGACCTGGTCAACCACAACGTGCTCGTCCAGGGCTCGCGGATCACCGCGGTCATCGACTGGGGCAACGCGCTGTACGGAGACTGGCTCTACGACACGGCCTGGCTGATGTTCTGGTGGCCGTGGTTCCCGCAATGGCGCGACATCGACATCGGCGCCGAACTGGAACGGCACTGGGACCAGCGCGGCAGCCTGCCGCCCGGCCTGCGCCACCGCCTGCAGGCCTGCCTGGTGCACATCGGCCTGGACGCCATGGCCTACAACGCCTATCGGCACCGCTGGGACGACCTTACGCGCACCGCCAGCCAGCTTTCCAGGCTGATCTAGCAGGGAAGCAAAACCAACGTGCAGCCGAAGCCGAGAGAGACCGCGCCGATGCAACGGTTCTTATCTGCCGCGCCGGCCTGGAAACCCGCCGCATCGGCTACGTGCTGGCCGTGGCCGCCAGCCACCTGGTCACCACCGCGGGCAGCCGCTTGCGGGTGGACGCGCTGGCCGCCAAGCTGCCGCCGCGGGCCTGGCAGCGGCTATCGGCCGGGGCCGGCGCCAAGGGGCAGCGCTGGTATGACTGGGCCTGGATCACCATCGAGCCGGGCCATCCTGGGCACCGGTGGCTGCTGATCCGCCGCAGCCGCCGCGCCCGCGCCTGCCACTACCGGCGGCAAGCCGCCCACGACCCATGACCATGACGACCCACGGCCGGAGGCGATCTTGACCAGAGCGGTCCCGTGCCCGGCCGCCCGGCCAGGTTCGCCTGGCCGGCCGCGCTCTGGCCCCTTGGCGGCGTACCGTCATACGATCGCGGGCAGACGGCGCGGATCAGCCCGCTGATGGCTGCGGAGGCCCGATCATGACCACGCCAGACGTCGCTGCGCAGCGGCTTGCCGGAACCGCCCTGGCCCCGGCCGGTTCCGGGCTGGTGCTGGCCGAGTGGACTGCGCAGGGCAGCGCCGGCGATGAACCCCTCTATCAGGCGCCGCTGCATGCGCACCCCGAAGATGAGGCCTGGTATGTGCTCGAGGGAATACTGGCGGTCCGCGTCGGCGAGCACGTTCACCAGGTCCAGGCCGGCGGTGCGGTGATCGTGCCGGGCGGGACCGCGCACACCTTCTGGAACCCGCGCCCCGACCCGGCCCGCTACCTGCTCATCATGGGCGCGGACACGTTCGCGCTGATCCAGGCCATCCACGCCACCGATGACCGCAGCCCTGCCCGCATGCGGCAGCTATATGCCGCGCACGGCGCCACGCTCCTGGACTAAGTCGCGATCATGCCGCCGGCCCGGAGCCCAGTCCCCTGCACCAGCCAGCACGGCTCAACGGCCCCCCGGCACACTCCGCAGCGGCCACTACCAGCGGCAGACAGCCCAAAGGCTGCGAAGATAACGATCTACTGCTGGAGTACTAACGACGACCAATCCCGCGGCCGTCCCCCTCGTAGAGGGGCTGCTTGGACTATTTCAACTCACCGGCTAGAAGGTAATGTTCATCTTCACCGGGAGGCTGCCAACCCACCAGATAACCATCCAACATTTCTCGGCTAATCTCAAAAGATTCTTTCGTGAGATTATTGTTTCTTTCAATAACTCGTTCTCGTATTTCTTCTATTGGAGTTTCAACGTAGTACATTACCACCTTAGCACCTATTGCGCGTATTCGCCGCTTCAACTGCTCCCGCTCTTCTCTTGCCCAGAATCCTTCGTCCATAATGACGTCAATCCCTTTTCCTGCAAGGTAAAATGCAAAATCTCGCGACAGTCCGATGATCTTTGCATCCCACTCGGCATATCCATCGATTGCAGGATTGTTTCCGATTAGACGAATTGACCACTCGTCTTTCGTGATTCTCACTGCTCCGGTTCTACCTTCTAGCTTCTTTGCAAAAGTCGTCTTACCGGCTCCTATAAATCCGCAAATTAGATAAACGGTAGCTTGCGATTTCATAAAGCCCATCATAACAGGTCCGGGGAACTTTAAGAAACTGATTAAGCTATTGATGCTAATCGAGGCTAAACAATACTATCCATCCGATGACCTGCCGGAGTGCCCGGCAGGTGAGTGAGACAGTGGCAGCGAAGAAGCCGTGACTCGCCCTATAGGCCGAGTCGCACGCCGGGATGTGCCATGGGATGCTGTTCGTCGTTTTACTGTCAACCTACGCTTGACAGTAAACAGTAAGGTTTCAAGGGGAACATATACTCCTATGGTTGCGGTTACCTGCACGCTACGAGCCCGCAGAGCGGCGGATTTGACGCGGGGGCGGCGGCTGTACGCTTGCCCGCGATCGGGCGGCCTTCCCAGGTCGACCGCATTAGCCCGATGGAGCCGCCGCGAGGGGTCCCCTGCGGCAGGCCCATGACCGCCGACCGGGCGGGATCGCCGATCTGGGCGGCCGGGATCCATTCCCGAGCGCCGATCAGCGCGTGCCCGGTGCCTTCCCGCACGTAGGCCAGGTGCACGGTGTTGATCCCGTTGGCCACCTTGCCCGCGCAGCCCAGGTACTGGCGTTTCACCCCGGCCGTGCGGGTGCCGGCCTTGACCTGCCCGGTTTCGTCGATCGCGCCGCCAGCCCGCGGCGCCGGCCGGTCTTGCGGGCGGCCTCATCCAGCCCGGCCGCGGCGAACCGGCGCACCACCACCCCCATCGCCGCGAAGGTATCCCGCACTGCCCGGTTGAGCAGCCGCTGCGTCCGGTCCGGCGTGCGGTCCCCTGAACGCTCGGCGATCGTCCACCCGTTCCATCTGCGCAGGTCGCTCATCACCGCGGCGGCGTACTTGCCCGCCTGCAGCCACGGGCCGGTCCGAGCGAAGCACGGCCGCAGCCCTTCCAGCAGCTCAGCACGTTTCCGGCGCCCCAGCGCGGCGCCTATCCTGGCGGCAGCAGCCGCCTTCGATTCTGTTGTCCTCACAAACGCATGACCGGCAGGCGGCTGCGCCGCGCAAGAACGCTTCCCCAGCCGTGCTCTCGCCCAGGTTGAGCCTGAACGGCAGCGGCCGGTCCTAGCTGACGTCGCCCGCCAGATCTTGATAGGCAGGCTGAAGCTCCTCCCACCGCGCGGCGGCGTCGACGCGATCACGCCCGGCCAGGTAGGCGGCGAGATCTTCGACATGGATCTGCACCCCGGCCCCGTAGGCGGCGAGCAGATGCAGGGGCATGCCCCGTTCCTCCCAGACCAGGATGGCCTGGCCGCCGTCAGCGGTCAGCGTGGCCTCGATAACATCCTCGTCCGGCTGGCCCAGTGCCATGGTCAGCAGCAGCCGCCGCGGCGGCTCGCACGCTTCCACCCGCCCGGTGCCTTCCGATCCGCTGGCAAAAAAGCGAAACCGGAACTCACCGCCGAGGCGGAGGTCACCCTCGACCTCACCGATCCAGCGGGCCAGACGCACGGGATCGGTCAGTGCCGACCACAGGTCGTCGACATCGGTGTCGAAGCGGTCCTGCATGCGCACGACGCCCTTGCCATCGGCTGATCGCAGGCTGCCCAGGATCCGGTTACCCGCACCTGCGTCGCTGGTCATGTGGTGCTCCTTCGTTCGCGTTTGCCCCCGGCCCTCGGTGTGCACGGCATCCAGCCGCTGCTCCCGCAAGGCCCGGTACCAGCCCAGCCATTCACCGACCTCGGCGAGCGGCCCGGGCGAAGACTGCAGACCCGCCGCTGCGCCTGCTCAAGATAGATAAGCGAGCACAGTGGGCCCTGCCACACCAGCGAACCAGATGCGGGCGTCCCGCCGCAGGTCACAAACCAAATGGCTGCTGGCGTACTAGTACTACAGCAGTATTTCGTTATTCATTGCCGGTCTTCGCTGGTAGTGGCTGGTTCTGGCGCGGTGCTGGTGGGTGCGGCGCCAGCGGGACCAGGCCCATACGGCGGGGCGGGCCGGGATGGCGGCGGTCAGGTGTGCCAGGAGACGGCGGACCTCGCCGAGCGTGACCGGGATGAGGCCGCTGCCAGGGCTTTCGGGGCGGTCGCCGCCGTGACGGCGAGGTAGGCGTGCGCGAGCATGGCGAGGGTTGCGTGCCGGTACCAGGCGTCATAGCGGCGGACCTGGTACTGGTCGAGGCCGGTCTCGTTCCTGGCTGTCTGGAAGCACTCCTCGATGGCCCAGCGGGACCCGGCGACGCGGATCAGCTCCTCGTCAGCGGTCCCTGCCGGGGCGCAGCACAGGTAGCAGGCCAGTTCCAGCTCACCCTTGGCGTTGCGGGTCAGCGAGCGTCGCACCAGCAGGTACCGGGACCAGCCCGGCGGCTCGCCGTCGCCGTCAGGCAAGGTGGCGGCCGCCCAGTCGAAGACGCGGGGCCCCTTGGACCCGTTCCCGCAGCTGCGGCGCTTCCATGCCGGGTCAGGGGCATGCGAGGCCAGGACGTCGGCGCGGGACGCCCCGGCGTCACCCCGGACGGCCTGGTTAGCGGCCACCGCGACGACGTAGCCGATGCGGCGCTGCTCCAGCCAGTCCCGGAACTTCCCGTCCCGGCCGTAGGCCTCATCAGCGGTCACCCACGAGGCCGGGACACCCGCGTCCAGGGCCCGGCCCAGCATCAGCCGGGCGAGCCCGGGCTTGGCGGCGAACTGCACGTCATCACCGACGCCCGCCTCGCGGCAGCGGTCCCGGTCATCGGTCCACGACTTCGGCAGGTACAGCTCGCGGTCGATCAGGGCGCGGCCCTGGCCCGTGGCGTAGGCGCAGAACACGCCCAGCTGGCAGTTCTCTACCCGCCCGGCCGTGCCCGAGTACTGCCGCTGTACCCCCGCTGACCTGGTCCCCTTCTTGACGAACCCGGTCTCGTCCACCACCAGCACGCCGTCGGCGTCGCCCAGGTGCCGCACCACGTAGCCGCGCACATCGTCGCGGACCCCGTCCGCGTCCCAGGCCGCCCTGTTCAGCAGCCGCTGCATCCCGTCCGGCGTCGCATTCCCGGCGGCCTCGGCCAGGGTCCAGCCGTTCTTGCTGGCCAGCGGCGCCAGCAGCCCCCGCACATAGGCACGGGCCCGCAGCCGCGGCTCAACCCGCGGGAACCGGCCCGCCACCAGCGCGAACAAGTCGTTCAGCCCCGCGACCCACGCGGCGAGATCAGCATCGTCCAGCACACGGCCAGCCTACGCCACACCAAGCTATAACGAAATACTGCTGTAGTACTAGGCAGGCAGGGCAGCAGGGCAGCAGGCAGGCCGAAAGCGTTGGTTTGTCCGACTCCGACTGATGGCTGACATTGGCTTCACCTGATGTTTGACGCCGCCCGATCGGCGGTTCGCCTACGGGTCCTCGGCCCCTTGTCAAATCCCTGCACCGTCACTCAAGGCGGCTATCCCGCCGCGGACGGCTTCGGACTGAACTGATTCTTGCCCTCAGGGTAGTGCTGGAGGTAGTTCTGGTCTTCGACCTCGGCCTCCCAGAAGGGGCCGGCCTCGCTGATCTTGGTGACTACCTTGCGGTGCCAGATGCCTGAAGCATCGGCGTCGGCGATCGTGTCCTCGGCGACCCGGCGCTGCTCGTCGCTCGTATAGAACATCTCGGAGCGGTAGCCGGAGCCGACCGCCTCTTCGCCGAGGTCGGGCCGGTGGATCTGGAAGAAGAACTCCAAGATGTCCCGGTAGGAGGTCCGCCCGGGATCGAAGGTGACCTCGACCGCCTCGGCGTGACCGGGATGGTTGTCCGCGGTCGGGTGATCGTTCTCCCCTCCGGTGTAGCCGACGCGGGTGGAGATGACTCCGTCGCGGTGGCGCAGTAGTTCCTGCGCGGGCCAGAAACAGCCCCCGGCGAGGATCGCGGTCTCGGTGTTCTGGCTCATCGCGGTCCTTCCTCCCAAATTGTGTTGAAGATTACTCTCGGAAGCCGGGGGCGGCACACGGACCGGCACGGGACCGGCGTGGCTTCTGGCAGGCTGTCCTCCGTCGGCTGATGTGCGACGGTCGTCTGCCGACTGATCTGCGACATCCGAGCGCGGGCCCGCAGCCGCCGTCAAGCGCACTCTGCTCGACGGTAGCGAGGACCGAGGCACACTCGCCAAGGTGGGGAACGACCACGCTGTTGACACAGAGGGGAGCTAAGCGAGGACGCCCGGAACGCGGCATGTCCGGACGC
This sequence comes from uncultured Actinomycetes bacterium, assembly GCA_963722055.1. Taxonomy (GTDB): domain Bacteria; phylum Actinomycetota; class Actinomycetes; order Streptosporangiales; family Streptosporangiaceae; genus Palsa-504. Next base: position 749,568 of record CAVRLA010000008.1, on the reverse strand, counting down.
CCGGACCGCGGCCCTTGAGACGTTCGACGTTGGTCGTGGCGTGTGATTGGCCCGCTCAACACGGCCAGGAATCGGCGAATGAGACCAGCGATCACTTCACGCAGAGGGCTAAACCGCGGGGAACTTTTTGTCGAAACCGCCGAACCAGGTGGCCTGAGACGACGGATGCTGTACGTCGAACGTGACGCCGGTGAGGGTCCCGTCCGGCTGGAACGTTCCCTCGTAGCGACCGCGTGCCTGAGGCCAGGTGATGTTGAGGGCGAAGTTGGTGTCAGAAACGGTACCGTCGAGTTCTTGTGAGAAGTCCTCGTCCAGTCCGTGCGACGTCTGTGCGGTTCCACTGAGCTCAGAACCGTTCTGTGTGAGGGTGACGTCGGTACGCCAACCGTTTGACTGTTCAATCGTCCACGTTCCCGATACGTTTCGCGCCATAACCCCTCCTCAAGACCGTCTGGCCGGTGGTTCCAGCCGCTGCACGGTCTGTACGTCTATGACCGGAGTCCTGAGTGCAGGTGGTGTGGGGGCGGTCTGGAGTCCGTGTGGAGATTCCTCCAGACTGGGCGCGCAGAGCGGCTTGACGTAGCGCTGGATCTGGGAATGCCGGATCTGGGAACGCGCTCCAGGCGCTGTGGGAGACGCGAACCTGCGCTCACGCAGAGATGCCGGAGTGTCCTTGCCTGGTGTTCGTCACCCGTACTGGCAGGCCGCTCGAAGCGCGTAACGTGCGGCGTGATTTCCGTAAGGTCGTCGACTCGGCCGGGCTGGTCGGCCAGGAGTGGGCACCGCGGGAATTGCGGCACAGCTTCGTGTCCTTGCTGTCAGACGCCAAGGTGCCGGTTGAGAACATCTCCCGGCTGGTTGGCCACCGCTCGACCATGGTCACGGAGACCGTCTACCGCAAGCAGCTCCGCCCGGTGATCGAGGGCGGCGCTGAGGTCATGGACCGGATCTTCCCGGCGTGGCCGAATCCCGAGTCGTACTTACTCAGTTAGTTACTCAGACGATCTGCGGGATGGTCCCCACAAGCACGTTTGTGCTGGTGGGCGCAGTAGGTTTCGAACCTACGAACCTCTCGCTTGTAAGCAAAGTCCGTAGCGTGGCTGGAGAGTGCTGGAAATGGCCTGACGTGGCATCTAGCTGCGGCGATTGCTGCTGGGAGTGGCCTGCGTGGCTGGACGTCTGCGGTCGTTGGCTCTTGGTTTGGCTCTTGGGATCCAGCTACCGATACGAGCGCCCCTTGGTCATCAGCCACCGCCCGAGTTAACCAGTATCCGCGACACGCCGCGGCTGACCGTGCTCCCGCGCAGCCCGCCGGGCTTTCGTACTGCGGGGAACGACGCGCAACTCAGCTCCCAGCGCATCAGCCAGCGCAGCGATAAGCGGAAGTTCCGGCCGGACCTGGCTCGCGGTGAACAGGCGCCGCACACTGGAGGCGTTGCGATTGACGCGCCGCGCCAGTTCGGCCTTGGATATGCCCAGGTCAGCCCGTAGCGAGTCGAGCTGCCGGATCACCGCGTCAGTCTGAGCAATCTCGCGTGCCTCCCGCTCATACGCCGCACGGTACTGCGGGTCCTGCATCCGCCGGTCCCGGCGGCGCTCATGCAAGCTCACCTCGAGCATCTGCGAGGTCACGGCAGCTCCTCCGGTGTTGCGCAGCTGATACGTTCACTGTATCTCCTAAGCAACACTTCGCAACCGATGGGCATTCCATCGGTCGCGCGAGGCGCGCGGTGCGGGCGGCGCTGTAGGCGCGGATCATTCACATGACGCCAGCGGACGGCGGTTTCGTGGTCGCTGCGGTTGGCGGCGGTTGCAGCTTCGGCGGCGGCGCGCAGGCCGGCCAGGCGGGCCGCGCGGGCGGCGGCGCGGACCTGGCGGAGCTCATCCCCCATGTATTGCGAGGCTCACGCGGTCTCGATCGGGTAGGTGTCGCGCAGTCAGCCCAGGACCATCTGTTCGCCGGAGCCTGATTGCTGGGGATCTGGCTGGCGCATCATGCGGAACGAGATGAGGAGCCCGGCCAGGCCCGCGAGAATGGGAACGAGGAGCGCCACTTGAAGGGCGAGGTGGCGTGCCTGGGTGTTAATCCTGATGATCTCGTCCTGCGTCTCTTGCGGTTGGTCGGCGAGCTGCTTCTCGAGCTGGGTGTTACTGACCACTTCGGCGTCGTGCTCCAAGACCTTTGCGACCTGCTGCTGCTCTGCCCCGGAAAGCACGGTGCTCGACTGGGCCATGCTGGTGAAGCCAATGGACAGCGCCGCCAGCAGGATGGCGCCGGCGAAGGCCAGCCCGAACGACAGGCCGAACGACCCGCCCGCCGAGTTCACCCCGGCCGCCTCGCTGACACGTTCCTCAGAGATCGGGGCCAGCGTGTAGTTGTTGAGCTGAGAGACCAGCAGGCCCAGCCCCGATCCCGCGATCACCAACGGCACCACCAGATACCAGCCTGAGGTCGCTCGGGGCACGATCGGCTCCACGACGACCATTCCGATCGTGAACAGCGCGAACCCCGCCCGGATGAGGCCAGCCGGACGCCGCTTCCCTGCTCTTTTTCCGGCGACCAGGGCCACCGCGAACATGCTGAGGGAGAGTGGGGCGATGGACAGCCCTGCGCCCATCGCGCTGTACTCGAGCACGATCTGCAGGTAGATCGGCAGCGCGATCATCGTGCCGCCCAGGCCGATCTGCTGAAGCAGCTGCCCGGAAACCCCGAACCTGAACAGCTTGGCCTTGAACAGGTCCGGGTCCAGCAATACCGCCTTGCCCGCACGCTTGCGCCGCACCAGCCACCACGCCAGGGCCCCGAGCGAGACCGCCCCGAGCGCCAGCAGCAGGCCTACCGCCTCACCGCCTTCTTGCCACACGAGGATGCCCAGCACGATGCCGCCCATGCCCAGAACGGACAGGACGGCACCCACTACGTCCACGCGCCGCGATCCGGTGTATTCCACGTCGCGGATCAGCCTGATGCCCGACAGCACGACCGCGATGATGACGTCCTCCAGCAAAAACGCGATCCGCCACGACAGGTAGGTCGTGATGAACCCTCCGAGCAGCGGGCCGACGGCGGCGGCGATCGCGGCCGCGGCTCCGACAAGCGCATAGGCCTGCCGTTGCGCCGCGCCCTCGAAGTTGCCGTGGATGAGTGACTGCATCGCCGGCAGCAGAAGCGATGCGCCGAGCCCGCCCACGATCGCCCAGAAGACGATGACCGTGGTCAGGCCCTGCGCGACAGCCATGGCAAGGGCGCCGATCGCGTAGCCGAGCAGGCCCAGCACGTACGCGCGCTTGCGCCCGATCAGATCGCCCACCTTGCTGCCGATCAGGATGAACGCCGCCGACACCAGCGCCTCAAGCGCGATCGCGGACTGAACCCCGCTGACGGTCGTATGCAGGTCGTGAACGACCGATGCGATGGACACGTTCATCACCGACGTGTCGACCACCAGGACGAACATCGCCATCGCTAGCAGGATGGCCAGCCTGCGGTCTCCCTTGGCCAGCACAGGAGCACTGGCGCCAGGCTCGCCAGTCATAGCAGGTTCCCCCACAGTCATCCCTTTCTGCTAGAGGCCGGTGGCGCGCCCTTCGCTCCATCGCGCCCCTGATGCAGCCGTCTCAAGTCTTACGGATCTTCATCCGCATCCGCAGGGACTTGTAAACCGGCAACCAGCCCCATGGTTCAGCTTGAGTGGGCGCGCGCAGTCGCCGTCAGCGAGTCGACCACTGCTGGTGCTGTTCGCGCTGAGGCGATGAGCGTCACCTGGATGGTGGTCGTTACGGCGCTAGTGTTCACGGAGCGGGTACCGCGGTTCGGCCAGGCTCTGGCCTGACCGTGGCCGTGGCACTGATCGGGTTCGGGCTGTGGATGGCGCTGGCCCTGCGTCAGGACCCGGTTCGTGCCGCCGATATAGGCAAACCAACAGGCCGACCTGTTCGCTGGGCGCTCGAAGTTGCTGATCTACTACATCATGTTCGGCCCGGCCTGGACCGCCGCCTGCCCGGCATGCACAACCCTGGCCCACTACTTCGACCCACGACGTCACCCTGATCTGCGCCTCACACGCGCCCTTGGACAAGCTCCCATTGTGCACCACGGTCACGCCAGCCACCCGCTGCGCACCGCGGCCGCCTCCGAGCGCTCGGCCTGGCTCGGCACCGTGCCGTCGAGCGGCACGTCGACGTTGAAGACCCCGACCACGATGTCGTCCGCGTCGATGAGCGGGTCGGTAACGAGCTCTTCGTACACTGCCGCGCGGATGTCTCTGTCCATCCCGCTCTCCTCTCCGCGCTGCCGGGCCAGCAAGCTGCAAGCACCGCCGCTTACTCCGCCAGCCGGCCAGCCGTGCCTGTTCATCCCGGCCGGGCCTTTCCCGCACTCGTGACGTGAGCGGCGGACCGGTCACCATTACCCGTCAGTCTCCTGGACCCAGGACACGCGACCATCCCCTCAATGAGGTGAAATCCCTCGGCCGCCACGGCAGCCGCCTTGCTGCTGCTGCTTCTCCTGCCTGGCCGTTTCTCTAAAGTGATCATCGCCCGGCTCGGCTTGAACCCGTAGGCCGCCAAGGATGTGGACGAGCTCATCGCGTCCGGGAGCCAGGCGCTTGCCAGCCTTCCCATGCTGGGGATCGCGTTCTTGGTCCTGTCGGGCATCGAGATCGCTACCAACATGCAGGCCTGGTACCAAAAGGTCTACAGTAGCTTGCCAGCAGTATCGGCAGCAGCTACAGGGACTCGGGACTGACCCTCCACCTTCCGCTTGACAGGCCGGACATATGCCAGGTCGCTACGCAACATGCGGGTGCCCTTGGGTGCTGCCGATCGCTGAGGCTTGCCGTGGGCTGCTGCTGTTGTTGCCGTCACCTCTGCTGTCCGCCGCGGTCCGGTCCAACCTATGAACCTGTCCGGGCCAGATGCCTCGCGGTGGAGCAATCTGGACCCCTGGAAAACGAAGCTGCGGGCGCCGTTACGGTTCCGGTATCTCTGGTCCGGGCTTATCCGGACCGTACGGGATATACGTGGGACGAATCGCTTTCATTGGACTTGAATAGGGCGTCTTTGGACGTCGAAGCAATGTTCCGGACTCGGCAGTGACGGTCTGTAAAACCGTCGGTTCAGTGTCTGTGCTGTCTGATTCGGTTCGTACGGCGATAATCCGTACGTTTGGGGTGTCAGGCCACCCGTCTGGGGTGTCCGGCGCAGCAGCCGCGGTGACCGGACCGGCGGCCGGGCTATCAGCGGCTCGTTGGGCGGGAATGAGCCGCACGTGCGGGGCGTCCGGCCCAGCGTCTGGGTTGTCCGGGGGAGCAGCCGCGGTGACCGGACCGGCGGCCGGGCTATCAGCGGCTGGTGGCACGGCGACGATCCGCACGCCAGGGGTGTCCGGCTCAGAGTCGGGGCTGTCCAGGCCAGCAGCTGGTGGCAGAGGCTCCGAGAGCCAGCGTGGCGACTCGGCCGGACCCTGCTGGCCATCGCCACGGTCTTCTGTCTCCTCCTCAGGGAGGCCCTGATGCCTGCGGTAAGCCCGGTCGGCGCCATGCAGCACCACGTCGGCCATCGCCAGCTTGGCATCGAGCGTCGAGCCCGCCACAGCGCCAAGATCCAACGGCTTGCGGTTGGCGAGCGACTGATCCCAGGGCGTCGCCACCACCGACACTCGCGTCCCCTCAGAACTCTCACGGATCTGAGCGAGCCACCGGACCTGCTCCGGGTCGCTTTCGGCGAACTTGTCCACGACGACCGTCGCCGCGTCGATGAGCCCGTTCAGATGCTTCATTTCCTGCTCGGTCAGCGGCCTTTCTTTCTCGCCTTCGTAGTTCCGGTAACGGCTGAATACCTGGCCGATCGACCAGAACCCCGGCTGAGACGCCTCCGTCACGAAGACGTACTTGTCGGCGTGCAACAGCGTTCCCGCCTGCAGCCTGGTGAACAGTCCTGTCCCGCCGTCGTTGATGACGATGTTGGACATGCGCTGGAGAAATTCCAGCACAGTCAAGTACTCCTGCTCGCCGAAATCGGCCCCGGCACACTCATCGGCGGTGTCGCCGCGGATCACCGCTACTCCCTGCAGCCATGCGACTGCATCGCGCAGATCAGCGTAGACCCTGATGCCGCCTTCCAGGCAAGCGTGATGAAAGCCCCGGATCGAAAGCGGCCGCCGGTGCCGCGGCATCTCCTCGACCGGCGCGCCCCCCAACCTGCTGTATCCATGCGGCATGGCGTCATTGGTGTCGGCGAATATCACCCGGTCGGCGGGCCGCGCGGCGGCATAGATGGCCGCCAGCGTCACCGCCACGTCAGTCTTGCCCGTGCCCCCGAAGCCCGAGCCCACTGTTATCACACCCGACTTCAGCGACCGCTCACGGATCGCAGCCATCCTCTGGCGCCGCCACTCCTCCGTTGCCTCGCGCCTGGCGCGCTCGTGCCTGCCACGGGTGAATTCCAGCCCGCGCTTAAAGGCCCGTCTCGGCACAGCGCCTCTTGCCCCGCCCGGCGCGGGCGCACCACCACCGGCAGAGGGCGGGGACGACGTGGCCCAGGCGGCCCTCTCGCTTCCGGGAAACTCGATCCACCCCAGCTCGTCTGGGAACTCGGACATCGTACCCTCCCAGGTCTGGGTACCGGTCTAGGACCAATAAAGCACACTCCTGTCAGATGGCCATTGCCGTGCGCGTCTCGATCACGTTTCCATGTGATCATGCTTGCGTGCTCATTCCGGACCTGCGATCTTGAGACTGCCGACGTCTTGTTCCCTTGCCTGGCCTGCGTGACGGTTCAGCAGGTCTTCCTGGACGGGAAGCCAGTTCAGAGCCGGTTCACAGCAAGCCACCGGACAGCGGGCTGCAGGGAAAGGACCACTTCTGCCAGGCCTCCATGAGTCCGCGGGCGCGGCCCGCCACCTGGAGGATTCCCGGGCTCCCTCGGTAGGCCTTCACCTCCAATGCCACGCCCCCCGCGGATCTTCACCGACAGCCCGGGCAACGGCGGATCCAGCAGGTAGGTGTCCTCGCGTGACTCCGTCCCGGCCGGGAACCGCCCGAACCATCCGGCCACCGCGGCGACCAGCTGGCCCGGGAAGATATGGATCATCGCTGCATTCGCAGCAGATGAGCTCGGATGCGTCGGTGTAGCCGCCTTCTGGCCTGCCCTCCACGATGCGAGTCGGCTGGCGGCGCAGCACCAGCGTCCAGCCGTCTGCGCGTTGACTGCCGGTCGCCATGCGCTCACCACACCCGGATGCCACGTCACCCGCCGGCTGGGCCCTGCGCCTCGGCCGACGGCCGCTGGCCGTCGGCGCCGAGGATCGGCAGGGCGCCGCCTTGGGCCGCATCCCGCTCCTCCCGGTCGGGCATCCCGCGTACGAGCGCGATGATGATGAAGGCGAAGACGGCGCCGATCACCGGGCCGACGATATACACCCACCATCCGGTGAAGTCGGTGCTGACGATGTTCGGGGCCGAGCGAGCGGGCGGGGTTCACGCCGGCTCCGGCCGCGACCGTCACCAGGATGAACGTGCCCAGAAACTCGATGATGAGCCGGATCCACAACGGCCGCGTGCCGGAGGGTGTCTTCGTCGAACCGGATAAGGTAGTGGCGCCCGAGCGATTCAGCGTGCTCGACGTCCATATCGCCGGCGGCGTTCGCCGTAGGCCGTTCCCTGGTTCCTCGCCGTATGACGCCTCAGATGTTGGTGGTCGTCTGGACCCGGCCGTCTTTGACGGCGGCCTGGAGTGCGGCGTAGTCGCGGTCGTTCTGGTCGGCGTAGGTCTCGGCGAAGTCGGCGATCGCCTGGGCGAACGTGCCGGAGCCGCCGAGGTAGGCGGCCAGCGCGATGCGGTCGCCGGACCGGGCGTGGGCCCGGGCCAGGGACCACCCGCACATTTGCGCGTAGACGGCCATGCCCGAGGGGATCATCTGCTCGATCGGCGCGGAGAACTTCCAGTCCTTCAGCTGGCGCACGTAATAGTCGCGGTCCACCCCGTCGGGGCCGGTCACGCCGGTCCAGCCGAGGAAGATGTCGCTTTCGGCCTGCATCAGGAGCTGCCCGGCGACGACCCGCTCGCCGTGGCTGGCGTAGTGGCTGCCCCCGCAGTAGGCCGCCAGGGCGGAGGCCTGGGCTTCCTTGGGCTGCAAGAACAGCGGCTCGGTCCCGTCCCCCGCATCCATCAACGCGATCCAGCAGCGGGTGCCGACGCTGCCCACCCCGACCACCTTGCGGGCCACCTGAACCAGCGTGAACTGCTCCAGCAGGTGCCTGCGGTCCGACTGCAAGGTGCGCTGGTACTTGCCCAGCATCCCGCGGATCTGCTCATAGATCGCGCTGGCCTGCTGATCGGCGAAGACCTCCTCGACCGGCTGGATCAGCGGGGGGTCGCTGATGATCCGCCGCTGCCCGTCGACCTGGATGGTGAGCTTGCTCAGCGCTTTTGTGCTGTCCTGGGTGTGGGCCTTGGCCACCATCTTCTCGGTGGCCTTGACCCTTGTCTTTTTCAGCTGCGACCGGTACCGGGCGATCGCGTCGTCGACGTCGAGGTGGGCGTACCACACCGCCAGGAACGGCTGCTCCGCGAAGGCGCGCATCGCCGTCCGGTAGCTCTCGGCCCCCGCCAGGATGATCTTGCGGCGGTCCTTGGCGGCGAACCCGTTCCCGCGGCCGGCCACGGCCAGGCTGGCCGCCAGCCGCTTGACGTCCCACTCGAACGGGCCGGGCAGGGTCTCGTCGAAGTCGTTGACGTCAAAGACCAGCCGCCGCCCCGGCGAGGCGAACGCGCCGAAATTGGACAGGTGCGCATCCCCGCACAACTGCACCCGCAGCCCCGAGGTCGGCGTGGTGGCCAGGTCGGCCGCCATCGGCAGCGCCGCACCCCGGTAGAACGTGAACGGGGACACCAGCATCCGCCCGTGCCGGACCGGCAGCAGCTCCGGCACCCGGGTCTTTTCCTGCTCCAGCAGCAGCCCGACCGGATCCCGCGACGGGCCCGGCGTGAACTCCGCGTGCGCCCCCAGCGGAGCCGCGGCCCGGGCGTCCTTCCCCCGCGCCTCCCGGTCCGCCCGGCTCAGCTGCTCCCCCGCCCCGGCCCGCGCCCGGCCCCCGCCAGACGCCCGCCCGGCCGGCCTTCCTCCCCGCGCCGCAACCTCAGTCTTCACCGTCATAGCCACCCCTTCCGTCTCGGGCCAGCAGCGTGATGCGCCGAAACTGCCGGTGAACCACCTGGTTCCTCGCCAGCCTGTGCAGCGTCTCCCGGAAGCTCACTATCTGGCCCGTTTACGTTGCGTTCACCGTCACGTCACCATTAGACCGCACGCCAGGGTGAGCTTCATCCCCCAGATGGGGGGAATCCAGGCCGTCCACCTCTGGAGGAGCCATCAGCGCACCGGGAGGTGGAGTCCACCGCTGGGCGCGTTTGTCATCGCCGCGTTCTTCGGCCAGGTCGGCGCCGCGCGCGGCCGCCACCCGGCACATCACCTTGGACGCGGTGAAGTGCTTGGGTTCGCCGCGGACCTCCCAGATCCCCTCCATCCCGCGATCGCGGGAGCCATGATCACCACCCGCCTGTCCGTACCCGTTCGCCTTGCATGTGGAGTCGTTCGCCCTGGTGGCTCCCACGCTGGGCGCCCAGTGACTCACGCCGTCCACTCGGGCACGGGCGTGGCCGTCACCTGCCGGTCGTCGCGGGTCTTGATTCCGGTTACACGGCCGTGAAGGATGCCTGTATGACGTCCGAGACCAGCGCGGTCCTGGGCATCGCGCGGCAAGAACCAGACCTGTCGTTCCGGCCCGCGTGCGGCAGATCGCGGCGGGGCCGGTGACTGAAAGCACGGGCCCGGGGCCAGCCGCCGAGCGTGCGGCCGGGCCCCCGTACCGCACGATCGCGTGGGCTGTGCTGCGGATCGTGGGATCCACCGCCGTGCTGGTGGCCCTGTACTATCTGCTGCCCCTGGACCACTCCTCGACCGGGACCGCCGTCACGATCCTGGTCATCGGGCTGGCGGGGTTCATCGGGCTGGTCGCGTTTCACGTCCGTGCGATCACCCGGTCGCCGTTCCCGGGCGTGCGGGCCGTCGAAGCCCTGGCCGTCAGCGTTCCGCTGTTCGTGCTGCTGTTCGCGAGCACCTATGTCGTCATGGCCACGATGTCGGCCAGCAACTTCGGCGGGCGGCTGACGCATACCGACGGGTTGTACTTCACCGTCACTGTGCTCTCCACGGTCGGGTTCGGCGACATCACGGCCAAGACCCAGGCGGCGCGGCTCGTGGTCACCGGGCAGATGATCGCTGATCTGGTCATCTTCGCACTCGCGGTCAAGATCGTCGTAGGTGCGGTCAGCCGTAGCCGGCAGGCGGGAGACGCCAGCAGCGGACAGCCCGCGCGGGAAACCCGCCGCTAGCCGCGACAAGGCCGCAGGCGCTCGTTCGGCGTTCCATATGTTCAGGCTTGGGCAATGCCGGTGCCCGGTCCTCGCTGTACGGCCCCGCACGCCGGTGAAATGCAACCCAAACTGCTTCTACTTCAGGATGTTGACCGCGCGGGCGATCACGAGGCGGCCGGCGGCGAACAAGTTGGCCACCGTGATGAAGGCGATCATGATGTCGGTGATGATCCGCAGCCAGGTTTTCTGGCGGTCGATGCGGCCCGGGTCCCCGATGATCAGGGCGGCCAGCAACACGAGCAGGACGGCCGGCCACCCATGGGGGGTTCACCCGGTACTTCGCCGGCAGCGCCCCGTGCAGGCCGGCGACGACGATGATCGCCAGCGCGACCGGCCACCAGCGCTCACCCTGTCCAGCGGACCGCGGCGGCGTCACCGGGGGCGGAGCGGCTGGCTCCAAGCCCGGGGCCATATCTCATTGTCACCTGGCCGGCCAGGCGGTCAATCCAGGCGAGCCACAACCCCGGTCATCATGAAGGAGATCTGGCCCAGACCTCGCCAGCTGGCCATTGCCGCATGACCGGCGACCGAGCGGCCCGGAGGGCTGGCGATGCACGCAGAAGCGGCCGGGTCCGTGCCGCACGGAACGGCCGGCCAGTCCCAGGCGTGGTCGGCGGGGGCGTCATTCGCTGGCTGACGGCGCGGTTCGCCCCGCAGCGATCACGGCATCGACCTCGCGGAGGAAGTCGATCAATGCGATCGCCAGGAACGCCCCGCCGATCAGCGACAGGATCTGCGCCTCCGGCCGTCCGGTCCGCCGGGCGACCGCCTGGGCGAGCGGCTTGGCGGCTACCCTGGTCCAGCCGGTCAGGCCCACCTGGCCCATCGCCACGAAGTTCCATTTCGGCATCTGCGGAGCTCCTTCTCGAGATCGTTTGCTGACCTCCCGGTCCGCCGGGCACTGGTCACTGGTATTTGCCTCTGACGGCGTTCTGCAAATTGCTAAGTTCAATACCGCATCAGGCTTCGCCATGTCGCATCTCCTGTTCTGGCCGCATCCCCGGTGAACACGGCAACGGGCCGGAAGCCGCACCACGAGGACCGCAGGCCGCAGGCACCTCCCGGCGGCCAAGGTCATACGGTCTTGCCGGTCAATGCCAGGATGCGCACTGTCCTCATGGCCGCGCGTCCCCCAAAAGAGGGGAAGTCCATCCGGCCCGCGGCGGCTGACCAGCAGGGCGAGTCAGCCCGGCCAAGGTCTTTGGACACCTGCCCGTGGCTCATCTGCCCGGGCGCTAGCGCGTGGCATGATCGCTGCCGGTCGGTCCGGTTTGAGATTACGATTCAGCCGCAGCTGGCGGGCTATGGGCCTGTTGGTAGTGCGACCACATAAGAGTGATCGCTGAGGCGAGCAGAATGAGCGCGGCCCGATCAGGGTGAACCCGAGCCGCTGCTCATCGGTGGTGGTCACGTCGGCGATGCTGGTCGAGGTGAACAGCACGACCGTGGGGGTAACGAAGATCGAGTACAGGACGTAGGAGTGCGGGCCGAGCATGATCACCGCTGTGATCACCAGCAGGACTAGGCCGATAGCGACCAGCACGGCTTCGGAACCGCTGACCGATGCCACGATCGCGGCAATCACGACTCCGGTGACAGTTCCGGCGACCCGGCCCAGTGTCCGTTTCAAGTGGGCGTCGGCGCCGAACTGGGTCACCGCCAACACCGTCAGCACCAGCCAGGCACCGTTGGACCCGGGCCGCCAGAGCAGTACCCCCAAAGTGCTCGCCGTGCACAGCACGGTGATCGTGGTGGTGTAGACCACGGTGTCGTCCCGGGTCCACGGTTCCGGGCGCGGCGGCAGCTTCTGCTTGCGCAGCAGCGGCGGGAAGACCAGCGCCGCCCACAGCGCCCCGCCGCCCAGGAACAGCATGTTCCACAACAGGTAAGAGGTACTGGTCCGGTCCACCGCCGTGTGTCCGCTCCACGCCGGCGGGGCGATGATCATGAACGCGAGAAACATCGGGATCAGCAGCAGCCCCCGGTGCAGCCCCAGGGCAGCGCTCAGTCCCACCCCGAGGCACATGATCGCCATCAGCCCCGCGCCCGCCACCGGGACCGCCCCGGACACGATCGCGACCGGGGTCAGCGCCGTCAGCAACCCGACACTGAGATAAGCAATCGCCTGGCCGCCGATCATCAGGTTCGTCACGGCGACCGCACCACCTAGCACCGCAAACGACGATGCCGCGCCCTGGCCGCTGATCGCAGCGAACACCGCGAACGGCACGCTCAGGATCACGATCGCCGCGACAGCGACAACTGTCCGGCGGGCCAGCACCTGAAACAGTCGTGGACTAGCACGCTCAGGTGATTCTGCAGGCCCAGCCACGGTCCCTCCAAGCGGGCAGACCTAACCGGCCCGGCCCATCCTCATCAAACACCTTTCACGATCACCTGTGAATCGCGCCGACGGTTCCGGAGACTCTCTCCGAGCCGGAGGCAACTGCCTCGTCGTGAGGCGGGGTGGGAAGGAAGCCCGAGGCGGCCTCAGTAGCGGCAAATACCTCTATCAGGGACACGCTCTAGGCCGCGATCCGCCACTTACGCATCGCCCTGGACCTCGATCTCATTGGTGATGCTGAGCACCCCGGCCACGCCGGCCACGGTGTCTTCGGCGGCAACGCGCTGAACGTTATGGCTCACCGTGCCGGTCAAGAAGATACTGCCCTCACGAGCGGTCGCCTGGACGCCGTCCGGCACGGCGCGATCCGCCGCGAGCGCTTGGTTCGCCAACTGTGCCAGAGCCGCGTCGTCCCCGAAGTCGCCAGACGGCAGGGCGACAGCCAGCAGATTGTCCACGCCGGTCACACCAGCGACCCGATGCGCCGCGGCGACCACCTCCGCGCACTGGGCCTGGCTCGGTACCGTGCCGGTGAGCGATACAGCGCCATTGACGACCTCGATCACGATGTCGCCCGCGTCGATGAGCGGATCGGTGACCAGCTCCTTGTGTACTGCGTCGCGGATGTTTCCGTCCGTGCCCATCCTGCTCACCCTCTCTGCGCTGGCAGGCTCGGCTGCTCGCCATGCAGCGCTTCTTGCGGTTGCTTCTCGGCCTGCGGGGCCATCGCACGCGGCCCGATGCGAATTATTGGGCGGCCGCCTGGCTGCCGTGCAGAGCTTCCTGGAGCTCCTTCTCGTCGTCGTTGGACAGCGAGGTCTTCAGCACCGTGCCGCCGGCGGGCCACGCGCTGAGGCACTGGCCAATGCAGACCGATCTGCCGCCGCCCTTGACGTCCCTGGAGTACCGGCCATTCCGGCAGGCACTCGCCGCACCCGGCCCGGCCCCCGGCGATCCCGAAGACCCGCCAGATCACCCGCTGGCTGCTGACCCGCCCCGACCACCTCCAAGCAGACGAGCAGGCCCAGCTCCAGGCCATCCGCGCCCGCTGCCCGCACATCGACGCGGCGATGATGATCGCCCACATAGGCAGGCGAGTCGTTCATGACATCCTCCACGACCAGATGAGCAGCCCGGTCCTGTTGGCCTGGCTCTTCGGTTAACGGTACGGATTCGGGTCGCCGTGGCGCGTCACCGAAGGTGCCTGCCGGGTGGAATATCACGGCCCGGGGCGAGGCCTCGCCCGAAGGTGCTACCGGGCCGGCTGGGGTTGCGGTGTCAGGGGATCAGGCCAAGTTGCAGGGCCCGCGCGGCGGCCTCGGTGCGGTTGGCGGCGCCGAGCTTGCCCAGCAGGTGGGTCACGTGCTTTTTGACCGTGTCCAGCGACACGAAAAGTTCGCGGGCAACGAGCTGGTTTGACCTGCCCGCGGCAATCAGCTGCAGCACCTCCAGCTCGCGGCCGGTCAGCGGCTCGGCCATGCCCGGCGGTGCGGCGGCGGATCGCGCCGGCGGCGGCACGGCGTCCGCCCGGCCGCAGGCGCGCAGGAGCGCGGCCGGGTAGCCGGGCTCGGTGCGGCCAGCCGCGTGCTGCTGACCCGGCCGGGCGGCGGACAGCTGGGCAAGTAGGGCGCGCATCGGCGCGCCCTCGTCGGCGAAGACCCGGACATAGCCGGGCCCGCGGGCGAGCCTGAGCGCCTCGGTCAGCGCGCCGAGGGCGCTGGCGTGATCACCGCGGGCGGCTAGCGCCAGCGCCCGCAGCGCCTGGATCTCGATGACGCTGCCGGCCCGGCCCTGGCTGGCCGCGGCGCCGAGCAGCCGCTGCAGCAGCGTGAGTGCCGGTCCGGGGTCGTCTTGGGCGAGCAGCACCCGGGCCAGCATCAGATAGGCCGCCTCGCGGGCGTAATCTGGCTTGTCGTCTGGGCTGAGACCAGCCGTCGTTGTCCACTGGGCGGCCGCGTGGACGTCGCCCTGGGCCAGCAGCAGCCCCACCCGCTGCGATGGCACCGGGTTGAGCAGGGGAATCACTTGCGGGCTCAGCCCGGTCCGCCCGGCCTTGCCCATCGCCTGCAGGGCCCCGGCCGGGTCACCGTGCGCATGCCGGATCCGGGCCACGATAGCCAGGCCGGTGGCCTGCGGCGGGGGGTAGGCAAGCTGCCGGCACAGCGTGACCCCCCGGGTGGCGTGCTCAAGCGCGGCGGTCAGCTCGTTCCGCTCGTACAGGATCTGGGCCAGGCCCACGTGCGCCAGGCCCAGATAGAGTGGCTGACTGCTTTCGCCAGCCCCCTCCAGCGCTTGCCGGTAGGTGGCCAGCGCGGCATCCAGGTTGCCCAGGGCGCGCTGCACCTGGCCCAGTTCGTAGCAGACGCGCATGGCCAGGAAGCCGGCGAAGAACTCGGCGCCGCCTTCGCCAGCGCGGAAGACCTGCGTGGGCTCGCCGCCTAGGCGGCGGCCCTCTTCGCCGGCAGCTCGCAGTTCGGCGAGCACCTCGGCCAGGCCTCGCTCGGCTGGCCCGAGCCGTCCGTCCAGCCAGTGCACCCCCGCCTGGTTCCAGCGCACGAAGGAGCGCATCAACCGCTCGTCCGCGCCCAGGTGGGCCAGGGCCTGCTGGTTGTAGCCGGCCGCGAGGGCGGCATGACCGCGCAGCTTCGTGAGGACGGCGCGCAGGAACGCGATCCCCGCGGGGACATTGGCCAGCACGCTCGTCGGCCGCGCGGCGGGGTCCTCGTACGGTTCGTCGCCGCAGGCCGCAAAGGCGCGCTCGGTGTCATCGAGCAGGGCCTCGAGCGCTTCCACCTGGAAGCCCCGGGCGGCACCGTACGCCTGGGCCAGGCACAGCCGCGGACGGTCGCGTACCGACTCCGCCGGCAGCGCCGAAAGCCAGCCGCGCAGGGTCGCGCCCTCGCTGCGGCCGAGCAGCGTCTCGGCGTGCCGCTCGACCAGCCGCGCATCCCAGGCGGCGTCCCCGGCCGCCAGCGCGTGCCGTACCGCGTCATCGGCCAGATCGTGCTCCTCGCACCAGGTGGCCGCAGCCCGGTGCAGCTCCTGCACCCGGCCGGGCTGGTCAGCCTGCAGCCGCGCGCGAAGCAGGTCGGCAAACAGGTGGTGGTAGCGCCACCAGCCGCGCACCTCATCCAGCGGCACCAAGAACAGGCCCGCCCGCTCGATGTCCTGCAGCAGCGCCTGGCTGCCGGCCCGGCCGGTGACCGCATCACACAGCTCCCCCGACAGGCGCTCCAGCACCGAGGTCTCCAGCAAGAACGCGCGCACCGGCCCGGGCTGGCCGTCAAGGACCTCATCGGTCAGGTAGTCCAGCACGAAGCGGTGGCTGCCGCTGAACGCCGCCGCAAACCCGGCCGGATCTGCGTGCCCCCGCAGCGACAGTCCGGCCAGCTGCAGCCCCGCCGCCCAGCCCTCCGTCCGGGCCACGAGCGCCGCCACCGCCGCGCCGGGCAGCTCAGCGCCGATGGCTTCGCGCAGTAGGCCCGCCGCCTCATCGGTGGTGAACCGCAGGTCGGCGGCGCGCAACTCAGCCAGCTGGCCGCGGGCCCGCAGCCGCGCCAGCGGCAGCGGCGGGTCAGCCCGGCCGGACACCACCACCCGCAGGCCCGGCGGCAGATTCTCCAGCAAGAATGCCACCGACTCGTGCACCGGCTCGGAATCGATCAAGTGATAATCGTCGAGGACCAGCAGCACCTCATCCGGGCCGGGATCGGCGGCCAGCTCGTTGATCAGGGCCGTCACCAGCCCCTCAAACGAACGTGGGAGCAGCTGGCCGACCCGCCCGGCCAGCCCCGGCCAGGCCCGGTCCAGCGCGGCCACCGCGTAGCGCCAGAACCGGGCCGGATCGCTGTCGCCGCCATCCAGGCCCAGCCACGCCACCGGCCGCCCGTCACCGCGGGCCCAGTCAGCCAGCAGCGCCGTCTTGCCGAATCCCGCCGGAGCACTAACCAGCACCCGGCCCCTAGCGAGCCCCTCGCCCAGCGCCTCCACCAGACGCCGGCGCGGCACAAAATCCGGCGGCGGCCGGAGCACATGCAGCTTGGTCGCCAGCAGGACACCCGGCCCGGACATGGCGACCCCCGCCGGGGCCGCCGCAGACAGGTCAGCAATCGGTGATCGACCGCCCAGGCCAACAGGCGTATCGTACGGAAGCGTTGCCCTGGCGAGCATGCTGCCTCCTCAGTTCATGACGGCTCCGGGAACCTCGTGGCGTCTGGGCCCGTCACTGAGTCTCGCTGCGTGCTCTGAAAAAGCGCTTGCACTTCGCTTACAGCCCGCGCGTCCGGCCTGCGGCTAGCCGTTGTTGTGACGATCCGTGATCCAGGCTCGGATGCGGTGGATCAGGTCGTCGCCCGCGAATTCGGCCAGGTGCTCGGCTGCAAGCCCGCTGGCGCGTTCCCGGTCACCGCCGATAGCCAGCCGGACGATCTGGACCTGCTGGCGCTCCCGGCGAGGCCGCCGCTGCGCAGCGTCAGAGGCCGCACTGGCCAGGATCCTGGCCTGGGTCGTCTCGCCGAGGGTCCACGCCTGCCACGCTCTGGCGGCCAGGCTCATCGCCGACGCTGGATCGAGTTCTGTCACGTCCTCGAGCGTTCCTGACCGGGCTGTACGGCCGCTTTCATGTGGCTGTCGACCCTGCCTAGGATGGGGAGCCGTGGAGCTCCGCATCCTCGGGCCGTTCGAGGTTGTCGATGACGACGGCCGGGTGGTGGATGTCGGCGGGGCGAGGCCGCAGGCGCTGCTGGTCGCGCTCGCCCTGGCGCGCGGCCATCCGGTGTCCGCTGATCAGCTGCTGGACCGGCTGTGGCCTGGTGCGGATTTCCCCGCCCGGAACCGGCTGCAGGTGAATGTTTCCCGGCTGCGTAAGGTGCTGGGCGGCAATTGCATCGTCAGCCGGGCCGGTGGCTACGCTCTCGAGGTGCCCTCGGGCACCTTGGACGCTGACCGGTTCGAGGAGCTGGCGGCGCGGGGCCGCGCAGCGCTGCGCCGCCAGGATGCGTCCGCGGCGACTGGGCTGCTGCGTCAGGCCCTGGGCTTGTGGCGGGGCGCGCCGCTGGCCGAGTTCGCTGACCGTGAGTTCACGGCCACGATGATCACCCGGCTGCGGGAGGCGCGGCTTGCCGCGCTGGAGGACCGGGTCGAGGCCGAGCTGATGCTGGGCGGCCATGGCGAGCTGATCGGGGAGCTCGAGGCGCTGGTCCAGGCGCATCCGCTGCGCGAGCGGCTGTGGGGCCAGCTGATGGTGGCCTTGTACCGGTCTGGGCGCCAGGGTGATGCCCTCGGGGCTTATCAGCGTGCTCGGGTTGTGTTGGCCGGCGAGCTGGGCGTCGATCCGGGGCCGGAGTTGCGGCGGCTGGAGGCCGCCGTGCTGGCCCAGGATCCTGCCCTGGACCTGCCGGCCGCGCCTCCAGCGGCCGACGGGGACCCCGCCCTTGACCCGCCGGCCGCGCCTCCACCGGCCGCCGGCGGGAACCGCAGGGACAACCTGCCGGTGGCGCCGAACACGCTGATCGGGCGCGGCGCCGAGCTAGCGGCTATTGCCTCACTGCTGCAGGCCAGCAGGATCGTGACCATCGTAGGCGTAGGCGGATCGGGGAAAACCCGGCTGGCGGTCGAGGTCGCGCGCAGCGTACTCGGCCGCTACCCCGACGGGGTGTGGCTCGTCGAGCTGGCCCCGGTCCGCGACGATGCCGGGGTGGCCGGCGCCGCCGCGGCTCCCCTGGACGTGGTGCCCGACCGTGGCGGTGGCGGCATGCTTGAGCGGCTGGGCGAGTTCCTGTCCCGCCGCCAGGCGCTGCTGGTCCTGGATAACTGCGAGCATGTCATCGCCGGAGCCGCCGGGCTCGCCGGATACCTGCTGGCCCGGTGCCCGCAGCTGCAGATCCTGGCCACCAGCCGGGAGAGCCTGGCGGTAGCCGGTGAGTCGCTGTGGCCCCTTCCGCCGCTGGCCGCCGCGGAAGCCAGCGAGCTGTTCCTGGCCCGGGCCCGGGCGGTCGCCCCGGGGTTCGAGGCGGATGAGCAGGCGATGGCGACGGTGACCGAGATCTGCGCTCGCCTCGACGGCCTCCCGCTGGCGATCGAGCTTGCCGCGGCCCGGATCCGCGCGTTCGCCCCTGGTGACGTCCTGGCCCGCCTCGGTGACCGGTTCAGCCTGCTCACCCGTGGGTACCGGATGGCGCCGCCGCGCCACCAGACCTTGCGTGCGGTGGCTGACTGGAGTTACGAGCTGCTCTTCGACGACGAGTGCCGGGTATTCGAGCGGATGTCGGTCTTTGCCGCGCCCTGCCCGCTCGCGGCGGCAGAACACGTCTGTGCGGTAGGCCAGATCGCCGGCGAAAACGTCGCGGACCTGCTGGCGCGCCTGGTCGACAAGTCACTCGTTACCGCCACCCCGACCAGCCGCGGCATTAGGTACGGCATGCTCCAGACGCTCGCGGAGTATGCGCACGAGAAGCTAGCCGCGGCCGGGGACCTGGCCATGGCGCGCGCCCGTCATGCCCAGTGGGTGGTTTCGATCGTCGATGTCCCTGACGGCGGGCACAGCGCCGCCTGGTTCGGCGCGGTCAGCGAGTTCACGGCCGATATCCGCCGGGCGATGGAATCGGCCCTCGGTGCGGGGGACGCCGATACCGCGCTGGCGATGGCCTGCGGTCTTGGCTGGTTCTGGAACATGGGCGGTGCGGTCGATGATTGCTGGGATTGGCTCACCGCAAGCCTCAGCCTGGCCGGGGGGCGCCGCACCGCGCATCGCGTGCGGGCGCTGGCCCTCACTGAGCAGCTCGCGCTGATCAAGGACAGGAGCCATGCGCTCGCCTACGGGGAGGAAGCGATCGAGCTCGCCCGCGCGGTCGGTAATCCGTCGGCGGTCGCGTTCGCTGCGTCGATGCACGGCTCGGTGCTGACCAGCCTGACCGACCAGCGCCCGAGGGCCGTGAGCCTGTTTGAAGAGGCGGCCGCGAGTTACCAGGCAGCGGGCGACGAGTGGAGCATCGCCACAGCTGCGCTCACGCGCGGCATCGCGGCTCTGGCCCAAGCCGACACCGATCGGGCCGGGCGCCTGATCCGGTTCGCGGCGGACCGCTTTGCCGGCATCGGGAACGTGCACGCCTTGGCGATAGCGCTCCGCCACCTCGCCGATCTCGCCGTCATGCATGATCGCTACGACGATGCCGTCTCCGCCTTGCGCGAGGCGCTGTTCGAGCTCCCGGGCGGATACGCGGAGGGCATCGCGATCATGGCCAGACTCGGCCGCCTGTATGCGATTCTGGGACAGCCGGACGAGGCCGACCGGTGGCATGCCCGGGCGCTGGCCGCCGCGGAGAGTCAGCGGTACCTCCCCATGCTGATTTTCGCCTGCAACGCCAAGGGCGTCACCCTTCGCGGCCGCGGGTGCCTGGACGAAGCCGAGCGATGGCACCGTGAGGCTCTCCGCCTGTGCCGCGAGAGCGATGCCCTGCTGGAGCTGGCCCTGACGCAAGCGTCACTGGGCTACATCGCAGAGCTGCGCCACGATGCCGCCGGAGCCGAGCGTCACCATCGGGCCAGCCTGGACGCCGCTTGCGCCGTGGGTGACCGCCCGGCGCAGGCCCTGGCGCTGGAAGGGCTCGCCGGTGTGGCCTCATTGCGCGAGGATCCCGCCGCGACCGGCAGGCTGCTTGGAGCAGCCGCCGCGCTCCGCGAGGGACCAGTGGGCGCGTTGTTCAGCGCCGCCACTAAGCTGCGGGAGATGAGGTCCGGCGCCCTGTCAGCGGCCGAACGGGTCGACATCGACCGGGCGGTCGCGCGCATCGACGACCGGGTGGCGTTCGACGCCGCCTACGCCGGGGGCCGCCGCGAGCCCCAGGCCGTGCTGAACGCCGCTCGCGCCTAACGCGTCTCCCCGGGCTGCCAGAGCGCCTTCGCTAGCGGCCCGCTCCTGGCCGCAGAGCTATGTCAGCGGGCTGCAAGCACTTCGTCAGGCTCCCCGCCGAGCATGATCTCGGGAGGCCGTTGCCGGGCCTTGGCCGCAGATCGGCCCACCACCCCAGAAACGAGGGACCGGAGATGACAGTGAAGCGCACTAAGGACCTGCCGGCCGATCCGCAAGACCCAGCTATGGTCCGGCGTCAGGCGCGCGGGCGTCAGCGGTGTGCTGGGGCCTGCAGTCCCGCTGGGACAGCATCATCACGGCCTGCGCGCTGCTGACGGCGGTCGCCGTGGCCGCCCTGCCTGCAGCGCCGCTGCGCACTGACTCCCGGATGCGACATCCGCAAATTGACACGGAGGAAGCCATGTTGCACCAAACCCCGTCCGGAGCTGGGTTGAGGTGATCGGTCCGGCCCCCCCGCCCGGTTCCGTCCCGCCGGCCACGAACCATGAAAAAGGAGAAATGCGACATGGATGCCAGCGCACGGCTCTGGCTGGCGCAGCCGGCCGCCCGCGAGGCGCGGTCCGAGGCAGTGTTCGCCTCCACGCTGCAGCCATCTGACACTCCCACTGCCGGCATGATCGCCAGCGCAATCAGCCGCGCCGTGCAGCGGCTCGGCACGCGCGGCTGCGCCGAAAAGATGGCGCAGGAATTCGGGGATCACCCGGATGTGGCGGCCGAGCGGATGCGCTGGGCGCGCCGGCTCGCCGCCTAGCCGTCACGCTCAGACCGCCTGCACGGCACGCAGGACCGGGCGGCCAGCCGATCAGGCACCCGAGCGGCTAGCCCGCCCTCGACGGAGTGGACCTGGCCATCACGACCGTCCCGGACCCGGCGCTCGCCGCCGAACGACACGTCCTGAAGCACGGGGGCGTGCTGCTGAACCTGTCGGCCGGACCCGCAACGGCACTGCGGTCCCTGCGTCGCGAGGCAGGGCAGGCCAAAGGCACGGTCGTGATGAATGCCGGCATCGCGCCGGGAGTCACGAACCTGCTGGCTGCCCAGCTTCTGGAGGACAATCCAGGCGCCGACGAGGCCGAGCTCGTGTTCACCGTGACCGCTAAGGGCACCGGAGGTGCCGCCTCCGCCGACTTCGCCCATCGCGGTTTCACCGGGCAGGGTCATCACCGGGTCAAGCAGGTGACGCTGCCGGAGCCGTTCGGCTCGCGCCGGGTGCTGGGCTTCGCCGAGCCGGACGGAGGCTGGCTCGGGCCGATGGCCGACGGGCTCACCGTCAGCCCCTACATCTGCCTGGCCGAACGCTCCCTCGGCGCGATGATGCGCACGCTGAACGCTGTCCGGCTGATCTCGAAGCTGCCCCGGGCGGCGCTGGGGCCGGGCCGGCGTACAGCCGTGGAGGAGGCCAGCCGTGAACCAGTGGCGCACTCGGTCGCAGTACTGCGCGAAGGGCGGCGCCTGGATTACAAGCTCGTGGCCGGTCAAGGCGACTTCCGGATGGCAGCTTCAAGCGGCATCGTGTTCGCCGAGGCACTCCTCGGCCGGGACGGTCGCGTCTCCGCGCAACCGGGCGCTTGGTACCCCGAGGAGGTGCTCTCGCTTAACCGAGTGGAGGCGTCCCTGCGCCGGGCGGGAATCGACATCACGAAGACCGACCACGACCGGGCGGGCTCAGCCTCCGCTCGCTGACCAAGAAGGACGCATGTCCGCGCCTCACCCAGTCCCCGCCTGCGTCCCGTCCGAACCCGACGGGCCCGGTCCCTCGCGCTCCGCGGCTCAGGCCCGCCAGCGCGCCTCAGGCCGCGCCCACCGCTTGCGCGGATTGCCGAGGATACCGCGCGTGCCGAGGGGCATTACTGACAAAGACCATGCAAAGCATCATCCGCCGTAGCTTGCACGGTCACCACGCCCCGCCAGTGACATGCCGCGCAGAAATCCCAGTTCGGCGTCACGACCACGGTCACCAAATGAACTGTGACTGACACGCAGGCGGCTATTTGCGCGACTTGTCATACCGCCTCGACCACGCACTGTGATTAGTATTAGCCGTGCTGCGCTGACGTAGCGAGTGTGCGGCGTTCCGGCTCGCCCATGGAGTCAGGTTCCGCTCCCGATGGCGGCTCGCACCGCTGGGGAGCCAAGTGGGGAGCCATCATCGGCCGACATCAGGCTACATCGGGCCCGACCGAAGCGTTCGATTCCAGGCATAGAGCAGGCAGGAAGCCGCAGTCAGCAATGTTGGGCCACACTCAGGATCTCGTTCGCATCGAGGGGTCAGGTCAGGCGTCGCCGTCAGGTGCACGCTGTCCGGCTTCCGGTGAGCGTCTCTGGTCATGCAGGATTCGATTCCCGTCGCTGGTTGCTCGCTCTCGTGGCTGTGGTATTTGTGATCAGCCATCGAGGCGACGCCCGAGCACGACGACTTCTGAGTCGGTGTATCCCAGGTGTTCGTAGAAGCCGATCGTGCCCCGGTTAGTCGCGCGGACCATGAGCTGGATCTTGGGGATTCCTCGTGACCGCATCCAGTCTTCGCAAGCTTCCATAATCTGCCTGCCCAGCCCACGGCCTCGCTGCGCCGCGTCGATGGCCAGATAGTAGACCCAGCCCCGGTGACCGTCGTGACCGACCATGGCGGTGGCAAGCAGGCCGTCATCGTCCCCGATGGCGGCAAGCACGCAGGACGAACCGCCACCGGCCGCCCGGCGCAGGTCGGCTTCAGGATCGTTCCACGGCCGCGTCAAGCCGCTGTCTTGCCACAGCCGGATAGCGGCGTCGTACAGGCGTTCCGGAAGTGGCTCGATCCTCACCGCCGAAGCGTACTCATCGTGCCCAAGCCCGGCATGCGGTGCACTCCTCACGACAGGGTCAACGTTCAGCTGAATAGCCGATCCATGACTTCGGCGCCGCGCCGCAGTTCGGGCACGATCACCTTCCGGTAGACCGTCTCGGTCGTCACGGTATCCTTGTGGCCAACGAGGTCGGCTATATCCTCAATCGGCACCCCGTCGGAGCTGAGCAGCGAGACGAACGTGTGCCGGAGCTCCCGTGGCACCCAGTCGGTGCCAAGGCCCGCTGCCTCAGTGATCTTCCGGAACTCGCGCAGTACGTTATGACGATCCAGTGCCGTGCCGATCGAGGACGCGAAGACCAGGCCGTGGTCCTGCCACAGCGCTCCGGCCTTAAGCCGGTCGGCAGCCTGGCGCTTGTGGTGCTCAAGGAGCGCCTGGACCGCTTGTTGCGGCAGCCCAAGGACGCGACGGCTCTTCCGCGTCTTGGTATCACCAGTGATCCGTACCGAGCGATAGACCGCGACGGCGCCAGCGTCGAGGTGGACCTCGCTCCACTGAAGTGCCCGGAGCTCCTCGGTCCGAAGGCCTGTCATCACCGACAGGACCACGTAGGCGTGCAGACGGGAGTCCCGAGAGGCCTGCAGCAGCGTCTGCGCCTGCTCCAGGGTCAGGCTCTTGGACGGGCGGCCTGCTGTCCCCCTCGGAGGCTTGACCACAGCCGCCACGTTCCGGCCGACCAGGTCGCGGACCTCGGCGTGGCGGATGGCCCGCTCCAGGCAGTTACGCAGGATCTGGAGGGTGCGGGTCGACAGCCGATCAGCCAGCCCATCCAACGTTTGCTGGACATCCCCTGCGGTGAGTTCCCGAAGCTTGATGTCACCCAGGGGTTCCCGTAGCGGCTTGACGGTGTCCTGGTAAAGCTCCTTGGTCCGGTCCGACCTGCCGCTCAGTCCCCCAGCGAGCCAGTCATCCAGCGCGTTGCCGACGGTGTAGGTCGCGCTGGACCGGACTCCGTTGTCCAGCTCTTGACGGAGCTGCCGGAGCTTGGTCTTGACCGCCGTCTTCGTCCGGCCGGTCACGGTCTTACGGACGCGCTTGCCCGCCTTGTACCCGAGAGAGACGGCGCCGACCCAGTGGTTGTTGGCCTGATCGAAGTAGATCGAGTCCTCGCCATGGCCGCGCCGAGGCCGAGGTTCTGCCATACATCCAACGGTACCGTTTGGCT
Organism: uncultured Actinomycetes bacterium; assembly: GCA_963722055.1. GTDB lineage: Bacteria > Actinomycetota > Actinomycetes > Streptosporangiales > Streptosporangiaceae > Palsa-504. The sequence goes on along the minus strand of CAVRLA010000008.1, from coordinate 724,912 downwards.
CTTTGTTTGGCTCTTACCGGAAGGTAACAGAATTCTTGCTAGCCGCCAAATGGCCAGCTAGCTGCGGAAATCTGGTGGGCGCAACTGGGTTCGAACCAGTGACCCCTCGCTTGTAAGGCGAGTGCTCTACCACTGAGCTATGCGCCCTTGGTGCCGACCATCGGGTTGTACACCTGAACCGCAGCCAGCGTACCGGTGTCGGCGCCGTGGCCGCACCTGACCGGCCGTGCTGGGCATGGACCGGGCCGGGCTCGTCTCGGCCGGGGGCCCCCGGGAGCCCGGGGAGCCCGGGGACTTGACCTTGGCCATGGATCAGCCTGCGATATAGCGTTGGCTCACCGGGTACGAGCCGATGCGCGAGGACAGGGGACGGATGTGTCCGCCGACTTTCCGGAGATGCGGGCCTCTGATGCGGACCGGGACCGGGTCCTGGACATGCTGCGCGAGGCCGCCGGGGACGGCCGACTGACCGCGGACGAGTTCGATGAGCGCATGGAGGCCGCGTTGTCGTCCCGGACGCTCGGGGAACTGGCCGCGCTGACCGCCGACCTGGGGCCCGGGCCACGCGCGGCGGGCGCGGGCGCGGCGCAGGCCGAGGATGTGGTCCGAATCGACCAGCGAGGAGGTTCGGTTCAGCGCACCGGGCGCTGGGTGGTCCCCTGGCGGTTGGAGCTGCGCCCGTCGTGGTGCGACGTGACGCTCGACTTCACCGAGGCGGTCATCGCGGTCGACACGCTGCTGATCGAAATGAGCATGCGGGGCGGATCCCTGATCCTAGTGACCAGGCCGGGCATCGTCGTGGATGCCAATGACCTCGCGGTGCGCTACACCGACGTCGAGATTCGCCCGGATACCAGACCGGGCGTGCCGCTCCTCCTTCGCGTGCAGCTGACCGGCCGGATGCGCTACGGGTACGTCGGGACGCGATAACCGGGCGGCGAGAGCATCCCGGTGGGCTTGCGGGCCGCCGGCCAGGCGCTCGGCGGACCAGGCGCGACGGTAATACAGCAACGCATCGTGCTCCTGGGTGAGGCCGATGTCGCCGAACAGGCCGATTGCGGCGTCAGACGCGCGGCGGTAGGAGTCGCCGGCCTGCAGGGCGGCGACCCGGGCCGCCTTGGCGGCGTCGGCCGCGCCGACGTCGGCCGCCGCGGCGGCGTACCGGGCGGCGGCCGAAACCTGCTCCAGGTCGGCCAGCATCTCGACGCAGAAGCTGGCCATCGCCTCGAAGGACCAGGCCGGGCGTTCGGAGTGATCCTGGTCCCTGACGTAGGCCAGGCTGGCGTCCAGGCACCAGCCAATGCCGCCCGCAGCCTCCGCGGCGGTGGCGATCAGGAACTCATGCTCGGCCCGGGCCAGGGCCGGGGCTGCGTCCTTGGTGAGCAGCACGCCCGGGGCCGCCTCGAAGGTGATGATGCTGACCCGCCGGGTCAGGTCCAGGTCCAGCTGGCGGGATACCTCCAGGCCCGGGGATCCCGTTTCGGCCAGGAACATCGCGAGGCCGGACTCGGTCACCGCCGGAACCATGACGATGCCCGCCGCGTGGGCCGCGACGACATACCACCGGCGGCCGTACAGCCGCCAGCCGCCGGTCGCGTAGTCGGCCCGGATGCCGCCGGGGCCGGGGGTCCAGTGACCGGGGGCCCAGTGGCCGGACTCGTCGGCGGCCGCCACCGTCCCGGCCACGATCCCGGCGGCCAGCTGCGGGAGCCACTGCGCGCAAGCTTCGCGGTGACCCGTCGCCAGCAGCGCCCCGGCCGCCACCGAGCTGGGCAGGAACGGGCCGGGGTACAGGACCCGGCCGAGCTCGATATGGATTGCGCACGCCTCGACCAGGGACTTGCCGAGCCCGCCGAACTCCGCCGGGATCGTCCAGCCCGCCAGGCCCAGCTCGGCGGCCAGCCGGGCGTGCAGCTCGGGATGGTAGCCGGGCTCGCCGTCCAGCGCACTACGCAGTTCGGCCAAGGAGAGCTGGTCGGTGAGGATAGTTCGCAGGGTGTCCTGCTGGGCAGGCCGGTCTTCGCTGACGTCGACCGAATCCTGAATCGCCATGAAATGCCGCTCCTGTGGGCCAGCCGTCTCATGCTCTCAGACAAATCGCTCGCATTCAGGGCAAAGCTTGACACCGGCTGGCATATCGCGGGTGGTGGCTGACGCACCACGATCCGTTCGATATAAATATGCCGACAACGGCGGGTCAGGGGTGCCGGAGAGAGGTGCTGCGATGACTGAGCTTGTGCGGTACGAGATGGGCGAGGAGGTCGCCACCGTCACCCTGGATTCCCCGCACAACCGCAACGCCCTGTCCGTCCAGCTCGTGGCCGAGCTGTCGGCCCGGCTGCGCGAGGCGGGCACGGACCGGGGGGTACGGGCGGTCGTGCTCACGCACACGGGCCGGGTGTTCTGCTCGGGTGCCGACCTGGCCGCCGCGGGGACTGGCTCGCTCGGCGATTCGGGATCCGCGATCATGGCCCTGCTCAGGCTGATCGTGGAGCTGCCCAAGCCGGTCATCGCCCGGGTCGCCGGGCACGTGCGGGCGGGCGGCATGGGCATCGTGGGCGCGTGTGACCTGGCCGTCGCGGCCGAGGGGGCGTCGTTCGCGTTCACCGAGGCGCGGATCGGCGTGACCCCGGCGATGATCTCGCTGACCACGCTGGACATCATGGATCCGCGCCAGGCCGCGCGGTACTACCTGACCGGTGAGACGTTCGGGGCATCACTGGCGGCGCGGCTGGGCCTGATCACCGTGGCCTGTGCGAACGAGGAGCTCGACGGCGTGGTCGACGGGCTGACGGCGCAGATCCGCGAGACCTCGCCGCAGGGGGCGGCGGAGACCAAGAAACTGCTGACGGCGGCGCGGCGGCAGCGGCTGGACACCCAGGGCCCGGAGATGGCCGAGCTGTCGGCGCGGTTGTTCAGCAGCGACGAGGCGCAGGAGGGCATCCGCGCGTTCCTGGAGAAGCGGCCGCCGGCCTGGCGCAGCGGCTAGGCGAGGTCCGACGGGACGGTGACGAACCGGGAGCGCAGGTACTCCCCCAGGCCCTTGGCCTGCGGGTCGGGCCGGGTCGTGGCGGACACGCCGGGGGCGAGCAGGCCGTGGACGACGAAGTTGAGGGCCATGAGGTTGGGCAGCTCGTAGCGGTCGACCTGCAGGTCGGCGGCCTCGGTGAGCAGCTCGCGGAACGCCCCGACGGTCAGGTACCGGCGCAGCCAGGCGTACGCGGCGGGGCTGACCGCCCACAGGCCCACGTTCGCGTTGCCGCCCTTGTCGCCGGAGCGGGCCCCGCACAGCCGCCCGAGCGGAACGGTCACGGGAGGACCGGCAGGCTCAGGGGCGTCGGGCTGGGGTCCGGGGCCGGCCCGGCTTGGAGCGTGGCCCGGGGACCGGGATCATGATTATGGGACTGAACGGCCATCGTGCGCCCGTCCGGAAGATGTACCTGCTCCCCCACCAGGCGCGCCGGGATGAGAGCCGGCCAGTAGACGCCGAAGGCGCTCGCCCCGGCGGGCAGGGTGGTGGTGTGGAACCCGGCGTATCCGCCCAGGGCGAGTTCGACGATCGCGTCGGAGAACGCCCGGCCGACCTTCCGTTCGTCCTGGTCCTTGACGGTGATGCGCAGGTGCGCAGTGGCCAGTTCGTTGGCCGGGGCGTCCGGGCGGTCGAAACGCAGCAGCCGGACGTCCACCTCCTCGAACTGGGCCCGGCCGCCGAGCCTTTCGAACAGCAGCCGCTCGGCATGCTCGGCCTTCTGCTCGACGTCGAGGCCGGTGATGACCATGGTCATCGTGTTGCGATAGCCGCCGAGCATGTTGAGCGCGACCTTGAGGTCGGCGGTCGGCGGGCTGCCGCGGGTGCCGGTTAGCGCGACCCGGTCCGGGCAGGCCTGCTCGAGGCGGATGGTGTCGAAGTGCGCGATCACGTCGGGGTTGAGGTAGGCGGGTTCGCCGATCTCGTAGAGCAGCTGGGCGGTGACGGTGCCGGTCGAGACCAGCCCGCCGGTGCCGTGGTGCTTGGTGATGACGCTGCTGCCGTCGGCGGCGATCTCGGCGACGGGGAACCCCGGGTAGCGGCGGTCGGTGATCTCGTCCAGGAAGCTGTAGTTGCCGCCGGTGGCCTGCGCGCCGCATTCGATGACGTGCCCGGCGGCGACCGCGCCGGCCAGGGCGTCCCAGTCGTCGCGCCGCCAGCCGTGCCACCAGGCGGCGGGTCCGGTGACCAGGCTCGCGTCGGTGACCCGGCCGCAGACGACGACATCCGCGCCGGCCTGCAGCGCCGCGGTGATGCCCCAGCCGCCGAGGTAGGCGTTGGCGGTGACCACGGGGAGTTCGGCCTTGGCCAGCGGCAGGCCCGTGTCGAGGTTGGTGAACTCGTGGCCTTCGGCCTGCAGGTCCTTGATGACCGGGGCCAGGTCGTCGCCGGTGAGGTAGGCGACGCGGGCTTCAGGGGCGAGCTCGGTGATCTTGGCGGCCAGGCCCTCGGGGTTGAGGCCGCCGGCGTTGGCCACGACCTTGATGCCGCGCTCCAGGCACGTGCCGAGCACGTCCTGCATCTGCCGAAGGAACGTGGTGGCGTAGCCCAGGCCAGGATCCTTACGGCGGGCCTTCCACAGGATCAGCATGGTGAGCTCGGCGAGGTAGTCGCCGGTCAGCACGTCGATCGGGCCGGCCAGCATCTCCCGGGCGGCCGCGAAGTGGTCTCCGTAGAACCCCGAGCAGTTCGCGATGCGGACGGGCCTATTCATCTTCATCGGCGGAGGCTTTCCCAGCGGGCGGCCGGCCGGGTCCGGGCGGCCCGGCGAAGGCCTGGGCGATGGCCAGCCACTGTCCGGCGGCGGGCCCGGCAACGACCAGGGCGAGGTCGTCGCGGTGCCTGCGCTGGGTCACCAGCAGGCAGAAGTCCAGGGCCGTTCCGGTGATCCGGTCGGTGGCGTCGTCCGGGCCCCAGGTCCACAGCGTGCCGTCGGGGGCGGTCAGCTCGACGCGGACCGGGGTGTCCGGCACCGGCTGGCCGCGGACGGCGTAGCTGTAGGCCCGCGCGCCGATGCCGATGTGCGCGACGTGGCGCAGGCGGCCGGTGGGCTCGCGGGTGACGCCGAGGGCGTCTGCGATGTCCTGGGTGTGCGCCCAGGTCTCCATGAGCCGGGCGGTCAGCGACGACGCGGCGCTCATGGGCGGCCCGAACCAGGGCAGGCGCTGGCGCGGATCGAGCTTGGTGAAGGTCTCGAGCAGCTCGCCTCGGGCGCCGTCGAACCAGGCCAGCACCTGGGCACCGGCGCGGTCGCGGTACCGGTCCGCGATGGTGTCGGCGTCGAGGTCGCCGCTGGCCGCGGCGGCGAGTTCGGCGCGGAATTCGTCCGGGTGGACGGCGGAACGGACGGCGGCCTCGTCGAAGTAGGCCAGGTGGCCGATCTGGTCGGCGATGTCCCAGCCAGCCGCCGGCGTCGGCGTGCGCCAGCCGGGCTCGTCCAGGTCGGCCACCAGGGCGCGGGTGACGGCCGATTCGGCGGCGAGATCCGCGGCGAGCGCGGTCATGTCTACGGGCATGGCTCGACCACCGCGAGGACCTGGCCGGCGGCGACCTGCTCACCGGTCTTGGCCCGGAGTTCGGCCACCACGCCGGCGGCGGGGGCGGCCACGGTCTGCTCCATCTTCATCGCCTCCAGTACGAGCAGCGACTGGCCCGCGACCACAACCGCGCCGACCTCGACCAGCACGCGCCGGACCAGGCCGGGCATCGGGGCGAGCAGCGACCCGGCCGGGGCCTGTTTCTCCGGATCGCCGAACCGCGGGACTTCGATCAGGGCGCTGGACCCGTCGCTGGCGTCGACGTACGTGTCGGTGTTCTCGGGCCCGACCCGGTGTACCCGGTAGAGCCGACGCGTGCCGTCGACCTCCAGGTCGACGAGGCCCGGTCCGGCGTCGTGGACGCGGATGGCGTCTCCGAGCGGCACGTCGTTCACGGACGCCTGGACGGTGTCGCCGAGGACCCGGTAGGCCACGTCGTACTGTTCCCTCGCCGTGGTGTAGCTGACGCGCTGCGGCGCGGAGAAGACGTTGCGCCAGCCCGAGGGCAGCGTGCCCAGGACGGGCGCGCCGGCCCGGTTGACCGCCTGGCGGGCCAGGGCCGCGGCCAGCGCGTGCTCGCTGGCGGCCGGGGCGGCGGCGGACCGGATGAGGGCGGCGGGCTCGTGCCGGGTGAGGTAGCCGGTGTCGGTGGCGCCGGCCAGGAAGTCCGGCTCGCGCAGGATCGCCACCAGCAGGTCACGGTTGGTCGTCACGCCGTGGATCTCGGCGGTTTGCAGCGCCCGGGCCAATCGCCGGGCGGCGTCGGCGCGGGTGCGGCCGTGCGCGATCACCTTGGCCAGCATCGCGTCGTAGTGCGGGCTGACCACCGACCCGTCGCGGAACCCGGTATCGACCCGCAGACCCGGGCCGGACGGGATCGCGAAACGGTGCAGCGAACCGGTGACCGGCAGGAACCCGGCCGGGACGTCCTCGGCGTACAGGCGGACTTCGATGGCGTGCCCGCTGAGCCTGGCCTGGCGGGCCTCGGGCGGCAGCGGCTCGCCCTCGGCCATGCGTAGCTGCAGCTCCACCAGGTCCAGGCCGACGACTTCCTCGGTGACCGGGTGCTCGACCTGCAGCCGGGTGTTCATCTCCAGGAAGTAGAACCATCCGTAGCGATCGAGCACGAACTCGACCGTGCCCGCGCCGGTATAGCCGACCGCGTGGCCGGCCGTGACGGCGGCGGCAGCCAGCGCCTGGCGGAGCTTGTCGTCGACGGCCGGTGACGGACACTCCTCCACGATCTTCTGGTAGCGCCGCTGGATGGAGCACTCGCGCTCGAACAGGTGGACCACATCGCCGTGCGCGTCGCCGAGGATCTGCACCTCGATATGGCGCGGGTCCGGGACGTAGCGCTCGAGGAACACGGTGCCGTCGCCGAACGCGGCGGCTGCCTCGCGACGCGCGGAGCTGACCGCCTGCTCCAGGCTGGCCTCATCCGCGACCAGCCGCATGCCGCGTCCGCCGCCGCCGAACGCCGCCTTGACCAGCAGCGGGAAGCCGACCTCGGCGGCCGCTGCGGCCAGATCCGCGGCGTCTGCCACGGTCACGCTGGGCAGGACCGGGACGCCGGCCGCGGCCATCATGGCCTTGGCCGCGACCTTGTCGCCCATGGCGGCGATCGTGCCGGGGGCCGGGCCGACGAAGATCAGGCTCGCGTCGGCGCAGGCCCGGGCGAATGCGGCGTTCTCGGACAGGAACCCGTAGCCGGGGTGGACCGCATCCGCGCGCGTGGCTGCGGCCGCGGCGATGATCAGGTCGCCGCGCAGGTACGTATCGGCGGGGGCTGCTCCGGGCAGCCGGACCGCCTGGTCGGCCAGCGTGACGTAGGGGGCGTGGGCGTCGGGATCGGAGTAGACGGCGACGGTGGCGATGCCCAGGGCGTGCGCGGTCCTGACCACGCGGGCCGCGATCTCGCCGCGGTTGGCGATCAGCAGCTTGCGGATGACCATTTTTTCTGGCACGGCCGTCACATCCGGAACACGCCGAAACCGCGGCGGCCGGCCACGGGGGCGGAGTGCACGGCCGACAGGGTCAGGCCCAGGACGGTGCGGGTGTCGCGCGGGTCGATCACGCCGTCGTCGTACAGCCGCGCCGTGACAAAGAAGGCGTGCGACTCGGCCTCAATCTGAGCCTCGATCGCGGCCGTGCGGGCCCGGTCCACCTCCTGGTCGAACGGCCGCCCGGCCGCCTGGGCCGAGGCCCGGCCGACGATCGACAGCACGCCGGCGAGCTGGGTCGCGCCCATCACGGCGAGCTTGGCGCCGGGCCAGGCGAACATGAACCGCGGGTCGAAGGCGCGGCCGGACATGCCGTAGTTGCCCGCGCCGAACGAGGAAGCCATGGTGATGGTGAGGTGCGGGACGGCCGAATTGGTTACCGCGTTGATCATCTTGGCGCCGTCCTTGAGGATGCCGCCCTGCTCGTAGCGGGCGCCGACCATATAGCCGGTGGTGTTCTGCAGGAACACCAGGGGCGTGTCGGTCTCGTTGGCCAGCAGGATGAACTCGGCGGCCTTCTGCGACTCCTCGCTGAACAGCACGCCCCGGTGGTTGGCCAGCACCCCGACCGGGTACCCGTGGACGCGGGCCCAGCCGGTGACCAGCGAGGTGCCGTACAGCGGCTTGTACTCATCGAAGTCCGACTCATCGACCACGCGGGCCAGTACCTCCCGCGGATCGAACGGCACCTTGACGTCGGCGGACACGATGCCGAGGATCTCATCGGCGTCATACCGTGGTTCAATTGCGGGGCCCGGTGGCGGGCCCTGCTTGCGCCAGTTGATCCGGGCCATGATGGCGCGGCCGATGCGGATCGCGTCGTGCTCGTCGACCGCGAAGTAGTCCGACAGGCCAGAGACCCGGGAGTGCATCTCGGCCCCGCCCAGCGACTCGTCGTCGGACTCCTCGCCGGTAGCCATCTTGACCAGCGGGGGCCCGCCCAGGAAGACCTTGGCCCGCCGGTCGACCAGGACCGCGTAGTCGCACATGCCGGGCACGTACGCGCCGCCCGCGGTGGAGTTGCCGAACACCAGCGCCACCGTGGGCACCCCGTTCGCGGACAGCTCGGTGAGCTCATGGAAGGTCCGGCCGCCCGGGACGAACAGGTCGGCCTGCGTCGGCAGGTCCGCGCCGCCCGACTCCACCAGGTTGATCACCGGCAGCCGGTTGACCCGGGCGATCTCCAGCGCGCGCAGGCCCTTGCGCAGCGAGTACGGGTTCGCCGCGCCGCCGCGGACGGTCGGGTCGTGGGCGCTGATCACGCATTCGACGCCGGAGACCACACCGACGCCGGTCACCATGCTGGCCCCGACGGTGAACTCGGTGCCCCAGGCGGCGAGCGAGGACAGCTCGAGGAATGGGCTGTCCGGGTCGAGCAGCAGCTCGATCCGTTCCCGGGCCAGCAGCTTGCCGCGGTCCCGGTGCCGCTGCTGGTACCGTTCCCCGCCGCCGGCGATGGCCAGCTCGAGCTGCGCGTTCAGCTGGTCGATCAGGGCGAGCTGGGCCTGCCGGTTGGCCTGGTAGGTCTCGTCGCGAACGTCGACATGGGAGGTCAGGACCGGCACGCGGTGCTCCTAGTAGGACCGGGGCAGGCCCAGGCTGTGCTGAGCGACGAAGTTGAGGATCATCTCCCGGTTGACCGGCGCGATGCGGGTCAACCGGGCCAGCCCCCAGTAGGGCATCAGGCCGTACTCCGCGGACAGGCCGTTGCCGCCGTGAGTCTGGATGGCCGCGTCGACGGCGGCGATCGCGGCCTCGGCGGCGGCGTACTTCGCCATGTTGGAGGACTCCCCCGCGGGCAGGCCGTGATCGTGCTGCCAGGCGGCCTGCCTGGTCATCAGGGCCGCGAGCTCGGTCTCGATCTTGGCCTTGGCCAGCGGGTGCGCGACGCCCTGGTGAGCGCCGATCGGCTCGGACCAGACGGTGCGCTCGTTGGCGTACCGGGCCGCCACGGTCAGCGCGTACCGGGCCACGCCGACGGCCAGGGCGGCGCCGGTGATCCGTTCCGGGTTCAGCCCGTGGAACACCTGCCGGAAGCCCGCGCCCTCCGCGCCGACCAGTGCGTCCGGGCCGACGCGGACGTCGTTGAAGTGCAGGGTGAACTGCCGCTCCGGGAGCAGCAGGTCCACCGGCAGCAGGTGCTTGCCGAACCCCGCGGCGTCCGTGGGCACGATGAAGATCGACAACGCGTCCTGGCCGGTCTTCGCGACCACCAGCAGCGCCTCGGCCTCGTCGACCCCGGAGATGTAGTACTTCGTGCCGTTCAGCACCCAGTCGTCGCCGTCTCGGACGGCCGTGGTGGACAGCCGATGGGTGTTGGAGCCCGCGTCCGGTTCGGTGATCGCGAACACCATCTTCGAGGTACCGCTGGCCAGGCCGGGCAGCCAGCTCTTGCGCTGCTCCTCGGTACCGAACTCGCCGATCACCTCGGCCGAGATCGCAGCGGACACGACCAGCAGTAGCAGCGGGGTGCCGGCCGCGGCGAGTTCCTCGCAGACCAGCACGAGCTCGGTCAGTCCCCCGCCGCCACCGCCGTAGGTCTCGGGGATGTTCACGCCGATGAACCCGGCCTCACCCAGGGCCTTCCAGAGCTCGACGCACGGGCGCCGTTCCGCGGCGTGCTCGGCGTAGTAGCGCGGCCCGAAATCCCTGGCGATCTCGGCCACGGCGGCCCGGAGCGCCCGCTGCTCGGTGGATTCAGCGAAGTCCACGCCACCCCCTCCAGGGATTGTTACTCATCGTTCACTAGCGACCCTAGCTCCTGGGTGATCCCGGTGGCCATGACCGCCGACTGTGGACGCCGGGCTGGCCACGATCCTCGACCACGCCGCGGTCTCCTGGCGGCATCCAGCGCGACGTGCCAGGTGGCAACTGGCCGCGGCGTCGCTGCGCGGTTTCCGGGCGGCGCTGGACAGCCAGGGCTTCACCGAGATCCAGACCCCCAAGTTTGTGTCGACGGCTACCGAGTCCGGCGCCGACGTCTTCCGGGTCGACTACTTCGGGCGCCCGGCCTACCTGGCCCAGTCACCGCAGTTCTACAAGCAGACGATGGTGGGGGTCTTCGAGCGGGTCTACGAAACCGGCCCGGTGTTCCGGGCCGAGCCGCACGACACGGCCCGGCACCTGGCCGAATACGTCTCGCTCGATGCCGAGCTGGGTTTCATCTCCGATCACCGCGACGTACTGGCCATGCTCAGGCACGCGCTGGCCGGAATGGCCGCCGCGGTCCGCGGCCAGGCCGGGCACGCTGCTGACCTGCTCGGCATCACGATCCCCGAGGTTCCCGAGCAGATCCCGGTGATCGGGTTCAGTGAGGCGCTGAGGATCGCGGGCGCGTCGCCGGACGAGCCTGACCTGGCGCCCGCGCACGAGCGGGCCGTCGGCCGGTGGGCGGCCAAAACCCACGGCAGCGAGTTCGTCGCGGTGGAGGGCTACCCGATGCGCAAGCGCCCGTTCTACACCCATCCGCAGCCGGGCGACGAACGCTGGTCCAACAGCTTCGACCTGCTGTTCCGCGGTGTCGAACTCGTGACGGGCGGACAGCGGCTGCACCGGCACGCCGATTACGTGGCGGCGATCCGGGCCCGGGGCGAGGATCCTTCGGCCTACTCGGACTACCTGGAAGCCTTCGCGCACGGCATGCCGCCGCACGGCGGGTTCGCGATAGGGCTGGAGCGATGGACCGCCCGCCTGGCCCAGGCGGAGAACATCAGGGAGGTCACGCTCTTCCCTCGGGATCTGCACCGCCTGACGCCGTGATTTTCGGGAAGCCAGGGAGACTGTTGATACTTGACCGGTGCTCTAAGTCCGGTCGGGGGTGAGGCTGAGCAGCAGGACGCCTGAGCCGACGGTGCGCGAGTCGGTGATCGTGAGCCGGGCGGCGGCGGGCATCACGTCCGGGAAGACGCGCTTGCCCTGGCCCAGGATGACCGGGAAGATCATCAGGCGGTACTCGTCGACCAGACCGTGCTGAGCCAGCGTGTGCACCAGCCGGGCGCTGCCCTCGACCAGCAGATCGCCTCCCGGCTGGTCCTTGATGGCTGCCACCTCAGCGGCGACGTCGCCCCGGACCACGGTGGTCGGGCCCCAGGTGGCGTCGCCGTCGGCCAGGGTGCTGGACACGACGTACTTGTGGATGTTGTTCATCCGCTGGCCGAAGTCGTCGTGGCCCATGCCGGGCCACGCGGCGGCGAAACCCTGGTAGGTGACCCGGCCGAGCAGGAGCGACCCGGCGTCGAACAGCTCCTCGTACTTGAACTGGTCGCCTTCCTTCCCGCGGTCGAAGTCGAAGGTCCACCGGGGCTCCTCCATGACCCCGTCGAGCGACATGAACTCGGTGACGATGATCCTCATCGCTGATCCTCCCGTTGTTGCGGAGCCGGCCGGTGCCGTCCCTCACACCCCATACGAACGGCCGCCGCCGAGATCGACAGGCCTGGACGTTATTGTGCTGTACCGGAAGTTATTCACCGGCCCGGGCTGGGGTCTGCACCTGGGCCGGCGTAGCGTGAACCAAGGCCGCCGTGATTGACGGGGCGCATGATTCAAGACTTTCGCTAAGGAGCACTGTCATGTCCGAAAACGAAACGGAAAGTTCTACACCTGTCAGCGATACGCTGCTGGCCATGACCATCGCGTCGCTCGAGAACAGTGACTTGAGCCCGCGCGAGCTCATGATCGCCCGAATCGCCGCCCTCGTCGCGGTGGACGCACCCGCTGCTTCCTACGCGCTCAACGCCGTACCGGCGGCAGAGTCAGACATCGACCTCGATGATGTCGAAGACATTCTCGTCGCGGTGGCGCCCATCGTGGGCACCACCCGCGTCGTCTCAGCGGCGGCGAACATCGCCCAGGGACTAGGGTTCGTGATCGCGCTGGCCGCGGCGGAACTCGAGGAGGAACTCGAGGCCGAAGAAGCACTCGAAGAACTCGAGGCTGAAGCAGCACTCGAAGAAGCCGAGGCCGAAGCAGAGTCCGAGGACTGACGGGACCGACCGTCCCGGCCGGTGGTTACCGGCCGGGACGGTCGGCGGCGCCGACCTACCTGAGCAGTTCCCGGGCGATGACGAGCTGCTGGATCTGGCTGGTGCCTTCGTAGATGCGGAAGAGGCGGACGTCGCGGTAGAGGCGTTCGACCGGGATACCGCGGATGTAGCCGGAGCCGCCGTGGATCTGGACGGCGCGGTCGGCGATGCGGCCCACGGCTTCGCTGGCGAAATACTTGGCGGCGGAGGGGGCCAGGCGCCGGTCAGTGCCCGCGTCGTACTGGGCGGCCGCGTCGAGGACCAGGGACCGGGCGGCCAGGTACTCGGTGTGGGAGTCCGCCAGCATGGCCTGGATGAGCTGGTATTCGCCGATCCGACGGCCGCCCTGGGAGCGTTCCTTGGCGTAGGAGACGCTCTCGTCGATCAGGCGGGCCGAGACGCCGACGCACATGGCCGCGATGATCAGCCGGCCGTGGGCCAGGCTCCGCATGGCCGTGGCGTAGCCGGCCTGGGCGGCCTCTCCGACCAGCGCATCGGCGGGGACCCGGACGCCGGTCAGGGCGACGTCGGCGGTCCACGCGCCGGCCTGGCCCATCTTGTGGTCGCGGGCCGCCACGGCGACCCCCGCGGTACGGGCAGGCACGATGAACACGCCTATCCCCCTGCCGGGCGGGGCGTCCGGGTCGGTCCGCGCGAACACCATGAAGACGTCCGCGGCCGGGGCGTTGGTGATGTAGCGCTTGAGCCCGTCGATGACCCAGCTATCGGCCGATCGCTGCGCGGTCGTGACCAGGCGGCTGGGATCGGATCCGGCATCCGGCTCGGTCAGGGCGAAGGAGGCGACCACCTCGCCGGAGGCCAGCCGTGGCAGCCACTGCTTACGCTGCTCCTCGGTCCCGGCCAGGACCAGGACCTGCCCGGCGATCCCGTTGTTCGTGCCGAACAGCGACCGGAACGCAGGGCAGGCGTAGCCGAGCTCGATGGTGAGCCGCACCTGCTGACCCACGGACAGGCCGAGGCCGCCGTACTCCGCGGGTAGGGCGTAACCGTACAGGCCCATCTCCTTGGCCTGCTCGATCAGCCGGGCGGGAATCTCGTCGGACTCGTCGATGCCGGCTTCGGCGGGCATCACCTCGCGCCGGATGAACGCGCGCAGCAGGTCGAGCAGCTGGTCGAATTCGGTCTCGGTCACCATGAGCGCGACCCTAACCGTTACGAATGAAGATGGCCATTCGTGGTTCGGGCATATCGTGCCGGGCACGGGGACCGGCGGCTTCGCCGGCTGGACGGGGCCGGCCCGGATCGTCCACGATGATCAGGGCGCGTACTTCGAGATCGACCTGGCCTGAGCGGCCCGGCTCGACCGGCTGAGTGAGGGAGACATGGCGGACGAGAACCTGGCCAGGCAGGCCGAGCTGGCCCTGGAGCGGCAGGGCGACCACGACTCGCTGTTCTTCGAGGGCCAGTGGCACTCGGCCGGATCGCTCGCCGACCGCGCCGCCAGGTTCGCGACCGGGCTGACGGACCTGGGCGTCCGGCCCGGAGACCGGCTGGTGGTGCTCATGGCCAACTGCCCCGAGGTCCTCATCAGCTACAGCGCCGCCTGGCGCGCCGGCGCGGTGGTGACGCCGCTTATCTTCCTGGTGAGCGAGGACGAGCTGCGCAGCGCGCTGGTCGGTTCCGGCGCGGTCGGCGTGGTGACCACGGCGGAGTTCCTGCCCAAGGTGTCGGCCGCGCTGGTCGGAGCGCCAGAAGTGCGGTTCGTCATAGTTCCCGGAGGAGGGGGTACCGCGGGAGTCCCGGTGCTCGACTTCGCCCAGGTGGAGACGGCCGAGCCGGGGTCGATCGTGGACCGGTCGGGCGCCGACCTGGCCGCGCTGCTGTTCACCGGGGGGACGACCGGGAGGTCCAAGGGCGTTCCGCTGACTCACGCGAACTTGTTCTGGTGCGGGTGGTCGGCAAACCAGAACGCGGAGCGGTTTAACGTGACCAGCGCGCTCGTGCCGCTCCCCCTCGCGCATGCCTACGGGCTGTTGGTCTACTGCAGTGGCTTTCACCGGAACGAGGGCGTCAGGACCATCCTCATGCGATGGTTCGACCCGGCGGGCTGGCTGAAGCTGGCCGAAGAGCACCGGGTGCAGTTCAGCGCGCTGGTGCCGTCGATGATCCAGATGCTGCTCGGCCAGCCGCTGGAGCAGGCTGACCTGTCCGAGCTGATCTGGATCGGATCCGGTGCGTCGCCGCTGGCCGAGCAGGTCCTGCGGGAGTTCGAGAAGCGGGTACCGTCCGCGACGATCTACGAGGGGTACGGCTGCACGGAGTCGGCCACGCTCATCTCGTCTAACCCTTATGGCGCGCGCCGGGTGGGCAGCGTCGGCCGGCCGGTGCCCGGCTGCGAGGTATCCATCCAGGACGACAGCGGTGCGACGCTGCCCGCGGGCCAGGACGGCGAGATCTGCGCCCGGTCGCCCGGCGTGATGAGCGGGTACTGGCATACGCCGGATTCCAAGTCCACGGTGCTCGCGGGCGGCTGGCTGCACACCGGCGATATCGGGCACCTGGACGCCGACGGCTACCTGTACGTGGTGGACCGGAAGAAGGACCTGATCCTGCGGGGCGGATTCAACGTCTTCCCGCGCGACGTGGAGGACGTGCTGGTCGCGCATCCGGCGGTGGCGATGGCCGGGGTGGTGGGACGGCCGGACGCTCGGCTCGGGGAGGAGGTGGTGGCGTTCGTGTCGCTGCGGCCGGACGCAGTTGTCACCACCGAAGAACTCAGCGAGTACGCCCGGCAGCACCTGGGCGCGAACAAGTACCCGCGGCAGATCACGATCGTGCCTGCCATACCGCTGACCAGCGTGGGCAAGCTGGACCGCAAAACCATACGGAAGTGGGCGGCCGACGAGACCGGTCCTCAGATTTCCTGACTCGCGGCCAGGATGCGTCCGGTGACTGCGCCGAAGCCAATACGACCGCCGTCGGCGGCCGGGGCGGTGGCGCTGATCGTGACCTCGTTGCCGTCCTCCAGGAAGGACCGCACGGATCCGTCGGGCAGCTTGAGCGGTTCCGCGCCTCCCCAGCTCAGCTCCAGCAGGCAGCCGCGCTGCTCGCGGTCCGGGCCGCTGACCGTGCCGGAGGCGTAGAAGTCCCCGGTGCGGATGCAAGCCCCGTTCACGGTCATGTGGGCCAGCATCTGAGCCGGGGTCCAGTACATGGTGGCGAACGGCGGGCGAGAGACGACCTGGCCGTTCAGCCGGACCTCGAGCGCGAGATCGTAACCCGACTGACCGGCATCGGCCAGATAGGGCAGCGGCGCGGGGTCCTGGGGCGGCGGGCGCACCTGGGCGGGCGCCAGCGCCTCGAGGGGCACGATCCAGGGCGAGATCGACGTGGCGAACGACTTGGCCAGGAACGGGCCGAGCGGCCGGGACTCCCAGGCCTGGATGTCGCGAGCCGACCAGTCGTTGACCAGGAACGCGCCGAACACGTGGTCCGCGAACTCCTCGACCGCCACCGGCGAGCCCAGGCCTGACCCGGCGCCGATCACGAAGCCGACCTCGGCCTCGAAGTCCAGCCGCTGCGACGGGCCGAACGTCGGGGCGCCGTCCCCGGGACGCTGACCGCGAGGGCGGGACACCGGGGTACCGGAGAGCAGCACGGTGCCCGAGCGCCCGTGGTAGCCGACGGGCAGGTGCTTCCAGTTGGGCATCAACGCCTCGCCGCCCGGCCGGAACAGCCGCCCGACATTGGCCGCGTGGTTCTCGCTGGCGTAGAAGTCGACGTAGTTGCCCACCTCGAACGGCAGGTGCAGCCGCACCGCGGACAGCGGGTGCAGCGCGGCTTCGATGACGGCGCGATGCCGCGAATCGGTCAGCAGTTCGGTGATCCGGGCCCGGACGTCGCGCCACCGGGCCCGCCCCTGAGCCATGAAGGCGTTCAGCGACGGCTCGGCGAAGACCTGCTCGCCGAGTACCGGCGCCAGGTCGAGCACCGAGTCGCCGATCCGAACCCCCACCCGCGGAGCCGTCGGGTCCCGGTCACCGGCCGAGAACACGCCGTAAGGAAGGTTGGCCACCCCGAACAGCGAGCCGGGGGGCAGGTCCAGCCCGGAAATAGGCGCGGAAATAGGCTCAGTCAGGCGTCCTCTCCCTCTCCGTCGAGGTGGCGCAGGATCTCACCGGTGTAGATCTGCCGCGGCCGGGCGATCTTCTGCTCCGGGTCGGCCGAACCCTCCTGCCACTGCGCGAGCCAGCCGGGCATGCGGCCGATCGCGAACAGCACCGGGAACATCGCCACCGGGAAGCCCATGGCCTGGTAGATGATGCCCGAGTAGAAGTCGACGTTCGGGTACAGCTTGTGGTTGACGAAGTAGTCGTCCTCCAGCGCGATCCGCTCGAGCTCGAGCGCAATGTCCAGCAACGGGTTGCGCCCGGTGACCTCGAACACCTCGTCCGCAACCTGCTTGATGATCGTCGCCCGCGGGTCGTAGTTCTTGTACACCCGGTGGCCGAACCCCATCAGGCGCAGCTCGCCGTTCTTGACCCGGGTGATGTAGGCGGGCACGTTGTCGACCGAGCCGACCTCCCGCAGCATGTTCAGCACCTGCTCGTTCGCGCCGCCGTGCAGCGGGCCGTACAGCGCCGCCGCGGCCGCGGCGGCCGCCGAGTACGGGTCGACCTGGGAGCTGGCCACGCTACGCATCGCATTGGTGGAGCAATTCTGCTCGTGGTCGGCGTGCAGGATGAACAACACATCCAGGGCGTGCTCGAGGATCGGGTTCGGGCTGTACCTCGGCTCAGTCATCCTGTCCATCATGTTGAGGAAATTGCCCGCGTAGGACAGGTCGTCGTCGGGATAGGCGTACGGCAGGCCCCGCGCGTGCCGGTAGGCGAAGGCGGCGAGCGTGGGCATCTTCGCGATCAGCCGTACGACCTGCTTGTGCTGGATGTCCCGGTCGTGGACCGCCTTGGCCTCGGGGTAGAAGGTGGACAGCGCGGCCAGGGTGCTGACCAGGATGCCCATCGGGTGGGCGTCGTGGTGGAAGCCGTCGATGAACTTCTTGACGTTCTCATGCACGAAGGTGTGATGGGAGATCTCGTGGGCCCAGGTAGCCGATTCCTTCTTATCCGGCAGGTCGCCGTGCAGCAGCAGCCAGGCCACGTCGAGGAAGGACGCGTGCTGGGCCAGTTCCTCGATCGGGTAGCCGCGGTAGCGGAGGATGCCCTTGTCACCGTCGATGAAGGTGATGGCGCTGCGACAGCTCGCGGTGTTCTGGAAGGCCGGGTCGTAGGAGAGCAGTCCGAAGTCGTCCTCGGAGGTCTTGATCTGCCGTAGGTCCATCGCGCGGATAGCGCCATCGACAATCGGGATCTCGTAGCTGCGGCCGGTCCGTGAGTCGGTGACTCGCAGCGTGTCATTGGTGGTCATGTCTAGACCATAGGCCGTCGGGATGGGTGCTAAACAGACCCTAAGATCGCGTGTCTCAGCTTGTGACCCTTAGCCGAGCTGAACCGATCGTTTGGCCAGGCCGCCCCAGAAACCCTCGATCGGCTGCCGCTGCCCGGCAAGATCATTTTCGCCCGCGCCGAGCGTGACGAACAGCGGGGCGAAGTGCTCGGTGCGGGGGTGCGCGGTGTGCGCGGCGGGCGCCTTGTGCTGGAAGTCGAGCAGCGCGTCCACGTTGCCATCGGTCAGCGCGTCCCGGCCCCAGTCGTCGAAATCACGCGACCACTGCGGCACTGGGCCCTCAAACACGAACTCCCGCAGGTTGTGCGTGAAGAACCCGCTGCCCATGATCAGCACGCCCGCATCACGCAGCGGGGCCAGTTTGCGGCCCACGTCCATCAGCTCGCGCGGGTCCAGGGTCGGCATGGATAGCTGGATGACCGGCACGTCGGCCTCCGGGTACATCTCCACCAGCGGCACGTACGCGCCGTGGTCCAGGCCGCGGTCGGCGTGCTCGTGCACCTGGCCGCCGAGCAGCTTGCGCACCGACTCGGCCAGCGCGGGCGCGCCCGGCGCCGGGTAGGTGACCTCGTAGTAGTGCCGGGGGAAACCCCAGAAGTCGTAGTACAGCGGGACCGTGCGGGTGGCGCTCACCGCGATGGGCGCGTTCTCCCAGTGGGCGGAGATGACCAGGATCGATTCCGGCCGCGGCAGAGCCTTGGCCCAGGCGGACAGCTCCCCCGGCCAGATCGGGTCGTCGGCCAGCGGGGGCGCGCCGTGGCTCAGGTACACGGCCGGCATCCGGCTACTGCTCATGGCCTCATGCTAATCCGCTAGTTTCGGGACATGACCGAGGCCGGCGCGCCGCGCAGGGGTCAGGCGTCGCGCTCGATGGGGCAGCTCATGCAGCGGGGGCCGCCCCGGCCGCGGCCGAGTTCGCCGCCGGCGACGGTGATTACCTCGATGCCGTTGTCCTGCAGGTAGGCGTTGGTGGTCACGTTCCGCTCGTAGGCCACGACCACCCCGGGTTCGACGGCCAGTACGTTGCAGCCGTCGTCCCATTGCTCGCGCTGCGCGGAATGGACGTCCTGTACGGCGGTCAGGACGGTGATGAACGGCCGGTCGAGGGCGGCGGCCATGGCCCGGTGCATGTCTTCCGGCGGGTGATCGGTGACCTTGAGCTCGGCGGGCGTGGCGCCCGGCTCGACCGTGTAGGACGGCAGCATGCCCATCCCCGCGTACTTGGTGAAGACGCCGTAGTCCGCCATGGTCAGCAGGGTGTCCAGGTGCATGAAGGCCCGGGTCTTCGGCATGTCGATCGCGACCAGGCACCGGGCCGCGTCGGCCTCGAAGAGCCGGTGGGCGAGGACCTCGACGGCCTGCGGGGTGGTCCGCTCGCTCATCCCGACTAGGACCGCCCCGTTCCCGATGACCAGGATGTCGCCGCCTTCGATAGTGGCGGGCGCGGCGTCCGCGCCGTCGTACCAGATGTCGAACCGGGCCTGGGCGAACATCGGGTGCCAGCGGTAGATGGCCACGTCGGTGACGGTCTCCCGGATCCGGGCCGGGCGGCGCATGGCGTTGATCGACACCCCGCCGTAGATCCAGCAGGACGTGTCGCGCTGGTAGAGCAGGTTCGGCAGCGGGGCCAGCACGAATCCGTCGGGGTCCAGGGAATGGAACGCGATGCTCTTGGGCTCCGGGCCGAGTTCGGCGATCTCGCGCTTGGTGATCCCGCCCGCCAGGAACTCGGCCAGGCGGGTCGAGTCCAGTCCTTCCATCGAGGCCCGCAGCGTGGCGGCGGCCAGCGGCCCGTGCCAGCGCGGGTCGAACACCCGGTCCAGGATGTACGCGCGGGCCTCTGGGACCTTCAGGGTCTGGGCCAGCAGGTCGCCGTAGTAGTGAACCACCACGCCGCGCGAGCGCAGCGCCTCAGCGAACGCGTCGTGCTCGGCCTGCGCCCGGCTGACCCAGAGCACGTCGTCGAAGAGCAGGTCGGCGGCGTTGTCCGGGGTCAGTCGCTTGAGTTCCAGGTCAGGGCGGTGCAGGACCACCTGCCGCAGTCGGCCGACCTCGGAGTCCACGTGAAACATGGCGCCTCCGTTCTAATGGGTGCTGTTCCTTGTAGTGTCACACTGCCATCTCACCGGGCGAGCGTGTCAGCGGGATGTCAGCGCCGGGTCAGGGACGTCAGCGGGGTCTCGGTGACCTGTCAGGGCGGGGCCGCAGGCTA
Organism: uncultured Actinomycetes bacterium; assembly: GCA_963722055.1. Classification (GTDB taxonomy): domain Bacteria; phylum Actinomycetota; class Actinomycetes; order Streptosporangiales; family Streptosporangiaceae; genus Palsa-504. The sequence goes on along the minus strand of CAVRLA010000008.1, from coordinate 704,684 downwards.
GCGGCATGACGTACTCGATACTTGCCGAAGGGCTGGTCAAGCGGTTCGGCGACACCGTTGCGCTGGACGGGATCGACCTCGCTGTCCGCACCGGCTCGGTATTCGGCCTCCTGGGCCCGAACGGCGCAGGAAAGACCACCGCCGTCCGGATCCTCGCCACCCTGCTCCGGCCCGACGGCGGGCACGCCGCGGTCTGCGGGCACGACGTGGTGACCCACGCGCACCAGGTCCGGCAGCTCACCGGGCTGACCGGGCAGTACGCCTCGGTGGACGACACGCTCACCGGGGCGGAGAACCTCATCCTCATCGGGCGGCTGACCGGCCAGTCACGGGCGCAATCCCGGGCCCGGGCCCGGGACCTGCTGGCCGCGTTCCGGCTTACCGAGGCCGGCGACCGGGCGGCCAAGACCTACTCCGGCGGCATGCGCAGGCGGCTGGACCTGGCCGCCAGCCTGGTCACCCGGCCGCGGGTGCTTTACCTGGACGAGCCGACCACCGGCCTGGATCCGCGCAGCCGCAACGAGATGTGGGACGTGGTCCGCGGCCTGACGGCGACCGGGGTCACGGTGCTGCTCACCACCCAGTACCTGGAGGAGGCCGATCAGCTGGCCAGCGACATCGCGGTCATCGACCACGGTGCGGTGATCGCGACCGGGACCCCGGAGGAACTCAAGGCCCGCACCGGTGCGCTGACGATCGCGGTGCGGCCGACCGATCCGGCCGACGTGCCGACCGTGACGGCCGCCGTGGCCCGGGTCACCCACGCGGAGCCCGAGGTGCGCAACACCACGGTAACCGCGCCGGTGAGCGACGAGGACGTGATGCCCGCAGTGGTGGCCCGGCTCCAGGAGGCCGGCGTGCGGGTAGCCGAGCTCACGCTGCGCGGGGCCAGCCTGGACGAGGTGTTCCTGTCGCTGACCGGGCGCCGCGCCGAGGAGGACGCCAGCACTGACGAACGGAGCGTGGCGGCATGACCACGGCGATGGAAAGCATCCTTCTGGATAGTACGGTTTCGGATAATCCGACGCGGTTGGCGGCGCGGGTCGGGCCGGTCGAGGGGCTGCGGCAGACGTTCTCGCTGGCCTGGCGCACGCTGGTGCAGATCAGGCACAACCCGCTCGAGCTGATCGACTTCAGCGTCCAGCCGGTGATGTTCCTGCTCCTGTTCACGTTCGTGTTCGGCGGCGCCATCGGGGGCTCGCCGAAGGCGTACCTGATGTTCGCGCTGCCCGGCATCATCGTGCAGAACTCGCTGTTCACCACCCTGAACACGGCCACCGGCCTGTCCACCGACCTGAAGGAGGGGTTCTTCGACCGGTTGCGGGCGCTGCCCATCGCCAGGTTCGCGCCGCTGTCCGGCCGGATGCTGGCCGACCTGGCCAAGCAGACCTGGGCGATCGCCATGCTGCTGGGCATCGGGTACATCCTCGGGTTCAGGATCGGCACCGGCCCGTTGGGCGTGCTCGCCGCCACCGCCCTCGTCCTGGTCAGCACCCTGGCCATCTCCTGGGCCCTGGTGCTGGTGGCGATGCTCGCGGCCAACCCGGAGAAGGTGCAGATCTTCGGCTTCGTGGTGCTGTTCCCGATCACGTTCACCAGCGACGCGTTCGTCCCCACGGCCTCGATGCCGGGCTGGCTGCAGGGCTGGTCGAAGGCGAACCCGGTGTCGTGCATCTCGGACGCGGTGCGCGGGCTGCTGGTGTCCGGCCCGGTGGCCCGGCCGGTGGTGGAGTCCCTGCTCTACGCGGTGGCGTTCACCGTCGTGTTCGCGCCGCTGGCGGTCCGGGCGTTCAAGCGCCGGGTGTGACAGGGATCAGCGCGGCCAGCGTGTCGAGGTTGATGCGCTGGCCGCGCTGGTATGCCTCGCCGTAGCGGGTTTCGCCGAGCACGGACCGTGCCTCGGCGGCGACCCTTTCTTCATCTGGTACGGAACGGTCCGTGGTTCCCCTGATCGCGTAGCTGGCTCCGAGCAGCTCGGCGGCACGCTCCGGGTCGTCTTCGCGCAAGGCCAGGTCGGCCAGGCCCACCAGGGTCCCGGCGATGACCGGCGCGTCGGCCGTGAACCGCGCGGTGGCCAGCGCGTGGTTGTGCCAGTCGCGGGCCGCGTGCAGGTCGCCTTCGGCGCCAGCGAGGTAACCGAGACCGGTGGCGGCCACGGCGCGGATCTGCTGGGCCACCTCGGTCGGGGTAGCCAGGTCCACCGCCCGGAGCAGGGCCTCGCGCGCGGCCTCGGGCCGACCGTCCAGGCGGGCGAGGTCGCCGGCGGTGTAGGCGGCATAGGCGCGAAGCTCCGGCAAGCCGATCCGCTCGGCATCGGGCAGCGCTCGGGACAGCTCGGCCCGGGCCGCCTCCCGCTCGCCCGCCAGCCACAGCTCCCGCGCTATGAACAGGCGGAACTGCACCTCGTCCTCGGTGCTGCCGAAGGCGGCGGTGAGGTCCCTGGCTTGCCGGTAGTGGCTGACCGCGGCGGCATGTTCGCCCCGCCATCCCTCCAGCATGGCCAGGCCACCGAACGCCACCGCCTGCCCCCACCGCTCCCCCAGCTCAGCCAGGATGTTCGCCCCGGCCAGGAAATCGGCTTCCGCCCGGGCATGACCCCGGCCGACATTGAGCGCGGCGTGCCCGCGAAGAATCCGGGCCAGCGCGGCCACCCACCGGTGCGAGCTGCCGGCCGCGTCGTCCAAGATCTCCGGGCCGGCCGGGCCTCGCGCCGGGTCGGCCGCCCCGAACAGGGTGGCGAGCGGGCTGATCAGCGGCATGATCGGGTTGGTCGGAGCTGGTATCTGCGCGCTGAGCGCGGCGGCCCGGGCGAGCCAGTCGGCTGCGGTGGTCTGGAGCGGCGTGTCGGAGGTCAGCAGCGCGCCCATGGTGTAGGCCACCGCCAGCTGCTCGGGATCCGCGGACTCCGCGGTGCCCCGGACGCCGACCGCCTCGCCGATCAATTCGGCGCCTTCGAGCTTCATGCCCCGCAGGAACCAGTACCAGCCGAGGGCGGCGGCCAGCCGCACCGCGGTCGGGCCGTCGCCGGCCGCGATCGCGTGGCGGACCGCCGCGTGCAGGTTGTCCTGGTCGGCGGCGAGCCGTCGCAACCAGTCCAGCTGTTCGGCGGCGAGCAGGTGATCCCGGCTGGCCTCGGCGAGCCGGGTGAAGTACCGGGCGTGCGCTTCGCGGAGTTCGTCTGACTCCGCCGCCTCGGCCAGCCGCTCCTGCCCGTAGGCCCGGATAATCTCGAGCATCCGGTAGCGCGGCGGGTCGTGTTGCACGGTCAGCAGCGACTTGTCGGCCAGTGCGGTCAGCAGGTCCAGGACCTGCCGGGAATCCAGCACCGCGGGCAGGCCGGCGCCGGAGCAGACCTGCTCGGCGGCCTCCAGGGTGGCGCCGCCGGTGAACACCGAGAAGCGTCGCCAGAGCGCGCGCTCGGCGTCGTCGAGCAGGTCCCAGCTCCAGTCCACGACCGCGCGCAGGGTCTGATGCCGGGGCACCGCGGTGCGGCTGCCGCCGGTCAGCAGCTGGAACCGGTCGCCCAGACGGGCCGCGACCTGCTCCGGGGCCATGGTGCGCAGCCGGGCCGCGGCCAGTTCGATGGCCAGCGGCATGCCGTCCAGCGCCCGGCAGATGGCGGCCACGGCGGGCGCGTTGTCCGGCGTGACCTCGAAGCCTGGTACCACGGCCCGCGCCCGCTGGGTAAGCAGCTGGACCGAGGCGGAGTCGTGCACCACGGCCCGTTCAGGAGAAAGAGACGTGGCGGCGGGATCTGGCGGAAGCGTGAGCGGGCCTACGGTCCACAGCGCCTCGCCGGTGATGTTCAGGGGCTCGCGGCTGGTGGCCATGATGCGCACCTGCGGGCAGGCGGCCAGGACGCGGTTGGCCAGGGCGGCGGCGGCGGCCACCAGGTGCTCGCAGTTGTCGAGCACCAGCAGCGTGCGCTGCCGGGCCAGCGCGGCCAGCAGGCGGCCGAGCGCGTCGGCCTCCTCATCTGGGGGATCAGCGCTCCAGAGCGCGGTCGGCCGGCGCGCGTTGAGCAGCGACTGCTCCCGCAGACCCAGGGTGCTCAGCACGGTGGAGGTGACGTCCCCAGGGTCGGTGACCGGGGCCAACTCCACCAGCCACACCCCGTCGGGCATGGCGCCCAGTTCGGCCCGGGCCGCTTCGACCGCCAGCCGGGTCTTGCCCGCGCCGCCGGGGCCGGTCAAGGTGATCAGGCGGTGGGCGTCGAGGAGCTCGGCGACCTGCCGGAGCTCGGCGTCGCGGCCGACGAAGCTGGTCAGCTCGGCACGCAGGTTGGTGTGGGCGTGGTGGACGGGGCTGGCCGGGACGGGTGGCGGGGTCGTGGGGCCGGGCTCAGCCGCGGTCTCGTCGCGGAGGATCTCCAGGTGCAGGGCGGCCAGTTCGGCCGAGGGCTCCACGCCGAGCTGGTTGACCAGGCGTTTCCTGGTCTGCTCGTAGACCTCCAAGGCAGCACTGCGCCGTCCGGTGGCGTGCAGGGCCCGCATCAGGCGGGCGGCCAGCGGCTCGCGCATCGGGTGGGCGATGACCAGGCCCTCGAGTTCGGCGACGAGCGAGGCGGTATTTCCGGTGCGCAGGTCGGCGTCGATGCGGGCTTCCACGGCGCCGAGCCGCAGCTCGTCCAGGCGGGCGATCGCGGCCTGGCCGAAGTCGGTCTCGGCCACCTCGGCCAGCGCCGGGCCGCGCCACAGCGCGAGCGCCTGACGCAGGGTGGCGGCGGCGCCCTGGGGATCGTCGCGCAGCTGCACCCGGCCCGTGGCGGCCAGGTCCTCGAACCGGACGATGTTGGTCGACCGGGGGTCAAGGTTCAGCCGATAGCCGGCGGCCGGAACTCGATCTCCGCCCCGGGGACGGCCCGGCGCAGCCGGGACACCAGGGCCTGCAGCGCGTTGGCCGCGGCGGCGGGCAGCTCGGCCGGCCAGAGGCCATCGATCAGCTGGCTGGCGGTGACCAGCTGGCCGGGGTGCAGGGCCAGCATGATCAGCAGCGCACGCAGCCTGGCCCCGGCCACCTCGACGATCTCCTCCGGGTCGCCGTCGGTGCGCACCTCCAGCGGCCCGAGCATCGCGACCTGCACAGGCTCAATTGTGCCCGATTGACCGGGGACCCTGGTTGGGTACAGATCAGCAGTGGACCCAGGACAGGCGTTGCGGCGGATCGCGTTCGAGCTGGAACGGGGCGGGGCGCCGACCTACCGCGTCCGGGCCTTCCGCCGGGCCGCGCAGGTGGTCGACGACCTGGCGCCGGGCGAGCTCGAGCGGCGGCTGAGGGCGGGCACGCTGGAGGCGCTGCCGGGGATCGGCGCGACCACCGCCCAGGTCATCGCCGAGGCCGCGGCCGGCCAGCAGCCCGGCTACCTGACCCGGCTGCTCGGGGAGCAGCCGCCGTCTTCGACGGACGGTATGCGCGCGGCGCTGCGCGGCGACTGTCACACCCATTCGGACTGGTCGGACGGCGGCAGCCCTCCGCTGGAGATGGCCGAGGCGGCCCGGGCGCTCGGGCACGAGTGGATCGCGCTGACCGATCACTCGCCGCGGCTGACGGTGGCCAACGGGCTGTCGGCTGCGCGTCTGGAAGCTCAGCTCGAGTTGGTCGCCTCGCTCAACGCGGACCTGGCGCCGTTCCGGATCCTGACCGGGATCGAGGTCGACATCCTGGAGGACGGCTCGCTGGACCAGCGGGTGGACCTGCTGGCCCGCCTCGACGTGGTGGTGGCCAGCGTGCACTCGCTGCTGCGGATGCCGGCCGGGCCGATGACCAGGCGGATGGTGACCGCGATCCGCAACCCGCACGTGGACGTGCTCGGCCACTGCACCGGGCGGCTGTTGGGCGGACGGGGCCGGCGGCCGGAGTCGGTGTTCGATCCCGCGGCGGTGTTCGGCGCCTGCGTGGAGCACGGCGTCGCGGTGGAGATCAACTGCCGGCCGGAGCGGATGGACCCGCCGGACCGGCTGCTGGGGCTCGCGGCCGAGGCCGGCTGCCGGTTCGCGATCGACACCGACGCGCACGCGCCGGGCCAGCTCGACTGGCTGGGTAACGGGACGGTGCGGGCGGAGAAGTTCGGTATCTCGCCGGAGCGGGTGATCAATGCCCGCGGCGCCGACGAGGTGATCGGCGCCGGCCGCGCCTAGCTGACGGGCCTAGTCGGCAGGCCCAGTTGGCCGGCCCCAGTTGGCGGGCCTGGCTGGCGGGCCTAGCTGGTCACGACGATCCAGGCCGTGGTGTCCGCGGGCAGCAGGCCGGCCTCCAGCGGGGCGCTGGACACGGTCACGATGCCCGGCGGCAGTGGGACGGCGCGGGGCCCGAAGTTCGTCACCGACCGCCAGCCGCCCGGGCGGCCGAAGTGCAGTACGTGCCCGTTGGTGCCGGGCATCCACTCCAGGTTCTCGGCGGCCTGGAGCTTGCGGCGCCAGCCGAGGGCCTGCCGGTACATGTTCAGGGTCGAGGTCAGGTCATGCTCCTGCGCCTGGAACACGGCCAGGACGTCCGCGAGCTCGGAAAGGCCGAGCTCCTCGCCCTGGGAGAGATAGGCCGATCCGGGCAGGGCCAGCATCAGCAAGGCGGCCGCGCGGGCCCGCCGCGGGGTCGCGCCGTGACTGGACAGCACCCAGCTGGCCGACGCTCCGTACTGCTGGGCGTCGGCCAGGTTGTCGGTGATGACCCGCAGGAACTCCCCGGCGTCCCAGTACGCCTCGAGCAGGTCGAAGGTGAAGACCTGGCCCAGACCGTCCCGGAAGACGGACCGGTTCGCGGCCGGCGACCCGGGCGGGGCGGCCAGGGCCTCGGTGAACCACGGGTGCGAATTCGAGATGTCATTCGGCGCGGCGTCGACGATGACCTTGATCCGGTGCGCGTGCAGCTCGGAGGTCATCTCGTCGAAGTCGGCCAGGACCGACGGATCGAACGGGCTAAGCCAGATCGCGTCGATGCCGAGCGCGGCCAGGTACGGGGTCCAGGCGGTGACGCCGCGCAGGTCGCCCCGACCGTTCGCGTCGTTCGCGTCGTTCGCGTCGTCCGCGCCGGAGCCGGCGGGGCCTCCCGGGCAGATCTGGTAAACCACCGCCTGCCGCCACCATTCGGCGTTGGTGGCGGCAGGACCCGGTACCCAGCCAGGGCTGGCTGATCGCGTCACCGCTCAGCACCGGCCCGGTCCCGTGAAACCCAAACCCCCGGGTGTCCCGGAGGACTCAGGAACGCCAGGATCCCCGGGGGTCGCGGGAGCGGCGGCTCGGTGGCGCAGGCGCGACCGCAGGTGGGGGCATGCGGCACGACGGCTCTCCCTCCGAACCTGGATCGTTCCCCTGGCCGGTAGGCGGCCGAGCATGCTGGAACGATCTATCACATAGAAGCGCTGCGCTAATGTGATGTCAAGGGGTGACATGCACGGGTTGTACGGTAACGACGCGACCGGGTTCTCGATCAGGCCAGGCCAGTCCGGCTGCCGCAGGTCAGGTAACGATTCAGGATGTGGCCCGGGCCGCCAGCGTCGGTCGGCAGACGGTCTCGAACGTGCTCAACGGCAGCGGCCGGGTAAGCCAGGCCACTAAGGCCAGGGTGCTGGAGGCCGTCGCGGCCCTGGGCTACCACCCGCACCACGGCGCCCGGAGCCTGCGCTCGCGTCGGACGCGGCAACTTGCCTACGTCATGCCGCGCATCCAGCTGCTGCCCGGCAACTACATCATGCAGCAGTTCCTGCAGGCGCTGGCGGCGGCGAGCGCCCGCCGGAGCCACAGCATGGTGGTCGTCGTCCCGGACGGGGACCCGCGCGACGAGATGCGCCGCCTGATCGCCAGCCGGACCGTGGACGCCTTCCTGCTCTCCGACCTGCAGCCCGACGACCCGCGCGTCGTCCTGCTGGCCGAGGCCGGGATACCGTTCGCCGGCTTCGGCCGGATCGGCCCCGGGCTGCCGCAGCGCTGGGTGGACATCGACAACCACGCGGCCATCGGCGGGGCGGTCGAGCACGTGCTGGCCCGGGGCTTCGGCCGGGTGGCCTTCGTCGGCTACCGGACGGCGAACCACTGGGATCACGAACGGGTCACCGGGTTCCGGGCCGGGCTGGCCCGCCACGGCGTGCCCGGCGAGGAGGCCGATGTCCTGCTCGTAGGCGAGATGGATGAGGCCAGCGCGCGCCGGAAGATCCGGTCGCTGCTTATCGGCGTGTCCCGGGGCGGCCAGCACGCTGCGCGCCCGGGTCTGCGGCCGGATGCCATCGTCACCGGCAGCGACCGGCTGGCCGCCGTGGTCTACGGGGTCGCCGCGGAGCTGCGGCTGCGGATCGGCCGTGATCTCGGCGTCACCGGCTTCGACGGCAGCATCGCGGCGGGCCTCCTGCACCCGCAGCTGACCAGCGTCACCATCCCGGTCGAGGACATCGCCCGGCGCGTGATCGCCCGGGCGTTGCGACAGCTCGATCACGGGCCGGACGATTCCCTGGGCGAGGTGGTGCCGGCTACCCTGCGGCTCGGCGAGAGCACCAGCGGCCGACTAGGGCTTGAGCTGGCCGCCGGATCGGGCGGCAACCACGCCGGGCTGACATGGAAACGCTTCCAGGGTCCGGAGCTCCCGGGCGGCGGGGCGGGGGCTCCGGTGGGCGGCGGGCCTGCGGGCCGCCGGGCTACCATCGCGGACGTGGCGGCGGATGCCGGGGTCGGGGTCGGCACGGTGTCCCGGGTGATCAACGGGAGCGATCAGGTACGGGCCGCTACCCTGCATGCCGTCCAGGATTCGATCGATCGGCTAGGCTACCGGCCCAGTCACGCGGCCACGGCGCTGGTCCGCGGTACGCCCCGGACCGTGGCCGTGGTCGTCGCGCACATGACCCGCCCGTCGACCGTGGTCCGGGTGGCCAGCGCGCTGGCGGTGCTGGCCGAAGAGGGTTACGACACGATCGTGTGCAACGTGGACACTCCGGCCGAGCGGGACCGGCATCTGGAAACCCTGCTGCCCACGCACCGCGCTGACGGCGTGCTGGCGATCAGCCTGCCACTGTCTCGCGAGCAGCTGGCTCAGTTCGGCCGGGCCGGGGTGACGCTGGTCAGCGTGGACACGGTCACCCCCGGGGTGCCTCAGACGATCGTCGATGACGTGGCGGGCGGGCGGCTGGCTACCGGTCACCTGATCGGGCTGGGTCACCGCCGGATCGGGTTCGTCGGCGACATGGCGTTCGCCAAGCCCCCGGCCGGCCTGGGCTTCACTTCCTCCACGGACCGACTGCGTGGGTACCGCCAGGCCCTGGCCGAGGCAGGCGTCAGTTCCGAGGCTGCACTGATCCGGCGCGGGCCGCATGACGCCGCGACGGCGGCGGAGCACGCGGCCCAGCTGCTGAAAGCCTACGATCCCCCGACCGCGATCTTCGCGGCCTCCGACACCCAGGCCATCGGGGTGCTCGCGGCGGCCGAACGGCTCGGCGTGACGGTCCCGGGCCAGCTGTCCATCATCGGCTTCGACGACATCGAGTCCGCGGCGTTCCTCGGCCTGAGCACCGTACGGCAGCCCCTGGCCCGCAGCGGGACCGAGGGAGCACAGCGGCTGTGCGCGCTGCTGCGCGGGGAACGGCTGCGCGTGCGCCGCTCCGAACTGCCGCTCGAGCTGGTGCCCAGGGCCAGCACAGCCCGGCGGGGCGGCTGGCCCGGTTAGCTGTCGAGCCCGAGGGTGAACGTCGGCTTGGGCGAGGTATCCGGCAGCTTGTGCTCATCGGTGAGCCGCCGGACGGCGGTGCCGGTGGCCAGGAACTCGGTGGCGTGCGCGCCCCAGACGTGGTTCTTGACGTCCACCGTCACGCCGACGATGCCGGACGCGCGAGCCTGCGCGGCCTCGGACTGCATCCGGGTCAGAGCCAGCTCGCGAGCCTCGTAGACGCCCTGGGTGAACTGCATCATCTCCTGGTTCTTGTAGGCCTGGCGCATCGACTGCATCGCGCTCTGGTGCGCGATGTGATAGACGCAGGTGCCGAGCACGAAGGCGACCGGCACCGCGCCGGCCGCCAGCAGCCGGAAGAAGTCCTGCGCCGACAGGTCGGAGGTGAACGCGCGGCCGTCAGGCGCGCGGTGCGCGCCCTGACCAGCCAGGTGGCGGACCGCGGTGCCGGTGGACACGAACTCCAGGCAGTTCTGGCCCCAGGCGTACATCTGCATCCGCAGCTGGACGCCGACGATGCCGTCGGCCGACAGGTGGTCGGCCTCGGCCCGCATCCTGGCCATGGCCAGTTCCCGGGCGTCGTACATGGCCTGGGTCAGGACCTGCAGCTCCTGGTTCTGGCTCCAGCGGCTGATCTGCAGGCCGACATGGTAGATCGAGGACCCGACGACGAACCCGAGCGGCTCGAATCCGGCCTCGCCGAGCAGCACGTACTCCGATACCGACAGGTCAGAGGTAAAGACGCCGGCCTGGCTGGCGCCGGCCGTCTTGGCCAGCCGGCCCTCGGCCGCCTCCGGCTCCCACGCTTGCGCACTCGGGTTCTGCGGATTGGAGAAGAGCGGCATGTCGCCTCCCCGGCGTGGCTGACAGATAGTCACCGGCAGCCTACTACCGCGGTGATCCGGGCCAGAGGACCGCTGGGACGCCGGATCAGGAGTCGCGACCGTCCGGCTACCTGACCGACATGGTTGAAACAAATTGTTGATCTGTTACCTGCCATGGGCTTACGGTCGAGCCAACGTGAGCCATGCTCCTACGTCGGAGGTGACCGCATGGCAGGAGTCGCTGCGCCGCCAGTCCCGAGCCAGTCCGGAGGGCTTTCCTGGATCTGGAGACGGCAGCTTGACGCTTATCCGGATACCGGGCGCCGGGTGATGTACCTGGCGATCACGGTGCTGGCTACGATCACCCTGTACTACGAGCTGTACGTCGGCGGCTCGGTGACCACGCTGTATCTGGTCAACCTGCACATGAGCTTCACGTTCTTTGCGCTGACGGTGGCCTTCGGGGCCCTGATCGGGGCGTTCGGCTCGCTGCTGGCCGGGCTCGGCGACCGGCTCGGCCGGGCCAACATGGTGGTGTTCGGGCTACTGTTCACCGGGATATTCACGGCCTTCGTCCTGCCGGCCATGACCAGCAAGTGGCCGTTCACCATCGCGTCGTTCGTGGTCAGCTTCGTCGAGGGCGTCTGCCTGGTGGCCACTCCCGCGCTGATCCGCGACTTCTCCCCGCAGGTAGGCCGGGCCACGGCCATGGGCTTCTGGACCAGCGGCCCGGTGGTGGGCAGCCTGATCGTCGCGGTCGTCGGCAGCGCCACTATTCCCAACGTCGTGACCGACCCGCGGTTCTGGACGCACGAGTACATCATCGCGGGCATCGCCGGGCTCGTCGTGTGGGTGATCGCGTTCGTCGGGCTGCGGGAGCTGTCGCCGGCGCTGCGCGACCAGCTGATGGTGACCCTGCATGACCGCGCGCTGATCGAGGCCCGGGCCAAGGGCCTGTCCAGCGCGGACATCGATGCGGCCCTGCGGCGTCCGTTCCAGCAGCTGCTCAAGCCCGACATCATCATCTCCGCGATCGCCGTGTCGATCATGCTGCTGATCTACTACACCGCCGTCGGGTTCGCCGTGATCTACCTGACGACCGTGTTCGGGTTCTCGGTCAAGAACGCCAACGGGCTGGGCAACTGGAACTGGGGGTTCAACGTCATCGCGGTGATCGCGGTCGGCTTCATCTCGGACTACTTCCGGGTGCGCAAGCCGTTCATGGTGATCGGCGGGGTGCTGGCCGCGGTGATGACCGTGATCTACCTGGAGCAGGCCGGCCACCATCCCGGCTACTACACCCTGGCGATCATGCTGGCGCTGCTGGCGCTCGGCCTGGGCATCGCCTACACCCCGTGGATGGCCAGCTACACCGAGACCGTGGAGGCGCGCAACCCGGCGCTGACCGCCACCGGCCTGGCCATCTGGGGCTGGATCATCCGGATCGTGGTCTTCCTGGCGTACCTGTTCATCCCGGTGGTGATCAACACCGTCACTCCGCTGGTGAACTACGGAGGGACCGTATCGGCCTACGCGACCCAGTACGCCAGCCAGATAGCCTTCGCGCAGAGCCATCCGACCGTCGTGGCGACCGCCCAGAAGATCCCCCCGAATGTCCTGGCCACCGCGCAGAAGATTCCCCCGTCGGTGCTGGCTTCCGCGCAGGCGAACGCCACGCAGCTCGCGAACGCCGTGAAGTTCGCGCCCGAGCTCAGGGTGATTCAGGCCAACCCGGCGCTGTTCGCCAAGCTGTCCACCTACACGAACCCGGCCAAGATCCCGCCCGCGCTGCTGGCCCAGGCCATCAAGGCCGCTGGGGGCGGCGCCGCGGGCGTCCAGGTCCTGACCACGATCTCGCAGAACAAGGCGGCTATCACCGGCGTGATCGCGGACGCGTCAACGCTGCAGACCATTGCCCCGTACGCGTCGGACCTGACTACCATCGCGCCGTACTCGGCGCAGCTGACCACCATCGCGCCGTACTCGGCGCAGCTGACCGCGCTGTCCAAGGTCCCGCCGGGCGTCTTCACCTACCTGGCCGCTCATGGCGCCGCGGTGCAGGCGGCCGCGGCCAAGACCGCCAGTCAGTGGAAGACGTGGTACTGGATCTGCTTCGGCGGCATCATCGTCTTCCTGCTGTCCATCCCGCTGCTGCGCGGCCGCTGGCGGCCGCGTGACGCCAAGCGGGACGAGGCTGAGCACGAGGCCATGGTCGACGCCGAGCTGGCCAAGCTTAGGACCAGCGCCTGATCGCCTGACGCCTGACCGAGCGGGCCGCCGTTACGGCGGCCCGCTCGGCCGGGCTTACGGCCGGTCTTACGGCAAGATGCCCTCGATGAGGGCCCGCTGCAGCCGGTTGGCGGTCTCGACGTCGGGCTTGCGCGCGGCGAGGACGTCCGCGTACAGGAACGACTCCCCCAGCCGGACCAGCGCGTAGGCCAGCGCGTCCGGATCGATGAGCGTGACCAGCCCGAATTCCTCGATGTCGCGGCGCAGCAGGTCCTCGACGAAGGCCACGACGCCCGCCTGGACCTGGCCGCGCGGGTCAGTGAGCACGCGCATGGCCAGCGCGGGCTCGTCCTCGAGCAGCCGGCGCAGGCCCTTGGACCGGGCGACCATCGCGTTGATGTACCGGCCGGTACCCGGCGTGTGCAGCTCGCGCGCGGGCCGTTCGGCCTCCCACCGCGCCGCCGCGGTCTCCAGCATGCACTGGGTGAGAATCCACAGGGCCTTGCTGAGCAGCGCCTCGCGGCTGCCGACCCGCCGGAACAGGGTGACCCGCGATACGCCGAGCTCTTCGGCGAGACCCTGCATGTCCAGGCGCCTGCCGTCCTGGATCCACCGGGCCGCGGCCGCAACGATCCGGTTGGGACGCTCGTCGGCCCGGCGGGCGGCCGGACGCGTCAGGGTACGAGCCGACACGGCCTGCGGTCCGGGGGCGAGGCCGTCGCGGCTGCGGCGGATAGCCGGGAGCTGTCGAACCACGCTGTCAACGATAGTCTGCGCCTCCGACGATGCCGGCCCCGCGTCACGGGCGCCGGGTGACCGGGCCTGCCGGGCCGGCCCCGCCGGGAGCCGACATCGATCTCAACAATGCTGTTGACTATTATGCGGGACGCACGAGAGCCTTGGGCATGATGGTTCCGTCACGAGGGGGAGGTCATCTCATGGCGTGCCGTAGCCCGATAAGTTTGGTTAAGCTGCCTGCTGCGGTTTCTGGGCGGCAATATACCGGATCGCCATAAGCATGGTCGTCGGATTCTCACGGAAGTGCCCGAGGCCACAATTACAATTCCAGCAAAGAAGTGCTCTTACTCGCGACGTCCGATGATCATGATCGACCACTAGGAAGCGCTGCCGACCATTGAGGCCCGCGCCTGGTTTCCATCGTTCTTTGGCGTCGCCGCAAATCGCACAGCATCCTTTTTGACGGTCGTACATGGTGTCATAGTCCTCCTGTGTGATCCCATAGAACCCCTTGAGCTTATATTTGCGCGTCACTTTCGGGTCTGCGGGCACTGAGGCACGCGCACGCCGCTTCTGCGCACTGCATATCTTGCACCAGTACTGCCGACCGCGCGCATTCGTCGAATGAGAATAGAAGTCGTCAACCGGTTTCATCTCCCCGCAGAGACTGCACTCAAGCTCTGTTGCGGCGTCCGCCGTCTTCGACGCGGGCAAGCGCTTCGCTTTCCCCATGCAGGCCGATGAGCAGAACCGTCCAATCCCATGCGCGCGCAGCGATGGTGAAATGTACCTCACTTGTGCACCACAGACTTTACAGAAACCCACCTGCCTTCCGTCTGAGTTGCGGTGTTCAATTCCTTCACCGTTAAGGATCGCATAGACCGAAGAACGCGAACGACTGGTAGCGTGACAGATCTCCACCACCTTGGTCCCAGCACGATAAAGATCAGTGATCCGTTGACGCTCATCCGCGGTTACCCGACCGATGGGCTTGCGTGCGGAAGTGACGTGCATGTTTTGCACCGCCTGTCTCAGCTTGGACCTAGGCAGGAGCGTCCGGAGATCCGAATTCCGGTGCGCTGACGTATCCCCACTATATCGAACCCAAGGGCTAATAGCCTTGAACGGCACACGAGAAATCGGACTTAATGACAAAAAATATCGGCAGACGGCGGCGCAGCGGCGGCCTGGTACGAACGTTACCGGACAGCGCGGACTCGGCGGAGGACCTCCTCGGTGCCGAGGGCAGCAGTCACGTCAGCCAGCTCGGGGCTGCGGCGCGTCCCGGTGATCAAGACCCGGATGACCTGGGAGGCCTCGGTGATCGAGCCCGGGTAGGCCTCGGGATCCTGCTTGTAGGCCTTCTGGCTGGGCGCGAACCCGAGGTCGGCGGCGAGCCGACGGATCTGGTCGAACCATTCGGGCTGTTTCCCCGGGGTGTAGTTGCGGGCGAAGGCGTCGGCGACGGCGCGGACCAGGTCGGGGTCCAGGCCGCCGAACCGGGCGTCGGCGGGGTTGGTGACCAGTTCGAACAGCTCCGGGAAGAAGTAGCCGTAGACGGCTCGGAAGTCCGACCATTTCCGCAGGTCTTTGCGCGGATTGGCGACGCCTTCACGCTCGATGGCCAGGGCCCGCAGCGCCAGTGGCCGCTCGGCTTCCAGGATCGGCACGAGATCGGGATCGTAACGGCGCGCCCAGGTGATGACCTCGTCCAGGATCTGCTCGGCGGGCAGGGTGGCGATGTAGTCGGCACAGATGTCGTCGAGCTTGACCATGTCGACCAGCGGGCCCGCGGTACCCATCTCGGACAGCCTGATCGGCTCGGCCAGCGCCTGGTCGAGCGGCATCTCAGCGAGCCTCCCGTTGGCCAGGCCGCGCAGGTAGTACTGCACGGCCGGGGCGGGGAAGCCCTGCTCGATGTAGAAGGTGACGCTCGCCTCGGGATCCCGCCGCTTGGATAGCTTGCGGCGGCTGCCGCCGTCCTGCTTCATCAGCAGGGCGACGTGCGCGTACCGGACGCGGGGGAAGCCGAGCGCGTCGAACAACTGCAGGTGCAGCGGCACCGAGGAGATCCACTCCTCACCGCGGATGACCAGGGTGACCCGCATCAGGTGGTCGTCGACGGCGTGCGCGAAGTGATAGGTCGGCAGCCGCGGTTCGCTGTCGCTGCTCTTCAAGATCACCGCGTCGTTGCGGTTGTCGTCCAGGGTCAGCTCACCGCGGATCGCGTCGGTGAACGTCACCCTCGCCCCGGCAGCGCCCGGGGAACGGAACCGGACCACGTAGGAGTCCCCGGCCGCCAGTCGCTCGGCTACCTGCTCCTCCGGGGCGTCGCGCCAGATGGCCCACGTGCCGTAATAGCCGGGCAAGGCGCCTGCCGCCCGCTGCCGGGCGGCGATCTCCTCCAGGTCCTGCTTGGTCGCGAAGCACGGGTAGGCCTGGCCCCGGCGGAGCAGCTCGCGCACGTAGGTCAGGTACGTCTCCGCCCGCCCGGACTGGGCGTAAGGCCCGTAGCGACCGGTCTGGTCGTCTTCGTCCGGAACGATGGAGAAGTAGGCGAAGGCCTCGGCGAACTGCTCGGCCGCGCCCTCGGTGACGCGGGCCTGGTCGGTGTCCTCCAGGCGGACCAGGTAGCGGCCGCCGGAGTGCCGGGCGACGTCCACGTCGACGGTGGCCACGTACACGCCGCCGATGTGCAGGAAGCCGGTCGGGCTGGGCGAGAACCGGGTGACCTCGGCGCCCGCGGGCAGCTCGCGCGGCGGGTAGCGGCGCTCCCAGAGCTCGGGATCGGGCAGATCCGGCGGGAACAGGGAATCGATGAGGTGCTGGCTCAGCATGAGCGCGGGGCTCCGTTACGACGTGAGGGTCAAGACCCCATGCAGCGTACCGCCGTGGTAGCCCGCGCCAGAAAAGGGTGCTGGAGGAGGGCGGGCGGCTCCGCTGGAGGAGGCTGGGGGGCTCGGTGGGAGCTGCGAGGCGGGGCGGATAGCTCTTCTCATGTCTGGGTCTTCTTGATATGTACTCGGGGGGACGACGAAGCTGTGATCACTAGATCACCGGGCATCGCGGGGGAACTTTATGCGTATCGGACTCATCGGGGTGGGGCGGATCGGCGTGTTCCACGCCAGCACGCTGCGCGGACTGCCGGGGGTTGACTCGCTGATCATCACGGACGCGGACACCGACCGGGCCCGCCAGGTCGCCGGGGAGTTCGGGGCCCAGACCGCCGAGTCGGTGACGGAGCTGCTCGGCACGGGCGTCGACGCGCTGGTCATCGCGGCTCCGACGGGCACGCATCCGGAGCTCATCAAGCGCGGCGTCCAGGCTGGGGTGCCGGTGTTCTGCGAGAAACCGGTCGCCCCCGGCGTGGAGGGCACGCTGGACGTGATCAAGTCCACCAGCGGGAGCGCGGTCCCGGTCCAGATCGGGTTCCAGCGGCGGTTCGACGCCGGGTTCCGGGAGGTCCGGGAGGCGGCGCAATCGGGGTCATTGGGCTGGCTGCACACGATCAGGTCGACGACCTTCGACGCGGCGCCGCCACCGGCCGGGTACATCCCCGGTTCGGGCGGGATCTTCCGCGACTGCGCGGTGCACGACTTCGACGCGATCCGCTGGGTGTCTGGCCGCGAGGTGGTGCAGGTCTACGCGACGGGCGCCAACCGGGGTGCGGAGTTCTTCCGGGCCGCCGGCGACGTCGACACGGCCAGCGCCACGCTGAGGATGGATGACGGGACCCTGGCCGTGGTGAACTGCGGCCGGTACAACGGCGCGGGGTGCGATGTCCGGCTCGAGGTGCTCGGCTCGGCGGGCAGCGTCTGCGCCGGGCTTGACGACCGGATGGCGCTGCGCTCGGCCGAGCCCGGCGAGAACTTCCCGGCCGGCCCCGCGCACCGCGACTTTATAGGGCGGTTCGGGGACGCGTACGTGGCCGAACTGGCCGCGTTCATCGACGTCGCCGCCGGGCAGGCGGCCAGTCCGTGCACGGTCGAGGACGCCCGGGAGGCGTTCTACGTGGCCGAGGCGTGCGAGCTGTCCCGGCACCGACAGCAGCCGGTGCTGGTGGCCGAGGTGCGCCAGTGAGCTACGACGTGCTCACCATGGGCCGGGTCGGGGTGGACATCTACCCGCTGCAGACCGGGGTCGGGCTGGAGGACGTCGAGACGTTCGGGAAGTTCCTGGGCGGCAGCGCGACGAACGTCGCGGTCGCCGCGGCCCGGCACGGCCGCACGTCGGCGGTCATCACCCGGACCGGCGCGGATCCGTTCGGCCGGTACGTACACCGGGCCCTGCGCGAGTTCGGCGTGGACGACGCGTTCGTCACCGCCGTGCCGGAGCTGCCCACGCCGGTGACGTTCTGCGAGATCTTCCCGCCCGACGACTTCCCGATCTGGTTCTACCGGTACCCCAAGGCGCCCGACCTGGAGATCAAACCGGAGGAGATCCCGGCGGCCGAAGTCTGTGACGCGCGCCTGTTCTGGGCGACGGTGACCGGGCTGTGCGCCGAGCCCAGCCGTTCGGCGCACCATGTGGCCTGGGAAGCCCGCAACCGCGCGCCGCTGACCGTACTCGATCTGGACTACCGGCCGGTGTTCTGGACCTCGCGGGAACAGGCCCGCGAGCAGGTCCAGGCCGCGCTCCCCCGCGTCACCGTGGTCGTGGGCAACCTGGACGAGGTCGATACGGCGGTCGGTACCCGGGACGCGCGGGCCGCGGCCGAGGCGCTGCTGGAGGCGGGCGTGGAACTAGCGGTGGTCAAGCGGGGCCCGGAAGGGGTCTACGCGCGGACCAAGGACACCGAGGTGGAGGTACCGCCGATCCGGGTCGAGGTGGTCAACGGGATCGGCGCCGGGGACGGGTTCGGCGGCGCGCTGTGTCACGGGCTGCTGGCCGGCTGGCCGCTGGAGCGGATCATCCGCTTCGCCAACGCGGCCGGGGCGATCGTCACCACCCGGCTGGAGTGCTCCTCGGCGATGCCCACCACCGAAGAGGTCGAGGATTTCCTGCGGATGTCGCATGCGTGACGAAGCGTTCGAGGAGCTGCGCGAGCTGCGGGCCAGGCAGCCGGAGCTGGCCGCGGCGGCGGACGCCGCCTGTGCGCTGGCCCACGATGTTACGGTTCCGCCATGACCATTGAGAATGAGACTTTGAACTGGCATTTCCCGGCCGGGAGCACGGGCGACGGACGAGAGGTCGTGCGCATCACGCCCGAGGTGGCCCGCTGGGGGTACAGCGGCCTGCGGGTCCTGGAACTGGCCGCGGGAGATGAAGAGCTGGGCGACACCGGCGGCGACGAGATGATCGTGCTGCCGCTGACCGGCTCGTGCGCGGTGGACACCGACGCCGGCGGCGCGGATCTGGCCGGCCGGGCCGACGTGTTCACGGCCGTCACCGACTGTGCGTACGTGCCGCGGGATACCGCCTACCGGATCAGCACCTCCCACGGCGGCCGGTTCGCGCTGGCCTGCGCGCGGTCCCAGGCGGAGGGACTTCCGTTCCGGCACGTGAAAGGGGACGAGGTCCGGGTCGAGCTGCGCGGAGCCGGGGCCTGCTCGCGGCGGGTCAACAACTTCGGTACCCCGGACGTGCTGGAGGCTGACCGCCTGATCGCCTGCGAGGTGGTCACCCCGGCCGGGAACTGGTCGTCGTTCCCGCCGCACAAGCACGACACCGACCGACCCGGCGAGTCCGTCCTGGAGGAGATCTACTACTTCGAGGTGGCCGATGGCCCGGTTCCTGGGTCCGGCCCGGGCCTGGCCTACCAGCGGGTGTACGGCACGCCGGAGCGCCCCGCCGACCTGCTGGCCGAAGTGCGCAGCGGGGACGTGGTGATCGTTCCGCATGGCTGGCACGGGCCGTCGATGGCCGTACCAGGCTATGACCTGTACTACCTGAACGTGATGGCCGGACCCGGCCAGCGGGAGTGGCTGATCTGCGACGATCCGGCGCACTCGTGGGTGCGCGAGCAGTGGAAGGGCCAGAGTGTCGATCCCCGGGTGACGACGTGGAGCACGCCTTGACGACGGTACGGCTGACGGTCGGGCAGGCGGTGGTCCGCTTCCTGGCCGCGCAGCGCAGCGAGCGCGACGGTACGCAGCACAGGCTCATCGAGGGGTGCTTCGGCATCTTCGGGCACGGCAACGTGGCCGGCCTCGGGCAGGGCCTACTGGAGGCTGAACTTGCCCCCGACGGCGGGCTGAAGTACCTGCAGGGACGCAACGAGCAGGCTATGGTGCACGCCGCCGTGGCGTTCGCACGGACCAGGAACCGGATGTCCGCGCTGGCCTGCACCTCTTCGATCGGGCCCGGCGCGACGAACATGGTGACCGGGGCCGCGCTGGCCACCATCAACCGGCTGCCGGTGCTGCTGCTGCCGGGGGACGTCTTCGCCACCCGGGTGGCCGACCCGGTGCTGCAGCAGCTCGAGGATCCGGCCGGCCAGGACATCAGCGTCAACGACGCGTTCCGGCCGGTGTCCCGGTTCTTCGACCGCATCTGGCGGCCCGAGCAGCTGCCGTCGGCGCTGCTGGCCGCCATGCGGGTGCTGACCGACCCGGCCGAGACCGGGGCGGTGACTCTGGCGCTGCCGCAGGACGTGCAGGCTGAGGCGTACGACTGGCCGGCGGAGCTGTTCCGTGAGCGGGTCTGGCACATCCCACGTACGCCGCCGGACCCGGCGGCCGTGGCCCGCGCGGCCGAGGTGATCCGGTCCGCGAAGCGGCCGCTGATCGTGGCCGGCGGCGGGGTCATCTACTCCGAGGCCACGCACGCGCTGAAGGCCTTCGCGGAGACCTTCGGCATCCCGGTCGGCCAGACTCAGGCCGGCAAGGGCACCATGCGCTTCGATGACCCGCTGTGCGCGGGCGCGATCGGCGCGACCGGGACCACCGCGGCCAACGAGCTGGCCGCCCGGGCCGATGTGGTCATCGGCATCGGCACCAGGTGGAGCGATTTCACCACCGCCTCCCGCACCGCGTTCGCCGAGCCTGGGGTGCGGTTCGTCAACGTCAACGTGGCGTCGTTCGATGCGGCCAAGCAGTCCGGCGTGGCGGTGGTGGCCGACGCCCGAGCCGCGTTCGACGCACTGGCCCTGAGCCTGGCCGGGTGGTCGGCGGAGCCCGAATACCGGGCCCGGGCCGCAGCGCTGTCGGATCGCTGGCAGGCCACGGTGGAGGCGGCCTACACCACCCGGCACCAGCCCCGGCCCGCGCAGGCCGAGGTCATCGGGGTGGTGAACGAGGTATCCGGGGAGCGGGACGTCGTCGTGTGCGCAGCCGGCTCGATGCCCGGGGACCTGCACAAGCTCTGGCGCACCCGCGATCCGGGCGGCTACCACGTGGAGTACGGCTACTCGTGCATGGGGTACGAGATCGCGGGCGGGCTCGGGGCCAAGCTGGCCGCGCCGGACCGCGAGGTGTTCGTCATGGTCGGCGACGGCTCGTACCTGATGATGGCGACCGAGCTGGTGACCGCCGTGCAGGAGGGGATCAAGCTGGTCGTGATCTGCGTGGACAACCACGGGTTCGCCTCGATCGGGAATCTGTCGGAGTCAGTCGGCTCGCAGCGGTTCGGCACCAGCTACCGGTACCGCAGCCCCGACGGGCGGCTCGACGGCGGATTCCTGCCCGTCGACCTGGCCGCCAACGCGGCCAGCCTCGGCGTGTATGTGCTGCGCACGCGGACGATCGAGGAGTTTCGCCGGGCTCTGGCCAAGGCGCGGGCCGCGGACCGGACGACACTGGTGTACATCGAGACCGACCCGCTGCTCGATGCGCCGTCCAGCGACGCGTGGTGGGACGTGCCGGTGGCCGAGGTGGCGGCGCTGGCCAGCACCCGGGACGCGCGAGCCAGCTATGCGAAGGCCAAGAAGCGTCAGCGGCCTTACCTGTAAGGACGCAAGCAGTGTCCTCTAGCGGCGGATGTGCTGCGGGCTCGCGGCGGGCGCCTTGTCCCAGAGCAGCGAGTCGATCGGGCCGTTGAAACAGTGACCACGCGGGCACCGGATCTTGGCGCTCTCCAGCGGCCCGTCGGTGGACCGGATCGTGTACCGGTATTCCACCTCGGCCGGGAGCCCGCACCTGGTCGCGCCGGTCTTATCGGCGTAGGCCGGGCAGTCGAGAAACATCACACTGGTATCCATCGGAAACCCCCCGTTCCCGTTCGGCTTGCTTGTTGAGCCTTGTCGATTCGGAGGGCGGGATGGCGATCCTGATACAGGGTTAGGCTCGCCGGGTGAGGGACCTGCCGACGCTGCTTGACCGGCTCGAGGAGGTGGGCGGGCCAGCGGACCCGGTACCCTCGGCTGACGGCTGGGAGCTCGTGCTGGCCGAGAGCGTGGCCTACCTGGTCGACGACCAGCGCCGCTGGCACGCACTGGACGAACTGCGCCGCGTGGTTGGGCTGCAGCCGGAGCAGATCCTGGCCGCGCCGTCGGCCGTGCTCTTGCGAGTCGTAGCCGGTGTCCGGCCGGCCGAGCGGGTCGAGCGCCTGCGCCAGCTGCGCCATCGCCGGTGACTGCCCGAGTGCCGGCCATCCTCCGCCCCTGTACTAGGCCGGTTTGCGCCCGGCTAGATCGCCTGGTCTTCCAGGAGCGTGCGCAAGTTCTCCGCGGCGGCCTCGAAGTGCTTCTTGGTCAACCGGACGAGAAGAGGTTCGGCGACCTTGAAGAAGCCGCGGCTTTCGCCCCGGTAGAAGCTGGTGACCCGGGTCCCGCCGTCGACCGGCTCCAGCATGGCGTCGATCTCGATGTAGAACGGCCCGCTGGTGCTCCTGGTGGCGAACTGCTTGTTCTCGGTCAGGGCGGTGCAGACTGCCGGTGATTCGTAGGCCCGGCCGAGGAACGTTCCCCTGTAGAGGAGCGCGGAGCCCGGCTCGAGCGGGCCATCGCTGGTAATGCGCGCCTCGGACAGTCCGGGCGTCCACACCGGCGTTTTGGCCACATCCTGGATCACGGCCCAGACCTCGTCGATGGGGCGGCCAACGACCTTGACGATCGTGAATTCGTTCATGACCTCTTGTGCCTCCTCGCACGTCGTGCTTCTGAAGGTCACGTTACGAAGCAGCCGTTACCGCATCGTTACGGCGAAGAGGGGATCGGGACCGAAAAGGACACTGTCCTCGTCGCGCATAGGGACGCGGCCTAACGGACATGCGTCCGTGTTTGTCACCTCGGAACACGTATGTTCGTAGGTATTGACAATCTCTTGTCCTGGCCTGACCATGAGGTCAGCCTGAGGAGCCGTCTGGGCTGGTAGAGCATCCTGCCGACCCGGTTTTGGCGTTCCTCGCCCTGGTGATGCTGTGGCTGGAGGTAGGCCAGTGACTAGTAGCGAAGCATCGGTTCCGGCAGGAGCGGCCAAGGCCGCAGGGACGGAGTCCAGCCGGCTGTTCATCCGGCAGACGTCGGGCCTCGTCCGCGAGCTGGGGATTCCGGCGGCGACGGCCATCTCGCTGGCGTCCGTCGCCGTGGTCAACACGTTCATCAACTTCAACGCCGGGCTGACGGACTTCACCAAGTCCGACATGTACCTTCCGCTGGTCGCCGCGGCGATCATCTGGCTGGTGGCCATGTTCGCCTACCGGTACCTGCTGCGCGCGGTGCCGAGGGCGGGCGGCGAGTACGTCTACCTGTCCCGGATCGTCTCCCCGGTAGTCGGCTCAATCGCCGGACTGGGCATCGCCGTCGTGTTCACCTACGTGCTGTCAACCAACGCGCACTTCGCCGCGCAGTTCACCCCGTTCATGCTGAGCGGGCTGGGCGCGGCGTTCCACAGCACCGCGGTCGCGAACGCGGGCAACCACCTGACCAGCAACATCGCCATCGCCTGGCTCAGCGTCGTGGTCATGCTGATCGTGGCCGCGCTGTCCCTGTTCTCGGTCAAGATCGTGGCCCGGATCATCTTCTGGCTGATCGTGCTGCAGGTGGTGGCGTTCATCGTGCTGATCGGGATGCTGGCGGTCAACTCGCACGCCGACTTCACCTCGGCTCTGGCCACCTACAGCAACCATCCCGGCGCCTACCAGGCCATCATCGCCGGCGCCAAGACCAACGGGGTGGTGTTCGGCACCTCCATCGCGTCCGCGGTGGCGATCATCCCGTTCATGGTGCTCAACTACAACGGCGTCCTGTACTCCTACTACGTCGGCGGCGAGCTGCGGCGCCCCGGCCGCACCTACCTGTACGCCTCGGCCATCAGCATCGGCGTGCTGGTGGTGCTGTGGATCGGCGTGTGGGCCCTGCTGCGGGCGCGGGCCGGCCTTACGTTCATGCAGGCGCAGGCGAACCTCGGCGTGGTCAATCCGACGGCCTACGGCAAGATCACCAGCTTGAGCTCGGTGTCCGGCGGCCTGGGCTACGGCCTGGTGCTGTCCGGTGACCCGATCACCAAGATCCTGTTCGCCACCGCGGTGCCGCTGGCCGAAATCGCGGTCAACCTGGCCTTCCTGGTCGTCACCACCCGCGTGCTGTTCGCCCAGGCCTTCGACCGGCTGCTGCCGGTGAGGGTGGCCAAGATCGGCGATCGCAACCACGCGCCGAACGTCGCGATCGGCATCGTGCTCGTGATCGGCATCGGGTTCTGCTTCCTGACCAGCCTGGTCAACCTGGGCAACATCGTGGCCCTGCAGAGCCTGTTCTTCGCGCTGATCCTGCTGGCCGGCGGCGTCGCGGCGACCGCGCTGCCGATGCGCCTGCCCGACCTGATCCCGACGCCGAGCCTGTCGGCCGACGCCCGGCGCCGCTGGCTGCGGAACGTCGCGCTGGTCGGCGGGGCCACCACGCTGCTCGCCCTGTTCACCATCTACGAGCTGATCGCGCACTCCAGTGTGTACGGCAAGTTCAGCTGGGAGTCGATCCTCACGCTGGTGATCGTGCTCGGCGCCGGGCCGGTAATCTACCTGATCGCCCGGCAGGTACGCAGGCAGCGCGACTCGCTCGACCTGAGCATGGCCATGCACGAACTTCCGCCGGAGTAGCCCTCATGTGGGGTAAGGCCAAAGGGTCAAAAAAGCGCGAGCTGCGCATCTACTTCGCCACCGACCTGCACGGCTCGGAGGTCTGCTTCCGCAAGTTCCTGGCCGCGGCCAGGGTGTACGAGGCGGACGTGATCATCCTGGGCGGCGACTTCGCCGGCAAGGCCATCGTCCCGGTGCTCACCGACAACGGCTCGCTGCGGGCCCGGGTCGGCGGCGAGGACGTAACCGTCCCCGAATCGGAGTGGGACCGGCTGGCCGGCGACATCGGCAGGACCGGGCTGTACCCGGTCCGGATGGAGGCCGACGAGCTGGACCGGCTGGCCGGCGACGAGGAGGCGCTGGACCGGCTGTTCCGCAGCGAGATCGCCGCGCAGATGCAGCGCTGGTGCGACCTGGCGGCCGAGCGGCTGGATCCGGCGGTGCGCTG
Organism: uncultured Actinomycetes bacterium; assembly: GCA_963722055.1. Classification (GTDB taxonomy): domain Bacteria; phylum Actinomycetota; class Actinomycetes; order Streptosporangiales; family Streptosporangiaceae; genus Palsa-504. The sequence goes on along the minus strand of CAVRLA010000008.1, from coordinate 679,850 downwards.
CATCATCACGCCCGGGAACGACGACCCGGTGGACGCGGACCCGGTGATCGCGGCCCACCCGCGGGTGGAGTGCCCGGAACTCGAGCTGTGCGACCTAGGCCCGGTCACCATGGCCAGCCTGGGCGTGGTGCCGACCACGCCATGGAACACCGAGCGGGAGTGCACCGAGGACGAGCTGGCCAAGCAGATCGACGAGATGCTGGAGCAGGTGCCCTCGGGCCAGCCGTGCATCTTGAACCTGCACTGCCCGCCGTACGCGTCGGGCCTGGACGACGCCCCGGAGCTGGACGAGACGCTCAAGCCGGTCATCCGGGGCGGGCGGCCCAGCATCATCCCGGTCGGGAGCCACGCGGTGCGTGACGCCATCAAGCGCTATCAGCCGGTGATGGGCCTGCACGGACACATCCACGAGTCGCGGGGCGCGCAGAAGATCGGCCGCACGCTGTGCGTCAACCCGGGCAGCGACTACTCCTCGGGAGTCCTGCGCGGAGCCGTGATCGACCTCGCTCAGGACGGGTCCTGCCTGGACTTCCTGCTGACGACCGGTTGACGCGGTGAATGAGAGCCAGGGGGCTGGAGCCCGGCCATGATGGCGCGCCGCCCGGAGGCCAGCGATGTTCGCTGACCGGCTCGCCGATGTCATAGAAACCCGCGCCCGCCGGCCCGAGCTGGTCGCGGAGGCGGCGGCGCAGCGGCCGCGGGCCTCGTCGTTCCTAGGTCCCGCCGGCACGATGGTGCTCATTGCCGCTGACCACCCGGCGCGCGGGACGCTGCGGGCCGGGCGGCAGATGACCGCGATGGCCGATCGCACCAGCCTGCTCGAGCGGCTCTGCGTGGCCCTGGCCCGGCCCGGCGTCGACGGCGTGCTCGGTTCGGCCGACGTGCTGGAGGACCTGCTGCTGCTCGGTGCGCTGGACGGCAAGGTCGTGATCGGCTCGATGAACCGGGGCGGCCTGGCCGATACGGTCTTCGAGATCGACGACCGGTTCACCGGGTACGACGCACCCGCTATCGCCCGGATGGGGCTCGACGGCGGCAAGATGCTGCTGCGTATCGACCCCGATGACCCGGCGACCGCGGCCACCTTGCAGGCCTGCGCGCATGCGGTGTCCGATCTCGCCTCCCGGCGGCTGATCGCGATGATCGAGCCGTTCATCTCGCATCGCGTCGACGGCCGGATCCGCAACGACCTGTCCCCCGAGGCGATGATGCGGGCCATCGCGGTCGCCTCGGGCCTGGGCACGACGTCGGCGTACACCTGGCTGAAGGTCCCGGTGGTGGCGGACATGGAGCGGGTCATGGCCGCCTCTACGCTGCCCGCCCTGCTGCTGGGCGGCGAGGTGCCGGACGACCCGGGGTCTGCGTACGCAGGCTGGCGCAAGGCGCTGCGGCTGCCCAACGTCAAGGGCCTGGTCGCCGGGCGGTCCCTGCTCTACCCGGCCGACGGCGACGTGGCGGCGGCGGTCGACGCCGCGGTCAGCCTGCTGTGAACTGCGCTGGGCTGGCCGCAGTGTGCGGCACCCGCACGCCGAAACCGGTGGCGGCGAGTTTCAGCACCACCTGGCCGGGGGCCATGAGCGCCGCGACCTTGGCCGCGCTCAGCTCCTCAAGCTGGGCCAAGACGGCGGCGTAGGCGTCCGGGCTCTGCCGGCGGGCCTGGCTCAGCGCGATCGCGTTGGCCCACACCTTCTCCCGCGCCTCGCGCAGGAAACGCTTCGTGCCGAGCTGGTTGAGCGGCCGCAGCAGCCGGTCCAGCGGGCTGCCCGGCCCGGAGACCGCGGTCAGCTCGGCGTCCTCGGCCGCGACCCGGGCGGCGAGCACGGTGTCGATGGCCCGGTGGTCGGCCTTCCGCCGGGCCAGCAGCACCGGGTCGTCGAACTGCTCGTCGCTGATCACCGCGACCAGGGCCTGGGGCAGGTCGAAGTTGATGTGGGCGTTCATGCCGAGCAGTACGTGCCGGAGCGCGGGCAGGTCGGCGGGTGCGCCGAACGCGATCGTCCAGGGCCGGGTCGGCTCGCGCCCGGCCAGCGCAGCCTCTAGCGCATCCAGGTAGAGGTCCGCAAACACGACGTCCCAGCGTTCGACCCACTCCGGGTCGGCGAAGCCGCCGCGTTTGAGTTCCTCGGCCACCGCGATCGTGGTGCGCTGGTAGGTCGCATGGAAGTACCGACGCGGGTCGCCCGCGGCCTGCATCGGCTCGAGCAGGGCCGCCATCCGGCCGACCAGTTCTTCGATCATCCGGACATTATCGCTGACCATCATCGGCTAGCTGCGGGGTCAGATCCCCAGGATCTGCGCCTTCTTGGCGGCGAACTCCTCCTCGGTGAGGATGCCCTGGTCCCTCAGGGCGGCAAATTGCTTGAGCTGTTCGATTTGCGCGCTCTCGGCGGATTCGGGTGCGGCGGCTTCGGGTGCGGCGGCTTCGGGTGGGGCGAGCTCCTCCTCCGGGGCAGGCGGGGCATCCTGGGCCTGGGCGGCCTCGGCGCTCCGCTGCGCGGACTTGGCTCCCATGTGGGCTGCGGTCCCGGCCACGACCGCGGTGGTCGCCATTCGTGCAATGGGTCGACGTCGTCGCAACGGCATGTCAATCGCCTCCTGCTGTTTGGCGCCGTCGGCGGAGGGCTATTCGGCGCGAATGATGTGGGCTTTGCCGAGCTCAGTCGACAGCGTTGGCCAAGGCGTCCATTACCTCTTCGATGATCTCACGCGGGATTCGTGCGCCCTCGAGGATTACTCCGTTCGCATTGCGCACCGCTTCTGCGAACGGGGTCGCCCAGGTGTCTTCCCAGATGAGCAGCGCTGCTGAGGTATTCGGCTCGAGGCTCATAGCGGCGTGGGCAATATCTTCGTCGGTGAGGATCCCGCCTACCTCGGCGTCGAGGCCGGCGAACGCGGCCAACTCCTCGACAGCGTCGTACTCGACCACGTCCACACGGCCGGCGGCATCTTTCGTGATGAAGGTGAGGTCGATGATCCGGACCAGTCCGCTGTCCAGCAGCTTGGCGAGCTCCGGCACGATCTGACCGGTGAAGTTGTTGCCGGGGAAGCCGAGAATCAGGTACTCCACCGGGCCGATGGCCATAGCTTGTCTCCCTCCGGGCTCCGGCATCCGCGGAGCGCCACGGCCACAAGTCTCCACGTACGACGAGAAGGGCCCATCACCCCCGGAGGATGATTCATGCTGGAAGTCGCCGCGCGGGTAGCTCCGGTCACCGGATCCAGGCTGGATTCGCGGGGGCCGATATCACCCCGCGAGTGGTGATGAACCATGGCGGCCGCGCGCCTAGCGTGGGTGACCTAGACGGAGGTGTCATGAAGGCGGGTCGTTGCTTCCTGGCGACCGTGGCCGTCCTGGTCCTGTTCAGCGCGGCGCGGGAAGCCGGGCTGCTGGAAGGCCCGGCCAGGTACGTCTGGGTGCAGATGTGCCTTCTCGTCGCGGCGCTGGCCCTGGTCGCCTGGGCGGCCGGCGCGTCACGGGCTGATCTCGGGCTCAGCTGGGCCGATGCGGGTTCGGGCGTGCGCTACGGGGCCGGTGCCGTAGGCATCGTATTGCTTGTCCTGGTACTGGGCGCGGTGATCCCCAGGACGAACGGCTACCTGCACGACTCGCGCGCGCAGATCAGCGGCGGTCGGCTGCTGTACGAGATCGGCGTGTCGATCCTGCTACTGACGGCGATCCCGGAGGAGTTCGCCTTCCGCGGCGTCTTGCTGGGGTCGGCGCTGCGGCTATGGGGGCCGTGGCGCGCGAGCTTGATCACCTCGGTGCTGTTCGGCCTCTGGCACATCGAGCCGACACTGCACACGATGCGGGACAACCCCGCCGTCGCCGGCGCCGCCGCCAGCACCGGCGGGAAGGTACTGGTGGTGCTGGGCGCGATCGCGGTCACGTTCGTCGCGGGCCTGCTGTTCTGCTGGCTTAGGCTGCGATCCAGGAGCCTGATCGCCCCGGTCATGGCGCACGCCGCGACCAACGGCCTCGCGCTCGCCGTCGCGTGGTTCGCGGTGCACTGGGGCCATCTGTCGTGATCAGCCGCCGCCCGCGATGATCTTCCTAAGGCTGGCCAGCTCCTCGGACGTGATCCCGGCAGGCTGCATGATCGCGTTAAACCCGTCGACGTACTCGCTGGTGTACTTGTGGCCGTGCCCGGCCGGGACGCCGGTGGCGAACGGGAGGTCGGCGGTGACCTGCCAGAAGGTCACGAACGGCATCCAGAACATGCCCTTGAGCACGTCGCTGCCGGGGGGCTCGCTGATCCAGTCGGGCTCACTGAAGATCAGGTGCGGGCTCCACCAGACGATCGGGTCGGACGGGTGCATCATGTACAGCACCCGGCTGCCTTCCCAGGGCTGGCCGTTCGGCGGTATTCCCGTGGTCGGGTTATTGACGAACCGGACGATCCGTCCGTCCTGGTAGACAGGCTGCACCTCGGGGCTGCCCGGGTCGCGGTTGTCGCTGAACTGCCGGAAGAGCGTGTTGAAGTTGGGCGGCCCGACGAACAGCGCGCCGTTGGTGAGGTTGGCCAGGCTGTACTCGCCGCTGAATGCGGCCTCGCCGCCGAACGACCCCAGGCTCTCCCCGGCGACGTACAGTCGGGGGCGCTGGTCTTGGGGCAAGTTGGACCAGGCGCCGTAGACCGCGTCGAACAGCGCCTGGCCCGCCTCGCGCGCCTTGGACTGGTCCACCAGGTAGGAGATCCACGACGGTAGGTAGGAGTACTGGAGCGCCACGATCGCCGAGTCGCCGCCGCTGAGGTACTCGAAGGTGTCCGACAGGGCCGGGTCGACCCATCCGCTGCCGGTCGTCGTCACCACCAGCAGGTTCTTGCGCTGGAAGCCGCCTGCGCGCTCGAGGTCGCGGACCGCCAAGGCGGCCCTGGCCTCGGCGTTGGGGGCCGACGCGAGCCCCGCGTAGATGCGGATCGGCTCCATGGCCGGCTGGCCGGTGAACTTCTCGATGTCACTCACGGACGGGCCCTTGCCGATGAAGTTGCGGCCTTGCCAGCCCAGCGAATCCCACGGTATGAGCGAGTCCGGTCCGCCGGAGCGCAGGCTGGTCGTGGGCTGGTGCACCCCCTCGGCAGTCATCGTGTCGCGCAGCGAGTACGCGCTGTTCATGACGTTGACGAAGCCTTGCAGCAGTAGGCCGCTGACCACCAGGTAGGCGAGGCCGGCCACCAGGATCCAGCCGACCGCGTGCGCCGGGCGCCGCCCGATCCAGCGGTTGAGCAGTTGGGTGACCCAGCGGTACAGGCCGCGAAGGCCGCGCCCGATCAGCAGGATGAGGCAGAACGCCGCCGCCGCCACGAACGGCGACGCGATGACCAGCGGGATGCTGTAGTCCGTAACCCCCATCAGCTTTCTGATCTCGTACTGCCAGTACTGCCCGAGCCCGAAGGAGACCACGACCAGGACAGCTGTGCTGATGAGCAAGACGGTCCAGGACCGGCGCCGCGGGCGCCGGGGATCCCGGTCGGCGAAGGCTCGCCAGATCGACGCCGCGAGCACTCCCAGCCCGTAACCGATGGCTGCGGTGATGCCCCAGATCAGGCCCTGAACGATACCGCCGCGCGGAAGCAGCGACGGGGTAAAGGACAGGCACCCGATTATGAGCGCACCCCAGCAGCCGGGGAGCGTGAGGTACAGCAGCTTCCGGGGCTTTGCGGGCTTCGGCGAGGACACCGAGCCTTCGGCCGCCGCGGCCGGCGAAGGCGCCTCGACAGCGCCGGGCGGCTGACCGGCTCCGACCGGATCGGCAGCACTCAGGCCCGCCACATCCGGATTCTCGCCCGGAGACTGACCGGTCGGCGGTCCCGAAAGGTCGTGTGCCATAGCCGCCTCCACGGGTATCCGGCCTGCACAGTCTGCTGGTCTAAGCGTCATGTCAGTGTGCGTGGGAGCTGAGGCCGGCGCCATCACCCTCCCCGGGGTGATCTGACGCCATTTGCCAACCTTAGGTTGAGCAGGTGCCAGTGTGTCTCAGGGCTCGCCCATGGTGGCGGCGTGGGTGATGAGCAGTGAGTCGGGCGGGACCAGGTCCACTCCGTCCGGGTCGTAGAGGTAGCCGGGGGCGCTCCCGGACTTGCCGGTGTGGCCGTACTGCCAGACGATGCGGTTGGTAGCCGGGTCGACCACGCACACGCGGTGGTTGAAGTCGTCGTTGAGCAAGATGTCGCCGTTGGGCAAGGGCAGGGCCAGCGAGGGCTGGTTGAATCCGCCCATCCGCCACAGCAGGTGGCCGGTGGAGGTGAACTCGACCACCTGGCCGGGGTCGGAGTAGTCCACGGTCAGGTACCGGCCCGGGTACACCTCGTTGGTGTCGGACGGGTACAGCACCCCAGGCGGATTCGCGGACCACGACACGGCGCCGCCCAGGGACATCTCGTCGGCCCAGTCGCCATTGATCTCGGTGATCAGGTAGTTCCCGTCGGTCATGGGGAACGCGCCGTTCGGGCTGCCGAACCGGTGCGGCGGATCGTGCAGGCAGGCATTGGTGGTCCGGCCGATGACCCGGGTCAGGGTGTGCGCGGGCGGGGTGATGATCACCACGCGGCAGTTCTTGATGTCGGCTGAGATGATGGCTCCGGTGGGGGTCAGCATCGCGTCGTCCGGGTTGTACAGGTGGTTGGGTCCGGCGCCGGGGACGCCCGGTACCCCGTACCGGTAGACGATCTTGCTGGTGGCGACCGAAATCACGGAGATGACGTAGTCGTCTTCCTGGGTGGCGATGATGTACCGGCCGTCGGGTGAGAAGAACGCGTCGTCCGGCTCCAGGAACGTCTGGCCGGGCGCGAGGTCCCCCGGGCGCGGGAACTCCCACCTGATGCGGCCCTGCGGGTCGATGATCAGCAGGCGGTTGTTCTTGTGGTCGGCGATGAGGACGTCGGCGGGCAGCACCGAGGGGTCAGAACCCGGCGCGAGCAGGCCCGGGCCGGAGGCCGGAGCCAGCCACGGCGCCTGGGCGGCCTGCGGCAGGACCTGCCCGGCCGGGACCAGCCGGAGGGTGGTTACCGTGGGCACGGTCCGCGGCCCGTCCTCGCCGCCGATCAGGTAGCCGACGCCGCCGGTCACGGCCCCGGCCGCGTACGCGACCGGCACCGGCAGCTGGCCCGCGGCGCTCACGCTGGACGTGGCCGGATCGAACCGGTACACCGTCGGGCTGGTCGTACCCGCGTCCACGCCGCCCGCGACGTAGACCTGGCCATCCAGGACGATCGCGGCCGCGCCCTGGAGCGGGGCGAGCAGGTGCCCGGCCACCGCGGCCTGGCCGGTGGCCAGGCTGATCCGCTGGATGGCGTTCGTGGCGCCCGAGCGCGTCTGACCCCCGAACACCCAGATCTGATCGCCGACCGTGGCCACCGCGGCGTACCGCACCGGCAGCAGCAGCCGCGCGGCCACCCGGAAGTGCCGGCCGTCCCGCGTGGCCAGCACCCGCGGGTCCCAGCGGAGGCCGTCGTAGCCGCCGATCACATAGGCGACCGAGCCGACCGTCACGCCGCTGGCGTCCGAACGGGCGGCGGGCAGCTCGCCCACGACCGCGCCCGTGGCCGCAGGCCCGGCTACGATCGCCTGGACGGTCGGCACGCTGGCCGCCGTGCCGCCGCCGAACAGGTACAGCTGCCCGCCGAGGCCGGCGCCCGCGGCATCATGGGTCGCGGCGGCCAGGTACCCGGCCGCGTGGGTGGCTCCGGTCACCGGATCCAGGCTGGTCACCGCGTCCGTCGAGGTGTCCTGGGGCGTCAGCCCGCCCGCGATCAGCAGCCCGCCCGCGCCGGGCAGCACCACCTCGCGGGAGAGGCCGTCAGGCAGCTGGTACGGGGCCGGCAGGACCTGCAGCGCCATGTCGGTAACCGACGGGCCGCTGGCCCGGGACACGGGCGAAGGTGCGGTCACCGGTGCCGGGCGGGACGGGCGAGACGGCCGGTGGGTGGCGACCGTGAAGACCGAGTAGGCCAACGGCAGCAGGCAGCACGCGGCCACCACGGCCACCGTGACGCGGAACCGCCGCGAGCCCGGCATAGCCCCAGATACTGCCAGACCAGAGCGGACCGAAACCGGGATCCGTCAGCCTATGACCGGCTCGGGCCGCGGGAAGCTGGTGGTGAAGGCGTACCGGGAGGCCCGGTACAGGTGCCGGGCGAACTCGACCGGCCGGCCTGATCGTAGGCGGTCCGCTCCATGGTGAGCAGCGCGGTGCCGCGGGTCTCGTCCAGCATGCGGGCCTCGGAGGCCGAGGCGTTCTTTGCGCCCATACGCTGAGTGGCCGAGTACAGCCCGATGCCGGACGCGCGCAGGAGCTCGTACAGGCCGTGCTGCTCGAGCATCTCGACGTTGAGCTGGACCAGCCCGGCGGGCAGGTAGTTGTGCATCAGGGCCATCGGCTCGCCGTCAGCCAGCCGGATCCGCTCCAGCGACATCACCAGGGCCCGCTCGGGCAGCTGCAGCGCGTCGGCGACCTGGTCGCTGACGTGGCTGACCTCGGCCTTCAGCACCCGGGTGGCGGGTTGGCGACCGCTGGCCGCCAGGTCGTCATACAGGCTGGTCAGCTCCACGTTGCGGTCGATGCGCTCGTTGGCCACCAGCGTGCCCGCGCCGCGCTTGCGGACGACCAGTCCCTTGTTGGCCAGGTAGAGGAACGCGGCCCGCACTGTGGGCCGGGACAAACCGAGCATTTCCGCCAGCTGAACCTCGTTTTCGAGCCGAGCGCCGACCTTGAGCGCGCCGGACCGGATGGCGGACTCGAAGTACTGGGCCAGCTGGAAATACAGCGGCACCGGGCTGGTCCGGTCGATGGTGATCGGGCCGGTCGCGCCGACCCCGCGTTCAGGCATCATCGTCAATCCCGGACGGGTCGCTAGGCTCGTTTGTTTGAACATTATAACCACCGCAGTGTTAATCCGCCGCGTGCAGCGGGGTGAAACCCGGGGTTCACTCCGCTAGGAGGTAGTGAAACCCCGGGTTCATTCGGTTGGAACAGGTCCCTGGGGGAGGCTCGGACGTGAATCCATTTTCTATTTTGTCTTGACATATTCACAGACTCTTGACAGGTCATAACCACCCGGGTGAGGATCAGCTATCGCGACCGAGGGAGGCTGACGCGCATGACCGCCGACCGCGCCCTGCGGATCGGCGTGGTGCTGGAAGCGTTCCTGGACTGGCCGCTGGACGGGGTCATGCCGTGGCTGCGTGAGCACGCACCGGAGGTCACCGACCTGGAGATCGGCGCGGGCGGGTATGCGCCCCATCCGCACTGCGACGTAGCGGCGCTGTTGGCCAGCGACCAGGCCCGCTCGGCCTGGCTGGCCGGGATCGCGCGGCACGGGCTGCTGATCGACGCCCTGAACGCCTGGGGTAACCCGCTGCACCCCGACCCGGACCTGGCCCGGCAGCACGACCAGGCGCTGCGCGACGCCATTCGGCTGGCCGTACTGCTGGGCGTCAGCCGGGTCGTCGCGCTGGCAGGCTGCCCGGGGGGCACGCCCGGCGACCAGGTGCCGCACTTCGGCGCGGGCGGCTGGCTGCCCTACCTGGAGGGCGTCTACCAGCGGCAGTGGGAGGAGCAGATCGCGCCCTACTGGTCCGGCCTGGCCGACTTCGCCGCGGCGCAGAGCCCGGAGCTGCGGGTCTGCCTGGAGCTGCACCCGGGCACGTGCGTATTCAACATGGAGACCTTCGGCCGGGTGGCCGCGCTCGGCCCGTCGCTGGCGGCCAACCTCGATCCGAGCCACTTCTTCTGGATGGGAATGGACGGCCATAAGGTGGCCGCGGCGCTGGGCGACCGGGTCGGGCACGTGCACGGCAAGGACACCGTCTTCCACGCGGAGCACCTGGCCCTGAATGGGCTGCTCGACCGGCGCTGGCCGGAGCCGGCCGACCAGATGCCGTGGACCTTCGCGGTGCCCGGCCGGGGTCACGACCGGGGCTGGTGGGCCGGGCTGGTCCGCGCGCTGGATGGCTCGCAGGCCCAGGTCATCTCCATCGAGCACGAGGATCCCTTCGTACCGGCTGCCACCGGCGTGCCCGAGGCCGCGCGGCTGCTGCGGGCGGCCATCGACGACGCCGCGCTGGAGCCGGTGTGACGAAGGTCCGGGTTGGCCTGGTCGGGACCGGCGTCATCGCCCAGGTCATGCACCTGCACTACCTGGCCGAGCTGGCCGACCGCTTCGACGTGGAGGCCGTGTGCGACCTGGACGGCGAGGGCGCCCGGGCGTGCGCCGAGCGCTACGGCATCCCGGCGGTCTACACCGACTGGCGTGAGCTGATCGCGCATCCGCTCGACGCGGTGATGGTGCTGACCTCGGGCAGCCACGCGCCGATCGCCGAGGCGGCCGCCCGGGCCGGGCGGCACGTGTTCGTGGAGAAACCGATGTGCTTCTCGGCCGCCGAAGGCCAGGCCATGGTGGCCGCGGCCGAGGCGGCCGGGGTGATCCTGATGGTGGGCTACCCGAAGCGGTACGACCCGGCGTTCGCGCGGATGCGGGCGGAGACGGCCCAGCTGGACGGGACCCGGCTGCTGCGGGTGACGACGTTCGAGTCGCCGCTGCGGCCGTACATCGGGCACTACCCGCTGCTGCCGCGGGCCCCGCTGCCCGCCGAGGTCGCGGCGGGCCTGCGCGAAGACAGTGACGAGCGGATCGCGGCCGCGGTCGGCCCGGGGGTGACCGAGCTGGAGCGGCAGGTCTACCAGATGGTGCTGCTGGACACGCTGGTCCACGAGCTGAACACCGTACGCGGCCTGCTCGGCGAGCCGACCCGGCTGGACTACGCCAGCTTGGCCCTGGACCACGTGACCGTGATGCTGCGGTTCGGCGGCCTGCCGGCCGCCATCCACTGGATCGACCTGCCCGGCATCGCGCGGTACGGGATGGAGTTCGCCCTGTACGCGCCCGATCGCCGGTTGCGGCTGACCTTCCCGTCGCCGTTCCTGCGCAACGAGCCGGCCGTGCTCGAGATCGAGGCCAGCGCCGGCAGCACAGGCCGCTCCTGGCGGACCGAGGAAGTCACCGGGTACGAGAGCGGGTTCAAGAACGAGCTGGTGGCGTTCCACGACAGCATCGTCACCGGCCGGCTGCCGCCTACCTCGGGGCGGGACGGGCTGCGCGACGTGATCTTGTGCCAGGCCATCATCGGCAGTCATCACCGGTCGGCACCGGTCGACTACCCAACTGGGGTCGAGGCGGGAGGAGCAACGGGATGAGCGGCGAGGCGGGAGGCAGGGCGCGATGAGCGGCGAGACGGGAGGCAGAGCGCGATGAGCGGCGAGACGGGAGGCAGAGCGCGATGAGCGGCGAGACGGGAGGCAGAGCGCGATGAGCGGTGACCGTGACGCGGCGGCGATCGCGGTGGCGAACGCGCCGGTCAGCTACGGGGCCTTCGAGCTGACCGTCGGCCAGAACCCCGACGTGCCCGACGGCGTCACGGTCCTGGACCAGGTGGCCGCGGCCGGCTACGCCGGCATCGACCTCGGCCCGGTCGGCTACCTGGGCCGCGGTGAACGGCTCGGCGAGCTGCTGGCCGAGCGCGGCCTCGGCCTGGCCGGCGCCTACGTCGAGCTGCCGTACGCCGATCACGACGCGCTGGAGCGGGCGCTGCCCGAGTTGGACGCCATCCTGGACGCGTTCGACGCCGTCCAGTCCTACCTGCCAGGACCGCCGCCCAGACCCACGCTGGCCGAGGCCGGCAGCCAGGCACGGCGGAACCGGCCCGGCCGTTCGGTCCGGGACCCGTCGCTGGGATTCGACGCCGACGCGTGGAGACGCTTCGCGGCGGGCCTGGCCCGGGTGATCGGCCGCTGCCGCGACCGTGGATACGAGCCGACCTTCCACCCGGAGACCGGCACCCACGTCGAGGCGCCGTGGGAGATCGAGCGGGTGCTCGAGGTGTCTGACGTTGGGTTGTGCCTGGAGACCGGGCACATGCTGCTGGGCGGCGGCGACCCGGTGGCGATGCTGCGGGACCTCGGCGACCGGGTTAACCACGTGCACCTCAAGGACGCCCGGCTGCCGGTCATGGCCGAGATCATCGCGGACGAGGCGCCGGTGACCGAGATCTGGACCAGGGAGGCGTTCTGCGCGCTGGGCGGCGGCGACCTGGACGCCGACGCCGTGCTGGACGGCCTGCGCCGGATCTCGTTCGGCGGCTGGCTGGTGGTCGAGCAGGACATCCTGCCGCGCAGCGCCGAACGGTTCGCGCGGGCCGCCGCCGAGCAGCGGCACAACCGCGAGTTCCTCGCGGCGCGCGGCCTCTTAGAGAGCAATGTAACGAGAGGCGAGGGCGGTCACCATGGCTCCGTTCCGTATAGGTCTTATCGGTGCCGGGAGGATGGGCCGCACCCATCTGCGGGCCCTGGCGGGCTCCGACGTAGTAAAAGTGACCGCCATCGCCGAGATGTCGCCGACGGCCCGTGAGACGGTGGCCGCGCCGGGGCTAACGCTGCACGAGAGCGTGACGGACATGCTGGACCAGGCCGCGCTGGACGGGGTGCTCATCGTCGCGCCCACCGACCAGCACGGCGCGATCATCGCCGACGTCGCCGCGTGCGGGCTGCCCATCTTGTGCGAGAAGCCGTGCGGGCTCACCGCCGCGGCCGCCCGGGCCTCGGCGCAAACCGCCGCGGCAGCCGGAGTGCCGCTGCAGGTGGCCTACTGGCGCCGGTTCGTGCCGGGCCTGCGCCAGCTGCACGACCGGATCGCCGCGGGTGAGCTCGGCGTTATCCACCTGGTCACCTGCTACCAGTGGGACGAGCGGCCGCCGTCGCCGATCTTCCGCGCGCACAGCGGCGGGATCGCGATCGACATGGGGGTGCACGAGTTTGACCAGTTGCGCTGGCTGACCGGCCAGGACATCGCGGGCCTGGCCGTGGTGTCGTCCGGCGCGGCGCCGGACGGGATCGCCGACGTGGACGGCGCGCAGGTGGTCCTCACGCTGTCCGGCGGCGCCACCGGGTTCGTCTCGCTGGGCCGCTACTTCCCGGCGGGCGACGCGGTGTGGGCCGAGGCGTTCGGCACCCTGGGGCACGAGCGGTGCGAGGTGATCGACCCGGCCGAGGGCGAGGTCGCCCAGCTCGAGGCGCTGCGCCGGCAGGCGGAAAGCTTCGCGTCCTTCGCCCAAGGCGGCCCGTGCCAGGGCGCCACGGCCGACGACGCGGTCGCGGCCCTGGTCGCCGCCGAGCAGGTCACGGCGGCGATACCGGCCATGTCAGGGAGCCAGCACGTCAGTGCCGGCCTGCCGCCCAGCTACCGGCACCGGCCGGGCGGATGAACGCGGCACGGATGACCGCGGCAGCGCCGCCGGCCCTGCGGGTCGGCATCGTCGGCTACGGGATGATGGGCAAGGCGCACAGCTACGGCTACCGGGTCGCGCCGCTGCTGCGCCGCCTGCCGGTGACCCCGGTGGTCACGGTGATGTCCGGCCGGGACGCCGGCGCGGTCGCGGCGGCCGCGGCGGCGTACGGAGTGCCGGTCACCGTCACCGACTGGCGCGAGCTGATCAGCCGGGACGACGTTGACGTGGTGGACATCTGCACCCCGCCCGGCACGCACGCGCAGATCGCGGCCGAGGCCGCCGCGGCCGGCAAGGCGGTCTTGTGCGAGAAGCCGCTCGCGCTGACCTACCGAGAGGCGGCCGCCGCGCTGGCCGCGGTGACCCAAGCCGGGGTGCACAACGCGGTCGGCTTCAACTACCGGCGGCTGCCCGCGATCGCGCTCATGCGGCGCATGATCGCTGACGGCGCGGTCGGGACGATCAGGCTCTGGCGCGCCACGTGGCTGTCCGACGAGTTCACCGACCCGGCTACCCCGTGGGACTGGCGCTTCGACCGGGCCATGGGCGGCACGACCATCGCCGACCTGGGCAGCCACCTGATCGACATGGCCCTGTGCATGGCCGGCCCGGTGGACAGCGTCTGCGCGCAGGCGGCGACCTTCATCGGCGAGCGGCCCGCGGCTTCCGGCGGCGGAGGAACGGTGCCGGTCACGGTGGACGACGCCGCCAGCGCCCTGCTGCGCTTCTCTTCCGGCGCGCGCGGCACCATGGAGGTCGCCCGGGTCGCCGTGCGGCGGCCGTGTGATTTCACCGTCGAGGTGAACGGCAGCCGCGGCACGCTGCTGTTCAGCTACGCCCGGCTGAACGAGCTGTGGTACGGCGGCACGGACGACGACGTCCGGCTATACGGCATGCGCCGAATCCGCGCCGAGCATCCCTCGCACCCGTACGCGGCCCAGTGGTGGCCGATCGGCCAGGGTGTCGGCTACGGCTCCTCGTTCGCCAACCAGGCGGCCGACCTGCTGGAGGGCTGGCCGGATGCGCCGTGGAGCCCGGGATTCCGCGACGGCGCGGCGGTCCAAGCGGTGTGCGACGCGATGGAGACCTCCGCCGCCTCCGGCCGCTGGATCAGCGTCAGCGAAGTGATCACGACTGCGCTGTGACCTGCGGCGTATGCCCTATACCATAGCCTGATCCCAGCGCGGTGAAGGAGCGGTGGGCGGGCGGCTGACGATCAGTGGGACGACATCATGAACGCTTCTATTACCGAGCGGCTGCGGGCCGGGATCGTGCTTGGCGCCGAGGGCTACGTCTTCGAGCTGGAACGCCGGGGCTACATCCAGGCCGGGCCGTTCGTGCCCGAGGTGGTGCTGGACTTCCCCGGCGCCGTGCGCGAACTGCACCGGGAGTTCCTGCGCGCGGGCGCGGAGGTGATGGTCGCGCTGACCTACTACGCGCACCGGGAGAAACTGCGCGACGTGGGCCGCGAGGGCGACCTGGAGGCGATGAACCGGCAGGCGGTGCGGATCGCCCGCGAGGTCGCGCGCGAAGGCGACGTCCTGGTGGCCGGGAACGTCTGTAACACCTGGGCCTACGACCCGGAAGACCCGGCGACCAGGGACATCGTCCGGGACATGTACACCGAGCAGCTGAACTGGGCGGCGGAGGAAGGGGTCGACTTCGTCATCTCCGAGACCAACGACTACCTGGGCGAGGCGCTGATCGCGCTGGAGGTCATCCAGGGGCTCGGGCTGCCCGCGATGGTCACCATGGCGCCGACTCAGCCCCACCTGACCCGGGACGGATACGAGTACGCAGACGCGTGCCGCATCCTGGCCGCCGAGGGAGCGCAGATCGTCGGCCTGAACTGCGACCGCGGACCGCGGACCATGGTGCCGCTGATCGCGAGGATCCGGGAGACGGTGGAGTGCGCGGTGGCCATCCAGCCGGTACCGTACCGGACCGACGCGATCGCTCCGACGATGGAGACGCTGCTGTCCCCCAAGGGGGAGCGGTCCTTCCCGGTCGCGCTGGATCCCTTCACCTGCACGCGCTTTGACATGGCGCAGTTCGCGCTGCAGGCCCGCGAGCTCGGCGTGGACTACATCGGCATCTGCTGCGGTGCCGGCCCGCACCATGTGCGGGCGATGGCCGAGGCCCTGGGCCGTGAGGTCCCGGCCAGCCGGTACTCGCCGTCGATGGGGCTCCACCCGATGTTCCGGGCCGATGTCTCGGCCAGGGATGCGGCCTTCCTGCCCAGCTGGAACGCCTGACCCCCTTTTTATCCGAACGGGCCGTGGTTCGTCGGGCTGTCGGGCTTCCTGCCTGGCGGTGGTGTGTGCCTACCCGGCGGGGTCGGCGACCCGGGCCATGATGAGCGGTTCGCCGGTCGCGACGTCGGTCACCACCATCAGGTAGGGACGGTTGAACATCACCGGCGCAGGCCCGGGGCGCGCCGCGGTCGGCTCCATGCCGACGGCGGTGGCGGCGCTGGCCACCGTGCCCTGCTCGCCCACCTGCAAGGTGGCGGCCTGCTCGACCAGGGCGATGCAGCAGGCCTGCGGCGACAGCCCGGCGAAGTCCGCGGCCGGGGTGAACGCGACGTCCATGCCGAGCTCGGCCAGCAGGGGCTTCATGCTGACCTTGTCCCTCACGGTCACCTTGGGCAGGGCGATCGCGCGCGCAAGAGCCGGGTTGGCCGTTCCCGCTGCCAGCCTGGTCGTCAGCGTGCCGAGTTGCGCCGCGGTCGGCAGCGCGCATCCGCTGGGGCCGGCGGGCGGCAGCAGTGCCATCATGGCCAGCCGACCGCCGCGGTACGGAAGCCAGACGGCGGTCCAGCCGCCCGCGCTGACCGAGGGGTACAGGCCGCCGTTCATGAACGACACGCTGACCTGCCGCCCGGACGCGGTGGTGAAAGGCCCGGGACCGGTCTGGCTGGCCTGGAACGGGGTGGCCCAGGCGGCCTTCAGGTAGAGCGCGTCGGTCAGCACCCAGCCGATGCCCCGCAGCGAACCCGGAGCGAGCAGTTGCGGGATCTGCCCGCGGGTCGTGGCCGCGATGGCCTGGTTGATCTCCTGTGCGGCCCGGTCGGGGTTGCGCAGCAGCGGCACCTGTGCCACCCCGGCGTCATAGCCGGTGGCCACGGCGTTCAGGTAGCTGCGCAGGGTGATGAGCGACGGGTCCGTCCAGACCTGATCGCTCGTGTCCACTGTGACGCCTGGGCCGTCAAGCCCGCGCAGGGCCTCCGACCGGGCCTGCAGGCCGGCCTCGAGCGCCTGCCCGCCGACCGCGGGCAGGCGCAGCACGTCGGCCATGGCCTGCGCGGTGTCACCGCGCGCGCCGAGATAGGCCATGCCCAGCCCGCTGGCCAGGCTGGATGGCGACAGCACCAGGTTGGCCCGCGGATCGGTCCGGCACCAGGCCCCCAGCGTGTCGAGCCCGAACGTGGCGTCGGCCACGCCGTAGGGGCGCGGGTCCGCCAGCGGCTCCCGCAGCGCCACGCCATGCGCGACGACCGGCCGCGGCTGCGGCGTGGTGGTGATGGTGGCGGCGGTTCCGCAGCCCGCGGCCGCCAGCGCGAGAACCAGCCCAGCGGCGGCCCGCAACTCGTTCTTCATGCGCATCAGACGGCTCACGGCCCCGCCCCGGTTGCATATCCTGGTCACAATCTGACGTCGGCGATGGCCCCGGTGCAATCATCGGTCTATGCGAGACCAGACCATGACCTGGGCGGAGGTCGCCGATCGCCTGGCCGCCGCGCGCACCTACTGGCTGGGCACGACGACCGGGTCGGGTGCCCCGCACGCGGCGCCCGTCTGGGGGGCGGTGACCGCCGGGACGCTCTACCTGTACAGCGAGCGCAGCACGGTCAAGGCCCGCAACCTGGCCATAGACCCCAGGGTCGTCATCCACCTGGAGAGCGGCGAGGACGTGCTGATCGTGCACGGTGTCGCCGAGGACCTGGGCCCGCCCGCCGGCGTTCCGTCGGTCGTGGCCGCGTTGTCGGCCAAGTACACCAGGCCCGAGGACCGGCCGTACCTACCGGACGCGGATCCCGCGTTCGATGTGGTCTACGCGCTGCGTCCCCGGTCGGCGCTGGCCTGGCGCCTGGACGACTACACGGCCTCGCAGCGCCGCTGGTCTTTCCGCCGCACCCCAGGAGGCGCCCCGGGCATAACCGGAAGTTTACGCGGCAGGGAGGCCGCGCTGCTGTGGGCAGATCTGCCCACGGCAGCGGGCGGGCGGTTCCGGGGCGGCCGTGCCGCAGGCTGAAGGCATGACTCATGACGAGAAGAGCCCTCTGTTCAGCGAACGGGTCCGGGAGCAGCTGCTGCTGCA
Organism: uncultured Actinomycetes bacterium; assembly: GCA_963722055.1. GTDB lineage: Bacteria > Actinomycetota > Actinomycetes > Streptosporangiales > Streptosporangiaceae > Palsa-504. The sequence continues at coordinate 662,252 of CAVRLA010000008.1, read as the reverse complement.
ACGGATCCTGGTGCTGGACGGGGTACTCGACGACGACAACGGGACGCTGCTCGCGACCCAGCTGCTGACCCTCGCGGTGGAAGACCCGGCCGCCGACATCGCGTTGTGGATCAACTCCCCCGGCGGGTCCGTCCCGTCCATGCTCGCCATCCGGGACCTCATGCGGCTCGTGCCGTGCGACGTCACGACCCTAGCGCTCGGGCTGGCCTGCAGTGCCGGGCAGTTCCTGCTCTCAGCCGGGACCAAGGGCAAACGGTTCGCGCTCCCGCACGCCCGCATCCTGATGCACCGCGGCTCGGCGGGCATCGGCGGCAGCGCCGTCGACATCGAGGTCCAGGCTGACGACCTGCGGCACACCGTCGACACCGTGCTCGGCCTGATCGCGGCGGACACTGGCCAGCCGGTGGAGCGCATCTTCGACGATTCGCTGCACGACCACTGGTACACGGCCACCGAGGCCAGGGAGTACGGCTTCATCGACGAGATCGTCGGGTCGTTCGGCCAGATCATGCCGGCCAGACGGCACCGGATCGGACTGAAGGGCCCAAATGAAATGGACAGAGCATGAGCAGCTACACCATCCCGAATGTGATTGCTCAGCACTCGCGCGGCGAGCGGATCATGGACGTGTACTCGCACCTGCTCACCGAGCGGATCGTGTACCTCGGCACCGCGATCGATTCCGGCGTGGCCAACACGCTCATCGCCCAGCTGCTGCACCTGGAGGCGGAAAGCCAGGACCTGGAGATCAATCTGTACATCAACTGCGAGGGCGGCGACCTGCCGTCCATGCTCGCGCTGTACGACACCATGCAGTACATCCAGGCGCCGGTGGCGACCACCTGCGTGGGCCAGGCTATCGGTGTCGGCGCCGTGCTGCTGGCGGCCGGGACGGCGGGCAGGCGGTCCCTGCTGCCGCATGCCCGGGTGGTGCTGCACCAGCCGGCCGCGCGCGGCCAGGGCCCGATTCCGGACCTGATCCTGCAGGCCGACGAGGTCGTGCGGATGCGGGCCGACATCGAGGCGATCCTGTCCGCGCACACCGACCAGTCGGTATCCACGCTGCGCGCCGACACCGACCGGGACCGGGTGCTCACCGCTCAGGCGGCACTGGCGTACGGGATCGTCGATCAGGTGCTGGGACGGCGGACCGCCGATGAGGCCGTCCGGCCTACGCAGCGAGCGACAGCATGACCGGGCCGGAGGCGCGCGAGGCCCAGGCGGCCTGCTGGCGGCGCAGGTCGCCGGCCACCTGCTCGGTCAGCACGGTGAGACTGGTGCCCAGCGCGCCGGCCAGCGCCGCGATCATCTCGCTGGAGGGCTCCTTGCGGCCGCGCTCGATCTCAGACAGGTACTGGGGCGAGATCCCGGCCCGGCCCGCGGTCTCGGCCAGGGTTTCCTGTTGATCCAGGCGCAGCGTGCGCAGACGCCAACCGAGTACCTCCCGCCACAGTGGCTCCTGAGCCCGGGGCTCTCGACGAAGCGGAACGACTTTCGCGCGCTCGGCCATAATTCAGCGTACGGGCGGCAACCCGCCCGTACGCTGAGATTTCGCTGCCGGCGGACCTAGTGGGCGTAGATGGCGGCCAGGACGTCCAGCTTGGCCGCCCGGCGGGCCGGCCAGCTCGCGGCGACCAGGCCGAGCAGGGCGGCCAGGATCAGGAAGATCACCAGGCTGGACCAGGGCACCACGGTGTCGCTGATGCCTTGGTTCTTCAGCGAGGAGACCAGCGCGATGCCCATGCCGGTGCCGATGATGATCCCGATGATGGCGCCGAAGATGGCTAGGATCACCGCCTCGGACCGGATCATGGTCCGGACCTGGCGCCGGCGCATGCCAACCGCGCGGAGCAGGCCGATCTCGCGGGTGCGCTCGAACACCGACAGCATGAGGGTGTTCACGATCCCGATGAGCGCGATGAGCACGGCCAGGGCGAGCAGCGCGTAGACCAGCCCGAGGATCTGGTTGATGGCGGACACCTGGGCCTGCTCGTACTGGGCCCTGGTCTGGACCTGCACGTTCGGGAACGGGGCCAGGGCCTGGGTGACGGCGTTGTCCACCGCCGTGCCGCCGTTGGTGCGCAGCAGCAGGCCGATCGGCGGCTGCGCCGGGTAGTGGGCCAGGAAGAACGCGGAGCTGACCACATAGCTGCCGATCAGGGCGTTGGCCTCATAGATCCCGCCGATTCGTAGGGTGGTCGGTCCGGTCAGGGCGAACCTGGCCGGCACGGTGTCGCCGACCGCCAGGTGCTTGTTCTGCGCTGTGGTGGAGTCGATGAGCAGTTCATCCTGGGCCAGAGCGGCGGAGGTGCCCGACGTCATGCGCAGGATCACGGTGCTGGCCAGGTTGTTCGTGGATACCGCGGTGAGCTGGGACAGCGCGTTCTGGAACTCGAATTGCCCCTGGTAGACGGTGCTGGTTGCGGTGACCCCTGGCACGGCTGAGGCGATCGAGACCGCTGAGTTGCTGAGCTGTCCGGACCCGGTGGGGGTCACGATGAGGTCGGCGCTGATGGCCTGATCCGCGCTGCTGGTGGCCGACCGAGACACCGAGGCGCCGAACACCGACATCGCGGCGACCAGGGCCAGGCCCACCATGAGCGCGGCCGCGGTCTGGGCGGTCCGCCGGGGACTGCGCATGGAGTTCTCCCGCCCGAGCTTGCCCGGTTCCCCGAGCAACCGGGCCAGCGGGCGCCCGATCACGCTGGACAGCGGGCGGGCGATGGCCGGGGCCAGGGTGGCGGCGCCGAGGAAGATGCAGACGGCGCCGATGCCGACGAGCGCGATGGCCGGCTTGGCCAGCCCGACGGCCAGCAGGATCACGCCGACCAGGGCCAGGGCCGTGCCGCCGATAAACCGGCGGCGCAGCGAGGCCGTCGGAGCCGACCGGCGATCATCGAGCGCGGCCACCGGCGGGATGCGCACGGCACCGCGGGCCGGGCCGAGCGCGGCCACGAGGGTCACGCCGACGCCGACCAGCAACCCGACGATCGCGGTGCGCGGCTCGAACACCAGCGAACCGGGGGGCAGCGTGAACCCGAACCCGCTCAGCAGTGCCTCCAGGCCGACCGCAGCCAGTACGCCGAGGCCCAGGCCGATGACCGAGGACACCAGCCCGGTCAGAGCCGCCTCGCCGAGCACGGAACGGAATACCTGACGGCGGTTCGCCCCCACGATCCGCAGCAGGGCCAGTTCCCGGGTGCGCTGCCCGACGATGATCGAGAACGTGTTGAAGATGGTGAAGGCGCCGACGAACAGCGAGATGAACGCGAAGACCAGCAGTGCGGTGGAGAAGAAGCCCAGCGCCTGATTGACCGAGCTCGTGCTTTCGTTCACCACGGTCTGCCCGGTCACCACTTCCACGCCCGGGGGCAGGACCTTGGCGATGCCCTGCTGGACCGCGGACTTATCAGCGCCAGGCGCGATCACCACGTTGATGTCGTCGAGCTGGCCGGTTTCCTGGGCGATGGCCTGGGCGGTCGGCAGGGTGAACGCGGCCAGGGTGGCCCCGGCCAGGTTGTTCGCCGTGCCGAAGTCGGCGATGCCGACAATGGTGAACGTCTGGGTCGGCCCGGCGGTCAGGATGCGAACCTGCTGCCCCACGGAGAAGTCGTACTTCTGCGCGGTCCCGGCGTCCATCACCACTTCGGTGGAGGTGGTCGGCGGGCCGCCGGCGATCAGGTGCAGGCTGGATAGCTGCGGATACGGGTCGAAGCTCACGCCGAGGGTCGGCGCTCCGCCGGTCTGGATGGCCTTGCCGTTATGGCCGATGTACTGGGCGTAGCCCGTGACCTGGCCCTCCGCGGCCGACACGCCGGGCACGCCGCGGACGGTGGCCAGCAGCGACTCGGGCAGTTCGTTGCGCACTGCGTTGCCGCCGCTGCCGAGCTGGGCGACCCCGCGGACCTGGAAATCCACCTTGGCGTAGATGTTGCCGAACAGGTTGCTGAACGTGTTGTGCAGCGTGTCGGTCAGGACGAACGTCCCGGAGATGAACGTGACGCCGAGCACGATGGCCAGCGCCGTCAGCCCCAGCCGGAGCTTGTGGGCCAGCAGGCCCTTGATCGTTACCTTCCACATGTCAGGCCCCCAGGGTCCGCACTCGCTCCAGGACGGAGTCGGCGGTCGGCTGGTGGAGTTCGCCGACCACGGCCCCGTCGGCCAGGAACACGACCCGGTCCGCGTACGCGGCCCCGCGCGGGTCATGGGTCACCATGACGATCGACTGGCCGAGCTCGGTCACCGAGCGCCGCAGGAACGCGAGCAGCTCCGCGGAGGCGTTGGAGTCGAGGTTGCCGGTGGGCTCATCGGCGAAGATGAGGTCCGGCTTGTTGATCAGCGCCCGGGCGCACGCCACGCGCTGCTGCTGGCCGCCCGACAGCTCACTGGGACGATGGTTCAGCCGGTCGCCGATGCCCAGTTCCTTGACCAGGTAACCGAACCATTCCTGGTCAACCTTGTGGCCCGCCAGCGCGGGCGGAAGGGCGATGTTTTCCGCCGCGGTCAGCGTCGGGACCAGGTTGAAAGACTGGAACACGAAGCCGACCCGGTCCCGGCGCAGCCGGGTCAGCCCGGCGTCGTCCAGGGTGCCGATGTCCAGCCCGCCCACGAACACCTGCCCGGACGTCGGCCGGTCCAGGCCCGCCATGCAGTGCATGAGCGTCGACTTGCCCGAGCCCGATGGACCCATGACGGCCGTGAACCGGCCGCGCTCGAAGGTCACCGTGATACCGGCCAGGGCGTGCACCGTCGCCTGGCCGACCCCGTACGTCTTGGTGAGGGCGACCGAGTTTGCCGCTGGCGCGGCCTGTTGGTCCTCGGTCAACGCCGCAGTGCTGGGTTCCATGTTTTCCCCTCGTATTTCCCCTGACAGTTCTGAAAAGGCAGTCGCACCTCGAAGCAGTGGTGACATGCGCTTGACCCGCCGGCTCTGACCTTCTGCTGCTCAGTACCGAAAGCGTCGCAACAAAGCACCCGGGCGCGCATCGACCAGCCAGCCAGTTCACGGGCTGAACCGCATGATGGACCGGACGGCTGAAACCCATCCACCGATTGACTGACACCCACGTTGTACGTCGGCTGATGAGAACGACCCCGATACGGCCCGGCTCGGCCTTGCCGTGGCACACGGCCCCCTTCTGCGCGTGCTAATCCCCGGGATGACGATAGCCTGACCGGAGCCTGAAGGCCATGCCCTTTTTGGACCCAGAGGATGAGCGGCAGGCCGGATGGCCCGCACTAGGTTGGTGAGATGGCTGATGTCGCGGCCCTGCTGGCCGCCTATGACGATCAGGTCCGCCCCTCGGAGGCTAGGAACCTTCCGGCCGGGGCTTATGCCGAGGCCGACGGCCCGATCGTCCGGGTCGTCGGGCTGTACCAGGGCTTCGTCAGTGCCCCGGCCGAGCTCGCCCTCGACGGCGACGAGCTCGACGCGCTGATCGCCCGGCAACGGGAATTCTTCGCCGGCCGCGGCGAGGCGGTGGAGTGGAAGACCCGGGCTCATGACCGGCCAGACGACCTCCCGGACCGGCTATGCCGCGCTGGCTTCGTGCCCGAGCCGACCGAAACGGTCCTGATCGGGCTGGCCGGACCGCAGGCCGAGCGGCAGGCGCCGTCACCGCCGGGGGTGAGCATCCGGTTGACGGACGCGCCGGAGGACATGCGGCGGGTGGCCGCCATGGAGTCCGAGGTCTATCGGGAGGACTGGGGCTGGATGGCCGATGAGCTGATCGGGCGGGTGCAGACCGGCCAGTTCGCGGTCTTCGTGGCCGAGGCCGGCGGCCAGGTCGTGTCCTCAGCCTGGCTGGTGTTCAAACCCGGAACGCAGTTCGCGGGCCTGTGGGGCGGAGCGACCAGGCCCGCCTGGCGCGGCCGGGGCATCTACCGGGCGCTGGTCGCCCGCCGGGCGCAGTTCGCCGCGGCGCGGGGCGTCCGCTTCCTGCAGGTCGACGCCTCCGACGACAGCCGCCCCATCCTCGAGCGGCTGGGCTTCGTGGCTATCACCACCACGACGCCCTACGTGTGGACCCCACAGCTAGCGGAGTGAAACTGGACATCCACCACGCTAGGGCGCGGTGAAACTGGACATTCACCACGTCAGAGTGGGGTGGAACCCGGGTTTCACCTCGTTGAGGGAAGATCTACCGGACCCGCTCTCGCCGGCCGGCCAGGGCGATGTCGATGAGGGGGGACACGCATGAGTCGAACACCTGGTCCGCGTCCTGGGGCCGGGACGGCTCGCTGGCGGCCATCGCCGCGGCCAGGTTCGGGTACTGCCCGGTGGTCGCGGCGCTGGCCAGCGCCGCGATCTGGGCCGCCTGGTGCTGATCGGGGCTGACGCCGGTGCTGGCCTGCTGGCTGGCCAGCGTCGCCTCCATCCCGCCGTACATGATGGCGAAGCCGTTGATCAGGGAGATGAATACCATCTTGGTGGCCGTGTCCAGACCAGAATCGGCCAGCAGGCCGAGGAAGCAGTCGATGTAGCGCAGGCCGTTCGGGCCGATGACCATGGGCAGGCGGATCGCGTCCGGCAGCCAGGGGTGGCGCCGGGTGATATCGCGCCCCTGCCGGGCCAGATCGGCGATGGCCGCCCGCTGGTCCGCGGTCGCGGGATCCGGGAACCGGTACTCCCCGCCGGCCATGTCGATCATCAGCTGGATCAGGTGGTCCTTAGTCGGCACGTAGTTGTACAGCGACATCGGGGCGATGCCGAGCTCGACCGCGACCCCGCGCATGGTCACCGCGTCCAGCCCTCCGGCGTCCGCGAGCCTGATGGCCGCGGCCGCGACCGCCGCGCGGTCGTGCCGGCCCTTCGGTCCCCGTGAACCGTGTTCCGGGATATCCCAGATCGATATCGGCGTCAGCGCGGCCACCCCTCTCGTTCCCGGTCGGACCCGGGGCCACTTTATCAGCGTGCGACGTACGTAGTATTATCTCCATAGCGACGTACAACGTACGTAGTAACGGGAGAACGGGAGGACGTATGGCAACACAGAGCGCGACGCGTACGCTCCGCGATGTCCGGGGTATGCGGGGGCTGCCCTGGCGGGTGCGGACAGCGCGGCGGCTGGGCCGGGAGCTGCCGCCTGCGCGGTGCGGGGTGGCCTGGATACCGCGCCTCGAGGTGCCCGGCGCGGACGGGATGATGCTGCTCACCGACCACTACATACCGCTCAAGGACGAGGGGCGGGGCACGATCCTGGTGCGGACGCCCTACGGGCGGGGCTTTCCCTGGGCGCACCTGTACGGGGTGGCGTTCGCTGAGCAGGGCTTCCACGTGCTGCTGCAGAGCTGCCGGGGCACCGGCGGGTCCACGGGTCGGTGGTGGGAGCCGTTCCGCCACGAGGCCGCCGACGGCCACGCGACCGTGGCCTGGCTGCGCGGCCAGAACTGGTTCAACGGCCGGCTCGGCATGATCGGCGCCAGCTACCTGGGCTACGTGCAGCTGGCGCTGGCCGACGACGCGCCGCCCGAGCTAAAGGCGGCGGTGATCCAGGTCGGGATCGGTGATCCCGTCCAGTTCGTCTACCCGGGCGGGGTGTTCGCGCTGACCAACGTGGTGTCCGCGGTCGGGGCCGCGTTCTCCGGCCGAAGCATGCTCCGGGCCATGCAGGCCGTGCTGCGCCTTCAGCTCCGCTTCAAGCGGACCAGCACAATCTTGCCGATCCGGCAGGCCTGCCGTGAGGCACTCGGCACGACCGTGCCCTACCTGGAGGAGTTCCTCGACCACGAGGATCCGGCCGACCACTACTGGCGCCAGATGCGGCCGGACCTGTCCCGCTGGCGGGTCCCGACCGCACTGCAGGGCGGCTGGTACGACGCCGCGCTCGATCAGACCCTGGCCCAGTACGCCACACTCCGGGCCAACGGATGCGACGTGAGCCTGCTCATCGGTCCGTGGAGCCACTCCTCCGCGTTCGCTAAGGACGGCCTGGTGCGAGTGTCGCGCGGGGCCCTGGACTGGATGACCGAACGGCTGGCCGGCGAGCCCGCCGTCGGGGACGAGCCCCGGGCACCGGTCCGGGTGCACGTCGGCGGCGTGGACCAGTGGCGTGACCTGGAGGCCTGGCCGCCACGCGAGGGCAGCCAGGCGTGGTACCTGAACGGCGGCGGTCGCCTGGGCCGGGAGGCCGATGATGGCGACGGCTCCTCCTCGTTCCGGTACGACCCGGCCGATCCCACTCCCTCGGTCGGTGGCCAGCTGACGACCCCGCAGGCCGGACCGCGGGACAACGGCGCTATCGAGGCCCGGCCTGACGTGCTGGTCTTCACCGGCGAGCCGCTCCAGTCCCCGCTGGAGGTGCTCGGCCAGGTCCGGGCCGAACTGCACCTGCGCGCTGGCACCGGACAGGCGCACGTTTTCGTCCGGCTCTGTGACGTGGACACCGCTGGCCGATCACGGAACGTCACGGACGGCATCGTCCGCCTCTCGTCGGGCGCCACCGAGCCGCAGGCCGTCACCGTGCCGATGAGCTCCACCGCCCACCGGTTCGAGCCCGGGCACCGGCTCCGGCTGCAGGTCAGCGGCGGCGCGTTCCCGCGATACGCCCGCAACACCGGCACCGGCGAGCCGCTGGCCACTGCCGCCCGCCTGGTCTCGACGGACGTCGAGGTGTACCACGACCAGGCCAGGCCATCGGCCCTGGTGCTCCCGGCGTAGCCGGGCTCGCCAGGCGGGCAGGAACGTGTCCGAGGTCACGCACCAGGGTCCGTTCCGTCGAAATTTCCGAACCCCACTCCGAGCGATAATAAGTAGATGAGAGGCCCGGACGCCGCGGACCGGATCCGCGGGCGGATCGGCGCGGCGATCATCGAGCGGATCGCCGGGCCGCCGGACACCGCGCGCAGGCGGCCGGCCGAGGCGTCCCAGGGGGAGCGCTGGTTCGGCGAGGACCGGCCGATCCGCCAGGTGCATAGCGACTCGGCGATGTTCATCGGGGCGATCAGGGCTCTGCTGCTCCAGTCGCTGCACCCGCTGGCCATGGCCGCCGTGGCCGAGCACTCCGACTATCGCGGCGACCCGTGGGGGCGGCTGCAGCGGACCAGCCACTTCGTGGGCATTACCACGTTCGGCCGGACCGAGGACGCGGAGCGGGCCATCGCGCGGGTCAGGGCGATCCACCAGCGCGTCACCGGGACCGCTCCGGACGGGCGGCCGTACGCGGCCTCCGACCCGCACTTGCTGACCTGGGTCCACATCGCCGAAGCGGACAGCTTCCTGCGGGCCCACGCGACCTTCGGGGCCCGCGCGCTGGATAAGGACGGACGCGACGGGTACGTGGCCGACATGGCCAGGATCGGCACGGAACTCGGGGTGCCCGACCCGCCGCGCACCGAGGCCGAGCTCGCCGACCGGATCCGGGCCTTCCGGCCCGAGCTGGCCGCCACCGCCGAGGCCCGCGAGGCGGCCCGGTTCCTGCTGCTGCGCCCTCCGCTCCCGGTGATCGCCCGGGCGCCGTACGGCGTGCTCGCGGCGGCCGCGGTCTCGCTGCTGCCCGGATGGGCCCGGCGGCCGCTCTACCTGCCCAGACTGCCGGTGACCGAGACCGTGCTGGTCCGCCCGGCCGGGCACGCCATGGTGCACGCGATCCAGTGGGCCATGACCGGGCCCCGCCCCGCCCCGGCGGCCTAGCCGCCCATGAGCCGCATTAAGGTGACGCAGAATACCCAGATGCCGGGTCCGACGCAGGAGAGACAACGATGTTCAGCGCAGACTTCCCCGATAACCAGGAGAAAACGAGCCTCCCAGCGCTAGCCGCCTGGGTCCGCGAGATCGCGGAGCTGACCAAGCCTGACGCCGTGGTGTGGTGCGACGGCTCGGCCGAGGAATGGGACCGGCTGACCGCCTTGCTGGTCGAGAACGGGACGTTCCGGCGGCTGAACCCGTCGCTGCGGCCGAACAGCTTCTGGTGCGCGTCGGATCCCCGGGACGTGGCCCGGGTGGAGGACCGGACGTTCATCTGCTCCGAGCGGGAGCAAGACGCGGGGCCGACCAACAACTGGATCGCGCCGGCCGAGATGCGCGCGACGTTCGCCGAGCTCTTCGACGGATGCATGCGCGGCCGGACTATGTACGTGATCCCGTTCTGCATGGGCCCGCTGGACAGCAGCATCTCCCAGCTCGGGGTGGAGATCAGCGACTCGCCGTACGTGGCGGTCTCGATGCGGATCATGACCCGGATGGGGACGCCGGCGCTGCGCGCGATCGAGGAGAGCGGGTCGTTCGTCCGGGCGGTCCACTCGGTCGGTGCCCCGCTGCAGCCCGGGCGGGCGGACGTGCCGTGGCCCTGCAATTCCCTGAAGTACATCTCGCATTTCCCCGAGACCAGGGAGATCTGGTCGTTCGGGTCCGGCTACGGCGGGAACGCGCTGCTCGGTAAGAAGTGCTACGCGCTGCGCATCGCGTCGGTGATGGCGCGGGACGAGGGCTGGCTGGCCGAGCACATGCTCATCCTCAAGCTCACTCCCCCGTCCGGATCGCCGCGCTACGTGGCGGCGGCGTTCCCGTCCGCGTGTGGCAAGACGAACCTGGCCATGCTGCAGCCGACCATCCCGGGGTGGAAGGCGGAGACCATCGGCGATGACATCGCCTGGATGCGATTCGGGGCGGACGGGCAGCTGTACGCGATCAACCCGGAGGCCGGGTTCTTCGGCGTGGCGCCGGGCACGGGGATGAAGACGAACGCCAACGCGGTCAAGACGATGTGGGGCAACAGCATCTTCACCAACGTGGCCCTGACCGACGACGGTGACGTGTGGTGGGAAGGCCTGACCGAGGAGCCTCCTGCGCACCTGACCGACTGGAAGGGCCGGGACTGGACGCCCAGCTCACCCGAGCCAGCCGCGCATCCCAACGCCCGGTTCACCACCCCCGCCGACCAGTGCCCGATCATCGCGCCGGAGTGGGAGGACCCGGCCGGGGTGCCGATCTCGGCGATCCTGTTCGGCGGGCGGCGAGCTTCGACGGTGCCGCTGGTGATCGAGTCGTTCGGCTGGGATCACGGGGTGTTCCTCGGCGCCAACGTCGCCTCGGAGAAGACCGCCGCGGCCGAGGGCACGGTCGGCGAGCTGCGCCGGGACCCGTTCGCGATGCTGCCGTTCTGCGGCTACAACATGGGCGACTACTTCGGCCACTGGCTGGCGCTCGGCGCCGCCGCCGCGGACCCGGACAAGCTGCCGCGACTGTATTACGTCAACTGGTTCCGCAAGAACGCCTCCGGACGGTACGTGTGGCCCGGCTTCGGCGAGAACAGCCGGGTGCTGAAGTGGATCGTCCAGCGGCTGTCCGGCGAGGCCGAAGCGGTGGCCACGCCGGTCGGGAACCTCCCGGCGCCGGGTGCGCTGGACCTGGACGGCCTGCGGCTCAGCCAGGCCGACCTGGACCTGCTGCTCACGGCGGACCCCCAGGACTGGAAGGTGGAGGCGGACCGGATGCCCGAGTTCTTCCGGAGGTTCGGCGAGCATCTGCCCGAGCGGCTGTGGGAGCTGCACCAGGACCTGGTCGACCGCCTCGGCTCGAGCTGAGCTCGTTTCCGCTTGCAGGGTGAAACCGGGGATCCACCCTGCCGGGACGGGGTGAAACCCGGGATCCATCCCGTTAGGACGGGTGAAACCCGGGGTTCATGGCTCTTGAGGGCATAACCGATAATTCTGGTCTGATTACTTAGGATTAGGTTATGGTTTGAGGGGATATGTCCAGCGAGGCCAGATTCGTTCTCCCGGGAGGAACCTTGAGCAGTACCGACACCTTCGTGGCCAACGCCGAGCGGTACGCCGCCAGCTTCGACAAGGGCGACCTTCCCCTGCCGCCCGCCTCGCACGTCCTGGTCGTCGCGTGCATGGACGCCCGGCTCAACCCTTACGGGGTGCTCGGCCTGTATGAGGGCGACGCGCACGTCGTGCGCAACGCGGGCGGGGTGGTGACCGACGACGTCATCCGGTCCATCACCATCTCCCAGCGGCTGCTCGGCACGAACGAGATCATCCTCGTCCACCACACCGACTGCGGGATGCTCACCTTCCACGACGACGACGTGAAGGCCCAGATCGAGGCCGACACCGGCCTGCGGCCCCCGTTCGCCCTGGAGGCCTTTCCCGACCTGGACGCCGATGTGCGCCAGTCCATCGCCCGGATCAAGGCCAGTCCCTACATCCCGCACAAGGACTCCGTGCGCGGCTTCGTCTACGAGGTCGAGACCGGCCGCCTGCGGGAGGTCAAGGACTGAGCTAGGCCGGCGGGGCCTGGTCGCCGTGGATGACCAGGACCGGGCAGGAGGCATGCTCGGCGACGTTCGCGCTGACCGAGCCCAGCAGAAGCCCGGTGAAACCACCGTGGCCGCGGCTGCCCACCACCAGCATGATCGCGCCCTGGGACGCGTCCAGCAGGACCCCGGCGGCCCCGCCCTCGTTCACCAGCTGGCGCAATCCGGCCGGGCGCTGATCGCCGAAGACTTCCTGGACGGTCTGGTCGAGAGCGGTGCGCATGTCCTGGGCCGGGTCCCAATCGGACGGCACCGAGGCCCAGCCGTACATGGCCGGGAACTCCCAGGCGGTCACGGCGTCCAGGCCCGCGCCGAAGACTGCGGCGAGGTGGGCACCCCAGCGCAAAGCCTGCTGGGAGGGCTGCGATCCGTCCACGCCGACGATAATGCGGCCCGCGCCGGCGCCGGGACCTTCGGTCATCTCTGCTCCTTGAAGTTGGCCGGGACCGATCCTATGCCCGGGTCCGTTCGTGCCATGCTGTCGGTGGAGGCGACATGGAGGAGTTCGCAGTAACCGAGGTGATGGCCGACGACCACGTGCGCGGCCGGACCGATGCACCGGTGACGGTCCTGGAGTACGGCGACTACGAGTGCCCGTACTGCCGGGGCGCGGCCCGGGACGTGCGCGAGATGCTGGCCCGCTATCCGGATAGCGTTCGATTCGTGTTCCGGAACTTCCCCATCACCCAGTTGCATCCGCACGCGGAGCAGGCGGCCGAGGCGGCCGAGGCGGCCGGGGCCCAGGGGAAGTTCTGGGAGATGTACGAACGGCTGCTGCAGCCCTCATCGCATCTCGAGCTGGATTCCCTGCTGGACGACGCGGCAGGTCTAGGCCTGGATGTCGGCCGGTTCCGCGACGAGGTCACCGGCCACGCCTACGCCGCCAAGATCGAACGGGACGTCCAGCAGGGCATCCGGGACGGCGTCAACGCCACGCCCAAGTTCTACGTCAACGGTGAACGCATCGACGGCAAGCTCCCGTTGGAGGGACTTGAGGACGCGATCCGGGCCGCGGTGCGGGCCGCCTCAGCGGGCTGACCGTCCCGGGTCCAGACCCAGACCTGGGCGGGTTCCAGAACCGTCTGCACCACGCTGGCCAGGTCGGCGCGGACGCTGTCCAGGTCGACCGCGTCCTTGAGCCGGGCGGCGAACGCGGCAACCGTCTCGTCCGCGTCGTACCGGGCCCGGTTGAACCGCCGGTCGACCCGGTGCTGCACCCGCCGCCGCACCGGGTTGAACAGCGCCGCCGCGATCAGGGTGGCAGCGGCCACCGTTACCGCGCCGTGGATCTGGAGCACCTCGGTGGCCAGCAGGACCAGTCCGGCATAGGTCCCGATCAGCAGGCCGGTGACGATCGCGTAGGCCAGGGTCCGGGAGATGATCCGGTCGATGTCGTACAGCCGGTAGCGCAGGACGGCGACGCCGATGGCCAGCGGGACCAGCGCGAGGGCTCCGCTGTCTATCGCGTTCTGCAGGTTAGTGGATGTGATCGGCGCCGAGACGAGTTCGGCCACCACGATCACGGCGGCCGCGGAGACCAGCCATTTCAGCTGAGCGCGCTCCGCGGTCCGGGCGCGGCGGTAGCGGAACGCCAGGGACGCCACGGCGGTCAGGCCGGTGACGGCCATCAGCCCGGCGCCGCCGAACGCCATGAGCTTGAAGATGTGCCCGGCCGACCCGGTCGCGCCGACCGGGTTCCGGATCGTCGGGCTCATCGTGATGATCGTGGGAGCGAACGCGCAGCCCAGGGTCCATCCGGCCACGCCTGCTCCGGCGGCCCAGGCCACCGGCCGCCAGCGGCGTGAGGGCAGCTGGCCGGTGGGGAACAGCAGGATGACGAACACGCACGGCCCGATGCCCAGCAGGTACAGGAAGCCCAGCCAGGCGGTGAGGGTCAGCGTCCCGGGAAAGTGCGCCAGGAACACGCCGAAGCCGGCCACAGCGAACGTCAGGCCGGTCGCGGACAGCAGCCATCCGATCGGGTTATTCGGCCGCTTCCAGGCCAGCAGCGCGCCGACCGTGGCGAAGGCGCCGATGAACACGATCGCGACCGCCCCGGCGGACCCGGCCCCGACGATGCTGGCCGCCTTGGCGGGCAGCGGGTACAGGACGTGGTACACCAGCGCGGTCGCGGTCAGCGCCACGGAGACGGCCCAGATCGACCACGCGCGCCAGAACGCCGTCATCGGTCACCTGCCAGGTCTTCGTGTGCTCCGGAGGCCACGGTACGGGCCGAGCGTCCCGGCATCGTTACGGTTTTCGCCGCTATTTGATCGCGACGGCGTTGGCGGGTGAGCCGATCCCGCCGGGGGCGTTCAGCGGCGCGCTGACCAGGAACATCTCGTAGACGCCGTCGGCGGCACAGTCGCGGGCCAGGTCGGCGAGCCACCACAGCTCGCCCAGGGCCATACCGAACTGGCCGATGAGCACGTGATGCAGGAACCCGAACGGATGCGCCGCCGGGTCGTAGTCGGCGGGGAAGACCTCGACGGCGAAGTTGTCCGCGGCGATGGCCGCCGCGTGGCTGTTCCACAGGTACTCGCAGACCGCCTCGGTGTGCGCGACACCGGGCGCGACGACGTTGCCGTGCAGTCGGTGCTTCACACGGCTGGGCTGCTCGACGTACCAGGCGGCGAAGCCGGTGTGGAGCAAGATGATGTCGCCGGGCGCGAACTCGACGCCGGCCTGGCGCCGGGCCAGTTCGAGGTCGTCGACGCCGATGGCAATGCTGTCGCCGGGGTCGTAGGGCCGCCCGGCGGCCCGCATGGCCCGTTCGGCGTCGAGTAGGATCGCGCGGCCGGCCAGCCCGTGCCGGGCCCAGTGGTCGATGGTGTTCCGGGCGCCGGCCAGCGCCTCGGCCTCGGTGACGCCGTTGTACATCTGGTCCGGCGCGTAGCCGACGTGAGCCAGGGAGTCCCACTGGCTGGAGGCCTGCGGGTAGAAATTGTCGTAGACGTCGTTGAAGCCGGCGCTGCCAGCCTGGTGCAGCACCCGGTGCCGGGGCGGCCCGCGGAACGTGGCCAGGGCCGGCGCGACGCTGCCGAGCGGCATGTCCAGGCAGAAGACCTGCCCCCGCCGCACCAGCCGGGCGGCGGCCGCGATCCGCTCCGGGGTCATCAGGTTGATCAGGCCGAGATTGTCATCGGCGCCGAACAAGCCCCAGGCAGAGCGGCCACCGCGTGCGGCGGCCGGCAGGTCTGTGTAGCTCGGCAGCTCGGTCATCCCCTTATGATCGGGGCGCCGCCTCGGATGCGGCAATAGCATGCGCCGGTTAGGGGCCCGGCCGGGTCGCTGCTTGGTATCGTGGGCCGGTGACGGCCGTAGCGGAAACGAACGAACCAGGCGGAGATGCTACCGCCCGCTCGGCGCGGCCGCGGCACCTGATCGTCACGGTATACGGGCTCTATGCCCGGTCCGACGGCGGCTGGCTGTCAGTCGCGGCGCTGATCCGGCTGCTGGCCGAGCTGGGGGTGGACGAGCCCGCGGTGCGTTCGGCCATCTCGCGGCTCAAGCGGCGGGGCATCCTGGAAGCGCAGCGGCAGGAGGGATCGGCGGGGTACCAGCTGTCCGCCGAGGCATTGGCCATCCTGCGTGAGGGCGACGCCCGAATTTTCCGGCAGCGGAGGGCGACGCTGGCCGACGGCTGGCTGCTCGCGGTGTTCTCGGTGCCAGAAGCCGAGCGCCAGCGGCGGCACGTGCTGCGGTCCGAACTGACCAGGCTGGGGTTCGGCATGGTCGCACCCGGGGTCTGGATCGTGCCCGCCCATCCGCACGACGCGACCGCCGAGACGCTGCGGCGGCTCGGCCTGGACGCCTACGCCGATCTGTTCCACGCGGATCACCTGGCCTTCGGCGACCCCGCCGGCAAGATCCGCCGCTGGTGGGACCTGGACGAGCTCGAGAGCCGGTACGAGGCGTTCATCCAGGCCTACAAGCCGATCATCGCGCGGCTGAAGCGAGTCGGCCCGGGCAGCGACGCGGAAGCTTTCGCCCAGTACGTGCGGGTGCTCACGGACTGGCGGCAGCTCCCCTATCTGGACCCTGGCCTCCCGGCCGAATTGCTGCCGGAGGGTTGGGTCGGCATCCGGGCCGCCGAGGAGTTCTTCGCGCTGCGCGCGCGGCTGGAAGAACCGGCACGAGCCTACGTCCAGCAGGTGATCAGCGACTGATCACCTGGCTGAGCTGCCCAACGGTACGTATCGAGCCGAGGATGGGACGACGGAGATCCAGTCGTCGGCCTCGCCCAGCCGGGCTACCAGGCTCGGCAGATGAACTGTCGGGCGGTCCATCAGGGGCTTACCGCCGCGATGCCCTGGAGCTCCACCAGGGCCTCGGGGTCCCACAGCCGGGTAACCTCCACGCCCGCTGTAGCCGGGTACTCGGTGCCGGCCAGCCGACGCCAGGCCGCGCCGATCTGTTTGCCGTGCGCCTGATAATCGGCCAGGTCGACGATGTAGATGGTCAGGCTGACCAGGTCGCCGGGCTGGCCGCCCGCGGCGGCCAGTGCGGTGAGCAGGTTCGCGAGGGCCTGCTCGAACTGGGCCACCACGCCGCCGCTGACCACCTTGCCGTCCCGGTCCATGCCGACCTGGCCGGCCAGGAACACCATCCGGCCCGCGGTCACGGACACCGCGTGCGAGAAGCCGGAGGGCCGGGCGAGTTCGCTCGGGTTGATCCGCTCCACGTCCATGGGTGAACCTTAGTGAGCCCCTCGCCGCGTGCCCACGGCCCGGGCACCGTGAGGCCGGGCATGCATAACGCTGGGAAGCTCGCGGCACACGAGCCCGGGTAGTCCGGAGGGCCGGGGAGTCGTTCATCCGGGTAGCTCCCAGCTGGCGCGTCGTTATTGCGCAACGATCGCGGCCAAGTGGCTCAGCGAGTTCTCGAGATGGTCTGGAGGAAACGGCGGGAACTGAATGCGCTGGCGGGGAGTCGGCCCGACCGCCGACCAGTCATAGGAGAGTGTGACCTCGGTCTCGTCTGGACCGAGCTGGGTCAGGTCGTAACGCCAGACCCAGCCGCCGAACTCCAGCTCGCCGGTTGCCGGTGACACATAGCCCGGCCTCCACGAGATGACGCGCGGCGGCTCGAACGCGAGGACCTGGTTGGCCATCTCGTAGCTGCCGTCCGGGTGGTTCTCGTGGTACATGGCCACCCTGAAGATCTGACCTGAGCCGGTCAGCCGCTGGCCATCGAGGGAGTCGCGAACCCGGCCGGTGCCGTCAACGGCGGCATGCCGGGATGGGTCGGCCAGCACCGCGAACACGGTTTCGGCCGATGCGCTGATCGTGGTCGTCGCGCTGACGGTCTCCTCCGTCATGGTGACTGGTCTCCTATCCCTCTGGTTCCTTACGATAAGACCATCGGAACAATATTGCGTTCTGTTGACGATCGTAGAAGTTCCGGCATACGATCGGTTGACGGAATGGGACGGCAGGCACGGAAGGAGTGTGCACCGTGCGTATCGCGGTCCTGGGCGGCGGCCCGGCCGGCCTGTATCTCGCGGCACTGGCCCGGCAGCTCGACGCCCGGCATGACATCACGGTCTGGGAGCGCAACGCCGCCGACGACACGTTCGGTTTCGGGGTGGTGTTCTCCGACGAGACCCTGGGCGGCATCGAGCATGCCGACATCGAGATCTTCTCGCGGATGCGCCGGGAGTTCGCCCGCTGGGACGACATCGACGTGCACCGGCGCTCTACTACTTTTACCTCGGGCGGGCACGGCTTCGCGGCGATGAGCCGCAAGCGGCTGCTGGCCATCTTGCAGGCCCGCTGCGCGGAGCTCGGGGTACGGGTCCTGTTCCGCACCGAGGCACCGGACGTAGCGGCCCTGGCGGCGGATTACGACCTGGTGGTCGCCGCCGACGGAGCGAATTCGCTGACCCGGGGCACGTACGCCGCTACGTTCCGGCCAGATCTGGAAAGACGGCGGTGCAAGTACATCTGGCTGGGCACGGACCTGGTGTTCGATGCGTTCAAGTTCTACATCCTGGACACCCCGGCCGGGATCATGCAGGTACACGGCTACCCGTACAGCGACCGGGCCAGCACCTTCATCCTGGAGATGCACGAGGACGTCTGGCGGCGGGCCGGATTCACCGCGGCCCCGGGGTTGGCGCCGGGCCAGAGCGACGAGGCCTCGATCGAGCGCATCCGCGACCTGTGTGCCGACATGCTCGACGGGCACGAGTTGTTCGCCAACAACTCCCGCTGGACGGCGTTCACCACGGTCCGGTGCCAGACCTGGCGGCACCAGAACGTGGTCCTGCTGGGCGACGCCGCGCACACCGCGCACTTCTCCATCGGCTCGGGCACCAAACTGGCCATGGAGGACGCGCTGGCGCTGGCTGCCTGCCTGCAGGAGCAGGACGGCGTGGACGGCGCGCTCGCCGCCTACGAGGCCGAGCGACGGCCGGTGGTCGCCTCAACCCAGCGTGCCGCGCAGGCCAGCCTGGAGTGGTTCGAGAACCTCGGCCAGTACGCCGACCAGGACCCGCATCAGTTCGCGTTCAACATCATGACCCGCAGCCGCCGGGTCACCTACGACAACCTTCGGCTGCGTGACCCCGAGTTCGTGGCCGCGATGGATGAGTGGTTCGCGGCCAGCCAGGAGGACGCTCGCGCGGCGTGCCCGCCGATGTTCCAGCCGTTCCGGATCGGCCGGCTGGAGCTGCCCAACCGGGTCATCGTCTCCCCGATGGACATGTACTCGGCCACCAACGGCGTGCCGGGCGACTTCCACCTGGTGCACCTGGGCAGCAAGGCGCTGGGCGGCGCGGGGCTGGTCATGACCGAGATGGTCTGCGTCTCCCCCACCGGCCGGATCACGCCCGGATGCACCGGGATCTACACCGCCGAGCAGGAAGAATCCTGGCGGCGGGTGGCGGGGTTCGTGCACGGGCGGACGAACGCCAAGATCGGGATCCAGCTCGGGCACTCCGGGCGGAAGGGCTCGACCAAGCTGATGTGGGAGGGGATGGACGACCCGCTACCGGACGGCAACTGGGAGGTCTGCGGACCGTCGGCTATCCCGTACAAGGCAGACAGCCAGACGCCGCGCGAGCTGACCGTGGCCGAGCTGACCGAGATCAAGGACCAGTTCGTCGCGGCGGCCCGGGCCGCGGCGCGAGCCGGGTTCGACCTGCTCGAACTGCACTGCGCGCACGGCTACCTGCTGTCCTCGTTCCTGTCCCCGCTGACCAACCGGCGTACCGACCGGTACGGCGGATCGCTGGCCGCCCGGCTCCGCTACCCGCTCGAGGTCTTCGACGCCATCCGGGCAGTGTGGCCGGAGGAGCGGCCGGTGACGGTGCGGATCTCGGCTACCGACTGGCACCCGGACGGCCTGGACATCGACGACACGGTTGAGATCGCCCGCGCGTTCGCCGAGCACGGCGCGGCCGGCGTCGACGTGTCGACCGGGCAGGTCGTCAGCGACGAGAAGCCCGCCTTCGGCCGCAGCTACCAGACGCCGTACGCGGACCGGGTCAGGAACGAGATCGGCACCAAGTACGGCGTCGCGGTGATCGCGGTCGGCGCGATCTCGTCCTACGACGACGTGAACTCGATCATCCTGGCGGGCCGGGCCGACCTGTGCGCGCTCGGCCGGGCGCACCTGTACGACCCGCAGTGGACCCTGCACGCCGCCGCCGAGCAGGGATACGCCGGCCCGGGCGCGGTGTGGCCGGACCCGTTCGCCGCTGGCCGCCGACGGCCGCAGGCCGGACGTACGGACGGTCCCCGGCCGCGGCTCGAGCTGATCAGGGCCGGGACGCCGGGCACCGCGCACGCCCGCTGGCGCCCGGGGGCGGCAGCGGGGGACGCCGCCAGAGCGCAGGAAGCCGCTAGCGCACGGGACAACGCCACAGCGCAGGACGGCGCCAGAGCCGAGGAAGCCGCTAGCGTGGAGAACACCCGATGACCGCGTTCGCGCTGACCGAGACCCAGCGGGCCTTCGCCGATCAGGTCCGCGAGATCGCTGCCGCACAGTTGCGGCCGATCGCCGAGGCCGGGGTGGCGGGCCACGTGAACCGCGAGCTGATCAAGGCGATGGGCCAACTCGGCCTGCTCCCCCGGCTGTTTCCAGGTCTGGTCGGCGACGCGCTGTCCCGGGAGGCCGCCGCCACCGAGCTGTGCCTGCTGCGGGAAGCGCTGGCCACGCAGAGCACCGAGGCGGAAACCGCGCTGGCCCTGCAGGGCCTGGGCGCCTACCCCATCCTGCAGTCCGGCCAGGAGGACGCGGTCCGCCGCTGGCTGCCCGCCGTAGCCGCTGGAGACGCCGTGGCGGCGTTCGCGCTCACCGAGCCCGAGGCGGGCTCGGACGCTGCCGCGCTGAGCCTGCGGGCCGAGCCGGATGGCGACGGCTGGCGGTTGACCGGCGAGAAGACCTGGATCTCCAACGCCCCCGAAGCCGACGTCTACACCGTCTTCGCCCGCACCACGCCCGGGGCGGGCGCCCGGGGCGTGAGCGCGTTCGCGGTGCCCGGCGACCGGCCCGGCCTGGCTGGCGAGCACCTGGACATGATCAGCCCGCACCCGATCGGCCGCCTGACCTTCGACGGCGTCCGCGTGGACCGGACCGAACTCCTCGGCGAGCAGGACCGCGGCTTCCGGGTCGCGATGCGCACGCTGGACCTGTTCCGGCCCAGCGTGGGCGCGTTCGCGGTCGGCATGGCCCAGGCCGCCCTCGATGCGGCCGTTCAGCACGCCGGGACCCGGACCGCGTTCGGCGGGCCGCTGAAGGACCAGCAGGCCATCTCGCACCTGCTGGCCGAGATGGCGACCCGGACCGAGGCCGCGCGGCTGCTGGTCTACGCGGCGGCCGCGGCCTACGACGCGGGCAGCCAAGGGGACCAGGGCGGCGGGTGGCGGATCACCACGAGGTCGGCGATGGCCAAGCTGTTCGCGACCGAGACGGCCCAGTTCGTAGTGGACGCGGCGGTGCAGATCCACGGGGCGCGGGCGCTACGCCAAGGCCACCTGCTCGAGCACCTGTACCGCGAGGTGCGGGCCCCGCGCATCTATGAGGGTGCCTCGGAGGTCCAGCGCTCGATCATCGCCCGCGAACTGTACCGCTGACCAGCTAGCCAGCCTCTAGGATCTGCCGGAGCTTGGCGAGGTCCTTGCGGTTGGCGCGGCGCATGGCCGCGGTCATGACCGAGCCGACCAGCTTGGAGAACCCGGCTGGCTCGCCGCGGTTCCGCAACGTCATCCGGGTCGAACGGTCATCGAGGGCCTGCCAGGTGTAGGTGGTCTCCATCGGGAACGGCCCCTGCGCGGTCCGCATGACCAGCCGTTCGGCCGGGACGAACTCGGTGATCTCGTAGGTGTAGGCCAGCGGCCGGCCCAGGAAGCGGGCGGTGAAGGCGAGCCGCGACCCGGTGCGCAGCGGCGGCTCGGTCTCCCAACGGACCGAGGCGATGTTCTCGTACCAGGCCGGGGCGTTGGCCGGGTCGGCGGCGTACGCCGCGACCGCGTTGGCCGACCGGGCGATGGTGATCTCGGTGAGCACGTCGACGGGCATGGCCTCTCCTCCTCAGCGGTCTTCCCGGCGGTGCAGCGCGGTGGGCCGCTGGCCGGCTGTTCATATGTGCAACATCTTGGCCTGAGCAAAGGCGCCGCAGGCGAGACGTGATAGGTACATAGCCATGGCGCTGGTGAACAATCCGCTTTTCGCGCGGTACTTCGCCCGGTTCGGCGGGCGCAACGAGGAACGCGGCAACCGGGAACTCAGGCAGGAGATGCTGGCCGGGTTGTCCGGCCGGGTGATAGAGGTCGGCCCGGGCAACGGCCTGAACTTCCCGCACTACCCTGGCTCGGTGCAGGAGGTCGTCGCGGTCGAACCCGAACCGTACCTGCGCAGCCGCGCGGTGGAGGCGGCCGCGGCGGCCCCGGTCCCGATCCGGGTCGCCGACGGGACCGCGGACGAGCTGCCGGCCGCGGACGGCTCCGTTGACGCCGTCGTGGTGTCCGGGCTGCTGTGCTCGGTGGCCGACGTGCCCGCGGCGCTGGCCGAGTTCCACCGGGTCCTGCGGCCGGGCGGGCAGCTGCGCTTCTACGAGCACGTGCGTAGCCGAGACCTCCTGTTCGCCGGCTTCCAGCAGGCCGCCGACCTCGTTCTGGCCGCGCCTCATGGGCGGGTGCCACGTCCAGCGTCAGACCCGGGCGGCCATCGAGCAGGTCTTCGCTATCCAGACGTGCCGTGGTTTCCGGTTCCCGCCGGATGCGTTTTTCTGGCCGGTAGCGCCGCGGATCCTCGGCATCGCCCGCAAGGAGGAGTAGCCACATTCCTGGTCACATCCGGCCGGGGGCGCGGTTCATGGGGCCATGGATCACCAACAGGCTGACTGGTTGGCCGCGCGGTTCGAGGAAGAGCGACTAATGCTCGGTCCGGGCGGCCCGTCGCGGGTCCTTCCGCGAGGCCAGGTCGAGAATCGCGTCGGAGCTCAGCGCCATGCCCCGGGCGTAGTCTCGTTCGAACTGCGTCGCACCCACGTGCGCGCGGACCTGGGCGAGGCTTTCTCGGCGATACCGGACTTCGGGCTCTTGCCAGGGTTCTCCGGTCCGGTCGAGAGCGGCTTGCGCGATGCCGTGGAGCACGCAGGCTCGCGGCCACTCGCCCGTGTCTTCGGCCAGGCAAGCCAGGCCGAGCACGGCGTAGGCGATGTTGAAGCGCTCGCCACTGCGGCGGCTCGACCGCAGCGCGTCCTCGAAGCTGCACCGCGCGCCGTCGTGGTCACCGTCCTGGCGCCGCACCCAGCCCAGGTTGATCGCGACGGTGTCCATGTTCTCTGCGTTGGCCCGCGAGGCTTGGGCCGCCGCCTCCAGATGGGCCCGGGCGGCGGGGATGTCCCCAACGCGGAGCGCGCGCGCGCCAGCGTTGTTGTGCAGGATGGCCGCGAACTGCTGGTCACCGGATCGGTCGGTGCAGGCGATGGCCTCGTCGAACAGTTTCCCGGAACGGACCGGGTTGACCGCGTCGAGGCTCAGCAGGTAACCCGACAGGGCCTCGGCGAGCAGGACGTCATCGCCCAGCGGCCGGGCCCGCTCGACGGCTTCCTGGCCGAGCGGTGCCCCGCGCTCGGCCTCGCCCGCGAAGTAGCAGGCGCTGCTGAACACCGCCAGAGACTGAATGAGCAGCCGGTCATCGTCCAGCTGGCGGGCGAACTCGACCGCCTGCTCGCCGTACCTCAGGGCCAACGCTACGTCGCTGGCGCGGGCGGCCAGTACGGCCACGATCAGGGCGTTGCCGAACAGCAGCGGGTCCGTCCGGGCCTCGGGCCGCTCGAGCACCGCCGTGACCAGGGCCAGGGCTTCCTCGGCCCGGCTACGCGCCATCCAGTAGCGGTCCAGGGCCACGGCGAGACGCAGGACCTGCTCGGTCCCGCCCGAGACGCTGGACGCATACCTCGCCGCGCGCTGCAGGTTCACCTGATCGGCGTCCAGCCGACCGAACCAGCTGCCCTGGTCGGGTCCCCTCAGATGCGGGGCCGCCGCCTCGGCGACGGACAAGTAGTGCCGGCAGTGGGCCGCCACGACGACGGCGGCCTCGTCCTGGCCCGCGTCGGCCAGGCGTTCCACGGCGAACTCGCGGATCGTCTCCAGCAGCCGGTAGCGTAGCGCGCCTCCCGCTGGCTCGGCCATGACCAGGCTCTTGTCCACTAGCGAACCAAGCAGCTCGGCGACGTCGAATACGGCGATGTCACCGAAGCCGCAGACCGCCTCGGCGGCGTCGAGATCGAAGGTCTCCGCGAACACCGACAGGCGCCGCAGCAGCGACTGCTCGGCGCCGTTGAGCAGCGAATAGGACCAGTCGACGGTGGCCCGTAGCGTCTGCTGCCGCGCCAGGGCGGTGCGGCTGCCGCCGGTGAGCAGGCGGAAGCGCTGGTCGAGGCGGTCGTGCAGGCCGTTCAGGGACAGGGAGCGCAACCGGGCGGCGGCCAGCTCGATGGCCAGTGGCAGCCCGTCCAGGCGCTGGCAGATCGACACGATGACCGGGAGCGTCTCTTCGTTGACCGTCAGCCCGGCGCTCTGGGTCCGGGCCCGGTCTACGAACAGCGCGATGGCATCTGAAGACTCGGGCCCCGCGGAGGCGGGCTCGTCGGATGTGGGCAGCGACAACGACGGCACCCGGTAGATGGTCTCTCCGTTGATGCCGAGCGGCTCGCGGCTAGTGGCCACCAGATGGACCCGCGGGCACCGCCGGACGAGAGCATCGGCGGTCTTGGCGCAGGCGTCGATCAGGTGCTCACAGTTGTCCAGCACGATCAGGAGGTCCTGCGGAGCCAGGGCATCGAGCAAGATCTCCAGCGGCGGCAGACCGGCCTGCGGGGCAATCCCCAGCGCCTCGGTGATGACCGACGGCACGGCGTCCGGATCGGAGACCGCGGCCAGCTCGACCAGCCACACCCCGTCGCCCGAGCCGTCGAGCATCTCGGCGGCCACCTGCAGGCTCAGCCGGGTCTTGCCGCATCCGCCGGCCCCGGTCAGGGTGACCATGCGCGAGGACTCCACCAGGGCGCGGACTTCAGACAGCTCCCTGGCGCGTCCGACGAACGTCGACAGCTGGGCCGGGAGGTTGTTCAGCAGCGCCGGGTTGCCGAGCGAGCGCAACGGAGGAAACTCCGCATGCAGGCCCGGGACCTGGAGCTGGAAGATACGCTCCGGGCGTCCCAGGTCCTTCAGCCGGTGGACACCGAGATCCTCGAGCGCCTCCCCGGCCGGAAGGGAATCGCGCACCAGGGTCGCCGCGGCCTCGGAGAGCAGGATCTGGCCGCCGTACCCGATCGCGGCCACCCGGGCGGCGCGATGGACATCCAGGCCGATCAGGCCGTTAGCGGTCTGCGACGCCTCGCCGGTGTGAATGCCCATCCGCACCCGGACGTGCTCCCCGCCGGGCCAGGCGTGAGTCTCCAGGGCCTCTTGCATGTCGATGGCCGCGGCCACGCAGGCGCTCGGTGAGGGAAACACGGCGAACAGCCCGTCTCCCTGAGTGTCCACTTCTCGACCGCCGTGAGCGGTCAGGCCCGCCCGGATGAGCGAGCGATAATCGGCGAGTACCTGCGCGTAGAGGCTTTCTCTCAGGCGCCGCAGCAGAGCGGTCGAGCCCTCGATGTCGGTGAAGAGAAACGTGAACGTCTCCACAGACATAGCCTAGAGGGGTTCGCGTTGATGGCCAGGGGCCGCCGGACGGTCAGCGGCCCTGCCACTGGGGCTGGCGGCCGGCCGTGAACGCGGCGTGGAACTCGGCATAGTCCGCACCCTTCATCAACAGCGCCTGGGTCATCGCCTCCAGCTCAACCGCGGCCGACAGGCTCATGTCCTGCTCCCTGGTCAGCAGCGCCTTGGTCTGCGCGTAGGCCTGGGTCGGCCCGGAGGCGAGCCGGTGCGCGAGCCTGCCTACGGCCTCCTCGAACGCGTCCGCGTCGGCCAGCTCGGAGACCAGCCCGATCCGGAACGCCTCGTCGGCGCCGATCGTGTCGCCGAGCATCAGCAGCCGGGTCGCGTGCCCCAGCCCGACCAGCCGGGGCAGCAGGTAGGCCGCGCCCATGTCCGCGCCGGACAGCCCGACCTTGGTGAACAGGAACGCGAACCGGGCCGCGGGGGTGCATACGCGGAAGTCGGCGGCCAGCGCGATCACCGCGCCGGCCCCGGCCGCCATGCCGTGCACGGCCGCGATGATCGGCACCGGGCATTCGCGCATGAGCCGGATCACCTCACCGGTCATCCGGGTGAAGGCCAGCAGCTGGTCTGGCGTCATGGACAGGGTGACCCCGATGATTTCGTTGACGTCCCCGCCCGAGCAGAACGCCCGGCCGCTGCCCCGAATGACCAGGACCCGCACATCGCCCCGCTGCGGGAGCTCGACCAGCAGGTCGCGCAGGTCGGCGTACGCTTCGAAGGTGAGCGCGTTGAGCTTGTCCGGCCGGTCGAGGGTCACGGTGGCCACCCCGTCGTCCAGCGCGAAGCGGAAGTGCTTCCACTGGCTGGTCAGCGGGGCCGAAGCACGGAACGGGCTCATCTCGGGCGCTCCAGGTATAGCGATCTCTTGACTGCCGTCACAAAAGATAAATACTGGTGATCTACCCTACGGGACCTACGGGACACAAGGAAGTGCGGCCAGATGTGGCTCTCCCCTACGGCGCATGTCGACACCTTCTGCCGTGACCGGCTCCCCCCGCAGGATCAGTGGCCGGAATTCCTCTACGACCTCCCCCAGCTCAGGTACCCCGAGCGGCTGAACTGCGCCGCGGAGCTGCTCGACGCGACCGCGGCCCGCGAGGGGGACGACCGGCCGTGCCTGCGCTCGCCCGCCGAGACCTGGACGTACGGCGAGACCGTGCGCCGGACCAACCAGCTCGCCCAGGTGCTGACCGAGGACTTCGGCCTGCAGCCGGGCAACCGGGTCCTGCTCCGCGGCCCGAACGGCCCGTGGCTGGCCGCGGCCTGGCTCGCCGTGATCAAGGCGGGCGGGGTGACGGTCACCACCATGGCCCTGCTGCGGGCCAGAGAGATCGCCACCATCGTCGGGTTGACCGAGCCGAGCCTGGCCATCTGCGACCACAGTATCGCCGCGGACCTGGCGGCCGGCGCGCCGGGGCTGACGACGCTGTACTACGGCGGCGACGGGCCCGATGACCTGGCCGCCCGGTGCGCGGCCAAGGACGGCGTGTTCACCCCGGTGCTGACCGCCGCCGACGACGTGGCCATGCTCGCGTCGACCTCCGGCACCACCGGCCAGCCCAAGGTGACCATACACTTCCACCGGGACCTGCTCGCCACCTGCGACACCTATTCTCACTATCTGATCAAGCCGCACCGCGACGACGTATTTGCCGGCTCGCCCCGCTCGGCTTCACCTTCGGGCTGGGCTGCGAGCTGCTGTACCCGCTCCGGGCCGGCGCCTCCACGCTGCTCATCGAGCGGGCCACCCCCGCCGAACTCGCCGACGCGGTAGCAGCCCACGGCGTCACCGTCCTGGCCACCGCGCCCACCGCCTACCGGGCCATGCTGGCCGCCGGGAAGGCGGCCGCGCTGAAAAACCTGCGGCGCTGCATCTCGGCCGGGGAGACGCTGCCGAGGTCGGTGTGGGAGCAGTTCCGCGACGCCACCGGCATCGCGATCATGGATGGCATCGGCTCGACCGAGATGCTGCACATCTTCATTGCCGCGGCCGACGGTGACATCCGGCCGGGCTCGACGGGCACGCCCGTCCCCGGCTACCGGGCGGCGATCCTGGACGAAGACGGTGCCGAGGTAGGCGACGGCCAGTCCGGCCGGCTCGCGGTCAAGGGCCCGACCGGCTGCCGTTACCTGTCGGACCCGCGCCAGCGGACCTACGTGCAGCATGGCTGGAACATCACGGGCGACACCTATATCCGCGACGCCGACGGCTACTACTGGTACCAGGGCCGCAGCGACGACATGATCATCTCGTCCGGTTACAACATCGCCGGGGCCGAGGTCGAGGAGGCGCTGCTCGGCCATCCGGACGTGCTCGAGGTGGCCGTGATCGGCGCGCCGGACCCCGACCGGGGCATGATCGTCCAGGCCTACGTGGTGCTCCGCGATCCGGCGGCCGCGGGCCAGGACAAGGCCGCCCAGGAAAAGGCTGCAGAGCTGCAGGAGTTCGCCAAGCGGGCCATCGCCCCGTACAAGTACCCGCGCGTGGTCGAGTTCGTGACCGAACTGCCCAAGACCATCACCGGGAAGACCCAGCGCTACCGCCTGCGGCAGCTGGCGGAGGAGAAGCTGCGCGCCACTCCTCGCTGACCGGCGAACCCTACTGGGGTCCGCCGAACTGGTCGGTGTCGTCGGCCGGCTCCGGGCCGCCGAACTGGTCAGTGTCGCCGGCGGCTCCGGCCCGCCGAACTGATCGGTGTCGCCTGGCCTGCTGCCCGCCGAACTGGTCAGTGTCGTCCGCCGGCTGCTGCCCGCCGAACTGGTCGGTGTCGTCGGCCGGCTGGCGCCCGCCGAACTCGTCTTGAGACTCAGACATCGTGACCTCCATCAACCGCGACCATGGCAGCCCCGAGGCTGGCTGCGACGTAACTGTAGTACCCCAGCTAGGCACGCTGGGCGGCGGGGCGGAGAGCCACGATCCGTTCCGGATAAATATTTTTATGGAACGGGACGTGGTGCGTGCGGTCAGGAAGGATCGGGAGCTCAGCCGCCGCTGGGTTGGGGGGCGCTGCAGGAAATCCGGGGGTTCAGGCCGACGTAGTTGAGCGGGCCCGCGGCGATCGTCACCGCGATCGTCGCGGCCTGGGTGCAGCCGAAGGTGGGAGAGTTGTAGTAGCCACGCTGGCCGGCGGCGAGGGCTCCGATGATGAGCCAGATGAACAGGATCAATGTTCCCCTGTTGAACATCTTCCCTCCGGCGGCCAGCAGATGAACCCGGCCATAGGCTTGCTGCGATATTAGCTCTCATACCCCGTTTTGGGGACCTGCCGCGCCGTCAGGATCGGTCCAGGAAGGCGCGGACGGCGGCCTTATAGGGCTCGCGGTCGTAGCTGTTGACGTACGGGCCGGCCATCCGGACCGGATCGCCGAAGAAGTAGTACTCGTACAGCGCCTGGCGGCCGGCGAAGGCCGAGATGCAGGTGTCCCAGACCAGCCGGAACAGAGCGACCCGCTCGGCGCCGCCCAGCGCGGCGGCCTGCAGGTAGGTCTCGATGTCGGCCGCGGCGGGGCCGGTCACGTCGGCCTGGGTGGGCGTGGCCATCAGGCCCGACGCACCAAGCTTGCGCAAGATCTCGGGAAATCGCTGGTAGAGCCGGGGGTACAGGTTGCGGGCCGCGTTCAGCGGGGCCCAGGCCGGCGTGAGCACGCCGTATTCGTTCGGCTCGGCGTCGGCCTGCGCCGCGCGGCCGAAGGCCCGCAGCATCTCCAGGGTGGTGATGACCTCCGCGACGTCGGCCTGGACGTGGCCGAACTGCTCGATGCCGATGGCCTCGGTGAGCAGGCTGACCAGGCCGAGGATGTACTCGGTCTTGGCCGTGGTGCGCGCGATCACCTGGTGGGTCATGTGCGCGACGGCCGAGGTGCGGGTGTAGAAGCCGTTGCACAGTTCGGGGTCGCCGAGCACGAAGCAGCGCTCGTAGGGCACGTGCACGTCGTCGAACACGACAACGGCGTCGGACTCCTCGAACCGGGACGCGAGCGGATGATCATGCCGGGGGCGGCCGTAGTCGAGCGGCTCTCGGGCCAGGTAGCGCAGTCCGGGAGCGTCGTTCGGGATCGCGCAGGCGAAGGAGTACTGCTTGTCCTCGGGCGTGTTGCGCAGGACCGTCGAGGGAAACACGAGTAGCTCGTCGGCGAACGGGCCGACGGTGGCGAGCATCCGGGCGCCTTTGATGACAATGCCGTTGTCGTCCTCGCGGACGATATGCGCCATCAGGGCGCCGCCGCCCTGCTGGCTGCCGGAGACGGCCCGGTTGGCCTGCGGCGGGATCAGCGTGTGCGTGCAGAGCAGGTCGTCCTCGCGGACCTGCTCGTAGTAGCGCCGGATGTTGTCGCCGAAGGCCGGATCGGCCTGGGCGAACCAGTCGGCGGCCGAAGCCAGCGCCATCAGCGCGCTGTTCAGGTAGTCGGGCGTTCGGCCCAGCATGCCGAGCGAGCGGTCGGCCCACAGCTTGAACGCCCTTTGCCGTTTGTCCAGGTCCTGTGGCGTGCGCGGGATGAGGAAGGACGTGGCGACGGGCTCGCCGGTCGTAGGCGAGGGATAGGTGAGCACGTCGCGGTAGGCCGGATCGTGCTGCATGTCGTAGAGCTCGGCGTAGCTGTGGATGACGTTGCGGAAGGCCGGATGATCGTCGACGTGCCCGGTGACGGTCTCGCCCTGGATCTCCACGTGCACCCGGGCGGCGGACAGCCGCTCGAGGAACTGCCTGCCGCTTCGCGCCGCCATACCGGGGACGGTACCGTCTGGTCATGGGCGCTCGTCAAGCCTGGGCTCAGCGGTGCACCTACTGGCTGGAGCCGAAGAACTGGCTGATCGTGACCGTGATCGCGATCGGCTGGCACGCCGACGGGCGGGCGGGCCTGGGCTGGGGGCTGCTGGCCGCGCTGTTCACCGCGGCGCTGCCGACCCTGTTCATCACCTACGGCGTCCGCCGCGGCCAGTGGAGCGACCGGACCGTCGGGGCGCGGCGCCCGCGGCTGGTCGTGCTGGCCTTCATCACCGCGTCGGTGACAACCGGGCTGATCCTGCTGCTAGTGCTGGGCGCGCCGCGGCTGCTGACCGGCTACCTGGCCTTCATGCTGGCCAGCGTGGCGGTGCTGGCGGCCATCACCACGGTCTGGAAGATCTCGATCCACTGCGCCGTGGCGTCCGGTTCGGTGGCGATCCTCGCGCTGTCGTTTGGTCCGCTGGTGCTCCCGGCCTATGCGCTCGTCGTGGTGCTGGGCTGGTCCCGGGTGGCCCTGAGGGACCACACCGTGGCGCAGGCCGTGGCCGGTGCGGTGCTCGGCGCCGGGGCGGCCGCGCTGGCCTACGCGGCCTTGGTGCTCTGGACCAGGACGGGCTCCGCTTCCTCGCGGTAGTGGTACTTGCCGCCGCGCAGCCAGGACATGGCCGCCGCGGCCAGGCAGGCGGCGATGGCGAAGTCGAACGCGGTGTGCAGCCCGCTGGCGAACGGACCCGAGATGAGCGACGGGAAGAAGCTCCGGCCGGTCAGCACGGCCGCCTGCGACGCGGGCAGGTGGGCCAGGACGGCCGGGCCGACCAGGTGCTGGATCGGGCTGTAGCCGAGGAAGGCGGAGAACAAGGTGGACACCGGCGGCAGGTGCGCCGCGGCGTTCGCGACGCTGGCCGGCACCCCGTGCGCGATGAGACCGTGGTAGAGCGTGCCGGGCAGCGACGCGGACAGGCCCACGATCATCAGCGTGAAGAAGATCCCGATCGACAGCACCTGCGCGCTGTTCTGGAACGTGCTGTTCATGCCCGAGCCGACCCCGCGGTGCTGGGGCGGCAGGCTGTTCATCACCCCGGCCCGGTTCGGGGCCGCGAAGGTGCCCATGGCCAGCCCGTTCAGGAGCAGGATCGGCCCGAACGCGGCGTAGGAGAAATTGATCGGCAGCAGTTCCAGCAGCAGGAACGAGCCGGCCGCCGCGATCATCCCGCCGGTGGCGAAGGGGCGCGAGCCGTAGCGGTCGGACAGCAGCCCGGACGCCGGGCCGGCCAGCAGGAACCCGGCGGTCAGCGGCAGCATGTAGATCCCAGCCCACAGCGGGGTCTGGCTGAAGCTGTAGCCGTGCCGGGGCAGCCAGATGCCCTGCAGCCAGATGATCAGCATGAACATGAGCCCGCCTCGGCCGATGCTGGACAGCAGGGACGACAGGCTCCCCGCGGTGAAGGCCCTGATCTTGAACAGGGGCAGGCGGAACATGGGATCTTTGGCCTTGCTCTCGATGACCGCGAAGGCCGTGAGCAGGGCGATGCCGGCGGTGAGGCTGGCGATGACCACCGGGCTGGTCCAGCCCATGGTCGAGTGAGCGTAGGGCTGGATGCCGTAGGTGATGCCGACCATGATGGCGATCAGGCCCAGGGCGAAGGTCACGTTGCCCGGCCAGTCCAGCCGGGCCATCCCGCGGCGGGGCACCTCTTTGAGGCTGTGGTAGGCCCAGACCGTGCCGAACAGGCCGACCGGGACCGACACCAGGAAGATGAGCCGCCACTGGATGGGGGCGAGCAGGCCGCCCAGGACCAGCCCGATGAACGACCCGCTGATCCCCGCTACCTGGTTGATGCCGATGGCCATGCCCCGCTGGTCGGCGGGGAACGCGTCGGTGAGGATGGCGGCGGAGTTGGCCAGCAGCATGGCCGCGCCGACGCCCTGGAAGACCCGCATGATGACCAGCCACAGGGCAGCGGCCGTCCCGCTCATCCAGGTGACGGTGAGCAGCAGCGAGAAGAACGTGTAGACCACGAAGCCGCGGTTGTACATCTTGACCCGGCCGTACATGTCCCCGAGCCGACCCAGGCTTACCACCAGCACGCTGGTGACGACCATGAAGCTCAGGATCATCCAGAGCAGGTAGAAGCTGTTACCCGGCGCGAGCGGGTCGATGTCGATGCCGCGGAAGATGTCGGGCAGGGCGATCAGCATGATCGATATGTCGATCGTGGCCATCAGCACGCCGAGCGTGGTGTTCGACAGGACGACCCACTTGTAGCGTTCGCTGGTTTGCGTGCTGCCCGGCATGTGACGAGCGTAACGCGGTGACGGCCAGCTCGGCCGGTCGCGTGGCCAGGCGGCAGGACAGCACCACCCCCAGCGGCCAGGCCGCCTGCACGGCGCCCAGCACCCGCTCGGCCAGCCCGGCCTGCCCGGCAGCCAGGATGAGCTCGGCGGCGAACCAGGCGAGCAGGGCGAACTGGATGGCTACGGCCGCGGCGGCGACGTTTGGCCGTAGTCCCCAGGGCACCGCGGGCCCGCGCCGTGAGGCCCAGGCGGGCCAGGTCGTCAGCCCGGCGAGCCCGATGCTGGCCCAGACGAAGTGCGGAACCGAGCCGAAGCCCCCGGCGTGCTCGGGGTTCACCGCGATCAGCATGCCCGCCGCGGCGCCCCCGATCAGGATCAGGCGCCCGGGGGTCCTCGCTGGCCGCAGGGCCAGCCCGGTGACGATGTAACAGGCACCGACCAGCACGAATACCAGCGACATCACCCACCGGTCGGTCGCGCCTATCGCGGCCAGCGCGCTGACCGTGTCGGCCACCGGGTCGAACCGCGGCTGCAGTCCGGCGGCCACCGTCGACCCGCCGATCAGCAGGACCGGAGCCGCGGCCGATGAGATCACGCCCCACCAAGGCACGCCCCGCATGACACTACGGTAAGCCCATCGCCTTGGCCGCCGTTCGTCTGGCTGGGCCGTTCGTCTGGCTTGGCCTTGGTCACGTGTTCGTGAGCGCCGCTAGCCGTTTGGGGCTTGTGGCACATCGGCCCCGGTAGAGCGGCACGTGCCAACTCCACAAACATGCGCCTCCCTGGCCCGTCGGCTGACCGTTGAGGCCACGATGAGGCGTGTGATCGCTCCGGCGGTCACCGCCGCCACTATCGCCACGTCATCCGGACCGCACCCCGGTTACCATGGCAATTCCGGCTTCTGCGGATACTTTTGGCTGCTATGGTTGCCCTTTTCTTCCGTGTAAGCCATAGTTTCCGCGAGAATGTGAATAGAATCGATTAAAGAAACTAAAGAGCGCATCCTGTCACGGCTGTACGCGCGCCGACCGCGCCTTCGGTACGCCGATCCCGTAGACGGGGCCGGTGGCACACATGCCCCGATAGGGGGGAGCCGGAAGGCGCCTGTGCTGTAATTGGCTTATGCAGTTCGACACTTACACGGCGGCTGGGGCGCATATCGCCTGCTGGATGGCGAACCATTCGGCCGCGGAGCCGACCGCCCTAGGGACCGTGCTGGCCGGTTATGACGTTCACGAGCCGATCGTGACCTGGCGGCAGATACGGGCCCTCGAGCCGTGGGCCGGATGCCTGCGGACCGTCTTCGAGGCCGCCACCGAGGCCGAGCGCGCCCAGCGGGCCGACGGGCTGCTGCTCGCCGCGGACTGCCGTCCCCGGCTGGTCCGCCACGCCGACGACCGGCCGTTCCACCTGCACTACGCGCCCGTCCGGGCTGGCCTGGCCGCCCGGGTGCGGGCTCTGACCGCGGGCGGGCTGGCGTACGTCATCGACGACGGCTCGGGCTTCCGGCTGCGGGTCTGCCAGCGGGACGGCTGCGAGACCGCGTTCCTGGACGTCTCGCGCAACGGACGCCGACGGTTCTGCTCGCTGCGTTGCGCCAACCAGGTCAACGTGGCCAATCACCGGCTGCGCCAGCGGCACGCGGCCTGAGCCCGGCACGGCACGCCGTCTGATCGGCGCTTTGCACGAGCCCGGCACGGCCCGCGGGCCTGAGCCCGGCACGGCCCGCGGCCTGAGCCCGGCACGGCACGCGGGCCTGAGTCCGGCACGGCACGCCGTCTGATCGGCGCTTTGCACGAGCCCGCCTAGTGCTTTATGTAATGGTTGAACTGCATAAGACTATTACGGCACGCTGGACCTCGTGTTCGCAACGGGAGTTGGCGCCACTCCGCGTCGCGCCCCGTCAGGCTCGGGGGCCGGGACGGCGGCCGGGCTGGTGGCCGTGGGCATCTGGGGCATGGCGCCCGTCGCCATCCGGGCCCTCGTCCTGCAGTTGGCGCCACTGCCGTTGCTCGTGATCCGGATGGGGGTGGCCGCGGTCGTACTGCTGCCCTGGTGCGGGCCGATGCTGCGCCGCTCCCGGCGCGAGTACGTTCCGCGGCTGATCGTCGCTGGCTTGCTGGGCATGGTCGGCTACAACCTGCCGGTCACCGTCGGCCTGCAGTGGGTGCCGGCGTCCACCGCCGGACTGGTGCTGGCCAGCGAGCCGGTCTGGCTGCTGCTGCTGGCGGCGTTGTTCCTCGGAGAGCGAGTGAGTCGCCGGTGCTGGGCAGGCGCCCTGGTCGCCCTGGTCGGGGTGGCGGTTCTGGCCGGACCGGGTGTCCTGTCGTCCCGCAACGGCACCCGGGAACTCGCGGGCCTGGGCCTGATCGCGCTCGGCACCCTGCTCTTCGCTGCGTACACGCTGACGCTCCGGCCGGTGAGCCGGGCCTGCGGCCCGGTGCCCGCGACGGCGGCGTCCACGGTGGCGGGCAGCCTGTTCTACGCCGCCTTCGCCGGGACGGTCACCTCGGCTCAGCTCAGCCGGCTTCCCGCTGCCGCCTGGGGTGAGCTGGCGTTCCTGGCCATCGGCAGCCTGGTGGTGGGCATGCTGGCCTGGAACCTGGCGGTGGCCCGGCTGCCGAGCCAGCGGGCCAGCCTGCTGCTGTATCTGGAACCGCTCGTCAGCGTGGCCGGAGCGGTAGCGCTGCTCGGCGAGCGCGTATCGGCCGACCTGGCGGTCGGCGGCGCGCTCATCCTGGGTGGCATCGCCGCCACCTGGATGCCGGGGCCACGCGAAAAGAATGAGCCATACGGTCAGCAACCAGCCTGATGAGTAACCCAAGGAGGTATCCATGCCCGCATTGCCGTGGACGACTTTCTCGCCGCCGGATCCGGCCCGCGACTACGTCGCCATGGCCTCCCGGCTGCCGTTGGCCCGGTACTGGGACCTGCCCGCCTTCCTGAGCGCCACGTTGACCATCCGGGCCCAGCTGGCCAGGGCCAGCGGACTGGTCGGCTACGCGCTGGACGCTCACCTGGCGCGGAAGACGTTCTTCACCGTCTCGGCCTGGGAGAGCCAGGACGCCTTGGACGCCTTCAGCCGCGCGGACCCGCACCGCAGCCGCGTCAGCGTCATCCGTCCCCGGATGCGGCCCACCACGTTCACGTTCTGGACCGTACCGGGCGCAGACCTGCCTATCAGCTGGACGGAGGTACAGCGGCGGATCGCCGACACCGAAGAAAACGGGTCCGGCCGGACGCAGCATCCCGGCTGACCAGGGACTCACCCGAACGGCCGCTTAGAGGGCAGCCAGCGCGACGGCATCGAGTTCCTCACCGCCTCGGCTGACCACTGGTCGGGCAGTTTCTTTGCCATCCACAACTGGTGGCACCGGACCCTGTACCACCTTGAACTCGGGGAGATCGACGAGGCGTTGCGCCTGTATGACGCCCCCATCCGGGTCGGCCGGTCCACCCAGTGGCTCGACGTGGTGGACGCCGCGGCCCTGCTGTGGCGGCTGTCGCTGTTCGGCGTCGACGTGACCGGTCGTGCCGCGCAGCTCGCGGCCGACATCGACGACCTGGTTGGCGATCCGGTCTACATCTTCAACGACTGGCACGCGCTGATGGCCTTCGGCCTGGCCGACGCCGGCGCGGACGTCGCGCAGGCCGCGATCGATGCGGGCCAGGTCAGGGCCGGGTGCCTGCGGTACGCCGGGCGTGTCCGGTAACGACTCGGGCCCGGACCTCGCCGCTAGGACGAGGCTCCGGGCCCGTGGTCGTTGGGGTCAGTGCACCAGTTCCGGTTCGCGAGCCTGCTCGGCGGCGGGCACGTCTGCCGTGGCCCGGCGCATCCGCGGCAGGAACAGCGCCGCGGCCGCCGCGACGGCCACCGCGGCCCCGCCGACCCAGACCGCCGGGGCTAGGCCGGAGACGAACGCCGCGCCGCTGAGGTAGCTGCCGTGGGCGGAGAACACCGCGCCGAGCACGGCGATCCCGAACACGCCGCCGAGTTCGCGGATCGCGTTATTCGCGCCGGAGGCGATGCCCTCCTGGTCGCGGCGCACCGAGCTGAGCACGACGTTGGCGACGGGCGCGAAGAACAGCGACATCCCGATGCCGGCGATCACGAAGGCCGGAACCAGCGTGATGTAGGAGACGGTGGGGCTGGTCACCGCGGCCAGCCAGCCGAGCCCGATGGCCTGCAGGGCCAGCCCGGCGGCCAGCAGCGACCGGCCGCCGATGCGGTCGGACAGGGCACCGGCGATCGGAGCGATGAGCACCGGCATCCCGGTCCAGGGCAGGGTCCGCAGGCCGGCCTGCAGCGGGCTGTAGTGCTGGACGACCTGCAGGAACTGGGCGAGCAGGAAGATCGAGCCGAACATCCCGAAGAACATCAGCAGCGAGGCCGCGTTGGTCACGGTGAAGCCGCGGCTGCGGAACAGGTGCATGGGCAGCATCGGCTCGCGGGCCCGCAGTTCCCAGGCGATGAACGCCGCCACCAGCAGCGCGCCGATCACGATGGGGGCCAGCACGGTGAGGCTGGTCCAGCCGTGATCGTTGCCGCGGACCACGCCGTACACGATGCCGAGCAGGCCCACGCTGGCCAGCAGGAGGCCGGGCAGGTCTAGGCTGGTGGACGGCCCGCGGCTCTCGGTGAGCCGGGTCCAGGCGATCGGCAGCAGCACGATCCCGATCGGGACGTTCAGCCAGAAGATCCACTGCCAGGACGCGCCCTCGACGACGGCCCCGCCGACCAGCGGGCCGATAGCGATCGCGAGCCCGCCGACGGCGCCCCAGGCGCCCAGCGCCAGGCCGCGTCGTTGCGGGGTCACCGCGGCCGACAGCAGGGTGAGGGTCAGCGGGATCACGATGGCGGCCCCGACGCCCTGGATGGCTCGGGCGGTCACCAGGGCGCCGATGCCCGGCGCGAGCGCGGCCGCGGCCGACCCGGCGGTGAACAGGCTCAGGCCGATGACGAACATCCGGCGGCGGCCGTACCGTTCGCCGAGCGTGGCGCCGGTGAGCAGCAGCACGGCGAAGGTGAGGGTGTAGGCGTTGACCGTCCACTGCAGGCCCTGAAGCGAGGCATGCAGGTGCTCCCGGATCGAGGGCAGCGCGGTCGTCACTACCAGGTTGTCGAGCGAGGCCATGAACAAGGCGGCCGAGGTAATGGCGAAGGTCCATGCGGTCCGGCTCTTCGCGGTCATGATCTTCCCTCCCAGGAAGTGAGTAGTCACTAACTTCTGGGTCGAAAAAAAATTTACGCGGGCGAGTTCTTGGGGCACCAGCTGGTCCACCGCTCATCGACGGCGGGCAGGTCCATCGCGGCGGCCACGTTCATCAGCATGCCGATCGCGAAGAAGTCCACCACGTCCTGGAACGGCAGCCCGGTCAGGCGCTCGGTCAGCTCCCACAGCTTCTTGAACCCGGCCCGGGTGGCGACCCGGATGTCGGGATCGTCGCACGCCGCGTAGGCCTGCATCTGGAGCAGGAGCAGCGTCCGGTCCTCGAGGAGCCGCTCGTAGGCGTCAGCCATCGCCGTCTTCGCCTCCTCGCCGGTGAGGTCGCCGGCCGCGGCGCTAAAGGTGTCCTGCACCCGCCGGAAGCACCGGTCGACCAGCGCCAGAAACAGCGCCTTCTTGGTCGGGAACAGACGGAACAGGTACGGCTGACTGATCCCGGCGCGGCGGGCGACGTCCTCGGTCGAGGTGCCCGCCAGGCCGTGAACGGCGAACTCGGCGACCGCGGCGTCGAGGACCAGCTCACGGCGTTCCGCCGCGGGCATCCTCTGCTTGGTCTCGGTCATGTCCCCTAAGTTAGTGATTACTCACTACTTTGTCAAGGGGCCGTGGAGTGCTGCCATGATCATGGGCCAAAGTGGGCCGTATTTGGCCAAGGCGGCCCACGATCATGAAACTGAGCCGTCAGGAGTAGGCCGGGGCGTGGCGGCGCCAGCCCCGGGCGCGTTCGAGCTGGGCGGCCACGGCGAGCAGCAGGGCTTCGCCGCCCGGCGCGGCTACCAGCTGGACCGATCCCGGCAGGCCGCGGGCGGGCGGGCACGGCACGCTGGCGGCCGGGAAGCCGGCCATGTTCCACACCCCGGTCATCGGGGCGAACCTGAGCGCGGCGACCACGCTGCACAGCCAGGACCGCTCACCCCAGCGCCGCGCAGGCGGGCACGGCCAAGCCAACGATGGCATGACCAGGACGTCATGGCGGTCGAAGAACGGCAGCAACGCCGCGCGCAGCCGGTCCCGGTCGCCGTCGCCGGGCGGGCGCACGCGCCGGACCAGCTGGCCCGCACGAACCTGCCGACGGGTACGTCGTTCCAGGCCGGAGCCGTCCAGGTACGGGGCGGCGTCGCCGACCGGGCTGGCGAACCAGGACGCGATCAGCGCGGGCGTCGCCCACAGCGGATAGGCGGGATCATCGGCCGCCACGGTATGGCCCAGCGAGGCCAGCAGGCCGGACACTCGCGCACCGCCGCCGTGAACGAGCGGTGGACGACGACGCCGTGGCCCGGGGGGCGCACGGACACGGCGATGCGCAGCGGCGGTGGGTCGGCCAGGGCGAAGGGGGTGCCGGCCATCACCTCCAGCATCAGCGCGGCGTCGGCCACGGTCGTGGCCAGCGGCCCGTTCTCGAGCAGCCCGCCCCAGCTGTCCGCGCCTATCTGGGCGGGCACGACTCCGGGGCCGGGCTTGAGGCCGAACAGGCCGCAGACGGCCGCCGGGATGCGGACCGAGCCCAGTCCGTCGGTGCCGTGCGCGATCGGGACCATCGCGGACGCCACAGCCGCCGCCGACCCCCCGGACGACCCGCCCGGCGTGCGGTGCCGGTCCCACGGATTGCGGGCGATCCCGAACGCGCTGTCGGTGAACGGGTAGATCGACATCTCGGGCAGGTTGGTCAGCCCCACCACCACCGCGCCGGCCTCGCGGAGCCGGGCCACGACCGGGTGATCCTTCTCCTGCGCCGTGCCGGGCGCTGCCGCGCTGCCCAGCCGCATCGGCTCCCCGGCTACCGGGATGACATCCTTGATCGCGACCGGGATCCCGGCCAGCGGCAGCTCGGCCCGGTCGGCCCGGGCGTCGACCTCCGCCGCTTCCCGGACCGCCTCAGCCGATCTGACCCGCACGAACGCGCCCAGCTCCGGGTTGAGCTTGGCGATACGGTCCAGGTGCGCGGAGACCACCTGCACCGCGGTGACCGTTCCCGACCGGACCGCGGCCGCGGTCTCGGTGGCCGGGCAGCCCACCCAGCCCGTCAT
Organism: uncultured Actinomycetes bacterium; assembly: GCA_963722055.1. GTDB lineage: Bacteria > Actinomycetota > Actinomycetes > Streptosporangiales > Streptosporangiaceae > Palsa-504. Next base: position 622,531 of record CAVRLA010000008.1, on the reverse strand, counting down.
GCTCAGCCGGCTAGTGCGTCGTAGATAGCCTGGCCGTATTCGGCGCTGCGGTCGGAGCCGACGATGCCAGGCCCCATCTTGTTCATCATGTAGGAGATCGTCATGCGGCGGCCGACGTCAATCACGATCATGGAGCCACCCCAGCCGCCCCAGTAACAGATCCGCGCGTCCGGAATCCAGGGCAGGATGTCGAGCTGGGGCAGCCCGTAGCCGATGCCCAAGCGCAGCGGGTCGCTTTCCGCAGCGCCGATCTGGAAGTCGGCGCCGAGCGGCCCGGCGATCTCCTCGGCTACGAACTGCTTGAGCGTCTTGCCGCTGATCCGCCGGACCACCTCGCCGACCAGGTGCCCGAAGTTGAGCGCATGGTAGCCCGAGGCGGTGCCCGGCGGCCACCACGGTGCCTGCGCGGCCATCCGGGACGTGGCCGCGGTCCAGTCGTACAGGTCCTCCACCACGGCGGGCTGGTCCAGCCCGGAGACCCCGGACGCGTGCGACAGGATGTGACGGACCAGCACGTCCTGCTTGCCCTGGGCAGCGAACTCCGGCCAGTACCTGGCGACCGGAGCGTCGACGTCCAGCTGGCCCCGGTCGACTAGCATCAGCGCCGCGAGGCTGGTCACCGTCTTGGTCGAGGACCAGACGTTGGTGATGGTCTGCTCGGACCACGGCACCGTCCGGCCCTCGTCGCAGAAGCCGCCCCACAGGTCGACCACGATGTCGCCGTCGATGTCCAGGACCAGCGACGCGCCTAGTTCCTCGCCCGAGTCCAGGTTCCGCGCCAGCGCAGCACGCACGCTGTCGAACCGGTCGTCACACTTGCCGAGTAGATCCGCCATGGTGGTCATCTTGCCCGCCGACGGGCTCCGGGGCTAGGTCCTCGGCTGCCGGGCTAAGCGGAGGGCTCACTACACTTATCGCATGGCAGGCATCAAGGTTGGTGACCACGCTCCCGACTTCACCCTCCCATCTCAGTCCGGGGAACCGGTCCGGCTCTCCGAACGGCTCGGTGAGCGGGTCGTCGTCTTGTACTTCTATCCCAAGGACGACACCCCGGGCTGTACCGCGGAGGCATGTGCGTTCCGCGACAGCTACGAGGTCTTCGCCGAGGCCGGGGCCGAGGTGATCGGGGTAAGTTCGGACTCCGCCGGTCGGCACGCCGCCTTCGCCGGCCGGCACAACCTGCCGTTCACGCTGCTCAGCGACCAGGGCGGACGAGTCAGGAAGAGTTACGGAGTGCCGGCGCTGCTCGGGCTGATACCCGGCCGGGTCACCTACGTAATCGACCGCGAGGGCGAGGTCCGGCACGTGTTCAACTCGATGACCAACATCGGCCAGCACGTCGGCGACGCGCTGGAGGTGGTCCGGCGACTCCAGGCCGAGCAGGCGTCGTGAGGCCGCGCCCGGATCGGTGAACCCGGGCGAGGGGCGGCGGTGACCAAACCGCTCCCGGGCCTGGAACCAAAATGTTATATAGGCGACCGCCATGGTATTCCCTGGGCTACCGCCGGTGATCTGTGGAAAGGTTGTGCATAAAGTGGTGGATAACCTCCGTTAACTGCGGACAACCACCCGCTTTCTGTGGACATAGTGTGGATAGGAAAAAACTCGCCATAACTTTGCCGCAAACCCTTGCGCGATACCCGCCGGCGCTAGTAGAAATACCTCACCGTTGGAAACGGGTACCGCCCCCGGAGGAAACTCAGGGGACGTGGCAGGGGCCGGGAAACCGGTATCTGCCGCGGGTGCACGGCACCAGCGGGCGGCCCGCAGGGCCAGGGAGGTCAGGCAACTGGCCGACTTGGTGCAGCGTGGCCAGGCCCCGCAGGGCCAGGGAGGTCAGGCAACTGGCCGACTTGGTGCAGCGTGGCCAGGCCCCGCAGGGCCAGGGAGGTCAGGCAACTGGCCGACTTGGTGCAGCGTGGCCAGGCCAGGCCCCCTCCATCTCATACATGGAGGGGGCCTTGCTCTTTTCGCCCGGCAACGGTGTTTCTTACAGGCAGCAGCGAATTAACCATTACCGCACGGCCGACGCCGAATGCCGCGCCTGCCCGGCTTAACGTCCGCAAGAGTATTGATTCGTTCAGCGCGCAGAAACGTTCCGATTTCCGTAGGGCGGTCAAGCAAGCCCTGGCGCTGAACGATAAGCGGGGATTTGATTATTTTGCTAGCTCGCGTGCCGTGGCACCGGGCTGACCTATGCTGGCTGGAGCTCGCGCTCCAGTCGCAGGTTCCCGGCGTAACGCTGGCGTGGTGGGATTGATCAAGGACGGGACAATTCCCGCGGCCTGCGCCAGCGCGCACGCGGACGTACTGAGAACGTACTCGCGAAGGCGCCCGTCAAGGCATTCAATACCGCGCCAAAATCCGGCCGACCGACCGAAACGTCCCGCTCTCGGGCGAGATACCGCAGACGCCGGGTCCGCCATGCCGGCAGGGGCGGGCCAACGCGATGAAGGCCACGAACTATTCGGACTTCAGCCAGCAGATCTGGACCGTCCCTATCGCTGCGGGGTCAATGCACCGCCGCCGGCGGCGGCGGGCGCCAGTGCTTCCAGCCCCGGTGCACGGTAACCAAGCGCGAGGGCCCCGGCGGGTGTTCTACCAGGTCGGCCCGGGGATGAAGGGCCAGCCCGGCGGGCACGGGCTCCCACCAGCGCTCGCGGGAGAACAGGCGGCTGAACAGCTCCGGCGGGCGGCCCCGCGGCCCGAGGATCATCTCGGCCGGGGCCGGCTGGTCAGGCCGCTGCCAGCGGAAGTCACCGGAGATCCGCAGCGCCGAACCGGTATTGGGCAGGGCGGCGTGCGGGGTGAGGCAGTGGAAGAGGATCACGTCGCCCGGCTCGTAGCTGGTCGTGGCCCAGCCGGGCTCGGACCGGCTGAGCGGGCGCGGCGGCCGCGGCGGACCGAGGTGGCCGCCGGGCTGAACGGCCAGGCCGCCGATCCGGACCGGGATGTCCATCAGCGGGACCCAGCTGGTCAGCATGTCCTGGACGCCGGACACCCCGTAGTCGTAGTGAATGTAGCGGCCGCGCGGGCGGGCCTGCGGGCGCTCGGGGTAGACCGCGCGCAGGACCTTCACCGGGTAGGAGAAGGCCGCGGCGCCGAGGACGCCGCGGACCACCGCCCGCAGCGCCGGCAGGTAGGGCACTCGGTTGAATTCGGCGCTGGTCACGGCGGCCCGGTAGGCCGGATCGGCGAGCGCGTCGATCGAGTTGACGGCGTGCGGCTGGATCGACGGGATGTCTCGGTCGTCTACCCACCCGCCGGATCGCAGCCGGGTCAGTACGGTCAGCCCGGCCGCCCGGACCTCGCCCGCCGGCAGCAGCCCGCGGAAGAACAGGTACCCGTCGTCGGCCAGACGCCGGCGCAGCCCGGCCGGGTCACTGATCAGGGGCGCGGAGTCGGCCAGCTCGTCCACGTCTCACTGTAGCCACGGCAGGTGCCTGTTCGGCGCGGGCGAGTGTGACAGACTGCGGGTGGGTCAGGTTTGGCCCGGCCGGCCGGGGGTAGCCGCTACGGTCGTAGTGGCTACCGTATAGGCCGGTTCCGCCGGGAATAAGGGCACCCGGAGCTAGCTGCTCGGGGAAGGCAGATGGCACGCGACCTTGGGGTTCACGCCCACGTAGTTGAGCGGGCCTGCCACGACCGTGGCCGCGATCGTTCCCGCGTGAGCACAGCTCTCGGCCGACGAGCCGTAATATCCGCGCTGGCCGGCCGCTATCACCCCGATGATCAGCCAAATCACGAGGACAATCCCGCCCACTCGCATATCTACCTCCGAAAGACGGGCAGCCCCTTCCCATTCGAAGGGCCGCGAATACCGGTCGCCTTTTCGTCTACCCCGTACACGGCGAATACACATGCGGGCGGGATCGGTTATGCGGCGCATTCGAGACGCCGCGACACGAGTGCCAGCCACCCGGCCCTTTTCCACCTCCGGTGTATCGTTGCTGCTGATGGCCTGGGACGCAAAGACCGCGCAGCACGCACCCGCGGCACTACAAGCTCCCGCCAGCCGCCGGCCGGCCGACGACAGCCGACTGTCTCCTGCCGCGCCGGGCGCCATGTCTTACCGGTACACGACCGACCTGGCGGCGGTCCGCGCTGTGGTGTACCGCTACGCCAGGCAAGCCGGGCTGCCCGAATCGCGCGCGATCGACCTGGTGCTGGCGGTCAGCGAGGTTGCCGCCAACACCGTGCGCTACGCCAACTCCCCGGGCTCCCTGAAGATCTGGTACGACACGCGGGAGATCGTCTGCCAGATCCAGGACGACGGGATCATCACCGACCCGCTGGCGGGCCAGCGCACACCCTCGCTGGAGGGCACGGGCGGGCACGGATTGTGGATCGTAAACCAGGTCTGCGATGAGGTCGAGATGAGCTCCGATGAGACAGGCACTACGATCCGGCTGCACATGAAGCTGCCCGGTTCCTGACCCGCGCGCGTCCCGCTCCCGGCGTTCCGCCCTCATCGCTGGTGTCCGCGCGGGACTGGTTTTCCGGGCGCTTCTGACCAGGTGAGGACGGTCCCGCGGGAATCCGCCGTGTGGTACAACAAGTGCGTGGATCTGCTGACGGTCTCGGTGACGGCGCGGGAGTCCGCAGGCGAGCCTTACACGCTGGTCGAGATCGCCGGCGAGGCCGACGTGACGAACACGGACGAATTGCGTCGCCTGCTGGAGGGCGAGGTGTCCCAGCAGCCGCGGATGCTGATCATCGATCTGTCCGGCCTGCGCTTCATGGACTCCTCGGCCCTGCATGCGCTGCTGCGAGTGAACCGGTCGCTGGACCGGCAGGGCGGCGTCCTCGCGCTGGTGTCCCCGCAGGCCGCGGTGGCCAAGATCCTGCGGCTGACCACCGCCGACCGGCTGATCCCGGTCTTCGACAGCGTGGCGGCCGCCGCAGCTGGCTGAACCCGGTTAGCCCCTGCTGCGGACCAGGTTGTTTGAAAACTGCCGCGACGGGATATGCTGATCAACAGTGGTGCCTACGACGCAGGCACGCTCTACGCGACACGGTGTTTTCGCGAAGCGTGCGGACGAGGTGCCACTTTTTCGCTTCCGCTGGCAACACCGTGACTGAGGTTCGTCAGCCAGGAGGCCTTTCGGATGAAGATCGCCCTAGTAGCCCAGCACGCGACACCGCTGCGCCCGCGCACCGGCGCCGGACCGGACAGCGACGACATCGGACTATCCGAGCTCACCCGTAAGCTCGCCACCCATGGTCACCAGGTGACCGTATTCACCCAGAAGCACCAGCCGGATCTGCCCGATCAGGCCGAGCTGCACGCCGGGGTGCGGATCAGGCACATCAATGCCGGACCGGTCCCGGCCGACGGCGACCAGGGAGACGCTGACCTGCTGCAGCGGGTTCCCGCCTTCAGCGGGCCGCTGCGCAGCAGCTGGGAGCGTGAGCGTCCGGACGTCGTGCACGCCCTGCGCTGGACGAGCGGGCTGGCCTCGCTGGCCGCCGCCCGCAACCTGGGCATTCCCGTGGTGCAGGAGTTCAGCTCGCTTGGGGTCACCGAACGGCGCGACCGGGTCAAGGCCGACGGCGCCGCCGCCGCGCGGATCAGGCTGGAGCCCGCCATCGGGCGCAGCGCCGCCGCGGTGGTCGCCACTCATTCGGCCGAGGCCTCGGACCTGGCCAGCCTGGGCGTGCACCGATCCTCGATCAGGGTGGTCCCCTGGGGCGTCGACACCGACACCTTCACCCCCGAGGGGTCGGTGGCGAAGCGGAACGGCCGACCGCGGCTGCTCACCGCCGCCGACCTGAACGAGCGGGCGCCATTGCAGACCCTGCTCCGGGCGCTGAGCCGCGTACCCGGCGCCGAACTCCTCGTCGTCGGCGGCCCGGAGCACGCCGACCTGCCCAACGACAGCGCCTACGTCAGCCTGGCCGCCTTCGCCGGGACGCTGGGCATCTCCGACCGGGTGATCTTCACCGGGAAGGTCGACCACAGCGAGATGCCTGGCCTGCTGCGATCGGCTGACCTGGTCGTGAGCACCTGCCAGTACGAGCCCTCGGGTACGACGTCACTGCAGGCCATGGCGTGCGGGACGCCCGTCATCGCGCCTGCCGTGGGCGGTCATATGGACGCCATGGTCGACGGGACGACCGGCATCTTGATCTCGCCGGGCCAGGCCTTGCTGGCCCAGCGAATCCGGCAGCTGCTCGCCCACCCGATGCTGATCGAGGCCTACGGGGTCGCGGCGGCCGACCGGGCCAAGTCCCGCTACTCCTGGGATCGCATCGCCGACGAAACGCTCGCCGTCTACGACAGGGCGATCGGCCAGGCGGCCTGACCTCAGCCAACCGGCAAGACCGCGGATCCGGAGGCCCGGTCCCCCCTCTCTTTGGGCCCCGGATCCGCACGATCCTGGCCGCAGCCTGGTCAGCGGATACGGACCACAACCAGACAAGCGTCGTCGCCGGTATCAGAGACCGCGCTGGCCAGGACCTGATCAGCCTGAGCGGCCGCGGTCGGCTCACCGGCGCCCGGCCCGGCCGCCGCGGCACCGGGACCCAGCCCGGCCACGAACTCCCCGAGCACGTCCTCGATCGACTCACCGCGCCGCTCGATCAGCCCGTCCGTGAACAGCAGCAACGTGTCACCGAGGGCCAGTGGCAGGACCGCTTCCTCGTAGCTGGCGTCCGGGTCCATGCCGAGCAAGACCCCGCCCGGCAACGGAAGCTCCCGGGCGATGCCGTCGCGGACCAGCACCGGCGGGAGGTGCCCGGCGCGGGCCCAGCGCAGCACGCGCGTATCGGGGTCGTACCGCCCGCACACCACGGTCCCGATCACTCCGGAGGTGAGATGGCACATGACACCGTTGAGCAGGCCGAGCAGCTCGGCCGGGCCGGCCCGGTGATGGCCAGGCCGCGCAGTGAGTTGCGGGCCGCGACCATACCGGTCACCGCGTCGATGCCGTGCCCGGCCACGTCGCCGACCACCAGCAGCACGTTCTGGTCCGGCAGCAGCAGCGTGTCGTACCAGTCGCCGCCGACCAGATGTCCCTGGCCGGCCGGCCGGTAGCGCACCGCCACGTCGATCCCGGCCGCTTCCACCGGCACCGCGTCGGGCGGCATGATGGCCCGCTGCAGGCGCAGCGCGAGCAGATGCTCCTCGGCGACCCGCTGCTCGCTATCGGCGAGCTGGTCACGCGTCGCGGCCAGGGCGACCTGCGTGTGATAATGCGCCGAGACGTCCTGGAAGGCTCCGCGCAGCGCGACCACCGCGCCGGCCTCGTCCGTGACCGGTTCGGCGAAGACACGGATCTGGCGGATGCTCCCGTCATCAGGATGGACGACGCGGAACGTCGTGGTGGCGGCCTCCCGCCGCTCAGCCAAGCGCTGCCGGAAACGCTTCACCACCGGCTTGTCGGCCGCGGTCACGTAACTGTGCAGGTCCGCCAGCGGGATCTCCGTCCCGGAGCGCGGCACCAGGCCGAACAGCTCGAACGCCGAATCGGTCCAGCGCACCAGCCCGGTGACAAGATTCTCCTCCCAGCCGCCGAGGCGGCCGAGCCGCTGGGCGTGATCGAGCAGCATTCCCGAGGCCAGGCCCGCCGAGCCGTCAGCGTGCCAGGTGAAGATCACACCGTCGAAGAACCTGGCCGCTCGCAGGTCGGCCAGCGAGGGCTGACCCGCCTGGGCGGGAGCCTGGCCAGGCGGAAGCTGGCCGACGGGGAGCGCGCTGGTCAGGGCCTCGCTCAGCGGACCGGGAACGTGCTGGGGCACGCCATCGGTCAGGACCCGCACGGCCCGGGCGAACAGGCCCAGGCCCGAAACGCTCGCCGGGTACGCCTCGAGCAGGGTCAGCCGGGCCAGCTCAGGCCCGGTCCGGCCGGCCAGATCACGGAAGCCGGGGCTGACGTGCTCGATGCCGAAGTCGGTCACCCGCCCGCTGTCATCCCTGATCGCCCGCACCACGAGTACCGAGTCGGCCAGGCCGTCCAGCAAGGTGTAGAGGGCCGCCTTCGGCTGGGCGGCGGCCAGGTTGCCGTGCTCGAGACGGGCGGCGATCACGAGCGCGCAGCCTGCGGCGAGCGCGGGCAGCTGCTGGCGGACCTCGGTACTGAACTCCGTGAGCGGCTCGGGCCAGCTGACCTCCATCACGCCCACCAACTGGCCGCCGCGCTCACGCAGCGCGAGGACCGCCCGGGCGCCATCCGCCCGGCCGGGTACCGGTGCAGCATCGTCCTGCGGCCGGCCAGCGGGCCACCACAGGTCGGCCGCGCCGCGGGCCACGCGCTGGGCCGGGCAATCCAGCTGCGGCGGGAGGTGCTGCCAGTGGCTGGCCTCGCCCCGGGACAGCCCGGCCTCGCCGAGCAGCTCCAGCGCGCCGTCCGCGTCCAGCAGCCACAGCACCACGGCGGCCGCGCCGAGCGGCCCGAGTACCTGCCCGGCTACGGTGCCGGCCAGTTCGGCACCATCGGCGGACAGTTCAGCGGCGGCCTGGATCAGCAGCGAGCCAGGCCCAGTGACGCGCCGGCCCGACTCGGGTGCGCCCGGGCCGTCCGGTTCCCCGGAGCCGCCCGCGGTGCCGGGCAGGCCATCGGCCCCGGCGGAAGCGTCCGGTGACAGGACCGCGGCGGCCATCTCGGCGAGCGGTACCCCGGTCGCCGCGGACAGCTCGGCGAGCTGGCTGGCGGCCTCGACCGATGACAGGCCGAGCCGCTCCATCAGCGCGCCCCTGGCCATCGCGACGACCAACTCCCCCGCGGCCGCAGCCCGGATCCGGTCCAGCGCCCGCCGCTGGTGCTCGATGACCGCGGTCAGCCGCAGCACGTCGTCGCTGCCTGTCATCATCACCGCCTCTCCCTACGACGTCCCCCTAATCCATAAACGACCACAAACCCGTGGTCATTACGCGGTGCAAGCAGTACAAATCGAGATCGGCGACCACGGCCGCGGGCGGGCTATTCGCGCCTTTACCCTGCCGCTGACGTTCGTTCGGCCCATGATAGTTACATCCGGTCTACCATCGGGAGAGATCGCACGACTGTGCTGAGCGGGTATCGCGCCGCATCAGCACAGCTGATGGGAGCGCTTGGTGACTGATACGGCTCAGCCGGGTCCGAGGCTCGACAAATCCGGGCTTGAACAGCTACTCGCAGGGCTGACGGCGGTGCGGGGTGGCGACTTCCGCACCCGTCTGGCCAAGACCGGCGACCCGTTGATGGACGAGATCGCCACGGTCTTTAACGGCATGGCCGATCAGCTCGACCAGTTCACCTCCGAGGTGACCAGGGTGGCCCGCGAGGTGGGCACGGAAGGCAAGCTGGGCGGCCAGGCCTACGTACCCGGCGTGTCCGGCACCTGGAAGGACCTGACCGAGTCGGTCAACGCCATGGCCGGCAACCTGACCGACCAGGTGCGCAACATCGCCCAGGTGGCCACCGCGGTGGCCAGGGGCGACCTGAGCCAGACGATTGACGTCGACGCGCGCGGCGAGATCCTCGAGCTGAAGTCCACGCTCAATACCATGGTCGATCAGCTGTCATCCTTTGCCGACGAGGTGACCCGGGTGGCCCGCGAGGTCGGCACCGAGGGGCGGCTCGGCGGCCAGGCCGACGTCAAGGGGGTGTCCGGCACCTGGAAGGACCTGACCGAGTCGGTCAACGTCATGGCGGCCAACCTGACCGACCAGGTGCGCTCCATCGCCGAGGTGACCACCGCGGTGGCCAAGGGCGACCTGAGCCAGAAGATCCGGGTCGACGCCCGCGGCGAGATCATGGAGCTGAAGGAGACCATCAACACGATGGTCGATCAGCTGTCGGCGTTCGCCGACGAGGTGACCCGGGTGGCCCGCGAGGTCGGCACCCAGGGCAACCTAGGCGGCCAGGCCGCGGTCCGGGGGGTGTCGGGTACCTGGAAGGACCTGACCGACAACGTCAACGTGATGGCGTCCAACCTGACCGCTCAGGTTCGCTCAATCGCCCAGGTGGCCACGGCGGTAGAACGCGGCGACCTCAGCCAGCAGATCACGGTCGAGGCCAAGGGCGAGGTGGCCGCGCTGGCCCAGACGATCAACCGGATGGTCGGCACGCTGTCCGCCTTCGCCGACGAAGTAACCCGGGTCGCCCGCGAGGTCGGCACCGAGGGACGGCTGGGCGGCCAGGCCGACGTCAAGGGAGTCGCCGGCACCTGGAAGGACCTGACCGACAACGTCAACTCGATGGCGGACAACCTGACCAGCCAGGTCCGCAACATCGCCCAGGTCACCACCGCCGTCGCCCAAGGCGACCTGTCGAAGAAGATCGACGTGGCGGCGCGCGGCGAGATCCTCGAGCTCAAGACCACTATCAACACCATGGTCGACCAGCTGTCCTCGTTCGCGGCCGAGGTCACCCGGGTGGCCCGTGAGGTAGGCAGCGAGGGGCGGCTGGGCGGCCAGGCTGAGGTCGAAGGCGTGTCCGGCACCTGGAAGCGGCTGACGGAGAACGTGAACGAGCTGGCCGGGAACCTGACCAGGCAGGTCCGCGCGATCGCCGAGGTGACCAGCGCGGTCGCCTCCGGCGACCTGACCAGGTCCATCTCGGTGGAGGCGCAGGGCGAGGTCGCCGAGCTCAAGGACAACATCAACGCGATGGTGTGGTCGCTGCGCGAGACGACCCAGGCCAACCAGCAGCAGGACTGGCTGAAGACCAACGTGGCCCGTATCGCGGGCATGATGCAGGGGCACCGGGACCTCGCCGTTGTCGCCGAGCTGATCATGGACGAGCTCGCCCCGCTGACCGGGGCGCAGCACGGCACGTTCTTCCTGACCGAGCCGGCCGCCGGCGGCGACACCCAGCTGCGCCTCATCGCCGGCTACGGGCTGCGGGCGGACAAGACCGAGCCGATCCAGTACCGGCTCGGCCAGTCCCTGATCGGCCAGGTAGCCCGGAGCAAGCGGTCCATCGTGGTCGCGAACCTGCCCGAGGGCTACGTGATGATCTCCTCCGGACTCGGCGAGGCACCCCCCGCCAACCTGGCCATCGTGCCCATCGTGTTCGAGGACCAGGTGCTCGGGGTCATCGAGCTCGCCTCGTTCACGCCGTTCAGTCAGGTGCAGACCGACTTCCTGGAACAGCTGACCGAGACGTTGGGGGTCAACTTCAACACAATCATCGCCAACGCGCGTACCGATACGCTGCTCACCGAGTCGCAGCGCCTCACGTCCGAGCTGCAGGCCCGATCGGAGGAACTGCAGGCCCAGCAGGTGGAGCTGCAGCGGTCCAACGCCGAGCTGGAAGACAAGGCGGCGCTGCTGGCCGCTCAGAACCGCGACATCGAGACCAAGAACGCCGAGATCGAGCAGGCCAGGCAGGAGATCGAGGAGCGGGCCCGCCAGCTGGCCCTGGCCTCGAAGTACAAGTCACAGTTCCTGGCCAACATGTCGCACGAACTGCGCACCCCGCTGAACAGCCTGCTCATCCTGGCTCGCCTGCTGGCGCAGAATCCCGGCCGGAACCTGTCCGCCAAGCAGGTCGAGTACGCGAACGTGATCCACTCAGCCGGCTCGGACCTGCTCCAGCTCATCAACGACATCCTCGACCTGTCCAAGGTCGAGGCGGGGCGAATGGACATCCACGCGGAACGGTTCCCGCTCAGTGCGCTACTGGAGGATATCCAGGCCACGTTCCAGCCGCTCACCGCGGAGAAGGGACTGGAGTTCGGGGTCGAGACCGATACCGGGGTGCCGCCGGAGCTGTTCACCGACCGGCAGCGGCTGCGTCAGGTGCTCGGTAACCTGCTCTCGAACGCGGTCAAGTTCACCGAGCACGGTCACGTGCTGCTCCGCGTGGGTCTCGACGCGGAGCGGCGGACGCCGGCCGGCGACGACATTATGTCCTTCTCGGTGGTCGACACCGGCATCGGCATCGCACCGGAGAACCTCAGCACGATCTTCGGCGCCTTCCAGCAGGGTGACGGCACGCTCAGCCGGCGCTACGGCGGTACCGGACTGGGGCTGTCGATCGCCCGCGAGGTCGGCGCCCTGCTGGGCGGCGAGATCACCGCGGTAAGCGAACTGGCCCAGGGCAGCACCTTCACCCTGTACCTGCCCGGTGAGCTGCCCGGCGCGGTCGGCGGTGACGCCTCCGCCGGGGCCAGCGAGCCGGTCGCCATCACGGCGAACGGTCAGGACCGAGGCGACGCGACCGAGGCCCGGCACCTGCCGCCGACGCTGCCGGACGACGGGGCGGCAGGCGGCCGGCGGCTGCTGGTCCTCGAGGGCGCGCGCGGCGGCCTGCTGACCCTGCTCGCCTACAGCGCGGTCTCCGATCTGGTCGGCATCCACGGGCCGGTGCACGTGGGCACGGCGGTCAGCCCGGAGCAAGGCATCAAGGCGCTCAGCGCCGCGCCGCATCAGTGCGTGGTCCTGGACCTCGGCCTGGCGGACGCCTCCGCGTTCGCCTTCCTCGACCGGCTCCAGGAGGACCCGGAACTGCGGGCGGTCCCGGTACTCGCCCATACCAGGGACAAGCTGGACAGCGCGCAGGCCCGGCTGGCACGGCTGCGCTTCGGGTCACAGCCCCTCGAGCTGCTTCCGTCGCTGGATGAGCTGCGAGAGCGCATCACGCTGCACCTGTCCGCCGCCCAGCCCGAGGACGTGCCCGCGCTGATCAGCGAGCCGACCGAGGCCGGGATCCGGGTCGTGCCGACCCAGGCGGAGGGCCACGAGGCGCTGCGAGGCCGCCGGGTCCTGGTGATCGATGACGACGCGCGCAACGTCTTCGCGATCACCAGCACGCTCGAGCTGTATGGCATGACCGTGACCCAGGCTCCCAACGGCCGCAAGGGGGTCGAGGCTCTGCTCAGCGCCGACGACACCGACCTCATCTTGATGGACGTGATGATGCCGGAGATGGACGGCTACACGACGATGAACACGATCAGGCAGATGCCGTCCTTCGCCGCGCTGCCTATCATCGCGGTGACCGCCCGCGCCATGCCCGGCGACCGGGAGAAGAGCATCGCGGCCGGCGCCAGCGACTACGTGACCAAGCCCGTCGACACGGACGAGCTGCTGGCCTGCATGGAGCGCTGGCTCACCGGCCGGTAACGCCGCGACCGTCCGCTTAGCGGCCCGCCGCCTACGCCGCCGGGCCCGCTGCCGGTCCTCGGCGGTGGTCCCGCCCCAGATGCCGTAGTTCTGATCGTGGGCCAGCGCGAACTCCAGGCACTCCCGCCGCACCCCGCAGCCCGCGCAGATCGTCTTAGCCCGCGCGATCTGCCGCACGGCCGGCCCGGTCGCGGAAAGGGGGAAGAACAGGTCCGGGTCTGCCGACCGGCAAGCGGCCGCCGACCGCCAGTTCTGAGCACTCTCAGTCGCGGTCATCGCGTGTCCTCACGAGGGTCTTCACAGGGTTCACGGGTGGATCTGAGCTGAGGCTCGGCTTCCCCTCCAGGCGCGGCTTAAATGTGACGATCCTCACATCAAGGCACGTTTATTCGCCTTGGACCGGGCACACCCTAGTCGTCCGTAATGCCCCAGGGTTCCAAGGAGACCACGTTGACGAAGGGAACGCTCCAGCGGTCGGCCGCAGGCGCTGACGGTGCCTGCCTCCGGCCCGCATCGAGGGCGGAGCTGAGCGAGCTATCCGACAACGCCCTGCTGGCCAAGGTCCGCTCGCTGCCCCGCGACGACGCACTGCGCGCCGCAGCCTGCGAGATACTCGTGGACCGCTACGGCAAGCTGGTCCGCTCGTGCGTACGGCAGTACCGCGGCAGCCCGGAGCCCACCGAAGACCTCATGCAGGTCGGATACGTCGGCCTGCTCAAGGCGATCAACAACTACGATCCCGAGGTCGGCGACAGCCTGTCCGCGTACGCCCAGCCGTGCGTAAGCGGCGAGATCAAGCGGCACTTCCGGGACAAGCGGTGGCAGATCCACGTCCGCCGGTCGGCTCAGGAGCTTCTGCTGGAACTGCGCAAGGCCAACGAGGAACTGACCCACCAACTAGGCCGCGAGCCCGCCGAGGGTGAACTCGCCGAACGGCTCGGGGTCAGCCAAGACGACATGCAGGAAGCCCGCCAGGCGGACCTGGTGTTCAGCGCCTACTCGCTGGACGCCCCGCTGTCGGACCGGGAAGACCCGGCGCTGCTGGCCGACGTGCTGGGCGACGACGACCCCGGCGTCGCGCACGCGATCGACATGGAGTCCGTCAACGCCCACTGGGACGAGCTGCCCGAACGCGAGCAGCGCATCTTGGTGATGCGGTTCTACGGCAACCTCACCCAGACGGAGATCGGTGACCGGCTTGGCATCTCGCAGATGCACGTCTCCCGGCTGCTGGCCCGGGCCCTCGCGCACCTGAGAAGCAAGCTGCTCGATCCGTCCGAGGCCTCCGACGCCTCCTCCTGCGCAATGACCGCGGCGGCGGGATGACGACCCCGGGCGTTCATCTAGCGGAAGGATCCTCATGAAAACCGGTATGGGACTCGCACTGATCGGCATCGGGGCGATCCTCGCCTTCGCCGTGACGACGAATACCTCTGTCTTCAACCTGCACACCGCCGGCTACGTGATCATGCTCATCGGCATCCTCGGACTGGTGGTCCCGCGGCGCAAGGTCGGCTGGATCGGTCGGCGGCTCTTCGTCCGGCAGGCCCGCATGCGGCCGGGGAACCGGGTCGAAGAGGTCATCTATCCGACCCAGGTCAACCGCAATCCGGCTAACACTCGCGTGCGGGCCGGGTTGCCCGCCCCAGGCGCGCTCGGCAGCCCGGAGGCATCCAGCCACATCGACGCCAGCAGGGACCTGTCCACCGAGCCACTAGGTCCGCGGCCGGGCGAGACCGAGATCGTGGAGGACGTTTACGAGGCCTGAGACCCGTGACACATCGCACGGCCAACGTACCAACGTAAGGCATTAATTAGGAGAGATTATGACACTCACCGCTTCTGTCATCATCGTCTGGCTGCTCATCGGGCTGGTGATCGGCGGGCTGGCCCGGCTGCTCGTGCCTGGCCGTCAGCACGTCGGGCTGATACTGACGATCCTCATCGGCATTGTGGCCGCGTTGCTGGGCGGGATTATCACCACCGCCATCATCGGCGCCGGACATACGGTGATTACCTTCATCGTCGCGCTGATCGCCGCGGCCCTGCTGGTCAGCGCATTCACCACCCGCGGCTACGGACGGTACGGCAGCCGCCGCAGGTCGGCCCGCTGGCGCTGGTAGGCCTGCGTTGTAGCGAGCCGCGAAGTATCCGCCGGGGCGTATCGCCCCGGCGGATACTTGTGCATTAGTGCGGTTCTGCCGCCAGTACTATTGAGTCGATTCACGGGTCTGTCGAGGGACGATGGTCGGGAGAGATGCCGCAAGACACCCGGACGGACGGCTCTCACGCTGACCTCGCCGGCTTGGCGGGGCGGCGCGACGCGCTCCGCCAAGCCGCCGCGATGCCCGGTGCCGATCCACGGGCCCTACTTGACGCTGCGTTCGCCGAGCTCGACGCCGCCGCAGAGGTGCTGACCAAACTGGCCGCGACCGAGCTGGGCGAGGGCGCTCCGGCCGGCCCGGCCGATTCGCTCAGCGCGGAACGAGCCCTGCTGCGGGCCGTCTTCCAGTACGCTCCCGTGCCGTTGTTCGTGCTCGAGCCCGACGGCACGGTGCGGCGGGCGAACGGCAAGGCCGGTCAGCTGATCGGCGCTCCGCCCGGCTACGCGACCGGCCGGGCCCTGACCGCCTTCGTCGACCTGCCGTCTCGCGCCGCGGTCAGCAGCCAGCTGGCCGCGGCCGCGCGAACGGGGACGACCCGCCAGGTGGAGTGCAGGCTGATCGGACCGCAAGGCCCGGTCGACGCCACCTTGACGGTGGACGTCATCACTATGCAGGACGGAGCGCGGTTGCTCGTGGTGACCGCGCTCAGCCCGGCGGTGGCCGGCCCAGCCCCGAAGAAGGTCAAGGAGCCCAAGGAGGCCGGAGGATCTGAGGGACTCATCCAGGCCATGACGCGCCGGATGGATATGGTCACGGCGGTCACCAGGCTCCTGCTCGACAACAGCACCTTCAGCGAGGCGGTCACCCTCCAGCGGTGCGCCCGGCTGCTGGCGGGCGACATCGCGAGCTGGGTGATCGTGGACATGGAGCGGGCGGACCGGTTGCGGCGCCAGTTCGTGATCGGGCCCCAGGATCAGGAGTCGCAGGAGCTGGCCAGGAAGGTGCGAGTGCTGGATCCGCCGCCCGGCTCAGCGCCCGGGCAGGTCCACTCGGCGGGTACCTCGGTCGTGCTGGCCCACGCGGACGACGCCGACCTGCTCGGCCTGGCCCCGGACGGGACGCCGCTGCTGATGCTGCTCGGCGTAACCTCCCTGCTCAGCGTGCCGATCACCGACGGGGTGACCAGCTACGGCGCGCTCACGATGGCTCGCACCGCCAGCGAGGGGCGCTTCGAGCTCGCCGACCTGGGCCTAGCCGAGGAACTCGGTCGACACCTCGGTGTGGCCATCCGGGTAGATCGCATGTTCCGGCACCGGTCCGAGGTGGCCGAAGCGCTGCAGAGCAGCCTGCTGCCGGCCTCGCTGCCGGAGGTCCCCGGACTCGATCTGGCCCCGGCCTACCAGCCGGCCAGCGAAGGACTGGAAGTCAGCGGGGACTTCTACGATGTCTTCCCGGTCGAGGGCGGCTGGGCCATCACTGTCGGGGACGTGTGCGGCAAGGGACAGGAGGCCGCCGCCATGACCGCGGCCGCGCGGCACGCGATCCGGGTTCTCGCGCACTGGAATCCGGACCCCGTGGACGTGCTGGCCAGGGTGAACGAGGTCATCCTGGCCGGTGACTACGAGGACCGCTTCGTGACGGCCAAGCTCGCCTACCTGCGCTGGGAGAACGACCGACTGCACGTCACGTTGGCCAGCGCCGGGCACCCAGGGCCGGCCGTGGTACGACCGGACGGCCGAGTCGACGTACTGAGCGGCGGGGGCCTGCCGCTGGGTCTGTTCCCCGATGCCGACCCGCAGGCCGAGGAGCTCGAGCTCGGCGAGGACGACCTGCTGTTCTTCTACTCCGACGGGGTCACCGACGCGCGCAGCCCCGACATGCGCTACTTCGAGGACAGCCTGGCCGATGAGCTGGCTGGCCTGGCGGGCCGGTCCGCCACGGAGACCGCCCGGGTGGTGCAGAACCTGGTCATCAGCTTCTCCCAGGACGACATGCGCGACGACATGACCATCCTGGTCGCGAAAGTGAAGGCGCCGCCGGAGGGGACGAGTTAGGCGGAACGCGGACCCTTGGAACCCTGGGCGCCCGCCACGACCTCGGCGGCCACCTCGGTGACCTTGATGTGGCGGCGCTGGGACTCCTGGCGCAACCGCCGCAGCGCGTCTTCGGCGCCGCAGCCGAACGCGTGCATCAAGATGCCCTTGGCCTGGTCGACCACCGAGCGGGCCACGACGGCGTCCTTCAGCTGGCTGGCCGTGCGCCGGGCCTGGCCGTAGGCCGTCGCGTTAGCCAGCATCGCGCCGCCGAAGGCGGCCAGCGTGTCGGCCATGGGACGGGACTGCGCGTCGAGCACGCCGGGGCGCACGCCGGACAGCGACAAGACCAGGACGCCGTGCGGGAGTTCCCGTACCAGGTGCACCGAGCAACGGACGCCGCGGCGTAGTGCCGCTTGCGCGTATTCGGGCCAGCGGGTCTCCGTCAGCGTGTCCGGGCAGCTGACCGGGAGGCCCTCATCGGCCGCCGTCACGAGCGGGCCGCGGCCCAGGGCGAGCTGGAGGTCCGCGAGCTCAGCCAGGTCCGGGTGAGTGGCCGCGGTGCCAGTCACCTCGTCGTCGCGCCAGACGGCCGCGTGGGCTCCGGCACAGGCGGGCACCTGCCAGGCGGCCAGCTCGGCGAGCCGGTTCAGCGACCTGGCCTCCGAACCGTTGGTGAGGCTCAGCAACTCGGCCGCCTCATGCCCCAGGTGCTGGATCGGCAACTGGCTCTCCTGGCTCGGTCCTAGCAGGCGGGCGGCCCGGCCGTGGCCGGTTCCGGCTTCGCGGGCGGGGTAAACGCCTCGCCGGCGCCCCGGGTGACAAAGCGGAAGGCCGGGATCCGGGCGGCACACGAGGCCAGGCGCGCGCCTGAGGCCGTCGTCTTCTGGATGGTCATCTGGCACCAGGGCCGGCTGACCCAGGGCGATCCGCCGCCCACCGAGTAGCCGGTATCACAGGTCGCCACGCTGTGGGCCCGGCTGCTGAGCAGGGCTCCGATGGTGATCATGGCGAACATGACAGGGACCAGCACGAACGCGTAGATCGTCGTTCCCGCCCCCAACCACCGAACCCGCTGCGGCCGCGGCCGCGGCCGGGCCAGCGGTTCGTCACCGACTGGTTCATCCGCGTTGATCTGGGTGAAGATCGAGAACATCGAAACCAGATGGGGCTCGCTGGTCTGCAGCGCGTCCTCCATCCGAGAGAGCACACGTTGCTGATCGACAGGCAGGGTCACACAAAGCTCCTAGCACCATGACGAACGCGGGTGCGGAACCATCGGCTACCCCCGCCTTCTGGCCACAAACGGCATCGTCTGCAGCTTACCGGCTCGGTTACGCGCCCGACTCAGTCGGGCACGATTCAGCCAAGAACTGTCACGATTCCGCTAAGAAATGCTCGGTCAGGCTTGATCATGTCGGATCATGTTCAGTTTGACCCTGGTCACTACGGCTCGCTTTCGTCCAGGGCGAGGTCGCCGATGGACACCACGCCCACGGGGACTCCGTCGGCGATGACCGGCAGGCGCCGCACCGCACGCTCGCGGACCAGCCGGATGGCCTTCTGGACGTCATCGTCCGGGCTGAGCACGGCCAGGTCCGTGGTGCATATGTCGCCCAGGCGCGTGGTCAGCGGATCACGGTTCTCGGCCAGCACGCGGATCGTGATGTCGCGGTCGGTGACGAGCCCGTCAAGCCGCCCGCCGGCCACCACGAGCACGGTGCCGGTCCCGCGGTCCTTCATGGCCTTCGCCGCGGCCGACGCCGATTCGGTTGCCGCCATGCATACCGGAGGGGCCGACATGACGTCCCGTACCTTCCTGGTCATGGCTCACCTCGGGTGCGTCTGGCCGAGCTCGGCTAGGGCGGAGGCCGGATCGTCCGGCAGGGCCAGGTCGCCCGGCGACACCACGCCGACCACCTCCCCGTCCTCGATCACCGGCAGCCTGTGCACCGCGTGCTCGCGCATCAGCCGCACGGCCACGGCCGTGTCGTCATCCGCGTTCACCGCGATGAGGTCACCGCTGCTGAGCGGGCCGACCGGCTCGTCCGGCCCCCTTGACTCCGCGACGGCCCTGACCACCAGATCACGGTCGGTCACCAGGCCGTGCAGGACCCGATCGTTGACCACGAGGACAGCGCCGACGCCCCAGTCCCGCATAATCCGCGCCGCGTCGCCAATCGACCGGTAGTAATCCACCCCGATGGGGCCCGGCGTCATCACATCACGCACTTTGGCGTTCATGACGTCCTTCCTCCACGTCGCGGTTCGGTTGATCCCGTACTCTCGCGCTACCAGCCGGGACCGGACCTAAACAGAAATCAGCGCGTGGGAAGGAAATAAACGCGCGTGACGAGCGGGACCCCGCGGTTATTACGGGGTTATATGGGATCAGGTGCGGCCGAGGATACGGTCTAGCGCGCGGCTGACCTCGTCGGCCAGGGCTGCGTCGGCCGCGCCGGGCGGGCGGGACCCAGCAGGCACCCGGCCTGCGGCGTCGGGGCCGCCGACCGGGACCAGCGGGCCGGGATTCAGCCCGGGATTGGGCCCGGGATTGGGCCCGGGATCGAGCACGGCCTCGGGCTCCCGCACCAGGCCGCAGTCCAGGCACTCGACCTGACCCAGCCGCCGGATCAGGTGAGCGCTGCGGCACTTGGTACAGCGCTCGAGCTCGGCGGTCCAATCGGCTGATTCCTGGCAGGCCGGGCAGATGAGTACCAGCTGGTCGTGCACCACCCCGCGCCGCCAGGGACTCTTACCCCGTTCCGGGTCCGTCTGCCGCACGCCGCAGCGGTAACACGGCACTGCTCATCTCCGGCCCATGCCTCCCCAACCTGCGACGCTAGCCGAGCGCGGCGAGCGCCTTAGAGTATTCCGCCAGGTCGCGCGCCTGCGGGATGGGGTTAACGACCTTCCACCGCACGACGCCGTCCTTGTCGATGATGAACGTGCCCCGGGTCGCGATGCCGCGCTCGGAGTCGAACACACCGTACAGCTTGGCCACCTCACCGTGCGGCCAGAAATCCGACAGCAGCTCGAAGCCGAAGTGCTCGGCGTCGGACCAGGCCCGGTGGGTGAACGTGGAGTCCACCGACACGGTGAGCAGTTCCACGTCGTCGCGCGTCACCTCAGGGAACTCGTCGCGCATTGCGCACAGCTCGCTCGTGCACACCCCGCTGAACGCGAGCGGGTAAAAGACCAGCACGACATTCTTGGCGCCGCGGAAGCCGGACAGCCGCACGGGCGTACCGTGCTGGTCCCTCAGCTCGAAATCAGGCGCCTGATCGCCTACCTCCACCGCCATGCCAGATCCTTTCGCTTGGTTGAGGCCCGCCGCCACAGGCGGCCAAGGCAGCACTGCCGCCACAGGCGGCCAAGGCAGCACTGCCGCCACAGGCGGCCAAGGCAGCACTGCCGCCACAGGCGGCCAAGTCGGCATTGCCCGCTACCACCCAAGTGTGCCACCTGACCGGAGGCGGGGAACCACGGTCCGTTCGGCCTAAAAATTAAGATGAACGGCCGGTCAGGTGCGTGCCTACCGGCGCGCCTTCGGCGTGCCTACCGGCACGCCATTTGGCGCACTGTGCTTATCTGCGCGCCTTCGGCGCGACGAGACGAGTGCCCGACCAGTCGCGGGCCGCGCTCACGCTGGAGGTCTGGGACAGCCCGGCTGTCGGCGCGGCCTCGCCGATGTCGCTCGGCTCGACGTGGCCATCTCGGCCCGCCTTGGGCGTGAGCAGCCAGATGTATCCCCCGTCGGCCAGCGGCGTGAGGGCGTCGACCAGCGCGTCGACGAGGTTGCCGTCCCCGTCGCGCCACCACAGCAGGACCACGTCGACCACGTTGTCGTAGTCCTCGTCGACCAGCTCTACGCCGTCTACCTGGGTGATCGCGCCGCGCAACTGCTCGTCGCAATCATCGTCGTAGCCAATCTCCTGCACCACCTGGCCCGGCTTGATACCGAGCCGCTCGGCCTGCCCGCGTTCATCCTGGGCCTGGCCCGCGGTCGCGCTCACTGACGTCCTCCTTGAATCCCTCCCCGCGTCAGCGCACGCCGTGGCGGATGCCCGTCCAGGACCGGCCCCTGACGGCGATGACGCGTCAGCACTTCTTGTTGGGACAGTTCACACTGGGTCGGCCCGGCGCGCAAGTGGCAAACGCCCTGGCCGGGAAAACCGCCGCCATAAATTGATCTGCTCGATCACTTGACCGGGTACGCTGAGCGGTTCCGGGCACGTAGAGTAACGATTTAGTCCGCTCTTGGCGAAACTGATCACCGGCCGGGCGTACCGGCCCGGGCGGTGCGCCGCCTCCCCCGCACGGCGGTTACGGTCGAGTAGAGATGCGGTCAGGGCCAGTTCGTACGACGATTGGTCTGGACAACACTTATAGACGTACTGCACCCGCGGCCGCACAGCCGCCCGATCTACTGCGGAAGGCGAGGCTACCCCGTGGCTTCCGGACGCCAGCGATTCTCCATCATCAGCGACGGGCTACCGACCCAGCTACCCGACATCGATCCCGACGAGACGCGCGAATGGGTCGAGTCCTTCGACGACGTGGTCCGGACCAGGGGCCGCACGCGGGCCAGGTACGTGATGCTCCGCCTGCTCGAGCGGGCGCGCGAGCAGCAGGTCGGAGTGCCCGGCCTGCGAAGCACCGACTACATCAACACGATCCCGCCCGAGCGTGAGCCCTGGTTCCCGGGTGACGAGCACGTCGAACGCCGGATCCGGGCCTACATCCGGTGGAACGCCGCGGTCATGGTCTCCCGGGCCAACCGCCCCGGCATGGGCGTGGGCGGGCACATCGCGACGTATGCCTCGGCGGCGTCGCTGTACGAGGTCGGATTCAACCACTTTTTCCGCGGCAAGGACCACGGCGAGTCCGGCGACCAGGTGTTCTTCCAGGGACACGCCGCGCCGGGTATCTACGCGCGGGCCTTCCTCGAGGGCCGGCTGACCGAGGACCAGCTCAACGGGTTCCGGCAGGAGCTCTCGCACCCCGGCGGGGGGCTGCCCTCCTACCCGCACCCGCGGCTGATGCCGGACTTCTGGGAGTTCCCCACCGTGTCGATGGGGCTCGGCGCGATCAACTCCATCTACCAGGCCCGGTTCAACAGATACCTGTTGGCCCGGGAGATCCACGACACCTCGCGCTCGCACGTGTGGACGTTCCTCGGCGACGGCGAGATGGACGAGCCGGAGGCGCTCGGCGCGATCGGCCTGGCCGCCCGCGAGGAACTGGACAACCTCACCTTCGTCATCAACTGCAACCTGCAGCGCCTGGACGGCCCGGTGCGCGGCAACGGCAAGATCATCCAGGAGCTCGAGGCGTACTTCCGCGGCGCCGGCTGGAACGTGATCAAGGTCATCTGGGGCCGCGACTGGGACCCGCTGCTGGCCCAGGACACCGACGGCGTGCTGGTCAACAAGATGAATACCACGCCGGACGGCCAGTTCCAGACCTACAGCGTGGAGTCCGGCGCCTACATCAGGGAGAACTTCTTCGGGTCCGACCCGCGGCTGCGCAAGATGGTGGAGCACCTGTCCGACGACGAGCTGCGGTCGCTGTCGCGCGGCGGGCACGACTACCGCAAGGTGTACGCGGCGTTCAAGGCGGCGCGCGAGCACGCGGGCCAGCCGACCGTGATCCTGGCGCACACGATCAAGGGCTGGACGCTGGGCAAGGACTTCGAGGCCCGCAACGCCACGCACCAGATGAAGAAGCTCACCGTGGCTGAGCTGAAGGAGTTCAGGGACCGGCTCTACCTGCCGATCCCGGACGCGGCGCTGGAGGCCGAGCTGCCGCCGTACTACCACCCGGGCGAGGACTCCGACGAGATCCAGTACATGCGGGAGCGGCGGGCCGCCCTGGGCGGGGTGCTGCCCCGGCGGGTGGTCCGGGCCAAGCCGCTGCCGCAGCCGGCGGACTCGATCTACGACGAGCTGCGCAAGGGCTCGGGCAAGCAGGCGGTGGCCACCACGATGGCGTTCGTCCGGCTGCTCAAGGAGCTGATGAAGGACCCCGAGATCGGGGAGCGGTTCGCGCCGATCATCCCCGATGAAGCCCGGACGTTCGGCATGGACTCGCTGTTCCCGACGGCCAAGATCTACTCCCCGCACGGGCAGACCTACGACGCGGTGGACCGCAACCTGCTGCTGTCTTACAAGGAATCCGAGAAGGGCCAGATCCTGCACGAGGGCATCAGCGAGGCCGGCGCGATGGGCTCGGTGATCGCGGCCGGGAGCTCGTACGCCACCCACGCCACGCACATGATCCCGGTGTACGTGTTCTACTCGATGTTCGGCTGGCAGCGGACCGGGGACCAGATGTGGGCGCTGGGCGACCAGCTCGGCCGCGGGTTCCTGCTGGGAGCAACGGCCGGGCGGACCACGCTGACCGGCGAGGGGCTGCAGCACAACGACGGGCACTCGCTGCTGCTGGCCTCGGTCAGCGAGGCCTGCGTCTCCTACGACTGCGCCTGGGCGTACGAGCTGGCCTACGTGATGCGGGACGCGCTGCGGCGGATGTACGACGCCACGCCGGAGCACCCGGAGGGCGAGAACATCTTCTACTACCTCACCCTGTACAACGAACCGTACCCGCAGCCGCCGGAGCCTGCTTCCTTCCCCGGCGGGCCGGCCGGGCTGGAGCAGGGCATCCTACGCGGCCTGTACCAGTACGCATCCGCGCTCGGCGCTGCGGCGGAGGCTGGTTCCGAGGCGGGTGCGGAGGCTGGTTCCAAGGCTGCTGCGGAGCCGCAGGCGCAGATCCTGGCCTCGGGGATCGCGCTGCGGCAGGCGCTGACCGCGCAGGAGATGCTGGCGCGCGACTGGGGCGTGTCCGTCGACGTGTGGTCGGCCACGTCCTGGACCGAGCTGCGCCGCGAGGCGCTGGCCTGCGAGTCGTGGAATCTGCTGCACCCGTCCGATGAGCCCCGCGTGCCGTACGTGACCTCACAGCTGTCCGGCAAGTCCGGGCCGGTGGTGGCGGTATCGGACTGGATCAAGGCGGTACCGGACCAGATTGCCCGCTGGGTGCCTGGCACGTTCACGTCGCTGGGCACCGATGGGTTCGGCTTCTCCGACACCCGCCCGGCGGCGCGGCGGTTCTTCCACGTGGACGCGGAGTCGATCACCCTCGCGGTGCTATGGGAGCTGGCCCGCAGCGGCGCGGTCGACGCCGGGTTCCCGGCCCAGGCCATCGAGCGGTACCGCCTCGACCTCCCGGTCAGCGAGGCCCTGTCGTAGCGGCGGGATGACGGAGCAGCAGGCCGAGGGGGCCCGGCCGCACCGACCGCGGGTTAACGCGGAGACAGTGCGGCGGATCGAGCGGGCCACCGGGGCGCTCGGCACGGCCGCGATCACCGCCATGGAGAAGCGGCTGCCCTGGTTCCGGAACTTGTCGGCGGAGAACCGGTCCTGGCTCGGGCTGGTCGCGCAGGCCGGGATCGCCGCGTTCCTGGACTGGATCAGGCACCCACAACGGAACCGGCCCGCGGTGACCGAGGTGTTCGGCACCGCGCCGCGCGAGCTGGCCCAGGCGGTCAGCCTGCAGCACGCGGTCGAGATGGTGCGGGTCATCATCGATGCGGTGGAGGCGCAGGCCGACGAGCTGGCCGCGCCGGGCAACGAGGCCGAGCTGCGTGAGGCCGTGCTGACTTACGCCCGGGAGATCGCCTTCAGCGCGGCGCTGGTGTACGCACGTACCGCGGAGGCGCGCGGCGCGTGGGACGCCCGGCTGGAGGCGCTGGTGGTCGACTCCCTGGTGCGCGGCGAGACCGAGGACTCACTGCGCTCCTGGGCCTCGGCGCTGAACTGGTCGTCCTCCCCGGTCACGGTGGTGGTCGGCACCATCGGGGACGATGAGCCGACATCGGGTTCGGCCGCCGGGGTGGAGCCGCTGATCGAGGAAATGCGGGCGCAGGCCCGACGGGCCCGGCTGGACCTGCTGGCTGGTCTGCACGGCAATCGGCTCATCCTGGTGGTGGGCGGGTGCGACGATCCCATCGCCGCGGCCGACCGGTTCGCCGGGCGGTTCGGGCCGGGACCGGTGATCGCCGGACCGCTGGTCCGTGACCTGCGCTCCGCGTCGGTCTCGGC
Source organism: uncultured Actinomycetes bacterium (assembly GCA_963722055.1). Classification (GTDB taxonomy): domain Bacteria; phylum Actinomycetota; class Actinomycetes; order Streptosporangiales; family Streptosporangiaceae; genus Palsa-504. The sequence goes on along the minus strand of CAVRLA010000008.1, from coordinate 597,237 downwards.
GCGCGCGGCGCTGTCCGCGTTGCGTGCGGCCCCGGCCTGGCCGGACGCACCCGGCCGGCGGGCGCGGACGATCTGCTGCCCGAGCGCGCGCTCGACGGCGATCCCGACGCCCGCGCCGCTCTCATCAGCGACGTCTACGAGCCCCTGCTCAGCGGCGGGCACGCCCTGCTTGACACGCTCACTACCTACCTGGAGCAGGGCTCGTCGCTGGAAGCCACCGCACGGCTGCTGTTCGTGCACCCGAACACGGTGCGCTACCGGCTGCGGCGCGTCGCCGAGCTCACCGAGTACACGCCCTCGGCCGGGCGGGACGGCTTCACCCTGTGGGTTGCGGTCGCCCTGGGCCGCCTGACGGCCAAGCGCTGAGCCGCGAGGGTAACGGTAGGGTTAACATCATTTGTAGGGATTCGACAGGATCACGACGGTCAACTTCGTAGCGTTCGACATTCATGTGGCGGAGTTCTACAGGGCAACCTAAAGGGATGCTTATTATCACCGCACCCGGGCAAGGCGCGCAGACACCGGGTTTCCTCGCGCCGTGGCTTGAGGTCCCCGGTGTCGCCGAGCGCCTCGGCGCCGCTTCCGAGCTGGCGGGCTGCGACCTGATCCGGTACGGCACCACGGCCGACGCGGATGAGATCAAGGACACGGCGGTCGCGCAGCCGCTGCTCGTCGCGGCCGCGCTGGCGGCGGCAGGAGCGCTGGCGAGCACCCCGGGCGGGCCTGGCGCAGGGCCGGGCGACGTCCGCGCCGACGTGGCCGCGGGGCACAGCGTCGGGGAGCTGGCCGCCGGGGTCCTGGCCGGAGTGCTGAGCGTGGACGACGCCATGCGCCTGGTCGCGGTGCGCGGCGCGGCCATGGCGGCGGCCGCGGCGGCGGAGCCGACCGGCATGACCGCCGTCCTGGGCGGCGAGGAGGAAACGGTGCTGGCGGCCATTGCCCGTCATGGCCTGACCCCGGCGAACGTCAACGGCGCGGGCCAGATCGTGGCGGCCGGGGCGATCGCCGGCCTGGCCGCCTTCGCGGCTGATCCGCCGCGCGGCGCGCGGCTGCGTCCGTTGCAGGTGGCCGGGGCCTTTCACACCCGGTACATGGCGCCGGCCGTCGCGGCGCTCCGCGACGCGGCCGCCGGGGTCGCGGTCACCGATCCGCACCTCACCCTGCTGTGCAACGCGGACGGCGCCGCGGTGACCACCGGCAAGGAGTGGCTGGAGCGCATCGTGGCCCAGGTCGCCGCCCCGGTGCGCTGGGACCTGTGCCAGCAGACGATGGCGAACCTGGGCGTAACCGCGATCATCGAGCTGCCGCCGGCGGGCACGCTGACCGGCCTGGCCCGGCGGGCGCTGCCCGGGGTCGCCCAGCTGGCCATCAAGACCCCGGATCAGCTCGAGGCCGCGCGGGACCTGATCGAGGAACACCTGTCCGAGCCCGACGGGCACGGCCACGGACACCTGCCGGATTGGCGGCTGATCGTGGCGCCGACCGCGGGCACGTTCCGCTCCCCGGACGCACGTGGCGACGCGGCCGCGACCGGCGCCGTGGTGGCCCTGACCGCGGATCTGGGCAGCGTCGTGGCCCGCGGCGGCGAGCGCCCGCTCGCCGCGCCCTGGCCCGCTGAGATCATTGAATGGCTCGTCGAGGACGGCGACCCGGTCAGCCAGGGTCAGCCGCTAGTCCGTGTTTTGCCCCAGGGGGGTCTGGGGGGATGGTTCCCCCCAGATAAAAAGGAAGGCGCATGACACCATTGCATTCGTTCCCGCCCGCGCCGGGAGCGCGGATCATCTCGCTCGGCGGCTATCAGCCCGGCAACGTGGTGACCAACGACGACCTTGCGGCCCAGGTGGACACGAGCGATGAGTGGATCCGCAGCCGGGTCGGCATCATCAGCCGCCGCTTCGCCGGGCCGGACGAGAGCGTGGCTGACATGGCGGTCGTGGCCGGCGGCAAGGCGCTGGCCGGCAGCGGCCTGGCTCCCGCCGACATCGACTTGGTCATCGTGGCCAGCTGCAGCGCGGAGGCTCCGATACCGAACGCGTCCGCGATGGTCGCGTACCGGCTCGGCATCGGCGCGCCCGGCGCCTACGACCTCAACGCCGCGTGCGCCGGGTTCTGCTATGCGCTGGCCAACGCCGCCGACGCGGTGCGGGCCGGAACGGCCCGGCACGTCCTGGTCATCGGGTCGGAGAAGATGACCGCGTGGATCGACCCCCACGACCGCTCCACCTGCATCATCTTCGCGGACGGGGCGGGCGCCGCGGTGGTCGGGCCGGTCGCGGACGGCGAGCCTGCGGGCATCGGGCCGGTGGTGTGGGGCAGCGCCGGTGACCTGGCCGCCAAGATCGGGATCCCGGACCGCCATTCGTACATGTACCAGGAGGGCCAGGCGGTGTTCCGGTGGGCCACCACAGCCATGCATCCCATCGCGATCCAGGCCTGCGAGCGGGCCGGGGTAGCGGTGAGCGACCTGTCGGCCTTCGTGCCGCACCAGGCCAACCTGCGGATCGTCGAGGCCATCGCGCGCAGGCTGGGCGTTCCGCGGGAGCGCGTGGCGGATGACATCGTGCACGCGGGCAACACATCCTCGGCGTCAATCCCGCTGGCGCTGGCCCGGATGACCGAGCGCGGGGACCTGAAATCCGGTTCCCCGGCGCTGCTGCTCGGCTTCGGCGCCGGGATGTGCTACGCGGCGCAGGTGATCACGGTACCCTAGCCGCGCCCTGCTGCGAGCCGCCGGCCCGGAGCGAGGTGGCCGGCCCCGCGCGGGGCAGCCAGACCACAGCAGTAGTTCACGACAAGGAGTAAAGACCATGACAGAGCAGGAGATCCTGGCCGGGCTGGGCGAAATCGTCGAGGAGATCGCCGGTGTGCCCGCCGACGAGGTGACCCCGAGCAAGAGCTTCGTCGACGACCTGGACATCGACTCGCTGTCCATGGTCGAGATCGCCGTCGCCGCCCAGGACAAGTTCGGCGTCGAGATCCCGGACGACCGGCTGAAGGACCTCACCACCGTCCAGGACGTGGTGAACTACGTGGCCAAGAACGCCCAGGATCCGGAGTGACGGTGGACCGCGAAACCGTCGTTGTCACCGGGCTCGGCGCGACCACCCCGCTCGGCGGGGACGCCGTGTCGACCTGGGCGGCGATGCTAGCCGGGCGAAGCGGAGTGCGACGCCTGACCGAACCGTGGGCCGAGCAGCTGCCGGTGCGGATTGCCGCACCGGCAGCCGCCGACCCGGCGGAGGTGGTGGGCCGCGTGCAGGCCCGCCGGATGGACCGCTGCGAGCAGTTCGCACTCGTCGCCGCGCGTGAGGCGTGGGCCGACGCGGGCTCGCCGGAGGTAGACCCAGAACGGCTCGGGGTGGCGGTGACCAGCGGGATCGGCGGCATCGGGTCGATCCTGGCCGGTTACGACATTCTCAAGGAGAAGGGCTGGTCCCGCATCTCGCCGTTTACCGTGCCGATGCTGATGCCGAACGGGTCGGCCGGCTGGATCAGCATGGAGTTCGGGGCCCACGCGGGCGCGCACTCGCTGGTCAGCGCCTGCGCGTCCGGCGCCGAGGCGATCGGGTACGGCATCGACATGATCCGTTCCGGCCGAGCCGACGTGGTCATCACCGGCGGCACCGAGGCGGCGATCATGCCGCTGAACATCGGCGCGTTCGCGGTCATGCGGGCTATGTCCACCCGCAACGACGAGCCGGAGCGGGCGTCGCGGCCTTTTGACCGGGCCAGGGACGGGTTCGTGCTCGGCGAGGGCGCCGGCATAGTCGTGCTGGAATCCCTGTCGCACGCGCGGCAGCGAGGCGCGGTGGTGTACGCCGTCGCGGCCGGGGCCGGCTACTCCTCGGACGCTTACCACATCGCCCACCCGGCGCCGGACGGAGCCGGGGTGGCCTCGGCGATCGGCCGGGCGCTGGCCGACGCGCGGGTCAACCCGGAGCAGGTGGTGCACGTGAACGCGCACGCCACCTCCACCCCCGAGGGCGACCCGCTCGAGGCGCAGGCGCTGGTCAAGGCGCTGGGACCGGCGGCCGACGGCGTGATCGTCTCGGCTACCAAGTCGATGACCGGGCACCTGCTCGGCGGCGCGGGCGCCGTCGAGTCGGTGGCGGCCATCCTCGCGCTGCGCGACCAGGTGGCCCCGCCCACGATCAACCTCGAAGACCTCGACGACGACGTGCCCGTCGACGTCGCCGCCGAGCCGAGGCCGCTGACCAAGCACGGCACCGAGCCGATGGCCGTGCTGAACAACGCGTTCGGGTTCGGCGGCCACAACGTGACGCTAGTGTTCACCGCCGCCTGAACCCGTGTGACCGGCAGAGGAGACCCGTTGAACACTCTGGATAGGACCCCGGCGCTGAACCGCGACCCGCGGGAGCGGCTGGCGGCGCTGTTCGACCCCGGCACGCTGGAGTTGCTGCCTGCGGACGGCGACGAACGCAGCGGGGTGTTCGCGGGCGTGGGGCTGGTGCACGGCGCGGGCGCGGTGGCGTTTGCCTCCGACCCGCGGGTCCAAGGCGGCGCCATGGGCACCGCCGGCTGCGCCGCGATCGTCGGCGCGTACGCGGAGGCGGTCTCCCGCGATGTTCCGGTCGTGGGGCTGTGGCACTCGGGCGGCGCCCGGCTCGCCGAGGGCGTGGCCAGCCTGCACGCGGTGGGCACGGTCTTCGCGGCGATGACCGCCGTCTCCGGGCGGGTGCCGCAGATCTCCGTGGTGCTCGGTCCCGCGGCCGGCGGCGCCGCTTACGGCCCGGCGCTGACCGACATCGTGATCCTGTCCGGCCAGGGCCGCATCTTCGTCACCGGCCCGGACGTGGTGCGCTCGGTGACCGGCGAGGATGTGGACATGGAGCGGCTCGGCGGCCCCGAGCCGCACAGCCGCCGCTCCGGCGTGGTGCACGTGGTGACGGAGTCCGACGCCGAGGCGCTGGACCGGGCCCGGCAGCTGGCGGCGCTGTTCAGCGACCAGGGGAAGATCGCCGAGGACGCCGAGGACCGTGACTTGTCCGGCCTGCTGCCCGATTCCGCCCGCCGCGCCTACGACGTGCACGTGCTGACCGGCAAGCTGCTCGATTCGCCGGGCGTGGAGCTGCACCCCCGGTGGGCGCCGAACGTCGTCACGATCCTGGGCCGCCTGGCCGGGCGTACGGTCGGCGTGGTAGCCAGCAACCCGATGCGGCTCGGCGGCTGCCTGGACGCCGCGTCGGCGGAGAAGGCGGCGCGCTTCGTGCGGATGTGCGACGCGTTCGGCGTGCCGCTCGTGGTGCTGGTCGACGTGCCGGGCTACCTGCCCGGAGTCGGGCAGGAGTGGGACGGCGTGGTCCGCCGGGGCGCCAAGCTGCTGCACGCGTTCGCCGAGGCCACGGTGCCCCGGGTGACGCTGGTGACCCGTAAGGCGTACGGCGGCGCGTACATCGCGATGAATTCCCGAGCGCTCGGGGCGACCCGCGTCTACGCGTGGCCGGGCGCCGAGGTGGCCGTCATGGGCGCCATCGCGGCCGTCCGCATCCTGCACCGGCGCACGCTGGCCTCGGTGCCGCCGGAGCAGCTACACGAGGCCGAGGCGGAACTAGCTGCCAAGCACGAGGCCACCGCCGGAGGCCTGCAGCGCGCGGTGGAGATCGGCGTTATCGACGCGATCATCGAGCCCAGCCAGACGCGGCGCGAGCTGGCCCGGGCGATCGCCGAGGCCCCGCAGCTTAGGGGAACGCACGCCAACATCCCGCTGTGAGCCACGCCAACATCCCGCTGTGAGCCGGGCCGGTCAGCGGCCGGACGGCCGGACCTTAGAGGACGCCGCCGCCGCGGTCGGTGCTGCCCGGCTCGGGACCGGTGGCAGGCTCGGAGCCAGCCGCGGGCGCTTCGGGCGCAGCGGGGGCTTCGTCGGCCGGCGCGGTCTTCGTGTCCGCTGAGCGGCTCTCGGCGATGAGCTCCTCGAGCCGGGCCGTGCGGATGCGGCGGAACGCGCGGTGATCGCGGGTCCGGTCCAGGACGGCCACTTCCAGCTGGGTCGCCGCTATCTCATTGCGCTCGCCGTTGCCGCTGACGGACAGCGCGGCCAGCGCGGCGGCGAACGCCTCGGATAGGGACATGCCCGGGGAGTAGCGTTCCTTCAGCACCGTGGAGACCTGGTCGGCCTGCCCGCCGAACGCGACGAAGCCGGGCTCGTCGGTCACCGACCCGTCGTACGTGATCCGGTAGATCTGATCGGCCTCCGGCCGCGTGCCGACCTCGGCGACGACGATTTCCACCTCGAACGGCTTGAGGTTCTCGGTGAAGATCGTGCCCAGGTTCTGGGCGTAATAAATGGCGATGCCGCGGGCGGTCACGTCGCGCCGGTCGAACTGGTACCCGGTGATGTCCGCGTACGTGATCCCGGCCTTACGCAGGGTCTCGAACTCGTTGTACCGGCCCACCGCGGCGAACGCGATCCGGTCGTAGATCTCGCTCATCTTGTGCAGCGCGCTCGACGTGTTGGGCGCCATCATCAAGATCCCGCCGTCGTACTGCAGGGTGACACAGCTGCGGCCGCGCGCGATCCCCTGACGCGCGTATTCGGCCTTGTCCCGCATGGCCTGTGCGGGTGAGACGTAACCGAACGGCATGGACACCGCGAACGCTTCCTTTACCTAGTCAGATGGGCGGGACGGAGAAACCAGACACGCTAGCCGGCCGCGTGCAACGAGGCGGACGGGCCGTCGGGCCGAGCCAGCCGTTCCTGCACCACCTGCTGCGTGACCTGCTCGGACTCGGCCTCAGGCAGCTTGCGGAAACCGTCGGCCGTCACGGTGGCGATGACCGGGAAGATGCGCCGGGTCAGGTCCGGGCCACCGGTCGCCGAATCGTCGTCGGCGGCGTCGTACAGCGCCTGGACGCAGGCCAGCACGGCGTCTTGGACCGGCATGTCGTCGGCGTATAGCTTCTTCAGCGCGCCCCGGGCGAACACCGATCCCGAGCCGATGGAGTAAAACCTCTGCTCCTCGTACGGGCCGCCGAGCACGTCGTAACTGAAGATCCTGCCGCCATCAGAGTCCTCGTCATAACCGACGAACAGCGGCACGACGATGAAGCCCTGCATGGCGGCGGCCAGGTTGCCCCTGATCATCCAGGCCAGCCGGTTCGCCTTTCCCTCCAGGGACAGCGGGCGACCCTCCATCTTCTCGTAGTGCTCAAGCTCAACCTGGAAGAGGCGGACGAACTCGATCCCCGCACTCCCGGTGCCCGCGTAGCCGATGGCGGAGTACTCGTCGCTGCGGAACACCTTCTCCACATCCCGCTTGGCGATCATGCTCCCTGCCGTGGCCCGCCGGTCGCCCGCCAGCACCACACCGTGATCGCAGACGGCCGCCACGATGGTCGTGGCGTGCGGCAGGTCTCGCAGCGCCGGGGAGTCCGTAGCCGGGCTCACCGCGGGAGCCCGCCCGGGCAGCAGGTCCGGAGAGTAGGAGGCGAGGAAGTCTGTGAACGATGAGGTCTGCCGGTCCATGAAGGAAGCCGATCCGGCCGGGGCCCTGGCCGGCCTCCGCCCGGGACCCTCTTCTCCCCCGGCGAACGGGCCGGACTGCCGGAAAGGTGCAGAACCGTCGAAGTACGAGCCCAACGCGAACCTCCTCCCGAGGTGGTCAGCACAGCAGTGCCTTCAACAGACCCTACTGCCGTGCCAGAGCGGGACAACACGCCGGACACGCCGGCCTGTCCGCCTACGGCGAACCGCTGGTCCGGTTACTGGCCGCCCTTCTGCACGTACGACCGGACGAACTCCTCCGCGTTCTCCTCCAGGACCTCGTCGATCTCGTCGAGGATCGCGTCGACGTCGTCGGAGAGCTTCTCGTGCCGCTCCCTGACCTCCTCGGTGCTTGCAGGCTCGGCCTGCTCGGTCTCGTCGGCGCGCTTGGTGGTCTGCCGCTGACCGCCTGTGTTCGTTGCCATGTAGGTACCTCCGTCTGTCCCAACGCTATCGTCACCCGTGGCAGTCCTGCCCAATCCCGTCGGGCGCAAATCGGTACAAGTTCGCGATCCGTCCCGGGCGGCAGGTCCGGCCCGGTCAGTCCTGGCCAGTCAGGGCGGCGACCAGCTCAGCGGCGGTACGGCAGCGGTCCAGCAGTTCGCCCACGTGCACCCGGGTGCCGCGCAGCGGCTCCAGGGTCGGGACGCGCTGCAGCGACTCCCGGCCGGGGATGTCAAAGATGACCGAATCCCAGGAAGCGGCGGCCACCGACTCGGGGTACTGCCGCAGGCAGCGACCGCGGAAGTAGGCCCGGGTGTCCTCCGGCGGGTTCTCGATGGCCCGGTTCACGGTGGCGTCGTCGGTCAGCCGCACCATCCGGTCGCGGGCGGCCAGCCGGTTGTACAAGCCGCGGTCCAGCCGCACGTCCGAGTACTGCAGGTCCACGAGCTGCAGCCGGGGATGATCCCAGCTCAGCGAGTCCCGCGACCGGTACCCCTCGAGCAGCTCCAGCTTGGTCACCCAGTCCAGCTCCCTGGCCAGCAGCATGGGGTCCTCGGCCAGCCGGTTCAGCACCGACTCCCACCGGTCCAGGACATCGGCGGTGATGTCGTCGACGTCGTCCCCGTACCGATCCTCGGTGTACTTGCGGGCCAGCTCGAGGTATTCCGCCTGGAGCTGGACCGCGGTCATCTTCCGGCCGTCCTTGAGCGTGACCAGGCGGCGGCAGGACGGGTCGTGGGAGATCGCACGGAGCTCGGCCACCGGCGCCTCGACCGACAGGTCCGAGCCGAGGAACTTGTCCTCGATCATCGAGAGCACCAGCGAGGTGGTCCCGACCTTGAGGTAGGTGGATACCTCGCTCATGTTGGCGTCGCCGATGATCACATGCAGCCGCCGGTACTTCTCCGGGTCGGCGTGCGGTTCGTCCCTGGTGTTGATGATGGGCCGCTTCAGCGTGGTCTCCAGGCCCACCTCGACCTCGAAGAAGTCGGCCCGCTGGCTGATCTGGAAGCCGGAGCCCCGGCCGTCGGCACCGATGCCAACCCGACCCGCCCCGCAGATCACCTGGCGGGACACGAAGAACGGGACGAGGAACTTGACGATGTTGGCGAACGGCGTCGCCCTGCGCATCAGGTAGTTCTCGTGCGAGCCGTACGAGGCACCCTTGTTGTCGGTGTTGTTCTTGTATAGCTGGATGGGCGCGCTGCCCGGCACGGTGGCGGCCTTGGTGGCCGCCTCGGCCATGACCCGCTCACCCGCCTTGTCCCAGATGACCACCGATAGCGGGTTAGTGCACTCGGGCGCCGAGTACTCGGGGTGCGCGTGGTCGACATACAGCCGGCCGCCGTTGGTGAGGATGACGTTGGCCAGACCCAGGTCCTCGTCGGTCAGCTGGGAGGAGTCCGCCGCCTCGCGGGTGAGGTCGAACCCGCGGGCGTCCCGGAGCGGATTCTCCTCCTCGAAGTCCCACCGGGCCCGGCGGGCCCGGGCGGCGGTGGCCGCCTGGTAGGCGTTGACGATCTGGGAGGAGGTCACCATCGCGTTGGCACCGGGCTGGCCGGGGACGGAGATGCCATATTCCGTCTCGGTACCCATCACGCGAAGAACGCTCATGCCAAGCAGCCTAATGCCGGTCCGCGCGAAGCAGACATGCCGACACGGTTAGCTGAGGGCGAACGAGCATCACAGGTACTGTCCGGTGTTCGCCACGGTATCGATCGAGCGGCCTGCCTCAGTGCCGGTCTTGCCCGAGACCAGGGTCCTGATGTAGACGATGCGCTCGCCCTTCTTGCCTGAGATGCGGGCCCAGTCGTCCGGGTTGGTGGTGTTGGGCAGGTCCTCGTTTTCACTGAACTCATCCACGCACGCGGCCAGCAGGTGAGCTACCCGCATGCCCTTCTGCCCGGTCTCCAGGAACTCCTTGATGGCCATCTTCTTAGCCCGGGACACGATGTTCTCGATCATCGCGCCGGAGTTGAAGTCCTTGAAGTACAGGACCTCCTTGTCGCCGTTGGCGTAGGTGACCTCGAGGAACCGGTTCTCCTCGGTCTCGGTGTACATCCGCTCGACCGTGCGCAGGATCATGGCCTCGACGGTGGCCTGCGGCGACCCCTCGTGTTCGGCCACGTCGTCCGGGTGCAGCGGCAGTTCCTTCAGCACGTACTTGGAGAAGATGTCCTTGGCCGCCTCGGCGTCCGGCCGCTCGATCTTGATCTTGACGTCCAGCCGGCCCGGCCGCAGGATCGCCGGGTCGATCATGTCCTCACGGTTCGAGGCACCGATGACGATGACGTTCTCCAGCCCCTCCACCCCGTCGATCTCGGACAGCAGCTGCGGCACGATCGTGTTCTCCACGTCGCTGGACACGCCCGAGCCGCGGGTACGGAAGATCGAATCCATCTCGTCGAAGAAGACAATGACCGGCATGCCCTCGCTGGCCTTCTCCCGGGCCCGCTGGAAGACCAGCCGGATGTGCCGCTCGGTCTCGCCGACATACTTGTTCAGCAGCTCGGGACCCTTGATGTTGAGGAAGAAGCTCTTGCCCTCCTTGCTCCCGCTGTCCTGGGCCGTCTTGACCGCCACCTGCTTGGCCAGCGAGTTCGCCACCGCCTTGGCGATCAGCGTCTTGCCGCAGCCGGGCGGCCCGTACAGCAGGACGCCCTTGGGCGGCTTGAGCTGGTGCTCACGGAACAGGTCCGCGTGCAGGTACGGCAGTTCGATGGCGTCCCTGATCTGCTCGATCTGCCCGGCCAGGCCGCCGATGTCGTCGTAGGAGATGTCCGGCACTTCCTCCAGGATGAGCTCCTCGACCTCGGCCTTGGGGATCCGCTCGTACACGTACCCGGATCGGGGTTCCAGCAGCAGCGAGTCGCCCGCCCGCACCGGCTGGTTCAGCAGCGGCTCGGCCAGCCGGACCACGCGCTCCTCGTCGGCCTGGGAGATGACCAGGGCGCGCTCGCCGTCGGCGAGCACCTCCTTGAGCATGACGACCTCGCCCAGCTTCTCGTAGCCCTGGGCGATGACGACGTTGAGCGCCTCGTTCAGGACCACTTCCTGGCCCGCGCGCAACTCGGACAGTTCGACGTTCGGAGATACGTTCACGCGCATCTTGCGGCCGCCGGTGAAGACGTCGGCCGTCTCGTCCTCGCAGGCGTTCAGGAAGACGCCGAACCCGGACGGCGGCTGGGCCAACCGGTCTACTTCTTCCTTCAGCGCCACGATCTGGTCGCGCGCTTCGCGCAGCGTCGCGGCCAGCCGCTCGTTCTGGGCGGTGACCCCAGTGAGGCTGCCCTCGGTGTCGCGCAGCCTGTCCTCGAGCAGCCTGACCTGCCGTGGCGAGTCCGCCAGCCGGCGCCGGAGCACGGCGATCTCCTCGTCGAGGAAAGAGATCTGGGCGGTAAGGCTCTTCACCTCATCGTCGTGCCTGGAGGCACGCCCGCTGTCGTCTCTGGTGGCCACGCTCCTCACCTCCTCCTGAACCGCTAATAAGACATTACCTATACACGGGCGTTCCCTAACCTCGCGAGGCCGTTTCGACGCCGTTTTGCCGCCCGCACGGTCGTCAACGAGTCACATCCGTATCGCTAAGCGTTACCGTTCACGTCCGGCGTAACCCTCCGGACCGTTCGTCCTCTCCCGGGGGGACCCATCCCCCCGGACCCCCCTTGGAGTGATCTTCATCAGACGCGCCCTTAGCCGGACGGCGCCGCCGGGGCGGGGGTACCACCCCGGGCGCGAGCCGCCGCGCGGTGACCAGGAAGCCGGTGTGTCCCACCATGCGGTGCCCCGGCCGGACCGCCAGGCCCTCCACGTGCCACCCGCGCACCAGGCTCTCCCAGGCGGCGGGCTCGTCGAAGCCGCCGTGCCCGCGCAGGGCCTCCACGGTGCGCGACAGCTGGGTGGTCGTGGCCACGTAACAGCAGGCCAGGCCGCCAGGCGTCAGAACCCCGGCGGCGGCCTCCAGGCCATCCCACGGCGCCAGCAGGTCGAGGATGACCCGGTCGAAGTCGGCCAGCCCGTGATCGTCCCCGGGGCGGCCGAACTCGCCGACCACCAGCTGCCAGGCCGGCGGCAGCCCGCCGAAGAACTGCTCGACGTTCTGCCGGGCGATCTCGGCGAAGTCGGGACGGCGCTCAAACGAGACCAGGGTGCCCTGATCGCCGATGGCCCGCAGCAGCCAGCAGGACAGCGCACCTGAGCCCGCTCCGGCCTCCAGGACCCGGGCGCCGGGGAGCACGTCCGCGAACGCGACGATCTGGGCGGCGTCCTTGGGGTAAACGATCGCTGCGCCGCGCTTCATGCTGAGCGTGTAATCGGCGAGCAGCGGGCGGAAGACGACGTAGGGCGTGCCGCCACCGGACCGGACCACGTTCCCGTCGGGACCCCCGATGATGTCGTCGTGGCTCAGCATGCCCCGGTGCGTGTGGAAGGACGCGCCGACCCGCAGGGTGATGATGTGGCTGCGGCCCTTGGGGTCGGTCAGCTGCACCGGCTCGCCGGCCATCAACGGCCCGTGCCGCGGTTTGGTCATGTCGCTCAGGGTAGCGGCGCCTCAGGCAGCCGGGGGTCAGACACCGGCGAAGGCGGCATCGACGTCACGGGCGGCAAGCACGCCGTAGACCTGACCGGACGGCTCTACCAGCAGGTATTCCGGCGCGGGGGCCCGGCGGATCGCGTCCAGCAGCGCCATGCCGGATAGGTCGGCGGACAGCACGAGGCTCGGCTCGAGCGTTCGGGCTAGCGAACCCACCTCGATCCAGGGCCGTCGCTGCGGCGGCGTGGCCATCACCGCCGTCTCGTTCAGGATCGCGATCGGCTTGTCGTCGTGGTCGACGACTACGACCGCCCGGGCCTGGCTCTCATCGGCGCGCCTGATCGCCTCGGCCAGCGGGGTGTTGGCGGCGACCGACACCGCCTTGCGGGCCAGCCGGCGGGCCTGCAGCGCGGGCAGGCGCTCGCGGAACTTGGTCGCCTTGATAGCCTGGCCGGCTCCGGTCCACATGAAGACGGCGATGACCGCCAGCCAGAGCACGCTAAACATGTCCCCGCCGATCCTGCTCTGCACCGGCGGAGCCAGCACCAGGGCGAACAGGCCGAGGGCGAGCACCCGGCCGGCCCAGGCGGCAGCGATGGTGGACGTCGCAGGGCGTCCCGTCACCTTCCAGATCACGGCCCGCAGCATCCGCCCGCCGTCCAGCGGCAGACCGGGTAGCAGGTTGAAGGCCCCGACGATCAGGTTGGCCCACATGAGCTGGCGGACGAGTGTGCCGGCGATGGTGTCCGCCGAGACCACGTGGGTCAGGCCGTAGCCGCCGGCGGCCAGCGCCAGCGAGAGCGCCGGCCCGGCCGCCGAGACCAGGAACTCCCGGCCGGGCGTCTGCGGTTCCTGCTCGATCTCGGAGAACCCGCCCAGCGGGTAGAGCAGGATGCGGCGCACCGGCAGCCCGTATCCGCGCGCCACCGCGGAGTGGCTCAGCTCGTGCACCAGGACGGACAAGTAGAGCAGCACGACGAACGCGGCCGCGATCACGAACCTGGTGGGCCCGTGATAGGTCGAGGCCAGGGCATTGGCGTCGACGACGATAAAGATCCCGGCGATCACGAACCAGTACGGCGAGATGTAGACCGGGATGCCGAACGGGCGCGCGAGTACGATCCCAGGGCCGGCCTCGCGGCGCTGCGGCTGCTTCTGCTTCTGCGGCGGCGTGCTTGCCACGATACCGATGCTACGTGGAGTGTCGACCCGCAGGGACGATCCGTGCCGCCGCGTGGCCGGAGATGCTCCGGAATGTCGGTGGCGTGCCCTACGGTTCAAGGGTGGAGGAAACAGCGGCGGTCCTGGACGTGTTGCCCGGCTCGCCGGAGGCGGAGGCGCCGGCCGACAAGCCGCGGGGGCCTGCGCTGTCGCCGTCACGCGCGGCCGATTTCATGACGTGCCCGCTGTTGTACCGGTTCCGGGTGATCGACCGGCTGCCCGAGCCGCCCACCGTGGCCACGGCGCGCGGGACGCTCGTGCACGCCGCGCTGGAGCGGCTGTTCGACCTGCCCGCCGCCGGGCGCACCCCGGAGGCCGGGCGGGCGCTGCTGGTCCCGGAGTGGGACCGGCTGGCCGCCGAGGAGCCGGAGCTGGCCGCGCTGTTCCCGGACGAGGCCGCCCGGGCCAGCTGGCTCGAGTCCGCCGTCGCGACCATGGACGCGTACTTCACCCTCGAGGACCCGCGCAGGCTCGAGCCCGCCGAGCGGGAGAGCTACGTGGAGACCACGCTGGATTCCGGGCTGCGGCTGCGCGGCTACATCGACCGGCTGGACGTGGCGCCCGGCGGCGAGATCAGGATCGTGGACTACAAGACGGGCCGGGCCCCCCGGGAGGCCTACGAGGCGAGCGCGCTGTTTCAGATGAAGTTCTACGCGCTGGTGATCTGGCGCCTGCGCGGCCAGGTGCCGAGGCTGCTCCAGCTCATGTACCTCGCCGAGGGCGAGGTGCTGCGGTACGCGCCTGACGAGTCCGACCTGCTCGCCACCGAGCGGAAGATCACCGCCCTGTGGCAGGCCATCGAGCGGGCCCGTACCGCGGGCGACTGGCGGCCGAGGCCGAGCAGGCTGTGCGACTGGTGCAACCACAAGGCGCTGTGTCCCGAGTTCGGCGGCACCCCTCCCCCGCTGCCCCAGGAGGACGGCCCGGCCGCGGAGTGAGCCTCTCGCGGCGCGGGACGGGTTTAACGGGTTCAGGCGGCGGGGAGTTTTCCGGTAGCTCGGGAGCGTTCTGGGCCACCCCCGGGGTGTTCTCGGGGAAGTGGCAGGCCACCTTGTGCCCCGGGAGCAGCTCGGCCAGCGGCGGTTCCTCGGTCCGGCAGATCGCCTGCGCCTTCCAGCACCGGGTGTGGAAACGGCACGCGGGCGGGGGCAGCAGCGGGCTCGGCACGTCGCCTTCCAGCCGGATGCGCTGGCGGCGTTGCCGCTGGCCCGTGGCGCTGCTGAGCGGCTCCGGCACCGGAACCGCCGACAGCAGCGCCACCGTGTACGGGTGCCGTGGCTTGGCGTAGAGCTTCTCCCGGTCGGCGATCTCGACGATCTTGCCGAGGTACATGACCGCGACCCGGTCGCTGATGTGCCTGACCACGGACAGGTCGTGCGCGATCACCACGTAGGTCAGGCCGAGCTCGTCCTGCAGATCCTCGAGCAGGTTGATGACCTGGGCCTGGATCGACACGTCGAGCGCGCTCACCGGCTCGTCCGCCACGATCAGCTTGGGCCGCAGCGCCAGCGTGCGGGCGATCCCGATGCGCTGCCGCTGGCCGCCGGAGAACTCGTACGGGTAGCGGTTGTAGTGCTCCGGGTTGAGGCCGACGAGCTCGAGCAGTTCCTGAACTTGACGCTTGGTCCCGCCGGAAACCTTGACCTTCTGCAGCCGGAACGGGGCGCCGACGATAGCGCCGACCGTGTGCCTGGGGTTGAGCGAGGAGTACGGGTCCTGGAAGATCATCTGGATCTCGCGCCGCAGCGGCCGCATCTTGCCCGGCGGCAGGTGCGTGATGTCGTGTCCGTCGACCACGATCTGGCCGCTAGTCGGCTCGTCCAGCCGGGTCAGCAGGCGGCCGGTAGTGGTCTTGCCGCAGCCCGATTCGCCGACCAGACCGAGGGTCTGGCCCCGGACCACGGACAGGTCGATCCCGTCGACCGCCTGGACGGCGCCGACCTTGTGCCTGAAGATGACGCCGCGGGTGACGGGGAAGTGCCGGACCAGGCCCGTCACCTGGAGCAGTACGTCGCCGTCGGGCGCGCCGCCCGTGCTCGCCTCGGCCGTCGGCGGCGTCTGGGTCTGCTCGCTCATACCGGCTCCCTGGCTTCGGGCTCCTCGGCCGCCGTCGCCGTGGCGTCGTCCGGGAGCGTCTCCGCCTTCAGGTCGGCCCACTGCTCGGCCCGATCTTCGGCGGTCAGGTGGCACGCCGCGGCATGCCCGGGCGTCACCACCTCGCGCAAGGGTGGCACCTCGGTCTCGCAGCGCCGTCCGTCGACCAGCTCGGTGTACCGGCAGCGCGGGTGGAACGGGCAGCCCGAAGGGACCCTGATCAGGCTGGGCGGCGTACCTGGGATCGGGACCAGCCGGGTGGTCTTCTCCCGGTCCAGTCGCGGCATCGAGGACAACAGGCCCCAGGTGTAGGGGTGGTCCGGGCGGCCGAAGATATCCGCCGCGGACCCGTACTCGGCGACCCGGCCGGCGTACATGACCATGATGTCGTCGGCGAGCTCGGCCACCACGCCGAGGTCGTGGGTGATCATGATGACCGCCGAGCCGAATTCCGACTGCAGGGCGGAGATCAGGTCGAGGATCTGGGCCTGGACGGTGACGTCCAGCGCCGTGGTGGGCTCGTCCGCGATGAGCAGCTCCGGGTCGCAGGACAGCGCCATGGCGATCATCGCGCGCTGCCGCATGCCGCCGGAGAACTGGTGCGGGTAGTCGTCCACCCTGGTCTCGGGGGTCGGGATGCCGACCCGGCCGAGCAGGTCGATGGCGTGCTGGCGGGCGGCCTTCTTGCTCACCTTGTTGTGGACCCGGTACGCCTCGATGATCTGGTCGCCCACCTTGTAGTACGGGTGCAGCGAGGACAGCGGGTCCTGGAAGATCATGGCCATCTTGCTGCCGCGCAGTTCCCGGACCCGGCCCGGCGTGGCGTTGACCAGATCCTCGCCGTCCAGCCGGATGTAGCCGGTGATCTTGGCCTTGGTCCCCTGGTGCAGGCCCATGATGCCCATGCTGGTGACGCTCTTACCCGAACCGGACTCGCCCACGATGCCCAGCGTGCGACCGCGTTCGAGGACGAACGAGACCCCGTCCACCGACTTGACCAGGCCGTCGTCGGTCTGGAAATGGATCCGCAGGTCGCTGACCTCGAGCAGGGGAGCCATCAGAACCGGACCCGCGGGTCGACGACCGCGTACAGGATGTCCACGATCATGTTGGCGATGACGATGAAGAACGAGGCGATCATGACCACGCCCATGATCTCGGGCAGGTCCTGGTTCTGGATGGCCAGGATGGTGAACTGGCCGAGACCGGGCAAGGAGAAGGTCGTCTCGGTCAGGATCGCGCCGCCGAGCAGCAGGCCGAGGTCCAGGCCGAAGATCGTGACGATGGGCGTCAGCGCGGCCCGCAGCCCGTGTCTCACGATGACCCGCCGTTCCGGCAGGCCCTTGGCCCGAGCGGTCCTGATGTAGTCCTCCCCCATCGTTTCCAGCATCCCCGCCCTGGTCAGCCGGGCGTACAGCGCCGCGTACAGGAAGGCGAGGGTGACCCAGGGCAACACCAGGTTACGCGCCCACAGGTACGGATTGGTGGTGATGCCGACGTAGTGCACGTTGGGGAAGATCGGCCACTTGTAGCTGAACAGCTCCAGCGCGATGAGGCCGGTGAAGAACACCGGAAGCGACACGCCGGCCAGTGCGATGCCCATGGAGAACCGGTCGAAGATGCTGCCGCGGCGCAGCGCGGACAGCACGCCGATGGAAACCCCGCCGATCAGCCACAGGATGGATGCGCCGATGGCCAGCGACAGCGTGACCGGGGCGTCGCTGATCAGCTGCGGCCAGACCGGTTCCTGGTTGCGGAACGAGTAGCCGAAGCACGGGAACGGGCAGTAACTGACATCGGGCCCGTTGTTGTAGTGGACGCCGGCCACGATGCCCTTGATATACCGGCCGTACTGCAGGTACAGCGGGTCGTTCAGGCCGAGCTTGATCTCGACCGCCTGGATCGCCTGGGGGGTAGGGTTGCGGCCCACATACTGCGCCGCGAGCTGATAAGCGGTCTGCCCGGCCAGCCGCGGCACGAGGAAGAAGATCGCGAACGTGATCATGCTGACCAGGAGCAGCAGGAACACGGTCAAGATGAGGCGCCGGATGATGAAGTAGATCATCGCGTACAACGCCGCTGCCAGACGGGGATGGATGTCCCCCGCCCGGCAGCGGCGCCTTCACCTGCTCTCTACGCTCGAGCCTTGCTAGTCTGGCCGCCTTCGGCGGCGGGGCTTGTCTTGCCGCCTTCGGCGGCGGGCACGGTCACGAAGTCACGCCCAGCACGGCGTAGTTGTACATGCCGTAGTACGCCTGCACGTAGACGTTGGTGAGGTTGGACGGCCGGTACAGCAGCACCTTCTGGTACACCATCGGCAGGATGGCGGCGTCCTTCATGGCCTGCTCGTCGATCTGGGACCAGACCGCCGTGCGGGCCGTACCGGTGAGCTTGGACGACTCGGTGAACAGGCTGTTGATCACCGGGTCGTTGAGTTCCGAGATATTGGTATTACCGGTGGGCGCGATGGTATTCCCGGCGACGAGCTCGTCGAGGAAGCCGAAGCCGTTGGGCCAGTCGGCACCCCAGCCGCCCGCGGCCATGCCGAGGCCGTGCGAGTGCACGTAGGCCGGCGCGCCCGCGAAGTCGGTGTAGTAGCTGCCGGCCGGGAAGCCCTTCAGCGTCACCTTGATCCCGGCCGCGGCCAGCGAGGCCTGCAGCGCGGTGACCGCCGCGGTCTCCGTCGGCCGGTCACTGCGGTAGGCCAGGTTGGTGCTGAAGCCGTTCGGCTGGCCGCACATCGCCAGCTGCTGCTTGGCCGCGGTGATGTCGCCGTTCGGCTGGGACAGCGCGTTGTAGTAGTCGAACGACTTGTAGCCCACGATGTTGGGCGGCATGATCGTGCTGGCGATCGCGCCGCCCGCGATCGGGCCGCCCCACGCCGTCTGCATGGTCACCTTGTCCGCCGCGTACTCCACCGCCTCCCGGCAGTGGATGTTGTTCAGCGGCGCGACCTTGGTGTTGAGGTAGATGAACCGGGCGAACCCGTTGACCGGGTTATCGGAGTTCGCCTTCAACGTCGGGTTGGCCAGGACCTGAGCCCGCCCGGCCGCGGCCAGGCCGGTGCCGGCCGAGTCCACCTCGATGTCGCCGTGGATCACGCGGTTGTCGATGTCGGCCTGGTTCACGTTCAGGTTCATGATGATCTGGCTAGGCAGCTGCGAGGCGTTCGGGTCCGTGGCCGGGTTCCATTCCGGGTTGGGCACCAGGATGAGCTGCTTGTTCAGCGTGTAGCTCTTGAACATGTACGGCCCGGTCGACAGCGGGTGCAGCTGGTAATTGGCACCGGTGTCCGCGCTGGGCAGCACCGGGGCGCTGTTCGGGAAGGCCAGCACGTACGCCAGGTCAGGGAACGGGGCCTGCAGGTGGAACACGATCGTGGTCGCGTTCGGGGTGTCGATCGCGGTCGAGCCCGTCGCGCTCTTGTCCTTGTACGGCCCCGGGTACTTGGGATCGGTGAGCAGCACCTGGTAGTAGGTCGGCCCGTTGGCCATTACCGACCGGTCATAGGTCCGCTCGATCGCGTACTTCACGTCCGCGGAGGTGACGACCGTGCCGTTCTCGAACTTCACGTCCGGCTGGATGTGGAACGTCCAGGTCAGCCCGTTATCGCTGACCGTGCCCATGTCCGTGGCCAGGTCCGGGACGAGTTGCAGCCCGCACGAGCCCGGGCAGGACTTGTAGGTGAACATCGGCATCGCGAACAGCCGGTCGAAGTTCAGCACCCACGCGTAGTAGGTGTTGCCGGGGTCGAACGAGTCCGGCGTGCTGCTGTTGTCGTAGATCAGCGTCCCGCCCTTGTGCGTGGACGGGTTGACCACGCTGGTAATGCCGGCGTTGAACGCCACCGCCCCGGTCGTCGGGGTCGAACTGCTGCCGCTGCTGCTCCCGCTGCTGCTGCAGGCACTGACCAGCAGTGCCACAGCCGCACCGGCCGCCACCGCTCCAAAGATCTTGCGTCTCTTCATGCGTTGAAACGCCTCCTGTACTCGTTCATGTCCGGGCCGCGGCCCGCTGGTTACCGGGTCCTCGGGTCCAGCGCGTCGCGCAGCCCGTCTCCGAATAGGTTGAATGCCAGTACCGTGATGAAAATCGTCAGCCCGGGGACGAGCATGTATTCCGGGTCGATGTAGTAGAAACCGTTTACTACCGCGCTGGAGAGCATCTGCCCCCAGGTCGGGGTGGGCACGTAGAGGCCGACACCCAGGTAGTCCAGGGCCGCCTCGAACAAGATATTGGTCGGGATCAGCAGGGTCGCGTAGACCAGGATCGGCGCTACCAGGTTCGGCAGCAGTTCTTTGAACAGGATGTACGGCGTGCGCGCGCCGAGGCTGCGGGCCGCGTCGACGAACTCGCGCTCGCGCAGCGACAGCGTCTGGCCGCGGATGATCCGGCCCATGTACGGCCAGTTGAAGAACCCGATGACGAAGATCAGGACCGCGATCCGCAACGAGTTCCCGGACAGGCCGAACGCGCTGCTCGGGATCACGCCCGCCAGCGCCAGGGCGAACACCAGCAGCGGAAAGGCGAGGAACACATCCATGGCCCGCGCGATGATCGAATCGACCCAGCCGCCGAGGTAGCCGGCCAGCACGCCGAAGAACGTGCCGAGGGTGACCGCGAGCACGGTGGCCAGGAACGCGATGAGCAGCGAGTACTGGGCACCGACGACGATCCGGGCCAGCAGGTCACGACCGGTCTCCGGCTCGACGCCGAGCGGATGGGCCAGGCTGATCCCGCCGAACGCGCCGTTCGGGCGCAGGAACGTCGGGTTGATCAGGCTGGGGTTGAACGTGTCAGGGTTCTGCACGAAATGCGGGCCGACGATGGCGGTCAGGATCAGGAGCACGACGACGATGCCGCCGCCCATCGCCACCTTGTCCCGGCGCAGCCGTATCCAGGCAATCTGCCAGAGGGAGCGGCCTTCGATCGCCTTGCCGGGGACCGACAGCGGGCCCGCCGGCTCCGGGCCGCCCGGGCCCGTCGCCACGTCTATAGGCACGGCCATCGCTACAAACCATCTCTCTGCGCTCGAACAAAGGCATCTATCGCGTCCGGGACCGGCCCCCACGGTTGCCGCAATCCATCGCCTCGGCCTTTACCTAGTGAGATTCCGTCATTTCGCGCGCAGGTACCAGTCCCGCGCGGCAGTCGTAGCGCGATCGTGATTAAAACCCTTCCTATTCGTCATAGTGCGCTACGCACGAGGCTCATGCGACTACAGAGCTGACGAGCAGCCCTGTCGGCCGGTTTAGGCCGCTACGCTTGAGCGACGGCGCGCCTGAAGAAATCTACGGTAACAGGCGCGGTTGACGGAAGATTTCCCGAGGAGCGTTAGGCAAACCGGATACGAGTGCAGGCCTTCTGGGCCTGCGCGAGCATCCGGTGCAGGTCGCACGGGCAGCAACCTCAGCGGGTCGTTGCCTAACGCGAACTTCTTTGAAAACGCTAGGTGATGCCGTGTCGCCGCAGGATGTCCTCGACGTCCCCGAGGTCGTCGTCATCGTCGGCCGCGGCCTTGCCGCGGCGAGCCTTGGCCGGGGCCCCTTGGGTCCCGGCCGGGGCCGTGGTGGCGACCGGCGCGGTCCGGGAGGTGAGTTCCCGTCCGGGGGACGTCGACGCCTTCGTGCCGACAGCCTGCTTGTCCTGGCCCGGCTTCACCCGGCGCCGGCGCATCGGGCCGGACACTATGAACAGGACCACGGCCAGTCCGGCGACCGCGATGCCGGCCCAGACCTGCGCCGAGAACACGAAGCCCTTGGCGAAATCCCCGACGGCGGCGCCCATCTTCCAGAACATCTCTATCGCGCCCGTCAGGTACGCGGCCAGCGGCAGCAGCGACCAGGCCGCCCAGCGCAAGCCCACGCCCAGGCCGCGGCGGCGCATGGCGATATAGCTCAGCACCAAGCCCAGCCCGGTCAGTCCCCCGCACAGTGGCAGCCAGGCGATCTTGTCGTAGGTGGACACGCACACCTCCCCGCGGTTCTAGGAGCAGTCTAGGCGGTGATTCGCACTGCGTCCCTGGGGCTAGCCCCCGGGATTGGGCGAGTCCTCCCGCAGGCTTATTCCGTCGGCACTGGCGGTCAAGTCGAGCAGGGAAGGTACCACGGTCCGGCCCGGGGCGGGCGGGATGGGGACCAGCGACGGCACCGCGAACACCCGGCAGCCGGCCGCTTCCGCCGATGCGACGCCGTTCGGCGAATCCTCTAGGGCGAAGCAGTCCCCCGGGTGCACGCCGAGCAGCTTGGCCGCGAGCAGGTACGGTTCGGGGTCGGGCTTGGTGGAGGTCACGTCTTCGGCGCACACCAGCACGTCAAACCGCATCCCGGTGCTGGCCAGTACGGCGTCCATGAAGGCCCGCTCGGACGAGGTCACCAGCGCGTGCGGCAGGCCGGCCGTGGCGACGGAGGCCAGCAGTTCGCGCGCTCCGGGGCGGACCGGCACGTCGCCGCGGCGGACACGCTCGATGATGTCGGACATGAGCCACTCGCCGACCAGTTCGGGCGGCGCGGGCCGGGTCGCCTTCCCGAGCAGGTAACGC
Source organism: uncultured Actinomycetes bacterium (assembly GCA_963722055.1). Taxonomy (GTDB): domain Bacteria; phylum Actinomycetota; class Actinomycetes; order Streptosporangiales; family Streptosporangiaceae; genus Palsa-504. The sequence goes on along the minus strand of CAVRLA010000008.1, from coordinate 574,899 downwards.
ACCGTGCGGTCCAGGCTGCCACCGAGCAACGCGGCCTGGTCCCGTTCGGACCAACCGGCTCCGAGCCGGGCCATGATCGCCGTCTCGGCCTCCAGCCACAGCGGCTCGGAGTCGATCAGCAGCCCGTCCATGTCGAACAGCACAGCGGGAAGTGGATCCGCGGGGTTCCCCGGACATGGGGGGTTCGGGGGGGTCGACCCCCCCGACAAGGACTGCTCAGACACTGAAGTATTTCGCCTCGGGGTGGTGCACGACGATAGCGTCGGTGGATTGCTCGGGATGCAACTGCATCTCCTCGGAGAGCTCCACGCCGATCCGGGACGGCTCGAGCAGGCGTACCACCTTGGCGCGGTCGGCCAGGTCCGGGCAGGCGGGGTAGCCGAAGGAGTACCGCGCCCCCCGGTAGTCGACCCGGAAGAAGCCATCCAGATCGTCGGGATCGTCGCCGGCCAAGCCCAGCTCGCGCCGGATCCGTGCGTGCCAGTACTCGGCCAGCGCCTCGGCGAGCTGGACGGACAGGCCGTGCAGTTCCAGGTACTCGCGGTAGGCGTTCTTGGCGAACAGCTCGGCCGTGGCCGCGGAGATCCGCGGGCCCATGGTGGCGAGCTGGAACGCCACCACGTCGGCCTGAGCCCCTTGCGCGGAATCCGCGGCCTTGAAGAAGTCGGCCAGGCACAGCCGCCGGTCGCGCCGCTGCCGGGGGAAGGTGAACCGCTCCAGCTCAGTGCCATCAGTGTTGGCCCGGGGGGACGACCCCCCCAAGCCCCCCCGCTCGGGACCGAGCACGATCAGGTCGTTTCCCGAGCTCACACACCGGAAGTAGCCGTAGACCACCGCCGCTTCGAGCAGTCCTTCGGTCTGCGCTCGCTCCAGCCACATGCGCAGGCGCGGCCGGCCCTCGGTCTCGACCAGTTCCTCGTAGCTGGCGCCACCTCTGCCCCGGGACGGCTTGAGTCCCCACTGGCCCATGAACAGGGCCCGTTCGTCCAGGTAGGCGGCGTACTCGGCCAGCGGAATGCCCCTGATCACTTCGGTGCCGAGGAACGGCGCCTCCGGCACCGGGATATCGGTGGATATGTCCGAACGGGCCGTGGTGGCTTGATCTGGGACGTCTGTCGTGCCGCGGGCTGTCGTCCTGACCCGGCGGGTGCGCGGCTCGGGCAGCTTGGCCCCGGGGTCGCCGCGCTTGACCGCCATCGCCGCGTCCATCAGGCGCAGCCCCTCAAACGCGTCCCGGGCGTATCTCACCTGGCCGTCGAACAGCGAGGCCAGATCCTGCTCGACGTAGGCGCGGGTCAGGGCAGCGCCGCCGAGCAGTACCGGCCAGCGCCCGGCCAGGCCGCGCGAGTTCAGCTCGGCGAGGTTATCCCGCATCACCACGGTCGACTTGACCAGCAGCCCCGACATCCCGATGACGTCTACGTCGTTCTCCTCGGCCGCGGTCAGGATGGCCGAGATGGGCTGCTTGATGCCGATGTTCACGACGTCGTAGCCGTTGTTCGACAGGATGATGTCGACCAGGTTCTTGCCGATGTCGTGCACGTCACCCTTGACCGTGGCGAGCACGATCTTGCCCTTGCCGGCCTCGTCGGTACGGGCCATGTGCGGCTCGAGGTACGCGACGGACGCCTTCATCACCTCGGCGGAGGTCAGCACGAACGGCAGCTGCATCTGCCCGGAGCCGAATAGTTCTCCGACCGTCTTCATGCCGTCCAGCAGCACGTCGTTGACGATCTCCAGGGCGGGCCGCTGGGACAGGGCGGCATCCAGGTCAGCCTCGAGGCCGACCCGCTCCCCGTCGATGATCCGGCGCTTGAGCCGGTCCCAGAGCGGCAGCGCGGCCAGCTCGGCGGCCCGGCTGGCCTTCAGCCCGGCCGAGTCCACCCCCTCGAACAGCTCCAGCAACCGGGCCAGCGGGTCGTAGCCCTCACGCCGCCGGTCGTACACCAGGTCCAGCGCCACCTGGCGCTGCTCGTCGGGGATCCGGGCGATCGGCACGATCCGCGCCGCGTGCACGATCGCGGAGTCAAGCCCGGCCCGGACGCATTCGGCCAGGAAGACCGAGTTCAGCACCGCGCGGGCGGCGGGCTTGAGGCCGAACGACACGTTCGACACGCCCAGCGTGGTCTGCACGGCCGGGTGGCGGCGCTTCAGCTCGGCGATCGCCTCGATGGTCTCGATCGCGTCGCGCCGGGTCTCCTCCTGGCCGGTGGCGATGGGGAAGGTCAGGCAGTCGACGATGATGTCCTCGACGCGCATGCCCCAGTTCCCGGTCAGGTCGGCGATGAGTCGCTCGGCGACCGCGACCTTCCACTGGGCGGTACGGGCCTGGCCCTGCTCGTCGATGGTCAGCGCGATCACCGCGGCGCCGTGCTCGCGGACCAGCGGCATCACCCGCGCGATCCGCGAGTCAGGCCCGTCGCCGTCCTCGTAGTTGACCGAGTTGATGACCGCACGACCGCCGGTCAGCTCGAGGCCGGCCTCGATCACCGGGGGCTCGGTGGAGTCGAGGACCAGCGGCAAGGTGGCGGCGGTGGCCAGCCTGCTCACTACTTCGCGCATGTCGGCTGCGCCGTCCCGGCCCACGTAGTCGACACACACGTCGAGCAGGTGCGCGCCGTCCCTGGTCTGGTTTCTGGCGATCTGGACGCATTCCTCGAGACGGCCCTCGAGCATCGCGTCGCGGAACGCCTTCGACCCGTTGGCGTTGGTGCGCTCGCCGATGGCCAGGAACGCGGTGTCCTGGCGGAACGGCACGTGCGCGTATAGCGAGGCCACCCCCGGCTCGGGACGCGGCTTGCGCGCGGCCACCGAGCGCCCGGCCATCCGGTCCGCCAGCACCGCGATGTGCTCGGGCGTGGTACCGCAGCAGCCGCCGACCAGGGACAGGCCGAACTCCCTGGCGAACCGGTCATGCGCGTCCGCCAGCTGTACGGGGGTCAGCGGGTAGCGCGCGCCGTCGGGAGTGAGCATGGGCAGCCCGGCGTTCGGCTCGCAGGAGATCGGGATCCGGGAGTGCGCGGCCAGGTACCGCAGGTGCTCGCTCATCTCGCCCGGGCCGGTCGCGCAGTTCAGCCCGATCATGTCGATGCCGAGCGGTTCCAGGGCGGTCAGCGCCGCGGCGATCTCGCTGCCGAGCAGCATCGCGCCGGTCGTCTCGATCGTGACCTGCGCGATGATGACCGAGTCGGGGGCCAGCTGCGCCGCCGCCCGCTTGCAGCCGATGATGGCCGCCTTGGCCTGGAGCAGGTCCTGGCAGGTCTCGATGATCAGCGCGTCGGAGCCGCCCCGCAGCAGCCCCTCCGCATTGACCTGGTACGTGTCGCGCAACTCGCGGAACGTTGTGTGGCCGAGCGTGGGCAGCTTGGTACCGGGGCCGACCGAGCCGAGCACCCAGCGCGGCCGGACGGGCGTGGCCCAGCGGTCCGCCGCCGCGCGGGCGAGCCTGGCGGAGGCTTCGGACAGTTCCCCGATCCGGTCGGTCAGGTGGTACTCGCCGAGATTCCCCAGGTTCGCGCCGAACGAATTGGTGGTGACGCAATCCGCGCCCGCTTCCAGGTATGCCTCGTGGACCGCGGTCACGATGTCGGGCCGGGTCACGTTCAGTATCTCGTTGCAGCCTTCGTAGCCGGCGAAATCATCGAGTGAGGCCTCGCTCGCTTGGAGCATGGTGCCCATCGCCCCGTCGGCCACCACGACTCGCTCGGCCAAGACGGCCCGTAGAGTGCTCATCGGCCCCTATTCTAGGCTGCTGCCGCAACGTTTCTTCTGGATTACAGCTCTTCTGGATTACAGCCCGAGGCCGCCCGACGCGCCCACGGTCACCCGATGAGTGAGCCTAACCACGTAGTCTGGTAGTGGACGGTCGCCGCGCAGGGGAGGTGGAGAGTCATCGAGTTCAACGACATCGGCGAACTCACCTCTCCCGTCGCCATCGCCGGGTTCGAGGGCTGGAACGACGCGGGCGAGGCGGCCAGCGGAGTGGTCAACCACCTCGGCATCGCGTGGCAGGCGACCCCGATCGGCGCCATCGATCCCGAAGAGTTCTATGACTTCCAGGTCAACCGGCCAGTGATCGAGATCGAGGATGGCCACACCAAGCGCCTCATCTGGCCGACGACCAGGATCTCGCTCGCGCGGGCTCACCCCGCGGACGGGTCGGTGCCGCCCACCGGGCTTTCCCGGGACGTGATCCTGGTGCACGGCATCGAGCCGAACATGCGCTGGCGGGCGTTCAGCGAGGAACTCGTCCGCAGCCTGGAAAGCCTGGGCGTCGAGCTGGTCATCTTGCTCGGCGCGCTGCTGGCCGACGCGCCGCATACCCGCCCGGTGCCGGTATCGGTGGGCTCCTCGAACGCGAAGCTGGCCAGCGAGGTCGCAGGCGGCGGGGTCAGCCGGGTGGACTACAAGGGCCCGACCGGGATCCTCGGGGTGCTCCAGCACACCTGCACCGGAGCGGGCCTGCCCACGGTCTCGCTCTGGGCCCAGGTGCCGCACTACGTGGCGCAGCCGCCGAGCCCGAAGGCCACCCTCGCCCTGCTACGCGGCGTGGAGGACATCCTGGACGCGCCGCTGCCGCTGGCCGATCTGCCCGAGGAGGCGCGCGCCTGGGAGCGCGGAGTGGACGAGCTCGCCCAGCAGGATTCCGAGGTGGCCGACTACGTCCGGACGCTCGAGGAGGCCAAGGACGCGATGGAGCTACCCGAGGCGAGTGGCGACGCCATCGCCCGCGAGTTCGAGCGTTACTTCAGGCGCCACGGCGACGCCGGAGACGCGGCCGATCCGGGCGAGATCTGACCCGGGCCCAGATCGCCTGCGCTGGATCGCCCGTCCTAACATCGCGGTTCCTAGATCGCGGTCCTGGATCGCCGTCCTAGATCGCGGTCCTAGATCGCCGTCCTAGATCGCCGTCCTAGATCGCCGTCCTGGATCGCCGTCCTGGATCGCCGTCCTAAATCGGCGGCCAGGGGACGGCGGGCCAGTCCGTCGGCGGGTACGGGTGGACCCGGTGCTTGAGCAGCGTGTCGACCCTGATCCTGGTCGTCTCGATTTCGCTGGAGGTCAGCAGTCCGGATAGCCCGGCGCCTAGGCTGCCCTCGGTCAGCTCCCCCTTCAGGCGGCGCAGCGCCTCCACCGAACGCCGGGGCAGCGTCTTGCCCCGCCACTGCCACAGGACGGTGCGCAGCTTGTAGTCTTCTGCGAAGCAGACTCCGTGGTCACAGCCGTACAGGTGCCCGTCAGGCGTGGGCAGCAGATGACCTATCTTCCGGTCGGCGTTGTTCACCACCGCGTCGAACACGGCCATGTTGCGCAGGCCCGGATGATCGGTGCGCCGAGACAGGGCGATCAGGTCCACGCCGGTGTCGTGATCGATCCACAGCTGGCACATGCCCGGCCCGAACGGCCCGTCCCGCATGACCGTCGGCGGGACCACGTGCCAGCCGGCCGCGCGGGACACCGCATAGGCGGCCACTTCCCGGCCGGCCAGGGTGCCCGCCGGGAAGTCCCACAGCGGCCGCTCGCCCGCAATCGGCTTGTAGACGCACGCGATACTGGCCTGCTGGCGCTTGGCATTCTTCGGGTTCTTCGAGTCCTTAGCCCTGCTCATCTCCGGCCTGGATTCCGGCCTGCCGGTCGTGATCGTGCAGTACAAAGTGGCGTTGGACGCGTCGACCAGCCGGCCCTCGATCTCCAGCGTGCCGTGCGTGAGCAGGTCAAGTGTGGCCTGCTCGTCGTCCACGGTTTCCGGGCCAGCGCTGTTGGGATCAAACATGGCTGACGCGGTGACCATTCTGCCGTGGGCAGATGTGCCCGTCGGTGTCCAGCGGCAGGCCGCACAGCGGGCAGGGCGGGCGGCCCGCCGCGACGATCTTGGCGGCCCGATGGGCGAAGGCACGCGCGGCGCCGGGCGTGATGCGCACTCGCAGCACCCCCGGCCCGTCGGGGGGGAGGTCGTCGGCCAGCGGCTCCACCGGCTCGTCCGATTCCTCCTGCGCCTCGATAACCACCATGCCGCCTTCGCCGTCCCAGGCCAGGGCGATCGCACCGACCCGGAAGTCCTCCAGCAGCGGCAGGTCGAGCGGCGCGTCATCCTCCAGCGCGGCGGGTGCGGCGGCAGGCACCCCGGGCGCGCCGCCGGTGCGCCTGAGCACCTCGTCCAGGAGTTCGTCGATACGTTCGGCCAGCAGGCTGACCTGGAACTTCTCCAGGACCACGCTGGTCACCCGACCAGTGGCGGTCGCCTGCAGGTAGAAGATCCGTTCTCCTGGCTGCCCCACCGCGCCGGCCACGAACCTGTCCGGCGGGTCATAGAAGTAGACCGGCATAGTTCTATCCTCGCGTGTCCGCCGACTCTTGACGACCATCAGATGCTGAAAGGTCCGCTGGGGCCGGAGGGGTGACGTTCGCCTGGCCGTTCATGTGGTCGGCTCCGCCAGAACCGCCCCCCACCGCTGCGTCGCTGTTCGCAGCGCCGTGCGGCCCGGGACCGGGTCCCCGTACGTGTGGCATGAGGTCATCGACCCCACCCCCTCTGTCGTTCATCCGGACCAGGAACGGTCGCAGCGGCGTATACCTGATCACGGTCAGTGAGCACGGGTCGGCTTGGATCCGCTGGCACTGATCGAGGTGCAATCCCAGGCTATCGGCCACGATCGCCTTGATCACATCGCCATGGGAGCAGATAAGGTACGTGGCGTCCTGGCCGAGCCTGGCGTTCCAGTCCCGGACCGCGGCCACCGCCCGGTGCTGCATGTCCGGCATGGATTCCCCGTCGGGACCGGGAAACGTCACCGCGCTGGGGTGGGCCTGCACCACCCGCCAGAGCTTCTCGGTAGCCAGCTTTTTCAGCGGCTGACCGGTCCAGTCTCCGTAGTGGCACTCCCCCACCCGGTCATCGGTCATGACCTGCTGACCGTCGCGGCCTGCCGCGATCGCTGCCGCGGTCTGCAGGCAGCGTTCCAGCGGGCTGCTGACGATGGCGCTCAGCGGGAGCGGGGCCAGCCGGGCCCCCAGCGCGGCGGCCTGGGCCCGGCCGCGATCATCGAGCGGGATGCCGGGCGTCCAGCCGGTCAGCACGTGACCCGTGGTCGCGGTGAGTCCGTGTCGCACCAGCAGAACCGTTGTCACGGTCTCCGACTCTAGCCGGTTCCGTGACCTACTCCGGAGGCGCCGGCGCGGGAGTGTCGTCCCGTATGACGAACACCGCCGAGCCGAACTGGAGCAGGTCGCCGGGGCGGACGAGGACGGGCTCGCGGACCAGCCAGCCGTTCACGCGGGTGCCGTTATGGGAGCCCAGGTCGCTGAGCAGCCAGCCGTCCTCGCCGCGATCCAGCTGGGCATGCCGGCGCGATACCGACATGTCAGCGATCCGGAGATCGCAATCCTGCGTCCGTCCGATGGTGAAGCTCGTCCCGCTGCCCGGCGGGAAGACCATCGGCGCGGGCCGGCCGTTCTCACCCGGCCCGCCGGGCCCGCCGGGTACGCCGGCCCAGGCCGCCGGCCGCGGCGGCCACGCGCTGACGTCAGCCACGTCAGGCGGTACCCACATGCCGATGGGCACTGCCGGCGGTCCCGGGCTCCAGTCCGCCACGCCGTCAGAGTTCCGGTCCCGGCGGCGGTGTTCTCTCCCCCAAGCCCACCCAAATGCGGCCCGCACCCGCTCCCGCAGCCTGGCCCGCCGGGGCGGCAGGTCGGTGAACAGTCCGGTCAACTGGCCGCGTTGCCGGGCGCCGAGGGCGCTCTGCACGCGGAACATGAAGGTCTCTTGCGAGAGCCGGCCCTCGACGAACTCCTGCCGGAGCGCGCTAATGGCGCGATCACGCTCCGCGTCGGAGGCGCGCAGGTATTCGGGCGTTGCGGGCGTATCCGCCGCCGACGACCCTCCCATGAATGGAGTATCGGCATCATCCGCGCCCGGGGCAAGGGAAAGCCGCGGATATCTGTGGCCTGGCCAGGCCCGCAGACCCATGGGACCGGATCAGATCCGGCCTGATCGGCCTCAGGCGGTGGTCATGGCGGGCGTGCTCACGGCCGAGTCGTCCGGGGTCTGCAGCGGGAAGTGGCAGGCGGCCACGTGACCCGGCCCGAACGAGCGGAGCTGGGGCTCCTCGGCGGCACAGATCTCCTGCGCGAACTGGCACCGGGTGCGGAACCTGCACCCGGAGGGCGGGTTCACCGGGCTGGGCAGCTCACCGCGGATGGCGGCACCCTTCTTGGCCCGCTCCAGGGCTGGCTTGGGCACCGGGATGGTGGCGATCAGGCCGGACGTATACGGATGCGCGGCGCGTTCGTAGATGTCCTGCCCGGAGCCGAGCTCGACCAGCTTGCCCAGGTACATGACGCCGATCCGCTCGGCCATGTACTTGACCACCGCCAGGTCGTGCGAGATCACCACGTAGGTCAGACCGTGCGAGGCCTGCAGCCGCTTCATCAGGTTCAGTACCTGCGCCCGGATCGAGACGTCGAGCGCGCTCACCGGCTCGTCCGCCACGATGAGCCGGGGGTTCAGGGTGAGCGCCCGGGCTAGGCCGATGCGCTGCCGCTGCCCCCCGGAGAACTCGTGCGGGTAACGTTCCACGGCGTTCCGCGGCAGCCCGACCTCGCCGAGCAGCTCGAAGACCCGCTCGCGCTGCGCCCGCTTGCTGCCCAGGCGCTGCACCGCGAGCGGCTCGCCGATGATCGCACCCACCCGCATCCTCGGATCGAGCGAGGAATGCGGGTCCTGGAACATGAGCTGCAGGTCGCGGCGCTTGCGCCGGAGATCGGCGCCGCGCAGCGCGGACACGTTCAGGCCGCCCATGGTGACCGAGCCGGAATTCGGCTTCTCCAGCGCCACGATCACCTTGCCGATCGTGGTTTTGCCGCAGCCGGACTCGCCGACCAGGCCGAAGGTGGTCCCGGCCGGCACCGAGAAGGTCACGTCGGAGACGGCCTTGACGCTGCCCACCTTGCGCTGGAGTAGGCCCGAGGTGATGGGAAATTCCTTCACCAGGTTGGTGATCTGGAGCAGCGGGGCGGCACCGTCCCCGTTCGCCGCGGCTACCTCGACCGTGCGCTCGGTCACCTGGAGCTGGCCATCGGCGGTCACCTCGAGGCCGGCCGCCACGACGATCAGCCCGGCCTCCTGGGTTTCCTCGGCTCCCTGGGTGTCCTCGGCTTCCCGGGTGTCCTCGGCTTCCCGGGTCTCGTCGGCCTCCCGGATCTCCTCGGCCTCCGCGGCCACCCCGGGAACTTCCCCCTCGGTCGCGGCGTCCGCCAGCGGCGCGTCGGCCACGAACTCGGGCGTGTACCCAGCCTTGTCGGTGGGCAGCGCGGCCTCGGCCACGCTTTCGGCGTCCGACAAGGCCAGGCCCATGCTCACGGCGTCCGGGCCGCCCTCGCCGATCACGGTCAGGGCCAGCGGCCCGTCAACCGGATGCCAGCAGGAGTAGCGGTGCTCAAACGTCTTGCCGGACAGTGATGGTTCGTCGGTGCGGCACTTGTCCGTGGCCCGGCTGCACCTGGCCGCGAACCGGCACCCCTGCGGCGGGTGCGACAGGTCGGGCGGCAGCCCGGGGATGGCGTGCAGCGCCTTGTTGGCGTCCTGGTCCATCTGCGGGATGGAGGCGAGCAGGGCCTGGGTGTACGGGTGGTGCATCGAGGAGAAGAGTTCGCGCACGTCGGCGGTCTCCACCACCCGGCCCGCGTACATGACGTTGACCCGGTTGGCGTGCCCGGCGATCACGCCCATGTCGTGCGTGATAAGCAGCATCGCCATGCCCAGCCGCTCCTTGAGGTCCCTGAGCAGGGCGAGGATCTGCGCCTGGATGGTGACGTCGAGCGCGGTCGTGGGCTCGTCGGCGATGAGCAGCTTGGGCTCGTTGGCCAGCGCCATGGCGATCATCACGCGCTGTCGCAGGCCGCCGGACAGCTGGTGCGGGTAGTCATCGAGGCGCTCCTTCGGCCGGGGCAACCCGACCAGGTTCATTACCTCGACCGCCCGGTGCACGGCCTGGGCCTTCGACACCCCCTGATGCAGCCGGACCGGCTCGGCCACCTGGTAGCCGATGGTCTTGGTCGGGTCGAGCGAGGTGAGCGGATCCTGGAAGATCATCGCGATGTCGTTGCCCCGGACCCGCCGCAGCTCTTCGTCCTTCAGGCCGACCAGCTCGCGGCCGTCGAGCTTGACCGAGCCGCTGACGATCGACCCGCCGGGGGGCAGCAGTCCCATGATCGACAACCCGGTCATGGACTTGCCGCAGCCGGATTCGCCGACGACGCCGAGGGTCTCTCCGGCGTCGATCTTCATGTCGACGTTGCCGACGGCCTGCACCACCGAGCTGGTCAGCTTGATGTGGGTCGACAGGTTCTCGATGTCAAGGACGGGGGCCATGTGGCCGCTACCTCTCGTTCGTGATGCCGTTCGCGATGGCTACTGCAGGCTCTACCCGGAGCGCGGGACGGCTAACGGCGTCTCAACCGGACGTCCATCGAGTCGCGGAGCGCGTCGCCGATGAAGTTCAGCGCCATCACGGTCAGCACGATGCAGATCCCGACCGGGTAGATCAGCCACCAGTAGCCGTCCGTGATGTACGTCGTGCCGTTGGACAGCATGTCGCCCCAGTCCACGTTGGGATAGTGCAGCCCGAAGCCCAGGAAGCCCACGTAGGCGATGGCCAGGATCGCATCGGCCACCTGGAAGGTCACGTTGACGATGACCACGCCGAACGCGTTCGGGAGCAGGTGCTTGCTGATCAGCCGCCACCGACCGGCACCCGCCGTCCGCGCGGCCAGGACGAAGTTGCGTTCCCTGATGGTCAGGACCTCCGCGCGCACCAGCCGGGCCGGAACCTGCCAGGAGAACGCGCCGAAGACCAGCGACAGCGAGAGCACCGACGCCCCGTACCTGATGGCCAGGATCAGCACCACGAACAGGAACGGCACGGCCAGGAAGACGTCCGTAATGCGCATCAGCGCGGAGTCCACGATCCCGCCGGCGAGCCCGGCGACCGCGCCCACCGCCGAGCCGATGGTGATGGCGACGAAGGCGGCGAAGAAACCGACCTCCAGCGCGGCCTGGCCGCCCTTCATGAGCTCGCCGAGGACGTCGAAACCCTGGGTGTCGGTGCCGAGCGGGTGCCCGGCGCCGGGCGGGTCGTGGGAGTTGATGAGGTCGGTCTGCAGCAGGTTCGCGTGGTAGAACAGCGGTCCGAGGAAGCAGAAGACCAGGAAGAACAACAAGATGGCCACGCCGGTGACGGCCAGCCGGTTGCTCGCGAACTCCCGCAGGGCCAGCCGCCACCCGCTCTGGATCGCGCCGATCTCGCCGCCCTCGGGGGCGCGGGTCACGTCGAGCGGCGGGAGCGACGCCTGTCCGGTTGCCACGATTGCCTCCTTGCTGCCGGCCGGTCAGGCCAGCCGGATCCGCGGGTCCGCGGCGGTCAGCGCGATGTCCGCGACGAAGTTGCCCAAGACCACGAAGACGGCGCCGAGCAGCGTGTAGGCCAGCAGCACCGGATAGTCGGCCTTACCCAGGCTCTCGTAGAACAGCAAGCCCAGGCCCTGGTAGTTGAACAGGCTCTCGACGATCAGGTTTCCCGCCAACAGCGCCGGCAGGAAAAGCCCGACCAAGGTGATCATCGGCAGGGACGCGTTCCGCACCAGGTGCCGAGTCAGCACCAGGCGCTCGGGCAGGCCCTTGGCCCGGGCCACCTTGATGTAGTCCTGGGCGAGCACGTCGATCGATGAGGACCGCATATAGCGGGAGAAGGCGGCGACGGTGATCAGCGTCAGGGTCAAGATGGGCAGGAGCATGGAATGCCAGTCGCCCACCACCACCCAGATGTTGGTGGACTGGCTGGCTTCGAAGTTGAGGATCGGGAAGGAGATCGCGAAGATCTGGATGAGGATGATCCCGAGGAAGAACGAGGGCATCGAGTACAGGATGAACGCGGCGCTGGTGAGGGCGTTGTCACCGAGCGAGTTCCGCTTCACCGCCTGGAAGATGCCGAGCGGCAAGGCGATGAGGATCGCGAGCAGCAGCGACATGCCGGACAGGTAGATGCTGCGGGCCAGGCGCTCGGCGAAGAGCGAAGCCACGGTCTGGTTGTCGGCGTAGGAGTAGCCGAAGTTGCCGTGCAGCAGCTGGTTCATGTAGGTCAGGTACTGCTCAATCACCGGGCGGTCGTAGCCGTTGGTCTTGTTCCACGCGGCGATCTGCGCGTTGTTGGCCTTCAGGCCGAGGACGTCCCTGGCTGGCGAGGGATAGATCGCGTGCAGCAGCAGGTAGACGAAGATCGATATGCCGATCAGGACGATGATGGACGTCCCGAGCCGGCGGAGGAGGTAGGCGGTCACCGGTGGGACCCTCCCTTCCAGGCTGGCGGCCTGTCTCCCGGTTTACCACCGGGAGACAGGCCAGTCCAGACGGTGCTATCTCTAGCTTGTCTGCTACTTGTTCAAGTACCAGTACTGCGGCGTGTTGTCATACTGGGTCAGGTTCTCGATTCCCGCTGGTTCGGTCGACGAGATGTTCGTCTTCCAGGCCCAGATGTAGTCGAGTTCCGGCTGCCACAGCACCGGCAGGTTCGTCGTGAAGAACGACGCCTCGGACGTGACCGCGTTCGGGTTCGCGCCGGTGACCGAGGCGTTGATCAGCGAGTCCGCGGTCGGGTCGCTGTAGGCGCCGATCTGCCCGGACCCGCCGGTGTTGTAGACCCCGAACTGGGTGGGATAGGTGGAGTTGGTCTCGCCGCCGAAGTCCTCCATGGCCCACTTGTTCTCGTTCGCCGTCGAGGCGGCGTCGTTGTAGTTCTGGATCATGAAGTTGAAGTTGCTGCCGGACAGGGCGATCTCGATACCGGCCGCCTTGGCGTTGGAGGCCAGGTCTTCGACCTGCCCCGGGATCGGCGGGGTGGTGTTGTAGATCAGGTTGAAGGCCAGCTTGGTGCCAGCCGGGATGCCGGCCCCGCAGTCACCGGTAGCCGTACCCGCCTTCGCGCAGGTGTCGGTGCCGTTCGCGGTGACGTTCCAGCCGTTGTTCTTCAGCAGGGTCATCGCGGACTGGACGCTGTACGGGTAGGGGTTGGTCGCCGCGTTGGCGGGCAGGAACGGGCTCTTCGGGAAGGCCGGGATCGGCCCGTAGGCCGGGTCGCCGGCCCCGTTGAAGTAGGCCTTGATCTGGCCGGCCTGGTCCTCCAGGTGCTGCATGGCCTGCCGGAAGTACAGCTGGCTGGCGACGGCGTTGAAACTGCCCGTCTTGTCCTTGAAGTTGTAGGCCACGAAGTAGTTACCGAAGTCCGGCAGGCCGTAGTAGTTGTAGCCGAGCCCCTTCAGCTGCGAGATCTGCGGCACATCTTCCTGCGGGACGTAACCGAAGTCGACCGACCCGGTCTTGACCGCGTTCCACTCCGCCGCGTTCGAGGTGAACGGCACGCCCACGTAGGTGGACATGGGGCTGGCGTGCGGTCCGCTGTAGCTGGTGTTCGGCACCATGGTGAACGCGCCGGTGGTGTCGTTGAACGCACTCAGCTTGTACGGTCCGTAAACGGTCTGCCACAGCGGGTTGGTCGCGTAGGTGGACACCGACTTGGACCCCGCGGTCAGGAAAGCGAAGATCTTGGCCGCGTTCGCCGGGTTGGTGAAGTCGAGGGTCGACCCGCTCGCGGAGTCCTTCGCCCACGCGAAGCTGGGCATGATCGGGACGGACCCGAGGATGTCGTATTCCATCCAGGTCGGGTTGACCGCCTTGGACAGGTTGACCACGATCGTGCTGGCGTTCGGCGTGGACATGCTGGAAACGATGTCCGGGAAGTAGCCGGGCACGTAGGCCGACCAGTTCGCCGGCGACGCCTTGACCCCGGCCTTGATCATGTCGAAGGTGAACGCCACGTCCTGCGAGCTGATGGTCTGGCCGGTGTTCCACTTCCAGGGCTTCAGCGTGATCGTCATCGTCTTATCGCCGTTGGACCACGTTGGCGGGTTCGCCACGCTCAGCGTGGGGTCGATCGTGGGAGTGGAGCCGCTCGGCGCGTAGTACATCGGCGGCCACATCTGCCACTCGAAGTTGAAGACGTTGTAGACCGAGTTGGTCGCCGAGGTCGGCATCGGCAGGATCCAGTTCGGCACCGCGCCGGGCGCGAGCGCGTAGGTGAACGTGCCGGCGGTCCCGCTGGGCGTACCGGCCGCTGGGATTTCTCCGACCGAGCCGGGCTGCGTTATCGCACCGGGCTGGGTTGTCGTGGTGCTCGAGCTGCTGCTGCTACTGCTGCTGCTGCAGGCGGCGAGAGCGGTGAGGCTCGCCACCGCGAGGGCAAGCCCGCCGATGCGCACGGTCCCGAATCTGCTCATCGCCCCTCCCTCCTTGCGCTGTTAGCGCCACTGGTCCGTCCTGAGGTCATCAGCTTGTCGCCCTTCTCTCTCGCAGTTCGCCGGTGATCCGCTCCGCCACCGTATCGGGGGCACTGGGTCGCAACCCCCCGAGTTCCGGTACGGCCCGTCTCCCCGGCACATCCGCGCCGACCCATGACGGGACGGCCGGTCAGTTACCGGTGTTATGAGTTAGCGGAAGCGTAAGTTCCATATTGCATCGAACTCCACGCAAAAAAGTCACAACTTGCCATCAATCCCTTGGGAACGCATCCCGCCCCATCCTCGATAGCATCCGGACATTTCAGAATCTAGTGGTATTTGTTCACTTTGAGATCAAAAGTCACAGAAGGCGTCGTCAGCGTGAAGGCTTGCCGCGGAAGCGACGCCTGACCGCAGAATCTCCGTCCGCGGCCGCTGCCGCCGCCAAGAACGTCAGCGAGCCCACTCCCGGGTGGCATCCTTGGGACAGCCGTTGCCACCGCCCCTCGCCGGTGACTACTAAGCGTAAGGCCATCGCGATGAGTGCACGCCTCACTACGATGAGCATTCAGGCTCATCCGCCGCTGTTCGCACCCGGCGGGCGCGGGTATTCAGCGGAAGATAACCGTGCGGCGGCCGTGCAGGAGGACACGGTGCTCGGCGTGCCAGCGCACGGCGCGGGCCAGCGCGATCCGCTCGGCGTCGCGGCCGATCCCCGCGAGGCCTTCCGGGCTGCTGGTGTGGTCGACCCGGGCTACTTCCTGCTCGATGATCGGTCCCTCGTCCAGGTCGGCGGTGACGTAGTGCGCGGTCGCCCCGATCAGCTTCACGCCGTGCGCGTGCGCCTGGTGGTAGGGCCGTGCGCCCCTGAAGCTCGGCAGGAAAGAATGGTGAATGTTGATGATCCGGCCCGGCAGCTTGGCGCACAGCTCCGGCGACAGGATGCGCATGTAGCGGGCCAGCACCACGAAATCGATGCTCAGCTCGCCGATCAGGTCCAGCAGCCGGCCCTCGGCCCGCTGCGTGGACAGCGGATCGTCCGGAGCGACGGGCACGTGCTCGAAGGCGACGCCGTGCGCCGCGGCGAGTGAGGCCAGATCGGGATGGTTGCCGATGACCAGCGGCACGTCGATCCGCAGTGACTCGGCCGCCCGCCGGTACAGCAGGTCGTTCAGGCAATGGCCGGCCTTGGACACCATGATCAGCACCCGGGGCCGGACGGCGGTGTCGTGCAGTTCCCACTCCATGGCGAACTCGGCCGCGACCGGGATGAATCCGGAGTAGAGATCCCGGTGGGTCGTAGCGGTCGGCCGCAGGCTCTCCACGTGGACCCGCATGAAGAACCGGCCCGCGGTGCGGTCGCCGAACTGCTGGCTGTCCAGCACGTTGCAGCCAGCCTGGTGCAGGTATGCGGCCACCGCGTGCACGATCCCGACGCGGTCCGGGCAGGACAAAGTGAGAACGTACTCGGTGTTGGTGGGCATCAGGCGCCTACCGCGTGTACGCCGCCGTCGACGTGCACGATCTCGCCGGTCGTCGCGGGGAACCAGTCGGACAGCAGCGCTACGCACGCCCGCGCGACCGGCTCCGGGTTGGTGATGTCCCAGCCGAGCGGAGCGCGATCGTCCCACACCCCCTCGAACCGGTCGAAGCCCGGGATCGACTTGGCGGCCATGGTCCGCAGCGGCCCCGCCGCCACCAGGTTGACCCGAACCCCCTTCGGGCCGAGGTCACGGGCGAGGTACCGCGCGCACGACTCAAGGCCGGCCTTGGCCACGCCCATCCAGTCGTAGCCCGGCCAGGCCACGCTCGCGTCGAAGTCCAGGCCCACCACCGAACCGCCGTCGCCCATCAGCGGCAGCGCGGCCAGCGTGATCGCCTTCAGCGAGTACGCGGAGACCTGCATCGCCGTGGCCACGTCGGCCCACCTGGTGCGCAGGAAGTTCCCGCCGAGCGCCTCTTCCGGATTGGCGTACGCGATCGCGTGCAGCACGCCGTCCAGGCCGTCCACGTGCGAACGGACCCGGTCGGCGAGCGAGTCGAGCTGATCCTCGCTGGTCACATCCAGCTCGAGGACCGGCGGCGGGGACGGCAGCCGCTTGGCGATCCGCTCCACCAGGCTCAGCCTGCCGAATCCGGTCAGCACCACGCTCGCGCCCTCCTGCTGGGCCACCCGGGCCACATGGAACGCGATCGAGGCATCGGTGATAACCCCGGTAACCAGGATCCGCTTGCCCGCCAGGATTCCCATCACTGCCTCACTCCCGTGTGTGTTCGGCACACCTCCACCCTGCCCGGAGGATCCCGCCAACTAAATGACGGGCGGTATGAACGTTCCGAGCGGCGGCTTGTGCGTACCAGACAAATAAGCTTCAGTGCCCCATCCCGAGCCCGCCGTCGACCGGGATGACAGCGCCGGTGATGTACGCCGCGTCCTGGCCGGCTAGGAACGCCACCGCCGCCGCGACCTCCTCCGCGGCCGCGAACCTGGCCAGCGGGACGGCGGCCAGGATGGCCGCCTTCCTGTCCTGCGACAGGCCCGCTGTCATGTCGCTATCCACGAAGCCGGGGGCGATGACGTTGGCGGTGATGCCGCGGGATCCGAGCTCGCGGGCCAGGGACCGGGCCATGCCGACCAGCCCGGCCTTGGATGCGGCGTAGTTGACCTGGCCGGCCGAGCCGTACAGGCCCACCACGGATGAGATGAAGATGAGCCGCCCGCGGCGCATCTTCATCATGCCGCGTACCGCTCGCTTGGCCACCCGGTACGCGCCGGCCAAATTGGTGTCGAGCACCAGGCCGAAGTCGTCCTCGCTCATCAGCGCCAGGAGTTGATCGCGGGTCACGCCGGCGTTCGCGACCAGCACCTCGACCGAGCCCTGGCTCTTCTCCACCGCCCCGAACGCCGCGTCGACCGACGCCGCGTCACGCACGTCGCAGCGGACCACCTCAAGCCCGTCCACCGGGTCGCCGGAACGCGAGGTCACCGTGACGCTATCGCCGCCGCCCGCGAGCCGCCGGGCGATGGCCAGTCCGATACCCCGGTTCCCGCCCGTCACCAGCACCGAACGCCCCATGGGCACCTCTTTCCTCGGCTCACTGAGGGTACCGCAGGGGCCCGGCGCTTCCCGGGCCTGCCCGCAGCGTAGTGAAACCCCGGTTTCACCACGCTAGGACGAAGTGAACCCCGGGTTTCATCTCATTCGGGACGCGGCGGAGGGCGGCGGGCGGGAACGGTGGGACGTGGGTGAGAAAGCCGGTGAGATAGGTTTTGGTCTCGTGGATGACCAAGAGCAGGAGATCGACCCCGAGTTCACTGCCCTGCCGCTGCGCGACCTGGCGGACGCCGCGCTCGCGCAGGCCAAAGCCCTCGGGGCCCAGCATGCCGATTTCCGCGCCGAGCGCCTGCGGGGCCAGCACATCAGCCTGTCCGACGGGACTCCGCAGACCCTGTTCGACGCCGACGACACCGGCCTGGCCGTCCGCGTCATCGTGGACCGCACCTGGGGCTTCGCGTCGACCGTGGACCTGACCACGGACGCCGCCGCGTACGCGGCGCGGCAGGCCGTCGAGGTGGCCAAGGTGGCGGCGGCCATGAACACCGAGCCCATCGAGCTCGCCCCCGAGCCTGGCTACGGCGACGTGACGTGGGTATCGGCGTACCAGACCGACCCGTTCACGATCAGCGTCGCAGACAAAGTGGCCCTGCTGGCCGAATGGAGCACCAGACTGCTCCGGCACGACGCGGTCCGCCACGTGGACGCCTCGCTGCAGCAGGTCAGGGAGTGCAAGTTCTACGCCGACGGCGCGACCACCGCGACCCAGCAGCGGGTCCGGCTGGCCCCGGCGGTCACCGCCGTCGCGGTTACCGACGACGGCAGGTTCGATACCATGCGGACGCTCGCGCCGCCGGCCGGGCGCGGCTATGAGTACCTCACCGGCACCGGCTGGGACTTCGACGCCGAACTGGCCGAACTGCCCGAGTTGCTCGCGGCCAAGCTGGTGGCCCCTACCGTCCAGGCCGGGCGCTACGACCTGGTCATCGACCCGTCCAACCTGTGGCTCACCATTCACGAGTCGATCGGCCATGCCACCGAACTGGACCGGGCGCTCGGCTACGAGGCCGCCTACGCCGGGACCTCGTTTGCCACCCCGGACAAGCTCGGCAGCCTGAAGTACGGATCAGGCGTCATGCACGTTACCGGTGACCGCACCTCCGAGCATGGCCTGGCCACAATCGGCTACGACGACGAGGGGGTGGCCGGCCAGTCCTGGGACCTGATCAGCGGCGGTGTCCTGACCGGCTATCAGCTCGACCGGCGGATGGCGCAACGCTGCGGCTTCGGGCGCTCCAACGGCTGCGCGTTCTCCGACGGCCCGAACCATATCCCGCTGCAGCGGATGGCGAACGTGTCGCTGCGGCCCGCCCCGGCGGGCGGCCCCTCGACCGAGGATCTGATCTCCGGGGTCGAGGAGGGCATCTACATCCTCGGCGACAAGAGCTGGTCGATCGACATGCAGCGGTACAACTTCCAGTTCACCGGCCAGCGGTTCGTCAAGATTAAGAACGGAAGGTTGGCCGGGCAGTTGCGGGACGTGGCGTATCAGGCCACCACCACCGATTTCTGGGGGGCCATGGAGGCCGTCGGCGGACCGCAGACCTACGTGCTCGGCGGGGCATTCAACTGCGGCAAGGGCCAGCCCGGCCAGGTCGCCCCGGTCAGCCACGGCTGCCCGGCCGCGCTGCTGCGCGGGATCCGGATCCTTAACACGGTCGAGGAGGGGCAGTGAGCGGGAGACAAACACTGAGCGAGTTCTCCCCGCAGGAAGCCGTCGAGCGGGCCCTGGCCGCGAGCCGGTCCGACGACTGCGTGGTCATCGCCGAGGAGACCTCCGGCGCCAACCTGCGGTGGGCGGGCAACACGCTCACCACCAACGGCGTGTCCCGCTCGCGCCAGCTCACCGTCATCGCCATCGACCGGCGGGCCGACGGAGCCTCGGCCGGCGTCATCTCCCGGGCCGGGATCCGCGCCGACCAGATCGAGGACGTCGTCCGTGAGGCGGAGCACGTGGCGGCCGAGGCGACGCCAGCCGAGGATGCGGAACCGCTGGCCGGATCGGGGACGGACGGTCCGTTCCAGATAAAAAATGACGAACCACGGTGGGAGTCCCCGCCTGGCCGGACCGAGATCGGCGTGCTGCGCGACTTCGCGGCCACGCTGGGCGAGACGCTGCGCGAGGCCCGAGCCGCGGACCGGAAGCTGTACGGGTTCGCCGAGCACGAACTGGTCAGCACGTTCCTGGGCACCTCGGGCGGGCTGCGGCGGCGATATGACCAGCCGACCGGGCGGGTCGAGCTGAACGCGAAATCCGCCGATCTGACCCGTTCGGCCTGGACCGGCGCGGCCACCCGTGACTTCACCGACGTGGATATCGCGGGCCTGGACGCCGGGCTCAGCGAGCGCCTCGACTGGGCCAAGCGCTCGATCTCGCTGCCCGCCGGGCGGTACGAGACGTTGCTGCCGCCGACCGCCGTATCCGACCTGATGATCTACCTGTACTGGTCGGCGGGGGCCAAGGACGCGGCCGACGGGCGGACGGTGTTCAGTAAGGCCGGCGGCGGGACCCGGGTCGGCGAGCAGCTGTCGACGCACCCGGTCACGCTGTACAGCGACCCGCTGGCGGCCGGACTGCGCTGCCCGCCGTTCGTGATCGCGCACGCATCCGGGCCCGACTCCTCGGTCTTCGACAACGGGCTGCCGCTGCACTCGACCGCGTGGATCCAGGACGGCTCGCTGGCCGCCTTGCACTCCAGCAGGCACTCGGCCGCGCTGGCCGGGCTGCCGGTCGCGCCCGCCGTCGACAACCTGATCCTGGCTGTACCCACTTCCGGGGCCGAGGCGCCGACGCTGGCGGAGATGATCGCCTCCACCGGACGCGCGCTGCTGCTGACCTGCCTGTGGTACATCCGCGAGGTTGATCCGCAGGTGCTGCTGCTCACCGGCCTCACCAGGGACGGGGTCTACCTGGTGGAGGACGGGGAAGTGGTGGGCGCGGTCAACAACTTCCGGTTCAACGAGTCGCCGGTGGTCATGCTCGGGCGGCTGCTGGAGGTCGGCGCCACCGTGCCGACCCTGCCGCGTGAGTGGGGCGACTACTTCAACCGCGCCGCGATGCCGCCGGTGCGGGTCGAGGGCTTCAACATGTCCTCGGTGAGCCAGGCCAACTGAAAGGTCCGGCCGGGGTCGCGAGGGCTCGGCGGCGGGCATACCGTGGAAGGGTGAGGTTGGGTCACGCTGGCCGTGGGCGGTCGCAGGTGCACATGGTGACGCAGGCACGTCGCTCGCTGTCCGATGACATCAGCTTCCGGCAGCGCAGGTACCTGCTGATGATGGGCATCCGGGCCGTCTGCTTCATCATCGCCGTGATCATGTTCGTCAATCACCTGGGCTGGCTGGTCGTGATACCCGCCGTCGGCGCTATCGTCATTCCCTATTTCGCCGTGGTGTTCGCCAACGGCGGCCGGGAGCCGGACAATACGCGCGGCTTCTTGGAGTACCGGCCCAACCTGCCCGCGACCCGCGACCCGGCCGGCCCGTCCCCGGGAAACGAACACCGAAACGGCCATCGGCCCGCGGGGCCCGGCGGCAGCGACAACTGATCGCGCTGCTCAGCCCCGTCCCGAGATCTGGTTGGAATTGGGTCTTGACACACTAGGGGGTGTTTCCGTGTAGCATTCATATCGGTGCTCTGGTCCCCCGTCGGGGCACCGCTGCCGGCGTTCCGGGCCCCCGTCGGAACGCCGATGATCGCGACGCCGGGTGGTTTGCCCCCGTAGCCACCCGGCGTCGCCCTATGCTCGGCCCTTTTTGAGGGGCCTTCGCCAGTGGCTCGCAGTGCTTTTCCGGGGGGACGACCCCCCGGACCCCCCGCGTGGCACTCTGGCTACGGCGGGTTCTGTCAGACGCCTGGTTCTGTCGGACGCCTGGTTCTGTGGTGGCTCTGGTTCTGTGGGCGGCTGGTTCTGGGTGGCTCTGGGGCGGTTCTGTGGTCTTGGGGCTGTGCACGTGCATTTTGGGTGGGGGGGTGTATGGGCTGGTCGGCTGTGTCGCAGTTAGTTCGCAGCGACGGGTTGGTTGGCCAAGTTGGGCCGGGTCCGGGGTCCGGGAGGTGCGTGGGAGCGGCTGGTGGGGCCGTGGCTACCAGGGGCGGAGGGCCGACCCTAGGGGTGAGCCTCGGGCTCTGGGTTTGCTCTGAATGCATAATGTATGCAGCGGTGGCGGGGGGCTAATGAGAGAGTGCCTTGAGCGGAGATTCTTAGGGATTGCTGAGGCGTTTTCGTTATTGCCTAAGGCAAAATTCGGGGGAATCATCAGCGGGCGCTTACTAATGGGCCCGGGAATGCCACATTGTGGGCGGCGGGGTTATTCGGTCTTGCGGAACTCGGCTATGGCTATGGCGAGCATCGCGGCTCCCATAGCGGTGACCATGGCCAGGGATAGTCCCACTGGGACGACCCAGCCGAACCAGGTAATGCCGGGGCTCAGGGCCTGTATGGCCAGCGGGCTGACCGGCAGGTGGATGAACACCGCGTGCCGCATCGGGTAGACGATGTAGGTCAGCGGGTCGATGCGGGTCAGCACGGTCAGCCAGGTGGGCAGGCCGTTCAGCGGGTAGAGCGCGCCGGACAGGAAAAACAGTGGCAACACCACCATCTGGGTGACCGCCATGAACGCCTGTATCTGCTTTATCCGAGCGGCCATCATGACGCCGAACACGGTGAGCGTGAAGGACAGCAGCAGGAGTTCCCCGACCAGGGTGAGCAGGAGCACCGGGTTGTAGGGCACGTGCGCGACGCCGGCCAGGGCCAGGAAGATGAGGCCCTGGAAGGTGGCGACCGTGGCGCCGCCCAGGCACTTGCCGACCACGATGGCCCACCGCTGCACCGGCGCGACCAGCATCTCGCGCAGGAACCCGAACTCCCGGTCCCACACGATCGACGCGGCCGAGAAGATGGCGGTGAACAGGACCGACATGGCCAGCACGCCCGGGTAGATGAACGTCCTGTAGTCCAGCCCGACGGGCAGACCGCGGGAAGCGAGCCGGGACAGGCCGGTGCCGAGCACGAACAGGAACAGGATCGGCTGCACCAGGGACGTGACCGCCCGCAGCCGGTCGCTGCGGAACCTGATCAGCTCACGGCGCCAGACCATGCCGACCGCGCGCAGGTCGTGCCGCAGGCTGCGCTCGGGCACGGCCACCCTGATCGTCTCGGTCAGGGCCACCTCGTCGTCGGTGATCGCGATGTCTTTCGTGGCCACCTGCTACCTCCCTGCCTACCTCCGGCCGAACCGCGTGGCGATCCTGCGGTTCCGGTCGCCGATCGATGCCTCGGCATCGCGGATTGTCTTGCCCGTGTAGGACATGAACACGTCGTCAAGCGAGGGCCGGGACACGCTCACCGAGCGGATGGCGACCGGCAGGCGGGCGAACAACTGGGGCACGAACTGCTCGCCGGATTCCACCGAGAACGTCACCAAGCCTTCGTGCATGGCCGCGTCGATGCCGAACACCTCGTCCAGCGCACGGATCGCAGCCTGGTCGTCGGCCGTACTGATCTGCACCCGGTCCTTGCCGATGGAGGCCTTCAGCGCCTCTGGCGTGTCGATCGCGACGATCTGGCCGTGGTCGATGATGGCGATCCGGTCGCAGTTCTCCGCCTCGTCCATGTAGTGCGTGGTGAGGAAGATTGTGATGTCCTCGCGCTGCTTCAGCTCGTTGATGTACTCCCAGATCGACACCCGGGTCTGCGGGTCCAGGCCTACCGTGGGCTCGTCCAGGAACAGCACCCGCGGAGCGTGCAGCAGGCCGCGGGCGATCTCCAGCCGCCGCTGCATCCCGCCGGAGTAGGTGGCCACTACGCTGCCCCGCCGCTCCCACAGCCCGACCATCCCGAGCACCTGGCGCAGCCTGGGCTGGAAGGCCGCTTTGGGCACGCCGTACAGCTCGGCGTGAAAGCGCAGGTTCTGCTCCCCGGTCAGGTAGTTGTCCAGGGTGGTGTCCTGGAACACCAGGCCGATGTTGCGGCGCACGGTGTCCCGCTCCCTGGTCACGTCGTGCCCGGCGACCCTGGCGGAACCCGAGGTGGGATCCGCCAGGGTGCACAGGATCTTGATCGTGGTGGACTTGCCGGCGCCGTTCGGGCCGAGAAACCCGAACGTCTCCCCGGCGGCGACCTCGAAGTCGATGCCGCGGACGGCCTCGATCTCCCCGTACTTCTTGGTCAGCGCGCTGACCGAGATAGCGTTCGTCACACCTACGCTTCCTGCTCCGCTTCCTCGTCGTCTGCCGCGAGGATACGGTACAGGGCCTTGCGGGTGTCGGCCAGGATCTTACTGGCCTGCTTGACCTGGGCCGGCGAGCTGGCCTGGGCGACCTGCACGGTAGCCATGGCCACCTGGCGGGTCAGGTTGTGCATCTGCACCGCGGCGTCGTCGACACTGCCGGTCACGGCGTCCCAGGAGGCCCTGAGCTGGTCGGCGTGGGCCTGGACGTACGCCCGGCCCTCGTCGGTCAGAGTGTAGTTCCTCCCGCGGTCCTCGCCGGCCGCCGCCGTGATCAGACCCTCGTCCTCCAGTTGCTGCAGCGCCGGATACACCGACCCCGCGCTCGGCCGCCACACGCCCTGCGTGCGCTCGCCGATCTCCTGGATGATCTGGTAACCGTTCCACGCCCGTGCCTCTTCGCCGCCCTCGGCCAACAGGTCGAGGATCGCGGCGCGGACGTCACCGCGCCGGACACGCGGTCCGCGGCCACCCGGGCCCCGGAACTTCGGCGGCCCGAACGGCCCACCGCGCATATGGAACTCGAACGGGCCCGGACCCCACGGCCCGGGCCCGGGGCCGGGGCCCGGGCCGCCGCGCATGCGGACGCGCCCTCGCGCGTGCCCGCGGTGACCTTCCCGGTGACCTTCCTGGGGATCTCCCCATCCTTCGTCATGCATCGTGATACTCCTTTAAACTCTCTAGATCGCTTTTCGATCCTTGTCGTTAGGTCAACGATATATCGATAACTATCGGATGGCAAGGTTTGGGTTCAAGATCTTTTCTGCTGAACGGGCCGTGGTGCGCGCTTCGGGCCCGCGATCCCGCACCACCAGGCGACCTCAAGCGGAGGCGACGCCGGACTCGCAATCCCGCCAGTCTCAACCGCCACGTTGACCGGCAGCCAGCCCGGGCGGAGGCCACGCCGGAACCAGGTGAACGTGGCGCTCTAACGGCTCTATCCGGTAGAACGCCACGCTCATCGGTTGGGCCGAGCTGCGGGTATGTGTCGTGGTGGGCCAGTGTGGCTCCAGTGCACGGGGTGCTGATGCCGGCGCGCTCCGCGCCCTACTACCGGACTACCGGCAGCGATCCGCGCGGGCCAGGCGGCGGGGTTAGGCCCGGACCGGGAGGGTGTACTCGCGGCGGATGCTGTTGCCGAGGCGGCTGATGTCGGCGCCGTACACATGCATGGAGATGGCCACGTCGTCGCCGGTGTTGCGAACGCGGTGAATGTCGCCGGGCGGGGCGAAGCCGCTCACGGACCCGGGCGCGTTCACGTTGCGGGCGGCGAGTGCGAGCGCGCGGCCGCCGTCGGCGAGGGCGAAGACCTCCTCGTACTCGAGGCCCTGCAGGACGGCGGTCACGCACCAGGCCACGTGGTCGTGGATCACGGTCTCCTGCCCGGGCAGCCAGACCATGGCTGCGACCGAGAACGAGCCGTCGGGCTCGGCGTAGAGCAGATGACTTTGATAGCAGGACGGGTCGCCGTGCCGCAGGGGCGCGGGCAGCAGGTCCAACGGGTCGGGAAGGTTGCTGCGGAGGGCGCTGACGACGCGATCGGCTGTCTTCTGCCAGCCCAGGCCCAGGCGGACTTCGGCCCGGATCGCTCGCACGAGGCTGTCTGGACACGTTCCCGCGACCGTCGCCGAGCTCAGTACGGCACTATCAATGCTGGTCAGTGACATGACACCTCCCTGGTGAGACTCCCAGGTTAGTCATCAGCGGTGTATTAACACCAATGCCAATTCGGTGATCAATCCATAGACAAGGCCGATCAATGTCGGCGTCGGCGAAGGAGTTGGTGACCGGCGTCGGGAGCGTCAGCGCGAGGCGGCGCGAGGCCGTGGGCGCCTAGTCGGCGACGGCGGAGTAGGCGACCACGCCGCGGCGCATCGCGTCGATCGCGGCCCGGGCGGTCGCCGGCAGGCTGCGCGGCGTACGGTCGCGTTCTGGCGCCGGACCGGAGGCGGGTGCCGGACCGGAAGCGGGACCGGAAGCGGGGGCGGACCCGGAACCGGAAGCGGAAGCGGACCCGGAACCGGAAGCGGACCCGGAACCAGAAGCGGACCCGGAACCGGGACCGGAGGCGGGTGCCGGACCGGAAGCGGGACCGGAAGCGGGGGCGGTGGAGGCGATCTGGTCCAGGAGATCGATGAGCTGCTTGACGGAGCGGACGAAGTCGCCTGGGGTCAGGTCGGACGATTCGTCCAGGACGCTCTCCAGCTTCACGCCGCGGGCCCACCGGTAGGCGGCCCAGGCGAAGCCGAGGTCGGGCTCGCGCAGGAACGACAGGTCGTTGTCCTTTTCCAGCTGATCGAGCTCACTCCAGGTCCGGATCATGGCGGCCAGCACGTCGGGCACGCGGCCCTTCGGCAGCCGGGGCGGGTGGGCGTCGTCGGCCTGCCGCGACTCGAAGGACAGGGCCGACACGCAGGCGGCGAGTTCGGCCGGGGAGAGATCGTCCCACAGGCCGCCGCGCATGCACTCGGAGGCCAGCAGGTCAAGCTCGGTGTATAGGCCGGCCGAGACGCCGTCCGTCCGCGGTAACCGTGTCCCCGTCCAGGTAGCCGAGCCGCTCCAGGACACGGCACACCCGGTCGAAGGTGCGGGCGATCACGTGCGACCGGCCGGCCACCCGGCGCTCGAGCGCCTCGGTCTCGCGAGCCAGCCGCAGGTAGCGTTCGGCGAACCGGGCGTGTTCCTCGCGATCCGGGCAGTCGTGGCACGGATGGCGCCGCATCCGCTGCCGCAGCTCGGCCACCTCAGCGGCGTCGGGGGTCGCGCGTTCCCAGTCGGACGCGCGGGCCGGGCGCTTCACCGGTCGTGCGCCGTCTGGATGGTGGCTAGCTAGCCGGTTCCGCATGGTGGCGGTGAGATCTCTACGGTGCTGCGGCGACCGCGGGCTGAACGATCCCGGGATGCGTATCTTGTCGATGACCTCGGCCGGCACCGGGAAGTCGGCCACGGCCAGCCGCTTCACCTGCCGACTCTCGGTGAGCACGAGCGGGCCCGGGCCGGCGGGGCGTCCGTTCCCGGCGGCCGGGTACAGGCCGGGCTGCAGGACGATAGCCAGGCCGGCCCGGCGGCCGCCCGGCACCCGGATGATGTCGCCGGGACGCAACTCCAACAGCGACCTGGCTGCTTCGGCCCGCCGGGACGTCGCCCGGGCTCGGGACAGGTCACCCTCTCGCTCCGACAGCGATCTGCGGAGCTGCGCGTACTCGGCAAAATCGCCCTTATCGCAGGTCATCGACGCGGCGAGCTCGGCCATCGCCTGGTGGTTCTTGCGTACCTGCCGGGCCAGGCCGACGACGCCACGGTCGGCCTGGAACTGCGCGAACGAAGACTCGAGCAGGGCCGAGGCCCGGGCCCGCCCGGCCCAGCCGGTCAGGTTGACGGCCATGTTGTAGGACGGGCGGAAGCTGGAGTTCAGCGGATAGGTACGGGTGCTGGCCAGCCCGGCCACCGCGCCGGGGTCCATCCCCGGCTGCCACAGCACGACCGCGTGCCCCTCCACGTCGATGCCGCGCCGCCCGGCGCGCCCGGTCAGCTGGGTGTACTCCCCCGCGGTCAGGTTGGCGTGGGTCTCGCCGTTCCACTTGTCGAGCTTCTCGATGACCACCGTCCTGGCCGGCATGTTGATGCCGAGCGCGAGCGTCTCGGTGGCAAACACCGCGCGGACCAGCCCGGCGGCAAACAGTTCCTCCACGACCTCCTTGAAGGCGGGCAGCATCCCGGCGTGATGGGCCGCGATCCCGCACCGTAGCCCGTCGAGCCATTCGCCGTAGCCCAGGACGGCCAGGTCCTCGGGCGGGATGTCCGCGGTGCGGCGCTCCGCGGTCTGCTGAATCATCTCAGCCTCTTCCGGCGTCGTGAGCCGTAGCCCTGCGGCCCGGCACTGCTGGACCGCCGCGTCGCAGCCGGCCCGGCTGAAGATGAAGGTAATCGCGGGCAGCAGGCCGCTGGCGTCCAGACGGGCGATCACGTCCGGCCGGTAGGCCAGCGGGAACCGGCGCGGGCGCCGACCGCCCCGGCCTGGCCGCGGCGGGGCCTTGCGCTCGATCCAGGTGTCCCGCTGGGCCGCCCGGAGCAACTCGGGGTTGACCCGGGCGTGCTCATCGTCGGTGAATAGGTCGTACAGCCGGTTCCCGGCCAGGACGTGCTGCCAGAGCGGCACCGGCCGGTGTTCGTCCACGATGACCGTGGTCCCGCCGCGGACCTGGTCCAGCCAGTCGCCGAACTCCTCCGCGTTGCTCACCGTCGCGGACAGCGCCACCACGCGCACCGACTCCGGCAGGTGGATGATGACTTCCTCCCAGACCGCGCCGCGGGAGGAGTCCGCCAGGTAATGCACCTCGTCGAGCACGACGTAGCCGAGGCCCGCCAGCGTCGGCGACCCGGTGTACAGCATGTTCCGCAGCACCTCGGTGGTCATCACCACCACCGGCGCGTCCCCGTTGATGCTGTTGTCCCCGGTGAGCAGGCCTACTGTGTGATGGTCGTAGCGCCGGACGAGGTTGGTGTACTTCTGGTTGGACAGCGCCTTGATCGGCGTGGTGTAGAAGCACTTGCGACCCTGGGCTAGGGCCAGGTGCACGGCGAACTCGCCGATCACGGTCTTGCCCGAGCCGGTGGGCGCGGCGACCAGCACGCCGTGGTCCGTGTCCAGCGCACGGCACGCCGTCACCTGGAAATCGTCGAAGTCGAAGTCGTAGAGCGCGCGGAAAGAGGCCAACTCTGGCTCATACTGCCGTTCGCGGGACGCGGCATACCGTTCCGCCGGAGTAGTCATGGGTTAAAGCCTAGGGTGTGGGGAAAAGACGGAGCCGCGGCCGCAGCCCGATCGTCAGTTGAACCTGCCGTCGGTGGGCGTGTCCCCGAGGGGGAGGGGGGAGAGTTCGTCGTCGGCCAGGCCGGCGTAGGGGTCGGGGTGCAGCCGGGCTTTGCGGCGGTCGTGGGACCAGACGATGAGCTCGGCCACCTCGACCAGGGCCGCGCAGGCTCCGCCGAGGATCAGCATGGTGATCGGATCCGGGCTCGGGTTGGCCATCCCGGCGATCAGGAACACCGCGAAGATCATCACCCGCCGCCACTTGCGGAACCGCTCGTGCGTCAGGATCCCGGCCAGGTTCAGCATGATGATCAGCAGCGGCACCAAGAACGCGATCCCGAAGGCCAGCACCATCGCCATCACGAAGCTCATGTACTGGTCGACCTGGATGATGTTCGCCACCCCGCCCGGGGTCAGCCCCAGCAGATAATGCATCGACCGGCCCAGCGACAGGTACGCCAGGGTGACCCCGGCCAGGAACAGCGGCACCGCGGTACCGATGAAGATGAACCCCCACCGCTTCTCCCGCGCGTACAGCCCCGGCGCGATGAACGCCCAGATCTGGTGCAGCCACACCGGGGAGGACACGATCACCCCGACGATCACCGCCACCTTGACCCGCAGGTAAAACGGATCCAGCGGCCCGTCCAGGGCCAGCTGGTTCACACCCAGCGTCTTGCACCCGGTCTGCCCCCGGATCACCGCGTGGCACAGCGGCCGCTCGATCACATGCCACACCGGGTTGAAGAAGATGAACCCCACCACCATCCCCGCACCCAGCGCCAGCAGCATCTTGACCACCCGGTTCCGCAACTCCCGGATGTGATCCATCAAAGGCATACGCCCCTCAGGATTGCCCTGACGCTGCGACCGGACCAGATGCTCGCCCACAATCCGCGCGCCCTGGATGGCACTGGGGATTTTAGCCATGACCCCTTCCTGCCGTGTCAGTTGCGGGGCGCGGCCTAGGTGGGCTGCTGGGTCCGCTGAGCGTCGGCCGTGGCCGGATCCATCGTGGCCGCCCGCTGCAGGTCACGAATCTGCTGCTGCAGCGCGTCAATCTGGGACTGCTGGTCCGGCTGCGAGGCGGCGGTCAGCTCGGCCTGCGGGAACCCGGTCGCCGCGTCGGCCGAGGCTTCGGCCTGAGCCTGAGAGGGGCCACCTGGCACCGTCTCGTCCTCGTGCAGGCCCTGCACTTCCCGCTTCAAGATGCGCATCGACTGGCCCAGCGAACGAGCCGCATGCGGCAGCTTCTTCGACCCGAACAGCACGATCAGCACGACAGCGACGATGAGGATCTTCCACGGGCTGTCGAACAGGTCACCAATCATGTCCGTTCCTCTTTAGCGCCGAGACGTTCTTATAGGCCCCGAGTCTACACGGCAGCCTGGCAGCAGGCGGTTTCACTGGCGGACGGCGCGTGGCTGGCGGTCAAGCGCGGGCGGTCACACGACGTAGTTGGCCAGGGCCGCGGTGGCGGCGTCGCGGACCTCGGCCACCAGCTCCGGCGGCGAGATCACCCGTCCGTCCTCGCCGAGCTGCAGGGCCCGCCGCCGCACCCACCCGGTATCCGGGGTGCGCAGCACCACCCGGAGCCGTCCGTCGGGCAGATCCGTCACGGACTCGCAGGGGTAGTATTCGGCCACCCAGCGCCCTTCGGCGGACAGCTCGAGCTCCACGTGCACGTCGTCGGGCGACGGCCGGAACAGGCCCTGGTCCACGTCGACCGGCGTGGCCTCGGGCGGCGGGGCCGACGGCTGGTCGAGTACGGTCAGCGCCAGCACCCGGTCCAGCCGGAACACCCGCATCCCCTCGGCACGCAGGCACCAGCCCTCCAGGTACGGCCGTCCCTCCACCACCAGCAGCCGCATCGGGTCCACGTCGCGTTCGGTCGCCTCGTCCCGGCCCGGCACGTAGTAGCGCAGGTGCACCCGCCGCCCGGCGGCGATGGCGTCACGGATCTGAGCGGCCAGGCCCTCGGCTCCGCCGGCGCGCAGGTCGACCTGCACCGCGACCTGGCTGCTCACCGAGGCGGCCTCCCCCGCTGCGGCTTCAAGCTTGGCGATCAGCCGGGACATGGCCGACCGGTCCTGCTGGCCCGGCAGCTCGGCCAGCATCCGCAGCGCGACGAGCAGCGCACTCGCCTCGTCGACCGCGAGCCGCAGCGGGCGGCCCATGGATTCGGCCTGGCTGACTACGATCTCGCCACCCTCGTACGACAGGTCGATGGGGCAGTACGGATCGGGAGCGCGCAGCTCGACGCACCACAGCAGGTTCAGGTCGTCAACCAGCTCGCGTTCGCTGACCCCGAAGGCCGCTGCCGTCTCGGCCAGGCCCACCACCTTCCTGCTGACCACGTACGGGACCAGGGCGAGCAGCCGCTGCAGCCGTTCCGTCGAGGTCACTACCCCGCTCACGCGAGCACCCCCTTCAGCCGGGCGATCACGGCTTCGCGGAGGTCGGGGGGATCGAGGACTACGGCGTCCGGGCCGAACGAGGCGGTGTAGTCGGCGAACGATCCCACGTCGGCGAAGCGGGTCGTGACCAGATCCCACCCCGGCGGCCCGGTCTCGTCGGGACGCACCGACACGGCGTGCTGGCGCAGGCCGACGCCGCCGCCGGACCGGACCCGCAGGACCGCGGTGTGCTCGCGCGCGGGCACCGAATCCCAGTCCCGGACCAGCTCCCGCACGTCGGCGCCGTCCGGCACGGTCACGCTGCCCGCCGGCCCGCAGAACTTCACCGCCCCCGCGATCCGGCTGAGCCGGAACACGCGGGTGTCATCGCGGCCCCGGTCCCAGCCCGCCACGTACCAGCGGCCGTGGCGGTTCACCACGCCCCACGGCTCGAGCTCACGTCGCTGCGGCTCGCTCCGGCCCGCGGCCCGGTAACTGAACGTCACCGGCCTACGGTCCCTGACTGCTTCCCAGAGCGGCCCGAAGGCCGGCTCGGGCGTGCCGAGCCGGGGTTCGATGCCCTGCGGGGCGGGACGCTCGTCCCCCGCCTCCATGCCGGCCGCCCGCAGCTTCAGCAGGGCTCCCGCGGCCGCACCGGCCAGTTCGGCCCGCTGCCAGACCCGGGCGGCCAGGCCGAGCACCGCCGCCTCGTCCGCCTCGAGCCGCAGCTCGGGCAGTTCGTAGGCCTGCTGCCTGATCCGGTAGCCGGGATCGTCGTCGAACGGGTGGTTCAGGCCGGTCTCCAGCGGCACGCCGAGATCGCGAAGGTCCTCCTTGTCCCGCTCGAACATCCGCTTAAATAGCTCGTCCTGCTCCGGGTAGCCGGGCACCGCCTGCCTGATCTGGTCAGCGGTCAGGTAGCGCCTGGTGGACAGGAGGCACACGACAAGGCCGAGCAGCCGCTCGGTCTTGCGCTTCGACATTGGCCCTCCAAACCCCCTGCGGTGGCTCCAGGCTATTGTCTCCCAACCAGTGCTGCGCTGCCGCTCTCTTCCCGGGGGGACCCTTCGCTGGCACGGGGGACTCCCCGTCCCCCCGTACCCTCCTCGGTAAGCTGCGCGGGGTGATCACATGGCGGAACGGGACGGTGAGCGGGACGCGGCGCGAGTGGCCTGGCGCGGTCGAGCTTGACGTATCGGTCGACGGGATGCCGGTGCGGGCCCTCGCCTACCCGGCGCTCACCGGGCGCCCTCAGCCCGGCGACCGGGTGCTGCTTAACACCACGGCTCTGGATCTCGGCCTCGGTACCGGCGGGTACGCCCTGGTCGTCGCGATCCCCGGCCGCCTGCCGCCCGACCCGGCGCTGGCTGGCCACCTGGTCAAGGCACGCTACACGCCCCTGCAGGTGACCGTGGCCGGCGCGGACGAACAGGGATCGCCGCACCACGACGTGCTCCGCGACGCGGACGACATCGGCGGCATGCCGGTCGTGGTGGCCGACCTGCACTCGGCTCTCCCGGCCGTGCTGGCGGGCGTCTTCGACGATGCCGAACGAGCCGGTGATGACAGCTCCCGCCCCGGTGATCGCGTCCGGGTGGTCTACGTCATGCAGGACGGCGGGGCGCTGCCGGCCTGGTTCTCCCGCACCTGCGCGGCGCTCAAGGACGCGGGCTGGCTGACCGCGACCGTCACCACCGGGCAGGCGTTCGGCGGGGACCTGGAGACGGTGACCGTGCAGACCGGACTGCTGGCCGCCCGGCACGTGCTGGCCGCCGACCTCGCGGTCGTCGCGCCGGGTCCGGGCAACCTCGGGACCGGCACCCGCTGGGGTTACTCCGGGGTGGCAGCGGGCGAGGCGGTCAACGCCGTCGCCGCGCTAGGCGGACGGCCGGTGGCCTGCCTGCGGGTGAGCGAAGCCGACCCGCGCGAGCGCCACCGGGGCATCTCGCATCACAGCCTGACCGCGTACGGCCGGGTAGCGCTGGCCCGGGCCGACGTGGTGGTCCCTGGCCTGCCCGGCTCGTTCGGCGCCCGGGTCGCGGCCGAGGCGGCCGAGCTGGGCCGTCGGCACGCGATCATCGCAATGCCGGTCGACGGCCTGGAGGCGGCGCTGCGGGGCAGCCCGGCCCGGCTGTCCACGATGGGCCGCGGGCTCGATGAGGACCTGGCGTACTTCCTCACCGCAGCGGCGGCCGGACGGCACGCCAGCCGCCTGCTGCGCGAGGCACCGACCGCTCCGCTTTCCCCGCGGACCCACCCTAACTAGGCGCTGGGCTTGAACGCGTCGATGATGTCGACCACGAACACCAGCGTGTCGGTGCCCGTGATGCCTGCCTGGGAGGCCCCGGTGCTGCCGTAGGCGTCCTTCGGCGGGATGACAAGCATGACCCGGCTGCCCACGGTCTGGCCCGCCAGGCCGCTGTCCCACCCCGGGATCACCTGCTCCGGTGAGGCGCCGATGACGAAACCGAACGGGGAACCAGAGGTCCAGGAGGAGTCGAAGACCTTCTTGGTCCGCCAGATGTAACCGGTGTACTGGGCGATGACGTACTGGCCCTTGGCCACCTTCGGGCCGCTGCCCTTGATCAGCGTCTTGGTCACCAAGGCGGAGGGTGGGTTGTTAGGCGGGATCGCGATCGTCGGCGCGGCGCCCGGGTGGGCCGTGACCGTCGGCAGGCTGCCGCCGCCGTCGGACTCCTGGGTGCCGGACGCGGACGCCGTGTTGGAGTAGGACTTGATCACGTCGATGACGAACACCAGCGTGGTGGTGCCGGTGATGCCGAGCTGGGAGTTCCCGGCCGTGCCGTAACCGTCCGCAGGCGGGATCACGGCCAGGACCCGGCTGCCGACCTTCTGCCCGACCAGCGCGGTCTCCAGGCCAGGCAGCATGGTGCCGCCGATCACCGTGGGATTAGAGGTGAAGGTGTTGGCCTTCAGCGTGTTGGTCGTTCCATCCCAGAAATACAGGACGAAGTTCGCCGCCATGGCGTCCGTCTTGGTCACGGTGGGGCCGGTGCCCTGGATCACCGTCTTGACGGTGAGCTTGTTGTTGGCGTGGAGCTTCGGGATCTTCACGACGGGCGTGGTGCCGAACACCCCGGCCACCGTCACGGACGCGTTCGCGCTCGCGTTCGAGTTGGCGGCGGCGCTCGAGCTCGAGCTTGCGCTCGCACTCGGCTTCGACGAGCCGCAGCCGGCGATGACCAGGCAGGCCAGCAGCGGAATAACGATGATCGCTAGAAGGCGTCGCATGAAGAACCTCAATAGTGATGGACGGCAGGCGCAGACAGCCTACTGCCTTTCCGGAGGGAACCCGTCCCTCCGGACCCCCGCTAGCGACTACATGCGGGTCACATACCCGCGATGAGCTTTTCGACCCGTTCGTCCACCGAACGGAACGGATCCTTGCACAGTACAGTCCGCTGGGCTTGGTCGTTCAGCTTCAGGTGCACCCAGTCGACGGTGAAGTCACGGCGCTTTTCCTGGGCCCGGCGGATGAACTCCCCGCGCAGCCTGGCCCGGGTGGTCTGCGGCGGGACCGACTTGGCCTCGAAGATGTCGATGTCGCGCGCGGCCCGCTCCACCGCCCCGGCCCGCTGCAGCAGGTAATACAGGCCCCGGCCGCGATGGACGTCGTGATAGGCCAGGTCGAGCTGGGCCACCCGGGGCGAGGACAACGGCAGGTCGTGGCGGGCCCGGTAGCGCTCGATGAGCTGGTACTTGGTGACCCAGTTGATCTCGCGGGCGATCAGGTCGAGGTTGCCGGTCTCGATCGCCGACAGCGCGCGCTCCCACATGTCCAGGACCCGTTTGCTCACCGGGTCGGCGCCGTTCTTGTCGGTGAAGTCCTTGGCCCGGTTCAGGTACTCGTACTGGATGTCGAGCGCGCTGAGCTCGCGCCCGTTCGCCAGCCTTATCCGGCTGCGCCCGGTCATGTCGTGGCTGACCTCGCGGATGGCCCGGATCGCGTTGTCCAGGGTCAGGTCCCGCATGATCGCACCGGCCTCGATCATCCTCAGCACCAGGTCGGTCGCCCCTACCTTGAGCAGTGTGGTGGTCTCGCTCATGTTGGAGTCGCCGACGATGACGTGCAGCCGCCGGAACCGCTCTGCGTCCGCGTGCGGCTCGTCCCGGGTGTTGATGATGGGCCGCGACCTGGTCGTCGCCGACGACACGCTCTCCCAGATGTGCTCGGCGCGCTGGCTGACGCAGTACACCGCGCCACGTGGCGTCTGCAGGACCTTGCCCGCGCCGCAGATGACCTGCCGGGTGACCAGGAACGGGATGAGGATGTCAGCTAGCCTGCCGAACTCGCCGTGCCTTCCGACTAGATAGTTCTCGTGGCAACCGTAGGAGTTGCCGGCCGAGTCCGTGTTGTTCTTGAACAGGTAGATGTCGCCGGCGATGCCCTCTTCGCGCAGCCGCCGGTCCGCGTCGACCAGCAGCCCCTCCAGGATCCGCTCGCCCGCCTTGTCGTGGGCGACGAGATCCAGGACGTTGTCGCACTCCGGGGTCGCGTACTCAGGGTGACTGCCTACGTCGAGGTAAAGCCTCGCCCCGTTCCTGAGGAACACGTTGCTGCTGCGACCCCATGACACCACGCGCCGGAACAGGTACCGCGCCACCTCGTCGGGCGACAGCCGCCGCTGCCCGCGAAAGGTACACGTGACGCCGTACTCGTTCTCAACCCCGAAGATTCGCCGATCCACACGCCAAGGCTACGTCCCCTTGTCCCCCGGCAATAGCATCCCGGCGGGTGAGCCGTCGGCTCAGCCGGGTCCGTCGAGCAGGTTCTTGTCCCAGACCAACACCGTGTACGGTCCGACCTGGTAGGTGCGCGCAGGCGGACCGTACCTGGCCAGGGCCACTGCGCCGGGCTGGAAATAGTTGAAGAAGCCGGGCTGGCGGTCGGTGACCAGGAAGGTCGCGCGGTTTGAGCGCGGGTCGTACCAGGAGGCCTTGGCCTCCCAGGGATACGGGCGCAGCGTGTCCGCCCACACGGCCCTGACCGTGACCGCCCCGTTGCTATCGACGGTGACGATGCTCGACTGCCAGTACCCGGCGATGCCGCTGGTCAGGTGGTGGTCAGCCAGGAACGCGGCCAGCTTGGCATTAGCGGGCGGCACCGGCGGGTGGGCGGCCGCATACCCGAGGCTGGCCAGGTAGCCGACCGCCAGGGCGCCCGCAAGCCCGGCGCGCCAGCGGGCGCCGCGGAGCCAGCCAACGATCGCGGGCTGGCCGTCGTGTACGCCGACGGCCAGCGGGCCGGCCAACACCCGTCCCGCCAGCACCGCGGCGAACGGGAGCACCACCGCGAACTCCCGGGCGTTCAGGTCGGTCGCGTCGGCCAGCGTGCTCGGCACGTAGACCACCACGTTGAGGACGATCGCGACGAGCAGGACCTGGCTGATCAGATCGGGCCAGCTGAGGAAGCGCCGCGCCACCCGGCACATGGCCCAGGCGACCAGCGCCACCCCGGCCAGGTGCAGGAGGGCAAAGGCCAGCTCAGCCGCGGGCCCTTGCGGCTTGGCGCCGAACAGCGCGAGCAGGCCCTCCCCGGTGATCCACGCGTGCTTGGGCCAGGTGTGCACCGGGGCCAACTGGTAGCCCAGCAGGTGCAGGACGAACCCGCCGTTGGCCGACAGCAGCCGGTTCACCAGGTCGGCCAGGCCGTAGGCGAGGATGGCCGCGGCGGCCAGCGACACCTCGTACCAGCGCGCTTGCAGCGCCGCCCCGCGGTCCCGCGGAGCCGCAGCCAAGACCGCGCGGATGACGCGCACGGCGCAGACCGCGGCGAGCGGGACGATCCCGACCACGAGTACCAGTGGATCGGCCACCAGCACCCAGGTCAGCAGCAGCCCGACGATGACAGGAATCATCCAGCGCGGCTTACTCCCAGCCCAGTCGATGACCAGCCAGGTCAGCATCAGGGGGATGGCGGTGCCGATGTGCCCGACGGACAGCAGCAAGACGAAGACGCCCACCCCGAGCTGCGGTGCGATCATGAGGCCGGCGGTCAGGGCCATCGGCGGCCAGGAGGCCCGGCCCGACGTCCTCCCCCGGGCCAGCAGGACGGCGAACAGCAGGACCAGCGTGTAGGTCATCGCCGCGGCGACGTGCGCGGTGTCGGCGTGCAGGCCCAGGAGAGCCTCGAGCACCGCGTACTGCGGGAGCTCGGTCGGGTAGAAGGAGACGTCCGACAGGTACCAGCCGTGCAGC
Source organism: uncultured Actinomycetes bacterium (assembly GCA_963722055.1). GTDB lineage: Bacteria > Actinomycetota > Actinomycetes > Streptosporangiales > Streptosporangiaceae > Palsa-504. The sequence continues at coordinate 537,799 of CAVRLA010000008.1, read as the reverse complement.
AGCAGGTTGCCGTGCAGCATGTCCCACGACATCAGCAGGATGTTCGCCGAGTCGGAGTTCTCCGTATAGGTGCGGGATATCCGCAGGTAGGCGACGAAGAGCAGCACCACGGCCGCCGCGACCGCGACCGAGGCCAGCAGGCGACGGCGCACGACGTCCCGGGCCGCCGGGGGCCGCTCATGGGCCGGGCGGGAAGGCGCGGCGGATTTCTCCGGCGTTCCGCTTCTCGGCACGGCAGCCCTGCTCACTTCCGGCACGTCCTATCCGCTAGCCGCTACGGAGGATAACTCCACACGGTAGTGTGGCATCGCTGGTCTAGGCTGCGCGCGCGCCTGGCCAGAATTTGCGCTTCCCGACAGACAGCCATGGTGGAGGCTCGCGGTTGCAGCTTACTTCGACGTCGGAAGAGGACAGGTCCCTCCGACACCGCGCGCCGTCAGCGGGACTGAACCGGCCGATCGTGCCGGCCGTGATCGCATTCCTCGGCTGGCTGGGCTTCGTCCTGGCCCGCCTGGAGGTCTGGGCTAACGGGCACCTGACCCTGTTCATGCTGCTTGGCTCGGGGCGTACCGGATTCACGCACGCGAAGCAGCTGCCGCCGGGTGTGATGATCGGCGACCCGAACGCCGCGGGTTACGACGGCCAGTTCTACTACCGGCTCGCGCTGGACCCGTTCAACTGGAACAAGACCGCGTTCGGCATCACCATGGACCAGTCCTACCGCTACACCCGGATCGGCTATCCGGCCCTGGCCTGGCTGGTCTCGCTCGGCCAGCATCAGCTCGTGCCGGTGGCCCTGGTCGCGATCAACCTGCTCGGCGTGGCGGCGATGGCCTTCCTAGGCGGGATGTTCGCCCGCGAATCCAGCCGCCACGCCCTGTGGGGGCTGGCCTTCGCAGCCTACTTCGGCCTGGTCATCAGCGTGGGCCGGGATACCGCCGAGCCGCTCGCCGAGGCGTGCATGCTGGGCGGCCTGCTCGCCTACCGCCGGAGCAAGCCGGTGCTGGCCGCCTGCTTGTTCGCGGTGGGTGCCATCACCAGGGAGACCATCTTGCTCGCCCCGGCGGCGATCGCGGTCATCCGGCTCGTGGCCATCGCCCGCCGCCGGGAGCGGCCCGGCCTGGCCGACCTGGCCTGGGTCGTGCCCGCCTGCGTCTACGGTGTGCTGGAACTCGCGGTGCATTTCGTGGTCAAGGGCCAGTTCCCGCTGCTGGCCAACGGCAACCGGAACCTCGCCGTGCCGTTCACGGCGATGGTCGACGCGCTCAAGTTCGACATCGGGCACATCAACACGGCTCACCTGAGCCCGATCGACATCGCCTTGCTCGAATACGCCACTCTGGGCGTCTTCGTCGCAGCCGGGCTGGCGGTCCTGCTGGTCACGACCGCACCGGCGCACGAGCGCCTGGCCTTCGTATTCTTCGTGCTCCAGCTCGGCTTGCTGTCCAGTCAGATCTGGACCAGCACCTTCGGGGAGGGGCGGTCCCTCATCGAGCCCTATCTGATGGCGCTGATCCTGCTGCTGGCCACGCCGCGGCAGTACCTGTCCTGGCGCTACCTCGGCCTGATCACCGCCTGCGTGCTCCCCGTGCTGGCCGTGGTAGCCAGGCGCCGCATCCTCTATATGTGACGGCTTCCCGGGTCAGACCAGCCCGGGATGGCCGAGGCGGCGCAGCAGGTTGGCGTCCCAGACCATGATGGTGTAGCCGTCGTAGCTGTAGGTCCGCTGCGGGCGGCCGAACGTGCGCAGCGCCGCGGACTGCACCCAGCGCAGCTGGGCCGGGCCGTCGGCGACCATGAAGGTCGCGTCGTGCCGGGCCGGGTCGTAGCCCGCGTCGTCGGTCTCCCACTCGTACGGCACGAACTGACCGTCGGGGGCCAGCGTCACCCCGCTGACCTGGACCCGGCCGCCGCTGGCCAGGGCGGTGCTGTTGGCCTGCCAGTAGGCGGCCAGCCCATCGGTGAGCCCGTGCGCGACCAGCCAGCTGGCCAGCGGCTGGTTGGTCAGCGGAGCGGGCGGCTGGGCCGCACCATACGCGAGAGTGCCCAGATAGCCGGCCGCGATCACGGCGAGCGCGGGCAGCAGCCAGCGCCGGGCGCTCCTGGTCGCCTGAGCCACCTTCAGCAGCGGCTCGGCCAGCACCCGTCCGGCCAGGACCGCGCCCAGCGGGAGGACCGCGGCGATCTCGCGCGCGCCGAGGATGTCCAGCGCGTGCGCGCTGAACATATAGGTGACGAGGTTGAACACGATGGCCACTGCGAACACCGGTATCACCAGGTCCTGGAACCGGAAGAGCCGGCCCAGCGCCACGCCGAGGGCGCAGACGACCACGATCGCGCCGGCCAGGTGCAGCCAGACGAAGACCGCCTCGGTCACGGGCCTGACGCCGTACATGTTCGCGCCGAACAGCTCGAGCACGGCCTGGAACGTCACCCAGGCCTGGTGCGGCAGCGCGGTGACGGTCGTGTCCGACTCCACCGGCGCCTGCTGGTATCCGCCCAGGGCGTGGATGATCCGGGGCGCCGCCGAGCCTAGCCCGCCCGCCGCGGCGGCCGCCGCGGCCAGGGACAGCTCGTACCACCGCGGCGCCGGCCGCTCGCCGTGCCTGATCAGCCCCGGGCAAGCCCGGATGAGGCACACCAAGACCAGCGGCGCGATGCAGGTGACCAGCACGATCGAGTCGGCGATCATGGTCCAGGTCAGCAAGACGAAGACGGCCAGCGGGACGAGCCACCGGGCGGCCTTCCAGCGGTCGGGCGTGACCCGGTCGATCACCAGCCATGTCACCAGCACCGGTACGGCGGTCCCGGTGTGGTCCGGCGACAGGAGCACGATCTGGGTGGCGCTCAGTTGGGGCGCCACCATAATGCCCGCGGCCAGCAGGGCCCGGGCCCAGCCGACCCGGCCGCGGGCGCTGCCCTTGGCCAGCCAGGCGGCCAGGAGGACGAGCACGGTGTAGGTCATGGCCGCGCCCACGTGGACCACCTGGGCGCTCAGCCCCAGTACGGACTCGATCAGCGCATACTGCGGCAGTTCGGTGGTGTAGAACGATACGTCCGATACCCGCCAGCCGTGCAGCAGCAGGTTCCCATGCAGGATGGCCCAGGCCTGCAGTACGTTGCCTGCCCCGTCGGAAGACACGGCCACCGACTCGGACTGGCGCCAGTACAGGGCGAACAGGCCGACGGCGGCCAGCACGACCACGGCCGGGCGCCAGGCCGCGCGGGCCCGCGTGCGCACGATCCCCGGCGTGCGCACCGCGGCTTGGGTGGTCACAAGGGCCAAGACTACGGTCCGGCGGGACCACAGGTGACCGGGCGCGGCGAAGGCCCTGCGGTCCGGCCGGTGCCGACTACGGCCCTGAGCCGACGATGATCTGGGAGTTCTTCAGAGTGGCGATGACCATCGTCCCGGACGGTGCGGTCGGCGCGCTGAACCAGAACGGCGCGCCGGCGGCGATCTGCCCGGGCGGGCAGATGAACTGCCTGCTCATCATGAAGGTCCAGGCCTGGTCCTGCACGCAGGCCCGCACCCCGGTCCGCTCGGCCTGGACCAGGAAGCCGGTGACGTCGATCCAGGCGTTGTGGTTGAAGCGGATCACGATGGTCTTGCCGTGGGCCTGGGCCGCCACCGCCTGGACGGCATGCGGCAGGGCCGCGTCGGTGTCCTCGGTGCTGACCGCCGTGGCCGGCGCCGCGGCGAACGCGGCGACGCCGAGCACAGCCGCGCCGACAGCCAGCACGGCACCCACGGGGGCAGGCGGGGCGTGCACCACGGCCAGCGCGATCACCAGCAGCGTGATGATGGGCGCCGAGAAGTAGAAGTAGCCGATGTAGTAGTGGGACAGGCTGTCGATCCCGACGGCGGCGTAACAGGCGAAGGCCAGCGTCGAGACCACGTTGACGGCCAGCAGGGCGGCCAGGAATCGGCGCATCGCACCGCGCGAGAGCCATCCGACCGCAGCGATCGCGACGGCATAGGACACCACCGGCACCAGCGCCGCGGCCCACGTGTGGCCACCCTGCCACCAGAACCACAGCGCGTACCGCACGATCTGCCCGAGACCGTGCCCGCCGGCCCGGGAGGAGGAGGTGTACGAGAAATACTTGCCGAAGTCCCCCGGCCAGTGCAGCGCCAGGTTGACCGCGATCGGCAGGACGAAGACCGCGCTGATGACCGCCACCGGAACCCAGACCTGCGCGCGGGAGAAAGCCCTCAGGCTCTCGCGGATTCCGTGCTGCCACACCACCGCGGCCAGCACCGCGGCGAGGATCACCGGCACGAAGAACAGGAAACTGGCGTGCCCGTGGATCAGGAACCAGCCGGCCAGGGTCAGAATCCATAGGTCCCGCGACCCGCCGGCCGCTACCGACGCCGCCGCAACGAGGAAGGTGATGTAGGCCGGGACGTACATCCATGGCATCCAGTCGAGGCTGAGGATCGACGGCTGCGTCGCGACGAAGCCGAGGACCACCGCGACGCAGACGGCCGCGCCGCGCAGCGATCGCGTCCAGCCGTACACCACGCCGGTGATCATCGCCACGAACGAGCTGTTCAGCGCGAATACGGCGAGCACGTGCGCGTTCCACGCGGTGGGCACCAGGTGCAGCGCGTATAGGAACAGCCACTGGCCGGCCGCCTGCACGTACATGTAGGCGGGCCCGGGATGGTTGAAGCCCTCCCGCGAGTAGTTCCCGATGAGCAGCGTGCCGTGCATCGCCTGCTGGATCAAGATGGAGTTGGCCCCGGCGTCACCCTGCTCATAGAAGCTGGCGGTGAACAGGAACCGGCTGCGGACGACCAGCACCGTCAGCACGAGCGCGAACGGCGCGATCCAGATCCACCAGGGCCGGCGGTCGGCGGCCAGCCGTGGCGCCGGACCGGGCGAACGGAACCCGTGGGCCGACCGCCGGCCGGGACCGGCTGCCGCCGCCTGCGCGGTCGTGGTGTCCTGCCCGCCCATGGTGGTACCGCCGCCAGCGTTCAGATTGTGCCGTTCTTGACGGCCTCGTCGATCCAGGGGATAACCTCGTCCAGCATCTCATCGAGGGTGGTGGTGGCCTCGAAGCCGAGCACCTTCTTAGCCTTCTCCGTGTCGGGGATGCGGCGCTGGACATCGTATTCGAACGGATCGTCATGGACGAGCCGCAGCGGGACCCCTTCGCCCTTGGCCTTGCGCCAGATGGCCTCGGCCAGCTGGCGGACGGTGGTGCTGTCCGCCGTGGACAGGTTGAAGTCCTCGTTGCGGGCGTCTTCATGCTCCATCGCGGTCACCACCCCCGCGGCGAGGTCGCCGCCGTAGGTGTAGTGCCGCACCTGGTCACCCGAGCCGAGGATATGCAGCGGATCCTGGCCCTTGAGCACCTTCTGCACCAGGTCGGGAACCACGTGGCTCATCGCGAGCCGGACGTTCCCGGACAGGATCTCCTCATCGCCCAGGGCCCGGCTCTCCCCGATGCCCACGCAGTTGAACGGCCGGACCAGGGTGTACGGCAGGTGGTACTGGTCCCACGCGGCCCGGGCGAAGTATTCCACCGCCAGCTTCTGGAACCCGTAGGACGACAGCGGCGGTGGTATCTGCACCTGCTGCCCCTCGTAGGAGGGCCACTCGTCCGCGCTCTCGAACACCATCGACGAGGACAGGTAGGTGACCTTGCGCAGCCTGCCATCGCGGTGCGCGGCGATGGCAGCGTCGCAGGACGCCGCGATGATCCGCTCGTTGGTCGCGAGCAGGTCATAGGCGTAGGTATGGAAGTAGGAGATGCCTCCGATCATCGCCGCCCCGGCGATGAAGTGATCACAGTCGGCCAGCAGCCGCGTCATCAGCTCCACGTCCCGCGCGTCGCCCTCGACGAGCTGGTAGTGCGGGTGAGCGTCGTAGGACTTGCGCACCTTCCCGTATTTGGAGAAGTTGTCCAGCCCTACCACCGCGTACCCGCGCCGGAGCAGCTCCTCGACGACATACCCGCCGATGAACCCCGCGGAGCCGCTGACCAGAACCTTCTGCATCACTGTCCCTTCACTGTTTCCGCCCTGTTGTTCCTCGGGCCGCGTCGCCCCGGGACCGGATCTGATCGGCGGTCAGCTTCGGTCCGAAGGCGAACCGGTACCAGCGCAGGTACCGCGGAATCCAGCTGGCGACCCGGAAGTTGGATACGCCGGCTTGCCGGTCCAGCCAGATGGTCGGGATTTCGGCGACCGGCAGGCCCATTCGCTTGGCCTTGGCGGTCAGCTCGATGCCGATCTCGAAGCCGTGCCGCGAGTCGATGCCGACCTGCCGGACGAAGCTCGTGGAATACGCCTTGAACGAGTTGGTCGCGTCCCGCGTGCCGGTGTGGGCCAGTACCCGCAGCGACCGGCCGGCCGTCCGGGACATGAAGCCCTTGATCACCGGGCCGCCCACCTGCTGACCGCCCGGCATGTACCGGGAGGCGGCGGCGACCGCCACCCCGCGATCGACCAGCCGGGCCAGATCGTCAATCTGCAGGGGATCGTCGCAGCCGTCGGCCATCGTCACCACCGCGACCGGGGCGGCGGCGGCGTCGATACCGAACCTGATCGCGTTGGCGGGTCCGGGCCCGTACGTATTCACCAGGCACCGGATGCGCGGCTCCTTACGCGCATACTCCGTCACCACCGGGATCGTGGTGTCGTTCTCGTCGTCGACGACGACGAGAACCTCGCACTGCAGACGGACCGATTCGAACAAACGGTCAAGTACGGGCACGATCTCGTCGCCCTCGTTGTACGCGGGCACCACGATCGAGACCCGGGGCACCTCGCTCATACGCGCACACCATGCCCGAGCACGTTCCAGATGTCGGCGACCGGCTTGTCCGTCGCCAAGGCGCGGTACTCGGGATGCGGGGCCCCGATCACCAGCAGGTCCGACCGGGCTATCACCTCGTCCAGCGGCCGCAGTCCGGGGTCGACGGTCACGTACGGATCGGTGCACAGGACCGCGCCGGCCTTGAAGGCCAGGATCCGCTTGAGCTTGTACGACAGGCTCGACCTGATGTCGTCCGAGCCGCCCTTGAACGCCATGCCGAGGATGCCCACCGTCATCGAGGGCAGGTCATACTGCTGCTCGAGCCGGTGCACCACGTACAGCGGCAGGCCCTCGTTGATCGTCATCGCGGTGTGGCCCAGCGCGAAGTTGTTGTGGTTGAACGCCGCGAGCTGCATCGTGTCCTTGAACAGGCAGGGCCCGGCGGCGAAGCCGGCGGCTGGCATGTCCGCCGCCCGCGGGTAGTCCGTGGCGAGCCCCTGCCGGATCCGCTCGAAGTCGAGTCCGCGGTCGTTCGCCATCATGTAGAGCTGGTTGGCGGTGGCGAACTTGATGTACCGCCACACGTTGGTGAACAGCTTGGCCAGCTCGGCCTCTTCGGGCGACATCGGCACCAGCTTGCTGGTCAGCATGCCGAACAGCGCGGAGGCCCGCTCCAGCGCGGCGGCCGAGCGCGCGGAGACGATCTGCGGCAGCTCGAACAGCTCGGTCATGGCCTTGCCCTCGGCGATCCGCTCCGGACAGAACGCGACCTCGATCTGGACGCCGAGTCCGGCCACCATCTTCTCCACCAGCGCGGTCACGCCCGGATAGACGGTGCTGCGCAGGATCAGCAGCTGGCCGTTACGCAGGTATGCGATGCACCCGCCCAGCGCGTTCGGGATCGCGGCCTGGTCGGGATTCAGGTGCTCGTCGACCGGCGTGCCGATCACCACCACGACGTGCTCGGCCGTGTTGACGATCGCGGGATCCGTCGATGCTTCCAGCCGACCGGCGGCCAGCACGCGCTGCAGGACCTCGGCCGCACCCGGCTCAGCGAACGGCATCCGGCCCGCGTTTACCGCCTCGACCGCAGGCTCGCTAACGTCGTAGATGCCTACCCGGGCGCCGCGGTCGGCGAAGGCGATGGCCAGCGGCAGGCCGACGTGACCGCAGCCGCCGATAACGACGACGTGCCGGTCAAACTGGCCAGATTCCGACGTTTCCGTCATCGCACGCCTTCCGATTTAGGCCCTGCCGTGTGGCCTGGCACCCGCTTGACGCCTCACCTTACCGTCACCCCGTGCCGCCGACGTTTCGATCAGCGACGGCCCGGTCCGCGAGCAAGCCAGTGAGCTGTACAAGATTAGCGGGAACCGCCCCGCTGCTACCCTCGGTCAGCAGTACTGACATCCGATGGGGCAGAGGAGCGCACGATGGGTGGGTCTGAGCTGGAGACACCCGTCGCCGCAGCCGAGGACAGCTCGGCATCGCCGAAGCGGCCCGGGGCGCCCTGGGCGCGGCGGGCGGCCTGGCCGGTCCTGTTCGCCGCGGCTGGCCTGGCCCTGTTCGCGGCCTACCTGCGGCAGGCGCAGACCGTTCCGGTCATGTCGGATGGGGCCTCCAATGTGCTCCAGGCCTGGGACCTGCTGCACGGCAACGTGCTGCTGCGGGGCTGGACGATGTCGGACGTCTCGTTCTACACCACCGAGATACCGCAGTACATGCTGGTGGTGCTGGCCCATGGGGTAAACGCCGACGTCGTGCACGTCGGCGCGGCAATGAGTTACACGCTGCTCGTGCTCGGCGCGGCACTGCTGGCCCGGGGGCACGCGGTCGGGCGCGAGGGCGCGGTCCGAATGCTGATCGCCGCCGGGATCATGCTGGCGCCCTCGCTGGGGACCGGCACGGTCACGCTGCTGTCCAACCCCGACCACACCGGCACCGCGGTCCCGATGCTGGTGATCTGGCTGATCCTGGACCGGGACCCGCGGGCCAGGCCGCACTGGTGGGTGCCAGCCGCGGTCACGGTCCTGCTGGCCTGGGTGCAGGTCGGCGATCCGCTGGTGCTGTACGAGGGGGTCGTGCCGCTGGTGCTGGTGTGCGCCATCCGGGTGGTGCGGCGGCGCGGCACACTGCAGGAGAACTGGTATGAACTGGCGCTCGCGGGCGGGGCGATCGTCTCGGCCGGCGCCGCGTGGCTCGCGCTTAAGCTGATCGACCAACTGGGCGGGTTCGTCGTCCGGCCGCCGGCCGTGGCATTGGCGCACCTCGGCCACCTGCCGGCCAACGTATGGGTCGCAGTGCAGAGTGTGGCGCTGCTGTTCGGCGCGGATTTCTCTGCTCAGCCCAACGGCGCGCGCATCGGCATCGCCGTGGTGCACCTGGCCGGGGTCGCGCTGGCCGCCTGGGCGGCCGGGCGGGGCCTGCGCCGGTTCGGCACTCAGGACCTGGTCGTGCAGGTACTGACCGTGACGCTGATCGTGCTGCTAGCGGCCTATGTGGTGCGGGGGAACCCGAACGTGGCGGGCAGTTCGCACGAGATCGCGGCCGTGCTACCGATCGGAGCGGTGCTGGCCTGGCTGCTGCCCGGGACGCTGGCCCGCAGCCGGGTGCTCATCCCGGCGCTGGCGCTGGTCCTGGGCTGCTACGCCGGGATCGAGGTGCACAACGCGGTTCAGCCGCGTCCGTCCGATCCCAACACCCAGGTCGCGGCGTGGCTGACGACCCACCACCTCAGTTACGGGCTGGGCGACTACTGGAACGCCAACGCCATGACGGTGGACAGCGGTAACCAGGTCCAGGTCAGGTACGTCAGCCGGATCGGCGACCATCTGGTCCAGCGGCCCTGGGAGTCAGATAGCTCCTGGTATGACCCGGCGCGGCACGACGCCACCTTCCTGGTAACCCCCGGTCCGGCCAGCGTGTGCTCGCCGGGCACCCCGGCCGGGTGGGAGGCCGCCGCGCGGGCCACGTTCGGCCCGCCGTCCGGGACCTACCGGGTAGCCGGGTTCCTCATCCTGGTGTGGCACAAGAACCTGCTGCGCAACCTGGCCACGGCGCCGCCGCACGGCCCGATCCAGTGCTGAGGCCGCTCACCGCGGGAGGCTGGCCAGGAGGTTCCGGTTCCACACCATGACGGTGTAGGGGCCGAAGTTGTACACCCGGGCCGGGCGGCCGAAGTACTTGCTGATCAGGGCGCGCGGCTCCCAGTTGTTCATGAAGCCCGGCGTGCTGGACAGCACGACGAAGTTGGCCTGTGGCCCGGCCGGGTCGTACCACGCGGGCTTGGCCAGCCACGCGTCCGGCGCCAGCGTGGGCTTCAGCAGGGCCCTGACCTTGACCTGGCCGTCGGTCTGGACGGTGACGATGCTGCTCTCCCAGTAGCCGCCCAGGCCGTAGCGCAGGTGATGGGCTTGCAGCCAGGACGCGACCGGCGCGAAGGCCGGCGGCGAGGTGGGCTGCACCACGTCGTGCGCGAGACCGCCCAGGTAGCCGAGCAGGACCACGAGGCCGGCCAGGCCGGCGGCCGCCCGGGCCCGGTGGGCCAGAACGCGGCCGGTTCGTGCGGCCGTGGCCTGCGGGTCCCCGGCAGGCTGGCGAGCCGGGTCGGCCAGCATCCGCGCGGCCGTGGCCTGCGGGTCCCCGGCGGGCTGGCGGGCCGGGCCGGCCAGCATCCGCGCGGCCAGCGCCGCCCCGAACGGCGCGACCACGGCGATCTCGTGCGGGCCTTCGGAGCCCGCGCTGGTCACCACGAACAGCACGAGGTTGGCCACGATGCCCACGCCCAGGACCTGGTCCACCAGGGCGGCGCCGGCGAAGAACCGCCAGGCCAGCAGGAGCAGGGCCAGGCCGACCACGGCCAGGCTCACCATGTGCAGCAGCGCGGTGTAGTAAGGCCCGCCCGCCAGCCCGCGGTAGTCGGCGCCGAAGATCTGCGGCACGGCCCATAGGGAGTGCAGGTTCGCCGTGATGTGGTGCAGCGTGAACGTGAACGGCACGGGGTTGAGGGTGTAGCCGCCGAGCGCCCGAAGGACCCGCTCGGCTATCCAGGCGAGCCCGGCCGCGACGCCTGCCGCCGCGATCAGGGACAGCTCGTAGCGGCGCGTGGCCAGGCTGCGGGACACGCTACGCTCCCGGACCGCGGCCTCGGCCACCCGCAGCGCGCAGACCAGGGCCAGCGGCAGCACCGCGACGACGAGCACGAGCTCGTCGGCGACGAGCGCCCAGGCCAGCCCCAGCCCGGTCAGCGCCGGTACCCACCAGTGCTGCGGAGCGCGGTCGAGGAGCAGCAAGATCAGCAGGACCGGGACCGCGGTGCCGATGTGGCCGACGGTCAGGATCAGGGCGGTCACGCCGACGCCGAGCTGTGGCGCGACGAGGATCCCGGCCGTGATCAGCAGTCTGGCCACCGCTGCCCGGCTGGTGAAACCGCCCCGGGCCAGCAGCACGGCGAGCAGGACCACCAGCGTGTAGGTCATGGCCGCCGCGATGTGAGCGGTGTTCGCGTGCACGCCGAAGAAGATCTCCAGTAGGGCGTACTGGGGCAGCTCGGTGGTGTAGAACGACACGTCGGTCAGGTACCAGCCGTGCAACAGCACGTTGCCGTGCAGCATGTCCGACGCGACGAGCAGGATGTTGGCTTGGTCGGAGTTCTCCGGGACGGTCCGCGACAGCCTGAGGTAGATGGCGAACAAGGCCGCCGCGGCCAGCACGAACGCGGCTGCCTCGACCCAGCGGCGGCGCCTGACGTACCACGGGGCGGGCGCGGCGTCCGGCCCGGCCACCGTGCCAGCCACGGGTTCCGTCCTGGTTCCCGCGCGGAGCAACCCCATGGAACGGGGAGTCTAGTTGCTCACCAGTTGGTCGCGATGTACTTGGTCTCGGTGAACTCCAGGAGCCCCTCGTGCGCGCCCTCGCGGCCGATGCCGGACTGCTTCACGCCGCCGAACGGGGCGGCCGGGTCCGAGACCAGGCCGCGGTTGAGGCCGACCATGCCGGCTTCGAGGGCCTCAGACACCCGCAGGCCACGGCTCAGGTCTCGGGTGTAGACGTAGGAGACGAGCCCGAACTCGGTATCGTTGGCCCACCTGATGGCGTCGTCCTCGGCGGTGAACCTGACCACGGGGGCCACCGGGCCGAAGATCTCGGTGCTGAGAATGCCCGCGTCCGCCGGCACCTGGTCGATGACCGTCGGCTGGTAGAAGTAGCCGCGCCGGTCGGGCACCCGCCCGCCGGTGACCACCTTGCCGCCGTCGGCGGTGGCGGACTCGACGAGCTCGGCCACCTTGGTCCGGGTCGGCTCGTTGACCAGCGGGCCGACGTCGGTGCCCTCGTCCAGGCCCGGCCCGACGACCATGCGGTCCAGGCGGGCCGCGAACGCCCGGCTGAACTCGTCGGCGACCGCCTCGTGCACGTAGAAGCGGTTGGCCGCGGTGCAGGCCTCGCCGCCGTTGCGCATCTTGGCGATCAGGGCCCCCTCGACGGCCGCGTCGATGTCCGCGTCCTCGAAGATGATGAACGGCGCATTGCCGCCCAGTTCCATCGAGCAGTTCACCACGGTGTCGGCCGCTTCGCGCAGCAGGACCCGGCCCACCTCGGTCGACCCGGTAAAGGACAGCTTGCGGACCCGCGGGTCGTTCAGCATGGCCGACACCACCGCGCCGGACTTGCGCGAGGTCAGCACGTTGACCACGCCGTCGGGCACGCCCGCCCGGGTCAGCAGCTCGGCGATGTACAGCGCGGTCAGCGGCGTCTCCGAGGCCGGCTTGAGCACGACCGTGCAGCCGGCGGCCAGCGCCGGGCCGATCTTGCGGGTGGCCATGGCGGCGGGGAAGTTCCACGGCGTGACCAGCACCGAGACGCCGACCGGCTGGCGCATGACCAGGATCTTGTTGGCCCCGGACGGCGCCTGCATGAACACGCCCTCCATCCGGACCGCCTCTTCGGCGTACCAGCGGAAGAACTCGGCCGAGTAGGCCGCCTCCCCCTTGGCGTCGCGCAGCGCCTTGCCGTTCTCGGTGGTCATCAGCCGGGCGAGCGCGTCGGCGTTCTCGGTCATCAGCTCGAAGGTCCGGCGCAGGCACTCGGCCCGCTGCCGCGGCGGGGTCGCCGCCCAGCCGGCCAGCGCGTCCTGAGCCGCCGTGACCGCGTCGAGGGCGTCTTCCACGGTGCCGTTGGCCACCTCGGCCACCGCGTCCTCCGTGGCCGGGTCGATGACCGGCAACGTGTCGCTGCCCCGCCCGCTGGTCCACTCCCCGCCGATCAGCAGGCCCGTGGGTACCTCGATGCCAACCAGGTTGGTGCTCACCATTCCTCCAGAGACTTGCGCACGGTCTCGGTGATCCTGTCCGCCGAGGGCAGCACGTAGTCTTCGAGCTTATCTGCGGCCGGCAGCGGGATATGAGGGGTGGTGATGCGGACTGGCGGACCCGTGAGCGCGCCGTACCCCTCTTCGGCCACGATCGAGACGATCTCGGCGCCCCAGCCGCACAACCGCGGGTTCTCCTCCACCGTGAACAGCCGACCCGTCCTCTCTACCTCGGCCAGGATCGTTCGCGTGTCCAGCGGGACCAGTGACCGCACGTCGACCACCGTGGCCTCGATGCCGTGCCCGGACAGTTGCTCGGCGGCCCGCATGGCCCGTGGCACCATGGCGGCCAGGGCCAGGATCGTCGCGTCGCCGCCCTGGCGCAGCACCTTGGCCCGGCCGAGTTGGTCGACCACCTCGCCGTCCGGCACCTCGCCCTTGCTCGCCATCAGGCCCTTGTGCTCGAAGAACACGACCGGATCGGGATCCCGGATAGCCGCGGCGAGCAGCCCGACGACATCACGCGGAGTGGAGGGGGCGACGACCTTCAGCCCCGGCACGGCCATGGCCCAGTTCTCCACCGACTGCGAGTGCTGGGCGCCGAACCGCACACCGGCGCCGTTGGCGCACCGGACGACCAGCGGGAGCGCCAGTTGGCCGTCGGACATGTACCTGATCTTGGCCATCTCGTTGGCGATCAGGTCCCAGCAGACCGCGAAGAAGTCACTGAACATGATCTCCGCGATCGGGCGCAGGCCGGTCATCGCGGCGCCGACCGCGGCGCCGAGGATGGCCTGCTCGCTGATCGGGGTGTCACGGACCCGGTCCGGGCCGAACTCCTCGAGCAGGCCGACCGTCGTCTTGAACACCCCGCCGGCCGCCGCCACGTCCTCGCCGAGGAATACCACGCTCGGGTCGCGCCGCATCTCCTGCGCGATACCCCGCGCCACTGCCTCGCGGTAAGTGATAACTGCCACCACGGCTCCGTTCCGTACAAAGATTTTCAGGATCTACGGGCGATCAGGTGATCACGGCGATGACCGTCGCGACCGGCACGGTCTCGCCTTGCTGCACGCGGATCTCGCTGAGCACGCCGGTGACGGGGGCCGGTATCTCGGTGTCCACCTTGTCGGTGCCGATCTCGAGCAGCGGCTCGCCTTCGGCGACCGGGTCACCGACCTGCTTGAACCACTCGTTGACGGTGCCCTCATCGACCGTCTCCCCCATCCGGGGCATGACGACGTCCGTCATCAGTTCCTCCAGGCGTGGCCGCCGTCGGCCCACACGTTGGTGGCCGCCAGCTCGATGCTCGGCTCAGGGCCGGCCTTGGCCTCCTCGGTGGCGCGGTCCACCGCGTCCCGGGCCTGCTTGTCGATCGCGTCCAGGGTCGCCTCATCCACGCCGCGGCCGATGAGTACCTGGCGGTAGGCGGGCAGCGGGTCGCGGGCCAGCCACGCCTTGACCTCTTCGTCGGGCCGGTACTTGCCCGGGTCGGCGCGGGAATGGCCGCCGTGCCGGTAGGTGATCGCCTCGATCAGGGCCGGGCCGCCACCGTCCCGGGCCCGGCCGATCGCGGCCTGAGCCACCTGGTAGACGGCCTCCACGTCGTTGCCGTCGACCACCACCGGGTCGAGCCCGTAGGAGGCGGCGCGGTCCGCGGCGGGCCGGGGCACGGCGGTCACCGTCCCGATCGCCGTGTACTCCATGTACTGGTTGTTCTCGCAGATGAAGATGACCGGCAGCTTCCAGACCGCGGCCAGGTTGAGCGCCTCGTGGAAGGCACCGATGTTGGTCGCGCCGTCGCCCAGGAAGCACACCGTGACCTGCTTGGTGCCCCGGTACTGGGCCGACCAGGCCGAGCCGTTGGCGATGACGAGCTGGGCGCCGATGATCGCGTAGGCGCCCAGGATGCCGTGGGAGACGTCCAGCAGGTGCATCGAGCCGCCCTTGCCGTGCATGAGGCCGTTCTCGCGGCCGAGCAGTTCGGCCATCACCGGGGTCATCGGGGTGCCGCGGGCCAGCACGTGGTTGTGGCCGCGGTAGGTGGTGAACGTGTAGTCGTCGGCGTTCATCGCCTGTGATACGCCCGCCGCGACCGCCTCCTGGCCGGTGCCCAGGTGCGTCGTCCCCTTGACCAGGTTCTGCAGGAACAGGTCGTGCGCGCGCTTCTCGAACAGCCGGAGTTCGGTCATCTTCCGGTACATCTGCAGCGCGGTGTCAGTATCTATATCCGGCACGTGATCGCCTTTGTCAGTAGGGGTTGGTGACGTAGAGGTCCTGCGCCGGGAACTTGGTCAAAATGTCGACCCCGCTGGGGCCGACCACCACTTCTTCCTCGATCCGGGCCGCTGAGCGCCCGTCGGTCGCCGGGCAGTAGGTCTCCAGGGCGAACACCATGCCTTCCTTGATCTCCAGCGGCGCGTCGAGCGAGGTGAGCCGGGAGATGATCGGGCGTTCGTGCAGGGCCAGCCCGAGCCCGTGCCCGAACTCCAGGCCGAAGGCGGTCTTCTCGTCGGCCAGCCCGATCTCGCTCGCCTCCGGCCAGAGCCGGGCCACCTGGTCGGTGGACACGCCGGGCTTGATCATGTCGATGGCGACGTCGATCCACTCGCGGGCTCGCTTGTACGCGTCCTTTTGCGGCTCGGTGGCCCAGCCGACCGCGAAGCAGCGGTAGTAGCAGGTCCGGTAGCCGTTGTAGGAGTGCATGATGTCGAAGAAGGCCTGCTCGCCGGGCCGGATCATGCGGTCGGAGAAGTTATGCGGGTGCGGGTTGCACCGCTCGCCGGACACCGCGTTGATGCTTTCCACATCGTCGGAGCCCATCTCGTACAGGCGTTTGTTGGCCAGCGCGACGATCTCGTTTTCCCGGACGCCGGGCTTGAGCGCGACGGCGATGTCCTGGTAGGTGCCGTCGACCAGGGCCGCCGCGGTGGCGAGCAGGGAGATCTCGTCCCGGGACTTGATCTCCCGGGCGTCCAGCATTACCTGCTGGCCGTCCCGGACGTCCACGTGCTGTCGTTGCAGCTCGAAGAAGGTGGGAACCTCGGCCCAGTCCACGCCGACCGGCTCATTGGCGACGCCCGCCTGGTTGAGCCAGTCCTTGATCTCGGCGATCTGCTTGCTCGTGAGTCCGGAGGCGGGCGGCGCGGCACCGCGCATGGTGGTGTACGAGGCGATGCAGTTCTCCGGCTTCAGCCACGGGCAGTACATCCGGTGGTGCACCGCGGCCGAGCCGAAGTCCCACAGCACCAGCTCGCCGGTGCGGGTGTACAGCGCGTACCGGCACAGCTTGTCCCGGGTCCACTCGCCGATGGCGACGCCGGTCAGGTACCTGATGTTGTTGTTGTCGAAGACCAGCAGCGCGCCCAGCCCGGCCTGTTCCATGGCGGCTTTGGCGCGGTCGAGGCGGTAGGCCCGCAGCCGGCCGAAGTCGAGCCTCTCCTCGAAGTCGACGTTCATCCGGCCCGGCGCGGGGGCAAGGGGAAGTGCGGGTACGGCCATGGGAACTCCTGTGCTCGTCCGCTGCTCGTGCACTGTGCTCGCGCAGTGCGTTCGTCGCACCAACCATCCAATGCCGCGTGCAGTGGGACTGTCAAGGTTTGCGGGCGGCGGCGTGCAGTGTACGTTTACATCATGTCGGCTGGCTTCGATCCGGGAACGGGGCTCGGCCCCCGGCTGCGCCTGGCCCGCGAGGAGCGGCAGCTGTCGGTGCGCGAGCTGGCCCGCAGAATCGGCTGCTCGGCCAGCCTCATCTCGCAGATCGAGCGGGGCATCTCGATACCCTCGGTGGGCGTGCTGTACTCGCTGGCCACCGAGCTGGACAGCTCACTGGACCACCTGCTGTTCGGCGCAGACCCGCGGCGGCCGACCGCGGAGCCCCTCACCGCCGTGCCCGGGGCGACCGCGGCCGGGGCCACCGTGGCCGAAGCGGGCCCTGGCGAACAGGCGGACCGGGGGCCGGTGCCTGCATCAGGCGGCCCGGGCATCGTCCAGCGGGCGGGCGGCCGGAGCATCATCGAC
Source organism: uncultured Actinomycetes bacterium (assembly GCA_963722055.1). Taxonomy (GTDB): domain Bacteria; phylum Actinomycetota; class Actinomycetes; order Streptosporangiales; family Streptosporangiaceae; genus Palsa-504. The sequence goes on along the minus strand of CAVRLA010000008.1, from coordinate 520,702 downwards.
CTGGCCAGCGGCGTGCGCTGGGAGCGGCTCACGCCCGGCGCGGACGCCATGACCGACTTCCTCGAGGTGGTCTACGACCCCGGCGGCCACTCCACCGACGAGCGCCGCCCGCTGCGGCACGACGGGCATGAGTACGGCCTGGTCATCAGCGGCACGCTGCAGGCCAACGTGGGCTTCGAGAGCTACGAGCTCGGCCCGGGCGACTCGATCGCGTTCGACTCCTCGACGCCGCACGAGTACCTGAACAAGACCGGCGAGCCGGTGCACGCGATCTGGGTCGTGGTCCACTCCGAGCCCGGCCGCGCCTAAATGGCCGCAAGTCCATGATCGTGGGCCGTTACTGTCGCCATAGCACCGGTAACGGCCCATGATGTCGGGGCCAGGCTACGCCGCCGCGTCGGGGGTGGCCTGGGGGGCGGGTGTGATTGCGGGGTTGGGCGGGGCGGGGACCGGGGCGGGGGCGAGGGCGGGGGCGGGGGCGGGGGCGGGGGCGGAGGTCAGGTACTGGGCGGCGGCGTCGAGCCAGCGGGCGATGCGGTCGACGAGGTCCTGGCCGCAGGCGGACTCGGCGTGGCCCATCCCGGGCAGCAGCCAGAGTTCCTTGGGCTCACTGGGCCGCCATGTAGAGCTGCCGGGCGTGCTCGGGCGGGAAGTAGTGGTCCTGGTCGCCGTGCACGATCAGCAACGGGACCGGCGCGATCTTCGCCGCCGCCTCGGCGGGCGGGACCGGGATCCGCTTCCAGCCTTCCGGGCTGATCCGGGTCTTCAGCCAGCGCCTGGTCACGTAGCGTCCCGCCCGGTGCTCGACGGCACGGTGAACCCATCGCATCCGCTCGGTGCCCCGGTAGTACCACCGGCTAGGTCCGCTGACCGACACCACCGCGTCGAGCCCGCCGATCAGGCCCGCGTGCCGAAGCACGACCGACGCGCCCATCGAGAACCCGACCGTGGCAATCGCCCGGTAGCCGAGTTCGCGCGCCCAGGCGACGGCCACGTCCAGATCCTTGATCTCGCGGTCACCGAGCGTGGACAGCCCGCCGGAGCGGCCGTGGCCGCGGAAGTCGAACGTAATGACGCCGGCCTTCTGGTTGAACCAGTTGGCGATCCGCCAGACGCGCGGCCGCTGCCAGGACAGCGTGAAGCCGTGCGCGACGATGATGGCGAGGTCCTTCGGGCCGGGCAGGTGGACGGCGTTGATCGGCACGCCATCCTCGGTGACCAGCGTCGTTGCCATGACAACCGGCTTGGTCATGCTTCACCCCGACGTTCAGGCTACAGGACTAGCGGATGGGGCCGCCGATACGGAAAGCTACCGGTAGCCGCCGAACGAAGGAGCAACATGTCCGTGCTGAACGCCCTGACCGACGCGATCCGTGACGGTTCGGTGGAGGTGATCGACCTCACCGCGCCGCTATCGGCGGGTACGCCGATCATCCAGCTGCCACCGCCGTTCGGTAACACGACCCGGTTCGGGCTGACCGAGATCAGCCACTATGACGAGCGCGGCCCCGCCTGGTACTGGAACGACATCACGACCGGCGAGCACACCGGCACGCACTTCGACGCCCCGGTGCACTGGGTTACCGGCAAGGACGGCGAGGACGTGGCCCAGGTGCCGGTGCCGCGGCTGATCGCCCCGGCCGTGGTGCTCGACTTCAGCGCGGAAGCGGCCGCCGATCCGGACTTCCTGCTCGAGATCGACCACGTCAAGCAGTGGGAGGCGGCCAACGGGCCGCTGCCCGAGGGCGGCTGGCTGCTGTACCGCACGGGCTGGGACGCCCGTTCCAACGACCAGGCCGAGTTCCTCAACGCCAACGAGACGGGCCCGCACACCCCCGGAATCAGCATCGCGTGCGCGACCTGGCTGGCCGAGCAGGCGCCGATCATCGGGCTCGGGACCGAGACTGTCGGCACGGACGCCGGGGCCGCGCACTCCTTCAACCCGCCGTTCCCGTGCCATTCCTTCCTGCTCGGCGCGGGCAAGTACGGCCTCACCCAGCTGCGGAACCTGGCCCGGCTGCCCATCACCGGCGCGGTCGTGATCACCAGCCCGCTGCCCATCGTCGGCGGCTCCGGTTCGCCTTGCCGCGCGCTGGCCCTGGTGGAGCGCAGCTGAGCATGCGGGTCGCGGACGCGGTCGGGCAAGGGCTGGCCAAGCTCGGCGCCGAGGTGGTGTTCGGCGTGGTCGGCAGCGGCAACTTCCACGTCACGAACGCGCTGATCGCCGGCGGGGCGCGGTTCGTCGCGGCCCGGCACGAGGGCGGCGCCACCGTAATGGCCGACGCCTGGGCCCGGACCACCGGCCGGCCGGGCGTCGTGTCCGTGCATCAGGGCCCGGGACTGACCAACGCGATGACCGGCATCGCTGAGGCGGCCAAGAGCCGCACCCCGCTCCTGGTGCTGGCCGCGGAGGCCCCGGAGGTCAGGTCCAACTTCCACGTGGATGTGGCCGGGCTGGCCGCCGCCGTCGGCGCGGTCTCGGAGCGGCTCTACTCCCCCGCGTCCGCGCTGGCCGACGTGCAACGCGCCTACCAGACCGCGCTGGGCCGCCGGACCGTGATCTTGGCCCTGCCGCTGAACGTCCAGGCCGCTGACTTCCCGGCGGGCACGATGCAGGCCGGGCCGCGCACCTACCCGTCCGCGCCGTCCGCGGAGGCGGTGACGGCGGTCGCGGCCGTGCTGCGCGGCGCCAGCCAGCCGGTGTTCATCGCCGGGCGGGGCGCGCGAGGGCGGGCGGGCCGGGCTTCGGCCCGGGCGGAAATCGAACGGCTCGCGGACGCCTGCGGGGCCCTGCTGGCCACCTCGGCCGTGGCCAAGGGGCTGTTCCGGGGCAACCCCTGGGACCTGGACGTAAGCGGCGGATTCGCGTCACCGCTCGCCGCCGAGCTGATCACCGGCGCCGACTTGATCATCGGCTGGGGCAGTTCGCTCAACATGTGGACGATGCGGCACGGCAAGCTGATCGGGACCGGCGCCACGCTGATCCAGGTCGACGACGACCCCACCGCGCTCGGCGCGCACCGGCCGGTCCACTTGGGCGTGCTCGGCGACGTGGCCGAGACGGCGCGGGCCGTGGCGGACGCGCTCCCGCCCGACCTGGCAGACACGGCCGGGTACCGGACGCCGGAACTGCGGGAGCGGATCGCGCGGGAGGTGCGGTGGCGGGACGTGCCGTTCACCGACGAGAGCGACGGGCAGCGGATCGATCCGCGCGCGCTGTCCATCGCGCTGGATGACCTGCTGCCCGCCGAGCGCACTGTGGCGGTGGACTCCGGGAACTTCATGGGTTACCCGAGCATGTACCTGTCGGTCCCGGACGAGGCGGGCTTCTGCTTCACGCAGGCGTTCCAGTCGATCGGCCTCGGGCTCGCCTCCGCGATCGGCGCCGCGGTTGCACGGCCGGACCGGCTGGCGGTGGCCGCGCTCGGCGACGGCGGCGCGCTGATGGGGATCAGCGAGCTGGAGACCGTGGTCCGGCTGGGGATCCCGATGGTCGTCGTCATCTACGACGACGAGGCTTACGGTGCGGAGGTACATCACTTCGGGCCGGACGGCGACCCGCTGGACACGGTCCGGTTCCCGCCGGCCGACATCGCCGCGATCGGCCGGGGCTTCGGCTTCGACGGCGTGACCGTGCGGTCGGCCGCCGATCTCGGGGCGGTCCGCGATTGGTTGGCGGGCCCGCGGGAGCGCCCGCTGCTGATCGACGCCAAGGTCACCTCCACCCGCGGCTCATGGTGGCTGGAGGAGGCGTTCCGCGGGCACTGACTCAGCTCGGTCCCGGCGCCGTCAGCGCCACCGGGCCGCCGCGGGCGGGCCCGAACGTGCGCAACGGCCCGGCGCCGGTCCAGTATCCGAGCTGGTAGTAGCCTTCGTCGGGACTGCTGGCCAGGACCCACAGCAGTCCCTGCCCGTCCCACGCGCCGACCAGCTGGATGGGCTGAGACGCGGGCAACGAAGAAAAAGACAACGACGTGCCGGGGATCATACGCAGCGTCTTGGTTGCGGTGCTGGCGATGAACAGGGCCTCCGCGGTGGCGTTGCCCGAGGAGTCGACGCGGTCCAGGGGCAGGACGAGCCGCTGGCCTGACGGATCGAAGCTCGCCGACGGCGGCGGGTAGGTCACCGATACCGGCAGCCAGTTCCTCGGAAGCGGAACCGCCGCATCGGTGCCGGTGGCCAGGTCGGTGACGTGCAGCCGACATGAGGCAGCGCACGCAGCCCAGATCACCCGGTCACGCCCGGCGGCGATGAAATCCGCGGCCGCGGGCAGGTTCATCCGGATGGGCCGGCCGGTTGCGCCGTTCCACAGCTGCAACTGTCCGCTGGCCAGGTTCTGCGTCAGCGGCCCGGCCTCGGTGGCGGCGACCAGCCCGAACGGCAGCTGCAGGACCGGGCTGACCCGGTGTCCGGCCAGGTTAACCGCCCAGGTCGGGCTCCTGAAACCGGCCGGGACGCCCTCCCCGTTGCGCAGGGACTGGACGGCGGTCTGTACCCATATCCGCCGGCCGTCCGGACTGACCGCGATCATGGTGGCCCGGGCGATGACCTGGGCGGGGGCATTGGCGGCGGGAATGAAGACCACGCGGCCGAGCGCGCCGTAGCTGATGGCGGTGGAGATGTCGCTGATGTGCGCGACTACCCCGCCGGGGACCGGGGCGAGCTGGTCGGCCTCGGCACCATGGCCGGGTGGCAGGAGCGGGCTGAGCCCGTTGACCAAGAACCCGGCCGCCACCTGGCGCGGCCGGCCGGCGACCCGCAAGAAGTTCTCGCCAGCCAGAAACAGGTCCGTACGGACGCCGTCCGCCGGGACGCCACGGAGCAGGGGCGGCGACGGGACGGCCAGCACCGAGGCGCTCACCGGCCGCCCGGCCGGTCCGCCGGCCGTGGCCAGCACAGTCGCGGCCAGCACGGCCGCGGCCGTCGCCACGCCGGCCGCGGCGGCGACCGCAACGAGCCAGGCTCGCCTCCGGGCCCAGGGACGCGGCGGCCGCCAACCGGGCCGCCAGCGCCTGGGCTCCCGGTCGGATCCGAAGCCGATCGTGTCCACCGGCTTCTAGTGTGCCTCCGATCCGGCCCCTTGGCTCGGGTGCTAAGGCGCGCGCCCCGAGGGGCGCGGGGGCGACCGGGGCGACCGGGGCGGGCAGCCGCAGATCGTTCGGAATAGAGAATGACGGCGGGTCACCTGGTACGGCGCGGCACGGGGACGCGCCCGGTCACCGAGGGGTGTCCGGGCGCGTCCCTGGTTACGCTACGGCCGCACGTAGCGCACGTTACGAGTCGTCCTTCGAGGTGACGGCCTTCTCTGGCACCTTCCCGTCCAGTGGCGCCGGCGCCTCGTCGGCCCTGGAGGCCGCCCCCACGCTGACCAGCTCGTCGGAGGGGTACGCCTCCTCGCCGTGCACCGCCACGTCGCCGATCTCGAGTTCCGCGTCGGACAGCCGCAGCTTCATCCTGAACACGTACTTGATGACCATGAGGATGAGGAACGTGACCACCCCGTCCCAGACGATGATGGTGAGCGCCGCCCCGGCCTGGACAAGGAGCTGGTGCGGGTTGCCGTAGAACAGGCCGTGCCCGTAGACCGAGGACGTCTTGCCGAGCCCGAGGTACTCGATCATGTTCGGGTCGGCGAGCAGGCCGACCAGCAGTCCGCCCAGCAGTCCGGCGATGCCGTGCGTGTACACCACCCCGAGCGCATCATCGACCTTGTTGAACGGCCACACGTACTTCGGCAGGTAGTACCAGGCCACCCAGACGACCGCGGAGCAGACCAGGCCGATCACGATGGCGCCGAAGCCGTTCACGTAACCGGCCGCCGGGGTGATGCCGACCAGGCCGCAGATCATGCCGTTGACGCCGCCGAGGAAGGTGGGCTTCTTCTCTTTGCTGAGCGTCATGTCCAGGATGATCCAGGTCATCATGGCGACCGCCGTGGCCACGTTGGTGTTGAGGACCGCAGCCGCAGCGTCCTGGCTGGCGAAGTACGGGTCACCGCCGTTGAAGCCGTTCCAGCCGAGCCACAAGATGCCGGCGCCGACCGCGACGAAGAGCAGGTTGTTCGGGATGGCCCGCTCGCGGTCGCGCTTGAGCCGCGGCCCGATCACCGCGGCGGCGGTGAAGCCCGACACGCCCGCGGCCAGGTGGATGACGTATCCGCCGGAGAAGTCCAGGGCGCCATGGCCGGCCCAGTAGCCGCCGCCCCACAGCAGGAACGCGTTGACCGAGTAGACGAAGGTGATCCACAGCGGCACGAGGACCAGCCAGACCTTGAAGCTGATCCGGCCGATCACGCTGCCGATGAACAGAATCGGGGTGATCGCCGCGAACACGAACTGGAAGTAGGCCAGCGACGATGTGGGGAAGTGGAAGGCCGGTATCCCGACCCCGGTCGGTATGAGCGGAATGTTCGCCTGGCCCTGTTCGGCGACGTGCCCGAGGATGGTCCGGGGGTCACCGAGGAAGGTGTGGACCAGCGGCGTGCCGAAGCCCATCTTGAAGGCCCACAGGACCCAGGTGATGAGCGTGAGGCAGAACGTGCAGAACACCATCATGACGGTGTTCATCGCCCACTTCTTCTGGACGAGGCCGCCGTACAGCACGGCCAGGGCCGGGATGGACATCAGCCCGACCAGCGTGGCTGCTGTCATCTGCCAGGAGTTATCCCCGGCGTTCAGCCAGCTAGGATAGGGAGTCATTACGCCTCCAGGGGCTCTCGAGGCCTTCTGGGGGCCAACGTCTGCGCTGGCTCTACCCCGGCCGCTCCATATGTCTGCAAGGCATGTGTCCCATGCGCGAGTTTCGGTCGTATTTCTCGGTTGTTACGCAGGCGGTAACGAGTAAGGCCGAGGTTTCTTCGATGTGTCACAGCCGATCACCTGGTCAGCGCCGGTCTGCTCGCTGCCGGGCGGCAGGACCCGGGTAGCTGATCAGGCAGCGCAGTCCGTGGCCGCCCGCCACCCAGGCCGCCTGGGCCAGCAGGCGGTCTGCCGTGGCGTGGTCGCCGACGCGCTCGCAGAAATGGTTTCCGGGGGTGGTAACCGTCCTCGGGGCACGTCGTTAATCCGTTGCCCGCCGCCATCCGCATCGCCGATGATGGCGGCCATGGCCATCACCCGGCGAGCCGACATGTTCACCGCGGACGGCAAGCCGTCGGATGACGACCCGCGTGAGCACAGGCTGAGGTTGGGCGACGAGCGCACCACGCTGGTCGAATCCCTGCGCTGTCTACGCCTCACCCTGGAGATGAAATGCGCCGGTCTCGATGCGGAGGCTATGGCGCGGCGTTCCGTCGAGCCGTCGACGATGTCGCTCCTGGGACTGGTGCGGCATCTGGCTGAAATAGAGCGTGCGACGTTCCGGGTCATGATGGCGGGCCAGGACGTGCCCCGGCCGTTCTGCTCCGCCACCGACCGTGACGGTGATTTCGACGGTGCGGTTCCCGACCCCCAGGTGGTTGCGGAGGCGTGGGACGCGTGGCGCGCGGAGGTCGACTTCGCCACGCGGTTCGTGGCCGAGGCGCCCAGCCTCGACATCGCCGGCGACGATCCGTTGAATCAGCATGGCAGCGGTGGCGGGCGGATGTCGCTGCGCGAGGTGTTGGTCGGGATGATCGAGGAGTACGCCCGCCATATGGGTCACGTCGACCTGTTGCGTGAGCGGATCGACGGACGCCTAGGCCAGTAACAACATGGGCAGGCCGCCCTGGACCCGTTGAGGCAACACGCGCCGGGCTCATGAGCCACGAGCCCGATTCCAGGGTGCATCGGCTGGGGCGCAGAGCCGCTTACGGGAGGTCGACCTGGATGGTCAGCGGGAGGGACGCAGACGAGGGGCCCGCGGCCAGGACGAACGAGCCGGGTTCGGTGGACCAGCCCTGATCGGTCCAGTGCTGGAAGGCGCGCTCGGGGACGAGGATGCCGACCGTGACCGTCTCGCCGGGGTCCGCGTCGACCGGGGCGAAGCCGGCCAGCCACTTGGCCGGGCGCTCGACCGCCGAGTCCGGCCGGGAGGCGTAGACCTGGACGACCTCGCGGCCGCGGCGCGAGCCGGTGTTGCGGACCTGGACGCAGACGGCGACCCCGGAAGCACCCGCCGGGGCCTGGTCCAGCGTGACGGACTCGTGCGCCCAGGTGGTATAGCCGGTCCCGTGACCGAACGGGAACAGGGGTTCCCGGCCGTCGCGGTCGTAGGCGCGGTAGCCGATGAACAGGCCCTCATGGTAGGTCAGCACGCCGTCGACCGGCTGGGTCGAGGGCAGCCCTTCCTCCGACGCTGGCCAGGTCATGGGCAGCCGCCCGCCAGGCTCGACGTCACCGAGCAGCACGTCGGCGAGCGCGTCGCCGTATTCCTGGCCGCCGAACCAGGACAGCAGCACCGCCGCCGCGTCCTGGGCCCAGGGCAGCAGGACCGGGGCGCCCGAGTTCACCACCACCACGGTCCGGGGGTTGGCCGCGATGACCTGGCGAACCAGCTCGTCCTGGCGGCCCGGCAGGGCCAGCGTGGTGCGGTCGAAGCCCTCGCTTTCCACCTCAGAGGTGGTGCCGACCACGACCACGGCCACCTCGCTGGCGGCGGCTAGGGCGACGGCCGTCGCGATCTCCTCGTCGTCGGTGCCGTGCGGCGGCACCAGGTTGAGCTGCACGAGCGTGCCGAGTCCCGCGAACGGCGAGGAGTGCACGTCATGCTCGGCCACCACGGCGACCGACTGGCCCGCGGCCAGCTGGACCGGGGCCAGCTGCTGCGGCGGTCGCATCAGGGCCTCGGCGATGTCAGCGTTCTCCGGCAGGGCCAAGGTGGCGTCGAAGACCTCTGCGCCGTCCACGAGCAGGCGGTAACGGCCGAGGCCGGAGACGCCCAGCTGGTACTCACCGCCGACGGTGGCCCGGATGACGCAGCGGACCTCCAGCCTGGCGACCGGTTCGGTGACCCCTGAGGCCGCGAACCCGCTCAGCCACATGAACGTGGCCCCGTCGCGCAGCTCCGATCCGGCCAGCTCGCCGGCCTCGGAGAGGAACCGGATCTCGGCTCCGGTCCCGGGGTCGAACGGCCGGTCCGGCCGCAACAGCCAGGGCGCCCGGGCCTCCCCGGCGCGCAGGTGCGAGGTCACCCCGGGCGCGTACGTCACGTGCAGCCCGGCGGCCCGCAGGCCGTCCAGCGGCGAGATCGTATAGGGCGGGAACACGGTGGCGCTGCCGCCGCCCATGGTCCGTGCGACCTGGGCGTTCGGCCCGATCACGGCCACCCGCAGGCGCCGGTCGAGCCCGGGCAGGTCGGCGGGCCCTGATCGCGCCAGCGGCAGGATGCCGTCGTTGCGGGCCAGCACGAAGCCGGCCGCCGCGGCGGCCCGCAGTTCCTGCGCGACCGCTACCGAATCCGGCGCCTGCAGGGAAGGCCCGGGCTGGGCGGCAGTATCGGCCTCCGGGCGCGGTCCGGGCGGCGCGGGAGCGTCGGCCTCCGGGCGCGGTCCGGGCGGCGCGGGGGCGTCGGCCTCCAGGGGCGCGGCGGAGGCGTCGGAATCCAGGGGCGGGGCGGGAGTACCGGCCAGCGCGCCGACCCGCGCCGCCAGGCGCAGGATCCGGATCACCTTGTCGTCGATGAGCGCCTCGTCGACCGCGCCCTTCCCGACCGCCTCCACGAGGGCGTCACCCCAGGGGCCGTACAGGCTCGCGGGCCCCGGCATAGCCAGGTCCAGGGCGGCCTGGGCGGCGGCCTCAGTGGCGTGGGTGGCGGTCCAGTCCGACATGACCAGGCCGTCATAGCCCCACTCGCCGTGCAGGATGTCGCGCAGCAGCGGGCTCTGGGTCATCGGCGACCCGTTGACCCCGTTGTAGGCGGCCATGACCGCCCAGGCGCCCTCGTCCCGGAGGATCGCCTCGAACGGCGCCAGGTACAGCTCCCGCAGCGTCCGGTCGTCGACGCGGACGTCGACGGTCATCCGCTGGGTCTCGGAGTCGTTGCCGACGAAGTGCTTGACGGTGGCACCGACGCCGCAGCGCTGCAGGCCCCGCACGTAAGCGGCACCCAGCCGGGCGGTCAGCAGCGGGTCCTCGGAGAAGCACTCGAAGCACCGGCCCGCGTACGGGGTCCGGTGCAGGTTCACGGTGGGCGCGAGCAGCACGTCGACGCCTTTGCGCCGCGCCTCGCGGGCGAGCAGCCCGCCGATCGCCTCGACCCGCCCGGTGTCCCAGGTGGCGGCCAGCGCGGTGGCCGACGGCACGTTCGCGGAACTGTCCCGCTCGTCCCAAGATTCGCCGCGGACCCCGGCCGGGCCGTCGGATAGCACGAGCCGACGCAGCCCGACCTCCGGCTCGGCGTACAGCGCCCAGAAGTCCGCCCCGGTGAGCAGCCGGATCTTCTGTTCCAGCGACAGGCGGCCGACCCGGCGGCGCAGTTCAGCCTCGTCGGGACGGAGCACACCGGTCACGGCGTCCACCGGTCCGGCCGTCTCATGGGGCAGGGAGGTTGACCAGGTTGGCCAGCGCGGCGCGGTGCGCGTCGGCAGTGCCGAAGCCAATGGAGTCCGCCTTGGCCCGCTTCAGGTACAGGTGCGCGGGGTGTTCCCAGGTAAAGCCGATGCCACCGTGCAACTGCACACACTCCTGCGCGGCGTGCACGGCCGCCTCGGAGCAGTAGGCCTTGGCGACCGCCACCGCGACGGCGGCGTCGGGGTCGCCGGAGGCCAGACAGGCCGCCGCGTACCGGGACGCCGCGCGGGCCTGGCTGACCGCGATCCACACGTCGGCCAGCCGGTGCTTGAGCGCCTGGAACGACCCGACCGGCCGGGCGAACTGCCGGCGCTCCTTCACGTAGGCCAGCGTCATGTCCAGGCAGCGCTGCGCCAACCCGACCTGCTCGGCGGCGAGGGCGGCCGCGCCCGCCGACAGTGCCGCCCCGAGCGCCTGCGAGGCAGCGGTGCCCGCCGCGATCAGCGTGCCGGGGGCATCGTCGAACGACAGGTCACACAGCTGCCTGGTCATATCTAGCGACACCACCGGCGCCTTGGCCACGCCGGGAGCCGCCACGTCGACTAGGTACAGGGCGTGCGGCACGCCGTCGGCCGGGACCAGCAGCACGGTGGCGGGCAGTGCGTCAGCGACCCCGCTGACCATGCCGCGCAGCCGCGCGATCCCGTTCTGGGCGTCGCCGGGCCGCAGGCCCGCCACCCGGACCGAGGCCGGGAACGCGCCGTTCGGCACGCTGGCGAACGGCACCGCCAGCGACACGGTCACACTACCGTCCGCCATCCGGCGCAGCAGGTCGGCCGCGGCGCGCGCTGGGGTAAAGGGCGTGCCCGAGGAGACCGAGGCGGCGCTGCGCGGGGCGCCCGCAGCCGCATCGTCCGCGATACCTGACGCCACGCTCAGCAGCGCGGCGGTGGCGACGACGGCGCTGCCGACGAAGGGAACCGGGGCGACGGAACTGCCCAGCGCCTCGGCGGCCGAGCACACCTCGCGGAAGGAGGCGCCGGCGCCGCCGTCGCGCTCCGGGATGAGCAGCCCGGCCAAGCCCAGGTCGCCCGCGACGGCCTGCCACAGGCCATCGTCGTAGGTCTCGGTCGACTCGGTGCGGGCCAGAACCTTGTCCAAGCCGCCGCGGTCGACCAGCAGGGCGTTGAGGCTGTCCGCCAGGGCTCGTTCGGTATCGGAGTACAGGAGATCGGGGAGGTCCGCCTTGTCGTTCACTGCTTATCCTCCGCTCGCCTCCGGGGCGCCTTAAGGCGCCTCCTTCCTTCGTCGCTTCGCTCCTCAGTCCAGGCGGCGCCGCGCCCCTCCCGCTCGCTCATCGAGGCAGGTCCTTCCAGGGGATGTCCTTGTCGACGCGGGGCTCGGGCGGCAGGCCCAGCACACGCTCCGCAATGATGTTGCGCAAGATCTCCGACGTGCCGCCCTCGATGGAGTTGCCACGGGAGCGCAGGTAGCGGTAGCCCGGTCCGCGGCCGAAGAACGTGGAGTGCTCCGGACGGCGCATGCTCCATTCGTCGTAGCGCAGGCCGTCACCCGCGGAGAGCTCGACGTCGAACCCGGAGATCTCCTGGTTCAGCCGGGCAAAGACCACCTTCGCGGCCGAACCCTCGGGGCCGGGCTTGCCCGCCGCCAGCTGCTGGCGCATCCGCTCCCCCGCCAGCCGGGCCACCTCCGCCTCCGTCCAGAGCCGGAGCAGCCGGTCGTGCAGACCGGGGCTGCGCAGCTCGGGACGCGCCCGCCAGGTTGCCGCGACCGGGCCGATCATGCCGGCCTCACGGGGCGCGGCCCGGGAGGAGCCGATGTTGACCCGCTCGCTCATCAGGGTGGCGTTGGCCACCTTCCAGCCCTCACCGACCGGGCCGATCCGATCCTCATCGGGGATCCGCACGTCGGTCAGGAACACCTCGTTGAACTCGGCCTCCCCGGTGATCTGCCGCAGCGGGCGGACCTCCACGCCGGGGGCCGTCATGTCCACCGCGAAATAGGTCAGGCCCTGGTGCTTGGGCACATCGGGATCGGAGCGCGCGAGCAGCAGCCCGCGCTTGGCCACCTGCGCCAGCGAGGTCCACACCTTCTGCCCGGTCGCCACCCAGCTGTCACCGTCGCGGACGGCCCGGGTGGCCAGTGCGGCGAGGTCGCTGCCCGCGCCGGGCTCGCTGAACAGCTGGCACCAGATCTCCCGGCCCGTCCAGAGCTCGCGCAGCCAGCGCCGCTGCTGCTCGTCGGTGCCGTAGGCGAGGATGGTCGGCGCGGCCATGCCCAAGCCGATCGCGTTGCGCTCCGCATCGTGGCCCGGGGCGCCGACCGCCGCGAACTCGGCGTCGACCAGCTGTTGCAGGGAGCGCGACAGGCCGAGGCCGCCGAGTCCCTCCGGGTAGTGCACCCAGGCCAGGCCCGCGTCGAACCGGGCGTTGTTGAAGTCCTGTCTGGGCATCTCGTGCGGGTCATGCTCCGCCAGGAACGCGCGGACCCGCTCGCGGAGCTCTTCGGGTGTCAGCACAATCTCTTCCTTAGCACAGTTTCCTGGCGCTTAGCACAAGGGCCCGCCGGCCACGTAGATGACCTGCCCGGAGACGAAGCCCGCACCCTCGCTGACCAGGAAGGAGATCAGGTTCGCCACGTCGGCGGGCTGCCCCACCCGGCGGACCGCGATGCGGTCCGCGGCGGCCTTCTGGAAGGCCTCGAACGGCACGCCCACCCGGGCCGCCGTAGCCGCGGTCATGTCGGTGACGATGAAGCCGGGCGCGACCGAGTTCGCGGTGACCCCGAATGGCCCGAGCTCGATCGCGAGCGTCTTGGTGAAACCCTGCATGCCGGCCTTGGCGGCGGAGTAGTTCACCTGCCCGCGGTTGCCGAGCGCAGACGACGACGAAAGGTTGACGATCCGCCCGTAATGCTGATCGACCATGTACTTCTGCACCGCGCGGCTCATCAGGAACGCGCCGCGCAGGTGCACCCCGAGTACGGTGTCCCATTCATCGTCGGTCATCTTGAACAGCAGGTTGTCGCGGATGACGCCGGCGTTGTTGACCAGCACGGTGGGCCCGCCGAGTTCGCCGGCCACCCGCTGCACCGCGGCCTCGACCTGGTCCCCCTGGCTGACATCGGCGCCCACCGCGAGCGCGCGCCCGCCGGCGTCGACGATCTCCTTCACGATCCCGGCACAGCCGGCCTCGTCCAGGTCGAGGACCCCGACGGCCATCCCGTCCGCGGCCAGCCTGCGCGCCGTCGCGGCGCCGATGCCCCGGGCCGCGCCCGTCACGATCGCGACTGTCTGTGTCACTGAGTGTCTCCCTCCTCGGGGGGTCCGGGGGGTCGTCCCCCCGGGTTAGCGCTGTTCCGAACGGGCCGTGGTTCGTGCCGCCGGCTAGGCCGGGCGGGCCCCGGTCTGCTTCCTCAGCTCGCGGCGGGCGAGCGATCTCTTGTGCACCTCGTCGGGTCCGTCGGCGAACCTGAGCGAGCGCGCGCTCGCCCACAGGTGAGCCAGCGGGAAGTCCTGGCTCACCCCTCCCCCGCCGTGGGCCTGGATCGCCTTGTCGATCACCCACTCGGCCATGGCCGGGGTCACGATCTTGATGGCCTGGATCTCCGTGTGCGCGCCCTTGTTGCCGACTGTGTCCATCAGCCACGCGGTCTTGAGCACGAGCAGCCGGGCCTGCTCGATCCTGACCCGGGACTCGGCGATCCACTCCTGGATGACCCCCTGCTCGGCCAGCGGCTTGCCGAATGCGGTGCGGGAGGCAGCGCGCTGGCACATCAGGTGCAGGGCCAGCTCGGCCGCGCCGATCTGCCGCATGCAGTGGTGGATGCGCCCGGGTCCCAGCCGCGCCTGCGCGATCGCGAACCCCTCCCCCTCGCCGGCGATCAGGTTCTCCCGGGGCACCTGCACGTCGGTGAAGACGACCTCGGCGTGGCCGCCGTGCGTCCCGTCGGAGTAGCCGAACACCCGCATCCCGCGCTTGACCTCGACCCCCGGGGTGTCCGGAGAGACCAGGATCATGGAGTGCCGGCCGTGGCCCTGTACATTTCCGGGTTCATTTCCGGCTGAAGCCTCGCCGGTCACGCCCATCACGATGAAGATCTTGCAGTCCGAGCTCATCGCGCCGGACGACCACCACTTGCGGCCGTTGATCGCGTAGCCGTCGCTGGTCTTGCTGATCGTGGTGGCGATGTTGGACGCGTCGCTAGAGGCGACGGCGGGCTCGGTCATGCAGAACGCCGACCTGATCGTGCCCTCCAGCAGCGGGCGGAGCCAGCGTTCCTGCTGTTCCGGCGAGCCGAACTCGGCCAGCACTTCCATGTTGCCGGTATCGGGCGCGGCGCAATTCAGCGCCTCCGGCGCCAGCGCGCCACTCCAGCCGGTGATCTCGGCCAGCGGCGCGTACTGCAGGTTGGCCAGCGGCGGATCCGGCAACAGCGCCGGGTACAGGGAGCTAACCGCCTTGGCGGACTTGCCGGTCAGGAACAGGTTCCACAGCCCGCGACGGCGCGCCTCGGCCTTGAGCTCGGCGGTGACGGGTACCCGTTCCCACATCCGGCCGCCGGAAATGGGCAGGGCCTCGGCCTCCTCGACCTGCTCCTCGTACACCGGCTCGGCGGGGTACACCCGCTCGTCCATGAACGCGAGCAGGCGTTCACGGAGGTCTTGCGTCCGGTCATCGTAGGCGAAATCCATGGAGCACAACCTCCCGTAGGGTCCGCAACAGCCTACCTACTGGCCAGTACGTCGCCCCCGGGGGGCGCCGACCGGGGTCGGAACGAGGTGAAACCCGGGATTCACGCCGTTGGAGCGGGGTGGATCCCGGGTTTCATCATGTCTGGTCAGCGGGTGAGGCGGAAGACGTAGACGTCGCCGGAGGAGAAGATCTGGGTGTAGGTGTGAGGCGGGTACAGGCTGGCGATGAAGGCGGGGACGTCCTTGATCGCCGGGCTGTAGTCGCTGTCGACGCCGTTGAACACGATGTACTGCGCCTGCGGGTTGCCGCTGTTGCCGATCCAGAACGTATCGGTCCGCGCGGCGAGAGGGGCCAGCAGATCCAGCGTGGTCAGCACGGTAGCGCCGTTCGGCACCTGGGCCATGGCCGCCTCGGCCGCCGCGACGTGCGGGCTGACCTGGTAGGTCTGGGCGTTCCACAGCTGGTTGAGCGGGAACTGGAAGGCGAGCGGGACCGCGATCGCGACCATCATCGCGGCACCGTAGCGCCGGGCTCCGGCCTGCGCCGCGCGCCAGGCTCCCCGCCGCCCGCTCGCCCACCCGGCGGGCCCGGCCGCGAGGGGTTCGGCGTCCATGGCCGCCTGGATCCTGGCCAGCGCGTCGATGGCGGCGACGAAGATGATCGGCATCACGGTGGCGTTGTAATGCCAGTACGTTCCCCAGTAGCTGCTGTTGGTGGCGATGAAGCGCAGCAGCAGGCTCGGCACGGCGATCAGGGCCAGCGGCGAGCGGAGCGCGATGAACGCGGTCGGCAGCAGCAGCATCACGACCGTCAGCAGCTTGTCTGGCCAGGCGTGCAGGAGCTGGCGGACCAGGCCGAGGACCGACGGGTGCCCGCCGGGGGCCAGGATCCCGCCGTCGCTCCAGTACTGGTACAGATGGGCCGCGTTGAAGTGCGGGATGATGACCCCGATGGCCACGAACGACCAGGTGAAACCCCAGACCAGGAGGACCTGGCCGGCCAGCATCCGGCCCCGGCCGTCCGGGTCGGCCGTCTCCCACGGATCGGGGATCCTGGCCCGCAAGCCGGACACGATCAGGAAGATCCCGATGGCGGCCACGGTGAAGCCCTGGTCCTCCTTGACGAAGACCAGAGGCAGCGCCCACCACACCGTCGCCTTGATGTGCCCGCGGGCCACCGCGGACAGCGAGAAGGCCAGCAGCGGCACCGCGAACGCGATCTCGTGGAAGTCGAACTGGGGCAGCTGCTGCAGACCCCAGGAGAACCCGTACGCGACCGCGATCGCCCGGCTGGGACCGACGCCCAGCTTCTCGCGGGCGAGCTGGCTGACCGGGAAGACGGACGCCGCCGCCAGCAGGGCCTGCGCCACGACCAGCGTGGCCGAGGAGGGAAAGACCCGGAAGACCGGGGCCAGGACCGCGACGATCGGCTGGAAGTGATCACCGAGCAGGTTGAAGCCCGGCGCCCTGATGTCCACGATCGGCGCGCGGAGATGGGCGTACTGCTTCACGTACTCGGTGTAGATGCCCAGATCCCAGGAGGACGGGTTGAGCTTTATCAGCCGGAACAGCGAGATGGCGGCGTACGCGCCGAACACGGCGACCGCGGTCGCCCAGGTGACCGGGTTGGTGTAGGCGCCCGGCCGGAGCCGGAAGGCCCGCAGCCGGGCTGGCCGCAGCACGGAGGGCCGCGGCACCGCCTCCTGCGGCACCACGGCTGACGGCGCCTCGGTCTGGGGCTGGACCGGCTCGGCGGGCCCCGGCAGGACTGGCTCGGCAGCCGCCTGCGAGACCGGCTCGGCCGTCTCCTGCAGGGCCGATTCGGCGCCGGATCGCGGTGGTTGCTCCTCCGGCATCGCGCGCAGGATACCCGTTCCGGCAGGCGCCCAAAATACGGCTCCGGCGGTCAGACAAGCAGGAGTTTCCCGATCCGGCGGCCGGAGGCGTACAGGCCAGCCGCGCCCAGCACGCCCAGATAGGCCGCCCGCCACAGCAGGTCGGGGCCGACCACGCCCACGGTGAGGTCACGCAGCAGGACGACCCCCTGGTAGAGCGGGGTCCACTCGATCACCATCTGGACCGCCCGCGGGTAGACGCTGAGCGGGTAGAAGGTGGCGGAGAACAGGAACAGCGGCATGCTGATCAAGATCACGTAGTCGAAGTCCTGCCAGCTCTTCATGTACGTGGTGCCGAACATGCCGATGGCGGCGAAGGCGAAGCCGATCAGCACCGCCACCGGAACGTCAAGCACCGCCCACGGCGAGCGCACCAGGTCCAGCGCCAGCATGACCAGCATGAACGCCGCCGCGTAGATGGTGGCGCGGATCAGGGCCCAGCCGATCTCACCCAGTGCGACCTGGGCCGGGCGCATCGGGGTGGCCAGCACGGCGTCGTACAGCTTGGCGTACTTGAGCCGGAAGAAGACGTTGAACGTGGAGTCGTACATCGCCCCGTTCATCGAGGACACCGCGAGCAGGCCGGGCGCGACGAACTCGCGGTACGGGATCAGCTGACCGCCGGGACCCGGCACCTTGCCGACCAGCACGCCCAGGCCCAGGCCCACCGACAACAGGTAGAACAGCGGCTCGAAGACCCCGGAGACGAACACCAGCCACGCGCGCCGGTAAGCCCGGGCGTGCCGCTCGATCAGGCGCAGGCTGCCCGTTTCGGTGCCCGCCCGCTTGAGCCGGGCCAGGCGCCCGGTCGGCGGAACCATCCGCAGGGCGACGCTCTCAGACATACAGGCGCCTGCGGTAGGTGCGGTCCCCGGCCCAGATCCCCACGGCGGCCAGCACCACCAGGTAGGTGGCGTGGCCGAGCATCCCGACCGGATCGCCGGCCGCGGTGCCGAGGCTGAACGCGCGGCACAGCGCCACACCGTGCCACAGCGGCGTGACGGCGGCCAGCGCGCGCAGCCCGGCGGGCAGCTGGGACAGCGGGAAAAACGTCCCGGAGAACAGCATCAGCGGCATCATGACGAACCGGAAGATGTAGTTGAACGAGGTCTCCACCTTCACCGTGACCGCCCAGGCCGCGATGGGGGCGGCGAAGGCCAGCCCGGTGAGCAGCGCGGCCGGGTAGGCCAGCACCGCCCAGGCGGACCTGATCGCGCCGAACGCCCACATGACCACCATGACGACCGCGCAGTTCATCGCGAGCCGCATGATCATGAACATGAGGTGACCGCGGAAGATGTCGGCGGGCCGCAACGGGGAGGCCTGCGCACCGATGTAGATCCGGTTCCACTTGAGGGAGCCGAACACCGGGTAGCTCGCCTCGCCCATCGCGGTTTGCATCGCGCCCGAGGCCAGGATGGCCGGCGCCACGAAGGCCAGGTAGCTGACCCCGCCCAGGCTGGCCGTGCTGTGCTTGTCGACCAGCGTGCCGAGCCCGAGACCCAGCGCGCCCAGGTAGAAGATGGGGCCGAGCACGCTGGACCAGATGCTGGAGCGCCAGATCCGCCGGTACACGGTCAGCCAGCAGCGGAACGCGCGCACGGACAAGGACCACGATCGGGCCCCGGACGGGAGAGCCAGGCTGGTCGACACCGCTAGTCCTCCAGCCGACGGCCGGTCAGCCGCAGGAACACGTCCTCGAGCGTGCCCCGGCGGACCAGCGTGGTGAGCGGCTCCAGGCCGCCGGCGTGCACCGAGGCCAGGGCCGCGTCCCCGTCGGTGACGTAGAGCAGGATCCGGTCGGCAAGCACCTCGGTCCGTTCAGCAGAAAAATCTTTAAGCTTGTCCGCCGCGGCATCGTGCAGTTCCGGGTCGAAGCGCAGCTCCAGGACCTCCGGCGAGCAGTAGCGGGCGATCAGGTCCCGGGGCGAGCCCGCCGCGGCGAACCGGCCATGGTCCATCACTACGAGGCGGTCGCACAGCTGCTCGGCCTCGTCCATGTAGTGCGTGGTCAGGATCAGCGTCACGCCGCGCTGCTTCAGCCGGAACAGCCGGTCCCATACGACGTGCCGGGCCTGCGGGTCCAGGCCGGTGGTGGGCTCGTCGAGGATCAGGATCTCCGGCTCGTTGATGAGCGAGCGGGCGATGGTCAGGCGGCGCTTCAGGCCGCCGGACAGCGGGTCGACCTTGTCCCCGGCGCGGTCCGCGAGCTGCACGAACTCGAGCAGGGCGACGGTCCGCTCCCGGATGACGCGCCGCGGCAGGCCGAAGTACCGGCCGTAGACGAGCAGGTTCTCCCGGACGGTCAGCTCCATGTCGAGGGTGTCCTCCTGCGGCACCACGCCGAGCCGGGCCCTGATCGCGGAGCCGTCCCGCACCGGATCGCGGCCGAGAATCCTCAGCTCCCCGCTGGTCGGCGGCGACACGCAGCCGATCATCCGCATCGTGGAAGATTTGCCCGCGCCGTTCGGCCCCAGGAAACCGAACGCCTCGCCGCGGTACAGGTCGAAGTCGATCCCGTCGACCGCGGTGAAGCTGCCGAACGTCTTGGTCAGGCCGCGGGCCTGGACGAGGACCTCGGTTTCGGGACGTTCCAGCACCTGATCCAGGCTAGCCGGGGGTTATGACATTCCTCGAACGGTTTTGCCGCCCCTCCCCATACCACATCAGGAGACACGATAGTCTCGGGTCTACGGGATGGACCAAGTTAAGGGATGACGCCACGGTGAAGCTGATTCGCGACCTATACGCGCGATTCCAGGTGCTGATCCATGAGGTCGCCAAGTTCGGGATCGTCGGCAGCCTCGCGTTCGTCCTGACCATCATCCTGGTCAACGTCTTCCACTCCGGTGCCGGGCTGGGCCCGATCTGGGCGGCCACGCTGGCCAACGTCCTGGCCACGATATTCGCCTTCGTCGGCAACAAGTTCTGGGCCTTCCGGCACCGCAAGGGCAGCCACTGGCGCCGCGAGACCCTGCTGTTCTTCTTGTTCAACGGCATCGGGATCCTGATCACCGACGGGGTTGTCGCCCTGGTGCACTACGGGTTCGGGCTCACCGACAACTTCTCTTACAACGTGGCCAACATCCTCGGCATCGGCCTGGCCACGCTGTTCCGGCTGTACTGCTACCGCCGCTGGGTCTTCCTCTACGCCGACGAGGACGCGCCGACCGCGGAGCAGTTGGAGCCTGAGACCTCGGGAACCTGACCCGCGGGTTTTTCTACTGGCAGCCGCGGACGGCGGACAGGTCCAGGGGTGCGTGAAGCGCCGCGTCCTGCTGCGCCCCGGTCAGGTAGCCGACGGCGGCCATCCGGTCGATGACATGCACCAGCCGGGCCCTGGCCTGGGCCGGGTAGGCCAGCGGGTCATCGTAGGTCGGCGCGTTCACCGCGCCGGCCAGCATGGCCGCCTGGACCACGGTCAGCTGAGCCGGAGGCCGCCCGAAGTAGCCGCAGCTAGCCGCCTGCAGGCCGTAGTATCCGTGGCCGTAGTAGGCGATCTCCGCGTACAGGCGCAGGATCTCGGCCCGGCTGTAGGCCCGGTTGAGCTTGACCGCCAGCGCCACCTGCTCGACGATCTGCGCGAAGCTGCTATGACCCGAGGTGTATAGGTTCTTGGCGAGCTGCTGGTCGATGGTGCTGCCGCCGCCGTCGGTGTGCCCGGTGAGCCAGGAGGTTGCCACCCGGATCAGGGCCAGCGGATCCACGCCCGGGTCGGCGTAGAACCGGTGGTCTTCGGTCGCCACCAGGGCTTCCGCGAAATACTGCGGCACCGGCGGGCCAGGGTAGGCGATGTGGTGCTCGGCCGCCTGAGCCGCGGCTAGGCGGGTCGCTTGGCTGGCCCGGGGAGTGAACGCGTACAGCAGCGCGACCGCGGCCAGGAACAAGGCGATGAAGACGGTGAAGACCTTGACCACTCCGAGGGCGAGCCTGCGCCGCCAGCTGCGCTGCTTCAGCGGGCGGGTCCGCTCGTAGCCGACGTCCTCGTACTCGTCGCCTTCGTCGGAGGCCGAGCGGCGAACGCCAAGCACCCTGTCTGCCCTCCGTCCCTCCGCACGCGGCTCCCCTGTTCTCAACGAGCGAGCCGTCCTCGCGATGCCCGGCACATCGTAACTTTCTACCCAGCGAGAATCATTCATGCGCGGCGGCGTGGCGGCGTGAGCGCGGCTTGGTTCCGGGAGGCGTTGCGGTTGCGCTAAGCTAACGGGGCCAGCCGATGGAGGCGGGCATATACCACGGAGCGTGAGCGTGGTATAACGGGACGTGGCCCAGCTTGGTTAAGGCGCCTGACTGGGGGTCAGGAGAGCAGGAGTTCAAATCTCCTCGTCCCGACAAAGAGGATTCACCATGTGAAAATGTCAGTGCTCGGCGATATGGTGCTGACATGGCGGAATATTCACGGAACAAATCCTGCTGGTCGGATGCCGGACTAATAAACGCAGTGGCGGCATCCAGGTCGTGGCGCGGCGTCCTCCGGGAATTGGGGCTGTGCGCGACGTCGGCTGGATCTATTCGAGTGGTTAAACGTCGTGTTGCCCTTCTTGGGCTTGACACTTCGCACTTCACTGGTCAACGCACATGGTCCGACGCGGCGCTTAGGCGAGCTGCCGTCCAGGCTTGCTCCTGGAATGATCTACTCGAAGCGATCGGAATCAAGTCGCGCTCTGGAGACGAACGAACAAGGGTAAACGCCCACGCGGTGCGTCTCGGGCTTGACTTGAGTCATCTTAGTGACAGGCCCCAAGACACTCCCAGCCAGTCAGTTCCGGAGCCAGCGCTCAGAAACCTACGAGAAGCCGCGACGTCGCTCGCCGCGTGCTGGTTCTCGCTTCGCGGCCTTGGTGCCGCCATCCCGATAGAGCCGACGGTGTACGATCTGCTGGTCTCGGCACCAGAGGGAATCAAGCGGGTCCAAGTCAAGACGACAACATATAAGAGCAAGGCTGGCTGGCAGGTCGGGGTGGGGCGAAGGCCGTACTCGATTGGCAACCGGGAACCACTACGCCCTTACGACCCAGAATTGATCGACTGGTTCTTCATCGTAGATGGCGACCTGAATATTTATCTCATCCCCAGTCAGGTTATCGGCGGGCGGGTCGGCATTCTCCTACGTGCATACAGTAAGTACATTGCTGGCAGCGCCGTCGGACTCATGGCGCCTTCGCCTCGTGTCGCATAACTGAGTAGGGGTGCTCAGGTAGACGATCAGGTCGGTGAGCTTGAGAACTCATCGCCAGGCGCCGGGGGCCACGTGGCCGGATACCGGAACGACAGGCCCAAGGCGCTGAAGCTGACAGTGGGTACCGGATGTGTCCTGTCGGCCGGGGTGTGGGCGAAGGGCAACGCGACCCAGACGGCCGCCACTGCGAGCGCGGTCGCCAGTCGGCCTGCCGTACTGGGCAGTCATGACCGTGAGACGGGTCCCGGCCGGCCGCGGTGGCGTGGCGTCTGGTATTGAATATCGTCATGCCAGTTGACGGAGAATACGAGCCGAGCCCGGCGGCGTGGGTGCGCGACCAGGTTGAACTGTATGAGGGTTCCGGCGGGACGCAGGGGACGACGCTGCGCGAGACCGGCCTGCCGGTGGTGATCGTGACCAATCGCGGCGCCAGGAGCGGCAAGGTGCACAAGACGCCGGTGATGCGGGTGGAGCATGACGGCCGGTACGCCATGGTGGCGTCGAAGGGCGGCGCCCCGGACCATCCGCTGTGGTACTACAACGTCCGCGCGCATCCCATGGTCGAGCTGCAGGACGGCCCGCACCGGCAGGACATGGCCGCCCGCGAGCTCAGCGGCGACGAGCGCGCCGAATGGTGGGCGCGGTCGGTCGCGGCGTACCCGCCGTACGCGGAGTACCAGCAGAAGACCACGCGGCAGATCCCGGTATTCGTCCTGGAGCCCGTCGCCGAAGACTGACGCCGCCCCGCGGGCCGGGCGGACAGCCCGCGAGGCGGCGTGAAAGTGACTCAGCCGTAAACGGTTCCCACGCCGGGGATGATGGGCTCCTGGATGCTCATCCAGATCGGCCCGGCGTGTGAGCACGCCTCAAAGGAGAACGCGGCGTACGTGGCGCTGCGCTGGTCCGGCGGATAGACACGCAGCTCAACCGCTGAGTTCACCGGGTCGCACCCGGGCTCCGTGGTCACCGCGGCGTCGTGGTAGGCCAGCAGGGTATGCGCCGTCGCGCCTGGCGCCAGGTTCACGATGCGCGCCCCGGTCAGGCTGCCCCAATTCGCGGGGCTGCCGAGCTGGTTCCCGTTACCGTCCAAAGCGGAGACACCCGGATAGCCGTACAAGTAGCACGTGTGCCCGCTGAGGTTGGCGAGCTCCAGCGGGTAGTAAGCGGTGCCGGCCGCCCCGTTACCCTGGGCAACCGCAACCCAGACGCCGAGGTCACTGGCGGTGCACTTGGGGACGGAGACCGCCGCGCCCGGCGATGAGGTGGCCGCGAAGGCGGCGGTGGAAAGGGCCAGGCCGGCGACGACCGCGGCGGCGACCGCGGCGGCCCGCCGGGCGGCAATGGTGGGGAAAACCTTCATAGCAATCGTCCTGTCAATCGGGGACCCGCGATATGCATGTCCTTCCGCTGATAGAGACTGAGCTGCCCGGCCTCCGGTTACTTCTTTTATTTTGCTGAACGAACCATGCTGACAGTGGGCATCACAAGCTTTTCGCCGGTCCGTTCGGCACACTGGTGCGGTGGCAGCACGGGCAGAACTCATCGGCCGAGCCGAGGCTTACGGCGTGGCGGTCTCATACCACAACTGGCGGGGGCGCCGCGTCGAGGTCAGCGACGAGACGCTCGCGGCGGTGCTCGACGCGCTGGAGGACGAGCGATGCCCGCCCGCCGCGAAGGCGCCAGTGACCGGGATGGTGGCACCGTTCCCGCGCCGCAGGTCCTGGGGCTTCGCGGTGCAGCTGTACTCGGTGCGCTCGCGCGGCTCCTGGGGCCACGGCGATCTGCGCGACCTGGCTGACCTGGCCGCCTGGAGCGGCCGGGCGCTTGGTGCGGACTTCGTGCTGGTCAACCCGCTGCACGCGGCCGAGCCGGTGGCCCCGATCAGCCCGTCTCCCTACCTGGCCATGACCAGGCGTCACCTGTCCCCGCTCTACCTGCGCATCGAGGACGTCCCCGAGTACGCCAGGCTCGGCGCGGATGACCGGGCCCGGGTCGAAGCCCTCGGCGCCCCGCTGCGGGCCGCCAGCCGGACGGCAGCCCTGATCGACCGGGACGCGGTCTGGGCGGCCAAGCGCGCGGCGCTGGAGATCATCCGCGGGGCAGGGCTCAGCCCGCAGCGCCAGGCGGAGCTCGACGCGTTCCGGGCCCGCGATCGGGAGGCGGTCGGCGACTGGGCGACCTGGTGCGCGATCGCGGAGGTGCACGGCCCGGACTGGCGGGCCTGGCCTGCCGCGCTCGCCGATCCGCGCTCCGCGGCGGTGGCGGCGCTGCGGCGGACGCGGGCCGACCGGGTGGACTTCCACGCCTGGCTGCAGTGGCTGACGGCGGAGCAGGCCGCCGCGGCGCAGCGCGCGGCCCGGCAGGCCGGCATGAGCATCGGCGTCATCAGCGACCTGGCCGTCGGCGCACATCCCGGCGGCGCCGACGCCTGGGCCCGGCCGGACGCGCTCGTCACCGGCGTCAGCGTGGGCGCCCCGCCGGACGAGTTCAACCAGCGCGGCCAGGACTGGACGCTGCCCCCGTGGCATCCGGGCTGGCTGGCCGCCGAGGCCGGCCGACCGTTGGCGGAGCTATTCGCGGCGACCACCCGGCACGCCGGGGGCTTGCGCATCGATCACGTCATGGGGCTGGCCCGGCTGTGGTGGATACCGGCCGGGATGGCCCCCGATGGGGGCACCTACGTGCGCTACGACCACGAGCTGATCGGGGACGTGCTGTGCGCCGAAGCGGCGCGCGAGCCGGCGCTGGCCATCGGGGAGGATCTCGGCACCGTCGAGCCCTGGCTGCGCGACTTCCTGACCGCGCGCCAGGTGCTCGGCACCTCCATGCTCTGGTTCGAACGCTACGCGGACGGCACGCCGCGCCGGCCGGAGGAGTGGCGCCGGGGCTGCCTGGCCACGGTCGGCACGCACGACATGCCCCCGGCCGCCACGTTCCTCACCGGCGAGCAGGTCACGATCCGGGCCGAGCTCGGGCTGCTCACCGAGGCGGAGGCGGACGAGCGCGCCGCGGCCCGGCGGGAGCTGGACGGCTGGCTCGCGATGCTCGCGCGCGAAGGGCTGCTCGCCAACCCCGCCGAGGTCACGCCGGAGACGTTCGCCACCGCCCTGTACGGTTTCCTGGCGCGGACGCCGGCCATGCTGATCGGCGTGTCGCTGGCCGAGGCGGTGAGCGAACGCCGGCCGCAGAACCTGCCCGGGACTGTGCACGAGTACCCGAACTGGCGGATCCCGCTGGCCGACGGCGACGGCGCACCGGTCCTGCTCGAGGATCTGAGCGCGCACGAGGGCGTCCGGGCCGTCGCCGCGGCCGTATCGGGCGGCTTGCGCGGTGCCCGCAGCGGCGAGGAGGTAGAGTCCACGCGTGACCCGCGATGAACTAGAGGCCCTGTCCTCCCGCGAACTGCACGACATGGCCGTGCGGCGGGCGCGGCATCACCTCGACGTGGAATTCTTCTGGCAGCTGCTGCGTGACATCCCGGCAGCCGAGGCCTCGGAGGGACACGACGACGAGGCCGGCCGGGACGTCACGCATCTGAGCGTGCTGCTCGACGACGCGATCGGCTCCGGGGAGGGCGACCTGGCCGAGGCGCTGCGCCCGGTTTACCTCGACTACCTCGAGAAGCACGGCGTAGGGACCGAGACCGAGTAACTAGAAACCGGGCTTTCACCACGTTCTAGCGTGGTGAAAGCCCGGTTTCATTGCGTTGCGGCGCTAGCCTCACGCCGCGGCGGGTGATTACTCGCCCGAGTGGAGGACGGCCTCGATCTCCAGGTTGATCGTGACCTTGTCGCTGAGGACCATGGCGTTGGTGGCGCCGGGGATCGGGCCGTTGTAGCTGACCTCCCAGTCGTTGCGGTCGATCTCGGTGGTGGCCGAGAAACCAGTCCGGGTGCCGCCGTACGGGTCCGGGCCGAAGCCGTTGACCTCCAGGAAGAACGTGACCGGCTTGGTCACGCCGTGGAGGGTCAGATCACCGTCGAGCAGGAAGTTCTCGCCCTCGGGGCGGATCCCGGTGGAACGGAAGGTCATCGCGGGGTGCTTCTCGACGTCGAAGAAGTCCGCGCTGCGGATGTGGTTGTCCCTGGTCTCGTTCCCGGTGTTCACCGAGCTGAGGTCGACGCTGGCGGTGACGGTCGACTGCACCGGGTCCGCAGCGGTCTCGATCGTGCCCTCGAACGTGTCAAACCGGCCACGGACCTTGCTCACCATCATGTGCCGGACCACGAAGGACACCTCGGAGTGAACGGGGTCGATGGTCCAGGTCCCAGTGACGTAGCCGGGAATCTCCACAGCAGCCGTAGTCATTGGTCCTCCTAAGTACTGTCTTGTGTGTAAGTTCGTTTGCGTACCTTGCTTCTTTATAGTAACCAGCTATACTTGAAGTGTCAAGCACTTCGACTTGAAGTATCAAATACTTCGCCACACGGGGCTGGCGAAGTACCCTGGAGGGGTACGGAGGAGGGATTTTCGTGGATTCCGGGCATGTCGACCCGGTTCGCGATCCGGTGGGGGCGACCGACTGCGAGCCGTTGGGGCCGGCTTCTGAGCTGTCGCCGTGCCGGGCCCGCGAGGTCCTGCAGCGCGTCGGCGACAAGTGGTCGATGTACGTGATCGACCTCCTCGGCCAGGGCACCATGCGGTTCAGCGAACTGCATCGCTCGATCGACGGCATCACGGCCAGGATGCTGACCGTCACGCTGCGCGGGCTGGAACGGGACGGCGTCGTGACCCGGACCATCCATCCCGTCATCCCGCCGCGGGTCGAATACGACCTGACCCCCATGGGACAAACCCTGCTCGGCGCCATCGGCCAGCTCGTGACCTGGGCCGACAGTCACCTGCCCGAGATCAGCGCCGCACAGGCCGACTACGACGCCAGGCACCCGGCCGAATAAGCTAGCCCGTGAGCGTTATGCAAGACCGGCTCGCGAGTGCAGGCCTTCCTGCGGGGGGTGCCAGGGGGGTCCGCCCCCCGTGGAGGCAGGGCCTGCGCGAGTGGCCGGTGCAGTGGCGCGGTCAGCAACCGGAGGGGGTTCTTGCATAAAGCGAACTTTAAGAAGACACAGTGGAGCTGACCGGGGAAGAGAGCCAGGCCGAACGGGATTCCAGGCTGCGGCAGGGCTCGTCGTTCGGTACCGCCGCGACCGCGTATGCCGAGCACCGGCCCGGCTATGCCGAGGCCGCCGTTCGCTGGGCCCTCGGGCCTGCGGGCGGCCGCGAGCCGCCGCGAGTCCTGGACCTGGCGGCCGGAACCGGCAAGCTGACCGCGACCCTGATCCGGCTCGGCGCCCAGGTCACCGCCGTGGAGCCCGATCCCGCCATGCTCGCCGAACTCCGGCGTGAGCTGGGCTCGGTACGGTCGCTGGCCGGCCGCGCGGAAGACATCCCGCTGCCCGACGCGAGCGTCGACGCCGTCCTGGTCGGCCAGGCCATGCACTGGTTCGACCTGCCCCGGGCCATCCCCGAGATCGCCCGGGTGCTCACCCCCGGCGGCGTGCTCGCCGCGCTGTGGAACGTCGACGACGACCGGACCGACTGGGTCGCGGCGCTGGCCCAGATCAGCAAGGGCAAGTCGAACGTCACGCTGCGGCGATGGCGGGACAGTGCCGCCCAGGCCCGCCAGGAGCGCCTGGCCGCGACTGGATCCGGCCTGTTCGAGACGCCCGAGGTCGGCGAGTTCGAGAACGGGCAGCGGCGGACCGTCGACTCCCTGGTGGCCACCATTGCGACGCACTCCAACATCTTGGTGATGACCGAACCGGACCGCGCTCAGCTGCTGGCCCAGGTGCGCGACTTCCTGCACGCCCGCCCCGAGACCGCCGCGGGCGAGTTCGTCTTTCCCATGGTCACGGCCGTGCTGCGGGCCACGCGGAAGTAGGCGTCGCTAAGGCGCCGGTAGCACGCCTTCCGCCGACCGACCGTTCGCCTAAACGTCCCGCGGCGCGGCCCTCGGCGATCGTCAGGCCTTTGGGGGCCGGGCCGCTGCTGGCCCGGACCACGAGCTCGGGGGTGAAGACGATCCGGCGGTGCTCGTGCTCGGCCGGCCGGTCGGCCTCGTCGAGCAGGAGTTCGGCCGCCGCGCGTCCGAGCTGGTACTTGGGCTGGCGGACCGACGTGAGCGGCACGGCCGCGTCGGCCGCGAACTCGATGTCGTCGTAGCCGACGACGGCGAGATCTCCGGGCACGCTCACCCCGGCCTGGCTCAGCCCGCGCAGCAGGCCAAGGGCCAGCATGTCGTTGGCGCAGAACACGGCGGTCGGCTGGCCGTGCGTGCCGCGGAGCAGGTCCTCGGCCGCGGCGGCACCCCCACGCGGGTTCATCGCAGGCACGGTGACCTCGGTGAGGACCGCTGCCGGGTCGAGCCCGGCGTGCTCCACCGCCCGGTACGCACCCCAGCGGCGGTCGGCGCACTGGCGGATCGCGGTCGGGCCGTTGACCAGGACGATGCTCCGGTGCCCGAGTCCGAGCAGGTAGCTGACCGCGATCTCGCCGCCGCGCCGGTCATCGACGGCAACCGAGCACTGAGCAGGCGAGCCCGGCCGGTCGAGCAGGACCACCGGGGTGCCGCGGTCGCGGATCCGCCGCAGCTCCGGTGAGCGGCCGTGCACGGGGGTGATGAGGATGCCCCGCACCCGCTGTTCTTCGAGTACCCGCAGGTAACGGCGCTCCTTGTCGTGTGCCTCGTCGGAGTTGCACAAGATCACGGCGTAGCCCGCCGCCTGCGCGTAATCCTCGACGCCGCGCGCCACTTCGGTGAAGAACGGGTTCGTCACGTCCAGGACGACCAGCCCCAGGCAGCGGCTCCGACCGGCGCGGAGCTGACGCGCGGAGCCGTTCGGGATGAAGCCGAGCTGCTCCATCGCGGCCTCGACCCGGGCGCGGGTCAGCGGCCGGACCAGGTTGGGATGGTTCAGCACGTTCGACACGGTGCCAACCGCGACCCCGGCCAGGCTCGCCACGTCCTTCATGCCCGCAGCCATCAGCCCTCCGGACCCCTCAGCTCTGGCATCCCAGGTCAACTAGCCCTCGGCGTCCCATCGTAGACGCCTGCTCCTGATAACGATTCAGTGGCGAGCCGCAGCGGAGTCATTGACATGTATGCCGCCCGAGGCGACACTACGAAACTAATTGAAACGTTCCATTAATGAAAGTATTCCACATCAGAGTGATGCTCGTGATCTATGAGGCTCCTGAGGATCGAGGCTGAGCGTGGACCAGGCATCCACTGGGTTCCCTGGCGGCCAGGCGGGCGAGAACGCCGGCCCGGTCGCCGGAGGGCCCGAGGACGCCGCAGGCACACCCGGCCAGGGCTCTCACGACGCCGCGGGCACATCCGGCCAGAGCTTCCGCGACACCGCGGGCACATCCGGCCAGGGCTCCCGCGACACCGCGGGCACACCCGGCCAGGGCTCTCACGACGCCGCGGGCACATCCGGCCAGAGCTTCCGCGACGCCGAGCGGGGGTTCGGTGGCGTTTCCGGGCCTGCGCCGGTGCTGGTGCTGAGCCACGCGGCGAAGTCCTTTGGTGCCGTGCAGGCGCTGCTGGACGGATCGATCGAGCTGCACCCCGGGGAGGTGCATGCCCTGGTCGGCGAGAACGGCGCGGGCAAGTCCACCCTGGTGAAGATCCTGGCCGGGGTGTACCAGCCGGACGCCGGCGCATTGCTGGTGGACGGCCAGGAGGTTACGCTGCACAGTCCGGCGATGGCCTTGGCGGCGGGGATCGCGGTGATCTACCAGGAGCCTGCGCTGTTCCCGGACCTGACCGTCGCGGAGAACATGTTCATCGGGCGGCAGCCGCTGCGGGCCGGGCGGCGCATCGACCGGCGGGCGATGCGCGCGGAGGCGGCGGCGATCTTCGCCCGCCTCGGGGTCCAGCTCGACCCGGCGCGGATCGCCCGCGGCCTGTCCATCGCGGACCAGCAGGTCGTCGAGATCGGCAAGGCGATCTCGCTGGAGGCCCGGGTCATCGTGATGGACGAGCCCACGGCCGCGCTGTCGGCCGCCGAAGTGGACCGGCTGTTCGATGTGGTGCGGGCGCTGAGTGCGTCCGGGGCCGCGATCTTGTTCATCTCGCACCGGCTCGAGGAGGTCTTCGCGCTGTGCCAGCGGGTCACGGTGATGCGGGACGGCAGGCGGGTGCTGACCCAGCGGCTAGACGGATTGACCGCGGGCGATCTGGTCCGCGCTATGGTCGGCCGCGAACTCGCCGAACGGCCGGCCGAGGCACACGGCACGCCGGGCGAATCGCTGCTGAGTGTGGAGCGGCTGACCCGTGAGGGCGTCTTCATCGATATCTCCCTTACCGTCCGGGCCGGGGAGATCGTCGCGCTGGCCGGGCTGGTGGGCTCGGGACGCAGCGAGGTCGCTCGCGCGATCTTCGGCATCGACCGGTACGACGCGGGCTCGGTGACGGTGCGCGGGCAGGAGCTCCGCCGCGGTTCCCCGGTCGGGGCGATGGCGGCCGGGATGGGCTTCGTGCCGGAAGACCGCCGCCAGCAGGGCCTGGTCATGGACATGTCCGTGCAGCAGAACATCGCGCTCGCCTCGCTGCAGCGGCTCCGGCACGCCGGGCTCATCCGCGCGGCGGCCGAGCGCGCCCTGGCCAGCGACTGGGCGGACCGGCTGAAGATTAAGTACGGCCGGCTCAAGGACCCGGTGTCCATGTTGTCCGGCGGCAACCAGCAGAAGGTGGTGCTGGCCAAGTGGCTCGGCCGCAAGCCCGCCGTGCTGATCGTGGACGAGCCCACCCGAGGGATCGACGTGGCCACCAAGGCCGAGGTTCATCACCTGCTCCTGCAGCTGGCCCGGGACGGGGTGGGGATCTTGATGATCTCCTCCGAGCTGCCCGAGGTGCTCCGCGTCAGTGACCGGATCCTGGTCATGCGGGAGGGGCGGCTGATGGCCGAGTTCGCCCAGGCGGACGCCTCGGAGGAGGAAATCCTCTCCGCCGCCACCGGGCAGGCCCCGCCGCCCGCTGGATCGTCTGGGGCCGGGAAGTGAACACCACCCTGGTATCCCGGAGCGAGCGTCCGCCGGCGGCGGCCGGCCCGAGCGCGCGCCGGCTGACCGAGCGCGCCTTCCGGATCAGGGAATCGGGCATCATCGTCGTGCTGGTGGTGTTCGTGGCCGTCACGGCGTCCGTCCAGCCACGGTTCCTCAACATCACGAACATCCAGTTCATACTCATCAACACCACTGTGTTCGCCCTGCTCGCGCTCGGCGAGACGATGGTCGTCATCAGCCGGAACTACGACCTGTCGGTCGGCTCCGTGCTCGGGCTCTCTGCCTACCTGTCAGCGAACCTGTTCGGGCAGCACCACGGCATCCCCATCGTGGCGGTGTTCCTGGCGGGCCTGGGCATCGGCCTGGCCTGCGGCCTGCTCAACGGGATCATGGTGTCGGCCGGGCGGGTGCCGAGCCTGGTCGTGACCCTGGCCACGCTGTACATCTTCCGCGGCGTGGACATCCTGATCGTGGGCGGCAAGGAGGTCGTGGCCAGTTCGCTGCCCAGCGCATTCCTGGACATCCCGAAGGCCACCGTGTTCGGCATCCCCGACCTGGCCATCGCCATCGCCGTGGTGATCGGGATCGGGGCGTACTACCTGCGGTCGTTCCGGTCCGGCCGTGAGCTGTACGCGATCGGGTCCAATCCGGATGCCGCGCGGCTGGCCGGGATCCCGAGCGGCAGGCGTATCTTCACGGCGTTCATGGTGAGCGGCGCGATCGCCGGGGTGGCAGGTGTGCTGTGGGCCGCGCAATACGGCACCGTCGACTCCACCGCGGGTACCGGCTACGAACTCCAGGTGATCTCCGCCGTCGTGGTCGGCGGGGTCGCGATCTTCGGCGGCAGCGGCAGCGCGGTGGGAGCGGCGCTGGGCGCGCTGCTGCTCAACACGATCAGCTCCGCACTGTACGTCCTGGGCATCTCGCCGTTCTGGGACCAGGCCATCTGGGGTTTCCTGCTCATCGTGGCCATCAGCGTGGACCGGTTCATCTCGGTTCGGCTCACCGCCGCGCTGCGGGTGAGAGGAGCCCGCCATGAGTGACCGGCTGCGTTCGGCCCTGCGCTGGGAGAGCGGTCTCGCGCTGGTGGTCCTGATCATCGGCGTGGTCGGCGTCACGGTCTCGGCCCAGTTCCTGACCAGCAACAACCTGTTCAACGTGGGTCTGTCCTACGGCGAGATCGCGATCATGACCCTGCCGATGACGCTGATCATCATCAGCGGGGAGATCGACCTGTCCGTGGCGTCCATCCTCGGCATGTGCAGCGCCCTGCTCGGTGTGCTGTGGGACAAGCACTGGCCGATGCTCGGCATCTTCGCCGTCATCGCGGTGGTGGGCCTGGCCGCGGGCGCGGTCAACGGCCTGCTCGTCACCCGGGCCGGGCTGCCCTCGCTGGCGGTCACCATCGGCACGCTGGCGCTGTACCGCGGGATCGCGACGATCCTGCTCGGCCCGAACACGGTGGCCAACTTCCCGACGACCTACACCAACCTCGGCGTCAATGCGGTGCCGTTCACCGGGAACGCCATGACGTATTCCGTCGCGTTGTTCATCGTGTTGGCCGTGATCTTCGGCGTGGTCCTGCACTCCACCCCGTTCGGCCGGTCGCTGTACGCGATGGGGGCCAGCGCCGAGGCGGCCCGGTTCGCCGGCATCAGGGTCAAGCGGAACAAGACCATCCTGTTCATGGTCTCCGGGCTGGTCTGCGCGCTGGCCGGCGTGCTGTGGACGTTCCGGCTCGATACCGCGGTGCAGAACAACGGGGTGGGCCTGGAACTCGACGTGGTGGCGATCGTGCTGCTGGCCGGGGTGTCGATCTTCGGCGGCAAGGGCTCCATCATCGGCGTCGTCCTCGCGGTGCTGGCCTTCGCCGGCCTGCAGAGCGCGCTGCTGCTCACGAACTTCAACCAGGAAGCGGCCGGGATCGTCACCGGCGCGCTGCTGCTCTTGTCCGTCTTCGGCCGGAACGCGGCGGCCTTGTCCGGCCGGTTCCGGAAGTGGATACCCGCGCGCCCTGGCCGGGAACCCGGCCACCCGGCCGCTGACCCGTCCCCGATCCCCCCGACGGCGAGTACCCCGCCGTAACCCAGACGGCTGACGCCGGCCGTGACCAGCAGCCGGCGCCGCGCCTGCAGGTTCCTCTCATCTCACATTGAAAGGATTCAGATATGAAACTGAGACAGACGGCCTGGCTGACCGGCAGCCTGGTCATGGTGTCGGTCCTGCTCGCGGCGTGCTCATCATCGAGTTCGAGTTCGTCGTCGTCAACGACCTCCACGTCGACGTCGGCCTCGTCGAGCGCGTCGAGTTCGACCGGCGCGCTGAAGACGGGCCTGAAGGTCTTCATCATCCCGAAGAACCTCGGGAACAACTACTTCACCACCGCCGACAGCGCCAACAGCGGCGGCGCGATCGCGGCCCTGGACACGCTCGGCGAGACGGGCACCGAGACCAGCGGCACCGCGGCCACGCCGGCCTCCCAGATCCCGGCCATCCAGGCGGCGATCAGCAAGGGCGCGAACGTGCTCATCGTGTCGGCCACCGACCCGACGGCTTTGTGCCCGACGCTGAACGCCGCGATGAAGCGCGGGATCACCGTCATCACCTATGACTCGGACGCGCCGACCTGCCGGGATATGTTCATCAACCAGGCCTCGACCGCCCAGATCGGCACGAGCGAGGTCGACGTGCTCGCCTCCGAACTCCACGACACCGGGGACATCGCGATCGTGTCGGCCGCCGCCTCGGCCACAAACCAGAACGCCTGGATCGGCTACATGAAGCAGGAGCTGACCAAGTACCCGAACATGAAGCTGGTCGCGACCGTCTACGGCAACGACGACCCGACCACCGCGACCCAGGTCACCCAGGGACTGCTGGAGCAGTACCCGAACCTGAAGGGCATCATCTCCCCGACCACCGTCGGGATCGCGGCCGCGGCGGCGGTCCTGGACACTTCTAAGTACCGCGGCAAGGTCGCGCTGACCGGGCTCGGCACTCCGGACTCGCTGAAGAAGTACGTCTCCGACGGGACCATCAAGGAATTCTTGCTGTGGAACCCAGCCAACCTCGGTTATCTGGCCGCGTACGCCGCGGTCGAGTTCGCGTCGGGCCACATCAACGGCACCCAGGGCCAGACGTTCAGCGCGGGCAAGCTCGGCACCTTTACCATCGGGGCCGACAAGACCGTCCTGCTCGGCCCGCCGTTCACCTTCAACGCCTCAAATATCAACCAGTTCAACTTCTGACCCGCGCTCCAATGATCGTGGGTCGTTACCGGGGCTATAACGACCGTAACGACCCACGATCCGGGCGCGCGGACGCGCGGACGCGGAGGCGCGAAGGCGCGGAGGCGCGGACGCGCGGACGCGGAGGCGCGAAGGCGCGGAGGCGCGGACGCGGGACGCGGAGGCGGAGGCGGGATGGACAGCGAGCTTGGAGGTAGGGGCGCGTGGAGAGGGTGTGTTTTGTGGGGCGGATTAGGGAGGAGCGGCTCGCAGAGTACCGGGAGCGGCACGAGCGGGTGTGGCCGCAGATGCTGGCGGCGCTGAGCGAGGCCGGCTGGGGAAACTACAGCCTGTTCCTCACCGCGGACGGGCTGCTGATCGGCTACCTGGAGACCGACGACTATCAGGCCACCCTCGACCGGATGGCGAGGACCGAGATCAACGAACGGTGGCAGGCGGAGATGGCGCCCTTCTTCGCCGAGCTGAACGGCCGGCCGCCTGATCAGGGGTTCCAGCGGATCGGCGAGATCTTCCACCTGGACTGACCAGCCAGGCCGGGAAGTGAATCTGGAAGTGGAGATGAACGGAATGCGTGACCTGGCCGCCGTCAAGGCAGCCCTGCGACAGCACGAGATCGAGCTGCCCTCCTGGGCGTTCGGGAATACCGGGACGCGGTTCAAGGTATTCGGCCAGCCCGGGGTGCCCCGGACCCCCTGGGAGAAGGCCGACGACGCGGCCCAGGTCCACCGCTTCACCGGCGTGGCCCCCAGCATGGCCGTGCACATTCCCTGGGACAAGGTGGATGACTACACGGCCCTGGCCCGGTACGCGGCTGAGCGCGGGATCCGGATCGGCGCCGTCAACGCCAACGTCTTCCAGGACGATGACTACAAGCTGGGCAGCGTCTGCCATCCCGACCCGAGCATCCGCAAGAAGGCCGTGACCCACCTGCTGGACTGCGTCGACGTCATGGACGCGACCGGGTCGCGCGACCTCAAGCTGTGGTTCGCCGACGGCACCAACTACCCCGGCCAGGACGACATCGCGGCCCGGCAGGACCGGCTGGCCGCTTCGCTCCAGGAGGTCTACGAGCGGCTCGGCGAGCACCAGCGGATGCTCCTGGAGTACAAGCTGTTCGAGCCGTCGTTCTACACCACCGACGTGCCCGACTGGGGCACCAGCCTGCTGCACTGCGTGGCCCTGGGTCCCCGGGCCCAGGTTGTGGTGGACACCGGGCATCACGCCCCGGGCACGAACATCGAGTTCATCGTGGCCGTGCTGCTGCGGGCGGGGCGGCTGGGCGGCTTCGACTTCAACAGCCGGTTCTATGCCGACGATGACCTCATGGTCGGCGCGGCCGATCCGTTCCAGCTGTTCCGCATCATGCACGAGGTGGTCAAGGCCGGCGCGCTGGCGCCCGCGGCGGGCGTCGCGTTCATGCTCGACCAGTGCCACAACATCGAGCCGAAGATCCCGGCTCAGATTCGCTCGGTGATGAACGTCCAGGAGGCCACGGCCAAGGCCCTGCTCGTCGACGCCGAGACCCTGGCCGAGGCCCAGCAGGCCGGGGACGTGCTGGGCGCGAACGCCGTCCTGATGGACGCCTACAACACCGACGTGCGCCCGCTGCTGGCCGCCTTCCGGGAGGAAGCCGGGCTGGAGCCGGACCCGGTGGGGGCGTATCTGCGTTCGGGGTATGCGGAGAAGATAGTCGCGGAACGGACCGGAGGGGCCGCGGCGGGGTGGGGGGCGTGAGCCATGACCGTCGTCGATGAGCTGATCGCGCGGTCGAACCGGCTCGGCGCCGACCCGCGGAACACGAACTACGCGGGCGGCAACACCTCGGCCAAGGGCACCGCGGCCGACCCGGTGACCGGCGAGGACACCGAACTGCTGTGGGTCAAGGGTTCGGGCGGTGACCTGGGCACGCTCGGGCCGGCGGGTCTGGCCGTGCTGCGGCTGGACCGGCTGCGGTCTTTGGTCGACGTCTATCCCGGGGTCGACCGGGAGGACGAGATGGTGGCGGCGTTCGACTTCTGCCTGCACGGCAAAGGCGGGGCTGCGCCGTCGATCGACACTGCGATGCACGGGCTCGTCGAGCAGCCGCACGTGGACCACCTGCACCCAGACTCCGGGATCGCGCTGGCCACCGCGGCGGACGGGGAGAAGCTGACCGCCGAGTGCTTCGGCGACCGGGTGGCGTGGGTGCCATGGCGGCGACCGGGGTTCCAGCTCGGCCTGGACATCGCGGCGATCGCCGCGGCCCACCCGCAGGCGATCGGGGTGGTGCTGGGCGGCCACGGCATCACCGCATGGGGGCGGACCAGCGAGGAGTGCGAGGCCCGGTCGCTGGAGATCATCCGGACCGCGGCGGAGTTCATCGCGGCGCGTGGCCGCCCGGAGCCGTTCGGCCCGGTGATCGGCGGGTACGAGCCGCTGCCCGAGGCGGAACGGCACGCCCGCGCGGCCGAACTGGCCCCGGTCATCCGCGGGCTGGCCAGCACCGACCGGCCACAGGTCGGCCACTACAGCGACGCCGAGGTGGTGCTCGACTTCATCTCCCGGGCCGAGCACCCCCGGCTGGCCGCGCTGGGCACCTCGTGTCCGGACCATTTCCTGCGCACCAAGGTGCGCCCGATGGTCCTGGATCTGCCGCCGGACGCCCCGTTGCAGGACGCCGTGGCCCGGCTCCGGGAGCTGCACGCGGCCTACCGTGCCGACTACGCGGCCTACTACCAGCGGTACGCCGGACCTGACTCGCCGCCGATGCGCGGAGCGGACCCGGCCGTCGTGCTGGTGCCCGGCATCGGCATGTTCAGCTACGGCGCGAACAAGCAGACCGCCCGGGTGGCCGGCGAGTTCTACGTCAACGCGATCAACGTGATGCGCGGCGCCGAGGCGCTGTCCACCTACTCCCCCATCGATGAATCCGAGAAGTTCCGGATCGAGTACTGGGCGCTGGAGGAGGCCAAGCTGGCCCGCCTGCCCCAGCCGAAGCCGCTGGCCACACGGATCGCCCTGGTCACGGGGGCGGGGTCCGGGATCGGGCGGGCCATCGCGCAACGGCTGGCCGCCGAGGGCGCGTGCGTGCTGGTGGCCGACCGGGACGCGGGCCGCGCGGTGGCGGTGGCCGCGGAGATCGGGAACGCCGACATCGCGGTGCCGTTTACCGCCGACGTGACCGACGAGGAGCAGGTGGCGGCGGCCGTGGCCGCGGCCGCGCTGGCCTTCGGCGGGGTGGACCTGGTGGTGAACAACGCCGGG
The DNA here is from genome assembly GCA_963722055.1 of uncultured Actinomycetes bacterium. Classification (GTDB taxonomy): domain Bacteria; phylum Actinomycetota; class Actinomycetes; order Streptosporangiales; family Streptosporangiaceae; genus Palsa-504. The sequence goes on along the minus strand of CAVRLA010000008.1, from coordinate 482,987 downwards.
CTGTCGGTGTCCAAGCCGCTGCTGGACACGACCGTGGCGGACTGGGACATCCAGCACGACGTGATGGCCCGCGGGTCGTTCCTGGTCTCCCGGGAGGCGACCCGGGCCATGAAGGCCCAGGGCCTGGGCGGCGACATCGTCTACATCTGCAGCAAGAACAGCGTGTTCGCCGGGCCCGCGAACGTGGCCTACGGCGCGGCCAAGGCCGACCAGGCGCACCAGGTCCGGCTGCTGGCGGCCGAGCTGGGCGGCGACGGGATCCGGGTCAACGGCATCAACCCCGACGGCGTGGTCCGCGGCTCGGGCATATTCGCCGGCGGCTGGGGCGCCCAGCGGGCCGCGGTCTACGGCGTGGCCGAGGAGGACCTGGGGGCCTACTACGCCCAGCGCACGCTGCTGAAGCGGGAGGTGCTGCCTGAGCACGTCGCCGCCGCGGTCGTCGCCCTGACCGGCGGTGACCTGCCCCTGACCACCGGGCTGCACATACCGGTCGACTCCGGGGTGGCCGCCGGGTTCCTGCGGTGAGCAAGGTCCGGGTCGCGGCCATCGACCTGGGGGCCTCTAGCGGCCGGGTGGTCATGGGTTATGGAACGGACCGTGGTTTCAGCCTTCGGGAGGTCCACCGCTTCCCCAACCGGCCGAGGCCGGTCGACGGCGTGCTGCGCTGGGACGCCCGTGCGCTGTTCGCCGGGATCGGTGACGGACTGCGGGCCGCCGCCGCGGACGGCCCCCTGGACGCGGTGTCCGTCGACGGCTGGGGGGTGGATTACGGGCTGCTCGACGGCGACGGGGCTCTGATCGCCGATCCGGCCTGCTACCGGGATCCCCGCACCGAGGCGGTATTCGCCGCCGTCACGGAGGCGGACGCGACACGCCTGTTCCAGGCGACCGGCATCGCCGTGCACCCGTTCAACACGGTGTTCCAGCTCATGGCCGAACGCGACCTGGACCGGGCCCGGCACGTCGTGCTCGTCCCGGACCTGATGACCTACTGGCTGTCCGGGCAGTTGGGTACCGAGCTCACCAACGCTTCCACCACGGGACTGCTCGACACCCGGGTGATGAAATGGGCTGACCAGATTGGTGCGGCACGGACCGTTCCGATAAAAATCTTTCCCCCGCTGCGGGCGGCCGGCCACATGGCCGGGCCCGCCGTCGCGGACCTAGGCCTGGCGCACCCGCCGCAGGTGATCGCCGGACCCTCGCACGACACCGCCGCCGCGGTGGCCGGCGTGCCCGCCGACGAGGAGGACTTCGCCTTCGTCTGCACCGGGACGTGGGCGCTGGTGGGCGTCGAGCTGCCGGCGCCGGTCATCACCGAGGCGGCCCGCCGGGCCGGGTTCAGCAACGAGGCCGGCGTGGACGGGACCATCCGGTTCCTGCGCAACGTGACCGGGTTCTGGCTGCTGCAGGAGTGCGTCCGGGACTGGGGGCAGGTCGATCTGGATGAGCTGACCCGGGCGGCCGGGCGGGTGACGGGGTTGCGGGCGCTGATCGACGTGCAGGATCCGGCGTTCCTGCCGCCCGGCGGGATGACCGAGCGGATCGTCCAGGCGTGCCAGCGGGTGAGCGGCGTGGCGTTGGCGGGCGAGGCGGAGATCCTGCGCTGCATCCTGGACAGCATGGCCGTGGCGATCAGGCAGGCGGTCCGCGACGCGGTCCGGCTGACTGGCCGGCCGGTGCGGACGGTGCACGTGGTCGGCGGCGGCGTGGCCAACGCGCTGTTCTGCCAGCTGGTCGCCGACGCCTGCGGGCGGCCCGTGGTGGCCGGCCCGGTCGAGGCGGCCTGCTGGGGCAACACGCTGATCCAGGCCCGGGCCCTGGGCGCGGCCGGCGCCACGCTGCCCGAACTGAGGTCCGTGATCCGGCGCGCCGTCCGGCTGGTGAGATACCAGCCTTCCGGTCATGATCGGGCGTGGGACCGAGCGGATGAGATCGTGCTGGCCAGCCGGTCATGACGCGCGGCGGGCGGCGACCCAGCGGAACGTATTGACCAGCGTGACCACGCCGGCCTGCGGGTCCTGGAACTGCGCGAGGGCGCGCTGAAGGACGTCGCGGACCGCGTCCTGGCCGGCCGCTTCGATGGCGCGGGCGCCGCCTGCGGAGCAGAGCAGCGCCATGACGGCGTTGTCCATGGTGGCGTAGCGCCAGTGGCACACGACCTCGCCGTCGCCGGTCACGGACAGGCCGGCGTCGGCCAGGGCGGCCTCCAGGTTGCCGGGAGCCGACAGGGCATAGGGGGCGTGGTCACCGACCTGTTCGGGCGGAATGAGGGCGCTCATGGCCTCGTGCACCATCGTGCCCTGGGAGCGTTCGGGCGCGGCGAACAGGCTGGCCACCACGCGGCCGCCCGGCCGGGTGACGCGGGCCGCCTCACGCAGCGCTTGCCGCGGATCGCCGGCGAACTGGAACGCGTTGATCCCGGTCACCGCGTCGAACGCGGCGTCGCCGAACGGCAGGAACTCCAGGTCGCCCTCGCGCAGGTCGGCGCCTGGGAGCCGGTCGCGGGCGACTTGGAGCAGGCCGGGGCTGATGTCCAGGCCAGCGGGGACGGCGCCGCGTTGCTGGGCCAGCACGAGGGTGAGACCGGAGCCGCAGCCGACGTCGAGCAGGCGGGTGCCTAGGCCTACCTTGGCCGCGTCGAGGACCGCCTCGAACAGCGCCCGGTTGTGCGCCTCGGCCAGCTCCGCCCAGGCCCGCGGGTCGGTGCCCCACAGGCGGCGCTGGACCTGGGCGGCGGCGCTGATCCTGACGCTGGCCGGCCGGATGTTCTGGTTGAGCCGGAAGATGTTGTGCGGGTCGTAGAGCGCCTTGACCTGCTGGAGGCGGTCGATCGTGCCGCTGTAGGCGCCGGCCGCTTCCTCGTCGTCGCCCATGAAGTTGACGTAGGTTCCGCCGGTCAGGAACGGCTGGACGGCGGCGTAGGTGGCGCGGGCCCAGGCGATCTCGCCCTGGTCTTCAGCGGCGTCGCGCCAGGTGGCCGGGATGTTGATCAGCCAGTTGGCCTGGCGGAACGGGAAGGCCGTGGCGTTCTGGTCGACCCTGCCGATGGCACCGCCGAGCGCCAGCAGCTCGACCTGCGTGATCGGCGACCGGATCGATGCCGCGTGCTCGAGCAGGACGTCGATCAGCCCGCCGGACAGGTCGTCGGCGAAGCCCGCCTTGATGTAGGTACGCAGGCCATGGGCGAACAGGTCGTCGGTGATGGTCTGCATGAACAGGAACGGCACGACCGACAGGTCGCTCGCCGCGGGCTCCAGGTCGTCGCGGATTTTCTCCAGGATGGCCTGGCCCTCCCCGGGGGCCCCGGACCATTCGACGAGGGACATGATGCCGTGCTGACCCGTGAGGGCCGGCGGCATCCAGGGCACGTCGCCGGCGCGGCGCAGGAAGCTGGTCCACAGCAGCTCGTCGCGGGCGGCCGGGTCGGCCATCTCACGTCGGCCGCGTTCGATCACCTGGCGCGCCTGTTCCAGCGGGTGGAAGGTGGCCAGGATGGTGAGTTCGGACAGCTCGTGCAGGGCGAACTCGAACTCGGTGACGATGCCGAAGTTGCCGCCGCCACCGCGCAGCGCCCAGAACAGATCGGGGTGCTCGTCGGCTGACGCGCGCAGGATCTGGCCGTCGGCGGTGACGACCTCGGCGGCTTGCAGGCTGTCGATGGTGAGGCCGTAGCGGCGCATCAGGCGGCCGACCCCGCCGCCGAGGGTGAGTCCGCCGACGCCGGTGTGGCTCACGACCCCGGCCGGCAGCACCAGGCCGTGCGCCTGGGTGGCGCGGTCGACGTCGCCGAGCAGGGCCCCGCCACCGACCGTGGCCTGCTTGCGGTGCGGATCCACCGTGACGTGGCTGAGCGCGCGCAGGTCGATGACCAGGCCGTCGTCGCAGACGCTGTGGCCGGGGATCGAGTGCCCGCCGCCGCGTACGGCAACGAGCAGGCCCTCGGCGCGGGCGTAGCGGACCGCGGCGGCTACGTCCGGTGCGGTTCGCGGCTGCGCGATCAACGCCGGGCGCCGGTCGTGCATGGCGTTCCAGATCGCGCGGGCGGCGTCGTAGCCGAGGTCGTGGGGGCTGATCAGGCTGCCGGTGAAGCCCGGGATGCTGGCCATTCAGTCCCGCAGGGCGACGAGGCGGGCGTGCATGCCGGCGATGACGTCGTTGTGCTGGTGCAGCTCGACCGGGTGGTCGAACAGCGGGCCGCCGTCGTGCCAGGCGACTTCGATCGGGCCGGACCGGGCGGTGTTGATCAGGCGGCAGCCCAGCCGGGCCAGGCGCGCGCTTTCTTCGCCGACGTCGGGTACCACCCAGGAGACGTGGCTGACCGCGCCCGGGGTCGGGTTGAGCGCGCCCGGGGTCGGGTTGAGCGCGGCCGCCAGGCGATCGTCGATCGCGTGGACCTGGTTGAGCTCGACCACGATCGGCCCCCAGGCGGCGAAGGCGGCCGCGTGGTCGAATACGACGTCGTGGTGTTGCTGGCCATCGATCGTGAGCACAAACTCCTCGAACCTCACGTGCTCGATGACCTGGAACGGGCCGACGCCGAGGTCCCGGTGCCACCGCTTCATCGCGGCGTCTAGGTCGTCGACCCAGTAGCCGATGTGGTGCAGGGTTGTCATCGTGCCTGGTCGCGGCCTTGGAGTGCGCCGCCGCCGAACTGCCGGTCGTGGTCCATGGTCATGCGCATGAACGGGTAGACGTAGTCGCGCATGTCCTGTTCGTAGGCTCCGACGGCGGCGATGAGGGGTTTGTCGCCGCGGGCGGCGGGCGACAGCTGGTCGAGCAGGTGCGCGGCGTCGCGCAGCGCGAGGTTCGCGCCCAGGCCGAGCGTGGGGAGCATGGCGTGGGCGGCGTCGCCGACCAGCGTGACCCGCGATGGCTCCCACGGCGGGGCCGGCTCGAGGAACCCGAACGGGATCACGAAGATGGAGTCGAGGTCGACGCCCGCGACCAGGGCCCGCGCGGCAGGGTGCCAGCCCTCGATCGCTTTGAGCATGGCGTCCCGCAGCATGGCCGGGGTGCTCTCGGTCCATTCGGACGCGGGCGGGATTACCGTTCCGGGGGCTACGCTGCAGCTGATCATGACGTAGTTGTCGACCGGCTCCAGGGTGACGTCCGGGGCGATCGCGGCCGCCGCGTCCGGCGGGCGCTGGCGGGGCCGGTAGACGGCGATGAGCAGCCGCGAGCCCATCCGGTCCGCGGCGATGATCACGCCTTCGAACAGGTGCGGTGGCAGCTGCGCGGCCAGGCCGGGGGTCAGAGGTGTGCGGCCGTAGACGCCGAGGCCGCGGACCCCGGTGTCGATGACCGTGGTACCGGGCAGCTTGTGCGTGCGAACGGCCGAGCGGATGCCGTCCGCGCCGACCAGGACGTCGCCGCTGGCCGTGCTGCCATCGGCGAGCGTCACTTCGACCTGACCTGGGGTTTCTTTGTAGCCGACGACGGTTTTGCCGGGGTGGAACGAGTCGCCCAGCCGGGCCCGCAGGATCGAGCGCAGCGTCCTGCGGTGCACGCCGGTGTGCGGGCGGTCGCCCTCGTTGGGTGGGCCAAGGTGCGGCTGGGAGCTCAGCTCGTTGAGCTGATCGTCCAGGACGACCGACTCGCGCCGGTCGTAGGTCCGGCGGGATGTCTGCGCGTACAGCTCGAACAGGTCGGCCGGCAGGCAGCGCCGTAGGGCCTCGCCGCCGTCGGCGTTCATGTGGAGGTAGTAGCCGATCTTGCGGCTATCGTCGGCGTCGCGTTCGAAGACCTGGCAGGTGTGCCCGTCTTTGCGCAGGCCCTGGGCCAGGGCCAGGCCAGACAGGCCGCCGCCGGCGATGAGGACGTGCAGCTTGTTCATTGCTGGCGGTCAATGTGCGCTCCATCTGGCCGTTCCATGTGCTGCGCCTTTTAGGCGGTTGAGGAGTAGAGGTCGGTCGAGTACGGCGGGGTGGTGTGGGCGGCGGCCCATGGGACGACGTGGTTGCGGAGCATGCCGATGCCCTGGATCTCGGCCTCGATGTGGTCGCCGGGCTGCAGGTAGAACTCGAACGGGTTGGGCTGGACCGCGGCCACGCCCGGAGATGGTCCCGGTGGTGAGGATGTCCCCCGCCGAGTAGCCCTGGGCCGAGTGGTAGGCGATCAGGTGCGGGATGGAGATGAGCATCTGGGCGGTGTTGCCGCGCTGCCGGACCTGGCCGTTGACCCGCAGCTCCATGGCCAGCGCCTGGGCGTCCGGTACCTCGTCCTTGGTCACGATCCAGGGGCCGATCGGGCAGAAGGTGTCGATCGCCTTGGAGAAAGAGAACACGCCGGACTGCATCTCCCGGCGCTGGATGTCACGGGCCGTGATGTCGTTGAAGACGGTGTATCCGGCGATGTAGTCCTCGGCCTCCTCGGGCCCGAAGAACTTGCCGGCCTTGCCGACGATGATCGCCAGCTCGAGCTCGTAGTCGAGCTCCTTAGTCAGCCCCTCCGGATAGACGATGGCGTCGTCCGGGCCGATGATCGCGTCGACATTCTGGAAGAACACGATCCCCTTGTGCACTGGGTGCGACCAGTCCACGGCCTGCAGTTCCTCGTGATGGTCGGCGAAGTTGCCCGCGGTGTGGAAGAACTTCTTCGGCACGATCGGCGCCCGCAGCCTTACTTGGTCTCGCGGCAGCCGCTCCCCCGTTTCGCCGACCTGGCCGCCCCGCTCGAACCACTCGCGCGTTGAGGCGCAGTCGAGCTCGACGACGACCTCGTCCTCCAGGCGACCCACCCGGCCGGCGTCGAAGGTGACCAGCTTCATGTCGGTAGACCCGCTCTCGTTATGCGAAAGTAGCTTTCGTCCATCATTGGCCCGGGGCGGCTGCGGTGTCAAGCCGGGCGCCGCCGGGGTGTCGCCCGGGTGTCGCCCGGGCGCCGCGCGGCCGCCGCCCGGGTGGTGAAACCCGGGATTCACCTTGTCCTAGCGCGGTGAAACCCCGGATTCACCTCGTTGGCGCGGTGCCCTGTGGCGTCGCGGTGGCGGCTGGGGGCGGGGCGGCGTCTGGGGCGGGGATGCGGAAGACGCGGAGCTGGAGGGCCAGGGTGGCGTAGTAGCCGACCAGGGTGAGCAGCTCGAACAGGCCGGGTGCGCCTAGGTGGTCGACGGCTTCGCGGTACTTGGCGTCGTCGAGGTCGCCGCGGGCCACCAGCGCGGCGGTTGTGCGCGCGACCACCGCTTCGCGTCCGGCCAGCGCGGCGGGGGAGCCGTCCTGTGCGGCGGCCAGCGCGGCGGGGCGGCCGTCCCGGGCGGCGGTGAGCTCGGTATAGCGGCCGTTCCGGAGGGCGGCCAGCTCGGCGTCGCCCAGACCAACCGAACGGCCGACGGCCTCGTGGGCGTACCACTCGAACTCGGACTCCCAGTGGGCCGCGACGATCAAGATCGCGATCTCCCGGCACCGGTCGTCGAGCCCGGTGTCGTAACGAACCGCGGAGCCGAGCGCCTGGAGCGCCGAACCCAACCGCGGCTGCAGCAGGAAGGCGTTGAACGGGCCCTCGAGCCGCCCTTCGGAGTCGGCCAGCCGGAACAGCTGCAGGCCCTGGGCCCGGCGGCCGCCGGCGATCGCGTCGTAGAGCGCGCGCTGGTCCTCATCCAGCGCCGCGGGCTCAAGCTTCGGGATGCGCGCAGCCGAGGTCACAGCGCCCCGGCGGTGGTATCGGACAGCAGGCCGGAGATCTCCGCGCAGGTGGCCAGCACGGCGGGCCGCAGCTCGCGGATGATCCGCTGAGTGGACCAGTCCCGGGCCTGGACGGCGACGTTGACGCCCGCCTGCACGCGCCCGTCCGGGCTGGTGATCGGTCCGGCGACCGACCGGAGCCCGTAGGCCAGCTCCTCGTCCTGCATGGCCCAGCCCTGGTCGCGGATGGTGCGGAGCTCCTCGCGCAGCTCGGCCAGCGAGACCTTCGCGTTGGGCCCGGAGTTGGCCGAGAACGAGGCGTCGGTGATGCGCGCGGCCAGGTCGCCCTCGTCGAGGTAGGCGAGCAGCAGCTTGCCGATCGAGGTGTGCACGGCCGGCAGCGTGGAGCCCACCTGGATGTTCGCGGTCACCAGGTCGGAATTGCGCAACCGGATGAGGTACAGGACGCGGTCGCCGCTGAGCACGGCCAGGTTCACTGTCTCCCCGGTGCGCTCGCCGAGCTCGGTGAGCCTCGGCGTCGCGATGGCGACCAGGTTGAGGCTGCGCAGCGCGGCCGTGCCGAGCGTGAGCGTGCGCACTCCCGGCCGGTAGTCGCCGTTGGGCAGGTGGTCCAGGTAACCCTCCGAGGCCAGCGTCATCACCACCCGGTAGACGGTCGGCATGGGCAGGCCCGCGGCGGTGGCGAGGTCGCTGACCCGCCAGGTCGGACGCTGCTCATCGAACAGCGACAGGATGCGCAGGCCCTTGGCCAGGGCCTCCACCCGGTACTCCGGGCGTTCAGCGGGCTCCGGGGCCGCCGTCGCGGGACGGAGCGCCGTGGATGAGGAGCTGGCGGTACGGCGCGGCATGGAAGGCCTTCCCCTCGATGATGGAACCGTGCCCAGCCTACGGTGGCCGCGTGCATCATCGGCCCTGGACAGCCAGACAACGGGTCGGCTACGGTATTCAGAAAGCGACTTTCATAATACGAGAATTCTGAGGCGGAGGATAGCCCCCATGCAGGACTGGCTCACACTCGACCGACGGCCGACGCTGGTTTTCGGGGCGGGCGGGCTTGGCGGAGCCAGCGCGCTGAGCCTGGCCGCCCAGGGCGCGCACGTGGTACTCGTCGACGTGAGCACGGAGAACCTGGACGCGGTTGCGCGGACCGCGAAGGAGGCCGGCCACGAGGTCAAGCCCCTGGTCGCGGACCTGCGGACGGCGGAGGCCTGCCGGGCGGCGGTCCGCGAGGCCGTCGGGCTGGTGGGCACGCCGCAGGTCTTCCTGCACGCGGTCGGCCGCAACGTGCGCAAGCCGGTCCTGGAACTGGGCGACGTGGACTGGCAGGAGACGCTCAGCCTGAACCTGTCCTCGGCGTTCTGGCTCGGCCAGGCGGTGGGGCGGCTGATGGTCGAGCAGCGGTACGGCCGCATGGTGTTCGTGTCGTCGGTCTCGGGGCTGCTCGCCCACCCGAACCATGCGCCCTACGCGGCAACCAAGGGCGGGATGAACCAGATGCTCCGGGTCATGGCGCGCGAGTGGGCCCGGCACGGCGTCACGGTCAACGCCGTCGCACCCGGCTACATCGAGACCGACCTGACCAAGGCCTACCTTGACAAGGGCAACAACCGGGAGGGCCTGGAATCGCTCGTCCCGGCGGAGCGGCTCGGCCACCCGGAGGAGGTGGCCGACGCGGTCACGTTCCTGGCCTCGGACCGGGCCCGCTTCATCACCGGCCAGATTCTGTACGTCGACGGCGGCCGCGTCCTGGTCTGAATCACCCAAGGACGGGCCGTCGCAGCCAACCACCCACTCCCGGAAGGACACCTCGTGCCTCTCGCTCCCGTTCCCGTACCGCGGCGCCTGGCGGGCCGGTCGGTGGTCGTCACCGGCGCCGGCACCGGCTTCGGCGCCGAGATCGCGGTCCGCGCCGCCCAGGAGGGCGCCCGCGCGGTCGGCGTCCACTACCGCAGTTCGGTCGAAGGGGCCAAGCGGACGGCCGACCGGGTCGCGGCGGCAGGCAGCACGCCGGTACTGCTCCAGGCCGACATCGTGGACTGGGAGCAGATCAAGGCCATGGCCGACACGGCCTTCGAGCGGCTGGACGGCGTGGACGTGCTGGTGAACAACGTCGGCGACGTGGCCCGCGAGCAGATGTCCTGGCGTGACATCACCGAGGAGTCCATCGACCACGTACTGGCCGTGGACATCAAGGGCACGATGCTGTGCGTGCACGAGTTCGGCGCGCGGATGCTGGAGGCGGGGCACGGCAGCATCGTCAACATCGGCTCGACCGTCATCGTGCGTGGCAGCGCGCGGGCGCCGCAGTACGCCGCGGCCAAGTACGGGATCCTGGGCGTGACGAAGTTGTACGCGCAGGCGTTCGCGCCGACGGTCCGGGTCAACGTCTTCGCCCCGGGGTTCATCGAGACCGAGGCCACCTTGGGCCGCAAGGACTGGCAGTCCGGCCGGGGCGACCAGTTGCGCTCACTCACCCCGATGGGCCGGATCCCGGGGCCGGCCGAGCTCGCGGGCACGGCGCTGTTCCTCGCGACTGACGACGCCGCGCACATGACCGGCGGGTACATGGTGGCGGATGGCGGCTACAACATGGTCGGAGCCTGAGCATGGCCCGCGATCTGGGCCTGGCCGAGGCGCGCGCGCTGGTGCAGCGGGCGGTGGACAAGGCCGAGCAGCTCGGGCTGTGCGGGGCGGTAGCCGTGGTCGGGGCGAGCGGGACGCTGATCACGGCGTCCCGGATGGATGCCGGCGGCCCAGGCGGTATGGCCCGCGCCCGGTCGAAGGCCTGGATCTCGGCCACCCAGCAGATCCCCAGCGCCGAGCACCTGCACCGGATGACGACGATCGCCCCGCCGGTCGCGGCCGGGTTCGCCCAGGCCTCGCCGGAGGCCTCGTTCCCCGGCGCGGGCGGGATGCCGGTCAGCGCCGGCGGCGTGGTCGTGGCCGGCATCGCGGCCTCGGGCGCGACGGTCAGCCCGTTCTTTCCGGCCGACATCGACCCCCGCGCGCTCAGCGTCGACGGTAGGCCGGCCAACCCCGAGGACCTGCTCATCGCCTACGCGCTCGGGCTGCCGTACACCGGCCAGCACGGGGATGACGGCAAGCGCTGGGAGCAGCGCTTCGGGGACCTGGACGTCGACCCGACCGACAGCCAGGGCCTGGCCCCCGCTCCCCCGGCCACCCGCCAGGCCGAGCTGGACTGGGCCAGGGCGTTGTGCGATACGGCGATGGACGCGGCCGCGCGCCGCGGGATCCAGGTCGCGGTGGCCGTGGTGGACCGCGGCGGTGACCCGATCCAGCAGGACCTGATGGACGGTGCCCCGGCCGGCGGGGTGGCGGTGGCGCAGGCGGTGGCGGGCGCCGCGGCGCTGTTCGGCTGGGACAGCGCCGAGCTCGGCAGCCGGTTCGGCTCGGCTGAGGCCGTCACGGCGGTAGGGGCGCTCGTGGTGCCGCCGGTGCTCGGCGCCCCAGGCGGGCTCCCGGTCCGCGACGCCGGGCACGTGCTGGCCGGCCTCGGTGTCGGCGGCGGCGACCCTTTGGTCTGCGCGGATATCGCGCGAACCGCGCTGGAGGGATCGTGACCGGCGACCCCGACCGCGGTTGCGGTGACGCCGACCCGGCAACTGCTGGCGCTGGCCAGGTGAACGGCGACGGCGAGCGGGTTCGTGTCGCGGTCATCGGCTGCGGCGCGATCGGGAGCCTGTACGCCGCGCACCTGGCCCGCGTGCCCGGGGTCGAGGTGTGGGCCGTGGACCCCTGGACCGAGCACGTGGCCGCGATGGAGTCCGACGGGCTGCGGGTCACCGGCCTGGCCGACTTCGTGGCGAAGGTCCACGCCAGGGCCGACGGCCGCGAGCTGCCCCCATGCGACTTCGGCCTGATCGCGGTCAAGTCGCTGCAGACGCGGTCGGCCGTCCAGGGCGCGCGGGCGGCCCTGGCGGATGCCTCGGTGGTCAGCCTGCAGAACGGGCTCGGTAACGAGGAAGTCATCGCCGGGCTGGTGTCGCGGGTCATTCGCGGGAGCATCATCACGGCCGGCGCGGTCGTGGCGCCCGGTGTCGTGCGCTACGACGCCCAGGGCGACTCCTGGTTTGGGCCGTTCGAGCCCCGGCCGGCGCCGATGGGCGCGGTCGAGCAGCTGGCCCGGCTGCTCGATGCGGGCGGTCTACGGACGCACGCGCTGCCGGACGCCCGGGGGCCGCAGTGGACAAAAGTCATTTTCAATTCCGCGACGAGCCCGCTGGCCGCGCTGACCGGGCTATCGGTGGGCCGCGTCTGCACCGACGCCGCTTTGCGCGGGCAGGTCGACGGGCTGGTCGCGGAGGGGCTGGCGGTCTGCGAGCAGGCCGGGATTGTGCTGGCCCGGCCGCCTGGGGAGGCGGTGGAGGAGGCCATCGCGGAGGCGTATGACCACCAGCCGAGCATGCTGCAGGACGTCCTGGTCCGCCGGGCGACCGAGATCGACGTCCTGAACGGCGGCATCGCGGCCGAGGGGCGTCGGGTCGGCGTCCCCACGCCGGGGCACGACTGCATGGTGGCCCTGGTCAAGGGCCTGGAGAAGTCCTGGTCGGCGTAGCCGCGACGGCCCCCGGCCACGGCTGCGGCGCCGCCAATTCGTGACCTGGGAAGGGTGGACAACCGCTCTCTCATCCCGTAACGTAATCGAAATGAAAATAACTTTCACTGTATGAAAGTTAGGAGGGTCATGACGGTACCGACCGCACGACAGCCGCTGCTCGATGTCGCTGGGCTGCGCGTCACCTACGGCGGGGTTGTGGCCGTCTCCGACGTGGACCTGCAGGTCGACGAGGGCACCATCTACGGGCTGATCGGTCCCAACGGCGCGGGCAAGACCTCAATGGTGGACGCCCTGACCGGATACACCCGGCCCGCCGCCGGGCGGATCGTGTTCGACGGCCAGGACATCGGGTCCCTGCGCCCCTACCGGCGGGCACGCCTCGGCCTGGCCCGCACGTTCCAGTCGGTTGAGCTGTTCGACGACCTCACCGTGGACGAGAACCTGCTCGTGGCCAGCGAGCACGTGACCGTCGGCACGGCGCTGCGCGACCTGTTCCTGCCGCACCGGCCGCCGGACCGGTCCGGTGTGGACTGGGCCATCTCGGTGTGCGGCCTGGAGGACGTCGTGGACCGCCATCCGTCACAGATCTCCCTCGGCAAGCGCAAACTGGTCGGCATCGGCCGAGCGCTGGCCCGCCAGCCCCGGCTGGTCCTGCTCGACGAACCCGCGGCGGGCCTGGACACCGACGAGAGCAGCGAGCTAGGGCGCCGGCTGCGGACCCTGCCCGAAGAGCACGGCGTGACGGTCTTGCTCATCGACCACGACATGGGCCTGGTCCTGAGCGTGTGCGACCACCTCATGGTCCTGGACTTCGGACGGCAGATCGCGGGCGGGTCTCCGGCGGAGATCCGCGACGATCCGAGCGTGATCGAGGCCTACCTCGGAGGACACCATGCCGGCACCAGCCAGTAGCGCGAGCACGTCCGGCCACGCCCTCGCGGTGCGGGACCTGTTCGCCGGCTACCGGGGCATCCCGGTGGTCCGCGAGCTCAACCTGGAGGTCCGGCCGGGCGAGGTGGTGGCCCTGCTCGGCCCGAACGGCGCCGGGAAGACCACCACCCTGGAGACCATCGCCGGGCTCCACCGACCGATCTCGGGTGCGGTCGAGCTGTCCGGCGAGAGCATCGGCGGCAAGCCGGCCTACGTGCTGGCCCAACGGAGCCTCGCGCTCGTGCCCGAAGGCCGTGCTCTGTTCCCCGGGCTTACCGTCCGCGAGCACCTGCGGCTGGCGGGTGGCCGGGGTTCTGCCCATTCCCGGCGGGCCGGAAATAGGCAGAGTCGCGAGGAGGAGCTGCTGGAGATGCTCCCCGAGCTGCGCAAGTGCCTGGGCCGCAAGGCCGGCCTGCTATCCGGCGGCGAGCAGCAGATGCTGGCCGTCGGCCGGGCCCTGGTGACCCGACCGCGGCTGCTGCTCGTGGACGAGATGAGCCTCGGCCTGGCTCCGGTGATCGTCGAGCGGCTCCTCCCGATCCTGCGCCGGGCGGCCGACGAGCTGGGTAGCAGCGTCCTGTTCGTCGAGCAGCACGTGGCGCTGGCCCTGGAGATCTCCGACCGGGCCTACGTCCTGGCCCACGGCCGGATCAGGCTCGAGGGCCCCGCCGCCGAGCTCCGCGAACGGCGCGAGCTGCTCGCCGCCAGTTACCTCGGGGAAACGGCCGCCTGAGCAGGCCGCCTCTGGCTAACCCGCACCGACAGATACACACCATCACCGAAAGAAGCACAGATGAAACCACTTAGATGGCTCAGCGTGACGGCCGCCGCCGTGCTCGCGCTGACCGCGGCGGGCTGCAGTTCGGGCAGCTCGAGTAGCTCCAGTACGCCCTCGTCAGGCAGCACGACGGCCGCGGCCAGCAGTTCGGTGTTCGGCACCCCCAAGAAGGCGACCGGCTCCCCGTACGTCTTCGGGATGATCAACGACGAGACCGGCGCGGTCACCTTCCCCGAGGCCCGCCAGGGCGCGATCGCCGCCGCTGACTACGTCAACAACTACCTCGGCGGCATCAACGGGCATCCGATCGTCATCGACGCGTGCACCGGCGACGGTACCCCGGCTACCGCGGCCCGCTGCGCCAACCAGCTGGTAGCCGCGCACCCGATGGCGATCCTGGGCGCGGCCGACGTCGGCGCGCCCGCTTCGATCCCGATCTACCAGCACGCCAACCTGGCCTACCTGGGCGGCATCCCGTTCACCCCGGTCCCGGCGATCGCGTCGAACTCGATCCAGTTCTGGTCGGTCAGCGTTGGCGACAACGCGGCGGCCGCCGTGTACGCCGGCAAGACGCTGGGCGTCAAGAGCGTCGCCATCATCTACTTCAGCAACCCCCAGGGCGAGTCACTGCTGCCCCAGATCACGCCGGTATTCAAGGCGGCTGGGGTCACGACGATCCATGACATCCCGCTGTCGCCGACGTCGCCGGACCCGAGCCCGCAGGCCGCCCTGGTGGAGAGCAGCGGCGCCGAGCTCGCCTACGTCGACGTCCCCAACGGCTGCGGCAACGTGCTGAAGGCGCTGAAGACCGTTGGTTACACCGGCAAGATCATGGGCATCGACCCGTGCGGCGCGCCGCCGGTGATCGCCGCCGCGGCGGGAGGGGCCAACGGCATGTACATCGCCTCGCCGTTCCTCCTGCAGACCGGGACCAGCCAGCAGGCGCAGCTGTTCCAGGCGGCGATGAAGAAGTGGGCCGCGCCGGGCACGCTGATCGACTCGATCTCCACGGCCGGCTTCGCCACCGTGATGAACGTCCAGCAGATGCTGAGCACCATCTCGGGCACGCCCACAACGGCGACCATCCTGGCCGCGTTCAAGTCGGGCACGCACCCGAACTTCCTGTCGCACGCGTACACCTGCAACGGGCAGGCGATGAAGGGCGCTCCCGCGATCTGCAACGACTACTACCTCATGAACCAGATCCAGAACGGGGTCCTCACCCAGCCGGACCCGACCTGGGTCACCTCGGCCGGTCTTTTCCCGGGCCTCAGCGGCTGATAACCCGGGGCCGGGTCTGCCCACGCCACGGGCGGACCCGGCCCCGGCGCCGGCCTACCGACGAGACGTAAACGAGACACCATGTCCAGCTACACCCTGTTCCTGATCCTCGGCCTGGGCTCGGGCGCCACCTACGCCATCCTCGGCCAGGGACTCGTGCTGAAGTACCGCAGCTCCGGCGTGGTTGACTTCGCGCACGGCGCGGTGGCGATGTTCATCGCCTACGTCTTCGTCAACCTGCGCAGCTTCGGGGAGCTTGAGCTGCCGGTGGTCCTGATCCCGCACCAGATCTCGCTGAACGGCGGCGCCGGGATCAACACCGGGCTCGCGATCATCATCTCGCTGCTGTACGCGGCGGTCTTCGGACTGGTGCTCTACGTCCTGATCTACCGGCCGCTGCGGGGCGCCTCGCCGCTCACCAAGGTGTGCGCGTCGGTCGGCGTCATGCTCAGCCTGCAGGCAATCGCGGTGCTGAACTACAGCACCGAGCCGGTCGCCACCAACCCGATCTTCCCCAGCTCCCCGCTGTCGATCTCCAAGATCACGTTCCCGGAAGACCGGCTGTACTTCACCGGCGTGGTCGTGGTCATCTCCGTCGCGCTCGCGCTGACCTACCGCTACACCCGGTTCGGCCTGGCCACCCGGGCGGGCGCCGAGAACGACCGGGGGGCCGCGCTGACCGGCATCTCGGCCAACCGCGTCGCGGGCCAGAACTGGGTGATCGCTACCGTCCTGGCGGGCGCGGCGGGCATCATGATCGCGCCGGTGGCCAGCCTCGACCCGACCTCCTACACCCTGTTCGTGGTGCCGGCCCTCGCTGCCGCCCTGGTCGGCCGATTCCAGTCGTTCTGGATCACCGCGCTGGCCGGCCTGCTGATCGGCTGCGCCCAGTCCGAGATCGAAAAGCTCATCACCGTCTGGACCTGGCTGCCCCAGCAAGGCCTGTCCGACGCGGTCCCGTTCGCCGTCATCATCGTGGTGATGGCGCTCCGCTCGCGGTCCGTGCTGGCCCGCGGCGGGGAGACGACCGAACGTAACCCCTCGGTCGGCCGCCCGATCGCGCCGCTGCGCACCGCGGCCGCCTGCTTCGTGGCCGGCGTGATCCTGCTGCTGGTCCTGTCCAGCGTCCTGCGCTTCGCCTTCATCTCCTCGCTGACCGTTACGTGCGTCGCCCTGTCGGTGGTGGTGCTGACCGGGTACGTGGGGCAGGTGTCACTGGCCCAGATGTCGCTGGCCGGCATCGGCGGCTTCGCGCTCGGGCACATCTCCAGCGGATGGCACATCGGCTTCCCGTGGTCGCTCATCCTGGCCGGCCTGTGCGCGGTGCCGGTCGGGCTGATCATCGGCCTGCCGGCCCTGCGGCTGCGCGGGGTGAACCTGGCGGTGGTGACGCTCGGGTTCGCCGCGGCCATGGACGCCGTAGTGTTCAACATCGGGTCGTTCACCGGCGGCACGGCCGGCCTGCCGATCCCGGAGCCGCGCCTGCCCGGGCTGAACCTGGCCATCAGCCAGGGCAAGACCTATCCGACGGTGATCTTCGGCGTCATGGTGTTGATCGTGGTGATCCTGCTCGGCCTGCTGGTGGCCCGGCTCAGACGGGGCCCGGCCGGGCGGATGCTGCTGGCCATTCGCTCCAACGAGCGCGCGGCCGGCTCGGTCGGGATCAACGTCGCCCAGGGCAAGCTGATGGCGTTCGGGCTCGCCGCGTTCATCGCCGGCGTCGGCGGCGCGCTGACCGGCTACATGCAGGGCGAGCTGACCTCCGACAGCTTCGCCGCGTTCACCTCGATCAGCCTGCTGGCCATCGTGTTCGTGGCCGGCGTCGGGCGCATCTCCGGGGCCGCGGTGGCCGGCATCATGTTCTCCGCCGCGGGGTTGTTCGTGACGTTCCTCAACCTCCACCTCAACGTGGGCAGGTACCAGGCCATCGTGGCCGGCGTCGCGCTGGTGCTGACCGCGGTGCAGAACCCCGACGGCATCACCAGCACCGCGACCGGCAAGGGCCCGGCAGTGGCGCTGGCCAAGCTCCGCGACCGCGCCGCCGGGGAGTACGCCAAGCGACTCGCGGGCCGGACGGCGGACGCCGGGCCTGGGTCCGGCGCAGCGGTAAGTGGCGCGGACAGCCCGGCCGCAGGGGTAAGTGGCGCGGACAGCCCGGCCGCAGGGGTAAGTGGCGCGGACAGCCCGGCCGCAGCGGTAAGTGGGGCGGACAGTCCGGCCCAAGATGCCAATGGCGCCCAGATCACCGCGGAACCGGACCGCCTGCATAACGCACCTGGCCAGTGACGGCCAAGCCGCGCCGATGGACCATCGCTGTCGCTATGGCGGCACCAACGGTCCATCGGTGTCGTGCTGTACCGGTCCGGGAGGCGGGACGGGCCGGGATGGGCGACGACTCAGCGCAGGATCAGGCCACCGTCCGCGCACAGCGTCTGGCCGGTGATCGCGCCGGCCGCGTCGGAGACGAGGAAGGCGACCGCCGCGGCGATGTCCCCGGGCACCAGGTCCCGGCCGATCGCCTGCCGCGCCCGCACCGTGGCGAACGCCTCGGGCGGGGTGCCGGCCACGGCCGCCGGGGTCGGGGTGAGCCCCGGCGCGACGCAGTTGACCGTGATCCCGTCGCGCCCGAGCGAGCGGGCCAGCGTGCGGGCGATGCCGACCAGGGCGGCCTTGCTGGCCACGTACGCGAGCAGGTCACCCGTCGGCGGGTCCCAGATCGTGTCGGAGACGATGAACACGATCCGCCCGAAGCCGCGCTCGGCCATGCCCGGGGCCAGCGCCTGGGCCAGCCATATAGCCGACTCGACGTTCACGGCCTGCACGCGGCGCCATGTGCCTGGGTCCAGGTCGGGCAGCGCCGCCCGGTCGAACGCCGCAGCCGCGTGGACCAGGACATCGCAGCGTCCGTGCTGACCGAGCACACCGGCCGCGGCCGCCCGGACCGCGTTGGTCTCGGCGAGGTCGACGGGCGGGTCGCCGTCCCGGTCCAGGATCACGACCTCGTGCCCGGCCGCGCGCAGGCCCGCGACGATCGCGCCGCCGATGGCCCCGGCTCCGCCAGTGACCGTTGCCACGCGCGTCATGGACCGCACGCTACTCCGTCAGGGGGACGATGCTCATGAAGCCCTCGGTGCGGGCCGAGATCATCGGGGGCGACGCCCTCGGCCGAGGGCATGAGCCCGCCCTGTGCTGGTGGCTGCCAGAGGGAGCGGCAGTGCAGCACGCCTACCGGCTGCGCACCGACGACGGCCTCGACACCGGCCGGGTGGACGGCCGGGACCAGTTGTTCGTCCGGCTGCCGGTCTTCGACCGGTCCCGGCGTTCGGCTGCGGCGCGCGTCAAGGTGTGGACCGACCTGGGCGAGAGCGACTGGAGCGAACCGGTCCAGCTCGAGAGTGACCTGCTGGACGAGGCGGACTGGTCGGCGCGGTGGATCGGCCTGGCGGACGACGAAGGGCCGACGACGGGGTCCCGGCCCGCGGCGGGGTCCCGGCCGACGACGGGGTCTCGGCCCGCGGCGGGGTCCCGGCCGACGACGGGGTCTCGGCCCGCGGCGGGGTCTCGCCCGGCGTACTGGCTCAGGACGACGTTCGCCGCTCCCCCGGCTGATCGGGCCCGGCTGTACATCACCGCCCTCGGCCTGTACGAGGCGTTCCTGGACGGGTGGCGGGTCGGCGACGTCGAGCTCGCGCCCGGGTACACGCAGTACCGCGCGAGGGTGCAGTACCAGGCGTACGACGTCACGCCGCTGGTGCCGCCCGGACGCCACGTGCTCGCGGTGCTGCTGGCTGACGGCTGGTATCGCGGTCAGGTCGGGTTGCCGCGGGCCGCGGACCAGTACGGCCGGGACCTCGCGCTGCGCGCGCAGCTCGAGGTCCGGACCGGGGCGGGCTGGCAGGTGGTGGCGGGCACCGATCCGGGCTGGCGGGTGGCGCGGTCCCACATCACGGCGGCCGACCTGATCGCCGGCCAGCGGGAAGACCACCGCGGGCGGCAGGCGGAGGTACACCGTGCGGGGTTCGACGATGGGGCGTGGAGCGGCGCGGTGGTGCGCGACGTCGAGGTCGCGATCGTCCGGTCGGTCGCGCCGCCGGTCCGGCGGATCGAAGAGATCCGCCCGGTGGCCGTGCGGCCGGTGCGCCACGGGCGTGCCTTCGTGGTGGACTTCGGGCAGAACTTCAGCGGATGGGTGCGGCTGGCTCGCCCCGGGCCCGCGAGCGGCCGGGTCACGCTGTCGTACGGCGAATGGCTCGACCGGGACGGGGACCTGACCACGGCGCACCTCGACGTCGACCTGCCGGTGGTCCCCGAGCCGCTGCCGCTGGGCCAGGTCGATGAGGTCGTACCGGGCTCGGGCGGGACGGTGTTCGAGCCGCGGTTCACCACGCACGGCTTCCGGTACGTGCGGATCGAGGGTCATCCCGGGCCGCTGGGCGGCGACGACGTGACCGGCGTCGTCGTGCACTCGGACCTGCGCCGGATCGGCTGGTTCAGTTGCAGCGACGAGCGGGTTAACCGGCTGCACGACGCGGTGGTGTGGTCGCTGCGGTCGAACATCTGCGACATCCCGACCGACTGTCCGCAGCGCGAGCGCGCGGGCTGGACGGGAGACTGGCAGGTCTTCGCGCCGACGGCCGCGTACCTGTATGACGTGCTGGCCTTCACCCGCAAGTGGCTGGGCGACGTCGTGCTGGACCAGCGGGCCGACGGCTGCGTGGCCAACATGTCGCCGTGCCCGCCAGCCGAGGGCTTCGACGGGCCGCTCGGCGGGCTGCACGGCTCGGCGGGCTGGGGCGACGTGGTGGTGTCCGCGCCCTGGGACCTCTACCAGGCGTACGGCGACACGTCGCTGCTGCGCGAGATGTGGGGGGCCATGACGGCCTGGGTCCGGTTCGCCGCGACGGTGGCCGCGGGTGGCCGGCATCCGGACCGGGCCGCGGCGCGGCCCGACCCGGCCGGCCACGAGCGGTACCTGTGGGACACCGGTTTCCAGTTCGGCGAGTGGATGGAACCGGGCACGGTGATCGCCGACTTCCCCGCGTTCACCCGGGCGGACAAGTCCGAGGTGGCCACCGCTTACCTGCATCGTTCGGCGGCGACCGTGGTCCGGGTGGCCGAGGTGCTGGGGCTGCCCGAGGACCAGGGGTGTCCCTACCGCGCGATCGCGGAAGGATCGCTGGAGGCCTGGCGGCGGGAGTTCATCCGGGACGACGGAACGCTCGCGGTGCAGACGCAGGCCTCGCACGTGCGGGCGCTGGCGTTCGGGCTGGTGCCCGCCGAGCTCCGGACGGCGGTCGCCGGGCGGCTGGCCGAGCTGGTCGGCCAGGCCGGCGGCCACCTCGCGACCGGCTTCCTGTCCACGGCCTACCTGCTGCCCGTGCTGGCCGAGGCCGGATACCTCGGCCTGGCCTACAAGCTGCTGCGGCAGGACACCGCGCCGTCCTGGCTGACGATGGTGGACCGGGGCGCGACGACCATGTGGGAGGACTGGGACGGGGTGGACTCCAGCGGTGTGCCGCACGGGTCGCTGAACCACTACAGCAAGGGCGCGGTCGCCACCTTCCTGCACCGCTACGTCGCCGGGCTGCGTCCGACTGAGCCGGGTTACCGTGCTTTCGAGGTCCGTCCAAGACCGGGTGGCGGGATCACCTGGGCCAGTGCTCGTCACGTTGGCCCGTTCGGTCAAATTGACGTGACCTGGCGTGTTGAAGACGGATCGATGGAGCTGGACCTGAGGGTGCCGGGAGGTAGCACCGCCACGGTGGTGATGCCCGGCGCGGAGCCGCATGACGTCGGGCCGGGGCGGCACCGGTGGATCGGGACCGCGGCTACCGCCTGACGGTACCCGCCGGGCGCACGACCGGTTCGTAGGCCTCGAAGGCCCGGGCCCCCTCCTCGATCTGCTCGCGAAACTGGTGATGGCGTGCGGCGGTGTCCTGGATCTCAGCGGCGTGGGCCCGTTTCTCGTCCATCGAAATGACCGAGCTGGTCAGGTCGGTCCAGGTCACCTCCAGGTCCGGCGTCAGCTGGCCGCGCACGCCGCAGGTGGCGCATTCGACCTCGGCGCCGCGCAGGACCACGACGTCGAGGTGGCACATCGGGCACAGCCCCGGCGGACCCAGGTACCGCGCCTGGTCGAAAGGCAGGCCGAGCTGGCTGGCGACGTTGCGCCCGAGCGCCGCGGCCCGGTCCAGTGCCGCCTGGTCCAGGACCACGGAGCGCGGCGTGCCGGCCCCCTCGAACTGCACCTGGTCGACCACCGCGATATGCATCGAGAACGTGACCGTGTGCATGATCGGCAGCGCGAGCGTCTTCCACTGCGAGGTCAGCGAGCCGCCGACGGCCAGGAAACCGGCCACCCGGGGTTTGAGCACCCGCTCGTCGACGCGGAACGGGACGGCCGGCTCTCGCCCCTGCCTGCGCAGCGCCAGCAGCCCGTCGATGATGGCCGCGTCGGCGTTCGGGCCGAGCAGTCGGTCGATGAACAGCTTGAGCCGGGCAGCCACCGTCCGGCTGATGATGGGGGTGCTCACGATCAGCCCGTCGCACTCGACCAGCCGCTCCCACAGCCACCACCCGTCGTCCGGCTCGGCGGCCTCCGCGCTGCCGCTAGGCAGCCGGAGCTCGTCGAGCCGGACGAGTTCGACCTCGGCGCCCTGGTCCTCGGCGGCGCGCAACGCCGCCTTGAGCAGGATCTCCGCGCTGCCGTGCGGCTGGCCGCAGCCCAGCCCGAGCATCCTGCGGCCCGTGCCCGTCGTCGACATCTGTCCTCCTTCGATCAACCACTACGGCGTGATGGCCCGCGCGCGCGGCAGCGGCCGGACCACGCCTTCGGGCGCGAACGCGGCCAGCATCCGGGTGTACTTGGTCGGGTCGGTGGTCTCGCCCTCGTGGACGGGAACCGCGACCCGCGGCCGGGCCGGGTCCAGGTGGTCGGGGTGCTGGTGCGTAACCAGCACCGCATCGAGGTTACTGACGTCATCAAACCCGGACAGGACGCCCGGGTCGACCAGCATCCGGGCGTCGCCGACCTCGGCGAGCAGGCAGGCATGGCCCAGGTGCGTCAGCCTCATCGCGGTGCTCCTCCCGGTGGCTTGTGGACTATCCTCTCACTGTGAGAGAGTAACTTCCATAGAGTGAAGGTACTCTACCGGGATTGAAGGAGCCGGGCATGGGTCGGCTGGACGGTAAGCGGGCGCTCATCTCGGGCACCGGCGGCGGGATCGGGCGGGCGACGGCGCTGCGGTTGGCCCGCGAAGGCGCCCACGTGGTGGGCTGCGACCTGAACCCGCAGACTTCGGCCGAGACCGTCGAGCTCGTGCGGGCCGGAGGCGGACGGATGGACGCCGTGGCGCCGGTCGACCTGGCCGCCGAGGAGGGGGCCAGACGCTGGGTCGACGAGGCGGTGGCCCTGGCCGGCGGGATCGACATCCTGGTCAACAACGCGTCGGCGATCCGGTTCGGCCCCATCGACGCGCTCTCGTTCGCGGACTGGTCGTTCACCATCCGGCATGAGCTGGACATCGTCTTCCTGGTCACGCGCGCCGCCTGGCCGCACCTGGTGGCCGGCGGGGGCGGGTCGATCGTCAACGTCGCCTCCATCACGGCCTCGCGCGGCGCGTTCTTCATGCCGCAGAACGCGCACGGCGCGGCCAAGGGCGGAGTCCTGGCGCTGACCTACCAGCTGGTCGTGGAGGGCGGCCCGCACGGCATCCGGGTCAACGCGGTCAGCCCGGCGATGACCGAGACACCGCATACGGCTCCGCTGCTGGCCGATCCCGATGGTCCGGCGGCGCGCATCGCCGCCCGCGTGCCGCTGGGCCGCTGGGGTCAGCCGGAGGATGTGGCGAACGCGATCCTGTTCCTGAGCTCAGATGAGTCGTCGCACGTGAGCGGCGCGAACATCCCGGTCGACGGCGGCGCGGCGGTGGTCGGATGACGGCGCGGCGGTACGACCGTCTGGCCGACCGGCTGGCCGGGCGCCTGCTCCTGCGCGGCGAGCCCGGGTACGAGCAGGCCCGTACCGGCCGCATCTTCAACGCGCGACGGCCGGACCGATTCCCGGCGGCGGTGCTGCTGGCGGCGTCCGATGCTGACGTGGTCTCCGGCGTCCGGTGGGCGGCAGAGCGCGGGTGGCCGGTCAGCGTGCGCTCCGGCGGGCACTCGTGGGCGGCGTGGAGCCTGCGTGACGACGCCCTGCTGATCGACCTGGGCGGCCTGCGCGACCTGGCCTACGACCCGGCTACCGGGGTGGTCGCAGCCCGGCCGGCGGTCCGGGGCGGCCTCGAGCTCGCGCCGTTCCTGGCCGAGCGGGGCCGGGCCTTCCCCGGCGGCCACTGCGCCTCGGTCGGACTGGGCGGCTACCTGCTGCAGGGCGGGCAGGGCTGGGACGGGCGGGCGCGCGGGTGGGCCTGCCAGAGCGTCTCGGGTCTCGATGTGGTCACGGCCGACGGCACACTGGTCCGCGCCGACGCTACAGAGAACTCTGACTTGCTGTGGGCGGCGCGCGGCGCCGGCCCCGGCTTCCCCGGGGTGGTCACGCGGTTCCGGCTGCAGACCCACTCGGCGCCGCGGGTGATGTGGCATGACACCTGGACGTTCCGTCTCGATGACACCGTTGAGCTGCTTACCTGGCTGCATGAGGTCCTGCCCGGGCTCGACCGGCGGGTGGAACCGGTGGTCGCGGCCACCCGCCTGCCCGACGTCCCGCTGCGCGACGGCACGGCCCGGCCGGACGGCACGGTCCTGCTGCTGCACACGACCGTGATGGCTTCCTCCGATTCCGATGCGCTCACGCTGCTGGCGCCGCTGCGGGATGGCCCGCTGGCCGGGCGCGCGCTGGGACACGTGCGGGGCCGGACCAGCGTGGCCGAGGAGAACCTGGCCCAGACGGCGCAGAACCCGGAGGGCCACCGGTACACCGTGGACTGCGCGTGGACCAACGCGCCGGCCCGGGTGCTGGCCCCGATGCTGCGCGAGATGTGGAGCGAGCTGGAGACCGAGCACTCGTTCTCGATCTGGTACGGGTGGGCGCCGCGCGACTCCCGGCCCGACATGGCGTTCTCGGTGGAGGCGGACGTCTACGTCGCGACCTACGTGATCTACACCGACCCGGCCGATGATGCCCGGTACACCGAGTGGGTGCACCGCCGGACGGCCGCGCTGGCCGTGCACGGGGCCGGCGTCTACCTGGGCGACACCGACTTCACCCGGCGGCAGGACCGGTTCCTGTCCGACGACGCGTTCCGGCGGCTGGCCGCGATACGGGCCCAGCGCGACCCGTCTGGCCGGTTCGCGTCGTACCTGACCCGCGATCCGGAGGGGCTGAACGTGCATGGCTGAGGTCGGCGCTCGATTCGATCACGTCGGGCTGGCGGTCGCCGACCTGGCCGCGGAGGCCTCGTGGTTCTGCGACGTTTTCGGGCTGGTGACCGAGCTCGCGCTGCGGGTCGAGCCGTTGGACCTGAGCATCCGGATGCTCATCCACCCCGAGCACGGATACCGGCTTGAGCTACTGCACCGGCCCGGGTCGGTGGCGGGCGGCAAGCCAGACACACCGGCTGAGGCCGCGCTACGCGACGGGTACGGGCACGTGGCGTTCGACGTCACCGACCTCGACGCCGCCTACGAGCGGGCCGTCGCCCGCGGGGCGCGGCCGGTCATGCCCCCGTGCCCGTCGCCGGAGGCGGGAGTGCGGATGGCGTTCGTCGCCGACCCGGAGGGCAACCTCGTCGAGCTGTTGCACCGGCCGCCGCGGCGGTAACTACCCCGCATTGCCGCCTGGGAAAGGCGCTCGCTGATCGGCGCGGCCTGCCTTCGCCTGGCCTGAGCTCTTACGCTGTGTCCGTGGAGACTCTCACGTTCTTGTTTACCGACATCGAGGGCTCGACGGCGCTGCTGCGGCGTCTGGGGGATGGCGACTACGGCCGGGTGCTGGCAGACCACCAGGCGCTGATCCGCGCGGCCCTGGCCGCTCACGGTGGCAAGGAGGTGGACACGCAAGGGGACGCGTTCTTTGCCGTGTTCTCGTCGCCGACCGCCTGTGTGGCAGCGGTAATAGAGATGCAGCGAGCCCTGGAGGCCCGCGCGTGGCCCGGCGGGGAGCACGTGCGGGTGCGGATGGGCGTGCATACCGGTGAGGCCGCCACGACGGCCACCGGCGACCTGGTGGGCCTGCATGTCCATCGCGCCGCTCGGGTGGGAGCTGTCGCGCACGGCGGGCAGGTCCTGCTGTCGGAGACGGCGGCGGCCCTGGTGCGTGACTCGCTTCCGCCGGGCGCGGCGCTCAGAGATCTCGGCGCCCAGCGGCTGAAAGACCTGGGACGCCCGGAGCAGATCTTCCAGTTGGACGCCGCGGGCCTGCGAGCCGACTTCCCGCCGCTGCGCTCGCTTGGCAACCCGGCGCTGCCGAACAACCTCCCGGCCCAGCTGTCCGCGTTCATCGGCCGTGACCGGGAGATGAGCGAGGTCCGTGCCCTGGTTGAGTCCCGCCGCCTGGTCACGCTGACCGGAGCGGGCGGGTCGGGCAAGACCAGGCTGGCCCTCCAGGTGGCCGCCGAACTGCTCGACGGATCCGGCGACGGGGTCTGGCTGGCGGAGCTGGCCGCGGTCTCCGACGGGGACACGGTACCCGCGGCCATCTCTGAGGCCCTCGGTATCGGCGAGCAGCCGGGCCGGGCCGTCCTGGACGGCCTGCTCGATGCCCTGGCCTTCCAGTCCGTCCTCATCGTGCTGGACAACTGCGAGCACGTGATCGGCGCCTGCGCCAAGACGGCCGACGCCATCTTGCGGCACTGCCCCGGGGTGCACCTGTTGGTCACCAGCCGCGAGCCGCTCGGAATCGGCGGCGAGACCATCTACCGCGTGCCGTCGCTGTCGCTCCCCGACCCCGACGACCCGGCCCCGGCGTCCGGCGACGCGGTTGCGCTGCTGGCCGAGCGCGCCCGAGAGCAGGGCGTCGACCTGGCCATCGACGAGGAGACGCTTCCGCTCATGGTGTCGGTCTGCCGCCGGCTGGACGGGCTGCCCCTGGCCATCGAGCTCGCCGCCGCCCGGCTGCGCTCACTATCGCTGGGCGGCCTCCGGGACCGGCTGGACCAGCGCTTCCGGCTGCTCACCGGGGGCAGCCGCACGGCCCTGGCCCGGCAGCAGACGCTGCGGGCCACCGTCGACTGGTCGTACTCGCTGCTCAACCCGGCCGAGAAGTCACTGTTGCGCCTGCTCTCGGTGTTCGCCGAGAGCTTCGACCTGGACGCCGTCGAAGGGGTGTGCGGCAGCGGTGACATCGAGGCGTTCGACACCGCGGATCTTCTCGGCTCCCTGGTGGACAAGAGCCTGGTGGTGGCCGAGCCTGCCGGCGATGTCGTCCGCTACCGGCTACTGGAGACGATCCGCCAGTTCGCGGCCGAACGCCTGGTCGAGGCGGGTGACGAGGCGGCGGCGGCCGCCGCGGCGGCGCATTGCCAGTACTTCGTGGCCCTGGCCGAGGCGGCGGCCCCGCACCTGTCCGGGCCTGACCAGGGCCGCTGGTACGCGCGGCTCGACGCCGACCACGCGAACCTGCGGCGCGCCGCCGAGCATGCCGCCAGCGACCCGGACGGGACCGCTTGGGTCCTGCGCTTCGCGGTCGCCCTCCGCGGTTACTGGCTCGCGCGTTCCCGTTGCCGGGAAGCGCTCGGGCTGCTCTTGCCGGTGCTGGACCGCTCGGATGCCAGCGCCGACCTTAGCCTGTTCGGGGCGGCGCTGGTGACCGTCACCTGCATCGCTCCACAGGTTGATATCGCGCCGGCCCGGCGATACGGCGACCAGGCGGTCGACCTGGCTCGCCAGCTCGGCGACGACCGGCTGCTCACCGACGCCATCGGCATACTCTCCGCCATGCACTTCTTCGCCGGTGAGCCCGACCGCGGGCTTCGGCTTGGCCGGGAGGCCGTCGACCGCGCCCGCCAGCTCGGCGACGACGTTTTGCTGGGCCGGAACCTGATGATCTACCTGTTGTCCGGCGATCTCATCGAGCCGGCTCAGTACGCGCCGCTGCTCGCCGAGGCCATCGCCTGCACCGAACGATCCGGCGACCAGCTCCTGCGCTCGTTCCTGCACAACAACGCCGCCGTTCACGCCCTCAGGGCCGGCGACGTCCCGGCCGCCCGGGCCCACCTGGACCAGACGGCCCAAGCCGCGCGGGCGACCGGGCAGGAAAACCCGGCCGCGGCGGCCAACCTGGGCTGGGTCCAGCGCGAAGAGGGCAACCCGGACGGGGCACGGTCCTCGTTCGAAGCGAGCCTTCGCATCGGCCGCCGCAGCGGTGAACAGCCAGTCATCGCCTGCGCCATCCTCGGCCTGGGCTGCCTGGCCGCGGATCTGGGCGACTGGGACCGCTCGGCCCTCCTGCACGGCGTCGCCCAGGCCTTCCTCGACCGGTCCGGGGAACCGTGGCAGGACCTTGAGGCGCGGTACCGGCAGCACAACCTTGCCCAGGTGCGCGCGCATCTAGGCGACGAACTGCTCGACCGGGCCTACGCCAAGGGCATGGCGTTCAGCATCGACCAGGCGCTGCAGACGGCCCTCGGGCACACCGGCGTTCCATCGGCTAGCTGACACATGGCCTGGCCGTAACCGGTGCCGGGCCTCCTAGCGGGACCGGGCGGCGTGCTGGCCGACCCGCTGCCCGAAGACCAGGGCGTCGGTCAGGCCGCCGCCGGAATGGGTGAACGGGCCCCATACAGTCCCGGCCCCGCCCGCGGCGTACAACCCCGGCACCGGGGTGCCGTCCGGGCGCACCACCCCGGACCTGGCGTCACGCCGGGGCCCGCCAGACGTCGTGGCCACGGCCGGCCACAGCTCGATCGCGTACAGGTCGGCCAGGTCGAGGGGGGCCATGTACTCGGCGCGACGCCCGAACCGGTCGTCGCGCCCGGCGGCGGCGGCCGCATTGAACCCGGTCAGCGTCTCGGTCAGCACGGCCGGATCCGGCCCGAGGCGTGCGGCGAGCTCGCCGGGGCTGCCCGCCCGCGTGATCCAGCCCCGTCGCACCTCGGCGAGGTTGTCGGCGCTCCACTGGTAGCCGTTCGGGGTACCCACCACGCCGTTGAGGGCACCGGCGCGGAGCGTGCGCCCGTCGCAGATGCCGTAGGCCGGCAACGCGGGGTAATAGCCATGGGCGGGCTTGACGTTGACCAGGGCGCGCAATCGCTCGTGCACCTCGTAGCCGGTCTCGTCGCAGAACCGCTGGCCCGCCGCGTTGACCAGCACGAACCCCGGGCCGTGGTAGTCGATCGGGAAGGCCGCGTCGTACTCGGCGGCCTTGAAGGCGAACCAGCCGAAGAACTCCGACATGTGCCAGAGCGCCCCGCCGACCTGCAGGGTCATCCGGATCGCGTCGCCGGTGTTGCCGTCGTGGCCGACCCGCTGCAGGCCCCCGACCGGGAGGAAGGCGTCCTTGAAGTACTCATCGGCCTCGAAGCCGCCGCAGGCCAGGATGACGCCGCGTGATGCGGTGACCTGCTCGGTCCCGACCGCGGCACCGGACACGCGCCCGTCCTCGGCTACGGTCAGGCCGGTCGCGGCGTGCTCGTGGCGGACGGTGATCCCCCGGGCGGTGAGGTTCTCGGCCAGGAGATGCCACAGCGCCTCGCCCCGCCGCAGGGCAGGCTGGCCGCCCACCACCCAGTACCGCACGCCGTCGCTACCTGGGACGTGCGGCCAGGAGGGCAGCACGGCGGGGAACGAGCCCGGCGGTGGGTCCACGCCGACCACCTCGCCGCCGAGCTTGCCAATCCAGGACGGCAGGTCGTTCAACCCGGCGACGTAGGCCTCTGCCACGGGGCGGTCGGTCTTGCCGGCGAACAGCGTCTCGACGTGCCGGACCGCCTCGGCGCCGCGGACGTCCCAGAGGAAGCCGCCCGCGAACAGGGCATTCCCGCCGCCGTGGCGGCGTTTCTCCACGACCAGCACGCTGGCCCCGGCGTCGTGCGCGGCGATGGCCGCGCTGGCCCCGGCCGGACCGCACCCGATGACCAGGACGTCAACGTTCACGCCCTCAGTCTCCCCAGCCGGGTGGCGCAGGTCGCGGCGTGTGCCATTGAACGGAAAGGACGTTGCCGCGCCGTCCGCCGGGACGTTCACTTTGGATGTGAATCGCATTCTGTTCGTCAACGGGCAGGTCTTCGACGGGACCGGTGCTCCGGCGGTGCCGGCCGACGTGGTGGTCCTGGGCGACCGCATCGAGAGCGTGCGGGCCGGCGGCGGCACCGAGGTCGGGCCCGGCGACCAGGTTGTGGACTGCACCGGGGCCACGGTCATGCCGGGCCTGGTCGAGTCCCATTCGCACCTGACGTTCCCGTCCGCGGTCGGGCACATCGACTCGTCGTTCAACCCGCCGCTGGACGTCAGCTTCTTCCATCACATGCCGACGCCGGACCAGCACCTTCAGATCGCCAGGCGCAACGCCAAGATCCTGCTCGATCAGGGGTTCACCAGCGCTTACTCGGCCGGCTCGCTCACGCCCGTGCCCACCGAGGTACGGCTGCGGGAGGAGATCGCGGCCGGGACGACGCCGGGTCCGCGGATGCGCGCCGCGTCGTTCGAGCGGGACAACAACCCGGTGCAGATGGGCCCGGACGGGCCGAAGCCGAAGAAGGTGGGCCCGGAAGCGGTGCGCGAGTTCATCGCCGAGCAGGCCGCGATCGGCTTCGACGCGGTCAAGCTGCTGATGAGCAACGACGACGTGTTCGTCGAGGGCGGCTCGATGATCACCCAGTACAGCCCCGAGGAAGCCCAGGCCGCTGGCGAGCAGGCCCGCGAGTCTGGCGTCTGGCTGAACTGCCACGCCCAGGCCCCGGAGTCGATCAAGCTGGCCGTCCGCCACGGGTTCCGGTCGGTCTACCACTGTACGTACGCCGACGCCGAGGCAATCGACCTGCTCGAGGAACACAAGGACTCGATCTTCCTGTCCCCTGCGGTCGGCATCATGTGGGCCAACGTGTACGAGGGCGCTGAGTACGGCATCGACACCGCCATGGCGGAGAAGATGGGGTCGGTGAAGGCCCTGCGGGCGATGACCGAGCTCTACCCCGAACTGCGCAAGCGCGGGCTGCGGGTGCTGCCCGGCGGCGACTACGGCTTCCCGAACAACCCGATCGGGCGCAACGCCCGGGACCTGGAGCTGTTCGTCCGGCTGTTCGGCTACTCCCCGGCCGAGACGCTGCGGGCCGCGACCCAGTACGGCGGGCAGGTGATGGACCTGCCGGTCGGGCTGCTGACGCCGGGCTACCTGGCCGACGTGCTGGTCGTCCGCGGTGAGCCGGTACAGGACGTCAGCGTCCTGCAGGACCCCGATAACCTGCTGGCCATTATGCAGAACGGAGCGTTCTACAAGCTGGCCGGGCAACTGACGGCGGCATGACGCCGCCTGTGCGGCGGGTGGCGGACATCCGCTACGGCGAGATGCTGGGCTACCGGCCGTTGGAACTGGACCTGTACCTCCCCGAGGGGTCCGAGGTGCCTGTCGTGGTGTACGTGCACGGCGGGGGGTGGCAGCGCGGCTCGCGGCGCGATCCGCCGCCGCTGCTCGGGGCCGACTTCTACGACCAGATCGCGGCCCAGGGCCTGGCGGTGGCGGCGGTCGACTACCGGCTCAGCGGCGAGGCGCGCTTCCCGGCGCCGCTGGAGGACGTCTGCGCCGCGGTGGGCTGGATCCGCGACCACGCCGCCGCCTACGGGCTGGACGCGGATCGGGTGTGTCTGTGGGGCGACTCGGCCGGCGGCCATCTCGCGCTGCTGGCCGCGCTGACCGGGCCCGCGGTGCGGGCTGCGGTGGCCTGGTTCCCGGTCACCGACCTGGCGGGCATGCCGTCCGACCTGGCGGACGCGGGCGGCGTGCCCGATCCGGGGCCGGACTCCCGCGAGGCGCGGCTCCTCGGCGCGCCCGCCTCGTCCGTGCCCGACCTGGCCCGGCAGGCCAGCCCGGTGAACCACGCCCGGGCCGGCGCGCCGCCGATCCTGCTCCTGCACGGGACGGTGGACGACATGGTGCCGGCCGCGCAGAGCGTCCGGCTGGCCGAGGCACTCAGCCAGGCCGGGGCGGCCGTCGAGCTGGAACTCATACCAGGCGCGACGCACTTCTGGAAAGGCGCGGACGACGTGGCCGCGATCATCCGGCGCTCCATCGAGTTCCTGCGCGCGCACGCCTTAGACCAGCCCGATGGCCTGGCGGGCGCCGAGCTCACGCGAGATGCCCTGGGCGGCGGTGCGCACCGCGAGCCCGATGCGCCGCGGCTGCGCGACCCGCTCCGGCAGCAGGACACCGAGTGCGGCGGCGACCGAGTTGTCGGCGCCGAAGATCGGCGCGGCCACGGCCACGATGACCACGTGCTCCTGGCGCCGGTAGACGGCCAGCCGCTCCCGCCGCACCTCGGCCAGGGTCCGGCGCATGACATCGGGCGGGATCAGCAGGTGATCGGGCTCGCCGTACAGCGGCCGGGCCAGGAGCTCCTCCTGCAGGGCGGACGGCGCGAAGGCAAGCAGGACCAGGCCGACCGCGGTGCAGTGCAGCGGCAGCCGGCCCCCGATGCGGTACCGCACCGGCGTGGCCTGGTGTGCCGAGAGCCGCTCGACCAGCGTCGCCTCGGTGCCTTCGCGCACGGCGAGCTGGACGTGTTGGTCGGTGACCTCGGCCAGGTCGCTCATGAACGGCATGGCCACCTGGCGCAGCCCGTGCCCGCGCGGCGCCAGCGAGGCGACCTCCAGCAGCCGCAGCCCGACGCAGTAACGCCCCTCCTTGTCACGCTCCAGGGCCCCCCAGCGGACCAGGTGCCCGGCGAGCCGCAGGGTCGAGCTGACCGGGATGCCGCTCCGGCGACTCAGCTCGGCCAGGCTGAGCCGACGCTGGCCGGCGTCGAACGCCGAGAGCAGCGACAGCGCGCGGTCGATCACCGGCTCGCCCTGCGGCGGGCGCTTGCCCCGGGCGGGCGGCTCGCGGTCCTCTTCCATTGGCTGGAATGGTAACTGTTTTAGGATTAGCCGGGTGAGGGCCGCGCTGTTCGTCACCTGCCTCGTGGACGGCGTGGTGCCCCAGGTCGCGAAGGCCACCGTCCAGGTGCTGGAACGGGTCGGCGTGACCGTGGAGATGCCCTGGGCGCAGACCTGCTGCGGGCAGATGCACGTCAACACCGGCTACCCGCGGGAGGCGATTCCGCTGGTCCGCAACCACGTCGCGGCGTTCGAGGGTTACGACGCGATCGTGGTGCCCAGCGGGTCGTGCACGGCCGCCATCCGGCATCAGCACGCCGACATCGCGCGGCTAGCCGGGGACAGCACGCTGGCCGCGGCGGCGGCGCAGATCGCGGCCCGGACCTGGGAGCTGTCGGAGTTCCTGGTCGACGTGCTGGGCGTCACCGACGTGGGGGCCTACTTCCCGCACCGGGTGACCTACCACCCGACCTGCCATTCGCTGCGGCTGCTCCGGGTGGGTGAGCGGCCGCTGCAGCTACTGCGCGCGGTCGAGGGCATCGACCTGGTCGAACTGCCGGACGCCGAGCAGTGCTGCGGGTTCGGCGGCACGTTCGCGCTGAAGAACGCCGCGGTGTCGTCGGCGATGCTGGCCGACAAGATCGCGGCCATGCGGCGCACCGGCGCACAGTACGCCGCCGCGGGCGACGCGTCCTGCCTGCTGCACATCGGCGGCGGCCTGTCCCGGCTGACCACCGGCATCGGCACCCGGCACGTGGCCGAGATCCTCGCCACGACCAGGAGCCAGTGAGCGTTATGCAATACCGATTCACGAGTGCAGGCCTTTTTGGGCCTGCGCGAGTGATCGGTGCAAGTGAGCGGCCAGCAGCCACAGCGGGTTCTTTGCATAACGCGAACTTTCCTATAAGGACACAGCCATGACCTTTCTCGGCATGCCGACCGCCCCGCGGGGCGTCGGGCAGCTCAGGCAGGAGGCCCCGTTCCCGGTCGCGGCGGCCAGCGCACTGGACGACAGCCAGTTGCGGCGCAACCTCGGCCACGCCACGTCGACGATCCGGGCCAAGCGCGCGGCCGCGGTGGCCGAGGTGCCGGACTGGGCCGAGCTGCGGGCTGCCGGGGCGGCCATCAAGGACGACGTGCTGGCGCACCTGGACCGCTACCTGCTCCAGCTGGAGCAGCAGGTCACCGCGCGCGGCGGCACCGTGCACTGGGCCGGCGACGCCAACGAGGCGAACCAGATCGTCACCGGCCTGATCCGCGCGACCGGCCAGAGCAGCGTCGTGAAGGTCAAGTCGATGGCCACGCAGGAGATCGGACTGAACGAGGCGCTGGCCGCCGCGGGCATCGAAGCGACCGAGACCGACCTGGCCGAGCTGATCGTCCAGCTCGGCCACGACCGGCCCAGCCACATCCTGGTCCCCGCCATCCACCGCAACCGGAACCAGATCCGCGACATCTTCCTACGCGAGATGCCGGACGCGCCGCCGAACCTGTCCGACGAGCCGGCTGAGCTCGCCGCGGCGGCCCGCGCCCACCTGCGGCGCAAGTTCCTGGCCGCGCAGGTCGCCGTCTCGGGCGCGAACTTCGCGATCGCGGAGACCGGCACGCTGGCCGTGGTGGAATCCGAGGGCAACGGCCGGATGTGCCTGACCCTGCCGCGGACGCTGATCACCGTGATGGGCATCGAGAAGATCCTCCCGGCCTGGCGAGACCTGGAGGTGTTCCTCCAGCTGCTGCCGCGCTCGTCCACCGCGGAACGGATGAACCCGTACACCTCGATGTGGGCCGGGGCGGTCGAAGGCCAGGACTTCCACCTGGTCCTGCTGGACAACGGCCGGACCGCGACCCTGGCCGACCCGCGCGGCCGGGCCGCGCTGCGCTGCATCAGGTGCTCGGCCTGCTTGAACGTGTGCCCGGTCTACGAGCGTACCGGCGGGCACGCGTATGGCTCGGTCTACCCCGGACCGATCGGCGCCGTGCTGTCGCCCCAGCTCACCGGCGTCGCCGACAACCCGGACCTGCCGTTCGCGTCGTCCCTGTGCGGCGCCTGCTTCGACGCCTGCCCGGTCGCGATCGACATCCCGGCCATGCTCGTGCACCTCCGCTCCCGGGTGGTCGACGACAAGCTCGCGCACCATCGCGGCCCGACGCCGGAAGCCGCGGCCATGCGCGGCCTGGCCTGGACGATGAGCGACCCGCGCCGCTGGACCTGGGCCCTGCGGGCCGGCCGCGCCGGGCGGCTACTCGGCAGGCGCTACGGCCGGATCCGGCACCTGCCCGGTCCGCTGGCCGCCTGGACCTCCTCCCGCGACCTGCCCCGCCCGCCCCGGCAGACGTTCCGCGACTGGTGGAAGGCGTCACGGGACGCCGATGGCGAGCGGGAGAACAGGTCATGAGTGCCCGGGAAGAGATGCTGGCGCGGATCCGTGCGGCGACGGCGGACATCAGCGGCCAGCCAGTGGTCACGCGGCGCTACCGGCCGGCGGCCCGCAGTCCGGGATCGGCTGACGAGGCGCTGGTCGGCTTGTTCGAGGAGCGGGCCAGCGACTACCGGGCGACAGTGCGGCGCTGCGCGGCCGGTGAGGTGGCGCGGGTCATCGCCGACGCGGCCGCGGGCCGCGGGGCGCAGCGGATCGGGGTGCCGGACGGGTTTCCGACCGAGTGGTCGGCGTTGCTCCCCGGAGCGGTAGGCCCGCCGCTGGACGTCGCGGCGCTTGACCGCCTGGACGGGGTGGTGACGACGGTCGCCGTGGCGATCGCCGAGACCGGGACGATCGTGCTGGACACCGGGCCCGGGCAGGGCAACCGGGCGTTCAGCCTGGTGCCGGACTACCACCTGGCCGTCGTCCGGGTCGGGCAGATCGTCGCCGCGGTGCCGGACGCGGTAGCGGCGCTGGACCCCGTGCGCCCGCTGACCTGGATCAGCGGGCCGAGCGCGACCAGCGACATC
This sequence comes from uncultured Actinomycetes bacterium, assembly GCA_963722055.1. GTDB lineage: Bacteria > Actinomycetota > Actinomycetes > Streptosporangiales > Streptosporangiaceae > Palsa-504. The sequence goes on along the minus strand of CAVRLA010000008.1, from coordinate 447,858 downwards.
GAGCTGAGCCGGGTCGAGGGCGTGCACGGCCCGCGGACGCTCGACATCGTGATCGTCGCGGGCTAGAGCGTCGGTCATGCCTCCGGCCGCTGTGTCGCGCACAGCAGCCATTCCAGCCCCACACGGCACACGCCGTGCGGCCGACTAAACAAGTGAGCGTGGCGTTCTGATGGCTCTATCCAGCACAACGCCGCGTTCACTGGTTCTGGCCGCGGTCGCGGATCGCGGGAAGGAGCGGATCGGCGCGCCGCCTGGGCCACGCCATGCACAGCACTCCGGAGCCAGGCGTATAGCGGAGGTATTGGCTACCCAAGTGCTACCAGGGAGCGACGGGCTGGCCGGCCAGCCAGGCGGCGCCGCGCTGGTACAGGCGCTCAACCTCCGGACCGGTCAGGCCGGGCATGTCCGGCTTGACCGGGTATCCGGCCTGGACCTGCAGGTAGGCCAGGTAGCGGTAGCCCTCGGGGAAGCGGGCCAGCACGTCGGGATCCAGGGTGAGCTCGACGCCCTGCTCGACCGGGTCCAGTCGGTCCTTCTCGTAGATGGGCTGGCGCAGCACGATCCCCCAGCGGCCCTCGCGCTTTTCGAAGAAGTCGTAGAACCGGCCGGTGCAGGCCACGTCGCAGAGCACGCCGTCCACCGGGCCGCGCTGCATGATCGTCATCCGGGTCTGCGCGATGGCACGCGTTCCGGCCAGGGTGATCCGGACGCCGCCGGTGAAGTGCAGGATGTTGACGCCGCGGGCCGCGCCTTCCTGGCTGACCCGGATGAAGTCTTCCTTCGGACCCTGGAACCAGGTGGCCATCATGTAGCCGTCGTCGTGCCAGCAGGCCCGGAAGGCCTCCCAGTCCCGGGAGTCCCTGGCGTTTGCCCAGGTCTCGACGACATCCCTGATGGCCAGGCGGTCAGCAAGCGCAGCATCCACGTTGGGCACGCTAGTACATGACGGGCGGGACGCACCACGGCCCGTTCGATCCAAAAATGCTTTGCTGGACCATGCCGGTCAGTGAGGAGTTCGACGCCCGTCCGGTCCGGGCCTTCCTGCCCGGCCCGGACGTGCACGTCGATGAGTTGGTGTGGCCCGCCAGCGTCCCGGCCATGGCCCAGCTGCTGCGGGAGGGGCTGGAGCTGACGCCATTTATGACAGGGGCGGGCCGTAGAATCGCCCGCGTGGGCGAGCTCGGGACCGAGATCAGCGAGGCGGCGGCCGAGGTCCTGCACCGGACCTTCGGCTACAGCTCATTCCGCGGGCAGCAGCAGGAGATCATCGAGCACCTGTGCGGCGGCGGGGACGCGGTCGCGCTGATGCCGACCGGCAGCGGCAAGTCGCTGTGCTACCAGATTCCCGCGCTGGTCCGGGACGGCACCGGAGTGGTCATCTCGCCGCTGATCGCGCTCATGCAGGACCAGGTGGATGCGCTCCGGCTGCTCGGCGTGCGGGCGGATTTCCTGAACTCGACCCAGGATCCCGATGCACGGCGAGGGGTCGAGTACGCCTTCCTGGACGGCAAGCTCGACCTGCTGTACCTGGCGCCGGAGCGGCTGCGGACCGACTCGACGCAGCGACTGCTCGAGCGGGGGACGGTGGCGCTGTTCGCGATCGACGAGGCGCACTGCGTGGCCCAGTGGGGACACGACTTCCGGCCGGACTACCTGGGGCTGTCCGTGCTGCACGAGCGGTGGCCGACGGTGCCGCGGATCGCGGTGACGGCTACCGCGACCAGGCAGACCCTGGGCGAGATCGTGCTGCGGCTCGGACTCGGCGAGGCCCGGCACTTCGTGGCCAGCTTCGACCGGCCCAACATCCAGTACCGGATCGAGCCGAAGAAGTCGGCGCATCAGCAGTTGCTGCGGCTGCTGCGGCACGAGCACCCGGGAGAAGCGGGCATCGTTTATTGCCTGTCCCGGGCCTCGGTGGAGAGGACGGCCGACTTCCTGTGCGCCGAGGGGTTCACGGCCCTGCCGTATCACGCGGGGCTCGACGCGCGGACCCGGACCGTGAACCAGGCCCGGTTCCTGCGCGAGGACGGGCTGATCATGGTGGCCACGATCGCGTTCGGCATGGGCATCGACAAGCCGGATGTCCGCTTCGTCGCGCACCTGGACTTGCCCCGGTCGGTGGAGGGCTATTACCAGGAGACCGGGCGAGCCGGGCGGGACGGCGCGCCGGCCACCGCGTGGCTGGCCTACGGGCTGGCCGACGTGGTGCTGCAGCGGCGCCTCATCGACGATTCCGAGGGCGACTTCGCGCACCGGCGGCGGCTGGTCGCGCACCTGGACGCGATGCTCGCGCTGTGCGAGACGGCCGACTGCCGACGGGCGCAGATGCTGGCGTATTTCGGCGAAACCTCCGGCGGTCCATGCGGGAACTGCGACACCTGCCTGTCCCCGCCCTCGGTGTGGGACGGGACCGTGGCGGCGCAGAAGCTGCTCTCGACCGTAGTGCGGCTCGAGCGGCTCAGCGGTCCCTCGTTCGGCGCGGGGCAGCCGATCGACATCCTGCTCGGCCGCAAGACGCCGCGGGTGCTGTCGTACCGGCATGACCAGCTGTCCGTGTTCGGGATCGGCGGGGAGCTGAGCGAGGCGGAATGGCGGGGCGTGGTGCGGCAGCTGCTGGCCGGCGGGCTGCTTGCGGTCCAGGGGGATCATGGGACGCTGGCCCTGACCGAGCAGAGCGGGGAGGTGTTGCGCGGGGAACGCCAGGTCATGTTCCGGCGGGATGCGCCCCGGCCTGGTGCCCCGGCGGCGGGTTCGCCTGCCCGGGGCGGCGCGAAGTCGCGGCGGGCGGCGCCGACCCCGGCGGCCGAGCTGGAACCGGAGGCGCAGGCGGTGTTCGAGCGGCTGCGGGCCTGGCGGACCGGGGTCGCCAAAGAGCTGGGCATGCCGCCCTACGTGATCTTCCACGACTCGACCCTGCGGCAGATCGCGGCCGCGCCGCCGACGACGATGGCCGGGCTGGCCCTGGTCAACGGCGTGGGCGAGACCAAGCTGGCCCGGTACGGCCAGCAGATCCTCGACGTCTTGGCCGCTGAGGCTTAGGCGGTGTAACCGGGCATCGTCAGTTCGCGGGCGGTAGGTGCCAGGCCGAGGGCGAGAACGCCATGCACGGCATGACCCAGAGCTCGCGCGCTCAGCTGCCGTCGGGGTAGCCGCCGCGGTGCAGGACCATCGGGTAGTGCGGGAGCGTGCGGGGCGGGCGGACCGATGCCCGCCAATTGTCCGGATAGGGCTCCAGGGCCTGGAACAGGGGCGGCCGCTGGCCCTCGGCGGCCGTAGCCAGTGCTTCCAGGAGCCGGCGCAAGGCGCCGATCGTGTCGCTGCCGAAGCGCTGCGTCCAGCGCTCTTCCACCGTCCCCAGGAGCTCGCGGTATAGGTGCTGCGCACGCAGGCCCGCGGGGGTGAGGCGGGCGACCTGGCCGCGGTGCGCGGCGGGGTCGGGTTCTTCGACGGCGAGGCGGGCGCGGAGCAGGACGCCCCTGGCCCAGGCCATGGCTTCCTTGGAGATCCCGGTCTGGGGCGGGAGGTCGCGGAGCCGCGTTCCGTCCGCGCGCAGCACGCGGAGCAGGTTGGCGCCGACCGCGAGGGAGGTGGCCGATTCGGCCTCGTAGTCCAGCGCAAAGGCCAGTAGCACGCGGGACAGCAGCGCCGAGAGCGGCAGCGTGGCGACGTCGGGCGGTTCGGGCCGGGGCGGGAGGGCAGGGTCCGGTCCGCGGCTGAACAGGACCTGGCCGAGGATCGGGAGGCAGTCGGGTAGGCCGGGATCGAGCCGGGCGGCTATCGCCTCCAGCGAGCGGCGGAGCTGGCCGATCGGTTCGGCGCCGAAACGCTCCCGCCAGCGTTCCTCGATCAGGGCGGGCAGCGGCAGCCAGGTTTCCCGCGCGCGCAGGCCCCGGGCGGTGGCCCGCAGGACGGCGCCGGGGCCGGGGCGGCCCTGGTGGATCTTCTGGGCGGTGCCGTCGATAGTGAGGTAGCCCCAGCGGCGCATGCCGTCCAGGTTGGTCCCGGTGCGGGCCAGGGTTTCGAGCTCGTGCACGGTGATCGGCTGGTCGGTGACGAACCGCAGGCAGTTCTCGAACATGGCCAGCGACACCAGCCACGGCCCGTCGCCCTGGCCGGCCGACCCGTAGTGGGTGGTGCGATGCGGGAGGCGGTGTTCGGCCTCGTTGTCCAGCTCGATCGTGAGCGCGACGAGCGCCTGGGATAGTAGGGCCGACGTTGAACGGGATTCGCTGGATGGCTCGGCCGGCTCGGGTTTGCGGGGTGGCCGCTGGGCGGCGGGCGTAGGGCTGGCGCTGGCAGGGGGACTGGCGCTGGCCGTGGCGCCGGCGCTGGTCGTGGCGCCGGCCGTGGCGGGGAGGCGCTGGCCGTGGCGCCGGCGCTGGTCGTGGCGCCGGTCGTGGCGGGGAGGCCGGCGCTGGCCGTGGCGCCGGCGCTGGCGGTGAGCAGGCCGGCCGAGCGGAGCCGTTCGCGGCGGGCGGCGGCCTCGGGGTCGCCAGCGTCGTCGCGCGTCGTAACCTGCCAACCGGTGCGGCCTAGGAGTTCGGTGGCCTCGTCGGCTTCCAACGTGGACCTGACCAGCTCGCCGAGCGCGGCGACCGCGGCCTGGAAACGGGATCTGGCCTCGTCGGACGTGCCGGAACGCGAGACGCTCACGGCGAGGCGGCTGCCTGGCCGCGCAACCTGGCGGAACTGGCGCAGGACGCGTTCTATCACGGCCAGCTCCAGGTACGCCGCCACGCCTTCGAGCAGGAACAGGCTGACCTGACCGGGGTCGAGCCCGGCGGCGGTCAGCCGCTCCGCGACCGGGTCGTGGGTGAAGTCGGCCTCGACGAACCGCACCTGGCGGGCGGCGATGCCGAGCCGGTCCAGCCGCTCTCGTTTATCCCGCTGGGTGGCCGGACGGTCGACCTCGAACCAGCGGACGCCGGGCTTGGCGTAGCGGAAGGCCCGGCCGTCGTAGCCAGCTGCGCCTAGGACGACCTGACGGACACCCCCATCGATAGCCTCGACCACCGCGCGGTCGAAGAACCTGGTGCGGGCATCGAGATGCTCGCGCATCCGGCCCGTCCCGGCCTCCTGACCGGCCGCGACGTCCGTGGCCAGCGCATCGTCGGCCGCGGCCTCGCCGTAGGGAGCCGGGACCCGGGTGAATCCGAGGCGGTACGCGGCCACGCGCCGGGCAGTGGCCGACGGGCGGCCGCCAGGAACGTCAGAGTTAGCAGGACCCTCCGTCACCGGCTCATTCTGGCACGCGGCTCTGACAATCGGCCGCGGCCGGGCCAATGGCGGCCTCCGTGAGGATGGTGGAAGTCGCAAAAAGGAACAAGGGGCCGCCGATAGCGGTTTCACGAGCCGGAATGAGCCACTAGACCATACGGCGATCCCGGCCACATCCCGGACTCGCACCATTCGGAGTACTGACATGACGACTGATTCCGCGCATCGCAGCGTGCGGCTGGAACGCATCGAGAACAGCAAGTACACCGCGATCAACGAGCGCGGCGGCACGATCAGCATCGGGACCGGCGGGGGAACCGACTTCACCCCGGTCGAACTGCTGCTGGTCGCGATCGGCGGGTGCACGGCGGTCGACGTGGACATCCTGACGTCGCGGCGGGCCGAGCCGGACTCGTTCGAGATCGGCGTGGACACGGACAAGGTCCGCGACGCCGCGGGCAACCATCTCACCGACCTGCAGGTGACGTTCCGCATCGCCTTCCCGGCGGGCGAGCAGGGCGACAAGGCCAGGGAACTGCTCCCGGACGCAGTGCGCAAATCGCACGAGCGGCTGTGCACGGTGAGCCGCACGGTCGAGCTCGGCACGCCCATCACGATGCGCATCGAGTGACACGCCGCCGATTGACGTGAGCCCGCCAGCGCTTATGGTGGAAACACGCCCGAATGAATCGGGCGGCGCCGTGCGATCACAGGGAAGCTGCCATGAGACTGCGGCCGCGTCGCGGGTACCTCGTCGTGTGGAGCTCGTCTGGTGGGCCGGGCGGCGGATCCCGGGCCCGGCGGCCCGCCCGCGCGCGGCGGATCCGGTGGTGGCTCCGGACCGGCACGCTGCTGGCGCTCCTCGGCGTCGTACGCCTGGCCCGCGCCATGCGGGTGCACTGGGAGCCCGTGTGCCTGGTGGCCGGCGGCCTGCTTATGGTGATCGGTTTCGTGCTGCCCGCTGCTTCGGTGGCATTTTTCCCCGGCATGATGGTCATGCTGATCGCCCTGTTGAAGGGGATAAAGACCAAGGGCCGGGCCGCGAGCGCGGCGGCCGATTGCTGGCAGTGGCGGGGCTGACCCGCGGCTGGCCGCGCTGACCAGCGGCTGAGCCGCTAACTGTGCCAGCGGAAGCGCCAGGCGACGAAACCGGCCCCGGCGGCGGTCCACAAGGCCAGGTTGACCAGGTCCCAGGCCGGGAACGGGCGCACCGTGTAGGCACCCTGCATGAGCTGGGCCAGGGCCTTGACGGGGAAGGCAGCCACCATGCGGGACATCCACTGCGGCAGGCCGCTGAAGGTGGGGTCGAAGACGCCGGAGATGATCGCGATCGGCAGGAAGCTGGCGTAGGCGATCGGCCCGGCCGATTCCGCGCTGGTGATGACCGAGCTGATGGCCAGGCCCAGGGTGGCGAAGCACACGATGCCCAGGACCAGCCCGCCGGTCAGCGCGGGCAGGCCACCGGGGCGCGGACCGGCGCCGAAGGCCAGCCAGCCGATCAGGCCGGTGCACGCGGTGATGAGGACGACGGTCGCGACCGTGCTGGCCAGCAGGCCGCCGAGGTAGGCGGCCGACGGCAGCGGGGTGGTCTTGATCCGCTTGAGCACGCCGTCGTGGCGCAGCACCGCGACCTTGGAGCCGAGGTTGACGTAGGCGGCCACGATCACGCCGAAGGCCAGGATGCTGGGTACGAAGACCGTGGTGTTCTTGACGTGCGTGCCGGGCAGGTACGAGCCGACGTTGGCCGCCCCGATGAGCAGCAGGATCATGAGCGGAAAGGCGAAGGTGAACAGGGCGTACTCGGCGCTGCGCCAGAAGCTGCGCTGCTCGAGCAGGGCCTGGCGGGCGGCGAGGCGGACCGATCTCGTCACATGGTCTCCAGGTCCGGGTCGGTCCCGGTGAGCTGCAGGTAGGTGTCTTCGAGGCTGGGAGCAGCGACGGCCAGGCCGTCCAGGTCGCCCAGGCGGTTCTCCACCGCCCAGTCGAGCAGCCGCCGCAGCGTCACCGCGGCGTTGTCGGTGTGGCAGACCGACAGCGGCCCGCGGACGGCTAGGTCGATCCCCTCGGGCAGGGCGACCTGGCCCCGGCGTAGGGCCGAGGGCGTGGTGAATGAGACCCGGGTGGCCAGGCCCGCCCGCGCGGCCACCTCGTGCGTGGTCCCGGCCAGCTCGATCCGGCCCGCCTGCAAGATCGCGATCCGGTCGGCCAGGCATTCGGCCTCGTCCAGGTAGTGGGTGGTGAGCACGATTGTCGTGCCCAGCCGACGCAGATTCTCGATCGCCGCCCAGCAGCGCCGGCGCGCCTCCGGGTCGAAACCGGTGGTCGGCTCGTCGAGAAACACCACATCCGGGTCGCCCGCCAGGGCCAGGGCGAAGTCCAGGCGACGCCGCTGGCCGCCCGACAGCTTGCGGACCTGGGTGTTCCGCACCTCGGCGAGTTCGACGACGTTGAGCAGCTCGCCGAGCGGGCGCGGGTGCGGGTAGTAGCTGCGCCATATGTCGATCAGCTCGGCCACCCGGGCCAGCCGGGGGAAGCCGCACTCCTGCAGCACCATGCCGACCCGCTCGCGGAGCCGGGCCGCCTGAGCCGCCGGGTTGAGGCCAAGGACGCGGACCGTGCCGCCGGTCGGCCGCCGGAAGCCCTCCAGGATCTCCAGCGTGGTGGTTTTGCCCGCGCCGTTCGGGCCGAGCAGGCAGAACACCTCGCCGTAGCGGACGTCGAAGTCCACGCCGCGCAGCACCTCGGTCGAGCCATAGCTCATCCGCAGGCCGCGTACCTGGACCGCGAAGCCATCGGTCGCCGGCGCGGTTCGGTCTTCTATGACGCTCGTGTCAGTCATTACCGGGATTATATGGATTGAACAGCGATGCACCTGACCCCGAGACAGGCCAGCCGGAAGTTCCATCCGGCGGAACGAAGGACGACGAAGCCAGCCGACGTCAGCTCGCTGCGGATGCTGCGCCGGGCCAGGGACCGGATCGACCGCGACTACGCCGATGACTCGGGCAACTGGTACAGCTTCACCCAGCGCACCGCCTGAGGTCAGGGGGCGAGGAGGGCGGCTAGTTCGGCGGCCCGGCGGGCGAAATCCGCCCATTCCAGACCGCACGAGGTGGCGGCCAGGCGACGGCGGCCGACCTCGGCCCCGCAACCGCGCTGGCTCCAGCCGGACAGGCGGCCGCCGCGGACCTCGAACCGCACTAGCATCCCGCGGGCCCAGCCGTGCACGTTGAAGTCGCGCGGCTGGGCCGAGGTGACCTTCTGCTCAGCGGTGATCCAGTCCAGGGCGTCAAGCTCGGCTTGGACCTGGCCCGCGAACTCGTAGGCCAGCCGCGCCGCGGCGGCGTCGCGGCGCCGGATCAGCTCCGCGCGCAACTCCGCCACCGCGGCCGGATCCCGGTCGAGCGCCGCGGCCACGGTCAGCACCGGATCGGCCCGGACGGGCTGCCAGGCGCCGCGGACCCGGGCCAGCTCGCGGGCGGTGCCCGTCGGCTTGTGCGTGGCGGGGCCGAGCGGCAGCACCCGGGCCAAGCCCGACACGGCGTGGCGGGCCTTCTGGCCGCCCAGGTACGGGCCGAAGTACCGGGCCTCCTCATCCAGCCACGGCCGGCGGGTGACCCGTACGCCAGGCGCCTCCTCATCCAGCCACGGCCGGCGGGTGACCCGCACGCCAGGCGCGTCCGCGGACGCGCTGAGCCGGATCCAGACCTCGGCCTCCTGGCCGCCGCTGGCGCTGCGGTTCCAGGGTGGCTTGCTACGCTCCAGCAGGTTCCGTTCCAGCCACGCCGCCTCGTGGGCGGACGCGCACGGCACCGCCTCCACCCGCGCGATGCGGGCCACCATCGCGGCCAGGTGGCCCCGGTCACCGAGGTCGCCCCAGTAGGAGGCGACCCGCCGGCGCAGGCTGGTCGCGCGGCCGAGGTACAGGACGCGCCCGGTCGCGTCGCGGAAGCGGTAGACGCCCGGCCCAAGCGGAAGCCGCGTCACCTGATCGCGCGGCGAGGCTACGGGCGGGCGCGGGGAGTTCACCAGCTGAGCCCATCGCAGCGAGCCGACCGCCGTCAAGAGGCACGCACCACGGCCCGTTCAGCATCAATGAAAGCAGTGCGGCGGGTCGGCGCGGCGCGGGCGGGACCGATGCGGGTTTAAGGTTTTTCCCATGACGGATACCGAGCCGGGGCACGAGGTGGCCCGCAGTGAGCTGCGCGCCTCGCACGAGGACCGGGACCGGGTGGTCGAGCTACTGCGGGTGTCCGCGGGAGACGGGCGGCTGAGCGCGGATGAGCTCGACGAACGCCTCGAGCTGGCCTTGACGGCGCGGACGTACGGCGAGCTGGCCAGGCTGGTCGCCGACCTGCCCGCCGCCGGCGGGTCGGCGGCCAGCGCCCCCGCGCCGCGAGCCAAGGAGGTCATGCGCATCGACTGCGACAGCGGGCACGCGGTCAAGGACGGCCGGTGGGTCGTGCCGCAGCGCATCGAGGCCCGGATCCGCAGCGGACAGCTGAAGCTGGACTTTACCCAGGCCGTCATCAACCAACCGTCGCTGCAGGTCGATGCGGAAGTAAACAGCGGTCACATCATCCTCATCACCAAGCCCGGCATCGTGGTCGACACCGATGACGTGGCGGTCCGCAGCGGGCATGTCCGGGTTCGCGCCCCGTGGGGTCCCGACGTGCCGGAGGTGCTGCGGATCGAGGTCTCGGGCAAGGTCGGCAGCGGCCACTTCATCGCGCGCCCGCAGTACCGGACGTTCTGGCAGTGGCTGACCAGGCAGCCGAGGCCGTACGAGATCGCGGCGCGACAGGCTTGACCCTCGTCGTGGTCTCGGGCGCCCCGGGCACGGGGAAGTCCACGATCGCCCGCCAGCTGGGGGCGGCCCTGCGGCGGCGCGTGCTGTCGCTCGATCCGATCAAGGAGGCGCTGGCGGACGTCCTGGGGCTGGGCGATGAGGACTGGTCGAACCGGGTCGGGGACGCGGCCGCCGAGGTGGTGTTCCGGCTGGCGGCGGACTTTCCCGACGCGGTAGCCGAAGGCTGGTGGCGGAGGGCGCGGCGGGACCGGGCGGTGGCCGAGTTCGCCGGGGCGGTCGAGGTGTTCTGCCACTGCGACCCAGACCTGGCCGCGGCCCGTTCCGCGGCGCGGATCGGTGCCGGGCGGCACCCCATCCACCGCGACGTGATCAACCCGGGCGGTGTGGGCGCCGCAGCCCACATCGCCTCGCTCGCGGCCACGGTGACCCCGCTGGGGCTGGGCGGCCCGCTGATCGAGGTGGACACCGGGCGGCCGGGCGCGGGCGCCGCGGCGGTGGCGGCGGTCCGGGCCGCGATCGGCTGAGGGATCTGTTGCCCGGCGGCGGGTGCCGGTGGCAGGCTGTCGGGATGCCCACTCGCCTCGTGCACTTGGTCATCGACGCGGTCGAGCCCGCCCGGCTGGCCCGCTTCTGGGCCGCCGCCCTGGGCTGGGAGATAGGCGTCGAGGACGACGACGAGATCGACGTCTGGCCGTACGAGTACCGCTATCCGGACCCGGTGGCGCTGCCGCTGGTGTTCGTCCCGGTGCCGGAGGCCAAGGCGGTCAAGAACCGGATCCACCTGGACCTGGCCACCGAGTCGGTGGCGCACCAGGCGGCCGAGGTGGAACGGCTGCTCGGCCTGGGCGCGGTGCCGACCGACATCGGGCAGGGGGACGTGCCCTGGGTCGTGCTGGCCGACCCCGAAGGGAACGAGTTCTGCGTGCTTGATCCGCGGCCGGTCTACTTCGGTACCGGGCCGGTGGCAGCGGTCGTGGCCGACTGCCGTGACCCGGCCGCGGTGGCCGGGTTCTGGGAGCTGGCCACCGGGTGGGTGCCCGGCGACTCGGTCGCCTTCTTGTCCGCCGGCTCGGTCTCGCTGCGCTCCCCCGCGGGCGTGGGGCCGTACCTGGAGCTGCTGCCCTCGGCAGAGCCCAGGACGGTCAAGAACCGGATTCACCTGGACGTGGCTCCGTTCCCGGGTCACGACCAGGCGGCCGCGGTCGCGGCCCTGCTGGCGGCCGGCGCGGTGGCCGCCGACGTCGGCCAGGGATCGGCGTCCTGGACCGTGCTCGCCGACCCCGAGGGCAGCGAATTCTGCGTGCTGTCGCCGCGATGACGCCCGCCTGGGCACGGACCCTGGCGGCCGTGCGCGCCGACCTGGCCCGGCTCGTCCGCTACGACGACGAGTCGATCGTGCACGAGGTGTGGATCCGGCAGCGGTACGACCTGGGTGCCGCGGCCAGCTACGCGCCCGCTAGGGCGGCGGCGGTGCGGACCGCCTGGCACGAGGCCGGGCATGTCGTCGCTGCGCTGGCGGTCGGGGCACGATTCAGCTCGGCCAGCATCCGGCACGGCTGCGCCAGCCAGGGCCGCGTGCACGGGGTGGTGGGCGGAGGCGAGGAGGCGTTCGTCATCGACGTGGCGGGCCAGCTGGCCGAGCGGCTGCGGGACTGGTCCATGCTGGCCGACGACGACCAGCTGCGGGCCTGGCTGGCGACCTGGCGGGACGACGGCGGCGACGCGCGGCGGTTCCGGCGCGGGATACGTACTCGGTTCGGCGATGACGAGGTCGGGGCCTGGCGGTACGGCGAGCGCGTGCTGACTCCGCTGCGACTGCAGATCCGCGAGGTCGCCCGGGCCCTGCTGGTCCATCCCCGGTACCTGCCGTACCAGGTGGCGGCGGCGATCGCTGATGTGCGCTCAGTTGGCTTGGCGAACGGTCTGGTACCAGGCGGGGAAGCCCGCGAGTGAGTCGAGAACCACGTCGGCGCCGGCCCGGGCCAGGTCATCTGAGCTGAACGAGCCGGTCGCTACGCCGACCGCCCGCACGCCGGCCTGCACCGCGGCGGCCATGTCCGGCGGGCTGTCGCCGACGTAGGCGGCCGCGTTGATGCGGTTCAGCACGGCGGCCTTCTCCGGCCCGTGCACGAACGTGAACACCTCGTCGGCTTGGATCCCGGCCGCCGTCAGGCTGGGCTGCACCGAAACCTCGTGCTTGGCCGTGATGATCACGACGCGCTCCCCCGCGGCCCGGACCGCCGCCAGCGCCTCGTGCGCGCCTGGAAGCGCGGTCGTCATGTGCCCGGCGAGCCGTACGTAGTGCCGCCGGTAGATCGCGGCCGCCGCGGCGCGCTGGTCCGGCGGGTACCAGAGCACCAGCTCGTCCTCCAACTTGATGCCCAGCCGGCTGTCCACCGCCGCCAGGTCGATGGCCGTGGCGGTATCGGCGGCCAGCCCGGCGAAGGAGGCCAGGATGGCCGAACGTGAGTCGATCAGCGTCATGTCCAGGTCAAAGCCGACCGGGCCCATTCGCGCGCTCCTTTAGGTGCACTCGGCATTCTGCCGGTCCAGGACTTTACCGCCTGTGGGCATTTCACCGGTGCCTTAGATTAACCATGATATTTCGGTCGCGTTTTGCGACCCGGCCGGTGCGAGGGCTCCCGCCGCCTCCGCCGCGGCCGCCTCGGTCCTGGCGGGGCTCACCCAGGTGGACCGGTACCGGGCGATATGGATGGAACGGAGCGTGGCCTTCCCGGCCGAGCCGAGGTTCGTGCCTAGGATGGCGGACGTGACCGATCGCGTCGAGCAGCACTTCCGGTTGTTCAACCAGGCCGTCCGGAGCCGGGACTGGACCGCGTTCCTCGCGACGTTCACGCCCGATGCCGTGATGCGCTTCGAGGGGATCCCGGTCGGACCCTACGTGGGGCTGGACCAGATCACCTGCGCGTACGCCGAGCGGCCGCCGTCGGACACGATGAGCTGCGTGTCCGATGCGCGGGACGGCGATCGCGATGTCGTCCGCTTCTCCTGGGACACAAGCGGAGGCGGCACGCTGCACGTGTCCTGGCGCGACGGAGCCGTGGCCGATCTCACCGTCACGTTCGATGCCTGACCCGGGGTTTCCCGGGGTTCGCGACCGTCTGGAGGAGCCGCCATGACCTGGGAGGACCTGCTTACGTACTGCCTGGCCAAGCCGGGTGCCTGGCCGGACGAGCCGTGGGAAGGCGACGTGGTGGTCAAGGTGGGCGCCAAGATCTTCGCGTTCCTCGGCTCCGGGACGTCGGTGGGCCTCAAGTGCGGCGCTTCCCGCGAGGCGGCCGATGAATGGCTGCTACGGTACCCGGATGACGCTTCGGTGATGGCCTATATCGGGCGCTCCGGATGGAACACCCTGCGGATCGGCGGGGCCATACCGGACGATGAGCTCACCGAGGCCATCGACAGCTCTTATGCGGCGATCGTCGCCAAGCTGCCCAAGAAGGACCGTCCGGCTTAAGCTATTCACGGTACCGGGTTCATAAAATGCCGGTATGTGAATTTGGCGAGCTTTCCCGGCACGTGTTTATTTTATAATGGTCATCGTGACGAGTAATGGTGATGCGACCGCCGGGGAGGAGTTCCTGCCGACCATCCCGGTGTCGGCCGGGGCGCTCATCTTCGACCAGACGGGACGGCTGCTGATCCTCAAGCCGACCTACAAGACCGGCTGGACGATCCCGGGCGGCGTCATGGAGGCGGACGGGGAGACGCCGTGGGAGGCGTGCCGGCGTGAGGTGCGCGAGGAGTGCGGCATCGAGGTGCGCCGCGGCCAGCTGGCCTGCATGGATTTCCGCCGTCCGAAACCCGGCCGGGCGGGCGGCGTCCGGTTCCTGTTCGACTGCGGCCGGATCGGCGACGAGGCCCTGGCCGGGATCGTGGTGCAGCCCGAGGAGGTCTCCGAGTACCGGCTCGCGACCGTCCCCGACGCTCTCGCCCTGCTCCGCGGCCCGGTCAGGCGGCGGGTCCGCGCGGCCACCGGCAGCAAACGGCTGATCTACCTCGAGGACGGCCGACCGGTCCCTGGGGTCGGGAAGCCGGCCCGAGGCCGCTAGCGGTCGGAGCGTGCCGACCGCTAGCGGACCACCAGGCAGAACGGGTGGCCGGCCGGATCGCGGTAGACCCGCCACGGTACTGGCTCGCCGGCCGGACCCGGCCGGGGCGAGACGTGTTCCTCGACCAGCACGGCGCCCGCGGACAGCACCCGGTCGTGGGCGGCGGGCAGGTCATCGACCAGGATGTCGAAGTGGATCCGGGAGGTGTACTCGGCGAGAGGGGTGCCGGTGGCCTGGAAAGAGAGCCGCTGGCCATGCGGGGGCGGCTCGAGCGTCACCCAGCCGGGATACCACTCGACCGGCGTGCCGCCCAGGAGCCCGGCCCAGAAGCGCGCCAGCACCCACGGCTCGGCGCAGTCGAGCACCACTTCCCTGATCCAGCCGATGGCCGCCTCGCCGCTCATCTGATCATCATGCGCTGGCCGGGGTGTAGGTCAGGTGCACGACACCCGTGCCGAACGCTTCCGAGCTGGCCAGCGCGAGCGGCACCTGACCGTCCGGCTCGCTGAACAGGCGCTTGCCGCTGCCTAGGACGACCGGGAAGACCAGCAGGTCCAGCCGGTCGAGCAGGCCGTGCCGCAGCAGCCAGCTGACCAGGTTGGAGCTGCCGCTCATGCCGATGTTCCGGCCGGGCTGCTGCTTCAGCTCGCTGATCCGGGCGGCCACGTCGCCGTTGATCAACGTCGAGTTCTGCCAGTCGGCCGTGGTGAGCGTGCGGGAGACAACGTACTTCGGCGTGTTGTTCATCTGGTCGGCCATGCCGCCGGACTGGCCGCCGAAGGCCGCGGCGAACCCCTCATAGGTCACCCGGCCGAGCAGCATGGCGTCGTTGCCGGCCATCAAGGCTCCAATGGCCTGGCCAACCTGGTCGTTGAAATACGGCCCGGTCCACTTCTCTGGTGCCTCCACGACACCATCTAGCGAGACGAACAGGCCCGCGGCTATCTGTCGCATGGTTCAGGTCCTTTCTAGTCGCCGGCGGTGAAGAACTCGGTCAGTACGGGGGCAATGGCCTGGGCCTTGACCATGTGGTTCTGGCCGGGGAGGGTACGGTACGTCGCGTCGGGCAAGGCGCCGGCGAGCGCACGCGTCCCGTTGGTCATCCAGACCGGGCTCTTGGCGCCCGCCGCGACCAGCGTCGGGACCTTGACCGCGGCCCACTCCGCCGACGTCAGCGGTCTCCCCCGCTGGTGCTCATGCATGATCGTGAGGTCGTAGGGGAGGGTGGGCGCCACCGCCTTGAGCTTGCCCCAGACCGGCGTGAACGGCATCACCGCGGTGAAGATGGCGGGGGTGCCCACGAACCGCATGAACATCTTGACCGCGTTGCCGCGCCGTCCGTCCGCGAGCAGACCTTTGAGCCGGGGCAGCCAGTCGTCCGGCATGGGCGTCCGGGTGTCATCGACGATGAAGGGCGGCTCGTACACGGCCAGCTTCACGATCGGGCGGATGTGCTTGGCCGCCTCCAGGGCCAGGGCGGCGCCGGAGGAGGTGCCGTGCAGGTACACGCTGTCGCCGGCCAGAGCCACCAGCGCCTCGAGGTCCTCGACCTCGCGATCCGGCTCGTAGGGCGGAGTGTCACCGCTGGCGCCGCGGCCGCGGCGGTCGTAGGTGTACACGGTGAAGTGCGCGGTCAGCTGCTCGGCGAGCTTGGGCATCGGCCCGAACGACCTGCTGCACAGGGCGCCGTCGACCAGGATCAGCGGCGGGCCCTGGCCGGCCTGGGTGTAACCGATGGTCGTTCCGTCGGCGGAGCGAACGGTGCTCATGGTGGGTCCTCCCGTTAGTGCTTGATGCTCGGACGGTCAGGCGAGCGTCCGGCTGAGCCAGGCGTCCCAGGCCCGGCGAGCTTGGTCAGGATCGGCGTCCGCGCCGAACAGGTGATGGGCCGCGATCACCGGCTTGGCGAAGCCGCGCATGAACCGGTACAGCCCGTCCGGGGTGCGCACGCCGATGGCATGCGCGTTGACGAAGTAGACCACGCCATCCGCGGGTCCGGTCGCTCCGGTCGCTCCGGTCGCTCCGGTCGCTCCGGTCGCTCCGGTGAACCGCGCCGGGTCGCCGCGCTGGGCCGGCTCGGCCAGCCCGAGCGCGCGGCACAGCAGGGACCGGTCCCGGGACCAGCTCGTGCCGGGCGGGCCGAATGCGGTGATGGGCGCGGCGAAGCGCCCGGCGAAGTGCGTGAGGTATTCGACCAGGGTGCGGAAGTACAGCTCGCCGCCTAGGGTCATCGCCTCGAACTCGTCGGCCCAGTCGTCCCCGGGCAGGAAGCCGCTGGTGACGGTGCGCAGCACCGTGCTGGCGCCCGCCCGTCCCTCGATCAGGAACTCATAGGCGATGAACCGGCCGTCCGGGGCCTGGCCGCTGCCGTAGGCGAACCGGTGAGCCGGGTCCCACTCGGTGATCTCCAGCTCGGGCGTGTACTCGCCGAACACCGTGCGGACCGTGCCTGCGGCTCCGGCCTTGACCTCGTTGCGGCCCATGAACCAGGAGTCGATCCCCGGCCCGGTGGCGATCGCGGCCCAGACCTCGTCCGGGCTGGCCGGGACCTCGGCCTCGTGGTGCTGCGCGAACTGGTGACCCATCAGGATCCCGCTTCCTTGACGTCGGCGTCCGGTCCGGCCGTGACGCTCGGGTGCACGGCGACGACCAGATGGTGCTCGCGTCCGCCTGCGGCCCGCTCGTCGTGGTACTTCGCCACCAGCGAGGTCACCGCCTGCATCAGCTCAGCGGTGAACGCGGCCCGGTCGGCGGCGGACGCGAACCGCACCGTGCCGTCCATGGCGAACGTCGCCAGCTTGCGCTGCGCCCGGGTAGCGCCGGTGATCAGGTCACCGACGTCGCGGACGAGCTGCGCGGCCAGGGCGAGCAGCCAGCGGGCGGACAGGCGGTCCGGAGCGCGGGCGGGGTCGGGCGCGACGGCCGCCAGCGCGGCCGGCGAGATCACGTAGGAGGCCGCGGCCGCCTGCAGCAGCCGCTCGGTCACGTTGCCCTTGCGCCGCTCTTCCACCAGCTCAACCAGCCCGTGCTGCTCCAGCGTCCGCAGGTGATAGTTGACCTTCTGCCGGGGAAGGCCGATCGCCGCGGCCAGCATGGCCGCCGATCGCGGCTCGGTCAGCTGAGCCAGCAGCCGCGCCCGCCCCGGCTCCAAGGCGGCCTCGGCCGCCGCCGGGTCATCGATCACTGCCACATCGATCATGGGGTTGAGTATCCCATCCGACAATTTTTTTTGTCAAGAAAAATATTCTTGTCGGTTTAGGTGAACACAGGGCTTCTGGCACACATGGCCCGGATAGGCGGGGCTCGTTGGCACTCAGGCCCCGGTAGGCGGGGCCGTGGCACACGCACTCCAACCCGAAGCGCCGGACGGATTGGGGCTCGTGGCACACAGGCCCCCAGTAGCGGACCATGCCGGCTGTGCCCCGGCCCGTCCTGGCCGCGCACTGGCCATCGACGCCAGGCCGAAGCTCAGCCTGGCCCGCGCAACCAGGTGAACCCCGGGTTTCACCGTGCTAGAACGAGGTGAACCCCGGGATTCACCTGCATCGGACGGCGGCCCTGGGATCCCCCTGCGCACCGGGAATGGCCTACCGCCACACCGGCACCACATCCCGGGAACGCGGCACCGGGGTGGATGGCATCCTGATCCCTCAGAGGGGAACGTGTCGACTCTGCCAACATCCGACCTGCCCGCCGGCTGGCCATCCAAGCCACGATGAGCGTGTGATCGCTCCGATGGCCGCCTCGGCGGTCACGCCGCCATCATCGCCATGCCATCCGGGCCACACCCCGGTTACCGCGGTAAATCCGGCTTCTGCGGAAACTTCTGGCTGCTATAGTTGCCTTTTTCTTCCGTATAAGCCATTATTTCCGCGAAAATGTTGCTGGAGTCGATTAAAGAGACTAAAGAGCGCATCCGGTCACGGCTATGCGCGTCACGCGCGGCAGGCGGTACCCCGATCCCGCAGACCGGGCCGGTGGCCCCACGCGCCCCATGGTATGGCTGGGACATGGCTGGAGCTCGGCACTGCCTGGGAGGCCGGGCACGGGGAGGCGGGCGCGGCGCGGACGGGACGCGGGCGGGAGATGCGGGAGCCCGGCGGGAGGCGGGCGGGGATGCGTGAGCCCGGCGGGGCTAGCGGGCGGGACGCGGGCGGGGATGCGTGAGCCCGGCGGGGCTAGCGGGCGGGACGCGGGCCGGGATGCATGAGCCCGGCGGGGGGCTAGCGGGCGGGGAGGGTCGCGCGGCGGGCTAGCTCGGACTGGCCGGCGGCGCGCATGGGGTGCAGGGGGGCGGGCGCGAGGCCGGTCATCAGCTCGACCTGGCCGGCGGCCTGGTGCAGGAGCAGGTCGAAGCCGCTGACCACGGTGACGCCGGACTGGATCGCAGCGGTGGCCAGCGGCGTGGGCCAGGGGTGGTACACCACGTCGAGCACGGCGCTGGGGCGGGCGCGGGGATCAACGGCCCGTTCGATAAAAAAATCGGCGGCACCGGCCGGTACGGTGGAGATCAGCAGGTCGCCGTCGCGGACCTGGGAGCCGAACGGGCGCAGCTCGACGGCCAGGCCCAGGCGGCGCGCGGCAGCCAGCAGGTCGGCGGCCCGGGCCTGATCGCGGACCTGGACCACCGCGGTGGCCAGGCCGATCGCGCGCAGGGCGGCGAGCGCGGCGCAGGCGGTCGCGCCCGCGCCGAAGATGGTGGCGCCGGGCGGGGCGGTCACCCCGGCCTCGGCCAGGGCGGCCACCATGCCGGGGACGTCCGTGTTGGAGCCGTGCCGCCGGCCGTCGCGGAAGACGACCGTGTTGGCCCCGCCGACCTCGATGGCCAGCGGCTCGACGCGGTCCAGCAGCGGCAGCACCGCGCGCTTCAGCGGCATGGTCAGCGACAGGCCCGCCCACTGGCTGCCCGGGGGGGCAGCACTGCCGCACGAGGCGAGCAGGCCGGGCAGTCCGGCCTCGTCGCACTCGATCGCGGTGTAGGTCCAGCCGTCCAGGCCGAGCGCGGCGTACGCGGCCCGGTGCAGGACGGGCGACAGGGAGTGCGCGATCGGCGAGCCGAGGACGGCAGCCCGGCACGGAGCCGGCACGGTCAGCCCTGGCCCTGGCCGAGGTTGTGCTCGAGCTCGGCCCGGTACTGCTCGAACTGCGCCTCGCTGGCGGTAAACAGGGTCAAGCCGGTCTTGGGGTTCACCGTCACGAAGTAGATCCAGTTCCCGGCGGCCGGATGCAGCACGGCCTGGATCGCGGCGGCCCCCGGGCTGTCGATGGGCCCGGGCGTGAGGCCCTTGTGCTTGTAGGTGTTGTACGGCGAGGAGCTGGCGAGCTGCTGGTCGCTGGCGATGATGCCGTAGGTGTTCAGGCCGTAGAGCACCGTGCTGTCCAGCTGCAGCGGGATGCCCTGTTCCAGCCGGTTGTAGATCACCCGGGCGATCTTCGGGTAGTCCGAGATCCGCCCTCCCTCGGCCTGTACCAGGCTGGCCATGGTGATCACCTGGCCCTCGGTCAGGTTGACCCGCTTAGCCGCGGCGGGCAGGTTGAGCTGCGCCGCCTCCTGCTCGAACCGCTGGACCATGCCGGTCAGGACACCGAGCGCGGTCTCGTGCGGGACGATCTCGTAGGTCGCGGGGAACAGGTAACCTTCCGGCCTGCCGTTCGCGTAGGCGGGCAGGTGCAGCTGGGCCGGGTTCTTGAGGATCGCCTCGTACGCGCTGGCCGGGATGCCGGACTTGGCGCCCAGGTAGGCGACGATCTGGCTGAGGCGCCAGCCTTCCGGGATGGTGACCGTGACCTGGACCAGGTTTTTCTGGTTGAGCAGCAGCGCGTAGGCCAGCGACGCCTGCATGTGCAGGTGCATGCCGTAGAAGCCGGGCAGCAGGCCGTTCGGGTTCGAGCTGTGCTCGGCGGCCAGGACGAACGCGCGCGCGCTGGCCACCACGCCAAGCCTGGTCAGCTCCGGCCCGAGGCTGGTCGGAGAGGCGCCGGAGGGGACCTGGACTACGAGGTAACCCGTGCCCGGGCCGGAGTAGTCGGCCGGGTGGTATTTGCTCTGGTAGAGGCTGTAGACGTACGAGCCGCCGATGGCGACCGGGATGAGGATGACCAGCAGGGCGACCAGCGGCGCGAGCCAGCGGTACCGGCGCCGACGCGGGCCCCGGGGTCCCTTCGGGCCGCGGGGCCGGTCCGGAGGACGCCGGGCCGTACGGCCACGGTGGGGCTGGTCATCCTCCTCGTCGTCGCCGTAGTCGCCGAACCCGGGGACGAACCGGCCCCCAGTGTCGTACCGGTCGTCGTAGTCTTCGTCGTCGGGCTGACCGTAAGGCTCCGGCTCGCGCGGGTAGAACTCCTGGCCGCCCGGACCGCTGGCGTGGCTGGCGGCCGCGGGGTGCCATCCGGTGGGCTCGGGGCGGGAGAGCCGCTGGGTCCGGCGCCACAGCGAATCCTCGGCGCGCCGCGGATCGCCGAGCCGCGGATCGTGGTCACGCGGGTCATGGTGCAACGGCCGTGGCGGCTGGAACCCCCCAGGCTCCATGGGCCCGGTGGGGCCCTGGGACAGGCGGGGGTCCGGCGGGGGCCAGGTGTTTCCGCTGTCGCTCACGCGTCCGCTCCCCCGCCTAGCGTGACGAGCTGGCCGGGAGGGTGCCCGGTGGTGCGTTCGGTGTCCAGGGCGGCCTGCAGCAGCACGGCGGCGGCCGCGGCGTCGATGGTCTCGCGGCGGGTGCGGGAGTCCTTCCCGCCGCGGCGCAGCGCTTCGTGCGCCTGTGCGGTGGTGAAGCGCTCGTCGACGAGCCGCACCGGGATGGGGGCGAGCCGGTCCGCTAGTTCGGCGGCGAAGCTCCGTGCGGCGGCCGCGGCGACGCCTTCACGGCCGGACAGCGAGGTAGGCAGGCCCACGATGACCTCGATCGCGTCGGCGCTGGCGGCCAGGGTAGCCAGCGCGGTCAGCTCACCGGGGCCGGACCGGATCACGGTCAGCGGGCTGGCCAGGACGCCGCCCGGATCGCTGCGGGCGACCCCGACCCGGACCGAACCCACGTCCACCGCCAGACGCACGCCTGCCCTCACCGGCGCTGTCTCCGGAACGGAAGGGCTAGTCGCAGGGGTCCATGCCCGGGCGGGGCACGACCGGGCCCCGCTGGGGCGCAGCAGCATGGCAACACGTTACCCAGCGGACCCGTGTATGTCCCGCAAAGCGGCACGAACAGCATCAAAGGCCTCATCGACTACGTTCGAGTCCGGCGCTAGCGCAACGCCGCCGCCCTGGGCGACATCGGGCCGCCCGCCGCCGCCACCGCCGAGCGCACGCGCCGCGATCCCGACCAGGTGGCCAGCCGACAGCCCGGCGTCCTGGCCCGTCTCGTTGACCGCGATGACCACCACCGGCCGGTCCGCTGGCACGCTGACCATCATGACCACCGCGGGCCGGCTGCGCGGCAGCCGGCCCCGTACGTCCAGCGCGAGCTTGCGGAGGTCGTCCGCGTCGGTCCCGTCGGGCACGCGGTGCGCGATCAGGGCTATCCCGTTGATGTCAGCCGCGCTGGCCGCGATCTGCGCGGCCGACTCGAGCAGGCGGGCGGCCCGCAGCCGCTGCAGCTCACGCTCGGCGTCCCTAAGCCTGGTCAGCACGCCGGAGATACGTTCGGGGAGCTGTTCGCGCGGCGCCTTGAGCTGCTCGCTGAGCTGGTTGACCAGCACGCTCTCCCGGGCCAGGAAACGGAACGCGTCCAGGCCCACGAGCGCCTCGATCCGTCTCACTCCCGACCCGATGGAGGCCTCGCCGAGCACCTTGACCAGGCCGAGCTGGCCGGACCGGACCACGTGCGTGCCGCCGCATAGCTCCCGCGAGTAGTCGCCGACCTCGACCACCCGGACCCGGTCGCCATACTTCTCCCCGAACAGGGCCAGCGCCCCCATCTCCCGGGCCTCTTCCTGGGAGGTGTAGTACGCCTGTACGTCCAGGTCGTTGACCAGCACCGAGTTGACCTCGTCCTCGCTGTCCCGCAGCACGCTCACCGGGACCGCCCCCGAGGCGGTGAAGTCGAACCGGAGCCGGCCCGGCGAGTTCTCCGAGCCCGCCTGGGCCGCCGACTCGCCCAGCGCATTGCGCAGCGCACGGTGCACGAGGTGGGTCGCGGTGTGCGAGCGGGACAGCGCACGGCGACGCTCGATGTCGATCTCCGCATGGGCGGGCGCGCCGACGATGATCTCGCCGGAGCGGACCTTGCCGCGGTGCACGACGAGGCCGGTTAGCGGGGTCTGCACGTCGAACACGTCGACGATGCTGCCATCGGTGGTGATGACCCCGCTGTCCGCGAGCTGGCCGCCGCCCTCGGCGTAGAACGGCGTGCGGTCCAGGACCACGTCCAGTTCGGTCCCCGCGCCCGCGGTATGGACGGGCACGCCATCGACCAGCAGGCCGAGGACCGCGGCCTCGCCGGAGACCTGGTTGTAGCCGGTGAACGTGACCGAGCCGGACCGCTCGAGCATGTCGGCGAATACCGAGATGTCGACGTTGCCGGTCTTCTTCTCCGCCGCGTCCTTTTTCGCACGCTCCTTCTGCTCGGCCATCAGCCGGCGGAACCCGTCCTCGTCGACGGACAGGCCCTGCTCGGACGCCATCTCCAGGGTCAGGTCGATCGGGAAGCCGTACGTGTCGTGCAACTGGAACGCCTGTGCGCCGGAGATGGTGTTGCGACTCTTGCGCTTGTTCTCCTCGACCGCCGCCTCGAAGATCGCGGTACCGGTGCGCAGCGTGCTGGCGAAGGCCGCTTCCTCGGCGTCGACGACCGTGTGGATATTAGGCGCGTCCCGCTGCAACTCGGGGTAGAGGGGCGCCATGGCCTCGATCGCGACCGCGGTGAGCTCGTGCATGAAGTGCTCGCCACTCGGCTGGTTTCCGCCACCGCCGCGCTGCGCGCCGGCCAGCAGGCGGAGGTTCCTGATGCTGCGCCGCATGATGCGCCGCAGCACGTAGCCGCGGCCTTCGTTGCTGGGCAGCACCCCGTCGTCGACCAGCATGACCGCGCTGCGCACGTGATCGGCGATCACGCGCAGGGCCACGTCGGCTCGGTGGTCGCGGCCGTAGCTCTGCTCGGTGAGCTCCGAGGCCCGGTCCAGGATCTTCCACGTGGTGTCGATCTCGTACAGGTTGTCCACGCCCTGCAGGATGGACGCCATCCGCTCCAGGCCCATCCCGGTGTCGACGTTCTTGGACGGCAGCGGGCCCTCGATGTCGAAGTCGTCCTTGGCCCGGAACTTGCTGATGCTGTCCTGCATGAAGACCAGGTTCCAGACCTCCAGGAAGCGGTCCTCGTCGGCCGCCGGGCCGCCGTCGCGGCCGTATTCAGGTCCGCGGTCGTAGTAGATCTCCGAGCACGGGCCGCCGGGGCCGGGCACGCCCATGCTCCAGTAGTTGTCGGCCAGGCCGCGGGCCTGGATCCGGTCCTCGGGCAGGCCGATCTGGTCCCGCCAGATGGCGGCCGCCTCGTCGTCGCCGTGCAGGACCGTGGCCCACAGCTTGTCCTCTGGGAAGCCGAATCCGCCGTCGGCCTCGGACCTGGTCAGCAGTTCCCAGGCGTACCGGATCGCGCCTTCCTTGAAGTAGTCGCCGAACGACCAGTTGCCGAGCATCTGGAAGAACGTGGCGTGCCGGGTGGTCTTGCCGACCTCTTCGATGTCCAGGGTGCGGACGCATTTCTGCACGTCCGCCACCCGCCGGTACGGCGGCGTCTGCTGGCCGAGCAGGTAGGGCTTGAACGGCTGCATGCCCGCGATGACAAAGAGCACCGTGGGATCATCGGCAACCAGGGAGGCCGAAGGCACGATGGTGTGCCCTTGCTGCTTGAAATAGGCAAGGAAGCGGCGGGCGATCTCTGCCGACTCCATCAGTGGCCATCCTTGGGTTCGTAGGTCGGTGATTCGTGGTCAGTTGAGAGGGTGTGGTCAGTTGAGAGGGTAGAGCCTGCGGGAGCGGAATGCCGAGCCGTGTAGAGCGCCATACCTTCGCGCACGTCGCGGGTGAATCGGAAGGTCTCGCGGGCCGCGGTTATGGCGCTGCGGCGTCCCCGGCGGGCCAGCCTGGCTCCCTGGGTCAGCATCGCTTCCCGGGCCAGCATGGCTTCCTGGGCCGGGCTGACGCCGGGCGCCACGGGGTTAAGGCGGTCAGACAGCCGACGGCCGAGGGCGGAGACGCGCCGGTAACCGTAAATGCCGGCGACCGCTCCGGCCGTCAGCCAGAAGCCGCGGCGGATCATCTCGCGACCTCCCGCCGGGTCCCGCTACCGGCCAGCTCACCGCGTTCCACGACGCGGCCGGGCAGCGCGTTCCTGGGCCCGCCGCGGCTGTTGCCCCGGCGCAGGCTGACGGCGTGGCGCACCCCGTAGGCCAGGGCACCCGCCCGGCCCACCGGACCGCCGGCGATGGCCCGGCCCAGCCCGGCCAGCGCGGTCACCTGCCCGGCGAGCTCGGACATCCCGGCGCCGAG
Source organism: uncultured Actinomycetes bacterium (assembly GCA_963722055.1). Taxonomy (GTDB): domain Bacteria; phylum Actinomycetota; class Actinomycetes; order Streptosporangiales; family Streptosporangiaceae; genus Palsa-504. The sequence goes on along the minus strand of CAVRLA010000008.1, from coordinate 423,278 downwards.
CTCGTCCATGCTGGCGACGACGGATTCGGTATGGTCCAGTTGCCCGCCCGCCCGGTCCACGGCGGCCTGGGCCCCGTGGACGGCCGCCTGCGCCTGTTGCAGCAGCGTGTCGCTACGCTCGCGCAGGTCGCCGACCAGCCGACTGCCCTCGCCCAGCAGCCGACCCAGCCGGAACAGGACGAATACGCCGACGCTGACCAGCAGCGCCCAGAAGACGGCCGCGATCAGCGCGGCCGCTTCGGCCGCGTTCATGCCCTGCTTCCCGCTGACTGACCCGTCCGCGTCATGGCTGCTCCTTGTTCCCTTTCCGGAGGATGGCCCGGATCCGCCCGGCGCGTTCGGCGACACGGGCCTCCTGGCCATGTCCCGACGGCTCGTAGTAGATGCGGTCCGCCACCGGGTCAGGTGCGTAGCGCTGCGCGACGATGCCGTCGTCGAAGTCGTGCGGGTACAGGTAGCCCTCGCCGTGGCCGACCTTGCCCGCCCCAGGATAGTGCGTGTCGCGCAGGTGCGCAGGCACGGCGCCTATTAGCCCGTTTCTTACGTCCGCGTCGGCGGCGCCGATGGCCTTGATCACCGCATTGGACTTGGGCGCCAGCGAGATGTAGATCACCGCCTGAGCCAGGTTGATCCGGGCCTCGGGCAGCCCGACGAACTCGACCGCCTGCGCCGCGGCGACGGCGGTCAGCAGCGCGGTCGGGTCGGCCAGGCCGACGTCCTCGCTGGCGTGCACGATGAGCCGCCGGGCGATGAACCGCGGGTCCTCGCCCGCCTCGATCATCCGGGCCAGGTAATGCAGTGCCGCGTCCGCGTCGCTGCCTCGCATGGACTTGATGAACGCGCTGATCACGTCGTAGTGCTGGTCGCCGTCGCGGTCGTAGCGGACCGCGGCCCGGTCCACCGCGCGTTCCAGCGTTTCGGTGTCGATTGTTCCGCCGCTCGGCAGCCCGAGGGCGGCTGCCTCCAGGTAGGTGAGCGCACGCCGCGCGTCGCCGCCCGCCAGCCTGATGAGGTGGTCGGCCGCCTCGTCGTCGAGGGTCACCGCGCCGTCGAGTCCGCGCTGGTCTCGGATCGCCCGGTTGACGACTTCCCGCACGTCGTCGTCGGACAGCGGCTGCAGGGTCAGCAGCAGCGACCGGGACAACAGTGGTGAGACGACCGAGAAGAACGGGTTCTCGGTAGTCGCGCCGATGAACGACACCCAGCGGTTCTCCACGGCCGGCAGCAGCGCGTCCTGCTGGGTCTTGGAGAACCGGTGCACCTCGTCGATGAACAGCACGGTCTGCGCGCCGCTCATGCCCAGCGTGCGGCGGGCCGCGTCGACCGCGGCGCGGACGTCCTTGACGCCGGCGCTGACCGCGGAAAGCTCCACGAAGCGGCGCTTGGTCACCTGGCTGACCACGTAGGCCAGGGTGGTCTTGCCGGTGCCGGGCGGGCCCCATAGCAGCAGCGACATGGGCGCGTCGTTGTCGACCAGTTTGCGGAACGGCGTGCCCGCGCCGGTCAGGTGCTGCTGCCCGATCACCTCGTCCAGGGTGCGCGGGCGCATCCTAACCGCGAGCGGCGCCGCCGCGCTCGCGGCTGCTTCTTCCGCTTCGTCGAACAGGCTCTCGGACTGGCCTGTGTCTGCTGGGGCCATTTTTCGACCTTATCTCGACACGCTGTTATACCACGCCAGCGACAATCTGCCGTGGTTATCCACAGGCTGATGCCTGCGGTCCAAGGTTATCCACAGGTCTGCCGGTGCGAGACCGCGATGGGAGTCGCCACCCTGCTGCGCCGCCACGGCTGGACCGGCTCTCCCCACCCCTGTCCCCGCCCAGACTGCGCGGTGCGGGCCGCTATCCAGGTGGTGGCAACGGAGGGGCGGGCTGGGCGTCGATGCCGGCTTCTTGGCGTTGGGCGGGGGTGATGGGGGTGGGGGCGCCGGTCAACGGGTCTATGCCGGAGGCGGCCTTGGGGAAGGCGATCACGTCGCGGATGGTGGGAGCGCCTGCGAGCAGCATGCACACCCGGTCCCAGCCGAACGCGATGCCGCCGTGCGGTGGCGGGCCGTACTTGAACGCGTCGAGCAGGAACCCGAACTGCGAGCGGGCCTCGGCGGGCGACAGCCCGATCACGTCGAACACAGCTTGCTGCATCGCGGACTGATGGATACGGATGGATCCGCCGCCGATCTCGTAGCCGTTGCACACGATGTCGTAGGCGTCGGCCAGCGCGCCGCCGGGCTCGGCGACGAACTTGTCCGCCCATTCGGGCAGCGGCGCGGTGAACGGGTGGTGCACCGAGGTCCAGCCGCCGGCCCCGTCCTCCTCGAACATGGGCGCGTCCACCACCCACAGGAAAGACCACGCCGACTCGTCGATCAGGCCGCACTTGCGCCCGATCTCCAGCCGCGCCGCGCCGAGCAGTTCCCGGGCCGCCGGGGCCGGGCCCGCCGCGAAGAACACGCAGTCGCCCGGCGCGGCGCCGGTGGCGCCGGGCAGCCCGGACCGTTCGGCCTCGGACAGGTTCTTGGCCACCGGGCCGGTGATCTCGCCGTCCGGGCCGATCAGGGCATAGGCCAGGCCGCGCGCGCCTCTGGACCGGGCCCATTCCTGCCACAGATCTAGCTCGCGCCGGGACTGCGACGCACCGCCGGGCATGACTACGGCCCCGACGTGCGGGGCCTGGAAGACCCGGAACTCGGTTCCGGCGAAATACCCGGTCAGGTCGGTGAGCTGGCAGTCAAAGCGCAGGTCGGGCTTGTCCGAGCCATAGCGGGCCATCGCGTCCGCGTAGGTCATCCGGGGCAGCGGCCGCGGCACCGGGTAGCCGACCAGCTCGGCCCACAGCCGGTCCACGATGTCCTCGGCGAGGTCGATGACGTCCTGCCTCGTGACGAACGACATCTCGATGTCGATCTGGGTGAACTCCGGCTGCCGGTCCTTGCGGAAGTCCTCGTCCCGGAAGCACCGGGCCAGCTGGAAGTAGCGCTCCAGCCCGCCGACCATGAGCAGCTGCTTGAACAGCTGGGGCGACTGCGGCAGCGCGTACCAGTTGCCCGGCCGCAGCCGGACCGGGACCAGGAAGTCGCGCGCGCCCTCCGGCGTCGACCGGGTCAGGTAGGGCGTCTCCACGTTGACGAACCGGTGCTCGCGCATCACGTCGGACAGCAGGTAGGCGGCCTGCGACCGGATACGCAGGGCCTGCGCGGTTTCGGACCGCCTGATGTCCAGATACCGGTACTTGAGCCGGAGCTCCTCGCTGACCTCGGCGGAATCCTCGACCGGGAACGGCAGCGGGTCGGCCTCGCTGAGCACCTCGACCTCGTCCGCCGCCACCTCGATCTCGCCGGTGGGCAAGTCGGGGTTTTCGTTGCCGGCCGGCCGCTGCCGGACCGTCCCGGTCACCCGCACGCAAAACTCGGCCCGCAGCTCGTGGGCCCCTGTTTCCTGGGCTGGGGCCTCCTCGCCGCGCCACACGACCTGAACTACGCCGCTCGCGTCCCGCAGGTCGATGAACACCACGCCGCCGTGGTCCCGGCGCCGCGCCACCCAGCCGGCCAGCACCACGCGCTCTCCCGCGTGCGACGCCCGCAGCGTCCCCGCCTCATGGGTGCGGATCATCGCGCTCTTCCCCTCTGCTCATGATCTTTTTATCTGAACGAATCAGGCTGCGTGCTTCCCGACCGGTCACAGCCCGCGGCCCGGACCCGATGCGGGCGTCAAACCGTCCAGGAACGGATTGGTGCGGCGCTCGGTGCCGATTGTGGTCTGCGGCCCGTGCCCGGACAGGACCAGGGTCTCGTCCGGCAGGGTCAGACACACCCGGGCTAGGCTGCGCAGGATCGTCGGGTAGTTCCCGCCGGGCAGGTCGGTACGCCCGATCGACCCGGCGAACAGCAGGTCACCGGAAAACAACACGTCCCCGGAACGGTCTATTTTGCTTTTGCCGCCTGCCGTAATCGGTTCTTGCGGCGCGGCGTCGAGTGGCAGTCGGAATGTCACCGAGCCTTCGGTATGACCGGGCGCATGATTCACGACGATCTCGAGTCCCACCAGACTCAGCGTCATCCCGTCGGCCAGTTCTTTCACATCATCGGGTTCGGTGAATTGCAGCCCGCCGAACAGTTCCTGGCCTATCCCGAGCGGGAAACCCTTGGCCGGATCACTGAGCAATGCGCGGTCGTCAGGATGGATATAGGCGGGTATGCCCTGAGCGCCGCAAACCGGCGCTACCGACCAGACGTGGTTGATATGACCGTGCGTGAGCAGGACCGCGGCCGGTCTGAGCCGGTGCTCGGCGAGGATCTCTTCGATCCCGCGCTCGGCATCCTGGCCCGGATCGATGATGACGCACTGCTCGCCGGGAGCGGTCGCGACGATATAACAGTTCGCGGCGAACGCCCCCGCTGGGAACCCTGCGACGAGCACAACCGTCCTTTCTCACGGTACGGTGTCTCAGGCTACCGAGGTAGCCCGCATGGCGGCGAACCGATAACGAAGGGTACCGGTCCCGGCATCTGGAAGGTACGATTCGCGAGCGATCGCGAATTATGCGGGGGCTCCGGGGGGTCGCCTCCGAGCCAGCACCAGCCATGTTTCGGGATCAGGGGTATACGGGTTCGTTGGCCTGCCTCCCGTGAATACCGGCGGTAGTCAGATAAGCCAACAGGCCAAGGAGGATGCGACCGGTGGCGGGTAAGAACGAACGCCAACGCAGGCAAGCCAGAGAGAAGTACCGCCGCCAGCAGGAAGTGCGGGTCGCCAGACAGCGCGAGGTCCGTAAACGCTGGCTGATCGGGATCAGCGCGGTCGCGGTCGTGGGGTTGATCGCCGCGCTGCTGGTGGTGTTCCTGCCCGGCGGAAGCGGCAAGAAGGCGTCGGCCTCGGCCAGCACGTCACCGTCGGCCTCCTCCTCGGCCTCTGCCTCGGCTTCTGCTTCGGCATCGGCCGCCGCCGTGGCCGAGCCCGCACACCACTGCAGCTACACCAAGGCCGCCCCGGTCGCACGCCAGGTCGGCTTCCCGTCGTCTACGCCGGACTACACCGCCAGCTACGAGGCGACGATCAATACCAACCTGGGCCCGATCAAGGTCAACTTGCTCAACAGCAAGGCGACCTGCACGGTCAACTCCTTCGTCCACCTGGCCGAGGCGGGCTACTTCAACAACACCCAGTGCCACCGGCTGCTGACCAGCGGTATCTACGTGCTGCAGTGCGGCGACGCTTTCGCTAAGTCCACCACCAAGCTGGACTGCAGTATCAGCGGCAACGTCGGCACCGGGGGGCCGGGCTACAATTTCGCCAGCGAGAATCTCACCAACGCCACATATCCGGCGGGAACGGTCGCGATGGCGAACGGAGGCACCGCGACGAGCAACGGCAGCCAGTTCTTCATCGTGTACAAGGACAGCACGACGGGGCTCAACGGTTCGTCAGGCCCTTCGTATACGCCCTTCGCCACTGTTTCATCTGGGCTGGATATCGTCCAGAATGTGGCAAAGGATGGATACTCGTGTACATATCCCCAGGCAGGCGGCGGCGCTCCGAAGGAGAAGGTCATCATTGACAGCGTGACGATCAAAAAAACCTGACGAGAAAGACGACGCAGGAGGTTCGCCGTGAGCACCGCCTACCATCCGTGGGGCCGGGTAGACCCCGACGGGACGGTGTATGTCCGCACCGCCGATGGCGAGCGGGTGATCGGCTCCTGGCAGGCGGGCAGCCCGGAGGAGGCCTTGGCCTTCTACCAGCGCAAATACGAGGCGCTGGAGACCGAGGTGGTCCTGCTTGAGCAGCGGATCAGCGCCACGGATATGGCGCCCGCCCAGGCCGCGGCGACCGTTCAGCGCTTGATCGGCAACATCAGCGACGCCAACGCGCTCGGTGACCTGGACGGCCTGCGAGCTCGTCTGGAGCGGCTGACCGAAGATGTCGGCCATCGCCGCGAGGAGGCCAAGGCGGCCCGCGAGCAGGCGCGGACGGCAGCCAAGGAGATCAAGGAACGGATCGTCGCCGAGGCCGAGCAGATCGCCGCCGAGGCCACCCACTGGAAGAGCAGCGGCGAGCGGATGCGCGAACTGCTCGAGGAGTGGAAGGCGGCCCCGCACGCCGACCGGGCCGCCGAGGCCGTGCTGTGGAAACGGCTATCCGCGGCCAGGAACGCGTTCACCAAGCGGCGCAAGGCGTTCTTCGCCACCCTGGAAGCCGAGCGGGAAGACGTCAGGGCCCGCAAGGAAGCCCTGTGCGCCGAGGCCGAGGCGCTATCGTCCTCGACCGACTGGGGCCCGACCACCAGCGCGTTCCGCGAGCTGATGAGCAAGTGGAAGGCGGCCGGGCGGGCGGATCGGGAAGCCGAGACCGAGCTGTGGAAGCGCTTCCGGGCCGCGCAGGACAAGTTCTTCACCGCCCGGGCCGAGGTGTTCTCAGCCAAGGACGCGGCGCTGCGCGAGCACGCCGAGGCCAAGCAGCAGCTGCTCGACCAGGCTCAGGCGCTGCTGCCGGTGACCGACATCCGCGCCGCCCGGTCCGCGCTGCGCGGCGTCCAGGAGCGCTGGGAGCAGATCGGCGCCGTGCCGCGGGACTCACGCGAGCACCTGGAGTCGGGGCTGCGGCGGGTCGAGGAGGCGGTACGCAAGGCCGAGGAGGCCCAGTGGCGCCGCTCGAACCCCGAGGCGCTGGCGCGGGCCGAGGACACCGTGGCCCAGCTGCGCGCGACCATCGCCCAGCTGGAAGAGCAGCTAGCCAAGGCACACGAGCGGGGTGACGCCCCGGCCGCGCGCAGCGCCGAGGAAGCTCTCACCGCCCGCCGCGCGTGGCTGGAAGAAGCCGAGCACACGCTGGCTGAATTTTCCAGCTAGCTGGGTTGGCCCAGGGGGCGACCCTTTATCCCAGGGGGGACGACCCTTTACCCCAGGGGGGACGACCCCCCTGGAACCCCCCGCATTCCCGCTGCGGTAGCTCGCCGTAGTACCACGCGGGCGGGAGGCCGTCGGCCTCCGCGCCCGCGCGGGTTAGTTAGCTAGTAACCCGGGCTACGTCGTAGACGCCGTTGATGGCGCGGACGGCGCGCAGCACGTGGCCGAGGTGCTTGGGATCACCCATCTCGAACGTGAAGCGGCTGACCGCCACCCGGTCCCGGCTGGTCGTGACCGTAGCGGACAGGATGTTGACATGCTGGTCAGACAGCACCCTGGTCACGTCGGAAAGCAGCCTGGTCCGGTCGAGCGCCTCGACCTGGATGGCGACCAGGAACACCGAGCCCTCGGTCGGGGCCCAGTGGACCTGGACCATCCGCTCCCGCTGGACCTCGCTCAGGTGCGCCAGGTTCACGCAGTCGGTCCGGTGCACCGACACGCCGTGACCGTGGGTGACGAAGCCGGCGATCTGGTCGCCGGGCACCGGGGTGCAGCACCGGGACAGGCGGACCCATACGTCCGGCGCGCCGGTGACCTCCACACCGGAGTCCAACGGAGCCCTGGGCTTGGGCTCCTTCGTCGGCAGCGTGGTCTCGGCCAGGTCTTCCTGCGCACCCGCTACCCCGCCGACCGATCTGACCAGCTTCTCGACCACCGACTGGGCGCTGACCCGGCCCTCGCCGACCGCTGCGTAAAGCCCGGAGACATCGGGGTAGCGCAGGTCGCGGGCCAGCGTGATCAGCGTGTCCGCGGCCGCAAGCCGCTGCAGCGGCAGCCCCTGCTTGCGCATGGCCCGGGCAATCTGATCCTTGCCCGCCTCTACGGCGGCCTCGCGGCGTTCCTTGGAGAACCACTGCCGGATCTTGTTCCGCGCCCGGGGGCTCTGCACGAACTTGAGCCAGTCCCGGCTCGGCCCGGCCTCGGGCGTCTTGGCGGTGAAGATCTCCACCGTGTCGCCGTTGTCCAGGGTGGACTCCAGCGCCACCAGCCGCCCGTTGACCCGCGCGCCGATGGTCCGGTGCCCGACCTCGGTGTGGATCGCATAGGCGAAGTCCACCGGGGTCGAGCCCCGTGGCAGCGGGATCACGTCGCCGCGCGGGGTGAACACGTAGACCTCGTTGACGGCCAGGTCGAAGCGGAGCGCCTCGAGGAACTCCGCGGGATCCTCGGTCTCCCGCTGCCAGTCGACCAGCTGCCGCAGCCAGGCCATCTCCTGCGTGTCGTCCTTGGACCCGCTGCTGAAGACGGCCTCTTCCTTGTACTTCCAGTGCGCGGCGACTCCGTACTCCGACCTCTGGTGCATGCGCCAGGTTCGGATCTGCAGCTCGACCGGCTTGCCGCCGGGGCCGATGACCGTGGTGTGCAGCGACTGGTACATGTTGAACTTCGGCATCGCGATGTAGTCCTTGAACCGTCCGGGGACGGGGTTCCACCGCGCGTGGATGGCGCCGAGGGCCGCGTAGCACTCGCGGGCAGTATCGACGAGGACGCGGATGCCCACCAGGTCGTAGATATCGTCGAAGCCGACGTTCCTGGCGATCATCTTCTGGTAGATCGAGTAGTAGTGCTTGGGCCGGCCGGTCACCGTGTTCTTGATCCTGGCCTCGTGCAGGTCGTCACGGACGTGCTGGATCACTTCCTGCAGGAACGCTTCGCGGCGCGGCGCCCGGTTGGAGACCAGGCGCGCGATCTCGTCGAACCGCTTCGGGTAGAGCGTCTGGAAGGCGAGATCCTCCAGCTCCCACTTCACCGTGTTCATGCCGAGCCGGTGAGCCAGCGGGGCGTAGATCTCCAGGACCTCCCGCGACTTGCGCTCCTGCTTCTCCCGCTTCAGGTAGCGCAGCGTCCGCATGTTGTGCAGCCGGTCCGCGAGTTTGATGACCAGCACGCGGATGTCGCGGGACATCGCGACCACCATCTTGCGGACGGTCTCGGCCTCGGCGGATTCGCCGTACTTGACCTTGTCTAGCTTGGTGACCCCGTCCACGAGCGCGGCGATGTCCTCGCCGAACTCGCCGCGCAACTCGGTCAGCGTGTACGGGGTGTCCTCGACCGTGTCGTGCAGCAGCGCCGCGCAGATGGTGTCGGTGTTCATGCCGAGCTCGGCCAGGATGGTCGCCACGGCCAGCGGGTGGGTGATGTACGGGTCGCCGCTCAGCCGCTTCTGATCCCGGTGCCAGTGAGCGGCCGTGTCGTAGGCGCGCTCGATCAGCCGGACATCGGCCTTGGGATGCGTCGCGCGCACGGTCTTAATGAGTGGCTCGAGCACCGGGTTAAGCGTCGCGCCGCGCTGGGCTCCTAGCCGGGCCAGCCGGCGCCGGACCCCGACACCGGAGGCCGCGACGTCCGCGGCCTGGCCCTGCACCGCTGCGACCGCAGCCCGGGCGCGGCTCGTCCTGGCCGGACCGCTGGTCTGCGCTGTGTTGGCCTCGGCGGCTGCCGCCGCGGGGCTGGCCTCGGCGGCTGTCGCCACGGGGCCGTCGGCCGGGCCGGGATCGGGCACGCCCGCTGCCCCTGCCTCGGCCTGTTCCGCATCGGTTGCGGGATCGGTTTCCCGCGGCGCGTCCACCCGGGCAGCGTCGGCAGCCCTCGTGCCGGTCGTGATGACATCACCGGCCACAGGTGCTCCTCATATCTGCCAAGCCACCATTCTACTTAGATGCGTTAAACACCAGATCACATGTGCGCGATTCCCCCAGGAGTTTTACGGGGGCCTTACGGGGCTTTACGGGGGCCTTATGGTGCCCAGCCGTTGGTCATGAGGTAGAGGCCGAGCCACGTGGACGCGGCGGCGAGGATGGCGATCAGGGGGATCAGGACCCAGACGCTGGCCCGGGCCAGGAGGCGGGCCAGCGGGAGGCCGAGCAGCATAGCGGGCAGCAGGAAGCGCGGCTTGGAGCCCAGGTAATACGGCCCCGGGGCCAGGGCCAGCGCGACCACCCCCAGCGTGTAGACGTGCAGGTACACGGGAATGCGCTCGGTCAGGCTGCAGGCGGCGAGCGTGACGGCCGCCGCGATCACCAGCAGGGTCAGCGCGACCGGGACGGTCGGCCCGGAAATGACGGCGTGCTCCACGGCCTGGATGATGCCCTTGCCGAAGTCGATGCTGTTGTGCGCGTTCTTCTCGACCCAGACGAATCCGGCGAGATGGTGCGTAGTCCAGGCCGAGTAGCCCCAGTACCCGAGCAGGCCGAGCGGGGCGGCCAGCGCGGCCGCCGCCGGGCGCCACCAGGCGCGGACGGGCTCACGGGCCTGCACGGCCCGGATCACCGGGGGCAGCGCGGCGACGGCCACGGCCACGGCCAGGGCCAGGGCGGTGCTGCGCACGGTCCCGGCCAGGATGGTCAGGCCCGCAGCGATCAGCCAGCGCCGCTGCACCAGGGCGACCAAAGACCAGACGGCCAGGGCGCAGAACAGGGCTTCGGAGTAGAGCATGGTCCATACGAGTGAGCCGGGCGCGACCGCCCACAGCGCGACCATGAGCAGGCTGATCCGCCGGTCCCCGGTCAGCGCCAGGCCCAGCCGGGTCAGTCCCCACGCCGCGGCTAGGCCGGCGGCGACCGTGACGGTGACAGCGGCCCGGTCGGCGCCGACTCCGGGTATCCAGGAAAGCGCGTCGATGGCCCCCGGATACCCGGGGAACCAGGCGAATATGACGTCATGGCGCAGGTCGCCCGGCACGTAGGAATAACCTTGGGCCGCGATGGTCAGGTAGCGGCCGCTGTCCCAGGACGCGATCAAGTGCCACAGCGAGTAGTGCAGGGTCTGGAACTTGCCGCGCGGCAGCAGGAACGCCGAGACGCCCAGGGCCAGGAGCCGGATGGCCGCGAAGATCAGGATCCCGATCAGCGGCAGCAGACGCGGCGGGCTCGTGACATCGTCGTCCGCGGCCGCGGGAATCGGCGCGGCCGGCTCTGCGGCGGGATCGATAAAGGCATGCCCCGGGCGTGACATTGGTGCGTGTCCTCCGATCAGAGTGACACTATATCCGCCGCCGCCGGGGTCTAGACGGTGATCAGTGCAGTGACCGGGAGTCCGGCGAGCTTGGCCCGGCCGTGCAGGAAGGACAGCTCGAGCAGTACGGCGATGCCCGCCACCCGGGCGCCTGCGCGCTGGACCAGGTTGACCGTGGCGCGGGCGGTGCCGCCGGTCGCCAGGACGTCGTTGATGACCAGGACCCGATCGCCGGGATCAAAGGCGTCGGTCTGCACCTCGATCGTGGCGGTGCCGTACTCGAGCTGGTACTCCTCCGCGAACGTGGCGCCGGGCAGCTTGCCCTTCTTCCTGATCGGCACGAAGCCCGCGCCGAGCCGGGCCGCGACCGGGGCGGCCAGGATGAAGCCGCGCGCCTCGATGCCCGCCACCTTATCGACGGGCCCGTACGTCTCGGCCAGGACCTCGATGACCGCGCGGAACGCCTCGCCGTCGGCCAGCAACGGAGTGATGTCCTTGAACACCACGCCGGGCTGCGGGTAGTCCGGGACGTCCCGAATCCGCGCCGCGATGAGGCGGGTCAGCTCGCGTTCCCCGGTAGGAGCCTCCGCCCGGTCGGCCATGGTCAGCGACGCTTCTTCTTGCCCGCCGGGCGATGCCGCGTGGAGCTGCCGCTCCGGCGTGGCTGCTGCCGCGGGCCGGGGCGGGCCGTGCCCGGCGTGCCGCGGGCCGCCGGGACCCGTGACGCGGTGGCGGTCAGCGCGCTCGCGGACGCTGCGTCGTCGTAATCGGTGTCAATCTCGGTCTCGGCGACGTCCGTCTCATCGTCGGGCAGCGGCGCCTGCGCGGTCGCACCGGCGGCCAGGCTCCCGGCCTGGGCCTTGGCGGCGGCGCGCTTGGCCGCCCGGCCGCCGGAGGAGCGCACGCTCACCCGCTTGGCCAGCGCCCGGTACTGCGGCTCCCGTTCCTTCAGGTCGCAAAGCACCGGGGTGGCGATGAAGATCGAGGAGTAGGTGCCGGACAGCATGCCGACGAACAGGACCAGCGCCAGGTCCCTCAGCTCGCCAGCGCCGAGCAGGCCGCCGCCGACGAACAAGATCGCGGCCACCGGCAGCAGCGCGATGATGGAGGTGTTGATCGACCTGACCAGGGTCTGGTTCAGGGCCAGGTTCGCGGCTTCGCTATAGGTGCTCCTGGCCCCGCCGAGCAGGCCGGCGGTATTCTCCCGGACCTTGTCGAAGACCACCACCGTGTCGTACAGCGAATAGCCGAGGATGGTCAGCAGCCCGATGACGGTGGCGGGGCTGACCTGGAATCCGGTCAGCGCGTACACGCCGGTGGCGATGACCAGGTCATGGATGAGCGCCACGAAGGCGGCCACCGCCATCTTCCATTCGAAGGCGATCGACAGGTACAGCACGATCACGATCAAGAACGTGATCAGGGCCTGTATCGCCTTGGTCGTGATCTGGCTGCCCCAGCTCGCCCCGACGAACGAGGTGCTCATGTCCGTGGCGCCCAGGTCGCTGGTCAGCGCGTTCTGGACCTGCTGGGTCTGCTGGCTGGTCAGCGTGTCGGTCTGCACCTGCCAGGACTTGTTGCCCAGCCTGCCGGTCAGCTGCCGGACGACCGCTCCGTTGACGCCCTCGTGCGCGACGACGTTGGAGACCTGGGTCTGCGTCGCGGCGGGCGCGGAGAACTGGAATACCGCGCCGCCCTTGAAGTCCACGCTGAAATTCAGGCCGTGGACGAGCAGCGCCACGATGCTGATGATCAGGATCGCCCCGGAGATCGTGTACCACCGGCGCTGGCGGCCCACGAAGTCGTAGGAGACCTCACCGCGGTAGAGCCTGCCGCCGATCTGGCTGAGCCGCGACATCATGCCTCCCCGGTGCTGCGGGACACTGGACTCCGGGGCGCGGAGTCCGGTCCGCGCCTGACCGGGGCACGCCGGACCGAGGACCGCCACGGGGTGCGGGCACCGAGCCGGGCGGGATCCAGGCCGGACAGCGGGTGGCCGTTGCCGTAGAACCTGGTCCGGGCCAGCAGGGTCACCATCGGCTTGGTGAACAGGAACACGACGATGACGTCGATGAGCGTGGTCAGGCCGAGGGTGTACGCGAAGCCCTTGACCTCCCCGATGGAGAAGTAGTACAGCAGCACCGCGGCGATGAACGACACCGTGTCGGAGACCAGGATCGTGCGCCGGGCCCGTTTCCAGCCGGCCTCGACGGCCGGCCGCAGCTGTTTGCCTTCGCGGACTTCGTCCCGCAATCGCTCGAAGAACACGACGAACGAGTCGGCGGTGATGCCGATGGCCACGATCAGGCCCGCGATCCCGGACAGCTCCAGGGTGAAGTTCTGGTACTTGGTGAGCAGCATCACCGACAGCAGGGCCAGCGTGCCGGCGATGACCAGGCTGGCGACCGACACCAGGCCGAGGCCCCGGTAGTACAAGAACGAGTAGATCACCACCAGGGCCAGCCCGATCGCGGCTGCGATCAGGCCACCGACCAGTTGGGCGTGGCCGAGGGTCGCCGACACCGTATTCGCGGTGAGGATCTTGAAGGTCAGTGGAAGCGACCCGTACTGCAGCACGTTCGCCAGCTGCGTGGCCTGCGCCTGAGTGAAGTTACCGGTGATCTGGGAGCTGCCGCCGGGGATGGCGCCGAGGACCTCCGGGGCGGTGACCACGTTCCCGTCCAGGACGACCGCGATGGTGTCCAGCCAGTAGTCGCTGGACAGCGGGTTGCCGCCGCCTGCGGAGTAGTACTTGGAGGACATGTCCGAGGTCAGGGTGGCATAGGCGGCGGCGCCCGCGCCCTTGAGCGTCAGCAGGACTTCCCACTCGTTGCTGGTGGTGGACAAGTTGGCACTGGCGGTGAGGATCTGCGTGCCCGGTACCTTCGCCACGTCCAGCGCGTACTTGTTGCCCTGGCTGTCGCACGAGACGATCTGCGCGTTCGCGTTGTCGTAGTCCGCGGCGCTGGTGTACCCCGCCTGCTGCTTCCACTTCGTCGTGTCACCCGGCTTGCAGGTCACCTTGTTGAACAGCTCGAGCGTCTGCTTGTTGACCAGGCTGGGGTCGCCGAGCGTGGTGGAGCTCACGGCCGTGGGGTTCGGGCTCGGGCTGGACGAGGCGGATGCGCTGGGCGAAGCCGTGCTGCTGGCCTTTGAGCTGGCGCTGGCCGAGGGGGACGGCGTTGCTTTCGCGGTGGAACTCGCGCTGGCCGAGGGGCTCGCGCTGGCCGAGGCGCTGGGCGTGGCGGAGGCCGACGACGTGCTGCTGGTGCCACTGTAGGGCTCGTAGAGCAGCGTCTGGCGGAAGTTCAGCAGGGCGGTCTCGCTGACCAGCTGCTCCGTCTGGGTCGTGGTCTTGCCCGGGACCGACACGTTGAGGATGTCGTTGCCCTGGGTCTGCACCTCGGCGCCGGTGTTGCCGCTGGCGTTGACCCGGGACAAGATGATCGACTTGGCCTCGTTCATGTCGTTGGCCGTCGGGATGCCCCCGCTCAGGGTGGTGGCCTGCATGCTCAGCTGGGTACCGCTAGACAGGTCGAGGCCGAGACCGATCCTGAAGTCCTTGTGCCACTGGGACGGGCTGAACAGGTTCCCGCCGACGAGGGCCAGGAGCATGATCACGATGAGCGCGATAAGCGCCGCGAGCGCCCGTCCCGGGTGCGGGACGGTCTTCGTTGGGGCTGCCACTTCTCCGCTTGTCCTATTCCGGTCGTTCCCCGTTGACCCTCATGCCAGCAGGCGGGTCAGAACACGTTGTCCTAGTCGGACTTGACCCGGTCGCCGTCGTGCGAATCGGCGAGGCCATCCGGCGCGGACTCGGTGTCATCGTGGACGTCAGTGAGGTCGGCGTCGTCCTCGGCCACGTCGTCGTCGGCGTATTCCTCGTCGTGCGCGTCGCTGACGGTCTCGGTCTCCTCGGGCTCGCCCTCGGAGATGATCGCCATGATGGCCTTCCGCATGTAACGGACGTCTACGCCCGGCGCGACCTCGAGGATCACGTCGTCGCCGTCCACCGCGGAGACGGTGGCGTACATCCCGGCCGTGGTCCGGACCGTGGCGCCGGGAGTGAGGGTGCGCTGCTGCTGCTGGGCCTGCTGCTGGCGGCGCCGCTGCGGCCGGATCATCAGGAAGTAGAAGCCGACGAAAACCAGCACGATCAAGAGCAGGAACGTATAAGAACTGCTGTGTGCCTTGGTTGAGGTCGCCGCGACGACCGCTGTAAAACTCCCCATGACCGGGGCATCCTTCCAGTTGGTTCTGCATGCATGGTCGCGGCAGGGGCACAACGACCAACTGCCGAAGTTTAACCGCGCTTTGACCGTGCACCAACAGGCTACGAGGTTTTGCCGACTATCGTGACCTCGGCGCGATCTTGCCGCCGGGGATAAGTCAAACAGAGTCGGCGATTCGGCCGGCGAAGGCGGGGGCGTGAGGCCGAGATGAGCCCAGCCAGCCGCGGTGGCCACCCGGCCGCGCGGGGTCCGCGCCAGCAGTCCGCACCTGACCAGGAAGGGCTCGGCCACCACCTCGACCGTCTCCGCCTCTTCACCCAGCGCCACCGCCAGCGTGGACAGGCCGACCGGTCCGCCGCCGAACCGGCGGACCACCGCCTCCAGCACGCCCCGGTCAAGCCGGTCCAGGCCAAGGGAGTCCACCTCGTAGATCTCCAGGGCAGTGCGGGCGATCTCCCGGGTCACCACGCCGTCGGCCCGGACCTCCGCGTAGTCGCGGACCCGGCGCAGCAGCCGGTTCGCGATCCGCGGCGTGCCCCGCGACCGGGTGGACAGCTCGGTCGCGCCCTCATCGGTGAGCGTCACCCCGAGCAGCCCAGCGGACCTGCGGATGATGTGCTCGAGCTCGTCCGGGGCGTAGAAATCGAGGTGCGCGGTGAAGCCGAACCTGTCCCGCAGCGGGGCGGGCAGCAGCCCGGCCCGCGTAGTCGCCCCGACCAGCGTGAACGGCGCGATCTCCAGCGGGATGGCGGTCGCGCCGGGTCCCTTGCCGATCACCACGTCGACGCGGAAGTCCTCCATGGCCAGGTAGAGCATTTCCTCGGCGGGCCGGGCCAGGCGATGGATCTCGTCGATGAAGATCACCTCGCCCTCGCTGAGCGTGGACAAGATCGCGGCCAGGTCGCCGGACCGCTCGATCGCCGGACCGCTGGTGATGCGCAGCGGCGCACCGAGTTCGGCGGCCACGATCATCGCGATCGTGGTCTTGCCCAGGCCGGGCGGGCCGGACAGCAGCACATGGTCCGGCGGCCGACCGCGCCGCAGGGCGCTCTGCAGGATCAGCGACAGCTGCTCGCGCACCCGGGCCTGGCCGGTGAACTCGGTGAGCCTCCTGGGCCGCAGCGCGCTTTCGATGACGCGCTCATCGGCGTCGGCCAGCGCGGACACCATCCCCGGGGCGTCGGCGTCACCGGCCATCCGACGGCGGCGGGCGGCGAGCTCGGCGTCTTCGGCCTGGGTCAGCGGGTCGCGGTTCTCAGTCATTGCCTGCTGAGCTTGCGCAGCGCGGCCCGCAGCACCATGGCGACGTCCACGGGGTCGCCGTTCGCGACGTCAACCGTACCGTCCTCCTCCAGGGCCGCGATCGCCTGGTCCGCGTCACGGGCCGGCCAGCCCAGGTTGACCAGGCCGGACTGCACCTGGTCGCGCCACTGCGGACCCCGCTGCGGCCGGACGCCGGGCATGCCGCCCGCGGTGCCGCTTTCGCCCGGCGGGCCGAGCCGGTCCCGCAGTTCGAGCACGATCCGCTCCGCTCCCTTTTTGCCGATGCCCGGCACCATGGTCAGCGCGCCGAGGTCCTCGATCGAGACGGCCCGGCGCAGCGCATCGGGTGTGTGCACGGCCAGCATGGCCAGGGCCAGCCTGGGGCCCACGCCACTGGCGGTCTGCAGCAGCTCGAAAACGTTCCGCTCGTCGTCGGAGCCGAAGCCGTACAGGGTCAGCGAGTCCTCCCTGACCACCAGGGAGGTGGCCACCTGGGCCGGCTCGCCCGGCCTAAGCGTGGCCAGGGTACCCGGAGTGCACTGTACCCGCATCCCGACGCCGCCGACCTCGATGACGGCGCCGTCGGGTGCCACCGCGGCGACCGTGCCGCGTACGTGAGCGATCACGCGCTACCTCCTCATGCTGGCGGCCGCGGGCCTGACCGGCCGGTCCAGGACCGCGGGCCGCAGCCCCGTGCTCATGGGGGCGCTGCCCCGCCAGACGTGACAGATGGCCAGCGCGAGCGCGTCAGCCGCGTCTGGGGGACGGGGCGGGTCGGGGACCCGCAGCAGCTTGGTCACCATGGTGGTGACCTGGTCCTTGCCGGCCCGCCCGCTGCCGGTTACGGCGGCCTTGACCTCGCTGGGGGTGTAGGTGGCGACCGGCAGCCCGCGGCGGGCGGCGCACACGATGGCGACCGCGCCGGCCTGAGCCGTGCCCATCACGGTCCGCACGTTCTGCTGGCTGAAGACCCGCTCAACCGCGACCGCGTCGGGCTGGCACGCGTCCAGCCACTGCTCGATCTCGGTCTCGATGGCCAGCAGCCGCGTCGCGATGTCGTCGTCGGCCGAGGTTCTGATGACCCCGACCCGGACCAGGGTCAGCGCCCGGCCGGGCGCCCCGTCCACCACGCCGACGCCACACCTGGTCAGCCCCGGGTCGACGCCGAGCACCCGGACCGGGTGCCGCGCATAAGTCAGGCCCACCAGGAACCCCATCCGGATAGCGGGGTCCACGAACATCTGTTCTTGACGTCCTCCCCGCCGTGAACGACGAGGACTCCTCCAGCGCGGCTCACGCCACGCTCCGGTGGGTTCCTGCTTCAGCGCCGACTGCCACGAGGTGTGGCCTTACACCGGCTCGACAGGCGTTTGGATTGTCGGCCCGCCCGGCCGCCAATATGTTCTTCGCTGCATTCACGTCGCGGTCGTGGACCGTCCCGCACGCTGCGCAGGTCCAGGTGCGGACGCTGAGCGGCTTCGGACCGTCCTTCACCCCGCAGGCCGAGCACACCTGGCTCGTGGGCTCGAACCTGCCGATCCTGGCGAACGAGCGGCCATACTGGGCCGCTTTGTCCTCAATGCACCGCATCAGCTGGGACCAGCCCGCGTCGGCGACTGACTTGGCCATCCGCGTCCGCATCAGCCCGGACACGGCGAGGTCTTCGGCGTAGACCGCTTGGTTGTCGCGGACCAGCCGGAGAGCGACCTTGTGCGCGTGGTCGAGACGTGCGTCCCGCACCTTGCGGTGCACAACCGCGACACGGCGCCTGGCCTTGGCCCGGTTCGCGGAGCCTTTCTGCCTGCGGGACAGCACCCGCTGCGCCCGCCGCAACCGATGCTGAGCTTTCCGCAGAAATCGCGGGTTATCGATCACCTCGCCGTCTGACGTGACGGCCAGGCTGTTTAGGCCGAGGTCTATGCCTACCTCGCGGTCGCACGCGGGAAGCCGGGCGATCCCGCGTTCCACCACGAATGAGGCGTAATACCTACCGTCCGGCTCGCGGATCACCGTGACCGATGACGGGACCGACGGTAGGTCCCGTGACCACTCAACCCGGATGTCCCCCACCTTCGCCACGTACAGCCGTTCCCCGTGCAGGGCGAACCCGTTGCGGGTGAGGCGGATGGACTGGCGGCCGTGCTTACGGCGCGGCCTGGGATGTCTGATCTTCGGCCCCTTGCGCCGACCTTTCAGCGAGTCGAACCAGTTCTTGTACGCGCGCCGCGCATCCTGGCAGGCCTGTACCAGCGCGACCGACGCCACCTCCCCGAGCCACGCTCGCTCCGGGGTGAGCTTGGCCAGGGTTATCACCCGGCGTTGCACCTCGGTGTCGCTCATCCTGTCCCCGGCCGCGTACGCCTCGTCCCGAACGCATAGGCACTCGTTGTACACCACCCGGGCGCACCCGAACGCCCGCGCCAGGGCCTGCCGCTGTCCCGGCGAAGGGTAGAGCCGGTACCGGTACCTGACCTGCATGACACCCAGCATGCCACCGGCCCGTGACAATCCCGGGGATTACCCGCCGCAGCAGGCATCTGATTTCCCGCGCCTCACGCCCGCTCCTGAAGGGATGACAAAACACCGGCGCGGCATGTATCAGGCAGTATATCGAGCAGCAACGATGCTGAAGAACGGGGCTTGCGCCCGGCAAATCCTGGTCAATCGGCTCAGAAGGGGTCGAGCATGTAGGCGAACGCGGCGTCCAGGGCCGCGTCGTCCTCCGGCGAGCCGCTGGAGGCCAGGCCGGCCTGGCGCAGCACGGTGACCGGGGTCCCGGCATACAGCGCGGCCAGGCCGCGGGCGCCCAGGGTGAGTGGCGGATCAGGACTGGGGTCGCATCCGATTGATCGGCCACGACCACCCACCGTAGGGCAGGAGCCCGACCCCGGGCGTCAGCCGAGCTTGTCGATGATGTCGTCGGAGACCGAGTAATTGGCGTAGACGTCCTGCACGTCGTCGGAGTCCTCGAGCGCGTCGATCAGCCGGAACACCCGCCTGGCCTGCTCCTCGTCGAGGTCGATCTCGACACTGGGCAGGAAGGCCACGTCCGCGGAGTCGTAGTCGATGCCCGCGTCCTGCAGCGCCGCGCGGGTCGCCACCAGGTCGGACGGCTCGGACACGACCTCGAACGACTCACCGAGATCGTTGACCTCCTCGGCGCCCGTGTCGAGCACGGCCGCGAGCACGTCGTCCTCGGTCACGCCCTTCTTCTCGACGACGATGACCCCCTTGCGGTGGAACAGGTACGCCACCGACCCGGGGTCGGCCATCGAGCCGCCGTTGCGGCTGAACGCGGTGCGCACATCCGAGGCGGCCCGGTTCCGGTTATCGGTCAGGCACTCCACGAGTACCGCGACCCCGCCGGGGGCGTAACCCTCGTACGTGATGTTCTCGTACTGTGCACCGCCGGCCTCGGCCCCGCTGCCCCGGCGTAGGGCGCGGTCGATGTTGTCGTTCGGGACCGAGCTCTTCTTTGCCTTCTGGATGGCGTCGTACAGCGTCGGGTTGCCCGCCGGGTCTCCCCCGCCGGTGCGCGCGGCGACCTCGACGTTCTTGATCAGCTTGGCGAACAGCTTGCCGCGCTTGGCGTCGACCACCGCCTTCTTGTGCTTGGTGGTGGCCCACTTGGAGTGGCCGCTCATGTGTTGTCCTTCACAATGTCAACGAATAGCTCATGGATACGCCGGTCCGGGGTCAGCTCGGGGTGGAAGGCCGTGGCCAGCAGCGGCCCCTGCCGCACCGCGACGATCCTACCCGTGCGCTCCTCGGTGCCCAGGACGGCGACGTTCCCGCCATTCTGCTCCACCCAGGGGGCCCGGATAAAGACCGCCCGCAGCGGCCTGGCGTCGTCTCCGTCCAGGCCGGACAGCGTGATGTCGTGCTCAAAGGAGTCGACCTGACGGCCGAAGGCATTCCGGCGCACGGTCATGTCGATCCCGCCGAAGGTCTGCTGGCCGGGCACGCCGTCGGCGAGCCGGTCGGCCAGCATGATCATCCCGGCACAGGACCCGAACGCGGGCAGGCCGGACGCGATCAGCTTCCGCAGCGGCTCGAGCATGTCGAACGCCAGGGACAGCCGCCACAGCGTCGTCGACTCACCACCCGGGATGACCAGGCCGTCCACGCGATGCAGCTCCTCCGGCCGACGCACCGGGACGGCGGTGGCCTGGACTTCCTCGAGCGCGCGCAGGTGCTCGGGGACATCGCCCTGCAGGGCGAGCACCCCGATTACCGGTGCAGGCATGACCCCTCCAGACGTAACCCCGTTAAAACACCGAAACCGCTGCTCTTCTTCCCGCTGCTGCTGGCCTCCTTGGTGGAGTGAAACCCCGGTTTCACTACGCTAGAGCACAGTGAAACCCGGGTTTCATTCGCTTTGGTGGGTGGCGGCGGGTACGGCGCGCGGGGCCAGCGAGGGACGCGGGGCCAGCGAGGGACGCGGGGTGCGGGGTGCGGGGAGCTACCAGCCGCGGCCGGCGTAGTGCTGGTCGGCGGGCAGGGTGTCCAGGTTGATGCCGACCATCGCCTCGCCGAGACCGCGGGAGACCTTGGCCACCACGTCCGGGTCGTCGTGGAAGGTAGTGGCCTTGACGATCGCGGCGGCGCGCTTGGCCGGGTCGCCGGACTTGAAGATGCCGGAGCCGACGAACACGCCCTCGGCGCCGAGCTGCATCATCAGCGCGGCATCCGCGGGGGTCGCGATGCCGCCCGCGGTGAACAGCACGACCGGCAGCCGGCCCGCCTGGGCCACCTCGGCCACCAGCTCGTAGGGGGCGCCGAGCTCCTTGGCCGCGGTGAACAGCTCCTCGGCGGGCAAGCCGGACAGCCGCGCGATCTCAGACCGGATCGAGCGCATATGCCGGGTGGCCTCGACCACGTTGCCCGTCCCGGCCTCGCCCTTGGAGCGGATCATGGCCGCGCCCTCGGCGAGCCGCCGCAGCGCCTCGCCCAGGTTGGTGGCGCCGCACACGAACGGCACGGTGAACTTCCACTTGTCGACGTGATGGGCCTCGTCGGCCGGGGTGAGCACCTCGGACTCGTCAATGTAGTCGACCCCGATAGCCTGCAAGACCTGCGCCTCGGCGAAGTGCCCGATCCGGCACTTGGCCATGACCGGGATGGACACCGCGGCGATGATGCCGTCGATCATGTCAGGGTCGCTCATCCGGGCCACGCCGCCCTGAGCGCGGATGTCGGCCGGTACGCGCTCCAGCGCCATCACCGCGACCGCGCCGGCGTCCTCGGCGATCTTGGCCTGGTCGGGCGTGACCACGTCCATGATCACGCCGCCCTTGAGCATCTCCGCCATGCCGCGCTTCACCCGCGCGGTCCCGGTGGCCGGCCCCATGGCGTTTTCAGCGTTGACAGTGGACACTCGAAACCTCGCTTGATCAATCACGGCTGCTTACGACCATGGTATGGCCAGCGGGCGGGGAGATCGCCCCGGCACCGGCCTGGTCAGCCGGATCCGGAACCGAGGGGGACGCCGGGCTTCTCGGCGATGAGGGAGTCGTCCATCTCGAAGAACACCGGGGCTTTGGCCCGGCCGGCCAGGTGCAGCACGCGGGCCAGCGGCCGGCTCCGCGCGTCCCGGGTCACCGCGACCAGGTCGTTGTAGAACTTGCGGGCCACGAACACCTGGTGTGCCGCCTCCTCAACCTCGGCCAGCAGCTCGTCGGCGCCTTCCTTGCCGCTCAGCGAGGCACGGAAGTCGGGCTGGCTGAAGGCGGCCCGCAACGCCCGGGTCAGGTCGCTCTCGGCCAGGTCACGCGGCCGTTCCCCGCCCCGCGTCCCGAGCACCGCCGCGGCCAGCAAGAGGCTGGTGGCCGGATCGAGCAGCCCGGAGGTCGCCAGTTCCTGGGCCACGGAACTGCGCCGCAGCAGGGTCACGTCCAGCGCGACGCGGGCTATTTCCACCCGCGCGTGCAGCCGGTCGATCCGTCCGGCCCGCCAGGACACGTAGACCCCGACGAACAGCGCGCCCGCGATGACCAGGATGATGTCGGCGATCATGGGAAAGCACCGGCGTCCTGGGCCACGGCGACGGGGGTGCGGCCGAGCATGACCGTCTCGTAGACGCGGAGCACGTCGCGGGCCACCACCGACCAGTCGTACTGGGCCACGGCGGCCAGCGCGGCGGCCGACAGCTCCGCGCGGCGCGCGGGGTCGTCCAGCAAGCGCCCGGCGGCCCGGGCCAGGTCGACGGCGTCGCCGACGGTGAACAGCTCCCCCGCCTCGCCGCCGTCCAGGACCTGGCGGAACGCGTCGATATCACTGGCCACCACGGGCAGGCCGGCCGCCATCGCCTCGGCGGTGACGATGCCGAACGACTCGCCGCCGGTGTTCGGCGAGCAGAACACGTCGACCGAATGCAGGACACGGATCTTGTCGTCCTCGCTGACCTGGCCGAGCAGTACCACCCGGTCTCGCAGGTCGGCAGGCACGCGGTGCAGCACCTCCTCGGCGTCTGCGGCCCGGCCGGCCACCAGCAGCCGCAGCCCGGGCCGGCCGGGGGCCAGGATCTCGAACGCCTTGAGCAGGACGGCCAGGCCCTTTCGCGGCTCGTCCAGCCGTCCCAGGAAGCCGATGGCGCCGCCGGGGCCGGGCCAGCCGGGCAGCGGCTCGGCCTTGCGGTAGCGGCGGATGGCCACGCCGTTGGGGATGACGACGGCGTTGCCGCCGATGTGCTCGACCAGCGTGGTGCGGGCCGCCTCGGACACCGCGATCCGGCCGTTGATCTTCTCCATCCCGGTCCGCACCACCGGGTAGGTGACCAGCAGGATGCGCGAGCGCGGGATCGCGGTGTGCACGGTGGCGACGATCGGTCCGGTGGCCACCCAGCAGGCCAGCAGCGACAGGCTCGGGATCTCCGGCTCGTGCACGTGCAGGACGTCGAACCCGCCCTCCTTGATCCAGCGCCGGACCCGGCTCACCGACAGGAAGCCGAACGACAGCCGGGCCACCGACCCGTTGTAGGGCACGGGCACCGCGCGGCCGGCCCCCACCACGTAGGGCGGTAGCGGCGTGTCGTCGTCGGCCGGGGAGATCACCGAGACCTCGTGCCCCTCATCGATCAGGGCCTCGGCCAGATCCCTGATGTGCGACTGCACGCCCCCGGGCACGTCCCAGGAGTAGGGGCAGACCATCCCGATTTTCATTGCTTTTCCATCGCCTGGGGCGCTGGGAGGCGGCCCTGGTCAAGATCGGCGGTGAAGACCCGCTGCAGCATGTGCCAGTCTTGCGGGTGCTCGGCGATGCCGATCTCGAAGACCCGGGCCAGCTGCTGGCTCATCGCCGCGATCTTCTCCGCCCGGGTGCCTGAGTCGGGCACCGGGATCTCCGGGTAGATGTGCGCGCCCCAGTCGTTCCCCTCGAACCAGGTGGCGACCGGCATCAGCGCGGCACCGGTGTGTAGCGCGAGGCCGGCGGTCGCGGCGATCCGCGCCTTCTCCCCGAACATCTCGACCTCGATGCCGGTATCCTTAAGGTCTCGGTCGCTGACCAGGCAGACCAGCTTGCCCGCGCGCAACCGCTGGGCCAGGATCCCGAACGGGGCCTGGCCGCCGGTCAGCGGCAGGACTTCCATCCCCAGGCTCTGGCGGAACCGGACGAACGCCTCATACACCGATTCTGGCCTGAGCCGCTCCACGACGGTGGTGAACGAGCCGGCTCCGCGCGCGACGACCCAGGCACCCGCCTGCTCGAAGTTGCCCATGTGCGGCAGCGCGATGACCACGCCGCGGCCGGCCTTCAGGTTCGCGAACATGGCCTCCTCCCCCGCGGCGTCAATGTGCATCCCGGACACGATCCGCTCGACCGGGATCACCGGCAGCCGGAACGTCTCGAGCCAGTACCGGGCGTAGGAGCGCAGCGCGGCGCGGGACAGGGTCCGCAGCTCCTTGCCGTCCACGTCCGGGCTCTGGTGCCGGTAACTCAGGACGCGGCGCAGGTTGGCCTCCAGCACCTGGACCTTCGGGCCCTGCCGCCGCCAGGCGATGTCGGCCACCTTGGTAAAGGCCCAGCGCGCCCACGACTCCGGGATGCGGCAGATGAGCTTCCAGCCCAGCTGGTACGCGAACCCCGTCAGCCGCTCGCTGAGCCCGGTGGACCCCGCTGAACCCGCCACGCCCAGCCTCCCTATCCGCCGCCTGGGGCTACGGGAGGCCGGGCGGCCTGGTAGACCGCACGCACCCGCTGCCCGAATGTAAAAGCGCTCCCCGCCGCCAGCGCCCAGAGCCCCACGTTGAGAATGTACGGCACGCCCAGGCCGGAAACGCCGACCGCGATCAGCGATATGAGCATGCGCTCGGGCCGTTCGATCAGGCCCACGTCGCAGCGCAGCCCGAGGCCCTCGGCCCGGGCCTTCGTATACGACACCAGGATGCCCGCGACCAGGCAGAACAGCGAGACCCCGGCCAGCAGCGGGTCGTGCCCGCCGAGCATGAACCAGATCACCAGGCCGCTGAAGATGGCGGCGTCGGCGATACGGTCCATGGTCGAGTCGAGGAACGCCCCCCAGGTGCCGGTGGTGCCCTTGATCCGGGCCAGCACGCCGTCCAGCATGTCCAGAAGCACGAAGATCGTGCAGGTCAAGGCGCCGGGGAACAGCTCGCCAATGGGGAACAGGCCGAGCGCCCCGCCCGCCACGCCCACCGTGCCGATGACGGTGATCGCGTTCGCCGTGATGGGAGTACGCGCCAGGACCGCACCGACCGGGGTGAAGATGCGCGTCATGACGGGCCGCAGCGGGTTCAGCATGGCCGTCCGATAATAATGGCTTGGCTCAGGGGCGATTGTGCTGGGCCGGAGAGAGACGCCGACTTCACTTTACGGCCACCGCGAAGATTCTCGGCGTGGGGGTTGTGGTCACGGTGCTCGCGGGTTAAGGCTGGTCGTGCGCAGCACCATTCCCGGGGGGACGACCCCCCGGAGCGGAGCTGCGCTCCGCGGGAGGCACATCGCAAGGAGGCGAAGGAAATTGGCAACAACACCGAGTGGGGCGGGAGGAGCCGCCGGCAGGGCACCGGCGGCCGACCAGGTAAGGAACGTGGTGCTGGTCGGCCATTCCGGTTCCGGGAAGACCAGTCTGATCGAGGCGCTGCTGGCCGTGACGGGCACGATCCAGCGGCAGGGCAGCATCGAAGAGGGCACCACGGTCAGCGACTTCGATGAGGTCGAGATCAGGCAGCAGCGCTCGATCAACCTGACGCTCGCGCCCCTCGTGCACAACGGCATCAAGGTCAATCTGCTCGACACGCCCGGCTACGCCGACTTCACGGGGGACCTTCGGGCCGGGCTCCGGGCCGCGGACGCGGCGCTGTTCGCCGTCTCCGCCACCGACGGGATCGACGGTCTGACCCGGATGCTGTGGGAGGAGTGCGCCGCGGTGGGCATGCCGCGCGCGGTGGTCATCACCAAGATCGACCACCAGCGGGCCGAATTCGACGCCTGCCTGGCCGCCTGCCGGGAGGCCTTCGGCGACGCGGTCGCGCCCCTGTACCTGCCGGTCGGCGCCCCGGCGGACGGATTGATCGGGCTGCTGTCGCAGAAGCTGTTCAGCTACGCGGGCGGGAACCGGTCCGAGGGCGCCCCCTCGGACGCCGACGCAGACCGGATGGAGGAACTGCGCGGCGAGCTGATCGAAGGCATCATCCAGGAAAGCGAAGACGAAGGCCTGATGGACAGGTACCTGTCCGGGGAAGAAATCGACCCCAAGGTGCTCATCGAGGATCTGGAGAAGGCCGTGGCGCGCGGCAGCTTCTACCCGGTGCTCGTCGCGTCCGCGCCGCAGCGGATCGGCATGCTCGAACTGCTCGAGGTGATGACCGAGGCCTTCCCCTCACCTGCGGAGCACCCGCTGCCTGCCGTGACCACCCCGGACGGCAAGCCCGTCAGCGGGCTGTCGTCTGACCCCAAGGGCCCGCTGCTGGCCGAGGTGGTCAAGACCACCTCGGACCCCTACGTGGGCCGGATCAGCCTGGTCCGCGTCTTCTCCGGCACTCTGCGTCCCGACGCCTCCGTGCACGTGTCCGGCCACGGGCGGTCCGCCCGCGGGCACCAAGACCACGACAACGACGAGCGGATCGGCGCGCTGACCTCGCCGCTCGGCAAGCAGCAGCGGCCGGTCACCCAGTGCACGGCCGGCGACATCTGTGCCGTGGCCAAGCTGGGCACCGCCGAGACCGGCGACACCCTGTCGGACAAGGACCACCCGCTGCTCATGGAGCCGTGGTCGATTCCCGAGCCGCTGTTGCCGGTGGCGATCGTAGCCAAGTCCAAGGCGGACGAGGACAAGCTGTCCCAGGGCCTGAGCCGACTGGTGGCCGAGGATCCGACGCTGCGCTTGGAGAACAACCCGGAGACCCACCAGCTGGTGCTGTGGACGATGGGCGAGGCCCACACCGACCTGCTGCTCGACCGGCTGGCCAACCGGCAAGGCGTCGCGGTAGAGACCACCGACCTGCGCGTCCCGCTGCGCGAGACCATCGCGGGCAAGGGCCAGGGCCTGGGCCGCAACGTGAAGCAGAGCGGCGGGCACGGCGAGTACGGCATCGCCCACATCGAGGTAGAGCCGCTGGAAGACTCGGCCGGCTTCGAGTTCGTGGACAAGATCGTCGGGGGCGTGGTGCCGCGCCAGTTCATCCCCTCGGTGGAGAAGGGCGTCCGCTGGCAGATGGAGCAGGGCGTGCTGGCCGGCTACCCGATGACCGGCGTGCGAGTGACGCTGTACGACGGCAAGGCGCACTCGGTGGACTCCTCCGACATGGCGTTCCAGAAGGCCGGGCGGCTGGCCCTGAAGGACGCCGTGGACAAGGCGCAGCCGACGCTGCTCGAGCCGGTGGACGAGGTGTCCGTGCTGGTGCCCGACGATTACGTGGGCGCGGTCATGTCGGACCTGTCCTCGCGGCGCGGCCGGGTGCTGGGCACCGAATCGATCGGCGTCGGCCGGACCCTGGTCAAGGCGGAGGTCCCGGAACTGGAGATCACCCGGTACGCCATCGATCTGCGGTCGCTGTCGCAGGGCACCGGCTCGTTCACCCGGCAGTACCGGCGCCACGAGCCGCTGCCCTCGCACCTGGCCAGCAAGTTCGCCGCCGAGGCCAAGAAGGACAACTAAGAGGAGCGAGGAGCGAAGCTCCGAGATCGCGCGGCTTGCGGAGGGCCTTCGGCCCTCCCGGCCGTGTGATGGTACGGTGCGGCACCGCAGCGGGGCGCGAAGCGCAGCGGGGGGTTCCGGGGGTCGTCCCCCGGACTAATCGGGCCAGGAGTCAGCTAGGAGCTTGCGGGTGTCGGCGAGGAGCTGGGGCAGGACGCGGGTGCGCCCGACCACCGGCATGAAGTTGGTGTCGCCGCCCCACCTGGGCACCACGTGTTGGTGCAGGTGGGCGGCGATGCCGGCGCCCGCCACCGAACCGAGGTTGATGCCGATGTTGAACCCGTGCGGGCCCGAGGCCTGGCGCAGGGCGCGGATGGCGCGCTGGGTGTAAGACGCGAACTCGGCGGTCTCCGCGACGGTCAGGTCCGTGTAGTCGGCCACGTGCCGGTACGGGACGACAAGCAGGTGACCGGCGTTGTAGGGGTACAGGTTCAGCACTGCGTAGACCAGCGAGCCGCGGGCGACGATCAGGGCGTCCTCGTCGCTCAGCTGGGGCGCGCGGTCGAACGGGCAGTCCTCATCCGCGCCCGGGCCGGATGGCTTGCCTTCCCCCTTGATGTACGCCATCCGGTGCGGCGTCCACAGCCGCCCGAACGAATCGGGGACGCCCGTGAAGACCTCGTTAGCAGGGCCAGCAGGGCCGGCGGGGTCGGCGGGGTCGTCCGGCACCGGGCTACACCTGGATGCGGTCGCGCACGGCGGTGACGATCTCGGCGATCGCTTCGGGCACCGGGACGCCGTTCTTCTGCGACCCGTCGCGGTAGCGGAACGACACCGCCTCCCTGGCCAGGTCATCGTCGCCCGCGATCAGCATGTAGGGGACCTTCTGCCGCTGCGCGGTCCGGATCTTCTTCTGCATCCGGTCATCGCTGGCGTCGACCTCGATCCGGATGCCATGCTCGCGTAGCTGGTCGGCGACCCTCGACAGGTACGGCACGTGCGCGTCGGCGATGGGGATGCCGACCACCTGAACCGGGGCTAGCCAGGGCGGGAACGCGCCCGCGTAGTGCTCGACCAGGATGCCGAAGAACCGTTCGATCGACCCGAACAGCGCCCGGTGGATCATGATCGGCTGCTGCCGGGTCCCGTCGGCGGCCTGGTACTCCAGCCCGAACCGCTTCGGCAAGTTGTAGTCGACCTGGATGGTGGACAGCTGCCAGGTCCGGCCGATCGCGTCCCGGGCCTGCACCGAGATCTTCGGCCCGTAGAACGCCGCGCCGCCCGGGTCGGCCACCAGCTCCAGGCCGGATTCCTCGGCGGCCTCGGCCAGTTCCCGGGTGGCCTGGTCCCAGTCCTCGTAGGTGCCGACCCACTTCTGCTTCTCGTCGTCCCGGGTGGACAGCTCCAGGTAGAAGTCGTTCAGGCCGTAGTCGCGCAGCAGGTCCAGGACGAAGGTCAGCAGCCGCCGCAGCTCCTCGCCGGTCTGCTCCCTGGTGCAGAAGATGTGCGCGTCGTCCATGGTCAGCCCGCGGACCCGGGTCAGGCCGTGCACCACCCCGGACTTCTCGTAGCGGTAGACCGTGCCGAACTCGAACAGCGGCAGCGGCAGGTCCCGGTAGGACCGGCCCCGGGACTGGTAGATCAGGATGTGCATCGGGCAGTTCATGGGCTTGAGGTAGTACTTGGCGCCCTCGAACTCTATGGGCGGGAAGATGTTCTCCCCGAACCAGCTCAGGTGCCCCGAGATCTCGAACAGCTCCGACTTGGTGATGTGCGGGGTGTTCACGAATTCGTAGCCGGCCTCCTCGTGCCGGCGCTGCGAGTAGTCCTCCAGGATCTTGCGGACCATGCCGCCCTTGGGATGGAAGACGGCCAGGCCGCTGCCGATCTCGGCCGGGAACGAGAACAGGTCGAGCTCGGCGCCGAGCTTGCGGTGGTCGCGCTTCTCGGCCTCGACCAGGAACTCCAGGTACTCGTCCTGGCGCGGGCGGGACTCCCAGGCGGTGCCGTAGATCCGCTGCAGTTGCCGGTTCTTCTCACTGCCCCGCCAGTAGGCGCCGCCGGTGCGCATCAGCTTGAACGCGGGGATCTGCCGGGTGGTGGGCACGTGCGGGCCGCGGCACAGGTCCTTCCAGCGCACCTCACCGGTGTTCGCGTCCAGGTTGTCGTAGATGGTCAGCTCCGGACCGCCGACCTCGACGCCCTCGCTGAGCTCGAAGTCCAGCGAGCCGGATCCGTGCCCCTTCAGCCCGATCAGCTCCAGCTTGTAGGGCTCGTCGTGAAGTTCCTCGCGGGCCTGCTCGTCGGCCACCACCCGCCGGGAGAACCGCTGGCCCTGCTTGATGATCTGGCGCATGCGCGCCTCGATCGCCTTCAAGTCCTCGGGGGTGAACGGCTTGGGCACGTCGAAGTCGTAGTAGAAGCCGTTGTCCACCGGCGGGCCGATGCCGAGCTCGGCCTGCGGGAACAGCTGCTGCACGGCCTGGGCCATGACGTGCGCGGCCGAATGCCGCATGATGTAGCGGCCGTCGTCGCTGGCCATCTCCACCGGCTCCACGACGTCCCCGTCGGCCACCTGGTAGGCCAGGTCGCGCAGCTCGCCGTTGACCCGCGCGGCGATGACGTCCGAGCCGCAGCCGATGCTCAGCAGGGCCGCGCCCGCCGTCGTGCCCGCCTCGACCACGTACTCGCTTCCCGCGAGAGTGATGCGAGGCTGCTGGCTGGACACGGCGGACTCCCTGATGTTCGGAGAGGGTTGGTTACCCGATGCTACCGGTGCGCGGGCCCTTTCGGGTTTGACGGGTCAAGCCCCGCTTTGCGCAGGGCATCGGCAAGCGCGCCCTCCGGAGCGCTGGGAGCGGGGCGGGGGCGTGAACCACGGTCCGTTCGGGCCAATTTTTCTGAGGAACGGTCCTGAGGTCGTCCGCGGTCGCCTGCCGGCGCAGTGCTGGCCTGGCCGCCTGCGGCGGCGGGCGCTTCGTCATCCAGCCGGAGCGTGAGCGAGATCCGGTGCCGGGGGACGTCGACGGAGAGCACCTTGACCCGCACCACGTCGCCGGACTTGACCACCGTACGCGGATCGGAGACGAAGGTGCGCGACATGGCGGATACGTGCACCAGCCCGTCCTGATGCACGCCGACGTCGACGAACGCGCCGAACGCGGCCACGTTGGTCACCACGCCCTCCAGCACCATGCCCGGCCGGAGGTCCTCGAGGGTCTCGACGCCCTCGGCGAACGTCGCGGTGGCGAACGCGGGACGCGGGTCGCGACCGGGCTTCTCCAGCTCGCGCAGGATGTCGGTGACCGTCGGCAGGCCGAACCGGTCGTCGGTGAACTGCTCGGGCTTCAGGGCGCGGAGCGTGGCGGTGCTGCCGATCAGGGCGCCTGCCGTGGAGCCGGTGGAGGCCAGGATGCGGCGGACGACCGGGTAGGCCTCGGGGTGCACACCGGACGCGTCGAGCGGGTCATCGCCGCCGCGGATGCGCAGGAACCCGGCGCACTGCTCGAAGGCCTTCGGGCCGAGCCGGGGGACCTTCATCAGCTGCTGACGGGTCTTGAAGGGGCCCTCGGAGTCCCGGCGGGTCACGATCGCGGTGGCCAGGCCTGCGGTGATGCCGGAGACCCGGGCCAGCAGCGGCTGGGAGGCGGTGTTCAGGTCGACGCCGACCGCGTTCACGCAGTCCTCGACCACGGCGTCCAGCGAGTGCGGCAGCTTGCCTTCGGTGACGTCGTGCTGGTACTGGCCGACGCCGATCGACTTGGGGTCGATCTTGACTAGCTCGGCCAGCGGGTCCTGGAGCCGCCGCGCAATGGATACCGCGCCGCGCAGCGAGACGTCCAGGTCACCGAGCTCGTGCGAGGCGTAGGCCGACGCGGAGTAGACGCTGGCGCCCGCCTCAGAGACCACGACCTTGGTCAGCTTGAGCTCGGGGTGCCGCTTGATCAGGTCCGCGGCCAGCCGGTCGGTCTCCCGCGAGGCGGTACCGTTGCCGATCGCGATGAGCTCCGCGTGGTGCAGTCGCGCCAGCCTGGCCAGGGCATCGAGGGACTTGTCCCACTGGCGGTGCGGCTCGTGCGGGTAGATGGTCGCGGTCGCGGTCACCTTGCCGGTCCCGTCGGTGACGGCGACCTTGACCCCGGTCCGGAAGCCGGGATCCAGGCCGATCGTGACCCGCGCGCCCGCCGGGGCGGCCAGCAGCAGGTCACGCACGTTGGCCGCGAACACCCGGACCGCCTCGTCCTCGGCCAGCTGCCACAGCCGGACCCGGATGTCCACGCTCAGGTGGGTCAGGATGCGGGTGCGCCAGGCCCAGTGCACGGTGGCACCCAGCCACGGGTCGGCGGGACGGCCTTCGTCGCGGAGGCCGAAGCGTTCGGCGATGCGCTGCTCATTCGCGGCGTCGTCGGCGCCGGGATCGAACGTGAGGTCGAGGATCTCCTCCTTCTCGCCCCGGAACAGGGCGAGGATGCGATGCGCGGGCAGCCGGGCAAAGGGCTCGCTGAACTCGAAGTAGTCGGCGAACTTCGCGCCCTGAAGTTCTTGGCCCGCGCGGACCTTGGAGATCAGCGAGCCGCGAGCGGCCATCGCCTCGCGCAGCTCCCCGATCAGGTCGGCGTCCTCGGCGAACCGCTCGACCAGGATGGCGCGGGCGCCGTCCAGCGCGGCGTTCGCGTCGGGGACGTTCTCGTTGACGTAGCTCGCGGCCTCGTGCTGCGGGTCCCGGGTGGGGTCGCCGAGCAGCAGGCCGGCCAGCGGCTCCAGGCCCGCCTCGCGGGCGATCTGGGCCTTGGTGCGGCGCTTGGGCTTGTAGGGCAGGTACAGGTCCTCGAGCCGGGCCTTGGCGTCGGCGGCCCGGATCTGGGCCTCGAGCTGGCCGGTCAGCTTGCCCTGGGCCGTGATCTCCTTGAGGATCGCCTCGCGACGCTCGTCGAGCTCGCGCAGGTAGCGCAGCCGCTCTTCGAGCGTACGCAGCTGCGCGTCGTCCAGGGCGCCGGTGGCTTCCTTGCGGTACCTGGCGATGAACGGCACGGTCGCGCCGCCGTCGAGCAGGTCAACCGCGGCGCTGACCTGCCGGACGGCCACACCGAGCTCGCCGGCGATCCGCTCGTCCACCGACGGGAGCTGATTCGCAGTCACCACAGCAATTGTGCCAGCGGCCAGACGCAGGCTTGTTAAATCACCCGCGCCGGGCGAGGCACTTGAACCGCTCACATGTGAGACCATCGCGACCATGTACGTTCCATCGTCCCACTGGAGTCGCCATGTTTCTCGCCAGTTCCTACTCTTATCCGCTGCTCGGAGCGTTCTGGACGATCTTCGAGATCTTCCTGTGGGTGATCTGGATCTGGATTCTGATCTACGTCTTCATCGACATCTTCCGCAGCCGCGATCTGTCGGGCTTTGCGAAGGCGCTGTGGTTCATCTTCGTGCTGTTCATCCCGCTGATCGGAGTCCTGGTCTACCTGATCGTCCGCGGCGGCTCGATGCATGAGCGGGCCGTGAAGGAGGCACAGCAGCAGGATCAGGAGGCTCGCCGCTACATCCAGGAGGCCGCGGGCACGCCGAGTACGGCCGATCAGCTGGCCAAGCTGGCCGACCTGCGCGATCGAGGGGTCATCACGCCTGCGGAGTTCGAGAGCCAGAAGGCCAAGATCCTGGCCTGAGTGACAAGCTGGGCGGTATGACCGGGAACCTCGCCGAGAGGGAGAGCTCCGTTCCTGAGCAGCATCTCCTGCGTGGCTGGCGCTCGGTCATATTCGCGCCGGTCGGCAGCGGCCAGCGACGCCGTCGGGGAAGCGACGGCGTGCGCCTGGCCGCTGCCATCCTCGCCCTGGTGTGCTGCCTGCTCGTCATCCGGTACGACTCCCGGGTCGACCGGGCCATCGCCCAGGTGATCCATCCGCCGCCGTGGAGCATCACCTGGCTGGTGACGGTGGTGTACCAGGCGGGCTCATTCGGCGTCGTGATCTTCCTGGTGGCGCTGGCGCTGGTCGCGCGCCGGTGGGAGGTCGCGCGCGATATCGGGCTGAGCGCGGCCGGGACGGCGGCGGTGTGCGGGATCCTGATCGTCCTGCTCGGCAGCCGCGGCGGGCGGCCGGCCGGGATCGTGATCGACGACTATTACATGCGCTTCCCCGTCGTACAGGTCGCCGTGTTCATGGCGGTGGCCGCCGCCTCGCTGCCGTACCTGGCGCGGGGCGTGCAGCGCCTCATCGAGATCTTCATCGGCCTGGTGGCCCTGGCCGCGGCCGTCGGAGGTCACGGGCTACCGCTCAACGTCCTGGGCAGCCTGGCCATCGGCTGGGGGGTGACCGCGGTGGTCCGGCTCGTCTTTGGCTCACCGCTCGGCCTGCCCTCCGCCGGCGAGGTGGGGCTGCTGCTCGAGGAGTTCGGCATCTGCGCGAGTGACGTGCACCCGGCGGCCCGGCAGGTCTGGGGCGTGGCCAAGTTCGAGGCCACCGAGGCGGTTCCGCCCGGTCGCCTCGGCGTCGAGGTCTACGGCCGGGACGCGGCCGACGCCAGGCTGCTCACCAAGGCGGGCCGGTTCCTGCTGTACCGGGACTCCGGGCCGGGCCTCACGCTCACCCGGCTGCAGCAGGTCGAGCACGAGGCCTACCTCACCTTGCGGGCGGGCCAGGCGGGGGTCACCGTGCCCGAGATCGCCGAAGCCGGAACGGCCGGGCCTGCCGATGACGCGCTGCTGGTCGGCCGGCTGCCGCCGGGAACGGCGCTGTCGGACGCGGACGCCGCCGAGATCAGCGACGCCATGCTCGACGACCTATACCGCCAGTTGCTGATCCTGCGGCGAGCCCGCATCGCGCACGGCGCGATCAGCGGTGACGCGGTGCTGGTCGACCCGGCGGCCCAGGCCGTGGCGCTAGCGGACTTCCGTAACGCCTCGGCGGGCGCCTCCCCGGACCAGCTTGACCGCGACCTGGCTGGCGCCCTGGCGGCCACGGCCGTAGCGGTCGGCACCCAGCGAGCGGCCGATTCCGCGGCCCGCAGCCTGGACCCGGAACTGCTGGGCGAGGCCCTGCGGCATCTGCAGAAGCCGGCCTTGGACCCGCTGCTCGTACGGAGCCTGCGGGGCCGGCGCGAGCTGCTCCCGGAGGTCCGTCAGCGCGCCGCCCAGGCCGCCTCGATCGAGCTACCGAAGCTGGTCGAGCCCCGCCGGGTGAGCTGGCCGACGCTGATCATGATCATCGGCACGCTCGTCGGCGGCTGGGCGCTGATCGGCGTGCTCATCGACGTGTCCAAGTCCTTTGACACCGTGATCGGGGCCGAGTGGCTGTGGGTCATCATGGCGCTGGTCCTGGCCCAGCTGGCCTACGTGGCCTCCGGCGTCGAAACGGTGGGCAGCGTGTCCGGGCCGCTGCCGTTCGGGCGGGCGGTGGCCGTCGAGTTCGCCAACGCGTTCAGCGCGTTGGCCGGCGGCACGGCGGCCGTGTTCGCCACCCGGGTGCGGTTCTACCAGCGGCAGGGCTATGACGCCACGGTGGCACTGAGCTCGGGCGCCATCATGGCCGCCGTCAGCTGGATCGCCATCGCCGTGTTGACCCTGATCTCGCTGCCGTTCGCCTGGGGGAATATCCACTTCGAGGTCACCCCCGAGTCCGGCGGGGATTCGAAGCTGGTCTGGATCATCCTGGCCGTCGTGGTGCTGGTCGGCCTGGTGATCGGCCTGGTCCTGGCCGTGCCCCGGCTGCGGCGACTGGCGGCCAGCAAGCTGCGCCCCAAGGCGCGGGACATCTGGGGCAACCTCCGGCAGGTAGCCAGCTCGCCGGGCAAGCTCGTACTGCTGCTCGGCGGCTCGATCGGATCAGAGCTGCTGGTCGCCATGGCACTGTCCGTGTCGCTGCGGGCGTTCGGCGACCATCTCAACCTGCCGACCTTGTACGTGGTCATCTTCCTGGCCGGGATCATCGGGGGCATCTCGCCGTCACCGGGCGGCATGGGGGTGGTGGAGGCGGGCATGATCCTCGGCCTCACCGCGGCCGGGGTCTCGGAGGCCGACGCGACCGCCGCGGTCTTCATCCAGCGCCTGTTCACGTCGTACCTGCCACCCATCTGGGGCTGGATGACCCTGGTGTGGATGCGGAAGAGAGAGTACCTATGAAAGCGGAGGCATGATGCAGGAACATTCGCGCCGGAGCGGAGTCGTACCGCCCGACGCGGTAGGACCGTTCGCGTCCTCGTGGCGGCGTCGGCATCTGTCCGTGGACGAGCGGGTCGCCCGGGGCCTGACCGCGCGCAAGGACACGCCGCGATCCAGCCACGGGCCGTGGCAGCCTGCCCCCGATCGCCCCGACCCGATCGCGCTGCTCGAAGAGCAGGGGGCGAGCCGGGTACCGTTTCTGGTCCCGATCCGCTACGGGAGGATGCTGGCCTCGCCGTTCACGTTCTACCGGGGCGGGGCGCTGATCATGGCGGCCGACCTCGCGGCCACCCCGGTGAGCGGGATCACCGTGCAACTGTGCGGTGACGCCCACCTGTCGAACTTCGGCCT
The DNA here is from genome assembly GCA_963722055.1 of uncultured Actinomycetes bacterium. Taxonomy (GTDB): domain Bacteria; phylum Actinomycetota; class Actinomycetes; order Streptosporangiales; family Streptosporangiaceae; genus Palsa-504. The sequence continues at coordinate 387,321 of CAVRLA010000008.1, read as the reverse complement.
GTTCGGCACGCCCGAGCGGCAGCTGATATTCGACATCAACGATTTCGACGAGACCCTGCCCGGACCGTGGGAGTGGGACGTGAAGCGGCTGGCGGCCAGCTTCGAGATCATGGGACGCGACCGCGGCTTCTCCCGGGCCGACCGCCGCGCCGTGGTCATGGCCGGGGTCCAGGAGTACCGCAGCCGGATGCGCCGGGCCGCCGGGATGGGCAGCCTGGACGCCTGGTACGAGCATTTCGAGGTCGGGATGCTGCTCAAGCTGGTCCGCCAGGAAGTGAAGGTCAAGCGGGTCGGCAAGGGCGAGGCCGCGGCGGTCGAAGAGATGGTGGCCAAGGCGAGGACCCGCGACAGCACCCGGGTGTTCGCCAGGCGGGCGGACGAGGTTGAAGGAGAGCTGCGCATCGTGGCCGACCCGCCGGTCATCATCCCGATCGAGGACCTGATCCAGCCGGGATCCGAATGGGAGAACCCGGACCCGCTGATCAAGAAGCTGCTCAACTCGTACCGGCGCACCCTGGGGCGTCATCACCACCCCCTCGAGGAGTACCGCTACGTCCACTCGGCGTACAAGATGGTGGGCGTGGGCAGCGTCGGCACCCGCTGCTACATCATGCTGCTGCTCGGCCGGGACAATAACGACCCGCTGTTCCTGCAGATCAAGGAGGCACAGCCGTCGGTGCTCGAACGGTTCCTCGGAGCCAGTACCTACCCGCACCACGGCGAGCGCGTGGTCGCGGGTCAGCGGCTGATGCAGGCGGCCACCGACATCTTCCTGGGCTGGCAGCACATCAGGGGACTCGACGGCGTCACCCGCGATTACTACGTGCGCCAGTTCCAGGACTGGAAGGGCAGCGCGGACGTCGACACGCTCCTGGTACCGGGAGCTACGCTGTACGCGCGTGTCTGCGGGGCGACCCTGGCCCGGGCCCACGCCCGGTGGGGCGACCGGATCGCCATCGCCTCCTACCTGGGCAAGGGGGAGGCTTTCGACCAGGCCATCGCGGACTTCTCCGCCGCCTACGCGGACCAGAACGAGCGGGATTACGCCGCGTTCGCCGCCGCCGTCGACTCGGGGCGGCTGACCGCCCAGACCGGGGTGTAGGCGCTTCTCCAAGCCGGAGGTCTGGTTCGTGACCGTGAACGACAAGCCGGCGGCAACCGGCAAGCCATCCTTGGCCGTCAGGATCGACGAGGAGAAGTCGCACCCGCTGGCCTGGAAAACGGTGGCCAAGCGGGCTGTGGTGGTGGCCGTCGCCGGCATCGCCATCTACCTGGTCTTCCCGGCGATCACCGAGGTGTTCGCGTCCTGGCCGCGTCTGTCCACCCTTAACCCATGGTGGCTTATCGCGGCGGTCGCCGCCGAGATCGCCCACTTCATCTGCACGTTCGCGCTGCAGCGCCTGGCCTTGCGGACCAAGCCGTGGTTCCCGGTGATCACGTCCACTCTGGCCGGCAACGCGATCAGTCTCATCATGCCGGGCGGCGCGGCGGTCGGCGCCGCGACGCAGTTCCGGATGCTGGCGACCAGCGGCATGGATACCAGCTCGACGGTGGGCGGGCTAGCGGCGTTCTCCCTGCTCGGCGTCGGCGGCCTGCTCGCCCTGCCGCTCTTCGCCCTGCCCGTCATCTTGATCGGCGCGCCCGTCAACCGCGGGCTCGAGAACGCCGCGTTCCTGGGCGCGGTGGGATTCGTGGCCTTCGCCGCCTTCGGCGCGGTGGTGCTGGCCTACGACGCGCCGCTGCGCTGGGCCGGCCGGGCGGCGCAACGGGTCAGGAACTGGGTCTTGCGGAAGCGCCCCCCGCTGGAAGGGCTGGACCAGACCCTGCTCTCTCAGCGCGACGACATCCGGGCGGTACTCGGCAAGCAATGGTGGCAGGCGCTGCTGCTCTCCGCCGGCCGCCTGGCGCTGGACTACCTGTGCCTGCTGTTCGCCCTGCGGGCCACCGGGAGCCACCCGCGCCCCTCGCTGATCCTGGTGGCCTACGCGGTGGCTGGCATCGTCGGGATGATCCCGGCCACCCCCGGCGGCCTCGGGCTGGTGGAGGCGAGCCTGACCGGGCTCCTCGTGCTGGCCGAAGTGAACTCCAGTCAGGCCGTGCTGGCCACGCTCACCTACCGGATCGCCTCGTACTGGGTGCCGTTGCTCGCCGGACCGGTCGCTTACGGCCTGTTCCGGATCCGGTACAGGAAACACGCGGCCGGTGCCGACGCCGCCCCGGGCACCGGCGCGCCCGCGGCGTGATGAGACTCAGCGCAGCCCCGCCCACGTCGAGCAGGTCATCAAGGCGTTCGGTGTCCATCAGCTGCCGGGGGCAGGCCGGGTCCGCTCCGGTGCGACCAGCACCGCGACCCGGCGCTCCTCGGCCATGGTCCGGTCGTAGGTCGGCCAGTCGTCATGCGTCCCGCCCGCCGCGGTGAAGATCTCCCGCAGCAGCAGCCGCAGCCGCTCGGCGTCCACCCCGGGCATCGGGTCGTCGGGCCCGGCCAGTTCCACCGGGCCTTCGGCCGACGCCCACTGCCAGCCCGCCCGGACCACCACCGTGGCCCGCGGCTGGGCCCGGAGGTAGGCCAGCCTGTGGGCGTCGCCGCGGCTGACCAGGGCGACCACCTGGGCGCCGGTGACCGGATGCGGCAGCACGCCCGCGTTCACCACCGACGACTGGATCGTTCCGTCCGGCCGCAGCACCGAGACCACGACCAGCCCGTGGTCGCCGTCGACCAGCCGGGCAAACTCCTGGAGTCCGCTCATCGCTGCAGCCTAACCCGTCCCGTCCGGGTCCGGCCGGGCGGCCCGGTGATGCGGGGATAGACCGCGGCCCACCCTGGGCGCCCCCGAGAGGCCCAGGGTGGGCCATGCCGACGTGCGCGGCTACAGCTTGCTGCGGACGGCGATCTGGTAGAGCTCGGGCACCTTCCGCTTGGCCACCTGGGCGGCGATGGCCACGCCGGCGCAGGTCAGCGCCAGGCCGTACACCGCGGCACCCAGCACGAGCAGCGGCATCCGGGTCGCCGTCGGCGCCGTGGCGGTGAGGGTGACGCCGAGGATGATCGGCAGGGCCGCCACCAGCACGGCGATCAGGCTCAGGAAGGTCACCCCGACCGACTGGCCCATGTACCCGTCGACCGCCCGCGGCGTGGGGGTGCCGGACCGCTTCTCGACCGGGTAAGGGCTGGCGGCGGAGAAGATGTTGGCCAGGGCCAGGCCCGCGCCGATCGCGACCAGGTCCACCGCCATGCCCAGGAAACCGTCCACTGGATGCTTGGCCACCGCGGCCAAGCCGAAGGAGACCGCGGTGAGCAGCGGCACCGCGATCACTGCGATCGCGAGGTCCTGCCCGGAGAAGTAGGCCTGCATACCGCGTCGGCCGTTCAGCGCCGTGGCCTCCAGGCCGAAGGCCGGCCCGCTCATCCCGATCGCGTTGGCGTGGAAGATGCCGACGAACGCGCCGCCGAAGAAGCCGCTGATGATCAGGGCGATCAAGTAGCGCGGGGTCAGCACGGTGCTGACCGATGCGACCACCATGATGATCGCGATGATGCCCCAGTAGATGAGCGATAGCGGATCGCGGCGCTGGTAGATCCAGAACCGGGCGGCCACCGTGCCGCGCAGGCCGTACCGGCCGAACGGCAGCGCCGTGCCGTGCACCGCCGCGGACTGTGTGGTGGTGTCCGCCGTGACCAGGGCGCGGCTCAGCGAGCGGACCCACAGCCAGCCCAGCGCGACGATGATGGCGGCGAGCATGGCCAGGCGCAGCAGCGCGGGGCCGGGATGCCCGTCCGAGCCGTCCTGGATCGCGTGTGCGGCCAGGCCCGGCGGTATCCAGCGCAGCCACGTGTCGACGCCGGCGAAGCTGGCCGCGGTCAGCTTGCCCTCGGCGGTCAGCCTGGGCACGATCTGGATAAAGCCCTCGTACAGGGCGAAGATCGGCAGGATCAGCAGGACCGCGAAGTCCTTGCCGCGGCGTGAGCGCAGCATCCCGGCCAGGGCCGTGGTCACGAACCGGGCCAGCGTGATGCAGAACATCACCTGCAGCAGCACCGCGATCACCGCGATGAACACGCCGAATCCGCCGCTGGCCAGTCCGATGGTCACCCCGAGCAGGCCGATCACGTTGGCCGCCGGCCAGGCGCCGGTGGCCGAGGCGGCCAGCAATCCGCCCGCGAGCGGACGCGTACGCAGCGGGTACAGGGCCAGCGTGGCCGGGTCCAGCGTGCTGTCCAGGCCGAACATAACCAGCGGCAGGATCAGCCAGCCGAACGCGACCACGGTGAAGATCACCGTGGTCAGGTCCACCGCCGCGCTGTGGCCGCGCAGCCGGGCGAGCACGATGAAGATGACCACCGCCGCCGCCACGGCCAGGACCGTGCTGGCGATGAATCCGACCTTGGCTCCGTTGGAGGCGCGCAGCGCGTTGCGCAGCAGGCGCAGCTTCAGCTGGACGAGGAGCCGAGCCATGACAATCCCTCCTCACCGGTGGCCTTGGAGCCGACCAGGTCGATGAACGCCCGCTGCAGCGTCTTGCCGCCGCGGACCTCGTTGATGGTGCCGGTGGCCACGATCTCGCCCTTGTCGATAACGGATACGTGGTCGCAGACCTGCTCGACCAGCTCCATCACGTGGCTGGAGAACAGTACGGTCGAACCGGAGCCCACGTAGCGGGTAAGCAGCTGGCGGATCACGTCGGCGGATACGGGGTCCACGCCCTCGAGCGGCTCGTCCAGGAACAGCACCGAGGGGTTGTGGATCAGGGCGCAGCCGAGCGCGACCTTCTTGCGCATGCCGGTGGAGTAGTCCGCGACCAGCCGCCGGGCGTCCGCGGCCAGGTCCAGCACGCCCAGCAGCTGCCCGGCACGGTCCCGCGCCTCGCCAGCCGGCAGGCCGCGCAGCCGCCCGGAGTACTCCAGCAGCTCCTCGCCGCTGAGCCGTTCGAACAGCCGGACCTCGGCCGGCACCACCCCGATGATCGCCTTGGCGGCGGGCGGGTCGGCCCACACGTTCAGCCCGTCGATCAGGATCCGGCCGCTGTCCGGCCGCAGCAGGCCGGTCATCATCGATAGCGACGTGGTCTTCCCGGCGCCGTTCGGCCCGACCAGGCCGGCCAGGGATCCGGCCGCGATCTCCAGGTCGATCCCGGCCACGGCCTGCTTGTCGCCGAAACTCTTGTGTAGTCCTCGTACCTCGATGGCTGGATGTCCCATCCCTGCCTCCTGTGAAACCAGGCTTCCCGCCGCCCCGGCGGGCCGTTGTCCCAAAAACTGATATCACTATGCTAGACACGTAATATCAAGGACGTCAACCTGGTTGCGGACGGAGGTATACCCGTGAGGTGATGGCGATGAGCGGGAGGAGGCGAGGCGACGATGCAGGAGCAGCCGGGCCCGACGGCGGCCGGGCCGGCGATCGCCGATGACGCGTTCGCCGCCGACCTGTACCGGGAGCTGACCGAGGATGCCGCCGAGACGGTCTTCTCGCCGCTGAGCGTGGCCGCCGCGCTGCGGATGGCCCTGTGCGGGGCGCGCGGCCGGACGGCGGCGGAACTGGCCCGCGCGCTGCACGAGTCGCCGGACGCCCCGGCTGAGGGGTTGCGCGCGACCTCGGCGGCCGTCCGCGACGCGGCGGCGGACGGGTCCGTGACGCTGCGGGCTCCCAGTATCGTCTGGGTGCAGTCCGGCCTGCCGCTGCAGCCGGGTTTCACCAGCCAGCTGGATGACGCCGGGACGGCCGGCCTGGCCCGGACGGGCTTCGCCGAGGCACCCGAGGCGGCCCGGGCCGAGATCAACCGGGTGATCGCCGGGCAGACCGAGGGGAAGATCACCGGACTGCTGCCGGCCGACGCGATCAGTGCCGCGACCCGGCTGGTGCTCACCAGCGCCGTCTACCTCAAGGCCGCCTGGGCCGACCCGTTTCCCGAGGCCGCCACCGGCGACGCGCCGTTCTATCCGGATGGCCCGGACGGCCGGGGCCTGACCGTGCCGATGATGCGCGGGACCGCGGCTCGGGCCTACCGGCGCGGCGACGGGTATCAGGCCGTCGTGCTGCCGTACCGGGGCGGCCGGCTGGCGATGGCCGTGGTGCTGCCGGACGGACCGCCGGCGACGCTGCGGCGCGCGATCGCCGCCGGTGGCCTACCCGGCTTGCTGGCCGGCGCGTCCAGGCATGAGGTCACGCTGTCCATGCCGAGGTTCCGGCTGGAGGCCGCATTCGACCTGATCCCGGTGCTGAGGCGTCTCGGCGTGGAGCAGGCCTTCAGCCGCCAGGCGGACTTCAGCGGCATCACCGAGGCCGAGCGGCTGCTGATCAACGCGGTCGCGCACAAGGCCTACGTCGATGTCGACGAGCGGGGCACGGAGGCGGCGGCGGCCACCGCGATCGCCTTCCGGCCCACGGCCGCCTTCCGGGCCCCAACGCCGGTCACGATGACCGTCGACCGGCCGTTCGTGTTCGCGATCATCGACACTCCGACCGGCCTGCCGCTGTTCATCGGCCAGGTCCGCCATCCGCGTTCACGGTAAGGGCCAGGCCGGACGGGGTCAGCGAGGACGATGTGAGCCTGGCTCTGGCCCATGGCGCTGGCCCGATTGTTGACAATTTTGTTGGACATTTCTAGGATCGCCCCGTGCGAGCGCAGACAGGCACGGCGCCGGTCCTGGCCGGCGAGCCGGGAAGGCGGTCCGCGGCCGAGCGGCTGCGGCAGGCCATCCTGGCCGGGGACATGGCTCCCGGCCAGCGCCTGGTCGAAGAGGAGCTGGCCGGGCTGCTCGCCGTGACCCGGGCCAGCCTGCGGGCCGCGCTGTTCGACCTGACCGCCGAGGGCCTGGTCGAGCGGATCCCGAACCGGGGGGCGCGAGTCCGGGCCGTCACCCTCGACGAGGCCATCGCCATCACCGAGTGCCGGATGGCGCTGGAGGGGCTGTGCGCGGCCAAGGCCGCCGAGCTGGTCACCGAGCCCCAGGCCACCCGGCTGCACCAGCTGGGCGAGGAGATGGAACGCAGCATCGCCGACGGCGAGCCGCTGAAGTACTCGGCGCTTAATCACGAACTGCACCGGCTGATCAGGGAGATCTCGGCGCAGACGGTCGCGGCCGACATGCTCGAACGGCTGAACGGGCAGCTGGTCCGGCATCAGTTCCATCTGTCGCTGCGCCCGGGCCGTCCGCAGGCCTCACTGCCCGAGCACCTGGCCATGATCGCGGCCATCGCCGGGCGGCGGCCGGCCGAGGCCGAGGAGGCCACCCGGCGTCATCTGCGCAGCGTCATCACCGCCCTGCGCGAAGCGGAGGAAGCCCAGTGAGACCCTACCCACATTCCCAGCCCGGCACGCCGGTACCGGCCGCCACCCTGGCCGAGGCGTACATGCGGGTGTTCCCGCAGGTCACGGACGGGCTGGCCTGATGCGCAACGTGATCGTCACCGGCGTGCCACGGGCGGACCTGGCCGTCGTCGATGAGCTGGCCGGACTGGGCGTGGCCACCGTGCACGAGGCGATTGGCCGGGCCGGATACCTGGGGCCGGGACTGCGCCCCATCCAGGACGGGACGCGGGTCGGCGGGACCGCGGTCACCGCGCTGTGCTGGCCCGGCGACAACCTCATGATCCACGCCGCGGCGGAGCAGTGCCAGGCCGGGGACCTTCTGGTGGTGACGACGACCTCGCCGTGTACCGACGGGTTGTTCGGCGAGCTGCTCGCGACCTCGCTGGCCGCCCGGGGCGTGCGCGGCATCGTGATCGAGACGGGCCTGCGGGACGTAGCCGAACTACGGGCCATGGGCTTCCCGGCCTGGTCGGCAGCGGTCAGCGCACAGGGAACGGTCAAGGAAACTCCCGGCGCGGTCAACGTGCCGGTGTGCGTGGGCGGCCAGATCGTCCGGCCCGGCGACGCGATCATCGCCGACGACGACGGCGTGGTGTGCGTGCCGCGCGACGACGTAGGCCAGGCGCTGGCCGCCGCGCGGGCCCGGGTGGCCAAGGAGGAGCAAACCCGCAAGGCCCTGGCCGACGGCCAGCTCGGCCTGGACCTGTACGGCCTGCGGGCCAAGCTCGCCGCGCGCGGCGTGGAATGGGTCAGCGCCGCGGACGAGGGAGGCACCCATGGGTGACGGGGTCCGGTGCATGCTCATGCGGGGCGGCACGTCGAAGGGTGCCTACTTCCTGGCCGAGGATCTGCCGCGAGATCCGGCCGAACGCGATGACCTGCTGCTGCGGATCATGGGCAGCCCCGACGCCCGGCAGATCGACGGGATCGGCGGGGCGCATCCGCTGACCTCCAAGGTGGCGGTGATCTCCCCCTCGAGCCGCGCCGACGCCGACGTCGACTACCTGTTCCTGCAGGTCGGCGTCGATCAGGCCATGGTGTCCGACCGGCAGAACTGCGGCAACCTGCTGGCCGGCGTGGGGCCGTTCGCGGTGGAGCGCGGCCTGGTCAGCTCGGCGCCGGTCCGGATCCACATGGTCAACTCGGGCAGCGTGGCCACGGCGAGCTTCTCCGGAGCGGACGGCGTCGTGGACTATGACGGTGACGTCGCGATCGCCGGGGTGCCGGGGACGGCCGCGGCCGTGGTGCTCGACTTCACCGATACCGAAGGCTCGGCCACCGGCGCGCTGCTGCCCACCGGAAACGTGGCCGACGTCATCGATGGAATCACCGTGACCTGCATCGACAACGGCATGCCGGTGGTGGTCGTGCCCGCCGCCGAGCTGGGCCGCACCGGGTACGAGACCGTCGCCGAGCTCGAGGCCGACCCGGACCTGGGCCGCCGGGTCCAGGCGCTGCGGCTGGCGGCCGGCCCGCTGATGGGCCTGGGCGACGTGTCGGCCGCTTCCGTGCCGAAGATCTCGCTGATCGCGGCGCCGGCGGACGGCGGCACGATCTGCACCAGGACCTTCATCCCGATCCGGGTGCACGAGTCGATCGGGGTGCTCGGCGCGGTCAGCGTGGCCACCGCGCTGCTCCTGGTCGGGGCGGCCGGTGCCGACCTGGCCACGGTCAAGCCGGGCCAGACGCGGTTCGACATCGAGCACCCGACCGGTCACCTCGAGGTCGAGGCCGAGGTCGACACGACCAGCGAGCCGCCCACGGTGATCCGGTCGGGAGTGGTGCGCACCGCGCGCAAACTCTTCGACGGCACCGTCTTCCCCCGGAGGTCCCGGTGACCAGCCCCCAGTCCCAGGCGGCACAGCACCCGGCGGCACAGCACGCGGCGGCGACGCGGCCGCCGCTGCACGATGTCGCACACCTCGGGCACATCGAGCTGCTGACCCCCAGGCTCTGCGAGAGCCTGTGGTTCTTCGTGGACGTGCTCGGCCTGACCGAGACCTGCCGCGAGGGCAACTCGGTCTACCTACGCACCTGGGATGACTACGAGCACCACACGGTCAAGCTCACCGCGGACGAAAGCTCCGGCATCCGCCGGGTCGCGTTGCGGGCCTCCAGCCAGGCGGCCCTGGAGCGCCGCGTGGCGGCCATCGAGGAAGCCGGGCTCGGCATCGGCTGGAAGGACGGCGATCCGGGCATCGGGCCCACGTACGTGTTCCGTGACCCGGACGGGCACGAGCTGGAGCTGTACTGGGAGACCGAGTGGTACACGCCGCCCGATGAGCTGAAGCCGTCGCTGAAAAACCAGGCCCAGGCCTACCCGGGGCGCGGCGTCTGCGTCCGGCGGCTGGACCACGTCAACTACCTGGCCCAGGAGGTGCCGCCCAACGGGGACTTCGTCCGCGACGTGCTCGGCGGCCGGGTCACCGAGCAGATCATGCTGGACGACGGCGCCATCTCCGCGCAATGGCTGCACTTCACCAACAAGGGCTACGACCTGGTGTACACGCGCGACTGGACCGGCAGCACCGGACGGCTGCACCACATCGCGTTCGCGCCCGACACTCACGAGGACGTCCTGCGCGCCGCGGACATCTGCCTGGACCACGGCGTGTTCATCGAGACCGGGCCGCACAAGCACGCGATCCAGCAGACGTTCTTCCTGTACGTCTACGAGCCCGGCGGCAACCGGATCGAGCTGGCCAACCCGGCCGCGCGGCTGGTGCTGGCGCCGGACTGGCGCATGATCACCTGGACCGAGGCCGAGCGGGCCAAGGGCCAGGCCTGGGGGCTGAAGACCATCGACTCCTTCCACACCCACGGGACCCCGCCGGTCCGGTCATAGGCCGCGTGGCTAAGGGCCGAACGGACCGCGCGCACCACGGCCCGTTCGGCTGAAAAATCCAGGGCCTAACGGGCCGGCGGGGTGATCAGAGAGAAGACGGCACCCTGGTTGTCGGCGACGACGCCGATCCGGCCGAACGGGGTGTCCATGGGCGGCTGCACGGTGTGGCCGCCGAGCTCGGTGACCTTCGCCATCGCGGCGTCGGTATCGGTCACGGCGAAGTAGGCGCCCCACGCGGCGGGTATCTCCGCGGGGGTGCCCTCCGGGTACTCGCCGATGCCGCCGACCTCGTGGCCGTCGACCATGAGCGTCGCGTACGTGAACCCGTCGCTGCTCATGTCCTGATAGCCGTAGCCGAACACGGCCTGGTAGAAGGCCTGGCTGCCGGCGAAGTCGCGGCTGAGCTGCTCGTTCCAGGTCAGCGTGCCCGGCTCGTTGGCCACGCCGAACCCGGTGGTGCGGGCGCCCTGCCACAGGCCGAACGCGGCGCCGGCCGGGTCCATGGCGACCGCCATGCGGCCCTCTTCCATGACGTCCATCGGCCCGGCCAGCAGCTGGCCGCCCGCCCCCTTGATCTTGGCCGCGGTCGCGTCGGCGTCATCGGTGGCCAGGAACGTCGTCCAGACCGTCGGAGCGCCGGGCCCGGCCATCTTCGGGCTGATGGCCGCGACGATCCGGCCGTCCTGATGGGCGATGGAATAGCCGCCGACCTCAGGGCCGCCGAGCTCGATATCCCAGCCGAACAGGGCCTGGTAGAACGCGATCGCCTTCGGCACGTCGTCCACGCTGACATCCACCCAGCAGGGCGTACCGGCAGGCCACCGAGTATCGCGGGTTACCACTTGGGTTACCTCCCCATGATTGATTCAGTTGCCGCCGACGCTAACACAGGGCCCCGCGAGCCAAAGGGCGCCGGCGCCGACTGGACCGAGGAGCGACGAAGGAGTGACGAGGGAAGGAGGCGCAGTGAAGGGGGCAGGGGAGGTGGGTGGGGCCCGGAGGCGAGCGGGAAGGTAGGGTGCTGACAGCCGGGCCTCCTACACTGGGCGTTCATGTACGCCAAGACCAACCCGAACGCGGGGCACCTGTCGCCGAGGCAGAAGCGGGCCTTCGCGATCATCGGCGTGCTGATCGTCCTGGTCGTCGGCGGCCTGGGGGCTTGGAGCGCGCTGGCCTCGGACAGCTACTCCAGTTCGGGGCACGGCTGCGTGAACGTGACCGTGCCGAGTTCCACCGGCGGGGCGACCCTGCACTACTGCGGCGCGGCGGCCCGGTCGTTCTGCCAGACGTCGTTCCGCAAGCAGGACCAGATCTCGCTGCGGGCCCGGCCGCAGTGCGTGCTGGCCGGGCTGGCCCCGTCGGCCAGCGCTTCGGCCGCGGGATAGGCGGTCACAGGTCGATGACGATGGTGACGGGGCCGTCGTTAACTAGTGACACCTTCATCTCGGCGCCGAAGACGCCGGTCTGCACCCGGGCGCCCGCCGCGCGCAGGGCCTGCACCACGGCGCCGACCAGGGGCTCGGCGACCGGGCCCGGCGCGGCGGCCGACCAGGAGGGGCGGCGGCCCTTGGCCAGCTCGGCGTAGAGCGTGAACTGGCTGATGACCAGCAGCGGCGCGCCGATGTCGGAGCACGACTTCTCGCCGTCGAGAATCCGCAGGCCCCATAGCTTGGCGGCCAGCCTGGCGGCCAGCTCGGGGGTGTCGTCGTGCGTGACCCCGACCAGGACCAGCAGGCCGGGCTCGCCGATCGTGCCGACGATCTTTCCGCCGACCGTTACGCTGGCCTGGCTGACCCGCTGCACCACCGCTCGCATAACACGGCAGGGTACCCGGGCGCGGCAGGCCGCCGCGGTGTAGGAAACTGCGTGCATGACGATCATCCCTGACCTGAACCCCGTCGTGGCCGAGGTGGTGCGGTCCGGCTTCGCCGAGTCGTGGCACCGCGGGGCGGTGGCCGGGCTGGCCGCCGACGGCCGCCAGGTCATTACCGTCGGCCGGACCGAAGTCCCGTTCCTGCCGCGGTCGGCCAACAAGCCTCTGCAGGCCACCGCGATGCTCCGCCGCGGCCTGAACCTGGACGGCGAGCTGCTCGCGCTGGCCGCGGCCAGTCATTCCGGCGAGGACTTTCACGTCGACGGGGTGCGGAAGATCTTGTCCGGGGCCGGGCTGAGCGAGGACGACCTGCGCTGCCCGGCCGCCTGGCCGATGGATACCGAGACGGCCTACCGGCTGATCGCACGCGGCGAACCGATGTCACGGATCCGGATGAACTGCTCGGGCAAGCACGCCGCGATGCTCTCCACCTGCGCGGCGAACGGCTGGCCGACGGCCACCTACCTGGATCCCGGTCATCCGCTGCAGCAGGCGATCCGCGCCACCATCGAGGAACTGGCCGGGCAGAGGTCGACCGCCACCACGGTGGACGGCTGCGGCGCGCCGCTGTTCGCGCTGACGCTGGCCGGGCTGGCCCGGGCGTTCCGCGCCCTGGTGCTGGCCGGGCCCGGGACGCCCGAGCGCCGGGTGGCCGACGCCATGCGCGCTTACCCGGAATGGACCAGCGGCACCGACCGGGACGAGCGACGGCTGATGAGCGCGGTGCCGGGGCTGCTGCTCAAGAGCGGCGCCGAGGGCGTGGACGCGTTCGCGCTCGGTGACGGTCACGGCGTCCGGGCGGGCGCGGTCAAGGTCGACGACGGTGGGGCGCGGGCCCGGACCCCGGTCACGGTGGCCGTGCTGCGCCAGCTGGGCGCCGTCGTGCCGGAGGAGCTGGCCACCGTCCCGGTCCACGGCGGCGACGCCGTGGTCGGCGAGGTCCGCGCCGTCGGATGGTCCTAGCCGCACCGTAGGATGACGCGGGTGAGCAAGAAGACCCGGCCGCGCCGCAAGCCGGCCCCCGCCAGCACCCCTGCGCGCGAGGATGCTGGCACGCTGGTCGAGCGCATGATGGACAGCTTGTGGCGGGCGGTGGCCGCGGGCGATCTGCTCCGGGCCGAACTCGAGGCAGCGACGTGTCTGGCCTTGCCGCGGGTGGGGCGGCTGGCTCCCGAGGAGGCCCAAGCCTTCATCTCCAAGGTGCTGGTGGACGCGGCGACCCGCCCGCCCTCGGCGGAGGGTGCCGCGATGCTGCGGCTGCTGATGTCTCTGGGCTCGCCGGCCACCAAGAGGTCGGCCAGCCAGGCCCTGGCCCGGCTGACCGACGCCGGGATCTACCCGCCGGACTGGGTGACCGGGGCCGGGAAGGCGGTCCCGGTGCAGGCCTGGCGCCGGTACGACGTATTCGGCGACGACGAGGCCATCGCGGTGACGTTCCGCTACGAGGAGGCGGAGCACGGCATCGTGGGGCAGATCGACCGGACCGGCATCCCCGTCGCGATCGCGGTCGGCGTCGCCGTCGACGCGGCCAGCCTGATCGAGGCCGTGAACCACGAGGACGACCCGTTCGACCGTACGGAGCAGATCAGCCTGGCCGAGGCGCGGCTGGCCCTGGAAGCGCCGCTGGCCCGATGCGACGAGGAGGCCGACCCGGGCCTGTCCGCGGACACCCTCGCCTACCTGCCGGTGGCACGGTCGCGGGCCCGGCGGCTGCCCGCCGAGGGCGCTGAGCCGGTTCCGGTGTTCACCGCCGCCGATCGCGCGGCGGCGGTGGATGACTTCATGAAGAGCCCGCTGGCCGCCGAGGCGGTGGCGGCCGACGAGGACGCCACGCGGTTCTGGGCCGAGGCGCTCACCGGCTATAGCAGCCGCATCCTCGGCGAGCCGCCCGGCCAGATCGGCCCACGCAAGATCGCGCATCTGCTGCTGGGCCACGTGCCGAACACCTTCAGCGTGTCTGCCGCGCAGCGTCAGCACCTCGAGGTAGCGGTGACCGCGTGGATTCGCTGGTCGGCCGAGCACCGTAGCTTGGACGAGGCCGCGACCACCCGCCTGACTGATGTCCTGCCCGAGGTGTTCGGCCGGTTTGACGCGGCCTACGACGACCCGCAGGCGGTGACCGCCCGCGGCTACCTGGCCGACCTGGCGGTCAGCAACGCCGACGTGTCCGAGCTGGCCGGCCACGTGGCGCGGCGCATGTTCGCCGTGCCGCTGCCCGATCCGCCCGATGACGGTGGCCCGGTGGACCTCAGCGACCCGGATGTGCGCAGCGCGCTCATCGAGACCGAGTTCGCCGCGTGCACGCCCCACGCCGGCCTGGCCCACGAGGACTTCATGGCCGCGGTGCAGCGCGTCATCGCCGAACTGTGGGACGACGACCCAGAAGAGACGTTCAAGGCGGCCCGGCGCATGTTCGCCTCGGGTGCCGACCGGCACGACATCATCCACACGCTCGCGGAAGCCCCCGCCGCCCCAGGCGGCCAGGCCAGCAGGACCTCATCGGCCGGCCGATGAGCCGGACGGCCCTCCGCCGTTCTACACGTGTCCGGCCGGCCCGGCGACGGAAGCCGCGGCAGGCATGAAGAGTACGGGGTACCGGGAGGCAGGGCGATGAGCTACGCGGACGTGAATGGCGTTTCGATGTACTACGAGGAGCACGGCTCGGGCCAGCCGCTGATCTTGCTGCACGGCGGACTGGGCTCGGGCGACATGTACGCCGCGATCCTGCCGCTGCTGGCCAAGGGCCGCCGGGTGATTACGGTCGACCTGCAGGGCCACGGCCGCACCGCGGACGTGGACCGTCCGCTGCGGTACGAGACGCTGGGCAACGACGTGGCCGGGCTCATCCGGCACCTCGGCCTGGATCGGGCGGACCTGATGGGGTACTCGTTCGGCGCCCTGACCGCCCTGCGGACCGCCGTCCAGCATCCGGACCTGGTGCGCCGACTGGTGATTGCCTGCATCCCGTTCCGGCGGGACGGCTGGTACCCGGAGAGCCTGGCCGGCATGGACGCGATGGGATCCCAGCTGGCCGGGATGCTCATGCAGTCCCCGGTCTACGAGGTCTACGCCCGGGTCGCGCCGCGGGTGCAGGACTTCCCGGTGCTGCTCGACAAGACCGGCGAACTGCTGCGGCAGGACTACGACTGGTCGGCGGAGGTCGCCGCGATCACCGCGCCGGTCATGCTGGTCTACGCGGACGCCGACGCGGTGCGCCCCGCGCACATCGTCGAGTTTTACGCGCTGCTCGGCGGCGGGCTGCGCGACGCGAACTGGGACGGCTCGCTCCGGCCGGTGGCCCGGCTGGCCATCCTGCCGTGGCACACGCACTACGACCTCTTCGCCGCGGCGGACCTGCCCGCCGCGGTCATTCCCTTCCTGGACGCGGAGTCGCTGGAGCCGCCGCCGCCGATCGGCGGGTGACCTCACCCGTCCAGGACCGCGCAGAGCCTGGCCAGGGCCGTGGTGTAGGCGTGCTCGGGTGGGTGGCCGTAGCCGATGACCAGGCCCGCCCGATCGTCGCTGGCGCCGGGGGCCCGGAAGCTTTCCAGCCCCTGCAGGGCCAGGCCGTGCCCGGCGCCCCGGGCGATGAGCTCCCGTTCGGAGTCGGGCCGGGGCAGTTCGAGTACCGCGTGCAATCCGGCGGCGATCCCGGTGACGTGGCGTCCCTGGCGGGCCAGCGCGGCGGCCAGCCGGTCGCGGCGGCGGCGGTAGGCGAGCCGGGTGCGGCGGATCTGCCGGTCGTAGCCGCCGGATCCGATGAACTCGGCCAGGATGAGCTGGTCCAGCCCCGAGGGGCCCGCGGTCAGCTGGGCCGCCACCGCGTCCAGCAGCCGCGGCGGGACGACCAGCCAGCCGAGCCGCAAGGCCGGGACCAGGCTCTTGCTCGCCGTGCCGGCGTAGATGACGCGATCGGGGGCGAGCGCCTGCAGCGCGCCGACCGGCTGCCGGTCGTAGCGGAACTCCCCGTCGTAGTCGTCTTCGATCACCATCGCGCCCCAGCGGGCCGCTTCCCGGCGGCGCCGCGGATGGAGGGTGACGCCCAGCGGAAACTGATGCGCCGGGGTGAGCAGGGCCGCGTCCGCCGCCCCGTCCGCGTCGGCGAGCACGGCACCGCTACTGTCGACGGGCAACGGCCGCAGGCGCAGGCCCTGGGCCCGCGCGACGTCGCGGTGGGCCTGGTGGCCGTAGGCCTCCACGGCGAGCGTGGCCGCCCCGGACGAGCGCAGCGCGGCGCAGGTGACGGCCAGGCCGTGCGCGAAGCCCGCGCAGATCACGATGCGGCCCGGGTCCGCGGCGACGCCCCGGGCCCGGGCCAGGTAGCCGGCCAGGGCCGCCCTCAGCTGCGGGAGCCCGCGCGGGTCCGGGTAGTCCAGCAACTGGCGGGGAGCGGCGGCCAGCACCTTACGGGCGGTGGCCAGCCAGGCGCGGCCCGGGAAGGCGGACAGGTCCGGGACGCCCGGACGCAGGTCGTAGCGGGGCGCGGCGACCTGGGGACGCGCCAGCGGGCCCGGGCCGGGATCGGTGGCGCGACGGTCGGCGACCGAGGTCCCAGCTCCGGTCCGGGCGGTCAGCCACCCCTCCGCGACCAGCTGGCTGTAGACCTCGGCCACCGTGTTGCGGGCGATACCGAGATCGGCGGCCAGGGCGCGCGAGGAGGGCAGCCGCGTGCCGGGTCCGAGACGGCCGGCCCGGACCGCGTCGCGCAGCGCCGTTTCCAGGCCGAGACGGACCCGGGTCCCGGACAGCTCGAGGTGCAGGTCGACGCCGCCATGACCGGCCTCGTCTGATATCTTGGCCCATGTTTCTGGCATAGAAATGGACCTTATCTTGGGCCGCTTGGCGCCGTAGCGTGGGGGTCATGACCACGATGAACGAAACCACCCAGATACCGGTCCGGCTGGACTTCGACACCTTCGCCGCGGACTTCTCCCGGGCCATGGCGCACCTGGACCGGGCCGCGATCAAGGAACTCGACAAGGCGGGCATCGATGCGCGGCTGCGTGAGCTGATCCGGATCCGCGCCTCGCAGCTCAACGGCTGCGCCTACTGCATCGACATGCACACCAAGGACGCGCGCGCGATCGGCGAGACCGAACAGCGCACCTACGGGCTGGCCGCCTGGGCCGAGACCCCGTACTTCACCGCCCGCGAGCGGGCCGCGCTGGCCTTCACCGAAGCGGTGACGCTGCTCGCCGGCACGCACGTCCCCGATCAGGCCTACCAGGCCGTGGCCGCGGAGTTCAGCCCGCAGGAGGTCGCCGCTCTGGTCAGCCTCATCGTCACCATCAACGCCTGGAACGCGATCGGGGTCAGCACCAGGGCCTGGACGCCCGGTTCCTACCAGCCCTGACCCGGCCAGAAACTGGGGCCTGCACCGGGAGCGGCGGGAAATGAAACTGGTCTTTCACCACGCTAGGACGCAGTGAAAGTCCAGTTTCATCACATTGGGAGGGGCGGGGAGGGGGCAGGGAGGGGGTGGCGTCACCGGCCGTTATGCGGTCTGAGCCACCACGTAGCATCATCTATGTCGTGCCGGCGGGCGTCAGCCAGGCCCGCCCGCATGACAGCCGACCCTGAGCGACGTACGCCACGACGCGTGGCCATCGACCGACGAACGAGAAGGAAAGAACCGCACATGGCCGACGAGCAGTTCGTCAGACCCGCCCCGATCAGCGGCTTCCCCGAGTGGTTGCCCGAAGTCCGGCTCGTCGAACTGCATTGGATCGACCGCATTCGCCGCGCGTTCGAACGCTACGGATTCTGCTCGGTCGAGACGCCCTCGGTCGAGTCGCTGGATGTCCTGATGGCCAAGGGCGAAACCTCGCAAGAGGTGTATACCCTCCGGCGGCTCCAGAATGACAGCGATGACGACAGCGAATCCAGGCTGGGATTGCACTTTGACCTTACCGTCCCGCTGGCTCGCTATGTGGCCCAGAACTTCAGCCATCTCGTATTCCCATTCAAGCGGTACCAGATACAGCGGGCGTGGCGCGGAGAACGACCCCAGGAGGGGCGCTACCGCGAGTTCACCCAGGCCGATATCGACGTGATCAACGTCGATCAGGTGCCGCTGCTATACGACGCCGAGCTGCCCAGGATCATTCACGAGGTCCTGACCGATCTCGATTTGCCCGAATGGTCCATCAACATTAACAACAGGAAGATCCTGCAGGGCTTCTACGAGGGTCTGGACATCCCCGATCCTCTGGCCGTCATCCGGACGGCGGACAAGATCGACAAGATCGGCGCCGAGGGCGTGCGAGAGTTGCTGATCGACCAGGTGGGCCTCAATCAACGTCAAGCCGGGGCCTGCCTTGACCTGGCCAGAATCCGCGGCACGAACACATCGGTCATCGATGACATCACCGCTTTCGGCGTGAAGTCGGATCTTCTCACCGAGGGCCTGGACGAGCTGGCGTTCGTGCTCACCTCGCTGGCCGACCTGCCGACGGGAACCATTGTCGCGGACCTGTCCATCGCGCGGGGCCTGGATTATTACACCGGAACGGTGTACGAGGGAAAGTTCGCGAGGTGGCCGAACTTCGGCAGCATCTGCTCGGGTGGCCGCTATGAAAATCTCGCGAGTTCCTTCATCCGGCGCAATCTTCCCGGAATCGGAATGTCGATCGGCGTAACCCGTATTTTTGCCAAGCTGGTGGCCGAGGGTCTACTCAAGACCGGCCCGAAGAGTCCTACGCACGTCCTGGTGGTCATCCCGTCCGCCGAGCGCCGCTTGCAGGCAGTCGCCACGGCCGCCGAACTCCGCCGCCGCGGCCTAAATACCGAGCTGTACCACCAGCCCGATAAACTCGCCAAACAGCTTCGCTACGCCGCACGCAAAGAAATTCCGTATGTCTGGTTCCCGCCCTTCAGCGAAGGCAACCCGCACGAGGTCAAGGACCTGACGACCGGCGAGCAGACCATAGCCGACCCGGACACGTGGCTGCCGCCACGGACGACAGCGTTCATATCCGGCACGCTGGGCGACGCGGGATAGGCCGTCAGCCGGTCAGCGGGGCCGGGTGCGGACGCCAGGCTGGCGTGGTGAGGCCGGGTAGTTCGATCCGGCCGCCGGTCCACAGCAGGGAGGTCCACGGGTCGGTGTCGGCGAGGTCGGTCGGGGCCTGCGGGTACAGCCGGGACAGGACGCGACGGCACACTTCGCGCGGCGGGTCGACGCTGAGGCCGAAACCCTGCGCGATGTCATTGCCGTGCAGGAGCGCCTCGTTGCAGCCCAGCGCGGCGAAGCCTTCCGGATCGGCGGGCCCGGCCGGGTGGAAGGCCCGGACGTGCGCGGGTGACGTGCGCACCATCGAGGCCAGGACCCGCCCGCCAGTCACGGCAAACTCCAGCACCTCGGCCGGGGAGGCATCCTTCTCGACGGTGGCGACGGCCCGCACGTACCGCGTGGTGGGCTGGACCGCGAGCTGCCAGGCGTAGGAGAGCAGGCAGTCGCCGATGTGCTCGGCGGTATGCCAGCAATCCCACTCCAAGCTGCCGGCCCGCACTGACCAGTCCCGGTCGGTCAGGGGCAGCAGGCAACTCATAATGCACGAAATCGCAACATCAAGATCACCAACGGTTACGGTCATGGTGCTTCGAGCCTACGATCACGGGCCGCCAGGCATGAAGGGTTCGCCAGTTGTGACGTTGATTTCGGCGTTCCGGTCAGGACTGTCCGGGCCAGCCGCCGTACTCGTCGTGACGGCGGACCCAGAACTGAGGATTGCCCTCGGCGGGTTCTCGCTGTACGTGACCGGGGAGTTCGTGGAGCTGGACCGTCCGCGGCGGCTCCGGTTCACCTGGAACTGCTCGGACTGGGCGGATCCGTCGGTGCAGAGCCAGGTCACGGTCACGCTGGAGGAGCACGGCGGGAACGAGACGATGATGACCATCGAGCACGAGCAGCTTCCGCCCGAGCAGGTGAGCAGCCACCGGCGTGGCTGGGGCGCGATCGCGGACCAGCTGGGTGAGGCGCCCCGGGACCGTCGCCGCTAAGCGGAAGGTGATAGGACCGAGTCCCGCGGTTCGGGCACCGCCGCCGTTTCGTCGCGGGCGTGCCGCCGGTCGATCCGGCCCAGGGCGGGCAGAGCCAGGATGCCGCAGATCAGAGTGGCCAGCCCGCCGATGACCAGGGCCCACCGGGCGCCGACGTCCTGGCCGACCCAGCCCACGATCGGACCGCCGATCGGCGTCGACCCGAGCCAGGCCAGGGCCCACAGGGCCATGACCCGGCCGCGCATGGTCGGCTTGGCCGCCAGTTGGAGGGTGGTCTTGGCCAGCGAGTTGAAGGTGATGCTCCCGTAGCCGACGAAGAGCAGGGCGGCCAGCTCCACCGGCAGGCTCGGCGCGGCCGCAGCGGCCAGGATGGCGATGCCCCACCCGACGGCGGCCAGGCACAGGGCGCGGGCACGAGGGCGCGGGCGGGCGGCAGAGATGAGCCCGCCGACGACCGCGCCGACTCCCATCACCGAGGCCATCACGCCGTAGGCGGCGGCTCCACCGCCGAAGACCTTGTTCGCCATCAAGGGCAGGGACACCTGGAACTCCCAGGCCAGCGTGCCGACAACCGCGATCATAAGCAGCGGGATGAGCAACTCGGGCGTCGAGCGCACGTAGCGGAGCCCGTCCCGGACCTGCCGCTTCTTCCTCGGGACCCGCGCGGCGGGGAACAGCTCGGACCTGCGCATCGCCGCCAGTGAGATCAGGACGGCCCCGAAGGACAGCGCGTTGCAGGCAAAGCACAAGGCCAGGCCGATGGCGGCGGCGAGCACCCCACCCAGCGCGGCACCGAAGACGCGGGCCATGTTCATCGACACCGAGTTGAGCGTGACGGCGTTCGGGAGGTCATCTGCCGTCACCATCTCGGAGATGAAGGCCTGCCGGGCCGGGTTGTCGAACACGTTGACGAAGCCGAGCGCGACGGCTAGCAGGTAGACGATCCACAGCCGGATGGAGCCGGTCCCGACCAGGACGGCAAAGACCGCCGCGAGCAGTCCCGACAGCGACTGGGTGACGTAGAGTACCCGCCGCTTGTCCATCCGGTCGGCGAACACGCCGCCGACCGGGCCGAACAGGAGCATGGGCAGGAACCTGGCCGCCGTGGCCAGGCCAAGCTGGGTGCCGCTGTGGGTGAGGTCCAGCACGACGAACGACAGGGCCACGGTCTGCATCCAGGTCCCGGCCACCGAGACGAGCTGTCCGAAGAAGAAGAGCCGGTAGTTGCGCTGCCGGAGCGACGAGACCATCTGCCGCGGCTGGAACCGCATGCGACTGACCGCAGAACTGAGGTGCACTGGTGACCGATCGCCGGATTTACTTGCCTGACAGCAAGTATATACCGTTAGCTGGGCTAATTATTCCCGTCGGCCCGGAGCCGCGATTTGATCTCGGGCTTGAGTACCTTGCCGACCTTGGAGCGGGGCAGGTCCGGCCAGACCTCAACCTGCTTGGGGGCCTTCACGCTGCCGAGGCGTTCCTTGACGAAGGCCTGCACCTCGTCGGCGGCCGCGATTTGGCCGGGCCGCAGCTGGAGGACCGCGGTGACGCGCTCGCCCCATTTCTCGTCGGGCAAGCCGATGACGGCGCAGTCCTGGACGGCCGGATGGGCGAGGAGCACCTGCTCGACCTCGGCGGAGTAGACGTTGAAGCCGCCGGTGATGATCATGTCCTTGGCCCGGTCGACGATGAACAGGAAGTTGTCCGCGTCGAGATAGCCGATGTCCCCGGTGTGGTGCCAGCCGTGGCGGGCGGCTTCGGCGGAGGCCTGCGGGTTCTTGTAGTAGCCGGCCATGACCAGCGAGCCGCGAACCACGATCTCGCCGCGCTCGCCCCGGCCGAGTAGGTGACCCTCGTCGTTCATGATCGCGACGGTGGTGAGCGGGGTGGGGCGGCCGGCCGAGGACAGGCGCTCGGTGGCGAGCGAGCCGTCGTCCCGGAAGTGCTCGGCGGGGGCCAGGGTGGAGATCATCATGGGCGCCTCGGACTGGCCGAACAGCTGGCCGAGCACCGGGCCGATCCGGGTCAGGGCCTCCTCGAGGCGGCTCACCGACATGGGTGCCGCCCCGTACCACAGGCACTGCAGGCTGCTCAGGTCGGTCCCGGCCAGGCCGGGGTAATCGAGGAGCATATAGATCAGCGTCGGCGGCAGGAAGGTGTGCGTGATGCGGTACCGCGCGATCAGGGCCAGGAAGTCGGCTAGGTCCGGCTTGGGCATGATGACGATCTCGCCGCCGAGCGTCATGATCGGGAAGCACAGCACGCCGGCCGCGTGGGTGAGCGGCGCGAGGGCGAGATAGCGCGGGCGCGGGCCGAACGGGTAGCTCATCAGCGTCAGCGCGGACATCGTCTCGAGGTTGCGGCCGCTGAGCATCACGCCCTTGGGCCGCCCGGTGGTACCTCCCGTGCCGACCAGCATGACCAGGTTGCCGGGCGGCTCGGCCTGCCATGGTTCGGCGGCCTCGGCGCCGATCCACAGGTCGAATGGCGTGACACCGGGGGCCTCGCCGTCGAGGCAGACCAGGGTGGTCAGCTTCGGCAGATCCGGGATGATCTTGGTGACCAGCGGGGCGAAGGCCGCCTGGAAGATCAGGCACGCGCAGTCAAAGGAGTCCAGCAGGTCCCGGTTCTCGCCCGCCTCGTTGCGCGGGTTGACCGGGCACCACACCGCGCCGGCCCGGGAGATGCCGAACACGCAGCCGAACGCCGTCGGGTCGTTCGCGGACAAGATGGCGACCTTGTTGCCGGGACGGATGCCCGACCGGTCCAGCGCGCGGGCGACCCGCCAGGACAGTCGCTGGACGTCGAAGTAAGACAGCGTGCGCCCGGCCGTGGTGAGGCAGGGCGCCTCCGGCCCGAGGGAGGCGCCTTTGTCCAGGTAGTCGGTGAGGCGCACGCGGCCGGTCCTTTAGTGGTGGACGGTCAGGTTCGGCTCCATGACCAGGCCGAAGCTGCGCAGCACGCCGAGCAGCTCGCGGTGGCCGAAGGCCTGGCAGCCGGACGCGAAGCCGACCTTTTTCGGAGGCTGCTGGAGCAGCGAGTAGGCCCCGTACGCCTGCATCAGGCCGGTTTGCTTGTAGTTGGAGTTGCCGTGGATCACGCAGTGCGCGCGGCCCAGCGGGCCCGACGCGTGCACCGAGTCCAGCGAGGTGTTGATCCTGGTGGCCTCGCGGGGCGGCATCTGGTTCATCACGGCGGCCGCCTGCTCGTTAATCACCCGGAGCTTCTCGCTGTCCGGCAGGTCCTCGATGGCGGCCAGGACGCCCTTGACGATCTGCGGTACGCCGAGCATGAGCGGGCGGTTGAATACGCCGCCCAGCGCCTTGACGTTGGCCACCCGCGGGTCGTGCTTGAACCACACCGGATGCGACATGCCGCCCCACGGCAGGGCCAGGCCGATCTCATGCTGCCCTGGGATCGCGACGTCGTACAGGCCGGCGTCGGCGGGCCATTCCGCGTACTGGTTCTGCTCCAGGTAGTACGCCTTGGATAGGCACGCGTTGACCAGGATGGTCCGGGTCGAGGCCACGGTCGGCGTGCCCTTCCAGAAGACCAGGATGTCGAGCGTGTCGACCCCTGGCTTCTCCAGGCACAGCTGCGCGGCGATCTCGCTGGTGGTGTACATCTGGGCGATGCCCGGCGCGAGCAGCAGGCCCTGGTCGGCCATTCGCTGGCCGTATTCCTCGTCGCAGATGATCAGCCAGTCCTGCTCGCCGGTGGTGTCAAGGTAGTGGCAGCCGGAGGCGATGCAGGCCTCGACGACCTCGCGACCATACTGGGCGAACGGGCCGACGGTGTTGAGGACGACCCGCGCGCCGTCGAACAGCTCAGCCAGAGGCCCGACATCGTGCGCGACCTCGATGATCTCGTGCTCGACGGTGTCGATGCCGGGCACCTTGTCCATGGCCTCCTGGATCCGGGCCTTGTCCCGGCCTGCGGCGACAAACGGGACGTTGTACTCGCGCAGGTACTCGCAGACCAGGCGGCCGGTGTAGCCGGAGGCGCCATATACGATGACGGGCTTGTCGGTCATGGCTTCATCCTCTCCTTACATGCCCATTCCGCCGTCGACGGGCAGGCCCGCGCCGGTGATGAAGCGACTCGCATCGGACGCGAGGAACACCACCGCGTCGGCCATGTCCGCGACCTCGCCGAGGCGGCCTTGCGGGGTCAGGCCCACCACGGTGCCGACGGCTTCTTCCACGCTGGGGAACAGCCCGATCGTCACCACGTCCTGGGCCAGCTGGTTGCCCATCTCGGTGGGGACCAGGCCGGGGTAGATGCAGTTGACCCGAACGGCGTAGCCCAGCCTGCCGGATTCCATGGCGGCCACCCGGGTCAGCCGGTCGATCGCGGATTTGGTCGCCGAGTAGACCGCGATGCCGGGGAAGGCGATGGTGGCGGCGACCGAGGCGATGTTGACCACCGCGCCGCCGCGGCCCGCCGGGCCGCCCGGCCGCATGGCGCGGAAGGCGTGCTTGAGGCCGAGCGAGGTGCCGAGCACGTTGACCTCGAGCATCCGGCGGATGTCGTCCGGGTCTACGTCCACGATCAGGCTGGTGATCTCGAGTCCGGCGTTGTTGACCAGGATGTCCAGGCCGCCGAGTTCCCTGATGGTGTCGGCAACGGCCAACTCCCAGCTGGCATCGTTAGTCACGTCGAGCGGGAGGAAGGCGGCGGTGGCACCGGACTTCTTGAGCTCGTCGGCGGTGGCCTGGCCCAGGTCCTCCTGGATGTCGCCGATGACCACGGCCGCCCCGGCCCGGGCCAGGGCCGCGGCCATCCCGGCGCCGAGACCGCGAGCCCCGCCGGTGACCAGGGCCTTGCGTCCGGTCAGGTCGTACACGCTCATGCTGCATCTCCTCCTCGAGACGGCGGGCCGGGTGCGTCGGGCCTGGATCAGGCGACGTAGGTCACAGTGTCACGAGATCTGGACAGTCGTCAAGACTTTCTTGGACAGTTGTCAAGTTTGTTCTGGGCTAGCGCGGGACGCCGAGATACAGTTGGTTCGGGCTCGCACGGTGCGGGCCGCCAAGAGCCGACGGGAACCGCTGTGACGGACGTGGCCCATGTGGCCGGTGATACCCGCGTAGATGGCGAGGCCCGCGTAGATGGCGAGGCCCGCGTAGATGGCGAGGCCCGCGTAGATGGCGAGGCCCGCGGGGTTGAGACAAACCGGGAGCGGATCTCACGGCGGCAGGTAGACAAGTTCGCCGAGCGGCGGGCGCAGCTAGCCGACGCCGCGCTGCAGACGCTGGCCGAGCTCGGCTACGCCCGGACCAGCCTGCGGGAGATCGCCCAGAACTCCCAGTTCTCCCACGGCGTGCTGCACTATTACTTCAGCGACAAGCAGGACCTGCTCACCCACTGCGTGCGCCAGTACGAGGCCGCCTGCGTCACTCGCTACGACGAGATCGTAGCCACGGCCAGCTCGGCCGAGGAACTCAAGCGCGAGTTCAGTACGGCGATGGCGCAGACCCTGCGCACCGACGCGCCCATGCACCGGCTGTGGTACGACCTGCGTAACCAGAGCCTGTTCGAGGAGTCCTTCCGGGCCGACGTGCTGGAGATCGACCAGCGGCGCGAGGAGATGATCTGGCGGGTCATCAGCCGCTACGCCGAGTTCGCCGGGATCACCGTGGCCCTGTCCCCCGGCGTGGCCTACGCGATGCTCGACGGCCTGTTCCAGCAAGCCCTGCTGCATCAGCTGGCCGGGAAGGAGGACGCGGCCGACGACCTGGCCGCGACCGTGGTCCGCGTCCTGGACACCCTGACCGTCGCAGCCCCTTGACGGGCAGTACCGGTGGCGAGCGACATCCATTGGTTTCCGTCGCGGCGGGCGGACCGTATTTTCTGAACCAGGAAACGCCCCTGACCGTGTAGAGGTTTGGGCGTTCCGGTGCGACTTTAGCTACGTGATTCTTCGCTGTCCCGCGGCGATACCAGCTACCTTCGACTACCTTTGCGCCCGTGACCGGTGCGGCGACCTAGCTGGCCCGGGGACGATACTGGCGGCCATGGGCGCGGAGGTGGGCGGTGGGTGATGACCGGATCACACCACACGACGCCGACGAACTCGCCCGCTGCTTCCGGGCGCAGGCCCCCAGGTTGTTCGGCCGCGCCTGCGTGCTGGCCCGCGGCGACCGGGCGCTGGCCGAGGACCTGGTACAGGCCACCTTCGAGGCGGCCGGTCGGACCTGGCCGACGCTGCAGGGCCTGGCCGAGGAGCAGCTACGCAGCTGGCTGTGGAGCACGCTGGCCAATATCGCGGCGGGCCGCTTCCGCCGCGAGGCCGCGTTCCGCGACCGGCTGCCGCGCATCGAGGTCCGCTACCGCAAGACCCCGGTCGATCCCTCGGAACAGGCCTTCTCCTCGATCGTGCTGGAGCGGTGCTGGCGGATCATCCGGGAGATGCCGCCCCGTCAGCACACCATCGCCATGCTCCGCTGGCAGCTGGACATGAAGGAAGCCGAGATAGCCGCGCTCCTCGGGGTGGCCGAGAAAACGGTGAGCGCCCAACTGCACCGGGCGCGACGTAAGCTGATCATGCAAATCGGGGCAGATCACCCGTTCACCCGTGGCGACGGGGAAGGAGCATCGCCATGATGGAGGGCGGCGCAAGCGCCAGCGTGCCTGACGACGCGCTGCTGTCCCGCCTCTATCAGCAGGTCACTAACACGCAGGAGCCGCAGTTCGCGGCCGGATATGACCTCGAGGCGGGCCTGAGCCGGTATCAGGCCTGGCTCCGTGCGTACAGCGAGGTCGCCGCCACCACGCTGACGCCGGTGGCCCCCGACGCGCCCGACGCCTTGGTCGCCGCCACGCCGCTGGTGCCGGCGGCCGCCGTGGCGCCCGACACCATCGTCACCACCCCGGCCCCGCGCGGCGAGTGGAGCATGGACCTCGCGGTCATCGAGCTGTACTCCATGCACTACACGGCCCTGGTGCGACTGGCGGCGATGCTCGTGCGGGACACGCCCACCGCCGAGGAGGTGGTCCAGGACTCGTTCGTCGCGATGCACGACGGATGGGATCGGCTCAGGGACACTGAGAAGGCCCTCGCCTACATGCGGCAGGCCG
Organism: uncultured Actinomycetes bacterium; assembly: GCA_963722055.1. Classification (GTDB taxonomy): domain Bacteria; phylum Actinomycetota; class Actinomycetes; order Streptosporangiales; family Streptosporangiaceae; genus Palsa-504. The sequence goes on along the minus strand of CAVRLA010000008.1, from coordinate 360,208 downwards.
TGGTGAACCGATCCCGGTCGGTCCTGCGGCACCGGATGGTGGTCGAGAAGAACCAGCAGAAGCCGCCGCCCGATATGCCGAGCGCCGAACACGGCGCCCTGGCCCTGGTCGAGCGGTCCGCCGTCATCGCCGCCCTCCGCGACCTGCCCGAACGCCAACGAGAGGCGATCGTCCTGCGGTATTACGCGGACCTGTCCGAGGCCGAGATCGCGGCCGCGATGAAGATCAGCCGCGGCGCCGTGAAGAGTCACACGTCACGGGGCATGGCGGCGCTGCGCCTGGCGCTGGAATATGACGTGTAACCGGGTCAGCTGACGATACTGAACCCATGACGGCCGAACATCCGGAGTACGCCGACGAGGCGGAGATCCGGGCCACCCTCGGGCGGTACGTGGACGAGCTCAAGGCGGCGGGCGCCATCGGGCCGGCGGCGGTGGAACGGGCGTTCCGGACAGTGCAGCGGCACCGGCTGCTCGAGACGTTCTCCTACCGGGACGGCGGGCGCTTCAGGACGGTCGAGCACGACCCCCGGCAGCCGCGGCGGGATCATCTGGCGCTCATCTACGCCGATACCGCGCTGGCCACCCGGCGCATCGGCGGGCTGCCGGCCAGCTCCACCTCGCAGGCGTCGCTGGTGGCCAAGATGCTCGAGCTCCTCGACCTCAGCGAGGGCCTGAAGGTCCTCGAGGTGGGGGCGGGCACCGGCTACAACGCGGCGCTGCTGGCCGAGGTCGTCGGCGACCAGCGCCTGGTGATCACCGTGGACGTGCTCGAGGACGTGGTAGACCAGACCCGGCGGCTGCTGGCCGGCACCGGATACCCGCGGATCCAGGTGCTGCTGCGGGACGGCTTCGAGGGCGTGCCCGAGCAGGCCCCGTTCGACCGGATCGTGGCCACCGTAGGCTGCTCGGATCTGTCGCCGCACTGGGCCGAGCAACTAGCCGACGACGGCGTGATGCTGGTACCCCTGGCGCACGCCAGCGGCCATCCGCTGGTGCTGGCCCGGAAGGACGGCGCCGCGCTGCGCGGCCGGATGGTGCTGCGGACCGGGTTCATCCCGGTGCGCGGGCCGCTGCACATCGAGGACCTATGGGCACAGGGGGTATGGATACCCCGCGAGGCCGAACCCGTCCATGAGCCCGATCCCGAGCCCCGCTTCACCGTGCGGCGGTCGGACGAGCCGATGGAGATCACCGACGACGAGACCGACTTCCTGTTCTTTCTCGGCCTGCAGGACCGCCGGGCGTGCCACGCGCCGCAGGGCCCCGCGCTGAGCGCGGGCCCGGACGGCTGGGCCGCGCTCGCGCCCGACGGGATCTGGTGGTGGAAGGACGCGTCCCTGGCCCGCGAGCTCGACCGCCGCTACCGTGAGTGGGACGCGCGCGGCCGACCAGCCCTGGAGGACTACCAGATCTCGTTCCGGCCCATCGACGCCGACGGCGATCCGCCGCCGGGCGGATGGCAGATCGCACGGCGGTTTTACCGCGAGCTGCTGACGCTGGGCTGAGGGCGCGCAGCACGTTCCGTTCCATCGAAAAGACCTGGGGTCCAGGACGGGCCCGAGCACCTTCCTCGGCACCATCCGGAGCCCGACCTAGGATGGGCGTTATGACCGCCCAGGATGAGACGAGCCGAGCCGTGATCCTCACCGTCGACGACGACCCGGGGGTATCCCGGGCGGTCGCGCGTGACCTGCGGCGACAGTACGGGGGTCGGTACCGGATCGTGCGCGCCGAGTCCGCCAGGGACGGGCTGGACGCGCTGCGGCAGATGAAGCTGCGCGGGGACGTGGTGGCGGTGATCCTGGCGGACTACCGGATGCCGGAGCTGAACGGGATCGAGTTCCTCGAGCAGGCGATGGACATCTACCCCGGGGCGCGGCGGGTGCTGCTGACCGCCTACGCCGACACCGGGGCCGCGATCGACGCGATCAACGTGGTCGACCTGGATCACTACCTGCTCAAGCCGTGGGATCCGCCGGAGGAGAAGCTGTACCCGGTGGTGGACGCGCTGCTGGACGCGTGGCTGCGGTCCGACCTCCGGCCGGTGCCGGAGACCAAGATGGTCGGGCACCGCTGGTCGGCGCGGAGTTCGGAGGTCCGCGAGTTCCTGGCCCGCAACCAGGTGCCGTACCGCTGGTACAACAGCGACGAGCCGGAGGGCGAGCGGCTGCTCGAGGCGGCCGGGGCGGACGGGCTGGCGCTGCCGGTGGTGATCACCCCGGACGGCGAACCCCTGATCGAGCCCACCGACGCCGAGCTGGCGGCCCGGGTCGGGCTGGCCACCACGCCATCCAAGGATTTCTACGACCTCATCGTGGTCGGCGGCGGTCCGGCCGGGCTGGGCGCGGCGGTGTACGGGGCGTCCGAAGGCCTGCGCACGGTGCTGGTGGAGCGGCTGGCCACCGGCGGGCAGGCCGGGCAGAGCTCGCGGATCGAGAACTACCTGGGGTTCCCGGACGGGGTGTCCGGCGGCCAGCTGACCGACCGGGCCCGGCGGCAGGCGACCAAGTTCGGCGCCGAGGTGCTGACCACCAGGGACGTGGTGGGCCTGGAGGTGTGCGGCTCGGCGCGCCGGGTCACGTTCGCGGACGGGACGTCCATCGACGCGCACACGGTCATCCTGGCCACCGGCGTGTCCTACCGGCAGCTGGAGGCGCCCGGGCTGGCCGAACTGACCGGGCGCGGGGTCTACTACGGGTCGGCGCTGACCGAGGCCTCGGCGTGCCTGGGGCAGGACGTGTACGTCGTCGGCGGCGCGAACTCGGCCGGGCAGGCGGCGGTCTACCTGGCGCGGCACGCCAAATCGGTGACGATCCTGGTCCGCGGGTCGGGGCTGGAGAATTCGATGTCCTACTACCTGATCAGGCAGATCGCGGACATCCCCAATATCTCGGTGCGGACCTGCACCGAGGTCATCGAGGCCAAGGGCAGCGACCACCTGGAGAGCCTGACCCTCCGGGATACCGCCAAGGGCACCACGGAATCAGTGGACGCCCAGTTGCTGTTCCTATTCATCGGAGCGGCGCCGCTCACCGACTGGCTGGAGGGCGTGATAGTGCGGGATTCGCGGGGGTTCGTGGTCGCCGGTCCGGACCTGTCGCCGGCCGGGGAACGGCCTGGCTGGGAGCTGGACCGGATGCCATACCACCTGGAGACCAGCGTGCCGGGAGTGTTCGTGGCCGGGGACGCGCGGGCCGAGTCGGCCAAGCGGGTGGCCTCGGCGGTCGGGGAAGGTGCGCTCGCGGTCATGCTCGTGCATCGTTACTTGGAGAAGAGATGAGCGACGCGGCGCTGGAGTGCGGGCCGGACGAACTGCGCACCCTATTCCTGTTCGAGAAGCTGACCGACGATCAGCTGCAGTGGCTGTGCGAGCGCGGGCACGTGGAGCTGATCCCGGCCGGGCCGGTCTACGCGGAGGGCGAGGAGGCGACCTGCTTCTACGTCCTGCTCGAGGGCACGGTGGTCATGTCGCGGCGGGTCGGGGCGGACGACGTTGAGGTGGGCCGGACGTCGGATCGCGGCGTGTACTCCGGCGCGTGGCTGGCCTACATGGGCGACCGCGTACCCCAGGTCTACAACGCCTCGATGCGGGCCGTGGAGCCGTCGCGGTTTTTCGTCCTGACCGCGAGCACGTTCGCCGAGTTGATGAACGACTGGTTCCCGATGGCGGTACACCTGCTCGAGGGGGCGTTCTTCGGCAACAAGAACTGGGCTCAGGCGATCGGGCAGCGGGAACGGCTGCTGGCACTCGGCTCGCTGTCGGCGGGCCTGACGCACGAGCTGAACAACCCGGCCGCGGCGGCGGTCCGGGCCACGGCGTTGCTGCGCGAGCGGGTGGCCGGGATGCGGCACAAGCTCGGCATGATCGCGAGCGGGAACTGGGACCGGACCACGCTGGTGACGCTGATCCGGCTGCAGGAGGAGGCGGCCGACCGGGTGCCGAAGGCGCAGGCGCTGAGTCCGCTGGAGGCCTCCGACCGGGAGGACACGATCGTCGACTGGCTGGAGGACCACGGCTGCCATGACGGCTGGCAGCTGGCGCCGACGTTCGTCGCGGCCGGCCTGGATACGGACTGGCTCGACCACGTCGAGGCGGCCGTGGATCCGGACACGCTGGAGAGCGCGCTGCGGTGGCTGAACTACACCGTGGACACCGAGCTGCTGATGAACGAGATCGAGGACTCGACCACCAGGGTGTCCACGCTGGTGGGCGCGGCCAAGCAATACTCGCAGCTGGACCGGGCCCCGTACCAGGTCATCGACGTGCACGAGCTGCTGGACAGCACGCTGTTGATGCTGTCGGGGAAGATCCCGCCCGGGATCACCGTGGTCAAGGACTACGACCGTTCGGTGCCGTCCATCCCGGCCTACGCGGGCGAGCTGAACCAGGTGTGGACCAACCTGATCGACAACGCGGTGTCGGCCATGGGCACGTCCGGGGTGCTGACCGTGCGCACGGGGAGGGACCGGGAGTTCGTGTTCGTGGAGTTCGGCGACACCGGGCCGGGGGTACCGCCGGAGATCAAGGAGCGGATCTTCGAGCCGTTCTTCACCACCAAGGGCGTGGGCGAGGGCACCGGGCTGGGGCTCGACATCTCCTGGCGCATCGTGGTGAACAAGCACCACGGCGATATTGCCGTAGAGTCGGTCCCCGGCGATACCCGGTTCCGGGTACGGCTGCCGGTCACCCCGCGGGAGGAGAGCTGAGATGAGCGAGATGCCTGGCATCGATCCGTCGGTGCCGCCGAGCGGCACTGGCTGCGTGGAATGCAACGCCGCCGGGGGCTGGTGGGTCCATCTGCGCCGCTGCGCGCAGTGCGGCCACATCGGGTGCTGCGACAGCTCTCCCTCGCAGCACGCGTCCAAGCACGCCAAGCAGGCCGGGCATCCCGTTATCCAGAGCTTCGAGCCCGGCGAGGACTGGTACTGGAACTACGAGACCGAGGACTCCTTCGACGGCCCGGTGCTGGCCCCGCCCTCGCATCATCCGCTCGACCAGGGCGTGCCGGGACCGAAGGACCGGGTGCCGCGCGACTGGCGGTTCCACGTACATTAGGCGCCGTTCCAGTACATTTAGCGCCATGGAGCCGGACGGTACGTCTCAGGTCGCCGTGTTCGTGGATTTCGAGAACCTCGTCCTCGGCGCGGTCAAGGAGCTGCCCGGTCAGGCCAACCCGGCGCCGTACGAGGCGATCACCCGGCTGTGCCGCGGGTACGGCACCGCCTCGGTGCGCCGGGCGTACGCGGACTGGGCCGATCCGCGCTTCGGCAGCCACCAGGAGGACCTGGCCATGAACGGTGTGGACCTCCTCCAGGTGGCGCGGGTCGGCGTCCAGAACAAGAACGCCGCCGATATCCGGATGGCCGTCGACGCCATGGAAACCCTGATCGTCCACCCCGAGGTCAGCGTGTTCGTTCTGGTCAGCGGCGACGGTGACTACTCGCCGCTGGTGCAGCGGCTGCGGGAGTTCGGCAAGTGGGTGGTGGGCGTCGGCACCGAGGCCAACGCCAGCCGCAAGCTGGTCTCGGTCTGCTCGGAGTACAAGTACTGGGGCACGCTGGTCACCGAGGTCGAGCCCGACGCGCGGCCCGTGGCGGCGTTCGACATCAGCGAGGCCGAACGGCTACTGGTTCGGGCGTTCGAGGAGTCGAGCTCAGAAACCCTGACGGCCGGCGGGCTGAAGAGCAAGATGCTGGCCCTGGACCCGGCCTTCGACGAGCACAACTACGGCGCCCGGAGCTTCCGGGCGTTCTTGGCGTTGATGCCGAAACGGGTCCAGATCGTGGCGAGCTCGGGCCCCGACATCACGGTCAAGCTGATCGAGCCGCCCGCCGCGAAGCCCGCGACCAGGACCAGGGCCCGCAGGTCCTAGCGCTTAGTCGCCGGCGGTTACTCGCCGACGGGGACGACGCGGGCCGACCGGGTGACGTAGACGAAGGTGATGCCGACCTCACGCTGAACCCGGAGCAGCTCGAGCTGCAGCTCCTGGCGCAGCTTGAGGTCGAGCGCGCCGAGCGGCTCGTCGAGCAGCAGCACCTGGGGCTCGTTGACGATAGCCCGGGCGAGCGCCACGCGCTGGCGCTGGCCGCCGGAGAGCTGAGCCGGCTTGCGGGACCCGAGACCGGGCAGGCGGACCATGTCCAGCGCCTGGCTCACCCGCTCGCGCCGTTGCGCTTTGGACACGTGCCGGACCCTCAGGCCGTACTCGATGTTCTGGGCGACCGTCATGTGCGGGAACAGCGCATAGTCCTGGAACACCGTGTTGACGTCCCGCTGATACGGCGGGACCCGGGTGACGTCACGGCCGCCGAGCTCGATCCGGCCGCCGTCCGGGCGCTCGAACCCGCGATCAGTCGCAGCAGGGTGGTCTTCCCCGAGCCGGACGGGCCGAGCAACGTGAAGAACTCGCCCGCTTGGATGGCGAGGTCCACGCCAGCCAGCGCGGTCACGTCGCCGTAACGCTTCCGGAGTCCTATCATTCCGGTGGTTGTACCACGGTTCAACCGGGCCCCGCAATCGGCTAACCGCCCATCCGGCACCCGCCGGTCGGATCGCCGGCGTCAGCGCCATGATCAAGACCATTGATCCGAATGGGCCGTGGTGCTTGCTACCGCTCGCGCTAGTGCCGATCGCGCGGTCCGTCGCCGAGATCGCGGACAGCAGATGGGCCTCGTATTCGAACTGCCGCAGCACCGCCCCCGGGTAAGGCCGCTCCGGACGTCATCCGATCGTTCGATTTGCGCCGCCTACGCGAGTTTCATTACTTAGGATAGCTATTCGACTACCGTCAGTACGCCAATGGGAGTTGTGTCGTGGGAGCTGCAGAACGTCTTTGGCCGCTGCGTAGAGGGCAATGGGTGGCGGCAGCCCGGTCGCTGGCTATGGGCCGCGTCCCGGCGGCACGCCGGGACGGGTCGTCAAGGTCGGATTCTTTGGCAGCTATGACGTGGACTTCGGCCGGGGCGGAGTCGTGCACGGCTTGAGCCGTGACGCGTTGAGGCTTCCGCGCGGCGGGTCGTGGTGGGGGCGCAGCCGGCAGCGGTAGAACTCGACCAGCCGAGCGCGCGATTGCCCGGTTCCCGTTCGGCAACGTCACTTAAAATGATGCATTGATCACAATAAGTCTTCCATAAGGAGCTTCGTGGGGTCAGTGGACCTGCCGGACCAGCCCGATGGACCTGACCGGACTAGGCATGTCCGCGACAGCACGGCGGGCGCACCGCGCATCCGGGAGCTGCCCGACCCCGACGAACGCGCCCGTGCCTACGAGGCGATGCGGGCGTACGTCTCCGCGGAAACAGCCGAGGAGGCTTCGCCCGGTCTGCAGCCCGGCGAAGGGGCGCAGCGGAGCGGCAGAGATCAGGCGTCGCAACTCCTCGAGCCGCAGGCCGACCAGGACAAGCGCCTGGTGGGCGAGTGGCAGGCCGGCCGTTCGGCGGAATTTGATCACCGCGGCGGCGATCTTCGGCCGGCCCACGGGCGGGATGCGGAAATACCTGCGGCGATCGGCAGGGCACGCGAGACCGAGCCGACGATCTCGTCGGACGTGCGAGCAGTCGAACAGGAGAACAGGTACGGCGGCTGGCTGGAAGGCTTCGACCGCCGCCTCAAAGACGAAGACCGCCTCCAGGAGAAGGTCGCTGCGAAGCTCAGGTTTCAGCCCGATCGGGAGGCAGTGAAGATTATCGAGGAGATCCCAGACGCCATACGGTACACATTCTGTCTGCGACTTGAGACCTACACCGCTGGCTACTACGACATCATGCGACGGCTTGAGGATCGCGGCTACGAGATGTACTACTCCAAGAACTGGTGGACCAATCCCGAGTACAAAGGAATCAACACCCGATGGGTGACCCCCGAGGGGCAGCGGTTCGAGGTGCAGTTCCACACACCCGAGAGCTTCCATACCAAGCAAAACGTCACGCACCCCGCCTACGAGCGGATCCGGAGTCGGTTGGTGGCCGACGAGGAACGGACCGGACTCAAAGCCTTCCAGCGCGAAGCAGCTTCCCGGATCCAAGTACCAGTCGGTGCGTCAGACGTCTCCGATTACAAGAAGAAGGGCTTCTAAATGCCGGACAAGATCACTTTTTACGCCATCCTCGGCGGTGACCGGACCGTCGACAATCCGTACGGGCTGGCGCGGCGGCTGGAGTTCGACGGCGATGGCTTCACCGATGAAGCACTGAAGAGGGACTTCAGCTGGGAGTTCACGCCCGCGATCATCGACTGGGAACATGGCTCCTACGACGAAGAACTCGTCGAGGTCAGTCACGAGCAGGCAGAGAAGATCATTCGGTACTTCCGGGAGCGGTGGGGACCGTCCGGCCAGCCGCTGGACTCGTGACCCCGCAGGTAACCCTCGGTGGAGGTGAGCGCCTCGTTGAGGTGCTCGTCGTAGCGCTCAGCTGAAAATCAGGGACGCGGGATGTGGTGACGAAGGCTGAGACCAGGGCGCGTTCGGCCGAAAATGACGGCGGGAGGCGGGGCGGGCGGTCAGGGAGGCATCCGTGGCGGACTCACATTCCATTGTCGAGCTGTTCCCGGCTGATATGGACGGGCAACGGATCGACGGTGTCTGCCGCGCGTGGGTCCTTGCGGCGGATGGCGGCCGCCTCGAAACCGTAGTCCCACCGGTGCTCAGCCGGATCCGTTCGACGGACATCGCTGGACCGTGCTAGCTGAGCTCAGCTTCCGGTCGTACCGGTAACATTGTTGCTACCAGTCGTCGGGCTGTTGCGGCTCCTGGCTGGATCGTTGGGGCCGCGCGGAAACGGCTGGCCGGTTGTTGTTCCGGGTGGTGTGCCATGCGCCGCACGCAGTTCCGGCCGCGGGCCGCGAGTAGTGGCATTTTGCGCCTGCGAACCCCCGGCCGCCATGAGCTCCGGCCTCACGCTCCTGGTCGTGCCCGGAAGCTGCGGCCACGCTTGCTGATCGCGGCCGGCGTCATTCTCACCGCTGCGGTGGCCTGGGTCGCCGTCCAACTGCTGCGCCCGGTTCCGCCGGTGACCCTGACCGCCTCGGTCACCACGGTGCATGTCCTGCCCGGGACCGCGCCCCGCCCTGACTGGCCCGGCGGGGCGGAGGCAGCCGTCGGGCTGCCCGGCATTGGGCTGCTCGGGACGCACGGCGGCAACGGGCCGGTGCCCATCGCCAGCCTGGCCAAGATCATGACCGCGTACGTGGTGCTCCGCGACCATCCGCTGCCCGCGGGCGGGTCGGGCCCGGCGATCACCGTGACCGCGGCCGACGCGGCGACCTACGCCAGCGACCAGCGGCAGGGGCAGTCGGTCGTCAAGGTGGAGCGCGGGGAGAAGCTGACCGAGCGTCAGGCGCTGGAAGGGATGCTCATCCCCTCCGGCAACAACATCGCCTCCATGTTGGCCGACTGGGACGCGGGTTCGGAAGCGGCGTTCGTGGCGAAGATGAACGCCGAGGCTCGCTCGCTCAGGCTGTCCGGCACGCGGTACGCAGATGCCAGCGGAGCCGACCCGGTCACGGCCAGCACGGCCGCCGACCAGTTCCTGCTCACGGTATGCGCGCTGCAGATGCCGGCGTTCCGCCAGATCGTGGCCATGCCGCAGGTCACGCTGCCGGTCGCCGGCGTGGCCTACAACGTCAATGCCGCCCTCGGGCACGTCGGGATTGTGGGCGTCAAGACCGGATCGACCTCACAGGCCGGCGGGTGCCTGTCCTTCGCCGCGATCCGGACGGTCGCAGGCAACCGGGTCGTGATCGTCGGCGTCGTGCTCGGTGTGCAGGCGACCTCAGCCCAGCCGAGCGAGCTGGGCGGGGTGATCTCCGCCGCCGAGAACCTGCTCGGCAGCGTCGGCGGTGACCTGGAACATGTCCAGCTCGTCCAGCCCGGCGCTGTGCTGGGGAGCGTGTCCAGCGCCTGGGCCGCCGGCTCCGCCGCGGTGGCGGCCACCGGGGTCAGCGTGACCGCCTGGCCCGGCACCCCCTTCACCGTCACGGTGACATCCCGCCCGTTCGGGCACGCGATCAGAGCGGGCCAGCCTGTAGCCCGGGCAACCGTCACCGTCGGCAGCTACGTCAGCCATATCACCCTTGACGCCAGCCACGCCGTGCCGTCACCCTCGGTAAGCTGGCTGCTCACCAGGCTCTGACCGGGGGAATCCGGCGGCGGAGTAGCAGGCGAAGGCGGAGTCGCTCGTGCCGTAGCCCGCGGAAAGCATTATCGGCGGCCTTCCAGTGGCGTCAGGTGAGCTGGCTGAGTCTGGCGTTTACCTCGTCGAGACGGAAGTCGGTGGGGTCGAAGTCTGCGGCCGAGTCGAGGCCCAGCCAGTCGAGCAGATCCTCGTGCTCCTCGTAATCAGGGTCGGCCAGGGCTTCCTTCAGGCTGGCGTACCCCCACGCCCCGCCGCAGTCCTCGGGCGGGCACGCGCCCTTGCCGGCCAGGCAGGACAAGCCAGCGGCGGGATCAGGCGGGAGGACTTTCTCCAGCACGATGTCGTGTTCCCAGTCGTCACCGAAGTCATAGGTGTAGCTCATCCTGGCGCCGGGCCTGGCGAGAACCTGGGCCAGCGTGACCTTACCCTCGTCGGCGTGACCGAGTTCGGGGTCACGTATTCCGTAATCGCCGCGGGGCGTGCTGAACACGTGCATGTGCCCGTCCTCCCAGCCCATGGCCTGCTGGATGACCTCGTGCAGCAGGTCAAGCGTCAGGCCGGCCGGGACGGCGATCCGCCGCCAGACGGGAGGCTTCGACACGCCGCGCAGCGTAATCTTCAGCTGGTAGATGTCCCCGGCGGGGAGGCTGGCCGGTCGCGTAGACGGCCGGATCCCGGTAGCCGCCGTAACGGACTCGACGAACCACGCCGCGTCCGGGTGACCGGAGGCGCTCACCAGCGATAGCGTCTCGGCCGTCTCGTCGGCATCCACGTCCTCGAACGCCGCAGCCAGAATCAGCGGCGCGAGCTCCGGCGGAATCAGCGAACTGGCCGCGCTGACCGCTTCGGACGCCAGCCACGCTTCATCGCCGGGGAGTTCGGCCACCTCCTCGCCGTGCTCGGTGAGCCACATCCGCGCGTATGCGCCGAAGCCGGGCCGGTCTGCCCACTCACGCCAGGCGGGCGCCGCCTCAGGTCCGATCTCCCGCGCGAAGGCCATCGCGATCATGCGCCGGTCCGGGTCGGCCGACTCGGCATAGGCGAGCATCTCCCTGACCGCCGCTGCCGGGGACCGCGCTCCCATCCAGGGCTCCGCCATCTGGGCGGCGATCTTCGGCGGTATGGCGATGAGCATGTCGAGGAGCGTGGCGACGTCTGTATCGGCCGGCGGAGCGCAGTCGGTGAAGACCGACTCGGCCAGCATCCGGCCGAGCGGCGTGAGCCGCACCCTGGCCTCGCCGGAGCCGCCCGGCGCCGTCGGCGCGGCTGCGAGGGCCGTGGCCGCGCCGTAGCTCACCAGGCGGTCCACCGCGCTCTGGGCATGCTCCAGGCTGTCGTCGGGGTCATCGTCTTCGTCGTAGCCGATCATGGCGGCCAGGCCCGGCAGATCATGAACCTCGCCGCAGTCCGGGCACGGCACATCCTCGCCCTCAGGCACTCCGAGCGTCCGAACCTCCTCCGCGAGCAGGGTCAGGTCCAGCGGCTCGTCGGCCCCGGCCAGCTCATGCAGCACGGTGAGGCAGCCCGAGCACGGCTCGTCGGGCAGCCCCAGGTCTGCCGTGGCGGCCCGCAGCCAGGACCCCAGCACGCTCGGCGGCGACACGTCGGCTAGGCGGCCGGCCGCGCGTACGCGGCTGCCACCGGGAATGATGTACCCGGCGGAACAGGCCACTTCCCAGTCCTGCATGAGTTCGTCCACGTCGAGAGCAGTGCGCAGCCGCCCCGGCGGCAGCTCGATGCCCAGTGCACGGCACGCCTCGGTGGCCAGCGCGGGCTTCAGCACCCCGCTGCCGGTCAGCTGCCTTCCTGCGCCGATCCATTCGGCCAGGTTCCTGGCCCGGACAAGAGCGACACAGTTCAGCGCCGCTTCGGCGAGTTCGGGGTTGACAGCAGAAGGCTGAGGGATCATGCCATCCCACGCTACTCGCGGCCGACGGCCGACCGAGCGAGATGCCCAGCCGTGTCCTCGCCGACCACCGGAAGTTCGGGTCAGGCCGACCGGAGAGCCGGTATCGTACGGTCCCATGCTGGACGGCGAACTGGTCTTCGTGCCGGGCGAGGTCCCGCGGCGGGGAGTGTTCGCACACTGGGGCAAGGGCTCGGGATCGGCCAAGCTGGAGCTGGTGTTCGCCGGCGGCAGGTACGGCATCCGCAAGCGCCTGGTGTCGGCGGATCTCATCCCGCTCGCCGAGGCGCTCCCCCTGCTCCTCACCGTCAATCCCGCCGAGCGCGCCGAGCGCGCCGGGCGGCCGATGCGGCGCAGCGCCCGGGTCTGGGCCGCGGCCGCGGCCGCGGGCGTGGGCCTGGTGGCGCGGGGCAGGCTGCTGCCGACGGTCGGAGCCGACGACGCGGACGTCTGGCGGGCGGGCCCGCTCGACCCGTCCGATCTCAGCTGGCTGCGCGAGCTGGCCGCCGTCTTCCCGCCCACCGCGCACGCCCTGGCCATCCCCGGCTCGCGCCCGATGCGGCTGCGCTCCCCCGAGGCGCTGATCCGCGAGCTGTGGGACGCGATCGCCGACATGATCGCGCGCTCGCCCGCCGCGCCGCGGACGACCGCCTCGACCGCATTCGCCGCGGCCGAGCCGACCCGGGTCGGCGATCTAGCGGAGTGGCTCGCCGACACCACCGACGGCCTCGCGGCCGGGGCCCGGCTCGGTCTGCGGATCGAGACCGTCACGGTATCGCCTGCAGTCTGGGACGAAGAAGACCTAGCAGACGACGAGGAACACTACCCAGGTGCGATCGAGGCCTATGGGGCTCAAGGAGCCGAGGAGGCCGACGGGGAAGACGTAACAGGCGGCGCCGACGAGTCCGGACCGACGTTCCAGCTGGTCCTGCAGCTGCGGAGCAATGCCGATCCGAGCCTGATCGTCGATGCGGGCGCGCTGTGGAACCAGCCGGAGACGGTGCTGTCCAGGTTCGGCCCGCAGGCGGAAACGGACCTGCTGCTGGCGCTGCGCCGCGGCGCTCCGATCTGGCCGCCGCTGGCTGAGGCGTTGCGGCAGGCGAGCCCGTCGGTGATCGACCTGGACGACGACGCGCTGACCAGCCTGCTCGGCCCGGCCGCCGAGGAGCTGGCGGGCGCCGGCATCGAGGTGCTGTGGCCGTCCAGCATGCTGGACGGCGGCCTCAAGCTGAGAGCCGTGCCCGTCCCGGCGCCGGGGAAGGTGACGGAGGCCGGGTTCGGGCTCGAGGCGCTGCTCGATTTCCGCTGGCAGCTCACCCTCGACGGGGCACTGCTCGACGCCGATGAGATCGCCGCGCTGGCCGAGGCGAAACGGCCGCTGATCAGGCTGCGGGGCCGCTGGGTGATGCTCGACCCGGCCCTGCTCGAACGGCTGCGCCGCCCGCCGCGGACCCGGATGCGCGCGTCCGAGGCGCTCGGCGCCGTACTCGCGGGCTCGGCGGAGATCGACGGCGAGACGGTGACGGTGGTCGCGGAAGGCCTGCTCGCCGACCTGGCCACCAAGATCGCCGGCCTCGCGTCCGCCCCGGTGCAGGTCGAGCCGCCGCTGGGGCTCACCGCGACGCTACGGCCCTATCAGCGGCGTGGCCTGGCGTGGCTGGCCGGGATGTGTGAGGCCGGGCTCGGCGGGTGCCTCGCCGATGATATGGGGCTGGGCAAGACCGTCCAGGTCATTGCGCTGCACCTGCACCGGAGGGAGGCCAAGGCGGGACCCACGCTCGTGGTGTGCCCGGCCTCGCTGCTCGGCACGTGGGAGCACGAGGTGCGCCGGTTCGCTCCGGACGTCCCGGTCCGCCGCTACCACGGAGGCGAGCGGCACCTGGAGGACCTGGCCGCCGACGAGATGGTCCTGGTCACCTACGGCGTCGTGCTGCGGGACTCCGCCCAGCTCGCCGAGGTCGGCTGGGGGCTGGTAGTGGCCGACGAGGCGCAGCACGCGAAGAACCCGCTGGCGCGGACGGCGCGCGAGCTACGGGCGGTGCCCGCGCCCGCCAGGATCGCGCTGACCGGGACGCCGGTGGAGAACCGGCTGTCGGAGCTGTGGGCGATCCTGGACTGGACGACGCCGGGCCTGCTCGGCCATCTGGAGGCGTTCACCCGCCGGGTAGCGGTCCCGGTCGAGCGGTACCGGGACGCCGAGGCGACGACCAGGTTCGGCGCCCTCATCCGGCCGTTCTTGCTGCGGCGGCGGAAGACCGATCCGGGTATCGCGCCTGAGCTTCCGCGCAAGACCGAGACGGACGTGTTCGTGCCGCTGACCGCTGAGCAGGTCACGCTGTACGAGGCGATGGTCCGGGAGACGATGGAAGCGATCGAGACCTCCGACGGCATCGAGCGGGCCGGCCTGGTGTTCAAGCTGCTGACCGCGCTGAAGCAGATCTGCAACCATCCGGCCCAGTACCTGAAGCAGTCGGGGCCGCTGGACGCCCGGTCCGGGAAGTTGGCCGCGTTCGACGAACTGACTGACGTTATCCTGGCCAATGGCGAGTCGATGCTGGTCTTCACCCAGTACACGCAGATGGCCACGCTACTGCAGCAGCATCTGGACGCCCGCGGGATCGGCTCGCTGTTCTTGCACGGCGGGGTTCCGGTGCCGCGCCGGGAGGAGATGGTGGCCCGGTTCCAGGCCGGCGGCGTGCCGGTGTTCCTGCTGTCTCTCAAGGCGGGCGGCACCGGCCTGACGCTGACCCGCGCCACCCACGTGCTGCACTACGACCGGTGGTGGAACCCGGCGGTGGAGGATCAGGCGACCGACCGGGCGTACCGGATCGGCCAGGACCGCCCCGTCCAGGTGCACCGCCTCATCGCCGAGGGGACGCTGGAAGACCGGATCGCGGCGTTGCTGGAGAAAAAGCGCGAGCTCGCCGACGCAGTGATCGGCTCGGGCGAAGGCTGGATCGCCGAGCTGTCCGATGCCGAACTCGCGGAGCTGGTCAGCCTGCGGGCGGCGCCATGAGCGAGCTGGGCGACATGGGCGAAACGGGCTCCGGGCAGCAGGAGTTCGGCCGCACGTGGTGGGGCCGGGCGTGGCTGGAGGCGCTGGAGCAGCGTGCCCGGCTGGACCCCGACCGGCTGCCGCGCGGCCGCGACTACGCGCGGTCGGGTGCGGTCGGCGAACTGACGCTGGCGCCGGGCGAGGCGCGGGCCCGCGTCCAGGGCCGTAAGACCGAGCCGTACGAGGTCAGGATCCGGGTGCGGCGGTTCACCGACGACGAGTGGGACCGGGTGCTGGCCGCCATCTCGGTCCGCCTCGGCCACGCGGCCGCGCTGCTGGACGGCGAGCTGCCGCCGGAGATCGCCGATGACGCGGCCGCGGCCGGGCTTGACCTGCTTCCCGGCGGCGGCGAGCTCGGCCCGCGTTGCACCTGCCCGGATGACGCCGACCCGTGCAAGCACTCGGCGGCGGCCTGTTACCTGCTCACCGATGCGCTGGACGCCGACCCGTTCGCCCTATTCCTGCTGCGCGGCCGGACCCGGGATCAGGTGCTGGCCGGGGTCCGGGCCCGCCGTCGCGGTCAGGCGACCGCACCGGGAGCCACGGCGGACGACCATGGCGATGCCGGGGCGACGCCGGTGTCGGCCCAGCCGACGGCCGACGAGGGCGTGGATGCCAGGGCGGCGTTCGGCGCGCCGGAATCCGCGGCGCCGATCCCGGCCATGCCGCTGCCGCCCCGCCGACCCGGGGCGCCCGCCGCGCTTCCCGTGGATCCGCCGCCGTGGCGATCCGGCCTCCGCGAGGACCTGGTGGAGCTGGCTGCGGACGCGGCCAGCCGGGCCTGGGAGATGGCGGTGGGCCTGTCCGCCGACGCCGGACTGAGCCTCGACCCGGACGCCGACCTGGCCCGCAGGGCGGCCCGTACGCTGGGCACCCCCGCGTTCGCCGCTCTTGCGGCGCGCTCCGGGGTCGGCGAACGCGACCTCGCGCGCCAGGCGCTGGCCTGGCGGCAGGGCGGTGCGGACGGGCTGGACTCGCTGCGGGCCGAGTGGGACCCGGCCGCGGGCGATCCGGACGCCGCGCGGCTGCTGACGGCGGCGCGGGCCGCGCTGCGCACCAAGACCGGTTCGGCACAGGCCGTCATCCAGGGCAATCGGGTCACCGCGGGCCGCCTGCAGCTGCGCCTCGGCCGGGACCTGCGCTGGTATCCGTATGCGCGATCCGACGACGACTGGGAGCCCAGCGGCGCCCCGGAGGCTGATCCGGCCCGGGCCCTGCAGGATCTGTGACGCGGCGGCGACCCTGCAGGCGACTCGCCTGACCGGAGCAGGAACCACGGCTCGTTCGGGCCAAGAGAATTACGGCGAGGAGCGGCGCGGTCGGCCAGGATTGTCGGACGGCCCGCCTAGAGTCAGCAACGGGAAGTGGAGCCGAGCCGGGAGAGGCGGCGAGTCATGGAGACGCCGGACGTCGACACCTGGGAACTCGCGGGGTTCCCGGGACGGCTCGACGTCGCCGCTTATCTCACGGCGGATCAGCACGCGGCCCAGTACCGGGTCCTGGTCGACGTTCTCCTCGACGCGCAGGAACAATCGCTCACCGGGGTCAGCCGCGACGAGCTGCTGACCAGCGTGCGGGACCGGATCGCGGCCGCGACGGACCCGGCCACGGCGGAGCACCTCACCGGGCCGGAGTCCTTCGATATCGATGCCCGGATGAAGGCCCTGCAGCACTGGGGCGTCGTCATCCGCTGGCAGGACAAGGCCAGGACCGAAGCGGACTTCGTCCGTACCCGCGACCGCTACCAGCTGACCAGCGAGGCCGCCGACCTGCACCGCTGGCTGCGGCGGAAGATCGACGAGGACGCCGTCGCGACCAGCGCCGCGGCCTTCGCGCCCGCGGTGATCGCGGACCGGCTCGATGACACCCTGCTGGCGCTGGCCGAGCGGGACCATACCAGCGCCGCCCAGGCGTGGGCGCAGGTCCGGACCACGCTGAAGGACATGGCCGAGGCCGCCTCGATCTGGCAGTCGCGGATGGCATCCGCGCTGGCCGGATCGCCGGACCAGGACAAGATGCGCCGGCTGCGGGAAACCCTCATGGCCTACGTTACGGTGTGGGGCGCCGGGGTGGATACCTACAGCCCGAGAATCCGGGACGCGGTCGGCAAGCTCGGGCAGACCACCGACGACGACTGGCGTGGCATCGCCCTGGCTGGCGTGGATCCCGACGCGGCAGAGGACATCGTGCAGGCCATCACGCAGGGGCACCAGGACGCCGCCCAGACCCTGCACACCTGGTTCCGGCCCAGCTCCGGTCAGGCGCCGCGGCTGCGCTTGCAGGTCCGGGACGCCGTCACGCCGCTGCTACGCGGATCCCGGGCTCTGCTGGCCACCGCCGGCCAGGTGACGCGCCGCGCCGAGCTGCTGCGCATCGCCGCCGCGATCGAGTCGGCCGGCAGCGACTGCGATGCCTGGCGGGTGTGGTGCGCTGCCACCGGCCTGTGGGGTGCCCGCCACCTGTCCGGCACGCCGACCGAGCCGGATGCGCCGGCCCGCACGTCGTTCTGGGAGGCGCCGACGGTTCCCGTCGATGTGACCTTGCGCAAGCGCGGCACGCAGTCGGTAAAGGGGCGCCCCGCCCACGTGCCGAACCACCGGGCCGCACGCCAGGCCGCACGGCAGGCCGCCGAGGCCCAGCGGGCCGCGGCGGAGCGCGCCGAGCAGGCCATCGCTAGCCGGTCCGGCGCCTACCTGGCTGAGTGGCCGGAGATCGCCAGCGGCGCGGAAGCCGCCATCGTCTGGGACCTGCTCGCTGCGGTGCTGCGGACGGCCCCTGATGCCAGCGGGGTGCGGACCGCGCTCACCGGAGACGACCGGTGGATCGTGCTGGCCCACCCCGCTCCGCCCGCCCAGGCGTCGGCGCTGCTGGCCATGCCCGACGGATTCCTGGCCTGCGAGAACTGGCGGATCGAGGTCAGCCGGGCATGAACACCATCGGGCGCGACAGCGCGCGGGCGCAGGCGCAAGAGGCGTTCGTCGGCCTACTCGGCACGCCGCTGCTCGCCGCCCGCATCCAGCCGGCGCTGTTCGCCGGCGTCCTCCGGCACCGCGCTACCGTGAGCGACTGGGCGGCCAGGCTCGGATACCGTCTGGTGGTCGCGGGCAACGTCGCCCGGCTGCACCGCGACCCGGCCGGTCCCGCCCGCACCGCGGCGCCGCCGCCGTGGGATCCGCCCGCCCGCCGCGACCTGGTCCTGCTGGCGCTGGCCGCCGCCGCATGCGAGGACACCGACTCCAGCACGACCGTGCAAGAGCTATCCGACGAGGTCCGGGCGCTGTCGGCAGGCGGCCGCGTCACCGCCTATGATCCTGACCGCAGGGCCGAACGGCAGGCCTTCGTGCGCGCTGCGGACCGGCTCGCCGGGCTCGGCATCCTCATCCGTCGCACCTCCGATGACACCCTGCTGCGGCAGTGGGAGGAGGAAGGCACCGGCGTGGGAGCTGGCTTTGAAGTCGATCGGGACGCGCTGCTGCAGTTCACCGACCCCTATACGGTGGAACTGGCGCTCACGCCCGGCGCGGGAAGCCCCGGTGAAGGCGGCGACGACGAGAGTTCCCTGCTCCACACCCGCAGCCAGCGAATGCTCCGCGTCCTGGTCGAGGACACCGCCCTGCTCTACGCCGACCTGCATCCGCCCGACGCCGAGTACGCCCGGGGGCAGCGCTCCTGGCTGGCCGGGCAGGCTGCCGACATGACCGGCGGGACCGTGGAAATCCGGGCCGAGGGCATGCTGCTGCGGCTGCCCGAAGACAGGCTGACGACCTCCGCTGTGACGCCAGCGTTCCCGGCCGCGACCGCCGGGCGCTGGTTTGCCCTCAAGGTTCTCGACGCCTGCGCCGCCGAAGGCAGTCCCGATGAGTCCGGCCGGATCACGCTCAGCGGCGCGCAGGTCGATTGGGTTACCGAACGCGTCTACACCGGCAACTTCGGGGCCCTGACCAAGGAGCTCAAAGAATCCCCGGCCCGCCTGCGGTCGGTCGTCGAACGCATCCTGGCCGGACTGGGCCTGATCAGGACGAGCGGCGACGGCTGGATCATCCTGCCGGTGGCCGGTCGCTACCGCGATCCGACGGCGGTATGGGAACCGGCTCTCGAGGACGTCCCGTGACCGCGGCGTTCGACCTGACATCGTGGCGGGACACGGTCATATGCGGCGGCCTTCCCGCACCCGCCAGGACGGAACGGTGGCAGCCGCTGCGGGCCGGCGTGGTCAACCTGTGGGAGTATGACGCCGCCGAGGTCTGGTACGCCGACGGGCGGCTGCAGCTCCAGGGCGCGAACGAGTCGGGCAAGTCGACCATGATGACGCTGACGACCCTGCTGCTGATAGCGGGCGACATCTCCAGCCATAACATCGACACCCTCGGCCAGAGCGAGAAGCGCTTCCGCTACTACGTGGAGCCGACCGGCCACGCGCTCGACCGGCGCGATGCAACACAGGCGAAGAACCGCGGGTGGGCGTGGCTGGAGTTCGGCAGCGTCGGTGGCGGGATCGCCGAGTATTTCACGCTGCTGCTGTTCGCCGAGTCCCGGAGAGTGGATGGCGCGCTGAAGGTGCAGTGGTGCACCGCGCACGGCTCGGCGCGGGTCCGCGACGGGCTCGCGCTGGCCAAGGCCGGGATCGTGGCCGAGCCCGGCCAGTTCCGCGATGTTCCGGGATTCACCATGCACCGCTCGGGCACCGCCTACCGCGAGGACATCGCCCGCACGCTGTACGGCAGCAGCACCACCTGGCTGGACCAGGTGATCCGCATCTTGCGGGTGGTACGGACCCCGCAGATCGGTCACCGCCTCGACCTGAGGTTCCTGACCGACGCGTTCCGGGTGGCCCTGCCGCCGATCGCCGAGGACGAGATCAACCAGCTCGCCGACGGCTGGGAGCAGCTGCAGCGGCTGCGCGACGAGCGTGACACCACCGAGCAGGCCCTCGCCGCCGTCGCCGAGTTCACCCGGCAGCGGTGGCGGCCGTGGGCCGACTCGGTCATCCGCGCGGCCGCCGACCCGGTGGCGGCCGTGACGAGCAGGCTGACCCAGATCACCCGCGAGGAGAAGAACGCCTCAGACGCCGTGCGGGAGCTCGAAGGCGAGGTCGCGACTCTCCAGCAGCGCATCGGCGACGAGGAAAAGGCCAGCCAGGTGGCCACCGCTCAGCGCGAGGCGCTGCGCGACAGCCAGTCCTACCAGGACGCCGTTTCCGCCAGCCTGAATGCCCAGCAGCTCACCGAGCGTGCCGATGCTGCCGAGACGACCGCCCGGCGGTCCCGCCGACGGGCCGACGAGGCACAGCAGGGGATCGAACCGGCCGAGGCCCGGTTGGCCGCGGCCGGGGAAAATCTGGAAAATGCCGAACGGGCCGTGGTGACTGCCGCTGGCCACGTGGCACGACACGCGGATGACGCGGGCCTGGTGGAGGTCACGGCGCGATTCCTGCCGGACCGTGACACGGAACGGCTGCGGCAGGCCGCGCGGCTCCGCGTCACGGCCGCGGACGAGGCACGGCGGAGGATCGCGGTACACGCCAAGGCCCTGGCGGACCACGACACGGCAGCGGCCAGGGCCCGCGAAGCCCGCGATCTGGCCGCCAGGGCCCAGCGCGTGGCCGGGGAGCGCGAGCGTGCCGTGGAAGACGCCATCACCGCGGTGGCAGAGCTGCTTGCGGACTGGGCCCGGACCCTCGATGAGCGGATACGCCCCGCCGCCGAGCTCCTCGAAGCCTGGACCCGGCGGGTGTCTGACCTGATTGCCGCGGATAAGCCCGCGCCGGTACTCGCGGCAGCGTTCAGCCGCGATCACCTGCGGCCGACCCGGCGGCCCCTCGACCAACGACACGCCGAGGTGCAGCGCGCCCTGCGGGACAACGCGGAAGATCATGCGGACGCCGAGGCGGCGCTGGCCGCCGTGGAGGCCGAACGGGACCCCCGGCCCCGCGACCCGGAATTCTGGCAGCGGCGGGACCGGCCCGAGGGGGTCAGCGCGGACGGCGCGCCGCTGTGGAGGCTGGTCGAGAAGGTTGAGCCCTACGCGCCGGCCGAGCAGCTCGAGGCCGCCCTAGACGCCGCCGGCCTGCTGCAGGCGTGGGTCACCCCGGACGGGGCCTATGTGGCCGACCGCGACGGAGGCGATGTCATCTGGACTGGGCCGTCCAGCCTCGACCCGGCCGGTGGTGCTCCGCCCGGCACGGCGGTCTCCGGGTTCTCGGGAGCCTCGGGGCCCTTGGGGGCGCGGTCGCTGCAGGCCGTCCTGCGCCCCGCCGATGACGCGGGTGCTCTCGCTGGAGTCGTGGCCGGGCTGCTCGCCTCGGTCAGCTACGGCGAGGACCTCGCCGCCGAGGGCACAGCCATCAGCAAGGACGGCCGGTGGCGCCATGGCGGGCTCACCGGAGCGGCTCCGCCGCGGCCGGAAGGAGCGCGCCTGCTCGGGGCGGCGGCACGAGCGGCCGACCGGGCCCGCCGTATCGCTGACCTGCGTACGCGCCTCGGCGAGCTAACCGCCGGACGCGACCGCCTCACCGCCGAGCGGGCCGGGCTTGACCAACTGCTCGCCGCGCTCGACGCGGCCTCGGAACGGCTTCCCGGAGACTCGGAAGTGGTCTCGGCGGTACTCCGGGCCCGAGACGCCGCCGAGGCCGCCGAGCTGGCCGCCGGCCAGGCCGGGGTCGCCGACCGGGCCGAGGATAAAGCCAGATCAGCTGCTGACGCAGCCGCCACGGACGTCGCCCGCCACTGCGCCGAACATGGCCTGCCGCGAGCTTCCGGGGACGTCGAACTTGTCCTGAGAGCGCTGGCCGAGTACCAGTCCGCAATCAGCGGCCTAGTCGGCGCGATGAGCCTGGTTCCGCCGCTGCGCACTGCCGCCAGGCAGGCGGCCGAGGTCGCCGGGCAATGCCGCTCCACGTACGAGCGCGCCGAGGAAGACGCGGCCAGCGACGGCGAGGCGGCGCTCAGCCTGCGCGCCAAGGCAGATGCCGCGCGGGCCGCGCTCACCAAGGAGGCACAGGAGATCATCGAGGAGGTCGCACGGCTTGGGCGGCGGATACGCGACGCCGCTGAGTCGCTGAAGGTTTTGGCGAAGGATCAGGTCGGCCTGACCGGCCGCAGGTCCAAGGCCGAGGCGACCCTGGAGCAGGTCGAGGAGCGGCGCAAGCAGGCCGAAACGGCCCGGAAGCGCTGCGTGGACCGGTGGCTCGGCTGCGTCGACTCGGGCCTGCCCCGGTTGCGTGGGCTTGAGGATCCGCCGGCCCGGCACGTCACGGCCGCGCTTGAATCGGTCCGGACCGCTCGCGCGGCGATCAGCATCCGCGACTGGCCAGATGATCCCGACGCGGCCGCTCACCGTGTCCAGGGCCAATGGACACGGATGACCGAAGCCGTGGCCATGCTCCGCTCCCGGCTGGAATCCCTGGCCGGCCGGACCATCCGTACCGTCACGCCGGGCGACGGTGACGAGGATTTCCCCGGCGCCGTGGAAGTCGTCGTGGACTCCACCGGAGCGGCCCTGGCCCCGCCGACCGCGGTAGACACGTTGTCCGCGCTGCTGGCCCGGCTGCAGACCGACTACGACGAGGAGCTCACCAAGACCATCAACGAACTGCTGGGCAGCACCTTCATCGAGCACCTGCGCGACCGGCTCGCCGAGGCGGAGCGGTTGCGGTCGGACATCAACGCCAAGCTCGCGCAGAACCCCACGTCGGTCTCGGGCCTTACCCTGCGGCTGATCCGCGTGCCGGTGTCTGAGGAACGCGCGGCCAATGACGTGCTGGCCGCGCTGGAACGCGACTTCAGCCTGCTGCCCGAGTCGACTCAGGATCAGCTGCGCGGCTTCCTGG
Organism: uncultured Actinomycetes bacterium; assembly: GCA_963722055.1. Taxonomy (GTDB): domain Bacteria; phylum Actinomycetota; class Actinomycetes; order Streptosporangiales; family Streptosporangiaceae; genus Palsa-504. The sequence goes on along the minus strand of CAVRLA010000008.1, from coordinate 337,283 downwards.
CCGCCCGGGTCAGCGACGCGCAGCAGAAGGCCCGGGCCGCGGGGGATCCTGACTGGAGATCCGGGCTCGCGGAGATACTCGATTACCGCCGCTGGTTCGAGCTGCGGATGGAGTACCGGACGCCGCGTTCGGGTCACCATGACGGATCGGCTGGCGGCTGGCGCGCGCTCGACCGCGGAGATCACGGGCTGCTGTCCGGTGGGGCCAAGGTCGTCACCCTGATGCAGCCGTTCATCGCCGCGCTGCATGCCATGTACGACCAGTCAGGTATCGGACCGAGGATGATCTGGCTTGACGAGGCCTTCGAGGGCGTGGACTCGGCGAACAAGGCCGCCATGTTCCGGCTGCTGACCTCCTGCGACCTGGACTGGCTGATCGCTGGTCCCGCCATCATCGCCAACTCCTCCACCGTCCCGCTGGCCTCGATTTACGAGGTACGCCGTGCGCCCCAGCCGTGGCCCGGGGTCGCGCTGGAGCTCGCGGTCTGGACCGGGAACGAGCTCACCCACATCCCCACCCCGGATCCCGCGGACCTGCCTGACCTCGCGGCGCCTGAACCCGGCGGTTCCGGCGACCTGTTCTCCTCGCTGTGACCGACCGCCGTCTGCTGGAGTGGGCCCGCTTGCCCGGGCCGGCCAAGGTACTCGCGGCGGCCAGGCAGCGCCTTGAAGCCGGGCACGGCATGGGCGGCAGCCCGCTGCGGGTCTCGCTGACCGACGCCGAACGTGACCAGGTAGGCAAGCTGCTCGGCACGAAATGGGCGCTGTCGGGGCGTCAGGTGGGGGCGAAGGCGCTAGCCGAGGCGACCCGGAGCCTCGGCACCGACCTGGAGACCCTGCTGGCCGCCTGCGGCGGCCCGCTCCGGGACCGGCCCGCGGAAAGGGCCGCCTCGCTTCGTCAGGCGGAAGACGAGCGGGCGAAGGCGGCGGACGTGCTGGCTGCCGCCGGCGTGCCGGCCCCTTCGGCTGTGGACTGGGCGGCCCGGCGCGGACTGCCGCGGGCCGGGACCGGACAGTTGCTGGACCTCGCATCGCGATGTGCCCTGGTCTGGCCGAGGCTTCGCTCGGGCGGCTCGACAGTGCTGCTCACGGTGCTCGCGGCCGAAGCGCTCGGGGATCCGCATGCCCTCGACCGGGGAAGTGCCGTGGCGGCCGGTGTGCTGCGGTTGCTCGGCTCTGACGTGCCCGCTACCGCCGAGTCCTGGCGGGCTACCTGGGACGAGATCGGAGTGGTCTGCGATCCAGTCTCTTCCCGGGTCCTGGTCCTGAACCTGGTGTTGCGCGGTGACGCGGCGGCCTGCCGGCTGACCGGCGCGGCAGGTGCGGAACCGCTGTGGCTGACCTGGCGATCGCTCACCGGCACGTTCGGCTGCGATGCGCCGGACGTCTACGTGTGCGAGAACCCGTCCGTGCTCATCGCCGCCGCCGACAAGCTCGGGATCCGGTCGCTCCCCCTGGTCTGCACCAACGGCCGTCCGTCGGCGGCGGCGCGCCGACTGCTCGGGTGCCTGGCGGGCGGCGGTACCGTCCTGCACGTCCGCGCCGACGACGACACCGCGGGCCGGGAGATCGTGTCCGGGCTGAACGCCGCGATACCGGGGATGCGTCTGTGGCGCTACTCGCTCGAGGCCTCCCCGCGCCCCAGGTACGAGGAGCAGGACCTGGAACTCCTCCTGCACGACCTGAACGGCGGCGGCTGACTACGCGGCCGCCGGCCACGGGGCTGCCGACGGGGTGGCTGGCGCCGTCGTGTGGGAGCCGGCGGCCAGGCTATCCCGGCTCGCCGACGGGGACGACGCGGGCCGACCGGGTGACCGAGCCGGCTCCCGCGAGCCGGGCCGCGAGGACCACCGGAATGATCGTCAGCAGGATGACGATGGACACCACGGCGTTCACCTCGGGGAGTTGCTGCCCGAGCCGGATCGCGCCGAAGATCCACAACGGCAGGGTGTTCTGCGCGCCCGCGGTGAACACCGTGACGATGACCTCGTCGAACGACAGGCCGAAGGCGAGCAGCGCACCGGAGACCAGCGCCGTCGCGGTCAGCGGGAGCATGATGAAGCGCAGCGTCTGCCAGCCGCGGGCGCCGAGATCGGAGGACGCTTCGGCCAGCGATCCCGACATCCGGCGGAGCCGCGCGATCAGGTTGTTGAACACCACCACGATGCAGAACGTGGTGTGCCCGATGACGATGGTCAAGGTGCCGAACTGAATCCCGGTGAAGGAGAAGAAGGAGTTCAGCGCGATCCCGGTGATGATGCCGGGCAGGGCAAGCGGCAGTATGAGCAGGAACGATATGGCCTCGCGGCCGAAGAACGTGAACTTGTACAGCGCGTACGCGACCGCGGAGCCGAGCAGCATGGCCAGCACGGTCGCGAACAGCCCGACCCGGAGCGACAGCAGGAAGGCGCTGCGCACCTGGGGGTCGTGGAACGCCACGGAGTACTAGTGCAGTGAGAAGCTCGCGATGGGCCAGCTCTCGATGTTCGACCGGTTGAACGAGTACAGCACGATGAGCACGATCGGGACGAACAGGAACGCCAGCACCAGCACGACCCAGATCCGCAGCGCGACGCGCAGGGCCTTCGGTTCCATGGCTCAGATCGCCTCGAACGCGCCGAGCGCCCGGGCGCCGAGCAGGTAGACGGCCATGATCGCGATGGGAATGCAGGCCATGGCGGCGGCGAAGGGCACGTTGCTCGCGATCCAGGAGCACCACGAGCGAGGCGAGGTAGATCAGGACGAACCAGGCCAGCGGCGGGGTGAGCAGGATGGTGGCCCGCGCCCACGGCCGACGCCAGAGCACGGCCGAGACGCCGGACCACATCCCGGTCCGCTGGGGGTTCTTGGCGGACGCGGAGACGGCGGTGGCTGTCATCCGCACCCCTTCGGCTCGGTCAGAACTCGCCCGCTTGCACGGTGAGGTCCACGCCAGCCAGGGCGGTCACGTCGCCGTAACGCTTCCGGAGTCCTTCGACACGGACCGCTGGCGCCGCGGCAGCCCGATCACCTGCGGCGGCGGGCTGTGCAGGACCCGGAACAGTGATCATTCCGGTGGTTGTACCACGGTTCAACCGGGCCCCGCAATCGGCTAACCGCCCATCCGGCACCCGCCGGTCAGATCGCCGGCGTCAGCGCCATGATCAAGACCATTGATCCGAACGGGCCGTGGTGCTTGCCGATCGTCCGCCGGAGCGCGGGACCGCCGCGCGTTACGGCCAGCCCGCCCCTGGCACGTCCACGTCGGTGGCGAGAACCTGGCCGCTGCCGGGCGCGACCATCTCGGATTCGGTCATGCCCTGCCAGGTGGCGGCCACGATGAACAGCGTGGTCCGCCGCGGGCCGCCCAACATGCAGGCGAAGCCCCCGCGGTCGAGTTCGACGGTCTGCAGCACCGCGCCGCCTTCGGCGACGCGCACGCACCGCCGGTTGGGCACATCGGCGTACCAGACGGCGTTCTGGTGGTCGATGCAGATGCCATCCGGGACGCCGTCGCCAAGGTCGGCCCAGGTGCGCTGATTGGACAGACCGCCGTGGGCATCGATGTCGAAGGCCACAAGGCTGTGCCGGTAGGAGTCCGCGACAATCAGCGTGGAGTTGTCAGCCGTCACTGCCATCCCGTTGGGGAACGCGATATCGTCGGCCACCTGACGCACCGAGCCGTCCGCCGTGACCAGGAACACGAAACCAGGCCGGAACCCCTCCCCCGCTACGGGGTTGAAACCCGCGCGGTTGACGTAGGCGTGGCCGCGCCCGTCCACCACAATGTCGTTCCAGCCCGGCTGGCCGAGATCGGCGTGCGTGACCAAGGCTCCGTCGGGCTCGCGGCGCAACAGCAGCCCGTCCGCCGACGAGACGATCACCAGTCGTCCGTCCGGCAGCCAGTCGGTGCACAAGGGCAACGACTTCACGCGCGCAACGACCTCGGTGTGACCTGCCAGATCGAGCGCGACGACCTCGCCCGCGGACCAGTCAGAGAAGTACAGCCGGTCACCGTGCCAGCGCGGCGACTCGACCAGACCCCGGCCGGTCAGCAGCGTCCGTACCTCGTTCATGGCCATCGCGGCCCTCCTGGGTGATCGTGAATCAGTTTCACCATGACGACGATTGGCCACCTGCCGGATCATCGCATGGTTGCCTGCGTGACGGTTGTGACGCCTGGGGACTGCGGCCCGGCACGGTGAGCACCGGGATACTAGTTCCGTGGTTGACGTGATCATTGCGGGGGGCGGGCCGGCTTGATGCTGGCCGGTGAGCTGCGGCTGCACGGCGTGCACGTGGTCGTGCTGGAGAAAGAGACGGAGCCGAGCGAGCATGCCCGCGCGCTGGGCCTGCACGTGCGCAGCATCGAGGTGATGGACCAGCGCGGCCTGCTGGAGCGGTTCCTCGCGCTCGGCAGGCAGTACCCGCTCCGCAGTTCCTTCGCCGGCATCACCAAACCGGCGCCCGAGCGGCTGGACACCGCGCACCCCTACATTCTCGGCATCCCGCAGAACATCACTGAGCGCCTGCTGGCCGAGCACGCCATCGAAGCCGGCACCGAGATCCGGCGCGGCTTGGCATGGGCCGGCGACGACCAGCAGGATCTGCTCAGCCAGCTGCCCCGGTGGTTCGGACCTCCCGCCGGCTGAACTCGGCTATTACCGATGGAACGGCGGCAGGACATCCGGCGTGTACGGCCGCCGGATTGTTACTGTCCGGTAATCTCCGGCCGGGAAATGGCGAAGTCAGAACTGGCAGGGCAGGCGCTTGATGCCGTTGATGAAGCTGGACAGGAGACGGTCCGGCTCGCCCGCGGTGATGTCGGGTACGCGGGTGAGCAGTTCGCGCAGCATGACGGTGAGTTCCCGGCGGGCCAGGTGGGCGCCCAGGCAGTAGTGCGGTCCGGGAGCGCCGAAACCGACGTGCGGGTTCGGCGAGCGGGTGATGTCGAAGCGGTCGGGGTCGGCGAATACGGCCTCGTCGCGGTTGGCCGAATAGTAGAACAGCACCGTCTTGTCGCCTGCGCGGTACTCGTGCCCGTTCATGGTGTAGTCGCGGGTGAGGGTGCGCCGCATGAACAGAACCGGCGAGGAGTAGCGCACGATCTCCTCGACCGCCCCCTCGAGCCGACCTTCCAGGTCGGCCAGGAGCAGGGCGCGCTGCTCCGGGTGCTCGGTGAACAGGATCAACCCGTGCGAGAGCGCGTTGCGGGTGGTCTCATTGCCCGCCACCACCAGCAGGATGAAGAACGAGGCAAGTTCGGCCGTGGTCAGCTGCTCCCCGTCGATGTTCGCGGTCACCAGGGCGGAGACCAGGTCCTCGGCGGGCGCCTCGGCGCGGGCGGCGGCCAGGCCGGTGAGCAGGTCGGCAAGGGCCTGCCCGGCGCCGAGGACCTGAAGCACGGCTTGGTCGAGATCGTCGCCGAGGAACTCGGGGTCGGCTCCGGACAAGATGATGTTGGTGTTGGCCAGGACCATCTCGTACTGACTATCCGGGATGCCCATCATGTCGCAGATGATCTTCAGCGGCAGCTTCGCCGCGATGTTCGCGACGAAATCGCACGGACCGGTGGCCAGCAGATCGTCGACCATCTCGGCGGCCGCGCGCTGCACGTCCTCCTGGAACTTCGCGATCAGCCGCGGACTGAACGCCCGGGAGACGATCCGGCGCAGCCGGGTGTGCCGGGGGTCGTCCATGTTGATCATGGAGCCGAAGTACTCGTTGAACTCCACCGGCAGGTCGGGGATGCTGGTCGCGCCCTGCGCCGACGAGAATACCTGCGGGTTCTTGCTCGCCTCCACCACGTCGGCGTAGCGGACCAGGGCGTAGTATCCCGGACCCGGCTCGGCGAATGGGGTCTCAGGCTCGGCGAAGTACGGGGGCTGTGGCTGGGTCCTGAGCACCGCGAAAGCCGCGGCGCGTTCGGGCAGCGGCAGGCCCCAGAACTCGGTGGCCGACAGGTCGATCCCGGCAACAGTCATCACCCGGCGCCTTCCGTGAGAATTGGTCCTACTTCATCATGGCTCACGGTCCGGTGGCTAGCCGGAGATCTGCGGTCCGGGGCAGCACCCGACGGACTAGGGCTGGCGGCGTTCGGCCTTCTTGAGCCTGACCAAGACCGTCACGATGAGTAGCAGCAACACGCCCGCGATAAGCCAGTCCATGCCTTGATTATCCGGCCCGCACGTTACGGGGGTGTTACCGGCTCCATCCGGTCTCAGCCGGTGGTGACGGCGAGGGCTAGCGGGAGGACGGCGGGGGCGCCGGCCTCCCGGAGCTGCTTGGCCGCGACGGTCATGGTCCACCCGGTCTCGATGCGGTCGTCGATGAGCAGGAGCGGACCGGTGGACTGGCCGAGTGCCTCGCGAAGGTCCTCCGGGACGGTGAGCGCATGCCACAGAGAGCACAGCCGCTGGGCGCTATTGTGGCGGCGCGGGCCGGGGCCGTCGGGGCCGACGTAGCCGAGCGAGCCGAGGTAGGGCAGCCTGCCGACCTGCGCGATCCGCTGGGCGAGGCTCGTGATCAGGACGGGCCTGGTGCGCGACGGCACGGTGACGATGCCGGCCGGGCGCTGGCTCCAGTCCCAGGCGGCCAGGACCTTGACCACCGCGTCGGCGAACTGGTCCGTGACCGGCCCGTCGGGAGTCTGGTCGGCGAGCAGCGCCCGCAGCGTGGTTCCCCAGCCGATGTCGGTGAGTCGGCCGAGCGCGCGGCCCGGCTCGGCCGCACGGTCCGCGGAGATCTTGCCGGAGACGCCGGAGATCCCCAGGTCCTTCAGGCCCGGCGGCCACATCCGCCGCGGCTCGACCCCGACGCCGGGGCGGAGCAGCCGCTGCCGGGCCGCGTCTGCGCCGGCCTGCGTGACTCGGAGGTCCGGCTCCCGGCCAGTGCAGTTGTCGCAGCGGCCGCAGCGGGCCGCCTCCGGGTCGTCGAGTTCGCGGCGCAGGTACTGCATCCGGCAGGCATCGGTCGCCTGGTAGGCCAGCATGGACTGCTGTTCCCGGATCCGCTCCTGAGCGACCCGCTGGTACCGCTCCTCGTCGTAGGTCCACGGCCGACCGGTGGCCTCCCAGCCGCCGCCGGTGCGGCGCACCACGCCGTCGACATCGAGCACCTTGAGCATGGACTCCAGCCGACCCCGGGACAGGTCGACGCGGGTCTCCAGCGCGGCGACGGACAGCGGCCGACCCGCTTGGGCGAGCGCGGTGAGCGCCGCCCGAACCTGGTACTCGGGCGGGAACGCGAGCGAGGCGAAGTACGCCCAGATGTCCCGGTCCTCGCGGCCGGGGAGCAGGATCGCCTCCGCCTGGTCGACGGCCCGGCCGGCCCGGCCGATCTGCTGGTAGTAAGCGACCGGAGACTGCGGCGCACCGAGGTGCACCACGAACCCCAGGTCGGGCTTGTCGAAACCCATGCCCAGCGCGCTGGTCGCCACCAGCGCCTTGACTCGGTTGGCCAGCAGGTCGTCCTCGGCCTGGAGCCGCTGTGCCTGGTCGTCGCGGCCGCTGTACGCTGCGACGTCGATCCCCTGGTCCCGGAGGAATGCCGCCGTCTCGTACGCCGCGGCGACCGTCAGCGTGTAGATGATTCCCGATCCCGCCAAGCCGCCGTCGGCGATCCGGGCCGCCAGCCAGGCGAGCCGCTGGTGGGCGGTCGGCAGGCTCACCACCGCGAGGCGCAGTGACTCCCGGTCCAGCGGGCCGCGCAGCACGAGCACGTCGCCGTCGCCGTGGCCTTGGCCCGCGCCGAGCTGCTCGGCGACGTCGCGGGTGACCCGGGCGTTCGCGGTCGCGGTGGTCGCCAGCACCGGGATCCCCGGCGGAAGATCCTGCAAAAGCGTGCGGATCCGCCGGTAGTCGGGACGGAAGTCGTGGCCCCAGTCGGAGATGCAGTGGGCCTCGTCGATCACGATCAGGCCCGCCGCGGCGGTGAGCTTGGGCAGCACCTGGTCGCGGAAGCCAGGGTTGTTCAGGCGCTCGGGGCTGACCAGCAGTACGTCGGCCTGGCCGTCCGCGACCTCGGCGTAGACCTGCTCCCACTCCTCGCTGTTGGCGGAGTTGATCGTGCGCGCCTGGATCCCGGCCCGGCCCGCCGCCTCGATCTGGTTGCGCATCAGCGCGAGCAGCGGTGACACGATCACCGTCGGCCCGGCACCGCGCGCCCGCAACAGCGCCGTCGCGACGAAGTACACCGCCGACTTCCCCCACCCGGTGCGCTGCACCACCAGCGCCCGGCGCCGGGAGGCGACCAAGGCGCTGATCGCCGTCCACTGGTCGTCGCGCAGCCTTGCGTGGTCGCCGGCCAGTGCGCGCAGGTGCCGTTCAGCCTCGGCGCGCAGGGCCTGGTCGTTCGGCTCCGGTACCAGTCGGTCTGTGGCCGTCATGCTTCATTGCTACCAGCTGGCTAGGACAATTCAAGCAAGCGTGACGAGCTGGGACGGCGCGATGGTCACCGGGAACGGAAGCACGGCGCGACCGCGGCGCGATCCGCGCTGCGGGCTAAGACCGGTGCGGCGCAAGCCGACATCCAGCGCAACCGGGTCACCGCAGGCCGCCTGCAGCTTCGCCTCGGCCGGGACCTGCGCTGGTATCCGTATGCGCGGTCGGACGACGGCTGGGAGCCCAGCGGCACCCCGGAGTGTGATCCGGCCCGGGCCCTGACGGACCTGTGCTGCGATCAGCTTGACCGGTGCTTATGGCTAGGCCGGCTTGGCCCAGGCGGCGAGGATGCGGTCGACGGCCGAGCGGATCCGGTCGCGGGCGTCCTCGCGGCTGACGCCGGACATCAGCAGGGAGTCGTACTCGGTGTCCTCGTGGCGCACCGACGCCACCACGGCCAGCGTGATGGCCTCTTCGTCCAGCGACCGCCCGGCCGCGGAACGGCCCACTCGGCCGCTACCCCGCAGGCTCGTGTGCCGGGCGATGGCCTCCGCGCGTCCGGCCGGGCAGCGCGGGAACAGCCGCCCGATCTCGCTGGCCATACTGGCCGCGAGTTCGACGTCCCCGGCGTCCCGGCGCTGCCGGTCCCGATCCCGGCGGCGCATCCTGGCCTCTTCGTCGGCCAGGCACTGCTGCTCCGCCTGCTCCAAGGCTGGCTCCTCAACCAGCAGTCCCTGCCGCTCGTACCGCTTGCGGGTCCGGCTCCACCGGACGACCACGGCTGACAGGACGCTAGCCTTCTTCGCCCGGCGGGTCAGCGCCGCATCCCCGGCCGGGAGGAACACCAGATGATCCAGGTCAGCGCAGGCCAGGCACAGCGGGCCCGGCTCGTCCATGATCAGCAGATCCCCGGTACCCTGGCACTCCGCGCAGGACCAGTCCTTAAGGGGCTGGATGACCAGCAGATCCGGGGGCGCGTCCTGGGCCTTCGTGATGCGTTCCCGTTTCCGGTCCTCAACGTCGGGCGAGATCCAGCGCATCCGCCAGGCGGCTTCCTCCATTGGGTGGCCGTCACGAAGAAAGCGAAGCTGACGGCGAGACCTGGTGGCCGAAATGTACTCGGCTTCGGTCCGCTGCAGGCCGTGCCCGGTGGCCCAGTTGTGCAAATGCACGTGGATGTCGATGAGCCTGTTGTCGTGGACCGGCAGGAAGTCTTCCAGATCGTCAGCGCGGCCGCGCCGCCAGTCATCGACATTGCAGACCTGAAGCCAGCCGAGGCCCAGGCACACGTCGACGGGCGTGACGAATCCCTGCCGGGCCAGCGCCTTCTCCGCGGCTGTCACTACCCGGGATTCCAGGCTCCGCTGGCTGTTCGGCTTCACGAAAGTGAGCGTAGTCGCCACGCCTCAGTCACGTTGGTACCGCCAGCACCGCAATCCGTGTGCCCGGGAGCGGACGCAGCGTGGTGAAACCCGGGTTTCGCCACACTAGAACGTAGTGAAAGTCCAGTTTCACCTGGTTTAGCGTTTCACCTGGTTTAGCGTTTCACCTGGTTTAGCGGCGGCATCCTCGGCGTGGTTGTTAGGCGGGCTGGAACCACGGGCCGTTCGGCCCAAAATTACGGCGAGAGGCGGGGCGAGCGGTCAGGGACGCAGTCAGAACTGGCCTCGGGCCTAGGCTGGGCGCATGGACACCGGCGTAGCGATCTTCCCCACCCATGACGCCATCGCGCCTGCCGATATGGCGCGGCTCGCCGAGGAGCGCGGGCACGAGTCGCTGTTCTTCCCCGAGCACACGCACATCCCGGCCAGCCGGGAGTCGGCCTGGCCGGGCGGCAGCGAGCTGCCGCGCAGGTACGCCCACACCTTCGACTTGTTCGTCGCGGCGACCGCGGCGGTGACCGTCACCTCGCGGCTGCGGGTCGGCTCGGGCATCTGCCTGGTCATCGAACGAGACCCGATCACCACCGCCAAGGAGGTGGCCAGCGTCGACTACCTGTCCGGCGGCAGGTTCGAGTTCGGCGTGGGCGCGGGCTGGAACCGGGAGGAGATGGCCAATCACGGCACCGACCCGCGACGGCGGATGGCGATCCTGCGCGAACGGGTCGAGGCGATGAAGGCGGTCTGGACCGCCGAGGAGGCGAGTTACGCGGGTGAGCACGTCTCGTTCGAGCGGATCTGGTCCTGGCCCAAGCCGGCCCAGCGGCCCCATCCCCCGGTGCTGGTGGGAGGGAACGGGCCGGGTGTGCTCGACCGGGTGCTGGCGTTCGGCGACGCCTGGTTCCCCAACCATGACCGGGGCGAGGTCCTGGACCGGGCCGCGGACCTGCGCGCGCGGGCCGACCGGCCGGTCGGGCTCATGGTGATGGGGGTTCCGGCCGACGCCAAGGTGCTCGAGGCTTACGCGGCCGCGGGCTTCCAGCGCGCGGTGCACTGGCTGCCGTCGGCTCCGCGCGGCCCGGTCGAGCGGGCCCTGGACCGCTACGAGGCGGCCGTGGCGGAATTCCACGGTGAGTAGCCAGCGGCGAAGGCTACGGCGAGCCGGGCGGGTGATCGTCCTCGATCCGGATGACCGGGTACTGCTGTTCCGGTACGACGACGGGCCGCCCAACGGCCGGCACTGGTGCACGCCAGGTGGCGGTCTGAACGACGGAGAGGACTACGCGGCGGGGGCGCGGCGGGAACTGGCCGAGGAGACCGGCTGGACCGACGTGACGCTGGGCGAGGAGGTATTCGAGCGGACGCTGACCATGGAGTACGCAGACGCGACCGTTGAGCAGCACGAGCGGTTCTTCCTGGCGCGGGTGCCGACCGACCGCCGCGGCCTGGGTGAAGTGGCGGCCATGCACGTCTCGGACGGGATCGCGGCGTGGCAGTGGTGGACGCTGACCGAGATGGACGCGACCGCGGAGATCATCTGGCCGGCGGGGCTCGCGGATCTGATCAGGGGCGTGCTCGGCTGACCGCCCGGACGGCCAGACTACGCTGATCGTGTGGCCGAGCGGGAAGCATGCCTCGTTGACGTCTTCGACACCCTGGTCAGCTGCGACTTCGTAGGACACCGGAGCGAGCTGCCAGCGCTGGCCGGGCTCACCGAGCAGGCCTGGGGCGCTGGATACAGCCAGTTCAGCGCCGCCTTCGGGCTCGGCCAGATGTCGAAGGCCGACGGGTTCGGCCGGATCCTGCGGGAGAACGGCGCGCAGGCCCGGCCGGAGCTGGTCCGCGCACTGGTGGAGCTGGACCGCGAGCTGCTCCTGCGGTCCGCGCAGCTGTACGACGATGCCCTCCCGTTCCTCCGGGCGCTGCGGTCCCGCGGCATCAAGATCGCGATCGTGAGCAACTGCTCCGAGCACACGCGTGACCTGCTGGAGAGCAACGGCGTGGCCGAGCTGGCCGACGCGCTGGCGCTGTCGTGCGAGGTCGGCGCCGAGAAGCCGGCGGCGGAGATCTTCACCTACGCGCTGGATCAGCTGGGCGTGCCGACGCGGCGCGCCGTGTTCGTCGACGATCAGCCGCCGTACTGCGCGGGCGCGGCGGCCCTGGGCATCACCGCGGTACAGATCGCCCGGGGCGAACTGGACGGGAAGGTGCCGGCCGAGGGCACCACGGTGGTCCGCTCGCTATCGGACGTCGCGGCCATGTTCTGAGCATCCCCGTGCTCACAGCGTGGGCGGCAGCCCGAAGGCCGGGAACAACTCCGCGTTGAACACCGTCACCTCGGCGATCTGGCCGGCCTCCATGCGCATGACGTCGAGCTTGAACGCACGGAACATGGTGTCGCCCGGCCTGCGCAGGTAGCCCGCGGCGGCCGGCATCCGGTTGGCGGCCGCCGGGAGCACGCGCCAGTCGCCCATCGCGGCCGCGTCGGCCATGAGCGACCGGATCGTTTCCCGCCCGTCGAAGGAGTACGGGTGGGGCGGCATGGTGATCCGGAGGTCCTGGGCGGCCAGCGCGATCGCGGCCTCGGCGTCGAGCCGTTCGTGCGCGGCGATGAACTGCGCGAGCAGCGCACGCTCCTGCGCGCTCGGCTCATGAGCGGACCATTCCGCGCGGCGCGGCGGCAGGTGCGACTGCAAGGTGGCCCGGGCGCGCTGGAGGGCGCTGTTGGCCGCGGCGACGCTGGTGCCCAGCGCCGAGGCGGTCTCGCTGGCCGGCCAGCCCAGGACGTCGCGGGCGATCAGCGCGGCACGCTGCCGGGGCGGCAGGACCTGCAGGGCGGCCAGGAAGGCCAGCGAGATCGTCTCCCGCTCGATGGCGACCGCCTCGGGCTGCTCGTCAGCCGGCGCGGCCTGGTCGAGCAGCACGTCCGGGTACGGCTGGATCCACGGCACGTCGGGCTGCGAGCGGATCCCGGCGGCGCGCCGCGAGCTGCGGCGCAGCATGTCGAGGCAGACGTTGGTCGCGATGCGGTACAGCCAGGCGCGGAACTGCGCACCGCCCTGGAACCCCGACCGGCCGCGCCAGGCGTTCAGGAACGTCTCCTGCACGGCGTCCTCGGCCTCGTCGAACGAGGCGAGCATCCGGTAGCAGTGCACGTGCAGCTCACGCCGGTGGCGCTCGGTGAGGGCGGCGAAGGCGGGCTCATCGCCCGCGATCGCCGCGCTCACGATCTCATCGGCGGTTACCGTCTGGTCAGTTCGATCCACGTTAGGCCCTGTTTCGGTCAACACCGCTCCGGTCGACTTCCTGCAGGATCCAGATGTTGCCGTCCGGGTCGGTAAAGTCGGCGAACGACTCGTAGTTCGCCCGGTCCGGGTGCGGACCGTCGGCCCACGCCCCGTCTTCGATATGGCGTACCCCGCTGACCGCCACGCCGCGTCCGGTCAGTTCGGCCCGCGCGGCGAGGATGTCGGACACCACCAGGTGCAGGCCCTGCGCCGCGCCGGGCGTGGCGGAGGTGATCCCGGTGCCGAACCCGATCGCGCATTCCGAGCCGGGCGGGACGACCTGCACCACCCGCTGGTCCGGCCCGATCGGGGTGTCGACGATCAGGACGAAGCCCGCCTGCTCGAGGTAGAACTTCTTCGCGCGGTCTACGTCCGAGACGGGGATGAGCACCAGTTCCAGTTTGTAGTCCATGTCACTTCTCTCCCAGCTCAGGCATCGGCCGGTCGCCGATGTTCACCCAAATGAAACGGCGGGCGGCGGGGAAACTCATCGGTGTCGCGATGAGACATCACAGGTCAAACTCCGGCCGCCTAGCCTCCGGGACGAGGTCCGCGTACTCGGGGTGTTCGGTGATCCAGCGCCGTACGTACGGGCAGTAGGGCAGAACGCCCAGGTGGCGTGCCCGGGCCGCCTCGAGGCTGGACTGGGCGAGGCGTCCCGCGACACCGTGGCCGCGGAACCGCGGGTCGATCTCGGTATGCATGAACGCGATGACGCCGTCGCGCAGGTGGTACTGGATGAAGCCGGCGACCTCGCCGTCCGCCCGGATCTCGTACCGCTCCTGCTCCGGATTGTCGGCGACCTGCAGCTCCATACGGCCAGGATAATGACCAGGGATAGCACCGATACGAGGGCGGGCTGCTGAAAGTGCGGCCCGTTCCATAGAAAAAGATTTTTAGGCGCTCCGGGCGAAGTCGAGGGCCTCGCGGGCCAGCGGCGGCCAGGCCAGGTCGGACTCCGGGTCCAGGCTGAACCATTCCTTCATCGGGGTGCCCTTGTTGGCGTCGAACCGCTCGCCGTGGCCGCCTGCCACGAGCTCGTCGACGCGCGGGCGGGGCAGCTTGACCACGAGCTGGCCGCGGACGAGCATGGCGAAGATCTTCCGCCGGTAACGAAGCGCGCCGCGGCCGAACCCGCTGCCGCCCGGCGGCGGCAGCACCCCGTCCTCCCCCGCGAACTCGTCGACGAGATCCTCGTAGCGCTGCTCCGGCGTCATGTTTCTAGGATGACGGGTCAGCTCACCTCGGTGGCGTAGACGACGATGTTGCTCAGGTAGTGGCGGGTGGCGGTGTCGAAGGCGCCGCCGCAGGTGATGAGGCGCAGCTCGGCATCGGGGACCGGGCCGTAGACGTCCTCGGTCGGGAAGCGGTCCTTGAGGTAGGTCTGGACCGACGTGACGCGGAACTCGACCAGGGTCCCGTCCGCGCGCTTGATGTAGATCTTGTCCCCGCGGGCCAGCTTGATGAGCCGGTAGAACACCCCGGGTCCGCGGTAGGAGTCGATGTGCCCGACAATGATGGCCGAGCCGACGGCGCCCGGCCGGGGGCTGCCCGTGTACCAGCCGGCGACCGCGGTCGAGGAGGGCACCTGCAGCTCGCCGGCCGACGTGAGGCCCAGCGTGATCAGCTGGGTGCGCACGCCGATCAGCGGGATGGTCAGCGAGACCGGAGCGGCGACCGGCTCGGGCGCCGCCGACTGCGGCGGCGCCACGATCGGACCGGTCGGCGCGGGCAGGGCCGCCACCCCGGCGGCCGCCGGACGCATAGCCGGGGTGGAATGCCGGGTCAGCAGCAGGCCGACCGTCCCGCCGGCGATCACGGCGAGGCCGGCCGCGAGCGCAAGCGCCGCGGCCGGCCTACGGGTCGGCACCCCTCAGATCCCGGCGTTCAGCTGACGGCCACGGCGCAGCCTCAGTCCCCCGGTCAGGGCGAGCAGCGATCCGGCTCCGATGACCACCAGCCAGGGCACGGGCGAGCCTGGCCCGTGCGGCGCGGTGCCGCCGAAGCCCGTCGAGACGCCGCCCGCCGGTGGCGTGCCGCTGCCCGAGGCGTCCTCCAGGTTGACCACCTCCAGACCGGAGGCGCTGTCGAGCACGACCAGGGTGTGGACGGTACCAGCGGGGAGCGTAACGCTCGAGTGCGCGTCCCCGCCGGATGAGCTCACGGTCACGCTCTGGGTACCCGGGGAGACGGGCTGGTAGTCGCTCACGCTCGCGAACTTCAGGCCGCTCGCAAGCACCGTAGAGCCGAGGGTTACCGTGACCACTTGCTGTTTCAGGGAGGCCTGGATCACGCGCACTTCGGCTTGCCCTGGCGCCGTGGTCAGCTTGTCTTCGAGGACCTGCAGCCGCAGGCCCGATTCGGGTCCCATCCCCGCCACCGTGTAGGCATGACCGGCGGCGATCGTGACGCTGGTGGACAGGACGGGCTGGCTCGTGGGCGACGCGCCCGCGCCGCGCATGGCCACGCTGTAGTCTCCCGCCTGGACCGACTCGTACGGCGAGACCGTTCCGTAGGCGACGTGGTGGAGCACGATCATCGCGTTGGAGTCGCCGAACGAGTACAGGTACACGTCGACGGGGGGCGTGTTCGGGGACAGGTGGGCCAGCCTGATCCAGCCCGTACCCGTGGTAGCAGAGGATGCGTACGCCGTCGCAGCGGCGGGGATGCCCAGCAGCAGGGCCGACGCGGCCGCCAGCATGAGCAGTCGTCTCGTTATTCGCCGATATTTCATGGTGACCCCTCCCTAACCCCAGCAGGTGAAACGCTAGGGCCCGTTCAGCCCCAGGGGACCTGGGGCGTCGTATTGCACAGTGACCACTTGGGCGCCAGCGATCCTGACTTCGTGGTACTGCGAGGGCTGGTAGGTGGTTTGCTGAGCCAGGAACGCCGTTATCGCCGACAGGCCCGCGGAGGCAGAAGCGCCGATCTCAGCGCCTCGGAGCGGAACCGCAGAACTCGCCCCTGGCGACGGGTCGTCAAAAAGTACCAGTCGTACCGGGATTTCGTGGGCAAGTAGCCCAAGCGTTATCAGCAAGCGAGGATCGACGTCCCCGGCCAGGAGGGCGCCGCGGGCCTGCGCGGACGCCTGGACGTGTTTGTTGCTCAGCAGCTGCTGGCCCGCCTGGATGCGGCTGCGTTTCGCCGCGGCGAGGGACGCCTCGAAGGCGGCGGTCCCGCCCGGCGAGAGATAGCGGATGTCGATCCGCTGCGCGCCGGAACCAAAGCTGGCCAGGACCAGCGGTGCGTACACCGTAGCCAGGCGCGGGCCGAACTGGCTCTGCAGGGCCGGCGTGGCGACGATCACCTCGACGCCCAGCGGGTCAGGGGCCGATGGCTGCACCACGGACAGCCTGCTCGCCGAGACGTTGGCGGTCTCCAGCGCCTGGCACATCAGCGGATCACAGCCGATGAGCACGCTGGGCAGCACCTGCTGCGCGATCCAGGCGGCCGCCTGGTCACGGTCGGCCGCGGCTATCTGCAGCGCGCTAGGCGTGCTCGGCGTGCTCGGGGCCAGTTCGGTGGGCTGGGCCGACGAGGCCTTCTGCGCCTGTTCTCCCTGGTGGGTAAAGGCCAGCGTGATCAGCGCCCCGAGGCCCATGGCGGCCACCGCGCTCAGCACCAGGACCCCACGCTGGCGCCGCCGCCGATCCTGGTGGCTGTGCCGCTGTCGCCACAGGCGCACCGTATTAGCGGCTACGGTCGCCCAGGACGGGTCCCCGCTCTTTCCCGGCGTGAGGCTATGTTGCTGTTCGCCCATCTCCACCCCCACCACCCCGCTGACTCGCGGGGTCGGCTATCAAGCTGTTCGATCATGCGTGTCTGGAGATTTCATCCATACAATCATTTACTGCTCGCTATGTCGCGAAGTTCGCAACATCAACATGCGCGGCCACGGTACGCTTTTCCGCCCGATAAGTCGATACGCGCATAGGGTACGAGCGTGCTCGATTATGACCGCGAGGCAGCGCGCTACGACGCCACCAGGGGCGGGGACGCGCGAGCTGACGCGGCCGCCGGCGCCATCGAGACGCTGCTGCCGACCGCGGCCAGGGGCGTCGCGCGGATCGCAGACGTCGGATGCGGGACCGGGATCGTGACCGTCCGGCTGCTCCGGCCGGGTCGTTGGGTGATCGGGATCGACCAGTCGGCGGGGATGGCGGCCGTGGCGTCGGGGCGGCTGCCGGGCCGGATCACGCTCGGCAACGTCACCCGGCTGCCGCTGGCGAGCGGATCGGTGGATGTGGTGACGATGGTATGGCTGCTGCACCTGCTGCCCGCGGCGGCCGCAGCCACCGCGATCGCCGAGGCCGGCCGTGTGCTGAGGCCGGGTGGCCTGCTGATCACGACGATCGGCAAGAACGACGCCGCCTTTGACCAGGCCGGCGACGACGCAGCGGCGATCATGGCGCCCGTCCGGGCCAGGTTCGGTCACGACCAGACGGACCGACTGGCCCGGGTGGCCGACGTCGGCGGGCAGCACCGGCTCGCGCAGGTGGCGCAGACCGCCTTCGTCGGGCGGGGCCAGGGCGTCAGTCCGCGGCGCTGGCGTCAACGGCTCGCCGGGGACGCCACGGAGTGGATCGGGGCGGCGGCCCGGGAGCGGGTTGACGCGGTGTGCGCGAAACTGGACCGGCTGCCCGACCAAGAGCGCGCCCGGCCGGATCCGGTGTACCAGCTCGCCGCCCTGCGTAAGGGCTAGCCGGGGGGGCTAGCTGGGGGGCGGGCTAGCCGAGGGCGAGCTAGCCGGGGCCGTATCGAGGCCGAGGATCTGCACGGACCGCTCTCGCATCTCCACCTTGCGTACCTTGCCGGTCACCGTCATCGGGAATTCGTCAACAATATGCACGTACCTGGGGATCTTGTAGTGCGCGAGCTGACCGGAGCAGAACGACCGCATATCCTCGGCGGTCAATGCGGAAACACCCGGCCGCAGGCGGACCCAGGCCATGAGTTCCTCGCCGTAGACGGGATCGGGCACGCCGATCACCTGGGCGTCCAGAATGTCGGGGTGGGTGTAGAGGAATTCCTCGATTTCCCGCGGGTAGACGTTCTCGCCGCCGCGGATCACCATGTCCTTGATCCGGCCGGTGATGGCCAGGTACCCGTCTTCATCCATAACGGCCAGGTCGCCCGTGTGCATCCAGTGCGCTGCGTCGACCGCCTCGGCGGTCTTGTCCGGCTGCTCCCAGTAGCCGAGCATCACCGAGTAACCCCGGGTGCACAGCTCCCCCGGCGTGCCCCGCGGCACCGTCACGCCGGTCGCCGGATCGATGACCTTTACCTCCAGGTGCGGCCCGACGCGGCCCACCGTCGAGACGCGGCGGTCCAGCGAATCGTCGGCGCGGGTCTGCGTCGACACCGGTGAGGTCTCGGTCATGCCGTAGCAGATCCCGACCTCGCGCATGGACATCCGCGACACGACCTGCTTCATCACCTCGACCGGGCACGGCGAGCCCGCCATGATGCCGGTACGCAGGCTGGACAGGTCGTAGTCGGCGAAGGAGGGCGCGGACAACTCGGCGATGAACATCGTCGGGACCCCGTACAGCGAGGTGCAGCGTTCGGCCTGCACGGCTTCCAGGGTCGCGACCGGATCGAAGCTCGCCGCCGGGATCACCATGCACGCGCCGTGACTAGTGGCGGCGAGGTTACCCATGACCATGCCGAAGCAATGGTAGAAGGGCACGGGAATGCAGATCCGGTCGGCCTCGGTGTAGTTGCACAGCTCGCCGACGAAGAAGCCGTTGTTGAGAATGTTGTGGTGCGAAAGCGTCGCGCCTTTCGGGAAGCCCGTGGTGCCCGAGGTGTACTGGATGTTGATGGGGTCATCGGTGTCGAGCTGAATGCCGTTTAGCGCCGCACGATCCAGCCGCCGTCCGACCTCCAGCAATGACTGCCACTCGGGGTGGCCGATCACCACGACCCGGGCCAGGCCCGGACAGCGTGGCCGCACCTCGGCGATCATGCCCACATAGTCCGAGGTCTTCAGCCGCTCCGCCGAGACCAGCAGCTTGGCACCCGACTGATTGAGCACGAACTCAAGCTCGCGGGTGCGGTAGGCAGGGTTGATGTTAACCAGGATCGCGCCGATCTTGGCGGTGGCGTACTGAGTGAGAGTCCATTCCGCGCAGTTCGGCGCCCAGATACCCACCCGGTCGCCCTTCTCGATGCCCATTTCCAGCAGCCCGAGCGCCAGCGCATCGACGTCGGCGGCCAGTTCTGCATAGGTCCATCGCCGTGCGGCCTGGGGGTCCGACCGGTCGACGAGCGCCTCACGATCTGCGAACGCCAGGACCGTAGCGTCGAAGTTCCCCCCGATCGTGTCGCCCAGCAGCGGCGTTGCGGATTCTCCCGATGAGTAACTCAGTGCTGCGGACATGGCCCGCTTACCTCCAAGCCTGGTTTTACCTGGCATTCCATCCCGGTCCAGTGTGGCATGGTTTGCTGGTCAGCTTTGTGGTCGAGTTGACATACTGCCGTCATCTTCTCGGCGGATAATGAATGATAGGTGTGGGCGATCCCGGCCATAACGGCCGAGATCGGGGAGGGTAAAAAAATGCAACTCCGGCTGCTTGACGTCCCTGTGGACGGGGGGGAACTGCGGGTGCTCCAGTGGGGCACCGGCAGGCGGGTGGTGGTCGCCGTGCACGGGATCACGGCCTCGGCCATGACCTGGCAGGCGGTGGCGCGCCAGATGCCACCTGGCTGGACGCTGGCCGCGCCGGACCTGCGCGGCCGCGGCCAGAGCGCCCATCTGCCCGGCCCATACGGGCTGGAACGGCACGCTGTCGACGTGACCGCCGTGCTGCGGCACTTCGGCGGCCGGCCGGTCCTGGCGGGACATTCGATGGGAGCGTACGTCGCGCTGCTCGCCCGGGACGCGCATCCGAACCTGTCGCGGCGGCTCGTCCTGGTGGACGGCGGCCTGCCGCTGCCGGTGCCAGACGGCGTGGACCCGGAAGTGGGGCTAGAGGCCGTCATCGGTCCGGCGATCGCCCGGCTGCGGCAGACGTTTGCCAGCACCGAGGCCTACCTGGACTTCTGGCGGGCGCATCCGGCGCTGGCCGGCCACTGGACCGCCGACGTCGAGGCGTTCGCCCGCTATGACCTGACCGGCGAGGCGCCCAGCATGCGGTCGCGGGTGGCCGTGGACGCGATTGGTCCCGACAGCCGCGACGTGATAGCCGACAAGCCGTTCGCGGACGCGCTGGGCCGGCTGACGCGGCCGACGCCGCTGCTGACCGCGCCGACCGGGTTCCTCGGCGTGCCGCCGCCCCTCCTGCCGTCCGAACTGGTCACCGTGTGGGCCGAACGCGTCCCTCAGCTGCGTCCGCAGTTGGTTCCGGACGTGAACCACTACACGATCTTGTTCGACAAGCAGGCCGCCGCCACCGTGGTCCGGGCCATCACCACCGCCGCGGTCTAGCCGCACCGCGGTCTAGCAGCACCGCGGCCCAGCCGCGCCGTAGCCCAGCCGCATCGCGGTCTAGCCGCGCCGCGGTCTAGCAGCACCGCGGCCCAGGTGCTCAAGCGTATGAGGCACCATGGAGTCGTGACCCAGCTGGCGGAGGCGAGAACGACAGGGTCGTTCGGGATTTTCCGGAACGTCGTCGCGTCTGGGAACGCGGTGGTCCTGAGCGGAGCCGGCTTGTCCACCGAGTCCGGCATCCCCGATTACCGCGGGCCCACCGGACTGGCCCGGCGCGCGACGCCGATGACCTACCAGACCTTCACCGGGAGCGCCGACGCCCGGCGCAGGTACTGGGCCCGCAGCCACCTGGGCTGGCGGCATATCGCCCGGGCGGTGCCGAACCGAGGCCACCACGCCGTCGCCGAACTCGGCCGCCGCGGGCTGCTGGCCGGGATCATCACCCAGAACGTCGACGGCCTGCACCAGGCGGCGGGCGCGGCCGGGGTGACCGAACTGCACGGCAGCCTGCACCGGGTCATGTGCCTGTCGTGCGGGCAGCGAACGGCCCGCACGGACCTGCACCATCGGCTCGCGGCCGCCAACCCCGGCTGGGACTCGGGGCCGACGGCCCTGATCAATCCGGACGGGGATGCCGTCCTGGCCGACGATGCGACCGGGTCCTTCCAGGTCGTCGACTGCGCGTCGTGTCACGGAGTGCTCAAGCCGGACGTAGTGTTCTTCGGCGAGAACGTGCCCCGGCCGCGGGTGGAGGCCTGTTACGCGATGGTCGGACGGGCCAGCTCGCTGATCGTCCTGGGTTCCTCGCTGACCGTGATGTCGGGCTTGCGTTACGTACGGCACGCGGCGAAGTCGCAGGTGCCGGTCGTGATCGTCAATCAGGGGTCTACCAGGGGCGACGCGTACGCGGCCGCGACCCTTGACGCTCCGCTGGGCCAGGTTCTCACCGCGCTGGTGGCCGGGCTCAGCCCACCGCAGACGGCGTGACGGGCTCTAGCGACTTCGACGTCTTGACCGGGATCCCTCAGCCGAGGGCCCGGGGGTGGGAGGACGCGTAGACCTCGCGGAGCCGGTCCACGGTGATCAGGGTGTAAATCTGAGTGGTCGCGACCGACGCGTGACCCAGCAGTTCCTGGACGACGCGGATGTCGGCGCCGCCGTCCAGCATGTGGGTGGCGAACGAGTGGCGCAACGTGTGCGGGGACACGTCGGCCAGGCGGGCCCGCCCGGCGGCGGCGTGCAGCACGCCCCAGGCGCCCTGCCGGGTCAGGCGCCCGCCCCGCGCGTTCAGGAACACCGCCGGGCTCACCGAGACTCGCCGGGACGCGGCGGCCAGGGCGGGCCGGGCCCGCACCAGGTAGGCCTGCAGGGCCCGCACCGCGTAGCTGCCCACCGGGACCACCCGCTGCTTGCCGCCCTTCCCGGCCAGCCGCACCACTGGGTCATGGTCCAGGTGCAACTCGTCCACGTCGAGCCCGGTCGCTTCGGAGATCCTGGCCCCGGTCCCGTACAGGAACTCCAGCAGGGCCCGGTCGCGCAGCAGCCGCGGGTGACCGGACGGATCCTCGGGGCCTGGGCCGGAGGCCGCGAGCAGGCGTTCCACCTCGTCCAGGGTGATCGCCTTGGGCAGCCGCCGGGGCGGCGTGGGAGGCGGCACCTCACGCGCCGGGTCGGTGTCGGCCAGGTGTTGTGCGGCCGCGAACGCGTGCAGGCCCCGGACCGCGATCACTGCCCGAGCCGCCGAACTGACCGCCAGTGCCTCGTGCTCGGCGTCACCCTCCCGCAGCGAGGCAAGGAATTCGGCCACGTCGGAGGGCGTGATGTCAGCGAGCCGGGCCTTGCCGCGTCCGGTCAGCGAAGACTCGTACCGACGCAGGTCCCGGCGGTAAGCCTCCACCGTGTTGGCGGCCAGGCCCCGCTCCACCACGAGATGCTGCAGGTATCCCTGGGTGGCCTCGGCCACCGTGATGGCCCCACGTTCCCGCAATCCAGCTCCAGCTGTCCGATTTCAACCGACCCAATGTCCCATCGGGGCGGTTATAACCGACCCAATGTCCCATCAGGGCGGTTATTACCCGCCCAATATCCCATCGTGCCGGAGACGGGGGCGCGCGGCGGGGAGGCTCGGCCCCGGGGGGCCGGGTTGGTGGCCTGCGGGGACGGGTTGGTGGCCTGCGGGGACGGGTCGGGGACCTGCGGGGCTAGTTGAGGATCTCGGCGAGGGGCGTGTACGGCAGCCCGTGGGCCTCCGCGACCGGCTCGCAGGTCACCTCGCCGCCGTAGGTGTTCAGGCCCAGGGCCAGGGCAGGATCGGCCCGGAGGGCGTCCCGCCAGCCGCGGTTCGCGATTTCCACGGTGTAGGGCAGCGTGACGTTGGTCAGCGCGTAGGTGGACGTGTGCGGGACGGCGCCCGGCATGTTCGCCACGCAGTAGAACAGCGCGTCATGGACCCGGTAGGTCGGGTTGGCGTGGGTGGTGGGGTGGGAGTCCTCGAAACAGCCGCCCTGGTCGATCGATATGTCGACCAGCACCGCGCCGGACTTCATCCGAGAGACGAGCTCGTTGCTGACCAGCTTGGGCGCCTTGGCGCCGGGGATCAGGACGGCGCCGATGACCAGGTTGGCGTCGATCACCGCGCGCTCGATCTCGTAGGCGTTGGACGCGACGGTCTGGCAGTGCCCCTGGTAGATGGCGTCCGCCTGGCGGAGCCGGGCGATGTTCTTGTCCACCAGCAGCACCTCGGCCTGCATGCCGAGGGCGATCGCGGCGGCGTTCATGCCGGACACGCCCGCGCCGAGCACGACGCACTTGGCCGCGTACACGCCGGATACTCCGCCCATGAGCACCCCGCGGCCGCCGCCGTCACGCTGCAGGTGGTGGGCGCCCACCTGCGGAGCCATCCGGCCGGCGACTTCGGACATCGGGGCCAGCAGCGGCAGTGATCCGTCGGGCAGCTGGACGGTCTCGTACGCGATAGCGGTGACGCCCGCGCTGAGCAGCGCGTCGGTGCAGGCCTTGGAGGCGGCTAGGTGCAGGTAGGTAAACAGCACCTGTCCGGAGCGCATCCGGTCGTACTCCTCCTCGATCGGCTCCTTGACCTTGAGGATCAGGTCGCCCTCGCCCCATACGTCGTCCGCGGTGGGCAGGATCTTCGCGCCCGCGGTGGTGAAGTCCTCGTCGGGAATCGAGGAACCCTCCCCCGCTCCGGCTTGGATAACCACCTGATGGCCGCCACGGACCAGCTCGTGCACGCCCGATGGCGTGATCGCCACGCGGTACTCGTGGTTCTTGATTTCCTTGGGGATTCCGACCTTCATGGTGGTCCTTCCAGACAGGGGAGCGTCATTGCTCTTCGGGAGCATCAGCCGGACGAAGCCGGTCATACCCCTCTGACCTGGCAGCATACCCCGCCATGATGGCCAGGACGGCCGGCCCGTTGTGGAGCTCGCCGGCGAATACCTTACGGACCGCTTCGTCCAGCGGCAGCCAGCCGAGCAGCAGGTGAGCTTCCTCAGCGTGGGGGACGAAATGGCGCTCGGCCGTGGGGATAACTTCCAGGTCACGGGCGAGGAAGACGCGCAAGCGTTCGGTGCTGTAGCCGGGCGAGGAGTAGTAGTCGGCGAGGATTCGCCAGTCCTTCGCCCGGTATCCGGCCTCCTCCATCAGCTCACGAGGGGCGGTGACCCACGGTTCCTCCCCCGGGACATCGCGCAGGCCCGCCGGAATCTCCCACAGCAGGCGCTGAACCGGATGGCGGTACTGCCTGATCATCAAGATCCGGTCGGCGTCATCCACGGCCAGCACGGCCACCGCGCCGGGATGAAGCACCACGTCCCGTTCAGCCACATCATTTTCAGGGGTGAGGACCTTATCGCTGCGTACGGCCACCAGCCGGCTACGGAGCAGTTCGGCCGATGAGACGACGCGCCAGTGCGCAGGCTGGTCTTCGATGTTCACGCGGTGTCTCCCGCTCGCCTTCGGGGCGCCTTCAGGCGACGCCTTCCCTCGTCGCTCGTTCCTCGCTCCTCAGTCCAGGCGACGCCGCGCCCCTCCGGCTCGCTCATGCACTGGCCGCGGCGCGCGCGGTGGCTACCGAGCTGGCGGACTTGGATCGCGCGAGCGCGGCCGCGATCAGGCCGGTGAACAGCGGATGCGGCCGGGTCGGGCGGGACAGGAATTCCGGGTGCGCCTGGGTGCCCACGAAGAACGGGTGGCTGGGCAGCTCGGCGAACTCGACCAGATGACGGTCCGGCGAGAGCCCCGAGAAGACCAGCCCGGCCTGCTCCAAAGGCGCGCGGTAGGAGTTGTTGACCTCGTACCGGTGCCGGTGCCGCTCCTCGACCAGGGTGCTGCCGTACAGCTCTTCCACCCGCGTGCCGGGCTGCAGCGCGGCCGGGTACAGGCCCAGGCGCATCGTGCCGCCCATGTCCCGCTCCCCCGCCACCACGTCTTCCTGGTCCGCCATGGTGGCGATCACCGGGTACGGGGTGTCCGGGTTGAACTCGGCGCTGTCCGCGTCGGCCAGCCCGGCCAGGTCCCGGGCCACCTCGATGACCATGCACTGCAGGCCCAGGCACAGGCCCAGGATCGGGATGCGGTGCTCGCGCGCATACCGGATCGCGCCGATCTTCCCCTCGATGCCGCGCACGCCGAAGCCGCCCGGGATCAAGATCCCGTCCACCCCGTCGAGCTCGGCGGCGGCGCCCTCGGGATCCTCGCAGGCGTCGCTGATCACCCAGCGGATGTTCACCTGGGCGTCGTTGGCGAAACCGCCGGCCCTGAGCGCCTCGGCCGGGGACAGGTACGCGTCGGGCAGGTCGACGTACTTGCCGACCAGCGCGATCGTGATGCTGTGGGCCGGGCGGTGCACCCGGCGGAGCAGGTCGTCCCACTGGCTCCAGTCCACGTCCCGGAACGGGAGGCCGAGCCGGCGCACGACGTAGGCATCCAGCCCCTCGGCGTGCAGCACCTTGGGGATGTCGTAGATGGACGGCGCATCCGGCGCGGACACCACCGCCTCCTCGTCCACGTCACACATCAGGCTGATCTTGCGCTTGAGGCCAGCGCTGATCGGGCGGTCGGAACGGGCCACGATCGCGTCGGGCTGGATGCCGATGCTCCGCAGCGCCGCCACGCTGTGCTGGGTGGGCTTGGTCTTCAGCTCACCGGACGGGCCGATGTAGGGCAGCAGGCTGACGTGCAGGAAGAAGCAGAGGTCCCGGCCGATTTCGTGCCTGATCTGGCGGATGGCCTCCAGGAACGGCTGCGACTCGATGTCACCGACGGTCCCGCCCACCTCGGTGATTACCACGTCGACGTCGTCCCCGCCCATCTGCAGGATGCGCGCCTTGATCTCGTTGGTGATGTGCGGGATGACCTGGACGGTATCGCCCAGGTACGCGCCGCGCCGCTCGTTCGCGATCACCGTGGAGTAGATCTGGCCGGTCGTGACGTTGGCCGTGCCCAGCAGGTTGGTGTCGAGGAAACGCTCGTAGTGGCCGACGTCGAGGTCGGTTTCCGTCCCGTCGTCGGTGACGAACACCTCACCATGCTGGAACGGGTTCATCGTGCCCGGGTCGACGTTCAGGTAGGGATCGAGCTTCTGCATGGTCACCCGCAGGCCTCTGAGCTTGAGCAGACGGCCCAGGCTGGACGCGGTCAGTCCCTTGCCGAGGCTGGAGGCGACTCCTCCGGTGACGAAGAGGTGTCTGGTTTGAACCGGCCGTGGATGAAGTGATGATGCGGCCACTATGAGACTCCCGTGGTTTCCATTATGGCAATGTCCTCGACGGCATGGAAAAGCTGCAGGTCCACGGGCCACCAGGATAACAGTTCGGCGGCGGCCGGACCGGCATTTGCCTGCCGATGGGCCACCGCGTCGGCCATCGCGACGTCTTCCGTATGGTGTGCCTCGCCGAATCTGGCCAGCATGACGGCCGAAGCGACGGCGATGAAGAACCCGGCCCAGGCGACGCCGGCCAGCCCGGGCCGGGTCTGGTCGCCGAGGAAAACGACCCCGATGACGGCGGGCGGGATCGTCTCGGCCAGCACCACGGCGGCCGTGGCGACCGTCACGCTGCCGCCCTCCAGGGCGGTGGCGTAGAACATGAACGAGATGATGCCGGCCGCGGCGATCGCGTAGGCGGCCGGGTCGCGGGCGAGCTGAAGCGGCGCGAACCCGTCCAGCACCCGTGCGGCGATGCTGAGCACCCCGAAGCCGAAGCCGGCCGTGATACCGAGTGCGGTGGTGCGGTACGGCTCGTTGAGCTTGGCCGCGGCCAGGCCCACCACGGCCAGGCCCGCGACCGCCACGATCAGGGCGAGCTTAAACACCGCCCCCACCTGCGCGGCGCCCTCGGAGCCGGCCGTGGAGCCGAGCAACCCCACGCCAGCCACCACCCCGATGACCGCTGCCCACTCCCGCCAGGACAGGGTCACGCCGATGAGCCACGAGGCGACCACCGCGGTCACCGCGAGGTTCGACGCCACGAAGGCCTGCACCACGAACAGCGGGAGCCGCTGCAGGGCCACGAGCTGGGCCAGGAAGCCGAGCGCGTCGAGGCAGATGCTGGCCACGAACCGCCACTGGTGCAGCATCCGCACGACGAGACCCGGGTCGACGCCCCCGGAGGCGGCGTCATCCGGCTCCCGGTGGCTGGCGGCGCGGACGGCAATAGCCTGCATCACCGAGGCAACGCCGTAAAACACCGCAGCGACGATCGCCGCGATCATGCTGACCAGCACTCCGCACCTCCCCCGGCATCTCGCTAGTCGGCTACCTTCGCGCCTACCCGCTCATTGCACTTCCCGCTGCGGGCCGCCCGTAACACCGCCAGGATCGCGTAAAACACTCGTTTGAGGAAACAGTCAGGTGGTGCTCAGCATTCCGGCGAGTTCATGCTCTATATTGCCTGGTTTCGCGCGGACGGTAGCGCTCGCCCTCTGCCGATGAGCATTCGTGGGACCTCTGTTGGCTTTGAGGTTTGCCGCCTCTGGTGGTCAGCGTGGGTCAGTGAGTCCGCGTGAACAGCAGCGGCCGGACCAGCCGTCCCCCGGCACGCATCAGCCGCGGACCGGCCGGAATGTCCATCTGCTCCGGGTTGACCAGCACGAACGTATAACCAAGTCGCGACGCCAGGATCCCGTCGGTGGCGACCTGATCGCCTATCACCACTCCTGGCCGCGGAAAGCCCCGGTACGGGGCGATGCGCAATGGCTTGCCCGCTGAGGCCAGGTAGACCACCTGTATCCCGGGTGCGCTGGGTATCGCGGAGGGGCGGCGGAGCGAGTTGGTGGCAAAACACACCACCTGCACGGTCGGCACCGCCGCCACCTCGCTCAGCACCCGCGCCACGCCCTGGTCGAGGACGTCCTGGCCGCTATCCCAGTACGCGATCAGCGGCTCTACGTCGAAGACCATGGTCCGGGCCGACAGTCCGCCAGCCTGGCGCACCGCGTCGTCCAGCCCTGCCACCTGCGTGAACGCGGCTCTCACGCCGCCACCTCGGTGCGCCGGTGGCCGAAGCTGGCCAGCTGCCGCAGCCTGGCCCAGTTCATCGGAGGCTTCGGCGCCGGGATGCCCGGGCGATCCTTCGGCACCCAGACGCGGAGCGCGCGGGGCCGGACCGTGCAGATGACCGGCACCGGCACCGGCAGCGACTCTCCGTCGACGCCAACCGGGATCTCGGGCACGTCTGCGGTGATCTCGATCTTCTTCGCGGTCAGCACCGTCACTTCGGTACCGTGCCTGCCGCGGATCAAGTCAACGGCCTGCCGGGCACTGCTCACCGTGACGCCGATCACGCCGAGCGTGCCGCGATCCAACCGCGCCCGGCGGCCCAGCCCGGCGACGTCCCCGGTCCCGTACGGATTGTTGGCCACCAGCAACGCCTGCGGTGCGTTGATCTCAACGTCATCGACCCGGGCGACAAGCTGCGCTCCGCGGTGGCCCTGCAGCAGGTCAGGGAGCAGGTTCAGGGTGGTGTTCAGCTTGTCGTCCCGGTAGGCCGGGCTCTCCACGACCTCGGCGTAGGCGCCGAACGACGCGTTGTTGACGAACACCCGGTCGTTGATCATCCCCAGGTCGACCAGGAGCTCGACGCCATCGGTCAGGGCGCTCAGGCACGCTGACGGGTCCTCGCGGTCCAGCCCCAGGTCGAGGGCGAAGTGATTGCGCGTGCCGGCGCTGATCACCACGAACGGGAGGCCGTGCTCGGCGGCCACGCCGGCCACCCGGGCCTGTGTGCCGTCGCCCCCGGCGACGCCCAGCAGATCCGCCCCGCTGGCCACCGCGGCGCGAGCCACCTCGGCCACGTCGACGGGCTGGGATCCGCCGATGAGGAACACCTCGGCGCCAAGCTCCTCGGCCTTGCGCTTCAGGTCGAACCGGCCGACCTTGCCGCCGCCGGACTTCGGGTTCATGATCAGGTACGGGCGCCGGGCCGGCGGCTGCGCCGGACGCTCGGGCATGTGCCAGTCCGGCTGATCCGCGGACAGCGCCAGCCGCGCGGATATGCTCGCGAGCAGCCAGGCCGCGGCCATTACCGCCGCGATCCACAGCAGGTCCTGGAACACGTACAGGACGACGACCGCCACCGGTGCCGCGATAAAGACCGCGAGGGACAGCCAGCGCCATAGGCCCCGGCGGGAGAGGAAGAAGAACGCGGCAGCCAGGCTCACGGCCGCGCCCGCGAGCCCCGCCGCCAGAAGCGTGAGGCTCTTCAGCCCGGCGAAGACCACTATGACCACCACGGCCAGGCCCAGCAGCACGAAACTGAGGCGCGCCAGCCAGCGCTGGGCGGGCGCGGGTGGGTGATCGGCCGCGTCCGTCATGACCGCAGGCGACCGTTCGGCCCGGGCCATCCAGCCGCCATGTTCATCGTCTCATCGTCCGGTATCGACGGTCCCGGCGCGTCACCCATTGCGGGTGGGTTACCCGGCGGCCTGAGGCTCGGGCGCAGCGGTGGCCGCCATGGTCGCCGGTGCGGTTTGCGTCAGCAGGACGACCCCGACGCACATCACGGCGAAGGCGGCCGCCGCCACGGCCAGGACCAGGGCGTCCGAGGTGAGCTTCTCGTTGAACAACCACATGCTCAGAGCGATGCTGACCAGCGGATCGACGATCACCATGACGGGCTGGGAGATCCTCAGCGGTCCGACGTGAAGCGCCGCCTGTTCCAGCAGGACGCCCGCTATCCCGCCGATGGCCAGCGCGTAGACAGGCCAGCGGGTGAACGTTCCGGCCACGCCGAACTGGGCGAGCGTGTCCGTCGTGGCCTTGATGAACGTGGCCTCAAGGGCCCACGTGACGGCCGCGGCCCCGCCGTAGAGAGCAGCGCGCCGGCTGGGGATCCCCATCGGGCCAAGCCCGCCAGGACAGCGGCGCCGATACCGCAGGCCAGCATGGCCGCGAGCCAGTGATGACTGACCGGAGTGGCAGAGCCGCCGCGGGGTTCCCCCGCGATGATGAACACGGCCAGGCCCGCGCAGGTCAATGCGGCAGCGCTCCAGGTGATCGGGCGAATTGACTGGTGAACCCAGAATCGGCGCAGGACCAGCACGAAGACGAGTTCGGTCGCCAGCAGCGGCTGCACGACCGAAACCAGGCCGAGGTGCAAGGCAAGCGCCTGGAATACGAACGCCGCCGCCAGGGCGACCCAGCCGAATAGCCACAGGGGATTGCGGAACAAGTAGAGGACCAGCCGCCAGCCCGAGGACCGGCCGGGATCAGATGTGCTGGCCATGTGCTGAGTGGTGACGTTGACCGCGTTCGAAAGTGCCGCCAGCAGAGCGAACACGATGACCACGGACGCCACCTTAAGACTGCGCCGCTGAGGGGGCAATAACCCGGCCGGGGGTGATGACCGGGCCCGGGCCCGGCCGGCAGGCTGGAGCCTGGCCAGCAGGCCCGATCAGGGCGTCTCCTGGAGGGAATGACGTGACCGACACGACTGCACCGCAGGCGGCCGATCGGGCCCGGGATACGCAGGCCGGCACCGTGACCGGCCGCGCGGCGAGCGTGGTCAGCTGACGGCCTGAAGGGCTGGCCTTGCTTCCGGCTCAGTGCCTAGCGTGGCGCCGGCCTTGCGCTGACGCGAGAGCTGGATGAACTTGTCCACGGCGACGAACGCAGGCGCGATGAGCGACAGGGCGAGCACGACCACCCACTGCCGTCCGCTGAGCGAGGTGGTGTCGAGCAGGCGCTGGAGCATGCCGAGTTCGACGGCGGCCCAGGTGAGGATCCAGCCGAGGATGATCCAGCCCAGGTAGGGGAACACCGGCGAGGACCAGGGTGCCTGGCGTTCGCGCCGCATGACCAGGCCGATGTTGACCGCGCTGAACGAGACGATGGCGAAGGCCATGGTCATGTTGACCGACGCGGCCGTGGTGCTCGGCTTGCCGGGGCCCCATTCGAGCACGGACAGGGCCGTGGCGGCGACCACGAACCCGGTGACGAACCAGCGGATGATCTGGGGGGTGGTGACGATCTTGGTGCCGGGCTTGCGCGGCGGCCGCTGCATGACCCCGGGGTCGGGGACGTCGACGATGAACCCGATCACCACGGTGATGACCACGAAGAACTTGCAGAACAGCAGCTGGAGCGGGAACAGGGCGACGCCGCCGTTGATATTCAAGATGGTGGCGTACACCATCAGCTGCAGGACCGAGGACAAGATGGTCAGCTGCAGCTTGATGTAGGTGGAGATCCGCCGGTAGATGTCGCGGCCCAGGTCGACGGCCTGGACCAGGGTGGCGAAGTTGTCGTCGGTCAGCACGATCTTGGCGGCCTGCTTGGTCACCTCCGAGCCGCTGCCCATGGCCACGCCGATGTCGGCCTGCTTGAGCGCGGCGGCGTCGTTGACCGCGTCGCCGGTCATCGCGACCACGTCGCCGGATTGCTGCATGAGCTTGGCCAGCCGCAGCTTGTCCTCCGGTGCCACCCGGCCGAACACGTGCAGCCGGGGAAGCCGCTCGATCACCTCGGTATCGGACAGGTGCTGCAGTTCGGTGCCGGTGATCACGCCGGGTCCCAGGCCGAGCTCGTCGGCGATCGCCCGGGCGGTCACGGTGTGGTCGCCGGTGATCATCCGCACGTCGACCCCGGCGCCCAGCGCGGCGTGGACCGCGTCCCTGGCCTCGGTGCGCAGCGGGTCCACGATCCCCACCAGCGCGACGAAGACCAGGTCCGTGACGGCGGCCATCGGGTCAGCCAGCGCCGCCGACATCGTCGCGTCATCCATGTCCTTGACGGCGAACGCGAGCACCCGCAGCCCGCGCTCGGACAGCTGGCGGTTGGCGGCCAGGAGCTCGTCCCGGACGGTGCCGATTGGCACCTGCTGGCCATGCCACAGGGCCCGGTCGCAGTGGTTCAGGACGACGTCCGGCGCGCCTTTGACGGTGACCAGATGCGGTTGCTGGACGATCGGGCCGGCCAGCCAGTCCGGGCGGTCGTGGAAGGTGGCCATGAACTTGTACTCGGAATCGAACGGCACCTCGGCCAGGCGGGGCAGGGTCTGGCGGGTCTGCTCGGCGTCCACGCCCATCTTCGCGGCCAGCACCACGAACGCCGCCTCGGTCGGGTCGCCGATGACCGACCCGTCGTCGCCGACGGTGGCATCAGTGCACAGCACCAGGCCCAGGGCCAGGTTGCGGAAGTCGGGCAGCTGCGCCCCGGCCACGCCCAGGATCGCGCCGGTCTTGGCATATCCGGGACCTTCGATCTTGAACCAGTCACCGCCGCCCAACATGGTGGTCGCGGTCATCGCGTTCATCGTCAGCGTGCCGGTCTTGTCGCTGTTGATGACGGTGGTCCCGCCCAGGGTCTCCACGTCCGACAGCGACTTGACCACCGCCTTGTGCTCAGCCAGCCGCCGCGCCCCCGACGACAACATGGCCTGCACGAACGTGGGCAGCCCGGTCGGGATCGCCGCGATCGCGGTGGAGATGCACAGCAGCACCAGCGTGGTGGTGTCCTGGCCCCGCACCAGGCCGAAGATGGCGATGATCGCCACGGCGATGAAAGCGATCAGGCCGAACACCTTGGTCATGCCGTCCAGTTCGCGCTGCAGCGGCGACTTGGACCGCTGGGTGGCGGTGACCATCCCGGCGATCTTGCCCATCTCGGTCGCGCTGCCGGTGGCGGTCACCACTACCGTCGCGGTGCCGCGGGTGACCTGGGTGTTCTGGAACACCAGGTTGGTCCGGTCGCCCAGCGCCACCTCACCCTCGGGCAACGTGCCCGCGTCCTTGGGTATCGGCGCGCTCTCTCCGGTCAGCGCGGCCTCTTGCACCTCCAGCGTGGCCGAGGACTCGATCCGCCCGTCCGCCGGGACCACGTCCCCGGCCTCCAGCAGCACGATGTCACCCGGCACCAGCGTGGTCGATTCGATCTGCTCGACCTGCCTGGAGCGCCGCACCCGGGCATGCGGCACCTGCAGCTTGGCCAGCGCCTCCACGCTGGCCCGGGCCTTCAGCTCCTGGGCCGTGCCCATCACCACGTTGAACGTCACCAGCCCCAGCACCACCACGGCCGTCGCGATCTGGACGATCGCGAAACTGGCCGCGACCACGATCAGCAGCATGATGTTCATCGGGTTGACCAGCTGGGCCCGGGCCACCACCCACACGCTCGGCGGCGGCTCGGCCGGTATCTCGTTCGGCCCGTACTCCTCCAGCCGCCGCTTCGCCTCGTGGGCGTCCAGCCCGTCATCCGGGTTGACACCCATCTGCCCGGCCGCGGCTTCCGGCGACAGGGCGTACCAGGCGAGGTTCTCGGCGGGTTGCTGCACGGTGGTCATCTGAGCTCCTCAGGACGGTTGCGGCTTACCCGCGCCGCGGTAGCTGGCCTAGTGCGCGAGCTGGACATTTTTCGTCCTGGTGTTGTGGAAGTGTTTCCATCCGTAGTCCAGGGCCACGCTCAGCAGCAAGATGCCCGCCAGCGTGATGATCGATGCGGGCTCGTGGATCAAAGTGGTGAACACGAACGTCACGAAGACCGCGCCGGCCGCCACGATGGCCAGGATGAGCATCAGGAGGTTCGCGCCGGTCTCGGCGCGGATCCGCAGGTGCGCCGCGGTGATCATGGTGAAGATCACCAGGGCCACCGCGCTGCCGATCGACGCGATCGAGTCCAGGTTGAACGCCACGGCCAGGACCAGGCAGATAGCCGCCTGGATCAGCAGCCCGTGCGAGGCCCGCCCACCGGTCTTGCGCGCCATCAGCGGCGGGAACTGGCCCGTCTCGGCCAGCCGCTCGGACAGCCCCTGGGCCGGGTACAGGCCCGCGTTGGTGGCCCCGGCCGTGGCGAACAGCGCGGTGACGGTCATCAGCCAGTAGCCCGCCCGGCCCAGCGTCGGCTCGGCGGCCACGGCGATCGCGGTCCCGCCGGAGGAGATCACCTTGTCCACCGTGAGCGTGCCGAACACGCCCAGCGCGATGGCGACGTAGATGAGCGTCGCGATGCCCAGCGCCAGGAACATCGCCCTGGGCAGCTGGCGGGACGGCTTGGCCAGGTCCTTGGCGGTGAAGGTGATGATGCCGAAGCCCAGGAAGGCGAAGAAGGTCAGCGCCACGGACGAGATGATGTCCTGGAACGGCGGGTACCCGGAGAACGCCAGCAGCGACGGGTGAATGTTCACCAGCGTGACCACCGAGAAAAAGGTCAGGATCCCCAGCACCACGTAGACGATCACCGTCTGCGCATTCGCCACCAGCCCGGACCCGGCGACGTTCAGCGCGGTCATCACCACGATGATCAGCGCCGCGAAGACCTTGATCCAGGCGGTGTTCTCCCCGGCGAACGTCGAGGTGGCGTAGCTCCCGAACGAGACCGCCACCATCGCCGTCACGATGGCGTTGGCCATATAGGTCAGCCACGCGGTGACCCCGGTGAAGTGCCCGTTGCCGGTCGATTTCGCCACGTACTCCAGGAATCCCCCGGCCGACGGGTACCGGGCGCCCAGCTTGGCGAAGGAGTAGCCCTGCAGTCCCGCGACGACCCCGGCGAGCAGGAACGACAGCCACACTGCCGCGCCCGCCACCTCCCCGGCCGCGCCCAGCAGCGCGAAGATTCCCGCGCCTACCATGGCCCCGACACCGATGAACGCGGCCTGGCGCACCGTCAGGTACTTCTTCTCGGCCGATGACGGCTCGCCTGCTTGCGATGACGGCTCGGCTGCTTCGGTGGTGTCCATCGGCTATGCCTCCAGCGTCGACGATGGGGCCCATCGGCCCGTAGGTCGTCACCCAGCCGAGGGTGATTCCTGCTCGCAGACTCAGAGCAAGCGCAGGTTGACGGCCCGCTCCAGAGCCTGCGAGCGTGACGCCACGCCGAGTTTCTGGTAGATCGACCGCAGATGCGTCTTTACCGTGTTGCGTGACACGCAGAGCGTCTCGGCGATCTGCAGGTAGGTGCTGGTCGGCAGGAGCGTAAGGACGCGCTGCTCGGCAGCGGTCAGGGGCTCGGCGAGCAGCCGGCTGGGCGGCGCGGTGCCGGACCGGACAGCGCGCAGCTCGAGCGCCGCGGCAACCAACTGCTCGGTATACGGGTCTGACCGTAGCTGGGCCCCGTGCTCGATCAGGTAGCTCGTCACCTGCGGTGCGGCGGTGATGAAGGTGTTGAAGAAGCCCTGGCTGCGAGCCGTGTGCAGGGCGCTGGCCAGCATGCCGGTGGCCGCTGGATCGCCACGTTCGATCGCGGCGGCAGCCAGCAGTATCTGGCGCACCAGCGCGTGGCGTGGCGTCAGGTCACCGGGCGCTATTTCCCGCAGGTGTTCCCGCACGGCATGGTGGTCACCAACCGTCAGTGCGATCTTGGCCAGCAGCAGGCGGCGGCGGGTGGCGGGCAGATGGCCAGCCAGCTCGACGGCAGCGTGTATGTCGCCGAGGGACAGGCGCAGCAGCGCCTCCTGCTCATCGGCCCGGGCCAGCACAGCCACGCTGCCCTCGGTCAGGACCTGGCGCGCGGCCCCGACGGTGCTCAGCGCCTCACGGACCTGCCCGCGGACCGCCCAGATCTGCGCCCGGTCCAGCAGCGCCAGGAATTCGAACATCGGCCGGCGCTGTTCGGTTATTGACAATACGCGTTCGGTGAGTTGCTCCGCGGCATCGAGGTCGCGGCGTTCTAGCGCGAGGCCGGCCAGCGCGCGCAGATGATCGACGGCGAAGAAGTGCTGGCTGAATCCGAGCTGCCGCGCCTGCGCATCAGCGGCGCGGGCGGCAGCGGCAGCCTCAGGCAGGTGGCCGACCTCAAACCAGGCCAGCGCCCGCGCCCCCGGTATCATCACGAGCTTGACCGATTCGGCGACCTCGGGTGCCGCCAGAGCCCGGGCGGCCTCCTGCTCGGCCGCGCGGAAGTCTTCCAGGCAGTTGTACAGGCGGATGAGGGTCAAGGGGACGGCAGCGTTCCAGTCGTCGGTGAGCTGCGCCTGCTCCTGGATGGCCCGTGCGGCCAGCCCCATCCGTATGGCCTTTTCCAACTGGCCGACCACCCCGTAGCGGAACGACTGAAAGGCCGCGAACCGGGCGGCCAGTCTCGGCTGGGCCGGAATCGTTCCCGCCTGCTCAAGCAGGTCAAGGTAGTCACCGCCGCGCGCCGTATCACCGGACAACAGCAGGTCGGCCGCCAGGCCCAGCAGCCGTTCCGGGGTCTGGACCAGCAGCGACGGGTCGACCACGTTCGGCCCCAGCGGCGCGGGCTCCATCGGGTCATGCAGGAAGTCAGGCACGGCCCGGTCCTGCAGGAGGGCCAGCGCCCGATCAACTTGCTGCGCCGACAGATAGTGGTGCGCCGCACGCCGGAGGTCGCCGGTAGCCTCGGACCACTCGCCCGCCCGCAACTGGAGCCGTTGTTCACGGGCCCGGTCTCTGGCCCGCAACTCGGCGCGCAGCAGCCGACGCACCAGACGGTGATAGCGGAAGGCGGTCCGCTCATCGTCGAGCGCCACCAGGAACAGGTGCGCGGCCTCGATGGCGCGCAGCAGCACAGCCGCGTCCTGCCGTCCGGTGACCGCGGCGCACGCGTCGGGCGTCAGCACACCGAGGATGGACGTGTCGAGCATGAACTGGGCCACCTCGGCCGGCTGCTGCTCGAGGATCTCGGAAATGAAGTACTCGGCGATCGCCTTACCGCGGACCTCCAGCACCCGGGCCAGCCGGGCCGGATCTGTGGTACCGCGCAGGGACAGCGCCGCCATCTGCAAGATGGCGGGCCATCCCTCGCTTCGCTGATGGAGCAGGGCCAGGTGAGCATCGGATATCTGGATACCGAAGTTCGCCAGCAGGTCGCGGCTCTCGCCGAGCGAGAAATACAGGTCACGGTCGCGGATCTCGCACAGCTGGCCCGACAACCGCAGCCTGTTCTGCCGCAGCGGAGGGTCAAAACGACTGGCCAGCACCAGCTGGACGGTCTCGGCTGGCCAGCGTTCGACGAGATCGGTCATGTCCAGAGCAGCCGAGAGGGCCGTGAAATGGAAGTCGTCCACGATGACCGCCGAGCCTGCAGGCAGCTGCGCGGCATCATTGGCGATCGAGGCGGTGACGTCGGCGGACGTCCGCCCGTCCATCGCAAGCAGGTTGGCAGCATCAGCGCCAAACAGTGGTCCTATCGCTCGCGGAGCCTCGATGAATCCGGCCCAGAACCGGACGGGGTCATCGTCAGCCTTGTCACACGACAACCAGGAAGTCACGAGGGAAGGTCGCGCTGCGGCCCAGTCCGCCAGCAGCACGGTCTTGCCCGCGCCAGCCGACCCGACCACGACCGTCAGCCGCTGACCAAATCCCGCCGCCAGCCGCTCATGCAGCGCCGGCCTCGGGGTCAGCGTAGTGGGTAGCGCCGGAGGCCGGAATTTCGTCAGCGCGAATCGCGCGCTCCGCAAGGAGCTATGTCCAGTGGTCGCGCCGTTTACCATAAGCCTGCGTTTCTGGCCCACGCCAGGCCCGTGGATCCGTTAGCTGCTCGTGCAGCCGTCAGGGCGCCCGCTTCGTCTGACGGTAACGGATGACTATTAGATCATGGCGCCCGAGTCACGGACATCGCCGGACGGGATAGTCGGCGACGGGCCCGAGACCGCGCCGCGACGGAGCGGATCAACAGCCTGGGGCTCGACTCATCGACGTGAGCCTGGTGGCGTCGCCGCCCGGCCGGTAACCGGCCCAGTCACCCTTTCGGGGTGATGACGCGGGCCTGGTCGGCGGGAACACTCGGCGGCACGCATGAATCAGCGCAGCAGCCGAGATGTGGTGCCGATGTTCAGACTGGCGCGAGGGCTGAGCCCGTCGTCGTATCAGCGGGCGTGGCTCCCCAGGGACGTGATAGCCGGGATCGTGCTCAGCACCTTGCTGGTGCCGCAGGGCATGGCGTATGCGGAGCTGGCCGGCCTGCCCCGATCACCGGCCTGTACACCTCCATCTTGTGCCTGCTCGGCTACGCGGTGTTCGGCCCCTCGCGGATCCTCGTGCTGGGCCCGGACTCCTCGCTAGGACCGATGATCGCCGCGACCATCCTTCCGCTGGCCGGCGCCGACGGCGACCCCAAACGGGCCATCGCGCTCGCGTCGATGCTCGCGATCATCGTCGGGGCGATCATGACCGTGGCAGCAGTGGCGAAACTCGGCTTCATCGCCGACCTGATCTCCAAGCCGACCATGATCGGCTATATGAACGGCTTGGCTCTGACCATACTGGTCGGTCAGTTGCCCAAGCTGTTCGGGTTCAAGGTCGAGGCCAACGGCTTTCTCGGGGAGCTCACCGGGTTTATCAAGGGTCTGGCCCACGGTGAGGCGGTGGCCGCCGCGGCCGCGGTCGGGATCGCGGGGATCGCGGTGATCCTGGTGCTGCAGCGCTGGCTGCCGAAGGTCCCGGCCGTGCTGATCATGGTCGTGCTGGCCATCGCGTCGACGACGGTGTTCAGTCTCGCCGACCACGGCGTCAGCCTGGTCGGGGTGCTGCCCAAGGGGTTTCCGCCGCTGACCATCCCGGACATCCACGTG
The DNA here is from genome assembly GCA_963722055.1 of uncultured Actinomycetes bacterium. Lineage (GTDB taxonomy): Bacteria > Actinomycetota > Actinomycetes > Streptosporangiales > Streptosporangiaceae > Palsa-504. The sequence goes on along the minus strand of CAVRLA010000008.1, from coordinate 298,839 downwards.
GCCGACCTGTGGCCGCTGTTCGGCGGGGCGCTGGGGATCGTGGTGGTGTCGCTGGCCGACACGATCTCCACCGCGTCGGCGTTCGCGGCTCGTACCGGGCAGGAGATCGACGGCAACGCGGAGATGATCGGCATCGGCGCGGCCAACCTGGCCGCCGGCCTGTTCCAGGGGTTCCCGGTCAGCACCAGCGGATCGCGGACGGCGGTGGCCGAACGGGCCGGGGCCAAGACCCAGCTCACTGGCGTCACCGGGGCCGCGGTGATCATCGTCATGATCGTGCTGGTGCCAGGTCTGTTCCGGAATCTGCCCAACCCGGCGCTGGCCGCGGTGGTGATCACCGCGTCGCTGTCGCTGGCGGACATTCCCGGGACGGTGCGCCTATGGCGGCAGCGCAAGGTCGAGTTCTCGCTGTCGATCGCGGCGTTCCTCGGCGTCGCCCTGCTCGGCGTGCTGCCCGGAATCGCGATTGCCGTGGCGCTGTCGATCCTCAACGTCTTCCGCCGGGCCTGGTGGCCCTACGACACCGAACTCGGCCGGGTGAAGGGCCTCGAGGGCTACCACGACGTGCACACCTATCCGGAGGCGCAGCACCTGCCGGGCCTGGTGATCTACCGGTTCGACGGCCCGCTGTTCTTCGCCAACGCCACCACGTTCCGCGATGAGATCAGGCGCATGGCCCGGGCCGACCCTGCGCCCACCTGGATCCTCATCGCCGCCGAGCCGGTGACCGACGTGGACACGACGGCCGCCGACATGCTCGAAGACCTCGACGAGGCGCTGAACGCCCAGGGCACCAGCCTGGTCTTCGCCGAGCTCAAGGACCCGGTACGGCGCAAGATCGAACGCTACGGGCTCACCCGCACGATCGACCCGCGCCACTTCTTCCCGACCACCGATGCCGCGCTAGCGGCCTACCGCGAGCAAACCGGCGCCGAATGGACTGCCGTCAGCGAGGCCTCGGATGAGCTGACGGAACCGGGAACCAATACCACCACGGGACCGGGTGAATCACCCACGCAAGGGTGACGACTTCCGACCGTGGCGCGCCAGGCTAGGAGCCAAGGTCGGCGGAGGTAGCGATATGGCTAAGAAAAAGAAGAACGAGCACCATAAGCATGGTGCGGAGGTCCAGGCGGGCGCCACAGCGGGGAAGAGCGCCGAGGCCGGGCTGCCCCCGAAGATGAAGCGCAAGGACTATGAGGACCAGATGAGGACCCTGCACGGTGAGCTCGTTGCCATGCAGGAATGGGTGAAGGAGGCCGGCGCCAAGATCTGTGTCGTGTTCGAGGGCCGGGATACCGCCGGGAAGGGAGGCACGATCAAGCGGATCACCGAGCGCGTCAGCCCGCGCGTGTTCCGGGTCGTGGCGCTGCCCACCCCCACCGAGCGGGAAAAGTCGCAGATGTACCTCCAACGGTACGTCTCGCATTTCCCAGCGGCCGGCGAGGTGGTGATCTTCGACCGCAGCTGGTACAACCGGGCGGGCGTCGAGCGGGTGATGGGCTTTTGCAAGCCCGAGGATACCGAACGGTTCCTGCAGCTGACACCAGCGTTCGAGAAGGCCATGACCGACTCCGGGATCTTGCTGCTGAAGTACTGGCTAGAGGTCAGCCCCGACGAGCAGACCCGGCGACTGGAAAGCCGGATCAACGACCCGCGGAAGATCTGGAAGCTGTCGGCCATGGACCTGAAGTCCTACAGCCGCTGGTACGACTACTCCCGAGCCAGAGACGCGATGTTCGCCACGACCGACACCGCGTGGGCCCCCTGGTATATCGCGAACGCCGACGACAAGAAGCGCGCCAGGCTCAACATCATCACCCACCTGCTCAGCCAGGTCCCTTACAAGCCGTTCGCTCACCGGGACATCACGCTGCCCAAACGGCAGCCGCCTGGCGGCTACCGGGAGCCGGACCTACCGTTGCGGTATATCCCGACGCCATTCTGACCGGCATGCAGGCTACGCAGGTGGCGCTGACGCGTAAGGCTGGAAGAATCATGGACGTCACAATCCGGAGTCACGAATGACGGTCGCCGCGGACGATGTGTGGGCGGAAGATGTGCTCCGGGCTTATGCCACGAGCCTTTACCCGGCGGCGGTCCGGATAACCGGCAATGCCCCAGACGCCGAGGATCTCGTGCAGGAGACATTCATAAAGGCGTTGACGGCTTCGGGGCGGTTTCAGCCTGGCACGAACCTGAACGCATGGCTGCGCCGCATTATGATCAACACCTTTATCAGCGGCTATCGGAAGAGGCGAGCCGAGCCGCGGTTCGTCAGCGGAGACGCCGCCGGGTCGCAGTGGCTCGGCGCCCGGTCACACGATGACTCGGCCGAAGATCAAGTGGTCGGACGCTTGCTGGACGCCGATCTCACCGCGGCGCTGCGGGCATTGCCGGATAAGCACAGGATGGTGGTTTACTTGGCCGACCTGGAAGGACTCGGCTACCGGCAGATCTCCGCCCTCACCGGCCTCCCGCTGGGCAGCGTGAAGTCGTGCCTGCACCGGGCCCGGTACACGCTTCGGACGAAGCTTGGCGCCAATGCACCATGAGGCTGGGCCGGCCTGCCTGAGACGACGCGATTGCTCGACTCGCCTGGCTCTGCCCGGTCCTGCCTGGTAGAACGGAAGGTCCGGGTTAGCGCACAGGAAAGGGAGGGCCTATGGGCTTGGGGTGGGTGAGCATCGGATCGCCGGACGGGCTCCGGTCGTTCGATCCCTTGCGCATCGCTGACCTGGAATACCGGATGTGGGTTGGCTACTACCTGCGTCGCTGGACCTACTTGCTGGCGGCTGCGATCAGGCTGTTCCGGCTGGGCTTCGGCATGGACCTGGTGCGGACCGCGCAAGGCGCCTGGCTGATGCTGCGCGCCGTCCGGTTGTGGGCGCCGTTTCCCGACAACGACCCCGATGGCGCCAGGGCCTGCATGCGCCAGCTTTACGCGCTGGTCAGGATGCGCTTCGGCGAGCCTGCGGATCCGGAACGGGCGGCCGCCCTGGAGATCGACTGGTGGCGGGCGCACCGGGAGCGTCAGTATTCGCCTGATCCAGCGGAAACGGGCGATGAGCTGCTCGAGTCCGTGACCCGCCTGTACAGCTATCTGTTCGGCCAGACCGAGACTGTCTTCAGGGCAGCGGCTGTGCACCGGGTGCAGGCGATGGATCTGTCGGATCGGTGGGTCCGGGAGGGTTGTCCAGCCGACAGTCCGCTGCTCCCGCTGCAGCATGCCGCGCTGGTCCGCGCTTACGCCGCCCTGCTGGCTGCGCTTCACCACGAGGAACGCTGAGGCGGCGGCCCCGCGCGTTACATAGCCGCCTGGTCGCCGTGCAGGGCGTCCTGGAGTGCCGCCTCGTCGTCGTTGGACAGGGAGGTCTTCAGGACCGTGCCGCCGTACTTGCTCATCGCTTCGACGGCCTTGTCGGGCGTCACCTTCTCCAGCATCAGGAAGAGCGCCGAGGTACCGGGCTGGAGCATGCCTCGGACCTGGTCCTGGAACTGCTTGTCGATGCTGGTCTTGGCCACCTTGCCCATCAGTGCGCCCATCCCGGCTCCCACCGCCATCCCGAAGACCGGGATGAAGAACAGCAGCCCGAACAGGAACCCCCAGAACATGCCCCAGACCGCTCCGCCGCCCACCGCATGATGATTGGTGTGAACGTGGTAGCTGCCGTCCGTGTCCCGCACGATCACCGCGATCGCGTCCGGCTGGATAATGAGATCGGAGGCCAAACGGCGCGCCTCATCGGCGGCGGCCTCCGCGGTCGCCTCATCCGGATATCCGATGGCGATCAAATCGGCCATAGTATTCCCTTTCTCGTATGGTGTCCTTTCGCCTGCTGATCCTGCCTTCGGCGGGCCGGGAATTCCTCACCCTCCCGTGGGTGAATTGCCGCGAATAAGAAAGGGGCCTGGCCGGGAATGTTCAGACACCCTCGACCGCTTGGAGGCGACCGGATCGGATCGCCTTGGCGAACTCCCCATAGTCCTGCTCGTTCTGGTCGGCGTACCGCTCGGAGAAGTCGGTGACCGACTGCTCGAACGCATCGACGCGGCCGAGGTAGGCGGCCATGGCGACCGGGTCCCCGGACCTGGCGTGCGCCCGGGCCAGCGTCCACCCGCAGATCTGCGCGTAGTACCTGAGCGTGACCGGTGCCATCAGCTCGACCACCGCCGAGCCCTTCATGTCGCGCAGCTGGCGCCAGTAGAAGTTGCGGGTGACGTCGACTCCCTTGGTCCAGCCCAGGAAGATGTCGCTGGCGGCCTGCATCATCCGCTGACCCTGTACCACCCGTGCGCCGTGCTGCCGGTAGCGGCTCTTGGGCAGGTACGCCTCGAGCACCGAGGCCGTCGCCTCCTTGACCTGCAAGAACAACGGATCTTGCTCGTCGCGTCCCTGCAGCAAGACGATGAACGCCCTGGTCCCGACGCTGCCCACCCCGACGACCTTGCGTGCCGCGTCCACGATCTCGAACTTCTCCAGCAGCCGACGCCGGTCATCTTGCAAGGTGGCCCGGTAGGCGCGGAACTGCTCCTGGATCGCCGGCATGACCTCGTCTGGGGACATCCCGTAGGTGGCGGCCAGGTCGCGGCCCGGGACAATAACCGGCGGCTGGCTGACGATCTGGTAGTGCCCGTCCACCAGCTCGCCGAGCTTGGCGAGCGCCTGCACGCTGTCACGGGTGTGCGCCTTCTCGAGATTCTTCTCGGCTCGCCGGGCCGCCTCCTGCACGACCTCCGCCTGCTTGGCTTCCTTCTGCTCCTTCTTCGTTGCCGCCTTCACCTTCTTGTCCGGCTTGGCCGCCTTCGCCTTCTTGTCCTTCACCCCCGGCTCCTTCACCCCCGGCGAGACTTCGGCGAGCGCATCCCGGATGATCGCCCGGAACCGGTCCTCTTCGAAGTGCGCATACCAGATCTCCATCGTCGGCATCTGCGCGAAATCCGCCATCGACTCCCGGTAGGACATCACCGACGCGAGCGCCGCGGCGCGGGCGTCGGCCTTGGAGAACCCGTTGTTCCGGCCCGCGATCAGGAAGCTCGCCGCCATCCGCTTCACGTCGAACTCGAACGGCCCAGGCAGCGTCTCGTCGAAATCATTCAGGTCGAACAGGAGTTCCCGCTCCGGGGAGGCGAACATGCCGAAGTTGGACAGGTGCGCGTCACCGCACAGCTGTGCGTCCAGCCCGGCTACCGGCGTGTCCTTCAGGTCCGCGGCCATGATCTTGGCCGCGCCGCGGTAGAAAGTGAACGGCGAGACCATCATCCGGCCGTGCCGGACCGGGACCAGATCCGGCTCCCGGGTCGTATTCTGCTCCTCCAGCAGTGCGACGGGATCGGGACGGTCCTGCGCAGGCTGCCACCCGAAGTGACTCGAGGGAGGCGTCAGTTCGGCCGCCTGGCTACCCCTGGCCCGGCGTTCGTCCAGGCTCAGATTCCTGATCGGCCCAACGGGCCGGGTTTGCTGGGTTGCCTTGGCGGCTTCTCGGACGGCCATGTGTCCACCTCTTGCTCGGATCGTCGTGTCCCTGGGCCCCCTTCGCCGGGGTCCGGTCTTAGTATCTGACCTTACGGCTGACTGGCCTGGTCGGCCGCCTCGGCGTCGGCCACGGCGATGGCGATGCCGAGGGCGCGCAGGATATGACCCCCGGCGGCCATGACCCGGGGAGCGCCCACGACCGGGGCCACGGCGATCATGACTCCTTGGATGTCCTCGGCGGTCAGCCCGCTTTCCTGGACGGCGGCGGCGTTGGCAAACCAGGAGACGGGCGGCGCGTCCACTGCGATCAGGGCGGCCAGCCGCGCGAGGATGAAGTCACGCGGCGGAAGGGTATTGCGCTCGACTGAGGCGGCGGTCATGTCGGCGAGCGTGTCCAGGACGGGTGCGTCGGCACTCATGAATCCTCCAGTGATCAGCGCGGATCTCGCGAGCCGCTGGCCCGCGATGGGTGACCCTCACAGTTCAGTGCGGACCTCGGCCTGAGGTATCACCCTGGCGGGGTGAGCTGCTATCCGAGAGCGCAATCCGAGAGCGCTATCCGAGGGTGGCGACGAGGATGGCCTTGATGGTGTGCAGGCGGTTTTCGGCCTGGTCGAAGACGATGCTGGCTTGCGAGCCGAAGACTTCGCCGGTGACCTCCAGCCCGTCGGTCATCCCGGTGTGCTCCATGATCTCCCGGCCCACCGTCGTGTTCGGGTCGTGGAAGGCCGGCAGGCAGTGCATGAACTTCACCGTCGGGTTCCCCGAGGCGCGCAGCAGCGCCGCGTTGACCTGATACGGCTTCAGCACCTGGACCCGCTCGGTCCATACCTCCTTCGGCTCGCCCATCGACACCCACACGTCGGTGTGGATGAAGTCCACCCCGCGGACCGCCTCGGCCGGATCCTCGGTGATCGTGATCGTCGCGCCGGTCTGCTCGGCGATCTGCCGGGCGATGTCGACCACGTCCTTGGGCGGATGCAACTCGGCCGGGCCGGCCAGCCGCACGTCGCTGCCCATCAGCGCGCCCATCACCAGCAGCGACCGGCCCATGTTGAACCGGCAGTCGCCGACGAACGCGTACGCGATCCGGTCATACGGCTTGTGCGAGGACTCGTGCATGGTCAAGAAGTCGGCCAGCATTTGGGTGGGGTGCCACTCAGCGGTCAGCCCGTTGTAGACGGGAACGCCGGAATGCTGGGCCAGGGCTTCGACGTCAGCCTGCCGGGCGCCCCGGTACTCGATGGCGTCGTACATCCGGCCCAGCACCGCCGCGGTATCGGCGATCGACTCCTTGTGCCCCAGCTGCGACCCCGACGGATCCAGGTAGGTCACGTGCGCGCCCTGATCGTACGCGCCCACCTCGAACGCCGACCGGGTCCGGGTCGAGGTCTTCTCGAAGATCAGCGCGATCTCCTTCCCGGCCAGCCGCTGCACCTCCGTCCCGGCGTACTTCGCGCTCTTCAGCGCCTCCGACAGCTGCAGCAAGAACCGCAGCTCCCGCGGCTCGAAATCGATCTCCTTCAAGAAACTGCGATTATGCAGGTTGAATCCCATCGTCTCTCCTGGGTTAGAACGCCGGATCGCGGTCGATCGGGCAGGTCATGCAGTGGCCACCGCCGCGGCCCTTGCCCAGCTCGAAGCCCTCGATGGTGATTACCTCGATGCCGTGTTTGCGCAGCGCGGTATTCGTCCCCGTATTCCGCTCGTAGGCGACTACGACACCCGGCTCGAGCGCCACGACGTTGTTGCCGTCATCCCACTGCTCGCGTTCGGCTTCGAAGCTGTCGCCGCCGGTCTCGACGATGCGCATCTTCTCGACGCCCAGGGCCTTGGCCATCAGTTCCGGCAGCGTTCCGTGCTGCTCCTCGGTGACCAGCTCCTCGGCGGAGCCCCCCGGGCGGATCGCCCAGGTCCGCGCCCCGTAGACCACCTCCGGGAACAAGGTGACCAGGTCCCGGTCGCACATGGTGATGACGGTGTCCAGGTGCATGTAGGAACGGGACTTGGGCAGGTGCACCGCCAGCACCTGCTGGGCCGCCTGCGCCCGGAACAGGGAGCGGGCGATCCACATCACCGCCTGCGGCGTGGTGCGCTCCCCCATACCGATCATTACCGTGCCGTTGCCGATCGGCTGCACGTCGCCGCCTTCGACGTGGCACCGCCCCCAGTCCTCTTCGACCCCGCCCAGCCAGATCGGGAAGTCCGCAGCGCTGAACATCGGGTGGAACCGGTAGATCACCTCCATGATCATGGTTTCTGGCTGACGGGCGGGCTTGGTCATCGGGTTGATGGTGACCCCGTTGAAGATCCAGCACGAGCAGTCCCGCTGGAACAGGAAATTCGGCAGCGGCGGCAACAGCATGCTCGTCGGATCGGCTTCCTGCCACAGCAGGCCCGCATCCCGGGTCACATCCGCCCGGGTGATCCCCCCGATCAAGAACTCCGCCATCAGCGCCGGATTCGCCGACTCCACCCACTCCCGGGCCACCGTCGACCCGTTGATCCCCACCTGCCGCTCGTTCAGGATGTGCTCGCACACCCACTCTTTGGCCTCGGGCTTGGCCAGCGCCTCGGCCAGCAGATGCTCGGCCTCGAAGACCTCCACGCCACGTTCCTGCATCGCTTCACGGAACATGTCATGCTCGGCCTTGGCCCGGCTCACCCACAGCACATCGTCGAACAGCAGGTCCGCGGCGTTGGACGGGGTCAGGCGGGTGTGTTCCAGGCCTGGCCGGTGGACCATGACCCGGCGGAGCCTGCCTACCTCGGAGTGCACTCCAAACGGCATGTTGATCACCTCGTTACGTGGTAGCGGGAGAATTACTTACGCGGAAGGCTGACCTCGGGCACCTGCTGCGGGACAACGCTGGTGCCGGCTGTTCCAGCCACGATTCCGTTGATATCCGCCAGCGAGCCGATAGCCGCCCGCCGACCGGCCTTCACCGCAAAACGGGCGGCGGCCTCGACCTTCGGGCCCATGGACCCGGCCGCGAACTCGTAACCGGCCAGTTCCTCTGGCGTCACCTGGCCCAGCCGCTGCTGCTCCGGCGTGCCCCAGTCGAGGTAGACGCCGTCTACGTCGGTGGCCATCACGAACAGGTCCGCGTCCACGTCCTCGGCCAGCAGCTCGCTGGCCAGGTCCTTGTCGATGACCGCTTCGACACCCAGCAGGGGGCCGGAACCTGACGAGGGGTACATCGTAGGGATGCCCCCGCCACCCGCGCAGATGACCAACGCGTCGCGCTCCAGCAGCCAGCTGATCGGCTGGATCTCCAGGATGCGCCGGGGCTGGGGAGAGGGCACCACTCGGCGCCAGGCGGCACCGTCGCGCCGGAATGCCCAGCCCTTCTTGCCGGCCAGCACGTCGGCGGCCTCCTTGGTATATACCGGGCCGACGAACTTCGCCGGGTTGGTGAACGCGGGATCATCCGGATCGACCACGATCATGGTGAGCAGCGTCGCCACCTGCTTGTCTGACGGCAGTAGGCTTCGCAGCTCCTGCTGGATCAGGTAGCCGATCATGCCCTGGGTGCCCGCGTCCAGGACATCCAGCGGGTACGGCTCGGCCCCCTGGTACGCTTCGGCCTGCAGGGCGAGGAGGCCCACCTGCGGCCCGTTGCCGTGGACGACCACGATGCTGTGGCCTGCCGCTAGCGGCGCGATCGCGTCCGCCGCGATCTTGATGTTCCGGCGCTGGACCTCGGTGGTCATCGGCTCGCCGCGCCGCAACAGCGCATTACCCCCCAGCGCGATCACGATCCGCATTCCTGGCTCACCCCTAGCTGCCCGGAGATAACACGCACCCGTCTTCTGCTCGCCCGTTTTTCGGGGCGGCTCCCATCCTTTTCCGCGCCGTCTCAGGGTGTCGTCACCCTTACGGGGGTGATCCCGACCGGGGCGGTCTTAGCGATGGTGCGCCGCCTCGCGCGAGCTCACCGGTAGGGCGGCGCGGAGGCCGGCTGGGCCATGTGGCGGCGTTGTCCCAGGTAGACAGGGATGCCGAGCACCAGCGCGCCGGCGGCCAGGAAGAATGGCGCCCAGTAGACCCAGAAACTGTGGCCGGTGTTGCGCGAGTACCAGATGAACAGGATCGAGAACACCAGAGACAGCACCGCGACGATCATGTCGCGGGCAAACCGCGGGGTCTGCATGGTCTTGTGGTCAACCCAGCGCCATTTCAGCTGAGCAAGCGCCGAGAAACCGTACGGGATCGCGGCGGTGATGACGGTCATCAGGACCAACGTGGTGACGGTGGTCAGCGCCATCGACACCAACGTGATCGGGCCATAGGCCGCCAGTGAGGTCGGCAAGTTGAAGATGCCGACGCCGATGATGCTGCCGACAATCAGCGCCATCGCCGCGGTCAGGCCGAACTGGTGCGCCTGCTCGCTGGTTGGCTTGTCGGCCGGGCCGGGGCGTCCCGGGAGATGTGGATCTGATCCGCCATGCTTACCCCTAGCCGATCGGCGTGACGAATGGCTGTCGTGCGGCCCCTGCCAGGGACCGCTTTCAGATCCTGTTCAGGCCGCGGCCGGCCAGCCTCACCCATCCGCGGGTGATTCCCGGCCGACGGATAATGACGGCATTGCTCATGCGGCAAAGCCTATGCCGACGTAGGTGAGCGATCAGATTCTGGTCCTAAGGATGGCCGGAGGCGCTCGTCCCGCGAGCAGAGATGTAGGTCTAACGGCTATCCACAGCCGATTCCTGAGCCGTACTCATATCCTCTGATTGACCAGGCGGCATCGCTACGAGGTGCAACTCGATCACTTGAAGGCCGAGTCCGATGATCCGCTGCACGATTCCCCACAGGGCCGCCTGATCTGCCACTTCGGCGCGAAGGGTCGTCGTGTCCGGGCCTACGCTGACCTCGCAGTCGTCGAACTCCGCGCGCACAGCAGGGCCGGCTTGACCTACGAAAGTGATCTCGTATGGGTGTGTTCGTACCAAGGTACGCCTCAGAGTCTGCTGTTCAGGCGGGTCGCGCCGCGCCCCGTGGGTGGTACGTGCGATGACCGGCTCGCGGTTGATCATCATTTGAGCATCAATAGGTTCGGTCTGTCTCGCCCTTTCCCCTTTTGGCTTGCGGCAGCCTAGACGCATCACCTCGGGCAGGCTCTCTCGTAACCTGTCTACCCTCTGTTAAACGAGAAGTTTCCGATTACAGGGGATGTGAAGCCACGGCGGCACTACGGAAGTACGCTGAGGAACCGCGCGAGGACCACCATCAGAATGAACGTCGAATTCTCGGCAGGATGGCGTAGCGGAAGCTTCCTCACGACCCGTGGGTGACTTTGGGTCTTTGGCGCGAGACGCTCTATCAGAGCAGGCGCAGGTCGAGGGCACGCTCGATGGCCGCCGAGCGGGACGTCACCCCGAGCTTCTGGTAGATCGACCGAAGGTGCGTCTTCACCGTGTTGCGCGAAATGTACAAAATGGCGGCGATCTGCAGGTAGGTGCTGGTCGGGAGGAGTTTGAGGATGCGCAGCTCGGCAGCGGTCAAGGGCTCGGCCAGCGCGTGGCCGGGTCGGGAGGAGGTCGGCTGAGCCGCAGCGGCCTCCCGGGCCGCGGCGGTCAACCGCTCGATGAACGGATCGGTCGGCGTCTGGGCCGAATCCTCCGTCAAGTACCGGGTCACCTGCGGCGCGGTCGTGACGACCGTGTTGAGAAAGCCGCCGCGGCGGGCCATCTGGAGGGCGCCGCCGAGGATGCCGACCACAGCCGGCTCGGCTCGCTCCACAGCGGCGGCGGCCAGCAGTAGCTGGCGGGTCAACTCGCGCCGCGGCGTCAAGCTCTCGCCGGAAAGCGCCTGCAGACGCTCCTCGGCGGCGCGGTGGTCGCCGACCGTGAGCGCGATCCTGGCCAGCAGCAGGCCGTGGCGGGCGCCGTGCAGACCGCTGGCCAACTCGGCGGGGGAACGGACATCACCGAGCGACAACCGGAGCAATGCCTCCAGCTCATCGGCTCGGGCCAGCAGCGCCGGGCAGGCCTCGGGCAGAGCGAGGCGCGCTGCCTTGACGGTCGCCAGGGCCTCATGGACGTGCCCGCGAGCCGACCAGATGACGGCGCGGTCCAGCAGCGCCAAGAACTCGAAGAGGGGCCTGCGCCGTTCGGCTATCGAAAGGACTCGCTCGATGAGTTGCTCGGCGGTATCGAGGTCCCGCCGCTCCAGGGCCAGCCCCGCGAGTACGCGCAGGTAATCGATGGCAAAGAAATGCTGGTCAAATCCCAGCCGCCGCGAATCCGCCTCGGCGGCCCGGGCGGCCTCAGTGGCCTCATGCAGTCGGCCGATCTCGAACATCGCCACGGCGCGCGCCCCCGGGACCAGCAACAACCTGGCCGGTTCGGCGATCCCGGGCAGCTCAAGAGCCTTCGCTGCCTCATGCTCGACTGCCTCGTAGTCCTCCAGGTACGTGTAGATACGCAGCAGGACCGACGAGACGGCGGCGGCCCACTGGCCCAGTAGCCGTGTCCGCTCGGGGGTAGCCCGCGCGGCGAGGGCTGGACGCATGGCTTCGTCCATCTGGCCGAGTAGCGCATGGTGGAATGATCGCAGCGCCATGAGCTGGACCGCCGTAGATGACTCCGACGGGATCGGCGGCTGCACGCCATCTAGCACGCGGAGGTATTCGCCGGCCCGGGCTGCATCACCGCCCAGCAGCAGTTCGGTGGCCAGGCCCAGCAACCGGTCGGGGGTTGCGGTCAGCAGCGCGGGGTCAACCCCGCTCAGGTCCAGCGCGGCAGGCAAGACCGGATCGCGCAGGAAGTCGGCCACCACCACTTCGCGCAGCAGGTCCAGCGCACGGTCAATCTCCCGGGCCGCAAGAAAGTAGCGGGCCCCGAGCCGCTTCTCACCGGTGGCCTCATACCATTCGGCCGCCCGCAGCCGGAGCTTGTGCTCGCCAGCCGGGTCCCTGACCCGCAGCTCAGCGCGCAGCACCTTGCGCACCAGATGGTGGTACCGGAAGGCGGTCCGCTCCTCATCGAGCGCCACCAGGAACAAGTTGGCCGCGTCAATGCCGCGCAGCAGCACCGCCGCATCCTGCCGTCCGGTGACCGCCGCGCACGCATCAGCGGTGAGCAGGCCCAGAATTGATGTCTCCAGCATGAACCGGACCACTTCTGGCGGCTGCTGCTCCAGGACCTCAGAGATAAAGTACTCGGCGATCGCGTCGCTTCGGATATCAAGCGCCCGCGCCATCCGCACCGCGTCCTTGGTGCCGCGTAGCGACAGCGCCGCCATCTGCAGCGCCGCCGCCCACCCCTCGCTCCGCTGATGCAGCAGCGCAAGCTCGTCATCGGCAATCCGCACGCCGAACTTCGCCAGCAGGTCACGACTCTCGGACAAGGAGAAGCACAGGTCGCGTTGGCGAAGCTCGCACAACTCACCCGACATCCGCAGCTTGTGCAGCCGCAGCGGCGGGTCGACCCGGCTGGACAACACCAACTGAGCAGCATGGGAAGGCCAGGACGCGACCAGATCGGCCATGTCCTTGGCGGCCGCGGCCGACGCGTAATGGAAGTCGTCAACCACGATCGCCGAACCGGCGGGCAACCTGGCCGCGTCGTTTGCGATCGACGCGGTAACGTCAGGAGTCACAGCGCGGTCCATGGCCAGCAGATCCGCGGCGTCGGCACCGAATTCCGGCGCCACTGACTGCAAGGCCTCGCTGAACCCGCTCCAGAAGCGAACGGGGTTCTGGTCCGCCCGGTCGCACGACAGCCAGCACGTGGTCCCGGGCGGTCGCGCCGCTACCCAACTCGACAACAGCAGACTCTTGCCCGCGCCAGCCGACCCGACCACGACGGTCAAGCGTTTGCCGGCCCCTGCGGTCAGCCGGTCATGCAGCGCCGGCCTGGCCACGAGCGTCGCGGGCAGCGCCATGGGCCGGAACTTCGCCAAGGCGAAGCGCATGCTCGGCGAGAATGCATGTTCCGCGGACACCACCCCCTCCGGGAGTTCCGCAGGCCTGGGAATTCCCAGTCAAACACATGCCCAAACCGGCCGGAAGAGCCCACAGGGGTGCGTCGTTGAGAGATCAGACCTCGTTCATCCCCCGGTGGGTGATGACGCTGGACCCGGCCCCCAGGCACGCTGGAACTCCGCGAATTACGAGAGGTTCACGACTTAGGGGTGAAATCATGATGCAGCCGTGGACTTATGAGATCACTTTTGCTGGCCAGGCAGACGCTCGGGTATGCGCAGAATTCGACGACTGCGCGGTCATCATCGGCCCGGGCACGACCACCCTGCACGCCCACGTGCCGGATCAGGGAGCCCTCTGCGAACTCGTCCAGCGGATAACCGGTCTCGGGCTCGAGCTGGTGTATCTGCAGCTCGTGGCTCCGCAGCCAGAGCACTGGCAGGTGCGCGCACACGCCTGATTCGATCGACCGATCGGCAGAGGCTGCCACAGACCGGCGGACTGGGCCCGGGACGCAGATTCACCCGCGGAAGGGTGATGAGCCGCTGGGCCTGCGGAAGGAGGCTGACGGCCTGAACTAAAGACCTTGACGACAGCGGTGTCCTAGATCGGGCGCCCTCGACCGCGCTAGCGCAGGGAGGGACACCATGGTCAACGCGGAGCGGCGGCGACTGGACGAGGCGAACAACCACGGTGTCGCCTGGCGACGCTGGGGCCCGTACCTCAGTGACCGGCAGTGGGGCACGGCACGCGTCTACCGCTGGAGTGAGGATGGCCTGGCCGGCCTCTGCGATGACACGCGGCAACTCTGCCTGGCGCTGAGCTTGTGGAACGGGCACGACCCGATCTTGAAAGGGCGGTTGTTCGGCCTGACGAATGCCGAAGGTGATCGTGGCGAAGACGTGAAGGAGTGCTACTTCTATCTCGACGCGACACCCACCTCGTCGTACCAGAAAATGCTTTACAAGTATCCGCAAGCCGAGTTCCCTTACGCTGACCTGATCGCGGTTAATGCGGCGCGGGGAAAGTCAGATCCGGAATACGAGCTGCTTGACACGGGGATCTTCGACCGCAGCCGGTATTTCGATGTCGTGATCGAGTACGCGAAGGCCACGCCCGAAGATCTGCTCATGCAGGTCAGCGTGCATAACCGCGGGCCGGAGAACGCCGAGTTGCATGTACTGCCCACGCTGTGGTTCCGCGATACGTGGTCGCGGGCAGGCGGCACCGAGGAGCCGTCGCTGCGGGAGGTGCCCAACCTGCCGGACGTCAGCGCGGTGCGGGCGAACCACGGCAAGCTGGGGAGCCGATGGTTTTATGCTGACCAGACGGTACCGGTCCTGGTCACCGGGAATGAGACGACCGATGAGCGGCTATTCGGGTCAGCGAACGTAACACCGCACGTCACGGACGATATCGATCGGGCCATCGTGCATGGCGAGAAGACGGCGGTCAACCCGGCCGGTGCCGGGACCAAGGCGGCTCTGCACTACAAGCTGACGATCCGGCCGGGAGGCAGCGCGACAGTGCGGATGCGGCTAGCCGATACCGAGCGTATCGTGCCCGACCAGGCAAGCGCCGGGGTCAGCCCGTTTGCCGACTTCGATGAGCTGATGCAGACCAGGCGCGCAGAGGCCGACGAGTTCTGGGCCGACGTCCTCGAGGGCGATCTGACCACCGATGAGCGCATGGTGGTCCGCCAGGCGCTGGCGGGCATGCTCTGGTCGAAGCCGTACTACGCGCTCGCCATGGAACGCTGGCCGGCCGAGCACGATGTCAACCCGATCGCGGCCTGGGACCTCGCATTCCATGCGATTGCGCTGACTATGGTCGACGCGGCCGTCGCCAAACAGCAGATCGGCGTCCTGCTCGATCGCAATTACCTGCACCCCGGCGCCCAGTCGTCGGCGTATGAACGGAACTTCGGCGACATCAACCCACCCGTACACGCCTGGGCGACGCTGTTCATCTACGAGATCGAGGAGGCGGTGACAGGCCAGGCCGACCGGGCCTTCCTGGAAGACGCCTTCCGGCAACTGATGCAGAACTTCGGCTGGTGGCTCAACCGAAAGGACGCCGATGCACGGAACATCTTCCGGGGCGGAGTTCTCGGCCTCGACAACATCGGCGTATTCGACCAAGCGGACGGTACCGCATGGGTGGCGCTGTACTGCCAGAACATGATGCAGATTGCTCTTGAGCTCGCCGCAAAGAACCCGGTCTACCTAGAGCACGCGCACGCGTTGCTGGAGAACTTCCTCTGGATCGCCGCCGCGACGGACCACGTCGGGCCGAACGGGACCAGCCTCTGGAATGAGCAGGACGGATTCTTCTACGACGTGCTGCGCCGTCCTGACGGCAGCTCTACTCCCCTGAAGGTTCGCTCCATCTTCGGGCTGATGCCGCTGGCGGCAGCGGCAGTCATCGGCCCGGCCATCCGCACCGAGTTCCCCGGGCTCGTACACGGGGCCGAGGAGTTTCTTACTCGCCATCCCGCCGTCACCGCCGCCGTACGGGGTAACGGCCGACCGGAGCAGGAAACCGGCCCGGTACTATTCGCGCTGTTCGACGAGGGACGGCTGCGCCGGATCCTGGCCCGGATGCTGGATGAGGAAGAATTCCTCGGGCCGCACGGTATACGTTCGGTATCCCGCTGGCATGCTGCGCACCCGTACGTTATCGAGGTCAGCAGCCGAGAATACCGTGTCGGCTACAGCGCCGCAGGGTCTGACACCGGTATGTTCGGCGGGCACGCCAACTGGAGCGGGCCGGTGTGGTTCCCCATCAACGTGATGCTGATCCGCGCACTGCTGAACCTGCATGTTTTCTTCGGCGACGGTTTCACGGTGGAGTGCCCGACCTTCTCTGGACGGCAGATGACCCTGTACCAGGTGGCCCGGGAGATCAGTGACCGGCTCACCGGCACGTTCCTCCGGGATGCTGACGGCCGTCGTCCCGTACACGGCGGGCAGCCTATCCTGCAGGCCGATCCGTTCTGGCGCGACCTGGTGCTGTTCCATGAGTACTTCAGCGGCGACAACGGCGCCGGAGTCGGCGCCAGTCACCAGGCCGGCTGGACAGGTACCGTGGCCTTGCTTCCGCTCCTCTTCCGCGGCTTCAGTACGGAAGGGCTGCGTCCTCGCGGCCGCGGCAACATCACGGGCCCGGCCGCCGAGGGTACGCGGTAAGGGCTTAGATCACCCTGGATGGATGATCTGACGGAGGGCCTCGACCAGCGAAGCTGAGCATGACAGATGAACAACCGGTGAACGGCGAGACGTCGAGGCAATCCTGGTGCGACCCCAGACATATGAGATCACTTTCATAGGTCAGGCGGATACTGTGCTGCGTGCAGAGTTCGATGACTGCGAGGTCACGGTGGGGCGGGGCATGACGACACTGCGCGCTGAGCTGCCGGATCAGGGAGCCCTCAATCAGCTGGTGGAGCGGATCTTGGGCCTCGGGCTCAAGGTGGTCCACATGCACCTCATAGCGCCGACACCACCGGAGCGCTGAGGCCGGGAAGGCCGGTCTGGCGGGCGCTGGGGTCAGACGCCGGCCGCGTGCATGCCGCGCAGCTCGTGCTTGAGGTCGCGGATCTCGTCGCGGAGGCGGGCGGCGACCTCGAACTGCAGCTCGGCGGCGGCCGCGTGCATCTGCTCGGTTAGCTCGGAGATCAGCCCGACGAGCTCACCGCGGGCGGCGCTGCTGGGGGCGCCGGGCTCGGCGTGGCCGACGGCCTGGACCACGGCGCGGGCCCGGGACGACAGACCCGGCACGGGCGCCTTGCCCCGGGATTGCTGCCGGCCGCCGCCGCCGATCAGCTGCTCGGTGTCGGCGTCCTCACGGACGATCTGGTCCAGGATGTCGGCGATGCGCTTGCGCAGCGGCTGGGGGTTGATGCCGTTCGCCTCGTTGTAGGCGACCTGCTTCTCCCGCCGCCGGTTCGTCTCCTCGATGGCGCGCTGCATCGACGGGGTCACCCTGTCGGCGTACATGTGGACCTGGCCGGACACGTTCCGGGCGGCGCGGCCGATGGTCTGGATCAAGCTGGTACCTGAGCGGAGGAAACCCTCCTTGTCCGCATCCAGGATGGCGACCAGCGAGACCTCGGGCAGGTCCAGGCCCTCGCGAAGCAGGTTGATGCCGACCAGCACGTCGTACTCGCCGATCCGCAGCTCACGCAGCAGCTCGATCCGACGCAGCGTGTCGACCTCGCTGTGCAGGTAGCGGGCCCGGACCCCGTTCTCGAGCAGGTAGTCGGTCAGGTCCTCGGCCATCCGCTTGGTGAGCGTGGTGACCAGCACCCGCTCGTCCCGCTCGGCGCGCTGCCTGATCTCGTGCAGCAGGTCGTCGATCTGGCCCTTGGTCGGCTTGATGATCACCTCGGGGTCGACCAGGCCGGTCGGCCTGATCACCTGCTCGACCACGTCACCGCCGACACGCTGCAGCTCGTACGGGCCGGGGGTGGCCGACAGGTAGATCGTCTGCCCGATCCGGTCGAGGAACTCATCCCAGGTCAGCGGCCGGTTGTCGATCGCGCTGGGCAGCCGGAAGCCGTGCTCGACCAGGACCCGCTTGCGGGACACGTCGCCCTCGTACATGGCGCCGATCTGCGGGACGGTGACGTGCGACTCGTCGATGACGAGGAGGAAGTCCTCCGGGAAGTAGTCGAGCAGCGTGTTCGGCGGGCTGCCCGCCTCACGGCCGTCGATGTGCCGTGAGTAGTTCTCGATGCCGGAGCAGCTGCCGACCTGGCGCATCATCTCGATGTCGTAGGTGGTGCGCATGCGCAGCCGCTGCGCCTCGAGCAGCTTGCCCTGCCGGTCCAGCTCGCCGAGCCGCTCGGCGAGCTCGGCCTCGATGCCATTGATGGCCCGCTCCATACGCTCGGGTCCGGCTACGTAATGCGTGGCCGGGAAGATGTACAGCTCGGTGTCCTCGCTGACCACCTCGCCGGTGAGCGGGTGCAGCGTCATCAGCCGCTCGATCTCGTCGCCGAACATCTCGATCCGGACGGCAAGCTCCTCGTACATCGGGATGATCTCGATGGTGTCGCCGCGGACCCGGAAGGTACCGCGGGTGAAAGCCAGATCATTCCGCGAGTACTGCATGCCGACCAGCTTGCGCAGCAGCATGTCCCGCTCGATGGTGTCGCCGAGCTTGACCTTGAGCATCCGGTCCACGTACTCCTGCGGCGTGCCGAGGCCGTAGATGCACGAAACCGACGAGACGACGATGGTGTCGCGCCGGGTCAGCAGGGAGTTAGTCGCCGAGTGCCGCAGCCGCTCCACCTCGGAGTTGATCGAGGAGTCCTTCTCGATGTAGGTGTCGGTCTGCGGGACGTACGCCTCCGGCTGGTAGTAGTCGTAGTAGGAGACGAAGTACTCGACCGCGTTGTTGGGCAGCATCTCGCGCAGCTCGTTGGCGAACTGGGCCGCGAGCGTCTTGTTCGGCAGCATGACCAGCAGCGGCCGCTGTAGCTGCTCCGCGATCCAGGCCACCGAGGCGGTCTTGCCCGTCCCGGTCGCGCCGAGCAGCACGGTGTCGGTGTCCCCCGCCCGGATGCGCCGGGTGATGTCGGCGATCGCCTGCGGCTGGTCGCCCGCCGGAACCATGTCGGTCACGACCTCGAACGGCGCGACCCTGCGCTTCAAATCGGTAACCGGACGCACAACCCACCTCCAAGAACACAACTCTAGGCGGGGGGTCTGACATTCCGGGGCGCGCTGGCGTCGCCGGCACGAGGTACAACCGAGTTCTCGGCGGGCGGGCGGATGCAGGTAAGGAAGACATCGCGGAGTCGGTCCCAGGCGGGCAGCGGCGGATAGCACAGCGCGTGCTCGACGTCGGGCTCCTGGCTGGCCACCCAGCCGCCCGGTTTGGCCAGCCGGACCATCTCGGCGACCACCTCGGCGGGATCGGGGATAGTCACGAGCAAGGTACGGGCGTGGACGAGGTCGAAGGAGTCCGGCGGCAGACCGGTACGTCGAGCGTCGGCCGTCGCCACCTCGACGTTGGCGAGCCCGAGCTCACCGACGTACTGGATGGCTAGCGCAGTGTGCGCCGGGTCGGCGTCGAGCCCGACCACGTGCCCGCCGGGCGAGACGGCGGCCGACAGCAGGTCGAGGATGCCACTGGGGCCGCAGCCGAGATCGACCGCGCTCTGCCCCGGTTCCAGGCCGATGCGGTCGAGCAGCTCGGCGGTCTGCGGGCGTAGCTCGTCGGACTGGCGCCGCAACCGGGTGGTCTCGTCCGAATTACTGCCAAGCGCGTAGACGTCCGCGGCATCCGAGCCGGTGGTAGTGGTCATGATCATCCCCTGTCCGCTTGCTTGCCAGTGCATCGTGACCAGTACGGGTTCCGGGTGGCCTACGGCGGGCTTACCGTTGACTTACCGGCGCCGGGGCCGGCGTGGCCGGCAGAATGGGATGAGGTCAGGGTGGAGTTCGGCGTGCTCGGTCCGCTCGAGGTGACGGCCGAAGGGCGGTCATTGGGGCTGGCGGGCACGCGCGCGCGGGCGGTCCTGGCCCTGCTGCTGGTGCACGCCAATCAGGTCGTCTCCTCCGACCGGCTGGTCGAGGAGCTGTGGCCCGGCCAGCCGGCCGACAAGGCGACCGACAGCCTGCAGGTCCGCCTGTCCGAGCTGCGCAAGGCGCTCAGGTCAGCCGGGGAGGCCGACCGGCTGGCCACCCGCCCGCCGGGTTACCTGCTGCGGGTCGAACCCGGGGAACTGGACGCGCCGCGGTTCGAGCAGCTCGCCGCCGAGGGTGCCGCGGCGCTGGCGGCCGGTGATGCCGCCACGGCCGCGCAGCGCCTCGATCAGGGCCTGGGTCTGTGGCGCGGGCCTGCGTTGGCCGGCTTCGACACGGTGCCGTCGGCCCGCGCCGAGGCGGGCAGGCTGGAGGAGCAGCGTCTGGCCGCGCTGGAAGCGCGGGCCGAGGCCCTGCTGGCGTGCGGCAGGCCGCGGGACCTCATCGCGGAGCTGGAGACGCTCACCGCGGCGCATCCGCTCCGTGAGCGATTCTGGTACCTGCAGATGCTGGCTCTGTACCGGGCCGGGCGCCAGGCCGACGCGCTGCGCGCCTACCGCGAGCTGCGCAACATCCTGGTCGCCGAGCTCGCAATCGAGCCCGGCCCGGAGCTGCGCGAACTGCACGCCCGCATCCTGCGCCAGGATCCCGCGCTGAATGGCCCCGCGGCGCACCGCGCCAGCGCTGGCCACGACGCGGTCCCGCAAACCCGCTACGCAGCGACGGCCGACGGCATCCACATTGCGTACCAGGTGCTCGGCGAGGGCGAGCGGGACATCATCTTCGTGCCCGGCCTGATGAGCCACCTCGAGCTGCTCTGGGAAGACCAGGAGACGTCCGGCTTCTTCCGCCGACTGTCCGGGCTGGGCCGGCTGATCCTGTTCGACAAGCGCGACACCGGGCTGTCGGATCCCGCGCCGAGTGACATGTCGCTCGAGGAGCGGATGGAGGATGTACGCGCGGTAATGCGGGCGGCCGACTCCCGCCGGGCGGTGCTGTTCGGCTACTCCGAGGGCGCGCCGATGAGCATCCTGTTCGCGGCCACCTACCCCGGACGGGTGACGTCGCTCATCCTCGGATCGGCGTCGGCCCGCTGGTTCCCGGCCGCCGGCTACCCGTGCGGCGAGGGCGCGCAGGAGATGTACGACGCGCTGCAGGAGATCGCCGCCCATCGCTGGGGGCAGGGCGCGAGCATCGAGTGGTACCTGCAGAGCCGGGCGGACTCGACCCACGCTCGCCGACTGTTCGGCCGGTTCGAACGGATGGCGATCAGCCCCAGCGCGTTCCTGCGGATGATCCGGATGATCCGCGATATCGACGTCCGCGCCGTGCTGCCCGCGATCCACGTACCCACGCTGGTGGTCCAGCGGCTGTCCGACCGCATCACGCCACCCTGCCACGGACGCTACCTGGCCTCCCATATCGCCGGCGCCCGTTATTTCGAGCAGGCCGGCGATCACTCGCTACGGTTCGCCGCGAGCGGAGACAACGACGCGCTGTACGGCGAGATCGCCGACTTCCTCGCCACCACGGGCCATGCTGCCGATCCGGATCGGGTGCTGGCCACGATCCTGCACGCCACGACGGTGGCGCGCCGGACGCCCGCGGCCCGGCCGGAGGCGGAGGCCGGGGAGCTCATCCGGGGGCACCGGGGAAGGCTGATCAGGACCACGGCAGACAGCATCCTGGCCATCTTTGACGCGCCGGGGCAAGCGATCCGGTGCGCGACCGCCGTCCGCGACGGAGCGGCCGCGGCCGGGATCCAGATCCGGGCCGGGATCCACACCGGCGAGGTCGACCTGGTCGGCGACGACATCGCCGGAACGTCGGTGCAGATCACCGGCCGGGTGGCGGCGCTCGCGCGGCCCACCGAGATCCTGGTCTCCCGGACGGTCAAGGACCTGGTGGCCGGATCAGGCATCACCTTCGCCGAACGCGGCAGCCACACGCTGAACGGGCCGGCGGACGAATGGCGGCTGTTCGCCGTGACAGGGTTCGGCTAGCTGCGCGTTAAAGCTGGCCAGAAGGCCAGCCAGGAGGGCCAGCGACGGCGGTCAGGCGGGTTGCCACAGCTCGATCCGATTGCCCTCAGGATCGGTGACCCAGCCGAACCGGCCGACACCCTCCATCTCCTGCGTCTCTGCAGCCACCTCCGCTCCCTTGGCGCGCAATTGCGCGAGCATCGCATCCAGGTCGCGGACCCGGAAGTTGAGCATGGTCTGCTGGGCGCGGGACCCGAAGTAGCCGGTCCCCGACTCGAACGTCGCGAACACCGTCGGCCCGGCTCCCTGACGCCACAGGCCGTTCTCATCGGCGTCCAGGCCCAGGCAATCGCGATACCACGCGCCCAGGGCCGCCGGGTCAGCGGCCCGCATGAAATAGCCACCGATGCCAAGCACACGCTCCATGTCGCCATCTTGCCAGGACGGCGATCGGACGGGCCGACGGCACGCCGTCGCCGCTTCCCCCCTCTCAATGACGGCGGTCTGGCGGGCTGGCCGACGCGCGGGGAACTCTTAATACGACAGCAGCACCTATGAGGTCGTCAGTACATCATGCTGCATATGGTCGGGTTTGCGGGCCCAGGTCAAGAAGAGCAGGCCGGATATCACGATCGTATGGGGGTCCTCGAGATGTGCCCGGGCTGCCGTGTCCAGCTCGTCGAGTTCCGCGGCGCTAGCCAGGCCCATCTCGAGCACCTGTGGCCGCATGGCGCGGACGAGATCAGCGCGGATGGTCCGCCGGGAATTGCCCGGCGAGTACATCTGCACCCTGGCCTCCACCTGGACATCTTCCAATCCCGCCTGGCGGAAGAGCTCCGGTACTCGCCGGCCGATCCACGGGTCGGCGCCGTTGCGGCGGAAGGCTGCCGTGAAGATGTCGCAGAGCCGGTCGAAGGCCGGGTGCGGCGGGTGGCACCGGCCGTGCTCGGTGTCGGGTTCCATGGACGCCACCCGGCCGCCGGGCCGGGCCAGCCGCACCATCTCGGCGGCTACATCCGCGGGGTCCGGGACGTTGACCAGCAGCGTGCGGGCGTGCACCAGGTCAAAAGAACCCGGTGGCAGCCCGGTTCGCCTGGCGTCCGCGGTCATGATCTGCACGCCGCCCAGCCCCCGCCCGGCGGCGAACTCGGCCGCCATCGCGGTATGCGCCGGATCGGCGTCCAGGCCGACCACCCGGCCTGCCGGTGCGACCCGCTCGGCCAGCAGGTCCAGGATGCCGCGCGGGCCGCAGCCCAGATCGATCACGGCCTGTCCTGGCCGCAGGCCCACCCGGTCCAGCAGGTCCCGGCTGTCGGCGGCCAGCTCGTCAGCTTGACGCTGCAGTCGGGCGCTCTCGCCCGGGCTGCTGCCCAGCGCGTAGATGACGTTCGGGTCCTGACCGGGTGTCGCACCCGGAGCCGACCGGGCAGATTCGGCCATGCTGCACCACCTCGCGACCAGGCTCGCCCGGCAACACGCTACATCAGATCCTCGGCGTCACCGCCGGCGATGCGGCCGCGCACTTAGGTGACTGCGTAGCCACGCTGCCGGTAGTGACACAGCCGGACCTAATGCCGATCCCCCCTTTACCACCCGGGCCCGGCTGGCGGAGAGCCAGGCCAGGGCGAGCATCGACAAGGTGATGTGGGCACTCTTGCAGTATTAAGCGGTGGCAACCCGCCGCTGGAGGTCGGCCCATACCTCGGCGACGCGGTGGTCCAGGTCAGCCAGGGAGCCGGAGTTGTCGATCACCAGGTCGGCCACGGCCAGGCGCTGCGGCCGACTGGCCTGCGCCGCCATGCGGGCCCGGGCCTGATCGGGGGACATGCCGCGCTGGCCCACCAGCCGCTCGAGCTGGAGCTCAGGCGGGACATCGACGACGATGACCAGGTCAAAGTCGCCTGCCCGCCGGTTCTCGGCCAGCAGCGGCACGTCGTGCACGATGATCAGGTCGCCCCCGGCCGCATCCACGGCGGCCCGTTCGGCGGCCCGCATCCACTGTCCGACCAGGGGGTGGACGATGGCATTCAGCGTCGTGCGCGAGGCGGGATCGCGGAACACGATCGCACCCAGCCGGTCCCGGTCCAGGGCACCATCCGGGCCGACGACATCGGCGCCGAAGGCCTCGACGACTCGAGCCAGCCCCGGCGTGCCCAGGGCGACCACCGCCCGGGCCGCGACGTCCGCGTCGATGACCACGGCCCCGTGCGCGGCCAGCCGCCGGGACACCTCGCTCTTGCCGGACCCGATACCCCCGGTCAGCCCGGCCCGCAGCATCCGGTACTGCTGTCCCGTCACGGGCACCAGCGTAGGGGAACGGCTAACGGCGGGACTCATGCTGAGGCAGGTTGCCGCATGAGACCGCGGGACCCGATCGTGTGGTGGATGCCTTGTGGTATCGCTTGGGTTACGACGGGCACAACAAAAGCGGCACCCACCGTGGTGGGTGCCGCTTTCGCGGGTTGGTCAGGACTGGCCGCCGGAGAGCTTCTCGCGGAGGGCAGCCAGGGCCTCGTCCGAGGCCAGGGTGCCGGTCGCCGCCGCGCCTGGAGTCGAGCTGGATGTGACCGCGCCTGGTGTGGCCGCAGCCTGCCGGGAGCCGCCGGAGCGGGCGCCCCGGCTGGTCCGGGCGGCACCGGCACCGCCGTTGCCGCCGGCCGGAGCCGCCGCGCCGTCCTCCTCGGACTCGCTGGTCAGGGTAGCCGCTTCTTCCTCGTCGGCCTTGCGGGACTCCTCGACCTGCCGCCGGTGCGCCTCGAACCTAGCCCGCGCCTCGGCGTACTGGTGCTCCCACTCCTCACGCTGCTTCTCGTAGCCGGGCAGCCATTCGCCGGTCTCCGGGTCGAAGCCGTCCGGGTACTCGTAGTTGCCCTGCTCGTCGTAGGAGGCCGGCATCCCGTACAGGGTCGGGTCGAAGTCGTCGCCGACCGCCTCGCCGATCGTGCCCTCGTTGGCCTGCTTGAGCGACAAGCTGATGCGGCGCCGGTCCAGGTCGATGTCGATGATCTTGACGAAGATCTCGTCGCCCACCTGCACGACCTGCTCGGGAATCTCCACGTGCCGGTCGGCGAGCTCGGAGATGTGCACCAGGCCCTCGATGCCCTCTTCGACCCGGACGAACGCGCCGAACGGCACCAGCTTGGTCACCCGGCCGGGCACGACCTGCCCGATCTGGTGGGTGCGGGCGAACTGCTGCCACGGGTCTTCCTGAGTGGACTTCAGCGACAGCGAGACGCGTTCCCGGTCCATGTCCACGTCGAGCACCTCGACGGTGACCTCCTGGCCCACCTCGACGACCTCACCCGGGTGGTCGATGTGCTTCCAGGACAGCTCCGACACGTGCACCAGGCCGTCCACGCCGCCCAGGTCGACGAAGGCGCCGAAGTTGACGATCGAGGAGACGACGCCCTTGCGGATCTGGCCCTTGGACAGGGTGTTGAGGAACGTATGCCGCACCTCTGATTGGGTCTGCTCCAGCCACGCCCGGCGGGACAGCACCACGTTGTTGCGGTTCTTGTCCAGCTCGATGATCTTGGCCTCGATCTCCCGGCCCACGTAGGGCTGCAGGTCGCGGACGCGGCGCATCTCCACCAGCGAGGCGGGCAGGAAGCCGCGCAGCCCGATGTCGAGGATCAGGCCGCCCTTGACGACCTCGATCACCGTGCCGGTGACCACGCCGTCCTCGTCCTTGATCTTCTCGATCGTGCCCCAGGCCCGTTCGTACTGGGCGCGCTTCTTGGACAGGATCAGGCGGCCTTCCTTGTCCTCCTTCTGGAGGACCAGGGCCTCGATATGCTCGCCGGTCTTGACCACGTTGTGCGGGTCGACGTCATGCTTGATCGACAGTTCGCGGGAGGGAATCACGCCTTCTGTCTTGTAGCCGATATCGAGCAATACCTCGTCTCGGTCGACTTTTACGACTGTTCCTTCGACGATGTCACCGTCGTTGAAATACTTGATGGTCTCGTCGATCGCGGCGAGGAATGCCTCCTCGGACCCGATGTCGTTGACCGCCACCTTGGGGGTCGAGTGGGCTTGCGTGCTGCTCGTCATGTGTGGGTTGGCTCCGGATGCGGACAGGGAAGGTTTTGGACACGCCGCAAAACCGTGCACCCCAGAATGACCAGAAATCGCAGGACCTACCGGAACCAGCACGGGCCGACCACGGCACGCCCGGCGGCCGCCAGCCCGGTCACATGACGTGCTGTCAGGTGACCACGACGGAACGCACGAGGACACGGCGCAGCGTTCAGGATATGAGAGCCAGCTCCGAGGGTCAATTTAGCCCGGTGACAATAGGGTCTCAGTGTCTGCCCAGGGGGACGACCCCCTGGAACCCCCGCAGGCCCGCTGTGGTTACTCGCCGTAGTATCACGCGGCCGGAGGGCTCTGCTTTTCCCCACGGGCCCACCCCAGACCCTCGCGACCGCGCGATCAGTGCGCCGCTTCATCCCAGTTGAGGCCGGTGCCGACGGAGACGTCGAGCGGGACGCGCAGCGCGGCGGCGCCGCCCATAGCGGCGCAGACCAAGTCACGGGCTTGGTCGTACTCGCCGGGGGCTACCTCGATGAGCAGCTCGTCGTGCACCTGGAGCAGCATCCGCGAACGCAGGCCCGCGCCGGCCAGCGAGCTGTCCACGGCCAGCATGGCCACCTTGATCACGTCCGCGGCTGAGCCCTGGATGGGGGCGTTCAGCGCCATCCGTTCGGCCATCTCCCGCCGCTGCCGGTTATCCGAGGTCAGGTCCGGGAGGTAGCGGCGGCGGCCCATCATGGTCGCGGTGTAGCCGTCCATCCGGGCCCGGGAGACCACCTCGTGCAGGTAGTCCCGCACGCCGCCGAATTCCTTGAAGTACTCCTCCATCAGCCCCCGCGCCTCTTCGGTCGAGATGCGCAGCTGCTGAGAGAGCCCGAAGGCGGACAGCCCGTAGGCCAGCCCGTAGTTCATCGCCTTGATCTTGGCGCGCAGCTCCGGCCCTACCTCTTCGGGCGGCAGCCCGAACACCCGCGAGGCGGTGGCGGCGTGGAAATCGTGCCCGGACTCGAACGCCGCGATCAGCGCCTCGTCGCCGGACAGGTGCGCCATGATCCGCAGCTCGATCTGGCTGTAGTCCGCGGTGAGCAAGCACTCGTAGCCCGGACCCACCACGAACCCGCGGCGGATCTGCCGGCCGAGCTCGCTGCGGATCGGGATGTTCTGCAGGTTCGGGTCGGTGGACGACAGCCGCCCGGTGGCCGCGATGGTCTGGTTGTACGTGGTGTGGATCCGGCCGTCCTCGCCCGGCATCGGGATCAGCGAGTCCACGATCGTCATCAGCTTGGACACGTCGCGGTGCCGCAGCAGGTGCTCGAGCAGCGGATGGCCGGTCTGCGCGAGCAGGCTGGTCAGCGCCTCGGAGTCGGTGGTGTACCCGGTCTTGATCCGCTTGGTCTTGGGCAGGCCGAGCTCGTTGAACAAGATCTCCTGCAGCTGCTTGGGCGAGCCGAGGTTGAACTCGTGCCCGACCACCGCGAACGCGGCCTGCTCGGCTGCCTTGACCTCGCCGTGCAGCATGGCAGACATGGAGGCGAAGTGATCGAGGTCGGCGGCGATCCCGATGTGCTCCATCTTGGCCAGTACCGAGACCAGCGGCAGCTCCAGCTCGCGCAGCAGCGCGCCGGCCTCGCGGCGGTCCAGGTCGGCGTCGAGCGCCGCGGCCAGCTGGAGGGTGGCCTGGGCGCGCAGCACGAGCCCGGTCGCGGCGTCGCGTTCGGCCGATCCGTCCAGGGTGAGCTGGCCGTCATCGGAGCCCTCGGGCAGCTCCTGACCGGTGTAACGGAGCGTCAGGTCGGCCAGGTCAAAGGTGCGCTGGCCGGGCAGGGCCAGATAGGCGGCCAGCGCGGTGTCGCAGGTCAGGCCGGCCAGGGTGAAGCCGCGGGCGGCGAAGGCGTGCATCGGGCCCTTGGAGTCGTGCAGGGCCTTGGGGTGGGCGGGGTCGGCCAGCCAGGCGGCCAGGGCCCGATCGTCGTCCTCGGTAAGCGCGGTCGGGTCGAGGTGGGCGCCGTGCCCGTCCGGGGTCGCGATGGCCACGGCAGTCAGGTTCCCCGTGCCGCGTCCCCAGGTTCCGGCTACTGCCAGGCCGGACCGTTCCATCGAAGAATGGGCGGCCAGCCAGGCCGCCACCTGATCGGGTCCGAGCAGGTCGGCCACCACTTCGAGAGCGAGGTTTCCCGGCTGGGCGGGGCCGGCGTGATCCGGCGCGCCGACGGTGCTGATGAGGCCGTGCGGCAGCGTCTGATACAGGCGGTCGCGCAGCACGCGGAACTGGAGGGTATCGAAGAGCTGGTGGATCGTCTCCCGGTCCCACGCGGTCGGCAGCAGATCGCCGGGCACGGCGCCGACCGTCTCGGCGGGCAGGTCGGTGAGCAGCGAGGTGAGCTGGCGGTTGCGCAGCACGCTGGCCAGGTGCTCGCGCAGCGCGTCGCCGGCCTTGCCCTTGACCTCGTCCACCCGGTCGACCAGCGCGGCCAGCGAGCCGAACTCCGCGATCCACTTGCTCGCGGTCTTCTCCCCCACCCCGGGGATGCCGGGCAAGTTGTCGCTCGGGTCGCCGCGGACCGCGGCGAAGTCGGGGTACTGGGCCGGGGACAGCCCGTACTTCTCCTGCACCGCCTCCGGGGTGAAGCGGGTCATCTCGGTGATGCCGCGGCGGGTCATGAGCACCGTCACCCGGTCACTCACCAGCTGCAGGGCGTCGCGGTCGCCGGTGACGATGAGGACGTCCATCTTCTCGGCCGCGGCCTCGGTGGCCAGGGTGGCGATGAGGTCGTCGGCCTCGTAACCGGGAGCCGACAGCCGGCGGATGCCGAGCGCGTCGAGTACCTCGAAGATCAGGCTCAGCTGGCTGCGGAAATCCTCCGGCGTCTCGCGCCGGTTGGCCTTGTACTCCACCCACTGCTCGTGCCGGAACGTGGGCTCCCCCCGGTCGAACGCCACCGCGACGTGGGTCGGCTTCTCGTCCCGCAGCACGTTGATGAGCATCGCGGTGAACCCGTACACCGCGTTGGTGGGCTGCCCGGTGGTGGTGGAGAAGTTCTCGATCGGCAGCGCGAAGAACGCCCGGTAGGCCAGCGAGTGGCCGTCGAGCAGCAGCAACCGGTCCTGGGTCCCCGTTTCTTGTGGCGCCACGCTTCGATCCTATTGGCCGAACGGGCGGTGGTGTCCCCGTCCGCCACCTGTGTGGTGCGAAGTGGCGGACGGGGACCCGCGATCTCCCTGGCAAGGGGGTTCGGGGGATTGGGCCCCCCTGCGAGAGCTATGCCGAGAAGGCGAAGATGGTGGTCGAGATGAACGTCTTGCCGGGGCCCAGTTCCGTGGACGGGAAGTTGGGCTGGTTCGGCGAGTTCGGGAAGTGCTGGGTCTCGAACGTGTAGCCAGCGGCCTGGCGGTAGGTGTTACCGCTGATGCCGACGAGCGTGCCGTTGAGGAAGTTGCCGCTGTAGAACTGCACGCCGGGCTGGTCGGTCCAGACGGTCAGTTCACGGCCGCTGGCCGGGTCCCAGGCGCGGGCGGCGAGGTTGAGGCTGTCCGGGCCGGTGGTGGCGGCGGTCTGCGCGTTCAGCACCCAGTTGTGGTCGTAGCCCTGGGCGATGAGCAGCTGATTGAACCCGGGAGAGTTATCCGGGGCGCTGACGTCGTCGATGCGGGCGCCGATCGCGGTCCCGCTGGGGTTGGTGAAGTCGAACGGCGTGCCGAACACGCTGGCCTGGTAGCCGAGCGGGATCTGGGTGGTGTCGGTCGGCGTGTACTTGTTGGCGTTGATGTACACCTTCTGGCTATACGCCGAGCCTGCCGTCGAGTTCTCGCCAGCCAGGTTGAAGTAGCTGTGGTTGGTCAGGTTCAAGACCGTGTTGAGGCTGGACGAGTCGTTGTGCGCCGAGTAGTGGATGCCGTACTGGTTGGCGTTGTTCAGGGTGAAGGTGACATCCACGGTGAGCTGCGCCGGGTAGCCGGTGCACCCGTTCGGGCAGCCCGGGCTGCCGGCGGCGCCGCTGCTGTCGCCGTTGGGGCTGACCAGCTGGAGCGTTACTCCGACCTCGCTGCCGTTGTTGATGACGTTGACGGTCTGCCAGATGTGGTTACCGAAGCCGACGAGTCCGCCGTGCA
The DNA here is from genome assembly GCA_963722055.1 of uncultured Actinomycetes bacterium. Taxonomy (GTDB): domain Bacteria; phylum Actinomycetota; class Actinomycetes; order Streptosporangiales; family Streptosporangiaceae; genus Palsa-504. Next base: position 268,775 of record CAVRLA010000008.1, on the reverse strand, counting down.
GGCTGTTTACGCCGTTGTTGATGGGCAGGGTGTAGGTGACCGGGCCGACGTTCGGCTGGTTCAGGGTGAAGGTGCCCTTGGCGATCCGGTTGCCGAACCGGCCGATCGTCTCTCCGAAGTAGGGACCGCCGTTGGCGGTGACCGGCGGGCTGTCGAACGTCACGTAGTCCTGCAGGGTCTTGAAGCCGAGGACCACGTTGGCGACCTGGCCGTTGGCGCCGGGCACATCGATGGCCTGGGTGATGGCGCCGAAGGTGAGGAGCTGGACCGTCATGCCGTTGGCGTTGGTCATGGTGTAGCGGTAGGTCGGGGTTTCCTTGCCGGTGTAGGGCTCGATCGTGGCACCGAAGAACTGCTTGCTGATGGACAGTCCGCCGCCGTTGGCGGGCCGGGCCGTCGCGGTAGTCGTCGCCAGAGCCTGGGTGGCGGCGACGGCCCCTCCGACGGCTATCGCCACCATCGCAGCCAGGCCGATGAGGGCCGACCGGCGGACACGGCGCGATCTTCCGTTCTCGCGCATAATGCGCTCCCTTCGTGAACAGGTTCCACCCCAGATTGTGAGCGCTAACAACGCACAAGTCACCCTTTAAGTCACAAAATCTTACGGTGAAATTTGTGGAATCTCGCCCAGCAGCGGTGTATGCGCAAGTTCTGGCGGGGGGCTTCGCGGAGAGGCGGGGGGCTTCGCGGAGAGGGGATGGCTCGCGTGGGAACCTGGAGGCGGACCGGGCGGAAACAGGGATGGGTTCTGATGGACCAGGAGACGCTGGACAAGATCGCGGCGATGACGGTGGCCGAGGGCACGCTCCCGGGCCGCATGGGCATCAAGATCCTGTCGGCGTCCGCGTCGCGGGTCGTGGCGACCATGCCGACCGAGGGCAACATCCAGCCGCACGGCCTCCTGCATGGCGGTGCGTCCTGCGTGCTCGCGGAGACCATCGGATCGCTCGGTGCGTTCCTGCACGCGGGCGCGGGCCGGATGGTGGTCGGCATCGAGATCAGCGCAACGCACCACCGGGGCGTCCGCGAGGGAGAGGTCACCGCCGTGGCCACCCTGGTACACGGGGGGCGGACGCTGGCCACCTATGACATCGCTGTCACGGATGCGGGCGGCCACCGCGTGTGCACATCCCGGCTCACCTGCCTGATCAGGGACCAGGCTCACGGCCTCAACCTGAACGGCGCGGGCGAGTTGGATGAACGGTAAGTGATCACCGGCTTCGTGCGGGAGCAACCCGCCTTTGCGTCGTGCCATGGCTGGTCGCTAACGTGGTGACGGCGAGCCCGGGGGGTCCAAGTAGAGAACGTGTCAGCCGGGGAAGGCAGACACGGCACCAACGGTCCCCCGGGTTCCTCTGACCGGCTGGGTCAGGGCTCCGACGTCTCCGCAGGGACCTGCATGCTGCCCTCGATGACCGCCTCGGCGACCCGGCGCATCGTAAGGCGGCGGTCCATCGAGGTCTTCTGGATCCAGCGGAACGCCTCGGGCTCGCTGAGCCCGTGCTCGACCTGGAGCAGGCCCTTGGCCCGGTCGAGCAGCTTGCGGACCTCCAGTCGCTCGCGCAGCGTGCCGATCTCGATGTCGAGCGCGCGGATCTCGGCGAACCGGCTGACGGCCATCTCGACGGCAGGCACCAGGTCGGCCTTGGTGAACGGCTTGACCAGGTAGGCCATCGCGCCCGCATCACGGGCTCGTTCCACCAGCTCACGTTGGGAGAAGGCGGTGAGGATGACGACCGGCGCGATCCGCTCCGCGGCGATCCGCTCCGCGGCGGAGATGCCGTCGAGGACCGGCATCTTGATATCGAGGATGGCCAGATCCGGGCGCAACGCGGTGACGCGCTCGACGGCCGACTCCCCGTCACCCGCCTCGGCCACGACCGAGTAGCCCTCTTCCTCTAGCATCTCCTTGAGGTCGAGGCGGATCAGCGCTTCATCCTCGGCGATCACGACGCGCAGCGGGTTCTGGCTCACCCCACGAGGGTACCGTGATCATGTAGATTGATCTCGCGTTGCCTACCTTTGACGCTACCCGAGCCCCGGTAGACCAATCGGCAGAGTCCGCGCTCTCAAAAGGCGTGCAGTGTGGGTTCGAATCCCACCCGGGGCACCACTTAGGGCACCTGCGCAATGCGAGCATTCACGCCTCCGGATTGTCAGTGCCGCATGCCACAATATGATTATGTACCGCTCCGACGTACGCCGTAATGCGATGGCTCTTATGGAATGCGGATTCAGTCTCCGCGCATTAGCATGTCGACCGGAATCAACCGCGCAACGCTGCGTGAATGGCGCGAGCATCCCGAACCAAGCGTAAATCCGCGTATCGTGTGTCCGCGATGCGCCGAGCATCCGACGCTTCCCGAGCCGCGTGCCGTCTACGCGTATCTGCTCGGCCTCTACCTGGGGGACGGCTGCATAAGCCGGGCCGGCGCCAGGGACAAGGAGGTGTGGAAACTCCGCGTCATGTGTGCTGACGCCTGGCCTGGGCTCATCCGCGAGTGCGAGCGAGCCATGCGCTCGATCCGGCCCGATAGCAAGGTCGGCATCCAGCAGAAGCCGGGATGCGCTGAGGTCTGGAGCTGCTCCCGACACTGGCCGTGCCTGTTCCCACAGCACGGGCCGGGCCGGAAGCATATGCGAACGATCGAACTGACGTCATGGCAGCGCGCAATCATCGTAGGGAATCCCGGCCACTTCGCCCGCGAGCTGTTCCACTCGGATGGCTTCGGGGAATTAACCGGGTGCGGGCGCATTGCGCGGACGGCGATCATTGGTACGAGTATCCTCGGTACATGTTTTCCAACGAGTCGGGCGACATCCTCCGGTTGTGCGGTGAGACGCTGGACCAACTCGGGGTGGCTTGGCGGTTCTCGCGACAGAATGCCATTTCGGTGGCACGCCGGGAGGCGGTGGCGCGGCTGGATGAGTTCGTCGGGCCTAAGTACTGACGGGTCAGGGCGCTTCCGGCGAGGGGTAGGGGATCAGGACGGCGGTGATGTTGTCGGCGCCGCCGGCCTCGACGGCGAAGCGCACCATGTCATTCGCGGCGCCGAGCGGATCGGTCAGGGCCCGGGGCATGGCGAGCCTGGCGAGTTCGGCCGCCTCGGGCAGGTAGTTCCACAGGCCGTCCGAGCAGATGAGCAGAACGCCGAGGTCAGGCGGGGTGTACTGCTCTACGTGCGGGGCGCGCCCAGGGTCGCCGTTCAGATCGGCGGCTTCCGCGCCGAGCCAGCGGGTCAGCACATGCGCGTGGGGCAGGGCCATGGCCGTTTCTTCGGTGGCCAACCCGGCCTCGACCATCCCCCCGGCCACCGAGTCGTCGCGCGTGAGCTGAGCGGAGCCGGGCTCCGTCGGGGCCAGCCAGTAGGCGCGGCTGTCGCCTAGCCAGCACAGGGTCACGTCGTCGTGCGCCGCCACCACGGACAGGAAGGTGCTCGCCGACCTTTCGTTTGCCGGCTCTCCCAGGTCGGCCACTGATTGACGTGCGGCCACGACCGCGGCTCGTGACGCCTCGGCCCGGTCCCCGCCGGTCTGGACGGCCTCAACCAGGATCGGCAGGGCCGCCTGGACGGCCGCGTGCGACGCCTCGTCGGGCCGGGCCGAGGAGGAAACGCCGTCGCAGACCACGGCTACCACCACGAGGCCGTCGGCTGTCTGCTCCGACGCCAACGCCATCGCGTCCTCGTTGCGGTGATGTCGCAAACCCCGGTCGGTGACTCCGGCGGCAGTGCCCAGGTCAACCTCGTCGTGGTCGGGCGTGGACGGCACGTTGATCATGCCGCATACGTTAGCGCCTCGGGTCGCTTTGGATTGGGATCACGGCCGTGATAACTAGCCGCGTTGTACGGCGATCGCCGTCCAGGCGCCGAGGTTGATCCGATCGCCGTCACGCAGCGGCACCTGGACTCCGGTCGGGACCTCGGTGCCGTTGACGAGCGTGCCGTTAGCCGAACCGGGATCCAGCACCGCCCAGCTGCTATCGGGCATGGCGATCAGCACCGCGTGCAGCCGGCTGATGCCCGGGTCGGCCGGCGGGCCGGTCAGGTCGATCTCCGGATCGATGCCGCGGGACACGCTGCGCCGCCCGATCCGCATCTGGCTGCCAGTGAGCCGGAACCGCCGTTCGGCGTAGTAGCTGGGAAACGACACGGCCGCCGCGTCGGGGCCGCTGGCGGCCCGGACGCTCTCGAAATAGGCGCGGTCGCACGACACCACGGCGGTCCAGGCGGCCGGGGCGTATTGGGACGGGGGCACTGGCCGCGTGGGTGGGACCGGCTGGGCGGTCGGGACCGAGGGAACAGACGAGACCGAGGGCGCGGATGACCTGGACGGGGCGGACTGAGCCGAGGGCGCGGACGGCGGGACGGGAGGCCCGTACGGTCCGGGAGACCCCGGCGGGACGGGAGGCCCGGGCGCGACGGGAGGCCCGGGCGCGACGGGAGGCCCGGGTGGCGCGGACGGCGCAGGCGGTGCCGAAGGCCAGGGCGGGGGCTGGGATGACGATGGCGGCTGCGACGAGGGCGACGGCCACGGCGCGGACACGGGCTGGGACGAGGGCGAAAGGCCGGAGGCCGGCGGCGGAGCGGGGGACCAGGGCGGCTGGCCGGCGCCGAATTTGTAGCCGCACGCCTCGCAGAACTGGCCGACCCTCGGTGTGCCGCACCTCGGGCACGGATCACCGGCACCAGCCGCGCCGGGCCCAGGTCCGGGTCCCGGCATGCCCATCGCGGGCGACGGGGCAGAGCCGGGGCGTCCGGGGCTGGGGCTCCCGGCGATACGCATGCCGCAAATGTCGCAGAAGTCGTCGCTCGCCGAGTCATGCCCGTTGGGACAGATCGCCATCGGTGCCTCCTGGATACGCCGCTCCCCCGCGTGAGGCTATTTCCTCGCCCGGACCGTCTTGGTCGACCGGGTGTCGAGGGCCATCTCATCGGCGTCCTCGACCTGCTTGCGCAGCCGGACCGTCCCGGTTTCCACGTCGACCACATCGACCACCTTGGCCAGCAGCTTGGCCGTATCCGCATTACCCGACTGGTGGGCCAGGGCCACGGCCCGGCCCAGCTTGGCCGTCGCGGTTTCCTCATCGCCCTGCTTGCGGGCCTCCAGCCCGTCCTGGATGGCGGCGGCGAGTTCGGCCTGGCCGGTGTAGTGCGCGACCCGCCCATTGATCTTGGTCGACAGGGCCTCGTCATCGGTCCAGATCGCCCGGACCAGACCCTGGCCGAGCACGTCGGCGCCGGACGGCGACTGGGCCACCAGGCTCACCCGAGCCGCGAGCATCTCCTGCCCGACTCCGGCCGGAGTGACCTCGACGCCGACGTGGTAGTCGCGGCTCTCCCCCGGCCCCCAGGCCCCGGTCGGGTAGTCGCCGGCCTGCGGCCCCGACGGCGTCCGCCGGCTGGTCAGGTCGTCGACCGTGGGCGCCACCTGCTTGACGAACTTCACGGTGGCATGCTGCGGGGTCCAGACTCGCAGCATCACGTCGGCGACCTGCTTGCCCATCGCGCTCTGCATCATGGCCGCGAAGTCGGCGGCCAGCCCGGACGGGTCGGGCACGATGTCGACGCTGCCGAGCAGCGCGGTCGATATCGTGCGCAGCTCCTTGACCTCCCAGTCGGTGCCGACGCCGCGGCAGTCGCAGCTGAAGACGCCCTCGCACTGGCCGACCGCCGCCGCGAGCTGTTCGGGGCTCTCGTGCTGGTTCTTGCCGTCGGTGAGCAAGATGGCATGCCGGAGCTTGGCCGGGTACCTGGCGAACGTCTGCCGGGCGAGCTCCAGCCACTGGCCGATCGCCGTGCCGCCGCCGGCCCGCAGGCCCGCCACCGCCTGCTTGGCCGCGGCCCGCGAGGCGGCATCCGCGCGGGCCATGCTCCCGTCGGCGGGGAAGACGGGGAACGCCAGGTTGGTGCCGGCGATGACCGAGAACAGGACGCCGTCCCGCACCACGTCTACCGCGGCGGCCGTGGCCGCCCGCGCCTCGGCGATCTTGGTGTGCGGATACTCCATCGACCCTGAGCAGTCAATGATGATGATCTCCGCGCTGCCCTCGGGTTCCGCGCCGGCCGCCGGGCCGGGACCCTCGAGTCCGGCGGCGCCGTCGGCCGACGTGATGGTGACGATGGCGCTGACCTCACGCCCACCCTCGGGCAGGTATTGGTTCTGGTCGACGTCGACGGTGAAGCCAGACTCGATCATGGCGGAGTTCTCCTCGGTAACGTCTCGTGGTGCCGGACGGGAACGGTTTTCGGGTGAGGCTCTTCCGGGACCGCTGCCAGCGGGAAGGGAACCAGCACCACCGTGATGTTGTCCATTCCGCCGGCGTCGAGTGCGAACTTCACCAACTCGGACGCGGTGCCGAGCGGGTCGGTGAGCGCATCCGGGAGCGCGAGCTCGGCCAGGCCCACCGTGTCGGGCCGGTAGTTCCATAGCCCGTCCGAGCACACGAGCACCACACCTGGGCCGGGCGGCTCGAACCGGATGCCGTGCGGCTGGGGCTCGGCCAGGTCAGCGCCGAGCCAGCGGGTGATCACGTGTGCCTGCGGGGAGGCCAGGGCTTCGGCCTCGCTCATCGCGCCCCGGGCGACCATTTCCTCGGCCAGTGAGTCATCGGTACTGAGGCGCGCCGCGTCCGGGCCGGCGCTGAGCCAGTAGGCGCGGCTGTCCCCGAGCCAGCACACCGTGACCGCGTTGCGGTCGATGACCGCCGATATGTAGGTCGCCGACGGCGCCTCCCCCGGCGAACCAAGCCTGGCCAGGGCCTGGTGAGCCGCGTACACCGCGGCCAGCGAGGCCTCGGCTGGGTCCTCGCCGCGCCGGGCCGACGTGAGCAGCGTCCGCACCGAAACCTGCGCCGCGGCCAGCGACGCGTCGTCCGGCCGCGGGGACGTAGACACCCCGTCGCAGACGACGGCGATGGCAACCGGTCCGCGGGGACCATCGGCGGCGGCCAGGGCCATCGCATCCTCGTTGCGCGCGTGCCGCAGGCCGCGGTCGGTCACCCCGGCCAGCAGCCCGAGGTCGAGTTCGGCATGGTCGCGGCCGGACGGCACCTTGCGGCCGCACGACTCGCAGTAACCCTCCGGCGTGACCACGCTGGGCGGAGCCTCCGGGTCCACCGAACACACCGGGCACTCCGCCTCGTACTCGACCGGTGCGGAGCTCACCGCGGGCGGCGCCAGTTCGGTCCCGCATGCCTCGCAGAAGCTGTCCCGCGCGCCGACCGGCGCGCCGCAGGACGGGCAGGTAGCGTCGAACGCCGGCATGTCGCGCGTCGCGTCAGGGTCGCCCGTCACGTGAGGGTCCTCGGCCGGATCGCGTTGGCCAGGTCGACAAGCTCGACCCGGCGGGCCTCGTCCGGCGTTAGCCGGGCCAGCGCCCGGTAGCTCCGTTCCAGCCCGAAGCGCACGGTGCGGGCGTCCGGCTCGCAGCCGAGAATGGGACCGCCGACCGCGGGCTGGCCGGATGTGCACCAGCCGAGCGCAGCCCGGAGGATCTCCACGGTGAGCTGCTGCCGACGCACGTCGTCCACGACCAGCCGGTCGAGCTGACCCCCGGCCTGCCGCAGATCGTCCCCGGTCGCTCTACTCTGATTTTCACCGGAAACGAGGACACGGATCGCTTCGATCTGCGCCGCCGCGTAGTGGCTGGACGCGGCGGGCACGGCTGCGAGCGCCGCGATCGCGCCGGGCCGGTCCCCGGCGGCCAGGCAGGTCCTGGCCGTCCCGAACGCGGCGCTGACATAGGACCGATCCACGGTCCAGACGAGCCGGAAGTAATGTCCGGCCGTGGTCAGGTCCCCCGCGGCTTCGGCGGCGAAGGCCAGCGCGAGCTTAGGCGCGAGCTCGCCCGGCAGTTCGTCGAACACGGCGCTGAACGCGCCCTGGGCGACCTGAGCTCCGCCGGGCCGCCGGGCCGCCAGGTCTCGCAGCCCGTTGTACCAGGCGACCCGCCAGTCGGACGGATCGCTGGCCGCCAGGTCGGCCAGGACGGCGGCCGCGGCGTCGTAGTCGCCGGCGTCGATCCTGGCCCGGGCCAGGGCGAAGCGGGTCTCCGCCGACTCGGTGACCTCACGTGGGACGGTCGCGTCACCCGCGGCGGCCAGGGTGAGGGCCACGATGCGCTGGGCGGGGCTGAACCCGGCGAGCGTGGCCAGGTATCCGGCCGCGGGGTCGGACCGGTCGACCTGCGGCAGCGGCAACCCGGCGACGACTTCCGCAGCGGGCGGCCCGGGGGGGACGGGGGGGCGGGTAGCCCCCCCGTGAGCAGGGGGGGTCTGGGGGGGATCGTCCCCCCGAGGCAACCCAGTTCCGATGGCTTGAACTTCGGGGCTGAACAAGCTGGAGAAGGCGGGCCGCGGCACCCCGTCGGCGACCGCGAGCACCTCGCGGAGTACGCCGGTGAGCTGCTCGGCCATCTCTCCCGCGGAGCCGAACCGCCGGTCGGGATCGGAGTGGGTGGCCCGCCGCAGCAGCCGGGCGAACGACTCCTGCTCGCCGAGCAGCGGCACCCCGTCGGGCAGGCTGTACTTGCACGTACCCTGGAAGCCGCGGAACTCAAAGGTGAGCACGGCCAGCGCTCTGCCCACCGTGTACAGGTCGGAGCTGGGCGAGGGACCATCGGCCTCGATCTCCGGCGCCTGGTAGCCGACCGTCCCGTAGATCGCCTCGTCGCTGTCGATCCGGCGGACGCCACCCATGTCGATGAGCTTGAGCTGCTCTTCGGTCTGGATGACGTTGTCCGGCTTGAAGTCGCAGTACACCAGCCCACGGTCGTGCAGGTAGCCGAGCGCGGGCAGGACCTCGATGGCATAGGCCAGCGCATGGGCGACCGGCACGGAGCCGCCGGCCTGACGCGCGTCGACCAGGATCTGCTTGAGCGACTTGCCGCCGACGTACTCCATCACGATGTAGCCGGCCATCTCGCCGGTGCGCCGGTCCGCATGCTGGACGAAGTTGTAGATCCGGACGATGTTAGGGTGCTCGACCTCGGCCAGGAACTGCCGCTCGGCGACGGCGGCCGCCATGGCATCGGCGTCGCCGGTGTTCAGCAGGCCCTTCAGCACCACCCACCGGTCGCTGACGTTGCGGTCCTTGGCCAGGTAGATCCAGCCCAGCCCGCCGTGCGCGAGGCAGCCGAGCACCTCGTACTGTCCGGCGACCAGTTCTCCCGGCTCCAGTTTCGGGCTGAACGAGAACCGGGTGCCGCAGTTCCGGCAGAATCCTTCCGCGAGGCCGGGGTGCCCGTCCCGCCCTCGGCCGACGGGCTGATCGCAGCTGCTGCAGTAGCGCTTGGCCTCTGGCACTTGCGGGTCGGCGAGCACGGCGCTGGCCGGATCGCGGTACGGCACCGGCGGTATGTCGACCAGACCCGCACCGAGCCTGCCCCGGGCCGACCGGCTGCTGCCGCGTCCCCGGGCCCGGGAACGCGTGCTCGGAGACGACCCTGACGAGCTTGCGGACGCACCCAAGCCGGCCGAACCGGAGGGGACCGAGGGGCCTGAGGAGGCGGCGGGGGCGGCCAGCCCGCAGGTATCGCAGTAGCCGTCCTGGATGGTCCCGTCGCAGCCGGGCTGGGCGCACCGGACCATGGCCGTGGTCATCGCGGCGATCCTCCTAGCGCCAGGACACCCTGCTGGAAACTAGCTACCGCGTCCGCGGCGGCCGCGAGGTCGCAGGGCGCGGTCCACAGCAGCCCGCGGGCGCGATCGTAGCGTTCGGCCAGGCCGGGATCTTCCGCCGCGCCCAAGCGGGCCGCTTTGGCCTGGTAGGCACCGAGCAGCCCGCGCAGCTCGTCACGTCTGCTCATGACGCCGACCACGGTACGTTCAGCGTCGCGGAAACTCGCGGTGGCCGCGCCGAGCTCCCGCTCGACCTCGTCCAGTTCCGCGGCGAGCCGACTCCAGCGCCCCGCGGCCAGCATGCCGTCGAGGTCGGCCAGCCGGACGGTCAGGTCGGCGAGGCCGGACGGCTCGGCAGGTAGCGCCTGCGCGGCGATCTTGGCTGCGGCCCGCTGCCAGGCGGCGGCGGCATCCTCATAGGCCGCGCGCGCCGTGGCGGCCGCCGTTTCCACCTCGGCGATGCGCTGACGCGCATCGTCCCGCAGCCGGACCAGCTCGTCGACCCGGGTCACCGCGGCCGTCACCCGGTCCTGCAGCCGGTCGGCGCCCGATGTGTCGACGGTCCCGGCCGTCAGTTCCCCGCCGACCTGCCACAGGGAGAGCGGATCCGAACTCAGCGTGTCGCGCAGACGGACCAGCTTGCTCTGCGCCGCGGCCAGGTTGCCGGTCAGGGCTTCGTCCGCGAGCGAGGCGGCCAGCGGCGTCACCCGGCCCAGCTCCGCAGCGACCGCGTCCAGCTTGGACGTCATGTCGTTCCACACCTGCTCCGCGGCGGAGACCACCTGGGTGATCTGGCCGAAGGCGCGCCGCATCCGGGTCACCGCCGCGACCACGGTCAGGTCCTCGCGGCCGGAGTCGGCCAGGTCGCGGCCGCCCAGCGGCGCGGGCCCGGCGGCCAGCTGGATGGACGGCCCGGTGAGCAGGCCGGTGATCCCGGCGAGCTCCCTCGGTCCAAGGTGGCCGCCCGCCGCCTCGGCAGCTCGGTCGATGACGGCCGAGTAGGCCGAGTAGATCTGCCACAAGTTGGCCAGGCTGGCCGCGGCGGCTTCCCAGCGCCGCTTCGTCTCTCCGCTGAGCGTGGCCCCCTCCAGCAGCCGCTTGCCGAAGCTGCCGTCCAGCTCGAGCAGGTTGGCCTGGATGGCGTCGCGCTCGGCGACCGCGGCCTGCACCACGGCCGGAGCCCGCTCCTTGGTCAGCGCCGGGCTCTGTTGGCTTCCGGGGGGACGACCCCCCTGGAACCCCCCGCTCCTCATCGGTACTCCGCCAGGCGCCGGGTCAGCCCCCAGCCGCAGCCGGCCGCCATCACCAGCGCGAGCACGATGATGCCTGCTTCCAGGCCGGTGAACGCGTCCGAGCCCGCCGCCGCGTTCGAGGCAAAGACGGACTGGTCCGCGCCGATCGCGGCCTCTAGGTCGGCCTCGAGCTGGCCGAACAGCGTCCCGGCCGTGCCCGGCCCGGACCCGATCTCCAACTGCGTCTCCGGGCCGTACTCAGCCGCGGCATCCAGCTGCTGCGCGCGCTGGTTGACCGCGAACCAGGCGGTCGCCGCGCGCCCGGCGGACGCGATCGGCCCCGCGCCGCCGGCCGCGCTCTGCGCGCTGGCGCTGCTCAGCTCGGTGCTCAGTTCGCTCTGCGCGGCGTGGAAGTTCTGCTGGAAGTTGGCGTCGCCGGTGCGCGAGATCAGGTTGAGGGTCTGGTCGCCGCGCGCCTGCAAGGCCGTGATGTCGGCCTGGGCCAGCGTCTGCGCCGGGCCGGAGCCATGCTCGGTGGCCTGCAGCAGATCTGACCGGCCTCCGGCCAGGGCGACGACGAGCCAGATCAGCGCCACGATGGCGGCCACGGACGCGAGGAACAGGCCGACGTTGATCGTCCGCTGGGTACGCCGCGACAGCCAGCGCTGGGCCCGGAAGAGCAGGACGCACACGGCCAGGCCGGCCACCAGGGTAATGACCGCCAGCGGGAGCCCGGTCGCCTGCGCGCTGGCCGTCATGAGTTTGGCGTTCTCCTGCGCGTACACGCTGCGGGCGGCCGGCAGCATGGTCACGTGCATTTCCTCGGACGCCACCTGGATGAACGAGCCGCCCGCCGGATAGCCCAGGGAGTTGTAGATCTGGCCGTCCTCGACGTAGCCGGTATAAACCGGGAGGGCGGCGGACAGCGTGCTCAGGTCGGCGCCGACGCTGGAGTTGCCGCTCGCGGCGGTCGCGGCCTTCAGGTCGGCGGCCGCGACCGCGATGTCGCGCTGGTAGCGAACCCGGTCCGCGTATGGTCCCGTCCGCCCATACAGGTACGCGGTGGAGACGGTGACGTCAGCGTCGGCCAGCGACTGGTAGATCTGCTGGGCGTCCAGGCTGAGCGATTCGTCGGTGGCGGCTACGTCATGTGCCGCGGACGTGTGCTGGATGACCATCAGCGTGGCCAGGGCCCCCCAGGCCAGGCACGAAATCACCAGGCCGGCCAGCACGAGCCAGAGCCTGCCGGGCGTGGTCGAGGCCCGAGGGAGCGTGAACCCGCGTCGCGTTCGCGGTGCAACCTGTCCTACGGGGGCGCGCCGGTGCGACGCGACCCGCCCTGGCGGCGGGCTAACGGTAACCGTGGTGCTCATCGCCGACCCGCAATGCACGCTCCCGTCATCGGAACCGACGCACCTATTTTGCCCGTATTTAAGGACTACTTTTGGTGAACGCAGCCATGCTGGCTGGGGTTCACGGCACGGTGATCCTACTCGCAGTGCACGGTGATCACCGTCCAGGCCCCGAGGTTGATCCGGTCACCGTCGCGCAGGGGAACCATGTCTCCGGACGCTATCTCGCGGCCGTTAACCAGCGTGCCGTTGGCCGAGCCTGGATCGATCACGGCCCAGGAGCCGCCCGGTATCGGGAGCAGCAGCGCATGCAGACGGCTGATGCCCGGGTCCGGCGGCGGCCCGGACAGGTCGATCTCCGGCGCCAGGCCGCGGGCCGTGTTGCGCCGGCCGATCCGTAGCTGCTTCCCGGTGAGCTGGAACCGCCGTTCGCTGCTGGCAAGAGGGAACGGCAGATCCGCACCGATAGGAGCTCGCTTGAGCCGCATCCCCTCGTAGTACGCCCGATCCGTGGTCACCACTACCGACCAGGTGGTCGGGGTGAATTTCGGCATGGGCGCGGTGGGCGGGGCCGACGACACGCGCCGGCCCGGCGGCGTGGGCCGGGCCGACAGTGGCGGCGAGGCCGGTGGCGCGGGCGGTGCGGGCGAGGCGAGCGGTGCGGGCGAGGCGAGCGGTGCGGGCGGTGCGGGCGAGGCGAGCGGTGCGGGCGGTGCGGGCGAGGCCGTACGCGCGGACCAGGAATACGAATCACGCGACGGCGCATCCACGGCTGGCCAGGCCGCGGCGGACCGCTCCCGAGGAGCAAACAGGTCCGTGGGCGCGGATCGCTCGTTCGGCTCGGACCATCCGGACCGTACGGGCACGCCCGGTGACGCGGGTGCGGACGGCTCCGGCGACGCGGACGGCTCGAAGGACGCGGACGGCTCGAAGGACGCGGACGGCTCCGGCATCGCGGACGGCTCCGGCCATACTGTCGGCTCCGGCCATGCCGCCGGCTCCGACCATGCCGGTGGCTCCAGCGATGCCGGTGGCTCCAGCGACACGGGCGGCTTCGGCGCCGTGGGAGGCTCCACCGACACGGACGGCTCCGACGACACGGACGCCTCCGGCATCGCGGACGGCTCCGGGGACGCGGACGGCTCCGGGGACGCGGACGGCTTCGGGGACGTGGGCGGCTCCGACGATCTGAACCAGTCCAGGAATTCGATCCGACTGGATGAGGCAAGAGCGTCGGCCGGGGCCGACACGTCCGGCGCCGGGGAATCCGGGGGCGCCGGCGGTACCGGGTCGGGGGCTACGGGCGGGAGGAATCCCTCCGACGAGAGCGCGGGCGGGAATGGCGGGTCGGCGGCGGGTGACCCCGCGGACTCCGGGGAAACTATGGCGGGCTCGGTCGCTGCGGTGGCCGAAGGCGAGGACGGCAGGTACGGGCGATCCCAGGGCGAAGGCGTCGGGTCAGGCCGGAACACGGGCGGGAAAAGTGATTCGGGCGGCTCTGACGATGCGGCGGGCGCCCCGGAGGAGACCGGAGCGGAGGGCGAGGCCGGGACGGCAGACCACGAGGAAGCGGCGGACCACCCAGGGGAGGCGTTCGAGGCTTGGGCAGCGGACCACTCGGGGGGAGCGGACGGCGCGGGGGCAGCCGACCACGGCGGGGCAGCCGGCCTGGCCGTCGGCTCGACGGCCTCGGCCTGGGCCGACGGGAAGGACGGCTCGAACCTCGCCGCGGGCTGGGGCTCCGGCGAGGGCTGGGCTTCGGGCCAGGACGGATGATCCGCCCAGGACTGAGGATCCGGCCAGGACGGAGACGGGACAGCGGGCTGCGATTCGGCGGAGGTATCCATTCTCGGCTGAGGCTCGGAGAGGGGGGCGAAGGGCCGGCGGACCCGGAAGCCGCACTCCTCGCAGAACTGACCAGAACTCGGCTTCCCGCACCACGGGCATACGTCCTCGGCAGCCCCGGCCGGGCGCGGTCCGCCGGCGTGGTGCTTGCCGATTACGCGGCTCTGGCCGGAGGCAGGACTCGCGTCGATGGGCGCACCGCAGGCATCACAGAAGTCATCTGTGACCGAGTCATGACCGTTCAGACATCTCGTCATCTGAGTTCCGCTCCTAGCCCCGCCCGACCCCTGCCAACTGATTGGGCCAGTTACCACCACAGAGTATGCGTCGACGGGTAATTCGCCCGGGGATTCAGGCAAGCGGACGAGCCGTCGGCGGAATCGGCGCGGGCAGGTGGGATGTTCCGTCCAGGTAACGGTCAACAGCGGCGGCAGCACTGCGGCCCTCGGCGATGGCCCAGACGATCAGCGACTGGCCGCGGCCCATGTCGCCGGCCGCGAAAACGCCGGAGACCGAGGTCGCGTACTGCGCATCGCGGCTGACGTTGCCCCGGGCGTCAAATTCTACGCCGAGATCGGTGAGCAGTCCCGGTCGTTCAGCTCCGGTGAAGCCCATGGCCAGCAGCACCAGGTCACAGGGCAGGTCGCGCGCCGTACCTGGCACCGGGTCGAAGCCGTCCGCGTCGGCCATCCGCAGCGCCCGGACCCGCCCGTCGTCATCGGCGAGGAACTCCAGCGTGGACGCCGCGTAGACGCGCTCCCCGCCTTCCTCGTGCGCGCTGGAGACCCGGTAGATCATCGGGTAGGTGGGCCAGGGCTGATGGCCGGGCCGGGAGGCGGGCGGGCAAGGCAGGATCTCAAGCTGAGTGACCGATGCCGCACCCTGCCGGTGCGCGGTGCCCAGGCAGTCGGCGCCGGTGTCGCCGCCGCCGATGATGACCACGTGCCGCCCGCGGGCACTGATGGCCGACTCGGCAGGCTCGCCGGGGTTGGCGGCCACCACGCGATTGGCCAGCGGCAGGTACTCCATGGCCTGGTGGATGCCGGCCAGCGACCGGCCGGGCAGCGGCAGGTCGCGCGGCACCCGCGCGCCACCGCAGAGCACGATCACGTCAAAGGACGCTCGCAGCTGTTCGGCGGTGATATCGGTCCCGGCCTGCACGCCACAGCGGAACTCGGTACCCTCGGCGCGCATCTGAGCCAGCCGCCGTTCCAGGTGCCGCTTCTCCAACTTGAATTCCGGAATCCCGAAGCGCAGCAGGCCTCCTGCCGCCTCGTCGCGCTCGAAGACGGTGACCGCGTGACCGGCCCTGGTCAGCTGCTGGGCCGCCGCGAGCCCGGCCGGGCCCGAGCCGATCACCGCTACCGTACGGCCGGACCGGGCCGCCGACGGCCGGGGCACCACCCAGCCGGATGCGAACGCCCGGTCGATGATCTCCACCTCGACCTGTTTGATGGTGACGGGATCGGCATTGATCCCGAGCACGCAGGCGGCTTCGCACGGCGCTGGGCAAAGCCGCCCGGTGAACTCGGGGAAGTTGTTGGTGGCGTGCAGCCGGTCGGCAGCCCCTCGCCAGTCGTGCCGCCAGACCAGGTCGTTCCATTCGGGGATCAGGTTCCCTAGCGGGCAGCCGTGGTGGCAGAACGGGATGCCGCAGTCCATGCACCGGCCCGCCTGCCGTTCGGCCCGGCTGGACGGGAACGGCTCGTACACCTCGCGCCAGTCGAGCAGTCGCAGGTCGACGGGACGGCGAGCCGGGGTCTCGCGGGGGGTGGTCATGAAGCCCTTCGGGTCAGCCATAACCGCCCCTCACCCGTGCGCCGCGGCCATGACGGCCTCGTTGACGTCGCGGCCCTCGCGTTTGGCCTGCGACGCGGCGGACAGCACCCGCTTGTAGTCCTTCGGCATGACCTTGGTGAACCGGCCGGGGTCCCAGTCGGCCAGCAGCCCGGCCGCGACCGCCGAGCCCGTCTCCGCGTGGTGACGTTCCACCACCTCGCGCAGGAAGGCGGTGTCATCGGAGTCCAGCGGGTCCAGGTCGACCATCTCCGTATTCACCCGGTGGACCGGGCAATCGAGCACGTAGGCGATGCCGCCGGACATGCCGGCCGCGAAGTTCCGCCCCACCGGGCCGAGGACCACGACCCGGCCTCCGGTCATGTACTCGCAGCCGTGATCGCCGGTGCCTTCGGCGACCGCGAGCGCGCCTGAGTTGCGGACACAGAACCGCTCGCCGACCACACCGCGGAGGAAAATCTCGCCCGCGGTGGCGCCGTAGCCGATCACGTTGCCCGCGATGACCTGCTCCTCGGCGGCGAACGGGGCCGCGGCGGACGGGCGCACCAGCAGCCGCCCGCCGGACAGGCCCTTGCCCAGGTAGTCGTTCGCGTCGCCGACCAGCCGCAGGGTAATGCCGCGCGGCAGGAACGCCCCGAACGACTGGCCGGCCGACCCATCGAACGAGATATCGATCGTGTCCTGGGGCAGGCCCTCGCCGCCCCAACGCCTGGTTACCTCGTAGCCGAGCATGGTGCCGACGGTCCGGTTCACGTTCCGGATCGGCAGCTCGAGCCGGACCGGCCGACCCTCCTCGAGCGCGCCCTCGGCGAGCTGGATGAGCGTGTGATCCAGGGCCTTGTCCAGCCCGTGGTCCTGGGTGGTGACACACCGCGTCGCAGTACCGTCGGGCAGCGGGGGCGCGTAGAGCACCGGGGACAGGTCGAGCCCGGAGGCCTTCCAGTGCTCCACCGCGAGCGCCGCGTCCAGCAGGTCAACCCGGCCGACGATCTCCTCCAGCGACCGGAAGCCCAGCTGAGCCAGGTACTCCCTGACCTCTTCGGCGATGAACTCGAAGAAGTTCACGACGAACTCGGGCTTGCCGCTGAACCGGGCCCGCAGCTCGGGGTTCTGAGTGGCCACCCCGACCGGGCAGGTGTCCAGGTGGCAGACCCGCATCATGATGCAGCCGGAGACCACCAGCGGCGCGCTGGCGAAGCCGAACTCCTCCGCACCGAGCAGCGCGGCAATGATCACGTCCCGGCCGGTCTTGAGCTGGCCGTCCGCCTGGACCACGATCCGGTCCCGCAGCTTGTTGCGCAGCAGCGTCTGCTGGGTCTCGGCCAGCCCGAGCTCCCACGGCGCGCCCGCGTGCTTGATCGAGGTCAGCGGCGCGGCTCCGGTGCCGCCGTCGTGCCCGCTGATCAGCACGACGTCGGCATGGGCCTTGGACACCCCGGCGGCGACGGTGCCCACCCCGACCTCGGCCACCAGCTTGACGTGCACCCGCGCCGCCGGGTTGGCGTTCTTCAGGTCGTGGATCAGCTGAGCCAGGTCCTCGATCGAGTAGATGTCGTGGTGGGGCGGCGGCGAGATCAGCCCCACCCCCGGCGTCGAGGACCGGGTCTTGGCAATCCACGGGTACACCTTGTTCCCGGGCAGCTGGCCGCCCTCCCCCGGCTTGGCGCCCTGGGCCATCTTGATCTGCAGGTCATCGGCGTTGACCAGGTACTCGCTGGTGACGCCGAACCGCCCGCTGGCGACCTGCTTGACCGCAGACCGCCGCAGGTCACCGTTGCTTTCGGGGGTGAACCGGTCCGGGTCCTCGCCGCCCTCGCCGGTGTTCGACCGGGCGCCCAGCCGGTTCATCGCGATGGCCAGGGTCTCGTGTGCCTCGGCCGAGATCGAGCCGTAGGACATGGCCCCGGTCGCGAACCTCCGCACGATGCTCGAGGCAGGCTCAACTTCATTGACCGGAACGGGCCGTGGTTCGGTGGTCCCGGCATCGACTCCGCGGATCCGGAGCAGGCCGCGCAGCGTCATCAGCTGCCGCGACTGGTCATCGACGAGCGAGGTGTATTCCTTGAAGATCTCGTACCGGCGACTGCGGGTGGCGTGCTGCAGCTTGAAGACCGTCTCGGGGCTGAACAGGTGCGGCTCGCCGTCGCGCCGCCACTGGTACTCCCCGCCGGTGGCCAGCCGCCGGTACTCCAGGCCGGCGGGATCGGCCAGAGCCAGGCCGGCCCGCTGCCCGGCCTCCGCGGCCAGGGCGTCGAAGCCGACCCCGGATAGCCGCGAGGTGGTCCCGGCGAAGCAGGCCTCGATCACCTCCGGGCCCAAGCCGATGGCCTCGAAGATCTGGGCGCCGGTGTAGGAGGCGACGGTGGACACCCCCATCTTGGACATGATCTTCAGCAGGCCCTTGCCGAAGGCCTTGAGCAGGTTAGCCTCAGCCTTCTTCTCCGACACCCCGGTCAGGACGCCGCGCCGGACCAGGTCCCGGACCGACTCGATGGCCAGGTACGGGTTGATCGCCGCGGCCCCGTATCCGACGAGCAGGGCCACATGGTGGCACTCGCGGACGTCCCCCGCTTCGACGACCAGCCCGGCCCGAGTCCGCGACTTCTGCTTGACCAGGTGATGGTGCACCGCACCGGTCAGCAGCAGCGACGGGATCGGGATGGCGTCGGGTCGCGGAGCCGCCCGGTCGGACAGGATGATCAGCCGGGCACCGGACTCGATGGCGGCGGAGACCTCGGCGCAGATCTCGGCCAGCCGCGCCCGCAGGCCGTCGCCGTCACCGCGCGGGTCGTAGCGCCCGTCCACCACGTGCGAGGCCAGGCCGGGTAGGTTGCCTCCGTCGTTGATGTGCACGATCTTGGCCAGGTCCTGGTCGCCGATCACCGGGTACGGCAGCACGATCTGGCGGCAGGAGGCCGGGATCGAGTCCAGCAGGTTCTGCTCGGGGCCGGTGATGGTGCCGAGCGAGGTGACGAGTTCCTCCCGGATCGCGTCCAGCGGCGGGTTGGTCACCTGGGCGAACAGCTGGGTGAAGTAGTCGAACACCAGCCGCGGCCGGTCCGAAAGGACCGCCAGCGGGGTGTCGGTGCCCATCGACCCGGTTGGCTCTGACCCGGCCCGCGCCATCGGGGCCAGGATGACCCGCAGCTCCTCTTCCGTGTACCCGTGCACCCTCTGCAACATGACCAGGTCAGTTGAGGAGGAAGGCTGAGCGGGGTGAAACCCGGGATTCACCACGCTAGGACGTGGTGAAAGTCCAGTTTCATCACGTTGGGGAGGGATGGCGGAGCGTGGCAGCAGAGGGCGGTCGGGGAGGTCGTCCAGGTGGACCAGGCCGGCGTGCAGCCAGGCCTCGTAGGGGTGCTCGGCGGCCAGGGCCGCCTTGACCTCCTCGTCTTCCACGATGCGGCCTGCGGCGGTGTCGGCCAGGAAGATGCGGCCGGGCTGGAGGCGGCCCTTCCTGATCACGGTGGCGGGGTCAAGGTCCAGCACGCCCACCTCGCTGGCCAGCACGACCAGGCCGTCGCTGGTCACCCAGTACCGGCCGGGCCGCAGGCCGTTGCGGTCCAGCACCGCGCCGATCACCGAGCCGTCGGTGAACGCGATCAGCGCCGGGCCGTCCCACGGTTCCATCAGCGCGGCGTGGAACTGGTAGAACGCGCGCCGCTCCGGCGTCATCTCATCGTGGTTTTCCCACGGCTCCGGGATCATCATGAGCACCGCGTGCGGGAGCGACCGGCCGCCCATGTGCAGCAGTTCCAGGCACTCGTCGAAGCTGGCCGAGTCGCTACCCGCCTCGTCCAAGATCGGGAACAGCCGCTCGAGGCCCTTTCCGTCCCTCGACGGCGGGATCAGGTCGGTGGCCAGCATCGCCTCCCGGGCCCGCATCCAGTTGCGGTTGCCCCGGACCGTGTTGATCTCGCCGTTGTGCGCCACGTACCGGTACGGATGGGCCAGCGGCCAGGACGGGAACGTGTTGGTGGAGAACCTGGAGTGCACCAGGGCCAGCGCCGAACCGTAGCGGGAATCGGACAGGTCGGGGAAGAACGGCTCGAGTTGCCCCGCGGACAGCATGCCCTTGTACACGATGGTCCGGGCCGACAGGCTGGCGAAGTACACCCCGCCCTCGTGTTCGGCCCGCTTGCGCAGACAGAACGCCATCCGCTCGAGCTCTGGGCCGGACTCGCCGTTGGCGCCCGCGACGAACAGCTGGGCCAGCCCGGGCAACACGGCCAGCGCGCCGGCCCCGGCAGCCCCGATGTCATACGGGACCTCACGCCAGCCCAGCACGGTCAGGCCCTCGGCCGCGGCTAGCCGTTCGACGGTGCGGGATACCACGGCCCGTTCAGCCGAAATAAAAGCCAGGCCGACCGCGTAGGAGCCTGGTCCCGGCAGAGCGAAACCGCATACGGCGCGGAAGAAATCGTGGGGTAGCTGGGTGAGGATCCCGGCTCCGTCCCCGGTACCGGGGTCGCCGCCTTTCGCGCCGCGGTGTTCCAGATGGCACAGCACCCGCAAGGCCTGGGCCACCACGTCATGGCCGCCGCGTCCGGACAAGTCCGCGACGAAGCCGACGCCGCACGCGTCATGCTCGAAACTGGGGTCGTAAAGGCCAGCCGCCGCCATGCGCTCTCCTGTCGTCTCGATACGCCACATCCGTGCGTCCGGGACGACACTGGCCCTGTTACATAGACATTACATCACCCGAAGAATCGTCCACCAGAGTATTAGGACCTGCCTTGACGTACGTCCGTGCTGGTGGGATGCGTCCCGGCCGGGTCAGGTATAGACCAGCGACGGCCAGTACAAAGACCGTTACATCTCCGAGCGCGCCGTAACGAATGCCCAGCACTTGCGGCAGCGGGCCGATGCGCACCGACTCCACCCAGAAGCTGCCCACCGCGTAGCAGGCGGCGCACAGCATGAACGTGCGCTCGCCGGATAGGGCGAACCGGCGGGCGGCCCAGATGACGGCGAGGCCGACCGCGACGTCCCAGAGAGACTGGTACCCGAAGGCCGGCTGGAAGCTGCCGTAATTCTCGTAACCAGGCACCCGGTGTGTCGGTGAGATCTGGACCGCCCACCACCAGGCCGAGGGCGGGCCGTAGAACTGCTGGGTCCACCAGGGGCCCAGGCCGCCGATGGCCAGGCCGAACATCACGGCGGGCGCGGCCGCGCCCGCGACCGGGCCCAGCGGCAGATCCGCCCGGCGGCAGGCGATCCAGGCCCCGGCGGCACCGAGCGCCACCGCACCGGGGACCCCGATGGCCGCGACCCCCAGCGTGACCACGTGCCACAGGCCGTGCGCGTGAGTGAAATCGTGCCGGGTGGCGATGAGCAGGGCGTGCGCGGCGGCGCCGATCAGGCCGAACGGGACGGCCCAGGCCGCCACGTCCAGGATGACCCCGCGGCGGCCCTGTCTATTTCCAGCGCTTCGCCGGTACCGGCGGCTCGCCACGACCAGGGCGACGGCGATCCCGGCGATGACGCACAGCGCGTAGGCCCGGACCGACAGGGGCCCGAGCCGCCAAGCCGCAGAGGTAGGGCTCGGGATGGACGCGAGCACCATCCTCGCGACACTACTCCGTCTTGCTGCGGAACGGCTGAGGATACGCCGGGCTAGAGCCGGGCTTGGCGGACACCGGCGGACAGTTCGGCGGTGAACTCGGTGATGGCGTCGGTGGCCGCGATGGCCCCGCCGCTGTCCGCGGCGTCGAGGAGACGGCGGACGAAGGCGGAGCCCACGATCACACCGTCCGCGAACGCGGCTACCTGCGCCGCCTGGGCGCCGTTGCTCACCCCGAGGCCCACGGCCACCGGCAGTTCGGTGTGCGGGCGGATCCGCTGGACCAGGCCGACGGCCTGGCCGCTGACCGTGTCCCGGGCGCCGGTGATGCCCATCAGCGAAGCGGCGTAGACAAAGCCGCGGCAGGCCTGGGTGATCGTGGCCACGCGCTCCTGCGTGGAGCTCGGCGCGACCAGGAACACCCGGTCCAGGCCCTGCTCATCAGAGGCCTCCAGCCAGGGGTCGGCCTCCTCGGGCGACAGGTCGGGCGTGATCAGCCCGGAGCCGCCCGCCTGGGCCAGGTCGCGGGCGAACGCGCGCACGCCGTACCGGTCGATCGGGTTCCAGTAGGTCATGACCAGGACGGGGACGCCGGACGCGGCGACCGCCTCCACGGTGCGAAGCACGTCGGCAACGCGGGTTCCGGCGGTGAGTGCGCGGTGGACGGCCTCGGCGATCACCGGGCCGTCGATCAGCGGGTCGGAGTACGGCAGGCCGAGCTCGATGATGTCGACCCCGGCGGCGGCCATGGCCCGGGCCGCTTCGATGGCGCCGTCCACGGTGGGGAACCCGGCGGGCAGGTAGCCAACCAGCGCGGCGCGGTGATCCGCGTTCGCCTTGCCGAAGGTGACGGAGACCGAGGTCATACGCCGAACCACTTGGACGCGGTGTCCACGTCCTTGTCGCCGCGGCCGGACAGGTTGACCAGGATGAGGCCGTCCGGGCCGAGTTCACGGCCGACGTCGAGGGCGCCGGCCAGCGCGTGGGCCGATTCGATGGCTGGAATGATGCCCTCGGTGCGGCACAGCACGTCGAAGGCGTGCATGGCTTCGGCGTCGGTCACGGCGCGGTAGCTGGCCCGGCCGGTTTCCATGAGCCAGACGTGCTCGGGGCCCACGCCGGGGTAATCCAGGCCGGCCGAGATGGAGTGGGTGGCGCGGGTCTGGCCTTCGTCGTCCTGCAGCACGAAGGTCCGCATGCCGTGCAGGACACCCGCGGACCCGCCGGTCAGGGTGGCGGCGTGCCGGTCGGTGTCCAGGCCGTCGCCGCCCGCCTCGCAGCCGATCAGAGCGACGTGGGCGTCGGGGATAAAGGCGTGGAACAGGCCGATGGCGTTGGAGCCGCCGCCGACGCAGGCGATCACCGCGTCCGGCAGCCGTCCGTATGTTTCGAGTACCTGGGCGCGGGCCTCCAAGCCGATCACGCGCTGGAAGTCCCGGACCATCATCGGGAACGGATGCGGGCCGCCCACCGAGCCGATGCAGTAGTGGGTGTGCCCGACCGTCGACACCCAGTCGCGGAAGGCCTCGTTCATGGCGTCCTTCAGCGTCCGGGTGCCGGTGGTGACCGGGATGACCTCGGCGCCGAGCATGCGCATGCGGGACACGTTCAGCGCCTGTCGGTGCGTGTCCTCCTCGCCCATGTAGACCATGCACTGCAGGCCGAGGAGCGCGGCCGCGGTGGCGGTGGCCACGCCGTGCTGCCCGGCGCCGGTTTCGGCGATGACGCGCGTCTTGCCCATCCGCTGGGCCAGCAGCACCTGGCCGAGCACGTTGTTGATCTTGTGCGATCCGGTGTGGGCGAGATCCTCGCGTTTGAGCAGCACGGTCGCGCCGCCGGCCTGCGCACCGAACCGCTTGGCCCGGGTGAGCAGCGTCGGCAGGCCGGCGTAGCCGCTGAGCAGGCCGTCGAGTTCGGCGCGGAACGCGGGGTCGGTCCTGGCCTGCTCGTAGGCAACGGTGAGCTCGTCCAGGGCCGCCATGAGCGCTTCGGGGGCGAACCGCCCGCCGTACGCGGTTCCGGCCGCCACGAAATGCCCGGACGTATCGGGAACCGGAGCGATATCGGGTTCCGCCGGATTCATCCCGGTCATCCGCGCTCGCCTCGCAGCGCGGGATGCGAGCCCGCGGTCACCAGGTCGGCGACGGCGCTGCGCGGGTCCTTCTCGGTGACCAGGCTCTCGCCCACGAGCACGGCGTCCGCGCCGGATGCGGCGTAGACCAGCAGGTCACGCGGTCCGCGGACGCCGGACTCGGCGACCTTGATGATGCCCTCCGGGATCTGGCCCGCCATCCGGCCGAAGATCCCCCGGTCGACCTTGAGCGTGGCCAGGTTGCGCGCGTTGACGCCGATGACAGTCGCGCCGGCTTGCACGGCCCGGTCGAGCTCGGGCTCGGCATGCACCTCGACCAGCGGCAGCAAGCCGATCGAGACGGCCCGCTCGACCAGCGAGACCAGCGCGCTCTGCTCGAGGACCGCGACGATCAGCAGGACCAGGTCCGCGCCGTAGGCGCGGGCTTCCCAGAGCTGGTAGGAGCTGACCACGAAGTCCTTGCGCAGCACCGGCACCTGGACCGCCCGGCGGACCGCGCCCAGGTCGGCCAGCGACCCGCCGAACCGCCGCGACTCGGTCAGCACGCTGATCACCTTCGCGCCGCCGGCTTCGTAGTCCGAGGCCAGCGCGGCCGGATCGGCGATGGTGGCCATCTGCCCGCGAGACGGGCTGGCCCGCTTCACCTCGGCGATGATGCTGACGCCCTCGGCCTTCAGCGCGGCCATCGCATCCCGCGGTGACGGCGCGCGCCGCGCCATCTCCTTCAGCTGATCCAGAGAGACGTGCTGCTGCCGGTCGGCGAGATCGGCACGCACGCCGTCTAGGATCTCGTCGAGCACACTCACGCGGTTCGCTCGTCCCCTCACATCGGTACTGTTGCGCCACCGATCGTAGCCCGGCCGCCCGGGTGCCGGTGTGACTGCCCCCTGGATTGGGCTCGCCGGGCCGCTGTAGTGGGCCGCAGTTATGACCCGATCTTGTGGCGCGTTGGGATGATGGTAATGGATCCAGGGCATAGCCCGCGCCGCGGACGGTCCTGATGCGGACGGCGGGGCCGAGCTTGGCGCGGATCTGGGCGATGTACACGTCGGCGGCCCGGTCGCCGGCGCCCTGGCGGCCCGCGGCGACGAGCAGCTGGCGGCGGGACAGGACACGGCCGGCGTGATCCGTCAGCGCGGCGAGCACGGCGGACTCGGATGCGGTCAAGGCAGGGTTCAGACGGGGTACGGCGGGGCGGGGCTCCCCGGGGTCGGCCAGGACGTCGCGGACCAGCGCGACGAGCTGGCGGGGGCTGAACGGCCGGGCCAGCCAGCGCCGGGCGCCGACCGCGTCACGCCGGGTGCCGGTCACCTCACGCCGGGCGCCGGCCGCGTCGCCCCGGACAGCCAGGCCGCGTGGCCGGGGCGCCTTGGCGTCGGCCACCAGGAAGATGACCGGCGTGCGCAGGGCCCGGCGGATGCGCCTGGGGTCCAGACCGGGCATGGTGAGGTCGAGCACGGCCGCGGCATCTGGGCCGTCGGCCAGCTCGGCCAACGTCGGCTCCGGGCTGGTGACCAGCCGGACCCGCAGACCGTCCCGGCGCAGGTAGCGGGCCGACAGCTCGGCCACCTCGGGCTCGTGCTCGGCGAGCAGGACCGAGACCGGCTGGCGCCCGCGGTCAGGGTGGTGGTCCGCCACCGACCTGGTCCTCCTGGACGGTCGGGTCCAGGTCGCGGCTCAGCGATTCCCACATCGAGGCGCTGTCGGCCGCTCGCTGACGCGGCCGCTGGCCGGGACGGTCGAACCGAGCGGACATGACGGGCCAGCGCGGGCCGCGCCACACGGTGACCAGGCCCGCGAGGACGATCGCGACCGCCCCCCCGAGCGCGGCCGCGTGCCAAGGCGCGCCGGTCATGACGGCCTGCCCTAGGGAGCCCGCGATGACGACCGCGTGCGAAGCACCGCCCGGTGAGGTACCGCCGGTGGTCGACCCGCCGAGCGCGCCAGCCGCGGCGTCGGCCTGGGCCGTCGCGAGCACGCCCGAGGCCCGCACTCCGGCGCCGACGGCCACCGCCGCGCCCGCGCCCAGGGCCGCCAGCACGGCACCGGCCGCCCGCCGGACCACTGACCTGGTGGCGATCACGGCCGCCAGGCAGGCCAGCGCGGCCAACGCGAGTGCGGCGGCCAGCGGGACCAGCTGCTGGCCGGTGACGGGGATGTCCTGGGCGGGCAGCGGATGTGGCGGGGTGAAGATGGCGTGCGCCCAGGTCTGCCGGAGGGCGAACACGACCAGGCCGGCGCCGACCGCGCCGAGCAGCAACACCAGCCCGAATTCCCTGCGCATCGGCGGTTACTGCTTCTTGAGCAGGACGTCGGCGTCGAAGCAGGTCCGATCGCCGGTGTGACAGGCCCCGCCCATCTGGTCGACCTTGACCAGGAGCGTGTCGCCGTCGCAGTCGAGAGCCACCGATCTGACCCATTGCTGGTGCCCGGAGGTCTCGCCCTTGACCCAGTACTCCTGCCTGCTGCGCGACCAGTACGTACAGCGGCCCGTGGTCAGGGTGCGATGCAGGGCCTCATCGTCCATCCAGCCGAGCATCAGCACCTCGCCGGTGTCGTACTGCTGGGCAATCGCCGCGATAAGGCCGGACGCATCCCGCTTCAGCCGCGCGGCGATGGCAGGGTCGAGGATTGCTCCCTCTTTTCTCTCCACTTCAGTCAGGGTAGCAATGCCGCCTACGATCAGCAGGTGAGCTACTCGCGAGACGAGCGCCTGGCGCTGTGCGCGCTGCTCGACCAGACGGGACCGGACGCACCGACGCTGTGCGCCGGCTGGAACACCGGCGACCTGGCCGCGCACCTGGTGCTGCGCGAGCACCGGCCGGACGCCGCCGCCGGCGTCATCGGCGGCCCGCTGGCCGGATACACGGCGCGGGTGCAGAACCGGATCAAGCAGCGGACATCGTTCCCCGACCTGGTGCGCACCATCAGGTCCGGGCCGCCGACGCTGTCGGTCATGGCCCTGCCCGGCATGGACGAGCGCCTCAATGCCGTCGAGTACTTCGTGCATCACGAGGACATCCGCCGCGCCGGGCCGGACTGGGAGCCGCGGGAGCTCAGCAGCGGGGAGTCCATCCTCCTGTGGCAGCGGCTGCGAGCGGCGCGGTTCATGCTGCGCAAGGCCCCGGTCGGCGTGGAGCTAGCCCGCGACGACCAGGAAGCGGACGGCCAGCGGTGGCGGATCACGGTCAAGAACGCGACCCCGGCGGTGACCGTCATCGGCAGTCCGGCCGAACTGACCATGTGGACGATGGGCCGCACGGGCGCGGCCCGGGTCCGGTTCGACGGAACCGAAGTGGCGGTGAGCAAGCTCACCGGGACGAACTGGCGCTGACCGTTTCTAGCTACCCATCTCCCGCTTGAGCCGGGCCAGCTCGTCGTCGACGTCCTGCGCGTTCGGCGTGCTCTGACGCGGCTGCTGGACCGGGACCGAGGTCGTGTACGGCTCGACGTCGGCCCGCGGCAGCGGCTGGTGGGAGTCCTGGTCGCGGACCTCGCGCTCTTCCCGCTTGCGCGAGACCTGCTTGCCGGACCGCGCCATCTTGATCGCGACGGCGACGCCGCCCACCACCAGCGCGGCGATCACGATCGTCGTGATGGCGGCCAAGATGAAATGGACCACCGAACCGACGATCAGGAACGCGATGATCAGTCCGCCCGCGATGGCGGCGATCTTGAACCAGCGCATCCGCCGCATCCTCTCTCAACAAGGTCCCCCGGCACTAGCCCTGAGCAATGCTCTCAATCAAGGCTCTCAATCAAGATATTACCTGACTGGGCGCGTGCCGCTGAGGCACACGAAATACTCTATGGCCATGCACGTACTCGGCATTGACATCGGCGGTAGCGGGATCAAGGCCGCCCCGGTCGACGTGACCACGGGAAAGCTGCTGGCCGACCGGCAGAAGATCGAGACGCCGCAGCCGGCGCTGCCCGATCCGGTCGCGGACGTGGTGAAGCAACTCACCACCGCGTTCAGCTGGTCCGGTCCGATCGGCATCACGTTTCCCGGCGTGGTCACCGACGGGGTGACCAGGACCGCCGCCAACCTGAACCCGGCCTGGATCGGGCTGGACGCCGCGGCATTGTTCGGCAAGGCGACCCGCAACCCGGTCCGGGTGATGAACGACGCGGACGCGGCCGGGGTGGCCGAGATGAGGTTCGGCGCCGGGGCGGGCGAGCAGGGCACGGTGCTGATGCTGACCTTCGGCACCGGGATCGGCAGCGCCCTGTTCATCAAGGGCATCCTGGTGCCGAACACCGAGTTCGGGCACATCGAGATCCGCGGCCAAGACGCCGAGAAACGCGCCTCCGAGCGCGCCAAGGAACTGCACGACCTCAGCTGGGGCAAGTGGGCCGGGCGCGTCGATGAGTACTTGCATCACATCGAGGCGCTGCTCTCGCCGCGGCTGATCATCGTGGGCGGCGGCATCAGCAAGCAGTCGGACAAGTGGGTGCCGCGGCTGACCGGCATCCGCGCGCGCATCGTCCCCGCGGCCTTGCTCAACGACGCCGGGATCGTGGGGGCAGCCATGGCTACCGTCAGCGAATCGGCGCCCGATACGTCCGGCGCCAGCGGAACCGGCCACTAGGAACCGGCCCGATGAGCAAGAGCAGCACGCCGCTCGTCCAGCCCGAGCAGATCACGTTTCCGAACGGCTTGTAACCGGACCGGGTGGCCCGCGCCGCGCAGCGCGTTCTTCACCTGGGCGATACGCAGCGTGCCGAAGTGGAACACGCTGGCCGCCAGCACCGCGTCCGCCCCGGCGTCCACCGCGGGCGCGAAGTGCGCCAGCGTGCCCGCGCCGCCGCTGGCGATAACCGGGACGGTGACCGCGGCGCGCACGGCTCGGATCAGCTCCAGGTCGAAGCCCGCGGTGGTGCCGTCCGCATCCATCGAGTTCAGCAGGATCTCGCCCGCACCGAGCTGCGCGGCCCGCTGCGCCCACGCCACCGCGTCCATCCCGGTGCCGGTCCGGCCGCCGTGGGTGGTCACTTCAAAGAAGTGCTGGCGCGGGTCGGCGGCCCGGCGCGCGTCCACGGACAGCACGACGCACTGCGACCCGAACCGTTCGGCCGTCTCGGACAGCAGTTCCGGCCGGGTGACCGCGGCGGTGTTCAGCGAGACCTTGTCGGCTCCGGCCCGCAGCAGCCGGTCCACGTCCGCGACGCTGCGCACCCCGCCGCCGACGGTCAGCGGGATGAAAACCTGTTCGGCGGTCCGCCGCACCACGTCGTACATGGTGTCCCGGCCGCCGCTGGACGCGGTGATGTCCAGGAAGGTCAGCTCGTCGGCGCCCTCGGCGTCGTAGCAGGCGGCCAGCTCGACGGGATCCCCGGCGTCGCGCAGCTCGCGGAAGTTCACGCCCTTGACCACCCGGCCCCCGTCGACGTCCAGGCAGGGGATGACCCGCACCGCGACGCTCATGGTTTTTCGACCTCGGCGAGGGCTTGTTCCAGCGTGAACGCGCCCTCGTAGAGCGCCGTGCCGACGATGGCGCCTTCGACGCCGAGCGGGACGAGCGCCGCGATGGCCCGCAGGTCGGCCAGGCTGGACACTCCCCCGCTGGCCACCACCGGCGCGGTGGTGCGGACGCAGACGTTCCGGAGTAGGTCCAGGTTGGGGCCGCGCAGCGTGCCGTCCTTGAGCACGTCGGTGACCACGTAACGAGCGCAGCCCTCGGCGTTCAGCCGGTCCAGCGTCTCGTGCAGCTCCCCGCCCTCGGCGGTCCAGCCGCGGGCGGCCAGCCGGGTGCCGCGGACGTCAAGCCCGACCGCGACCCGCTCCCCGTGCCTGGCGATGACCGACCGCACCCAGTCCGGGTTCTCCAGCGCCGCCGTGCCGATGTTGACCCGGGCGCAGCCGGTGCCCAGCGCGCGGGCCAGCGAGTCCTCGTCCCTGATCCCGCCGGACAGCTCCACGCTGACGTCCAGCTTCTGCACGACCCGGGCGAGCAGGTCCGCGTTCGAACCGCGGCCGAACGCGGCGTCCAGGTCCACCAGGTGGATCCACGAGGCGCCAGCCTGCTGCCAGGCCAGCGCGGCCGCCATCGGGTCGCCGTACTGGCCGCCGCTGCCCGCCACGCCCTGGACGAGCTGGACGGCGTGCCCATCGGTGACGTCGACGGCGGGCAGCAGGATGAGCCGGGTCACAGGGTCTCCAGCCAGTTGGCGAGCAGCGCGGCCCCGGCATCGCCGGACTTCTCCGGGTGGAACTGGGTGGCGGACAGCACGCCCTGCTCGGCGGCGCCGGCGAACGGCTCGCCGTGTTCGGTCCACGAGACCAGGGCGCCCGCGGCGGAAAGGTCCCGGGCCGCGGCCTCGCGCAGCGCGTAGGAGTGCACGAAGTAAAAGCGCGTTCCGGCCGGGATCCCGGTGAACAGCGCGGAGCCGGGCGCCGCGGCCACGGTGTTCCAGCCCATGTGCGGCAGCACGCCGGCGTCGAGCCGTTCCACCGTCCCCGGCCAGGCCCCGCAGCCCTCGGTCCAGGCCCCGTGCTCGACGCCGGCGGCGAACAGCACCTGCATGCCCACGCAGATGCCGAGCACCGGGCGGCCCCGCTCGAGCCGCTGGGCGATCAGCTTGTCGCCGCCCACCGCGCGCAGTCCGGTCATGCAGGCGGCGAACGCGCCCACGCCGGGGACGGCCAGTCCGTCACAGTCCAGCGCGGCGTCCGGGTCCGCCGTCACCTCCACCTGGGCGCCGACCCGTTCGAGCGCGCGCTGGGCCGAGCGCAGGTTCCCCGACCCGTAGTCGAGCACTACCACCGTGGGGGCCATCACAGGACACCCTTGGTGCTGGGGATCCCGCCCGCGCGCGGGTCGGGGGCCGCCGCGGCGCGCAGCGCCCGCGCCACCGCCTTGAACTGGGCCTCGACGATGTGGTGCGGGTTGCGGCCCTCGATGACCCGGACGTGCAGGCAGATCCCGGCGGAAAAGGCCAGCGACTCGAAGATGTGCCGGGTCAGCGTGGTGTCGTAGCTGCCGATCAGCGGAGCCATCCCGGCCGGCTCGTGGTGCACCACGTAGGGCCGCCCGGACAGGTCCACCGCGGCCTGCACCAGCGTCTCGTCCAGCGGTACCAGGGCATCGCCGAACCGTGAGATCCCGCTCTTGTCGCCCAGCGCCTCCCGCAGCGCCTGGCCGAGGGCGATGGAGGTGTCCTCCACCGTGTGGTGGGCGTCGATCTCGGTGTCGCCGTCGGCCCGCACGGTCAGGTCGAGGCAGCCGTGCTTGCCCAGCTGGGCGAGCATGTGGTCGAAGAACGGGACCCCGGTGCCGACGTCGGTCACCCCGGCGCCGTCCAGGTCGAGCTCGACCAGGATCTGGGTTTCCTTGGTGACCCGCTCCACCCGCGCCGTCCGGCTCACGAGCCCAGCACCTCCGTCAGCGCGGCGCGGAACGCCGCCATCTCCTCGGGCGTCCCTACCGTGACCCGCAGCCAGCGCGGCGGGCCGACCTCCCGAACCAGGACGCCGCGGTCCAGCAGCCCCTGCCAGACGTCCCGGCGCCGGGGGAACGTGCCGAACAGCACGAAGTTCGCGTCCGAGTCTGCCACGGTTAGCCCCTGGCCTTTAAGCCAGCTGACCAGGCCGTCCCGTTCCATCCGAATCTTCGTGACAGTGGCCAGTGGTTCGGCGGCCAGCGCGAGGGCGGCCTTGGCCACCGCCTGGGTAACGGCGGACAGATGGTAGGGCAGCCGGACCAGCAGCAGCTGCTCGACGACCTCAGGCGCGGCGGCCAGGTAGCCGATCCGGGCGCCCGCCATGGCGAACGCCTTGGACATGGTGCGGGTGACGATGAGCCGGGGGTAGCGCGGCAGCAGCGTGAGCGCGCTGGGCGTGCCCGCACGGGCGAACTCCGCGTACGCCTCGTCGATCACGACCAGGCCGGGCGCCGCGTCGCAGATCGCCTCGATCACCTCGATCGGGGCGGCGGTGCCGGTCGGGTTGTTCGGCGAGGTCAAGAAGACCAGGGTCGGCAGGTGCTGCGTGATCGCGCGGGCCGCGCGCGCCGGCTCCAGGCCGAAGTCCTCGTCGCGGTCGACGTCGACCCAGGTGGTACACGTCACCCTGGCGATCAGGGGATGCATGGAGTAGCCGGGTTCGAACCCGAGCGCCCGCCGTCCCGGCCCGCCGAAGGCCTGCAGCAGCTGCTGGATGACCTCGTTCGACCCGTTGGCGGCCCACAGGTGGCGGGCCGTCAGCCCGTGCCCGAGGTAGTCGGCCAGGTCCTTGCGCAGCTCGACCGCGTCGCGGTCCGGGTAGCGGTTCAGCGTTGCCGCCGCCCGGGCCACCGCGTCCGTCACCGCCTGCTGCAGCGCAGGGCTGGGCGCGTAGGGGTTCTCGTTGGTGTTCAGCCGGATCGGCACGTCGACCTGCGGCGCGCCGTACGGATGCAGGTCTTTCAGGTCATCCCGAACGGGCAGTGGTGACACCGTCATGCTGGGGATCCGCCTTCCCGGGGAATCCGGACACGGACGGCTTCGACGTGCGCGGCCAGGTCTTCCGCTCCGCCGAGGGCGTCGATCAGCGGCGCGGCGGCGGCCAGCGCGTCGCGGTCACATTCGATGACGTTGACCAGCCGTCCGAACGGCCATACGGACAAGCCGCTGGTATGCCGCGCGGTTCCCCCGGTCGGCAGCACGTGGTTAGACCCGGCCAGGTAGTCGCCGAGGGAGACCGGCGCGTACGGGCCGGCGAAGACCGCGCCCGCGTTGACGACCCGTGCGGCCAGCTTGGCCGGGTCGCGGGCCTGGATCTCCAGGTGCTCGGGGGCCCACGCATCACTCACGGCCAGCGCCGCGTCGAGGTCGTCGACCAGCACGCACGCGGACTGGTTCGCCAGCGCCGTCTGCACCCGCTCGCGGTGCCTGGTGGCCTGCACCTGGCGGGCCAGTTCCTGGTCGACGCGGTCGGCGAGGCCGCCGTCGGTGGTAATGAGCAGGCAGGCGGCCAGTTCGTCGTGCTCGGCCTGCGCGATCAGGTCGGCGGCCACGTACGCGGCGTCCGCGCTGTCGTCGGCGACGATGGCCACCTCGGTCGGGCCGTTCTCGCCATCGGTGCCGACCACGCCCCGCAGGACCCGCTTGGCCGCCGCGACGTAGACGTTGCCGGGACCGGTGATCACGTCCGCGGGCGCGCAGTCCTCCGTACCGTAGGCGAACATGGCCAGGGCCTGGGCTCCGCCGACGGCGTGCACCTCCGTGATGCCGAGCAGGGCGCAGGCGGCCAGTACCGACGGGTGCGGCAGGCCGCCGTGACCGGCCTGCGGCGGTGACGCCACGGCGATCGCGCCCACGCCGGCGACCTGGGCTGGCACGATGTTCATCACCACGGAGGAGGGGTAGGCCGCCAGGCCGCCCGGCACGTACACCCCGGCCCGGCGGACGGGCACGAACCGGCCGGTGACGGTGAGGCCGTCGGTGACCTGGGTGGGGGTTTCGGCCGGGAGCTGCGCTTGGTGCACCGCTCTCGTCCGGCGGGCCGCCTCCTCCAGGGCCTTGGCTACCGCAAGGTCGAGGTTGGCCAGCGCCTCGTCGAGCGCGGGCCGCGGCACCAGCGTGGTGGCCAGGTCCACGTGGTCGAAGCGGCCGGTGTACTCACGGACGGCCTGCGCGCCGCGGCGCCTGACGTCGTTGCAGATGGGACGGACCTGGGCGGCGGCCGCCTCGACGTCGGTGGCGGCCCGGGGCAGGACGGCGGCCAGGGCGGCCCGGCTGAGCTGGCCCGGTTCGGCTCCGCGCAGGTCGATGCGGGAAATCACCCGCCCAGTCTACGGAGAGCTCCCCTCACTGCGGTTCGGGTTGTCCGGGCGCGCCAGTTGCGTGCCGTCCGCGGGTCCGGACGGCGGCCTGGCCGGAGCGGCGGGCGCCCGTCTCGCCGAGCAGGATGACAACTGAGGTGCACAACGGCCAGAACACGAGCGCGCTCTTGGCGCCCAGCGCGAGCGAGGAGTGGAAGACGGCGCCGCCCGGGCTAGAGGCCAGCAGGTGGTTGTAGGTCGCCAGCCCGAGGTTGTCCCCCACCCACAGCGCGAGCAACGCGGCGGCGACCGCGCCAAGGACCAGTCCGGCGGCGGCCGCCGCTCCGGACCGGCGGACCAGGATGCGGTAGCCGAAGATGCCGGTGATCAGCCCGCCGATGGCGGTGATCAGGGCGAACCAGGCGTCGGCGACGATGTACGCGGTGGTCTCCGGGTTGATCAGTTCGGCTTCGCCGCGGGCGATCTCCTGCAGCAGCGGCCGCGGTGCGACCGCAGCCCAGATGAGCCCGGCCGCGATGCCGAGAACCGCGCTGCCCGCCAGGGCAATGAGGAAAGCCGCTAGTCGCCCTTTCGTCAGACCTCCCTCATCGCCGGATCACTCCCGCACGATAGTACTCGTCAGCCGCCCGGCTGGAGGGCGTGCACTAGGGCACGATCCATACCACGGCCGCCCGGTTGGCCTCGTGTCGGGCCCGGTGAGCCGACCGGTATTCCGAGGGCCCAGAAGTGCTATCCGGTTTAGCCGGGGCTAGCCGGGGGAGTCGAATCTGCGCTTCGACCCTTACGGGAGGTAATCATGTCGACCGGAGCAATCATAGGTATCATCGTCGCCGTCATCGTCGTGGCGGCCGTCGTCGTGGTCGCCTCTGCGCAGCTGCGGCGGGCGCGCATGCGACGCCAGTTCGGACCTGAATACGACCGGCTCGCCAAGGAGATCGGTCCGCGGAAGGCCGATGCCGAGCTAACCGCCCGGCAGCGGCGGGTAGAAGCGCTTAGCATCCATCCGCTGCCCGCCGAGCGACAGGCCAGGTACGCCAGGGACTGGGCCGTGGTCCAGGAGCAGTTCGTTGACGCGCCCGCCCAGGCGGTTACGGCAGCGGACACGCTGATCTGGGACGTCATGCGGGACCGGGGCTACCCGGCCGACGACAGGAACGCCAGCATCGAGGCCCTGTCCGTCTATCACGCCCGGTCCCTTGAGGGCTACCGGACGACGCAGGATCTCCGCGCCGAGTCGGCGTCTACCGAGCAGCTGAGGGAGGCCCTGATCCGCTACCGCGCGCTGTTCGATGACCTGACTGGCGTGCGGGCAGGCCAGGCTCAGCCCCGGCGCGCCGGGGTGGCGCAGATCGATGACCGTGCCGCCGAGACCGATCGCATGGCCGCCGGTGACAGCACCCGTCTCGCGGAGAACAACGACCGCATCGCCGCGAACACCGACCGCACCGCGGAAAACAATGACCTCGCCGCCCAGAACCGCGACCTGGCCGCCGAGAACGGCGATCTGGCCGCGGAGAACACCGACCGCACCGCGGACACTCCGCGATAAGCATTCAGACAGGAAGGGTGATTCCTATGACGCAGGACCAGCCCGGTCAGGCGCAGGGCACCGACTACGTTGTCCGCGGGGAGGTTGTCCCGGACGATGAGACCGAAGCGTTCGAGGCCGAGCAGTCTGGGCCGATGACGCGCCTCAGGAAGGTAGCCTCCGCTCTTCGCGGAGACCAGGCGGACCAGACGGTCACCGACCAGACGGTCCCCGACGAGACGCTCCCCGATGAGACGGTCCCGTACCAGGCAGTCCCGGACCAGACGCGCACCGATCAGACGGTCCCGAACCAGGCGGTCCCGATGAGCCGGGA
The DNA here is from genome assembly GCA_963722055.1 of uncultured Actinomycetes bacterium. Taxonomy (GTDB): domain Bacteria; phylum Actinomycetota; class Actinomycetes; order Streptosporangiales; family Streptosporangiaceae; genus Palsa-504. The sequence continues at coordinate 233,646 of CAVRLA010000008.1, read as the reverse complement.
CATGCCAGACGCGGCCCGCCCGGATGACGTGGGTGCGGTGCGAAGCCCGGACGCCGAAAACCGCGAATACTGGGACGAACAGGACACGCGCGAGACGGCCCCGGAAGAAAGCGCTACGGCATCGGACCCTTCGATGGCCGACGCGAGCACGTACGGCACGACCGCGGCCACCAGCACCGGTGGCACCGGCCTGGCGCCGGGCCATGGGAGCCAGGGCGACACCGCGGCCGGGTACGGCAGCCGGGTCGGCACCGAGGCCGTCTCCAGCAGCTCTCCTGGGACTACCCAGGACTATGGCAGCCAGGCTGGGACCACTCCCGGCTATGGCACCGAGGCCGACACTGCCAGCGGGTACGGCAGCCAGGGCGGCACCGCTGCGGACCCGCTGAGGTCGACCGGCCCCGGGCTGGGCGCCACCGAGGGCGGCATCGCTGAGAGCGGCCCCGCAGGAAAGCATGCCGCGGCCGAGAATGCAGGCCTCCGCCCGGGTGAGGCGACCGACAGGCTCGGTGATTTCGGTGACATCGCCTTCGGGAACCTGCTCCCGGACGCCGCGGAGTACTCGGCGCAATGGCAGCAGATCCAGTTCCGCTTCGTCGACGATCCGCAAGGGTCGGTGACCGAGGCCGCCGATGTCGTCTCGCAGGTGACGACGAAGCTGGAGGCAGCCATCCAGGAGCGGCAGCGCGCCATCGAGGAGCGGCAGCAGGCCATCCAGGAGCGGGCGAGCGCGCTGCGCGGCAGGTGGGGCGAAGGCTCCAATGCCGACACCGAGACGCTGCGCGAAACACTGCGGATGTACCGCGCGTTCATGGACCAGCTCATCGGGTCGACGTCGTAACGCGGGCAGGCCGCCTAAACCGACACAAGCTGGGCCGAGTAGCTGCTTCAGGTCGCCGATCAAGGCGGGCGAGGCAGCTACTCGCAGCTTGTCGTCAAGCCGGACCACTGTGGTCCGCTCCTGGCCGCGCAGCTTCAGGTGCACCTCGGTCGGCCCCGGGTGGGTGCACAGGACCTCGCGGAGCCGCTCCACCACCGGCGGGACGCACCTGGCCACTGGCATAGACACCACGAAAGGGCCCGAATCATCAACCGACAGGTCGGGAACGGTCAAGTCCATGGCGATCAGCTTGGGCACGTCATCCCGGCGGTCGACCTTACCCTTCACCACCACCACGGCATCCTCGGCGATCGAGGTGGCGTACAGCTGGTAGGTCTGCGGGAAGAACAGCACCTCGATCGCGCCGCCCAGGTCCTCCAGGGTGGCGGCGGCCCACTGGTTACCCTGCTTGGTCACCTTGCGCTGAACCCCGGACAAGATGCCGCCCACCTTGACGATCTGCGCGTCTGACCGGTCGCCGGCGCGCGGCCGCGCCTCAGCGTCCTCCGCGGTCAGGTCGGCGAGCGAGCAGTCGCTCTCGCGGGCCAGGATGTGCTCGACGCCGAACAACGGGTGGTCGGAGACATACAGCCCGAGCATCTCGCGCTCGAAGTTCAGCAGCGTGGACTTGTCCCACTCCCCCGCCGGGACCGGTACGTCGAAGACGGCCTCGGCCTCGACGTCGCCGCCGAACAGCGAGTCCTGCCCGATCGCCTCGTTGCGCTTGATGTCGATGACGGCGTCGACGGCCTGCTCGTGCACAAGCACCAGGCCCTTGCGCGCGTCGCGGAACGAATCGAACGCCCCCGCCTTGATCAGCGACTCGATCACCCGCTTGTTGCACACCACGAGCGGGACCTTGCGCAGGAAATCGGTAAAGCTGTTGAACTGGCCCTTCGACTTGCGCGCCGCGAGGATCGCGTCCACAACGTTCGTGCCCACGTTGCGGATCGCGGCCAGGCCGAACCTGACGTCGGTGCCGACCGCGGCGAACGTGGCCACCGATTCGTTGACATCAGGCGGCAGGACCTTGATGCCCATCCGGCGGCACTCGTTCAGGTACATCGCCGACTTGTCCTTGTCGTCGGCCACTGACGTGAGCAGCGCGGCCATGTACTCGGCCGGGTAGTTGGCCTTCAGGTACGCGGTCCAGTACGCGATCAGGCCGTAGGCGGCGGTGTGCGCCTTGTTGAACGCGTACCCCGAGAACGGGACCAGGACATCCCAGACCGCCTGGATAGCGGCATCCGAGTAGCCGCGCTCACGGCACCCCTGCCGGAACGGGACGAACTCCTTGTCCAGGATCTCCTTCTTCTTCTTGCCCATGGCGCGGCGGAGCAGGTCGGCCTGGCCGAGCGTGTAGCCGGCCAGGATCTGGGCGGCCTTCTGGACCTGCTCCTGGTAGACGATCAGGCCGTAGGTGGGTTCGAGGATCTCGCTGAGCGGCTCCTCCAGCTCGCGGTGGATCGGGGTGATGTCCTGTCGCCCGTTCTTGCGCAGCGCGTAGTTGATGTGCGAGTTCACGCCCATCGGACCCGGCCGGTACAGGGCGTTCACCGCGGAGATGTCCTCGAAGTTGTCCGGCTTCATCAGCCGCAGCAGCGAGCGCATCGGCCCGCCATCAAGCTGGAATACGCCCAGCGTGTCGCCGCGTGCGAGCAGCTCGTAGGTGGGCGCGTCGTCAAGCGGCAGGCGGAGCAGATCGATCGAGGTCCCTCGGTTCTTCTCGATCGCCGCGACCGCGTCGGCCATGATGGTCAGGTTGCGCAGGCCGAGGAAGTCCATCTTCAGCAGGCCGAGGTCCTCGCAGGTCGGGTAGTCGAACTGCGTGATGACCGCGCCGTCGGCGTGCCTGGTCCAGACCGGGATGTGGTCGGTCAGCGGCTCGGCGGACATGATCACCCCGGCGGCGTGCACGCCCGGCTGGCGGATCAGCCCCTCGATCCCCCGCGCCTTGTCGACGACCTGCTTGACATCCGGCTCGGCCTCGTAGAGGGCGCGGATCTCGGTTGCCTCCTTGTACCGGGGATGCGCCTCGTCGAATACCCCGGATAGCGGCATGTCCTTACCCAGCACGGCGGCCGGGTACGTCTTGGTGATCCGGTCGCCCAGCGCGTACGGGAAACCGAGCACCCGGCAGGCGTCCTTGATCGCCGCCTTGGCCTTGATCGTGCCGTAGGTGATGATCTGCGCGACCCGGTCCGAGCCCCACTTCTGGGTCACGTACCTGATCACGTCGGCCCGGCCGCGCTCGTCGAAGTCGATATCGATGTCGGGCATGGACACGCGTTCGGGGTTGAGGAAGCGCTCGAAGATCAGACCGTGCACCAGCGGGTCGAGGTCGGTGATGCCCATCGCGTAGGCGACGATGGAGCCCGCCGCGGAGCCGCGGCCGGGTCCCACCGCGATGCCGTTGCGCTTGGCCCACATGATGAAGTCCGCGACCACCAGGAAGTAGGCGGGGAACCCCATCTGGCAGATCATCTGGATCTCGTACTCGGCCTGCCGGCGCCGTTCCTCGTCGTACCCGTCCGGGTAGCGGCGGTCCATGCCCTTCCACACCTCGGCGCGGAACAGTTCGTCCTCGGACTCGAAGCCGTCCGGGATGGGGAACCGGGGCATCAGGTTGCGGACCTCGAACATGCCGGTGGTGTCGACGCGGTCGGCGATGAGGAGCTGGCTGTTGCGGCAGCCTTCCTGCCACAGCTCGCTGCTGTCCAGGCGGTACATGTCCGCCGCGGGCTTGATGAAGTAGCCGGTGCCCTCGAAGCGGAACCGGTCGGCGTCGGCCAGGGTCTTGCCGGTCTGGATACAGAGCAGCATGTCCTGGGCCTGAGCGTCCGGTTCGCGGGTGTAGTGGGAGTCGTTGGTGACCACGGGCGGGATGCCGAGCTTGCGGCCGATCTCGGTCAGGCCGTCGCGGACCCGCCGCTCGATGTCCAGGCCGTGATCCATCAGCTCGAGGAAATAGTTTTCCTTGCCGAAGATGTCCTGCCATTCGCCCGCGGCCGCCAGGGCCTCGTCTTCCTGGCCGAGCCTGAGCCTGGTCTGCAGCTCGCCGGACGGGCAGCCGGTGGAGGCCATCAGCCCGTGGCTGTGCTCAGCGATGAGTTCCTTGTCCATCCGGGGCCACTTGATCAGCCACCCCTCGGCGTAGGACCGGGAGGAGAGCCGGAACAGGTTGTGCAGCCCTTCCTTGTCCCTGGCCCAGATGGTCTTGTGCAGGTAGGCCCCGGCCGCGGAGACGTCGTCCTTCTTCTGGTGCGGCTGACCCCACAAGATGCGGTTCGGGTTGGCGCGTGACTCCGGCGCGACGTAAGCCTCGATCCCGATCACCGGCGTGACATCCGCGTCCTTCGCCTGCCGGTGGAACTCGGCGGCACCGAACACGTTGCCGTGGTCGGTGATCGCCACGTGCGTCATGCCCTGGCTCTTGACCTCCGCGATCAGGTCCTTCAGCCGGGCGGCGCCATCCAGCATGGAGTACTCGGTGTGCACGTGCAGGTGGGCGAACGGCTCACCAGATCCCGCCATTGACGAACCGCCTCCTCAGGGCACGCTGCGCACCGCCGCTCCCCGGAAGGGGGCGGCGCGTGTCCTCAACCCGGTGCTGACCACCCTAGCGGAGCGCCGCGCGGGCCGTCGGGTTGCCGCGCCGGCCGGGCCCGGTTCGCCCTGTATGTCCATTTTCGCGGATGTCAGCCGGGCGTGGCTTGGATGACGCGGTACATGCTGCGGGGGTGCTCGTCGTAATACCGGCGGATCCGGTTGTCCCAGTCTTCGGGCTCGTAGACCGTGACCCGCGCGAGGGCTTCGGGCTCGCGAGCCTGAAGGTGGGCCTGCCGTTCCTGCTCGGCGCGGGCGTTGGCGAAGCAGACGTGGATGGCGTAGTCCAAGTCCAGCCGCTCGCCGTACCACGGCGGGATGATCGTGTCCGGGTCGATGTCCGCGTCGTGGCAGTCCCCGATCATCCCGCCGGGCTCCGGCAGGGCGGGGCTGGCCGGGACGGCGGTGCCGTCCGGCCGGTAGAAGGCAAACGTGCCGTCGCGGGCGGCGGCGATCAGGTACCCGCGCTCGTGGACCAGCATGTGGTGGTACTTGCACAAGCTGACCAGGTTGTCCAGGCTGGTCCGGCCGCCGTTGGACCAGTACTGGATGTGGTGTAGGTCGGCCCGGCGGGACTCACAGCCCGGGAACCGGCACCGGCACGTGTCCCGTTCCCGGGCCGCGCGGCGCAGCGCCGCGTTCGGCCGACGCCGGCGCTGGCCGAGATCGAGCAGCTTCCCGGCGCTGTCATGCAGCATCCAGGTCCAGGTCGCGGTGCAGGCGATCATCTGGGCTGCGGTGGGGCTAATGGCGGGGCCGTCCTCGACGTGGCAGCGGGCCGGGCGGGCAGGGTTGGCCGGGTCAGGGGGTACGGGCGGCCCGGCTGTGGGCGGCGGCCCGGCTGTGGGCGGCCCGGCTGTGGGCGGCCCGGCTGTGGGCGGCCCGGCTGTGGGCGGCCCGGCTGTGGGCGGCCCGGCTGTGGGCGGCCCGGCTGTGGGCGTTTCCGCGGAAACGCCGGCCGGGGCGGCGGGGGTGATGGCTTCGGTGCCGACGTGGACGATGACCTGGTAAACCTCGGGGTCACCGGCCTCGGCGATCTTCCCGGCCAGGAACGCCTCAGCGATGACCAGCAGCGCGTCGGCCAGGCTGGACGAGGTTGGCGCGGCCGGGCCGGCCGTGGCCGCCGCCTCCATCCGGGCGGCTGGCGTTTCCGCCTGGTCTGCGGCCGGCGTCTCCGCGGAAACGCGTGCCTTCTGCTCCTGCGGGTCTTCCGGGTCCCCGGTGGCCGCGCGGAGCGCCTTCAGCAGCACCGCGCCGGCCAGCGGCGGGAGGCGGAACGTCCCGGACAGGGAACCGTCCTCCTCGAACCGCCAGGCCAGCCGGCGCCGCACCCGGGAGTCAGCATCATCGACGGTGCTGACCTGGCGGTGGGCACGGGCGAACCGCTCCAGCTGGTTCCCCGTCATCGGCCCGGCCAGCTCGGCGAGCCCCGCCTCGGTCCGCGGGGTAGCGATCCGGGTCAGCGCACGGACCTTGGCATACGACAACCGCCCCGCGCCGAACTCCCCGCGGATCACCGGCAGTTCCCGCAGCGCCCGGGCCACCCGCACATGCTCCCGCGCCGCGCCGGAGGACATCTGGCACTTCCACGACAGCCACGCCGCGCAGCTGGTCATCTCCCAGCTGGCCCACCCCCGGCGCGCATCGAAGTCCCCGAGCAGGACCAGGAACCGGCACGTGGCCGCGGCCAGGTGCCCGGCCAGCTCACAGATCTCCGCCTCCACCCGCTCCAGCGGAACCGAGGGATCATCGGGGAGGGCGTCAGAGACATCGGGACCGGAGCCCGCCTGCAGAGTATCGAACATATATTTGACGTTAGCACGCAGGTACGACATTTCCGGCAGGTGAAGATCAGTCCTATGACATGCTGCCGGGTCGGGGGGGCATCTGGTCAGCTCCAGCGGACGCGCACGCTTGACTGCCACAGTTCGAGGAAACCGGCGTCTCCGGAGATCGTGACGCCCGCCTGAGCGGCGTCGCTGCGGTTCCACAGGAACAGGTACACGCCGGACGCGGCGCCGGTCACGGTGCAGGCGGCCGGGGCGGCCGGATCCGGGCCGCTGTCCTCGCGGCGGGCCCGAAGGCGGCCGTCTTCGGCACCGACGTACCAGGCGTGGCCGGTGTCGGTGGCCCGGACCCGCATGGCGCCTGGGTGATCTGCCGACGGGCGGTATTTGCGCCGCTCCCCGAAGCCGGTGATCAGCTCGTCGATGCCGTCGGCGGCGAACTCGGGGTCGTACTCGGGCCGGAGACCGGATGCGCTCTCCGCGTCGGCTCGGTGGATCGCGGTCTCGTGGGCCTGACGGCGGGCCCAGAACGCGAGCGGGGATGGGGCGTCCATGAATGTCGCGCACACCAGGCCGGGATCGGCGGTGCTCAGCGTCTGGACCAGGGCGGCATGGCCCGCGCGGAACCAGGCGAGCAGGTCGGGATCGGCCGCGCCGCCGCGCAGGATGTCCTCTTCCGGAGGGCCGTCGAGCACGGTGTCCGGGCAATCGGTGATGTGCTTGGCCGCCCACCGGTGGATGTAGCCGGTATGCCGCAGCAGATCCTTGACCTGCCAGGCGGGACAGGGCGGGATGGCTGCGTCCAGGCCGGCCCGTTCGGCGGCGTCGGCGAGCAGGGTGCCTTGATGGCGCAGCGCGTCGATGTGTTCGTTGATGTCCATTAGCTCTCCGCGCGGAGGACGTCCAGAGCGTGGGCCAGGTCCGGAGGACAGGCGCTGGTGAAGGAGACCTCGCGGCCATCCGCGGGGTGAGCGAAGGTGAGGCTGACCGCGTGCAGCCACTGGCGGTTCAGGCCCAGCCGGGCGGCCAGCACCGGGTCGGCGCCGTAGAGCAGGTCGCCGACGCACGGGTGCCTGATGGCGGCCATGTGCACCCGGATCTGATGGGTACGGCCGGTCTCCAGGTCGACCGAGGTCAGGCTGGCGGCGCGGAACGCCTCCAGCGTGTCGTAGTGGGTCACGCTCGGCCGCCCGTCACTGACCACCGCGAACCGGCCGTCGCCCGACGGGTGCCGGCCGATCGGCGCGTCGACGGTACCGCGCAGCGGATCGGGGTGTCCCTGGACGAGGGCGTGATACCGCTTGTCCACGGTGCGCTCGCGGAAGGCCCGCTTCAGCGCGCTATAGGCGCGTTCGCTCTTGGCCACGACCATCACGCCCGTGGTGTTGGCGTCCAGGCGGTGCACGATGCCCTGGCGTTCGGCGGCGCCACTGGTGGCCACCGTGTGGCCGGCGGCCAGCAGGCCGCCGATCACGGTGGGCCCGGTCCAGCCGGGAGTCGGATGCGCGGCCACGCCGCGCGGCTTGTCCACCACGATGATGTCGTCGTCCTCGTACAGGACGGTCAGGCCTTCGACTGGCCGCGGGGGTTCGGCTGGACGCGGCGGCGGGAGCGTGACCTGCAGCGGCTCGCCGGCCAGCACGCGCTCTGACTTCGCGGCGGGCCGGCCGTCCAGCAGGACCAGGCCGTCGCCGATCAGTTCCGCGGCCTTGGCCCTGGACAGCCCGAACATCCTGGCCAGCGCGGCGTCAAGCCGTTCCCCGTCCAGGCCGTCGGGCACCGCGAGCCGGCGCTCGCCCGGCGTCGTCATCGGCCGTCGTCCGCCCGATGATCGGAGACCAGGAGATCCGATTCGGGATATCCCGGTTTCGGATAATCCGGATCGGGGGAATCGGGCGAGGGCGCAGGAGCGGGCGGAGGGAACGCGGATTCAGCAGGGGACGCGGATTCAGCAGGGGACGCGGATTCAGCAGGGGACGCGGATTCAGCAGGGGACCCGGATTCAGCAGGGGACGCGGGCCTAGGGGAATCGGGCTCGGAGGCATCCGGGTGGGGGGAGCTCGCCTCGGGAATGGACCTGGTGCCGTCGAGGCGGACGCCGCGCCGGGAGAGCAGGACGACCAGGACGCCGCCGATGACGATGGAGGAGTCGGCCAGGTTGAAGACCGGCCAGTCCGGCAGTTGGATCCAGTCGACCACGTGCCCCTGGAACAGGCCGGGGGCACGGAAGATCCGGTCCAGCAGGTTGCCCGTGGCCCCGCCCAGGAGCAGGCCGAGCGTGATGGCCCAGGCGGTACTGCGCAAGTTACGCGCGGTACGCAGGATGTAGACGATCACGCCGACCGCGATGGCGGTGAACACGATGGTCAGCGAGGTGCCGATGCTGAAGGCGGCGCCTCCGTTGCGAGTGAGGGTGATGGTCAGCGCGCCGCCGAGCAGGCGGATCGGCGAGTGGTTGGCCATCCGCGCGACCACGATGGCCTTGGAGATGACGTCGGCCGCCAGGACGAACGCGGCCACGCCAAGCAAGAGGCCAACCCGGCGCGGCCGCGCGGGCTCGCCAGCGGCTGATACCGCGGCTGAGGGGTCCTGAGCGTTCAGCGGCGTTCCTCGCGCTGCTTGCACGCCACGCACAACCTCGCCCTCGGGAACGCGAGCAGACGCGCCTTCCCGATCGGCTGGCCGCAGGATTCGCATACCCCATATGTTCCCGCATCGATCCGGTCTAGCGCGCGCTCGCCCTGGTCGAGCCGGTCCCGGGCGTTCTGCGTGAGGGCGAGCTCATGCTCGCGCTCAAAGGCCTTGGTCCCGGCGTCTGCCGTGTCGTCGCCGGCGTCCCGTACGGCGTCGGTGAGGCGTTCGGCGATGTCGGAGGCGGCCTTGGCCAGGTCGGCGCGCAAACTGGCGACCTCGGACTCCAGTTCGGCCCGGACCTCCTTGAGCTCGGCGTCGGTCCAGGGCTCCTCGCCGGGACGCACGGGTAGATCGGTGGTGTTAGACCGCGGTGCAGCTGACATGTGCGGCCTCCCGTTCATGCAAAGTGAAGTGATCACCGGAGGATAATTCGCGGTGCTACGCGAGGCAAACGCAGCGCGGACCCAGGTTATGCCGGGCTGGGTGCGTGAACTACGCTGTGCCGGTGCGTGGATTCGAGCCGCTTCCCGCGCAGGTCGATCTGCCAGCGCTTGAGCACGAGATACTCGCCCGCTGGCAGGATGCGGGGATCTTCGAACGGTCGCTGAAGCAGACGGCCGCCGGGCCCGCCTGGATCTTCTACGAGGGGCCGCCGACCGCCAACGGGCTGCCAGGCGCGCACCACGTGGAGGCGCGGACGTTCAAGGACCTGTTCCCGCGGTTCAAGACCATGCAGGGCTATCACGTCCCGCGCCAGGCCGGATGGGACTGCCACGGCCTGCCGGTCGAGGTGGCGGTGGAGAAGGAACTCGGCCTGACCGGCAAGCGGGACATCGAGGCGTACGGGGTCGCCGAGTTCAACGCGCGCTGCCGCGAGTCCGTGCTCCGGTACGTCGGCGCGTGGCTGGACATGTCCCGGCGGATGGGCTACTGGGCCGACACCGAGCACGCCTACCGGACCATGGACCCCGGCTACATCGAATCGGTCTGGTGGTCGCTCAAGGTCGTGTACGAGCAGGGACTGCTGGTCCGTGACCTCCGGATCAGCCCATACTGCCCGCGCTGCGGCACCCCGCTGTCCGACCACGAGATGGGCCAGGAAGACGTCTACCAGACGGTGACCGACCCGGCCATCACGGTCAGGTTCCCGCTGCTGACCGTGCCGGGCGGCGCACCGTCCGAACTGGAGGGCGCAGACCTGCTGGTGTGGACCACGACGCCGTGGACGCTGGTCTCCAACACCGCGGTGGCGGTGCACCCGGACGCGATGTACGTGGTGGCGGTCAGATCGCGGGACGACGGGCCGGGCCGGGCCGGCGGTGGCGGCGGGCGAATAGTGGTGGCCGAGGACCTGGCCGACCGCGTGCTTGACCACGACTGGCGGGTCGTCGCCCGGTTTCCCGGACAAGCGATTGTCGGGGCGAGATACCACGCTCCGTTCAGCATCATAAAAATCCCTAACGCCCATGTGGTGATTCCAGGCTCGTTCGTGACTACGGAAGATGGCACCGGGCTGGTCCATATCGCGCCGGCGTTCGGCGCCGACGACATGGACGCGTCGCGGACTCACGGGCTGCCGGTGGTCAACCCGGTCAAGCCGGACGGGCACTTCGAGGACAGCCTGCCGCTGGTCGGCGGGCTGTTCTTCAAGGACGCCGACCAGCGGCTGACCGAGGACCTGGACGACCGCGGGCTGCTGTTCGCCTCGCACCGGCATCAGCACAGCTACCCGCACTGCTGGCGGTGCGGCACGTTGCTGCTGTACTACGCAGTGCCCTCGTGGTACATCAAGACCACCGCGATCAAGGACAAGCTGCTCGAGCAGAACGAGCGGACGAACTGGTATCCGGCCACGGTCAAGGAAGGCCGGTACGGCGAGTGGCTGCGCAACAACGTGGACTGGGCGCTGTCCCGGACCCGGTACTGGGGCACACCGCTGCCGCTGTGGGTGTGCCCGGACGAGCACGTGACCTGCGTGGGCTCGCTGACCGAGCTGTCCACGCTGGCCGAACAGGACCTGACCGGGCTTGACCCGCACCGGCCGTTCGTGGACGAGATCACGTTCGCGTGCCCGGTCTGCGAGCAGCGCGCCCGGCGGGTGCCCGAGGTGATCGACGTCTGGTACGACTCCGGCGCCATGCCGTTCGCCCAGCACGGCGCGCCGCTGCAGAACTTCGACGAGTTCGCGGCCGCGTACCCGGCGCAGTTCATCTGCGAGGCGCTGGACCAGACCCGGGGCTGGTTCTACTCCCTGATGGCGGTGGGAACGCTGGTATTCGGGCGTTCGGCGTACGAGAACGTGGTGTGCCTGGGGCTGCTGGTGGATTCCTCCGGGCGCAAGATGAGCAAGCATCTGGGCAACGTGCTCGAGCCGATCCCGCTGATGGAGGCGCACGGCGCGGACGCGCTGCGCTGGTTCTTCGCCGCCTCCGGCTCGCCGTGGAGCGACCGGCGGGTGGGGCACGACGTGCTCAACGAGATCGTGCGCAAGGTACTGCTCACGTACTGGAATACGGCCTCGTTCCTGGTCCTGTACGCGAACGCGGGCGGCTGGACGTCGGCGGCGGCCGCGCCTGCCGTTGCTGAGCGGCCGTTGCTGGACCGGTGGGTACTGAGCGAGTTGCACGCGGTGGTGCGGGACGTCACCGGTTTCCTGGAGGCGTTCGACACGGCGGCGGCCGGACGGCGGCTGGCGACCTTCATCGACGACCTGTCCAACTGGTACGTACGGCGGTCGCGGCGGCGGTTCTGGGACGGCCCATCTAGTGTGGCGGGGGCTTCGGCGTTCGCCACGCTGTACGAGTGCGTGAGCACGCTGACCCTGCTGATGGCGCCGTTTGTCCCGTTCGTAACGGATCACGTGTGGGGCGTGCTGCGGCGGCCGGGCGCGCCGGAGTCCGTGCACCTGGCGTCGTGGCCCGGTTTCGACGCCACGGTGATCGATCCTGCCCTCTCAGCGCAGATGACGCTGGTGCGGCGACTGGTCGAGCTGGGGCGTTCGGTTCGGGCGGGAGCTTCGGTGCGGACCCGGCAGCCGCTGCGCCGGGCGCTGATCGGGGCGGCCGGGTTCTCGGAACTGCCTGGCGAGCTGCGGGCGGAGATCGCGGCGGAGCTGAACGTGTCACGGCTCGAGGTGCTGGGGTCGGCCGGCGAACTCGTCGACTATACGGTGAAGCCGAACTTCCGCGGGCTCGGGCGCCGGTTCGGGGCGCGGACCCCGGCGGTGGCCGCCGCGGTGCTGGCGGTCCCGGCGGCGGAGATCGCGAGCGCTGTCCTGGCGGGCGATTCGGTGGCCGTGACGGTGGATTCCCCGGACGAGCCGGTGCTGATCGGGGCGGACGACGTGATCGTGACGCAGACGCCGCGGGCCGGCTGGGCGGTGGCTACCGACGCCGACCAGACCGTGGCGATCGACATCACGGTCGGCCCGGAACTGCGCCGTGAGGGCCTGGCGCGCGAGTTCATCCGGCTCGTCCAGGAGGCGCGCAAGAACGACGGCCTGGAGGTCACGGACCGGATCTGGCTGCGCTGGTCGTCGGACGACCCGGAGGTAGTCGCGGCCCTGACCGAGCACGCGGGGCTGATCGCCGGCGAGGTGCTCGCGGTCGACTACGTTCCGGGCACGGCTCCGGCCTCCGAGCGGGCGGCGGAGCACGTCGAGGACGATCTCCGCCTGACGTTCTGGCTCGGGCAGGCCTAACTCAGCGTGCTCTTCCCCCTGGTCGGGCAGGCAGGCGCGGCACGGCGTGCAGCCCGCCGCCCGGGCCGCGGCCAGCGTCATCTTCTCCAGGTCACCCTCACCCATGAACCGGATGAGAAGGCATTGCGAGTTGTGATATCGCGGGACGCCCGGGACGACGGTTACCTCGCGCTCGAGGTCGACGGGGGCGGGCGCCGACTCGGGTGCGACGGGTTCCGGTTCGGGCGTGGCAGCTGCCGGCTCGGGTGCCGCCGGTTCGGCCGCGGCGGGTCCCGGTTCGGGTGCCGCCGGTTCGGGCGCGGCGGTCGGGGGTTCGGGCGCGGCGGTCGGAGCCGCTTCGGGCAATGCGGAGGCTGCTTCTAGGGGAGCGGAGGCTGCTTCGGGCGGCTCGCTCTTGGCGGGCGGCTGGTCGCGGGCCGGCGGTTCGTCCTGAGCGGCCGGACGATCGGGAGCGGTCGGCTGATCCTGGCTGGGCGGTGCGGCGGGTTCCAGGCGCACGGTCGGCAGCTGGTCCTGGGCTGGGGATGCGGGAGGCGCGGGGGGCGCGGCGGGAGGCACCGGGGGCGGTGCGGGAGGCGCGGCGGCCGGAGGCGGGGCGGCAGCGGGAGGCGGGGCGGCAGCGGAGAAGGCCGCAGGGGGAAAGGGCGAGGCCGGTGCGGGGGCAGAGGTGGGACGGGGCACCTCGCGGAAGGGCTGGGGGTGCGGGGTGAAGGCGGCTGGCCGACGCGGGACATCCGCCGGACGTTCGGCGGGGGTCGGACGTCCGGCGGGGGTCGGACGTCCGGCGGGGGCCGGGCGTCCGGCGGGGGCCGGGCGTCCGGCGGGGGCGGGGAAACCGCTCCCCCAGGTCGCCGCGGCGGCGGCAGGTTGAGCCGGGACGGGCGGGGGCGGCACCGGCGGGGGCGGCACCGGCTGGGGCCTGGGCGGCGGGGGCGGCAGCGGCTGCTCGGCGGGCAGGTAACCCGCGCGAGAGGGGGCCGACTGCGCGGCTGCGGGGGGCGCAGGAGGCCAGGCCGAGGCGGCAGGAACCGCCGCCTCCCACGGCGCCAGTTGCGGTTGAGGCGGCACGGTCGGGACGGGTACGGCCGCAGGCTCCGGCTGGGCCCGCTCGGGCTCGGCCGGAGCCTGCTTGCCGAACAACTCGTTCCGCTTGATGAGCGTGCCGGCCCCCAGGGCCAGCAGGGCTACGCCGCTGACGCCAATTGCGACGTAGACCAGCATCAGCTTGCTGGTGACGACCCCGGCGACCAGAAGTCCGAGCGCGACGGCAACCAGAAACGCGCTGAACCGGATCACAGGCGTTCTCCCAGCGATCCCTGCAGAGCCTCAGCGCCTACCGGCGCTCGCGCGAGGGCGCTCCCTCGGTGGTGCGGAAACCACCGGAATGGGGCACGACCTCGGGCACGCCGTACTGGCCGGGACCCTGGCCACCGTTGCGCCCGCCCACCGGTGCGCTCAGCGCGGCTGGCATCGGCGGCTGCGAGCCGACCCCAACGGTCGGGAAACCGCCGGTTTCCGTGACCCCGGCCTCCAAGTCGCGGAGCTGGCCTTCCAGGTACGCCTTGAGCCTGCTGCGGTACTCGCGCTCGAACGCGCGCAGGTCATCGACCCGCCGCTCGAGCTCCTCTCGGGTTTGCACCAGCGAGCCCATGGCCTGGCGGTGGCGCTCCTGCGCGTCCCGCTCGAGGCTCTCCGCGCGGGCGCGGGCGTCGCCGGTAATCTGCTCCGCCTGGCGCCGGGCCTTGGTGAGCACCTCGTCGGCCTCGCGGCGAGCGCGGCCCAGGGTCTCGTCGGCTTCCCGTCGGGCATCGGCGATCGCCTGGTCGGCGGTCTGCTGCGCCAGGGAGAGCACGCGCGCGGCCGTGTCCATGTTGTCCTCGATGTGCGGCATCCCGCCGCCATGCATGACCGGTTCAGGCCGCCGCTCGGGCTCCATGCGCGGCTCGGGCGCCATCATGTCTTGCTTCGGGTCAGACAACGGGGAGCTCAACGCGGGAACCGACTTACCGCCGCGCAGCACCTCCGCCAGCTTGGCCCGGAGTTCTTCGTTCTCCTGGATCAGCCGGTCGAGCTCACCCTCGACCTCGTCGAGGAAGGCGTCAACCTCTTCCTCGTCGTAGCCCGGGCGGAGCCTGGTCGTACTGAACTGCTTATTCCGCACATCCGCGGGCGTCAGCGGCATCTCGTCTCCTAGGCGCACACTTGGACCGTGTTCCTCAGACGGTACCCGAATCAGAGGTGGGGCACAGCCACTTCGAGCAGGATCAAGACCACGATGAACAGAACCATGAAGCTGAGGTCCATGGCCACCATACCGAGCCGGAGCGGCGGGATGAAGCGGCGCAGGAATTTCAGCGGCGGATCTGTCACGGTGAAGATCGCTTCGGCTAGCACGAGCACGATGCCGGTCGGGCGCCAGTCACGGGCGAAGACCTGGATCCAACCGAAAATCATCCTGCCGACCAGGATGACCAGGTAGATCGTCAGCACATAGGTGAGGACTTCCCTCAGGTACTGCACAGGTCCACCCGGCCTTCGGTGCCGCCCGTTCCGGCACGGTTACTGATCAGCTTCACGTCATCACTGCTTGCTGGCTAGCTCTGGTTGAAGAAGCCACGCTCTGCGATCCGAGCCTTGTCTTCCGCGGTCACCTGGACGTTCGCCGGGGACAGCAGGAACACCTTGTTCGTCACACGTTCAATGCTCCCACGCAGGCCGAAGATCAGGCCAGCCGCGAAGTCGACGAGACGCTTGGCGTCGCTGTCGACCATCTCGGTCAGGTTCATGATCACCGGGGTGCCCTCGCGGAAGTGCTCACCAATAGTACGCGCTTCATTGTAAGTGCGCGGATGCAGTGTCGTGATACGAGCGAGATCAGTCGCCTGGTCAGGTCGCCACTCAGAAACCTGGTAACCCCCGGAGTCATCCCGCCCGGCCCGCGGGTCGGCCTCATCGGGTTCCTCGGAGAGCCCGGGCTCGTCGTAGTCCTCGTACTCCCCATACGAGTCGTACTTGTCCTGAGCGCGGTGATCGTCCTCCACAAGGCCGAGGTAGACCGCCATCTTGCGCATGGCACTGGCCATCCTTCAGTCCTCCCAGCCTGTACCCGTCATAGCCAGCCATTCCGGCTCACGCTCGGGACATTACCGGACACGAGGCCCACGATCGCCGAGCAACGCCGTACCAATTCGCACGTGTGTCGCGCCGGCCGCTATTGCGGCCTCCAGGTCACCGCTCATGCCGGCCGAGATCACCGTGGCGGCCGGCCGGACGGCTCGCACGACCGCGGCGCTGTCGAGCAGCTTGGCGAATGCTTCGACGGGCGGCATGCCGAGCGGGGCGATGGCCATCACGCCGGCCAGGATCAGTCCGTCTTCGGCCGTCAGGGCCTCGGCCAGGCCGGGAACGTCGCTGGCCAGGGCTCCGCCGCGGGCGGGATCGGCGTCCAGGCTGACCTCGATCAGGCACTCGATGGCCCGATCGGCCCGGCGGGCGGCCGCGCCAAGCGCATGGACGAGCCGCAGCCGGTCGACGGAGTGCACGAAGGTGGCGTAACGCGCCACGCTGGCGGCCTTGTTGGTCTGCAACTGCCCGATGAAGTGCCAGCTGAGACGGAGGTCGGCGCACTGCGCGGCCTTCGGCGCCGCTTCCGCGTCACGGTTCTCGCCGAAATCGGTGACGCCGAGCCCGTTCAGCAGCCGGACGTCGGAAGCGGGGAAGGTCTTCGTCACCGCGACCAGCGTGACGTCCTCGGGCTTGCGTCCCGCGGCTTCACGGGCAGCGGAGATGCGTTCCCGCACCGCGGTGAGCCGCGCGGCGAGTTCGTCCCGCCGGGGGGAACCGGTCACTTCAGGAAGTCGGGGACATCCAGATCGTCGTCTTCCTCGAAGACGACGGGGCGACGCCGGGTGCTGGCGACGTCGAACGTCTTGCCCAGCTCGGCATGCGCCGGGCGAGAGATGGAGGAGTAGGACGCGGAAGAGTAAGAGGTATCCGCGGGCACGACCACGTCAGCGCGGGACGGCTCGGAGAGGGCTTCCGCCCCGGGCGCATCCTGTGGCACCGGCGCGCTGAGCAGGCCGACGTGGGCGCCCGCCGCGGACAGGGCATTGTCGCTGCCCAGCCCGAACTCAGCGTCCGCCGATCCGGGTGTGCCGTCGCTGGCCCAGCCACTGGCCTCCGGGGCGGGAGCGGGAGTCGAGGCGGCAGGCGGAGCAGCGGACGCCGCAGCGGCCGGAGCAGCCGCCCGACCAGGGGACGCGACGCCACCGGAGCGCGCGGCGGAGCTACCAGGCCCGCCGTGGGTGGCGGAACCGGCTGAGCCTGCGCTGGGCCCGAAACTGGCGAACGAGGAGGTGCTGCTGAATGCGGTACCGCTTGAGTCGGCACTGCCGGCGGTGGTCCCGTTGCCGATCCGGCTGTTGCGATTCTCGTCCAGGCCGGCGGCGATGACCGTCACCCGGACCTCATCGCCGAGGGCGTCGTCGATGACCGCGCCGAAGATGATGTTCGCGTCGACCGCAGCGGAGTTGGAGACCAGCTGAGCGGCCTCGTTGATCTCGAACAGCCCGAGGTCCGAGCCGCCCTGGATGGACAGCAGCACGCCATGGGCGCCGTCGATGCTCGCTTCGAGCAGCGGGCTCGAGATGGCCATCTCGGCCGCCGCCACGGCCCGGTCATCCCCGCGCGAGGAGCCGGTGCCCATCAGCGCCGAGCCTGCCCCCGACATCACCGATTTGACGTCGGCGAAGTCCAGGTTGATCAGCCCGGGGGTGGTAATGAGGTCGGTAATCCCCTGCACACCGGAGAGCAGGACCTGGTTGGCGGCCTTGAACGCGTCCAGCACGCTCACGTGCCGGTCGGAAATCGAGAGCAGGCGGTCGTTCGGGATGACGATCAGCGTGTCGACCTCACTGCGCAGCTTCTCGATGCCGGCCTCGGCCTGGATGATCCGGCGCTTGCCCTCGAAACCGAACGGCCTGGTCACCACGCCGATGGTGAGCGCGCCGAGCGACCGTGCGACGCCCGCGACCACGGGTGCTCCGCCGGTGCCGGTCCCGCCACCTTCGCCGGCCGTGACGAATACCATGTCGGCGCCCTTGAGGACTTCCTCGATCTCCTCGCGGTGATCTTCGGCGGCCTTGCACCCGACATCGGGGTTGGCGCCCGCGCCGAGCCCTCTGGTGAGCTCGCGCCCGACGTCGAGCTTCACGTCGGCGTCGCTCATGAGCAGCGCCTGTGCGTCAGTATTGATCGCGATGAACTCAACGCCCCTGAGTCCCTCTTCGATCATGCGATTGACGGCGTTGACGCCGCCGCCGCCGATTCCGACGACCTTGATAACCGCCAGATAGTTCTGCGGTGCTGCCACGAGGAGGGTACCTTTCCGCTCGTTTTACGTCTGCCATGTCAACGGGTATGTGCTGCTTTTCAAATGCGCCGCCGCAGCCCGCCGATTATGGCCCTGGGCTCGGGAAACCTCTGCCCTAGGGGGCGACGCGGAAAAGACCGCCAGGGCATTGTCCGTTACCATCAGGTTTAACCTTCAGGTTAAGATTTAAAGTTTTTACCGGCCGAACGATTGATACGGACAGTAGGGTCGGAGGAGACCCGGGTCAACTAACCACGCAAGAACTGGCCAGCGTGTCGCGAACCGGCGGTCATTATCGGGTCGCGGGTAACGGGGCGCCTCAGTTGGTCACCGCCGTGGCGGGCGAGCTCACGTCGTAATAATGCGCGTGCGTCGGCATGAGGACGGCGAGCTCCTCGACCTTCGCCGCGGCATCGTCCGCACCGCCCCACAGGATCGTCACCCCGCTCCTCAGCAGCAGCGTGACCTGATCCGGGCTCGGCGCGGTCACCGAGGACACCGAGTACCGCAGCGATGCGGGCAGCTCCCCGAGCACGGCCGCTGCCGCGCCTACGTCAGGATTGCCGCGCAGCGAGGAGGGGGCAGCCGTGGTGCTGTACAGCGGGAGGCTCCGGGGCCGGGTGGCGGCCGACCGCACGACCACGCCGTTCGCGTCGATGAGGTCGAATCCGCCGCCGGGCAGCGCGACGGCTAGCGCCGAAATTCTCTCCTGCACCGCGATGACCACCCGGTCTGGCCAGGACGTGCTGACCCGCACGCTCCGGACCTGCCTGATGGTCAGGACCCGGGCCGCGATCCGGGCCGTGTTCACGCGGACCAGCGGCGTGCCGGGCTTGACGTCAGCCACGGCGAGGACCTCGGACTCCGGCACCAGGCGCGTGCCGGTGACCACGACGGAGCGGACCGAGAAGAAACGCGAGCCGAGCAGCGCCCAGGCGACTCCGCCGGCGATGCCCAGCACCGCCCCGAGGAGCAGTACGGCCAGCCATCGGCGGGACCGGGCCCGCAGCCGCCCGGCCTTCGGGCGCCGGGCTGGCGGGCCGCCTGCGTCGGCGGCGCGACGCCCGCCCGTGACGGCGGTAGACATCACGGCCTCGTCGACGGCCTCGTCGACGGCCTCGTCGACGGCCCAGGACCCGGACGCCTCGCCGTCCCGGTACGAGCCGTCGCGGCCGCTCACCCGTGCCGCCCCCGGAGGGCCTCGACCAGCTGCGGTCCGAGCGCGGTGACGTCCCCGGCTCCCATGGTCAGCACGACGTCGCCCGGCTCGGCGATCCTCGCGATCATCGGCGCGGCCTGCGTCCGGTCCAGCAGGAACCGGGCTCGCCCGCCGGGGACCGCGTCCGCGACGAGCTCGCCGGTCACACCGGGCTCGGGGTCCTCGCGTGCGGCGTAGACGTCGAGGACGATCGCCTCGTCGGCCAGGCCCAGCGCGGTGCCGAAATCAGCGGCGAAGATCCTGGTCCGGCTGTACAGGTGGGGCTGGAAGATGGCGATGACCCGGCTGGCTTCCCCCGAGCCTGCCGTAACGATGTCCCGGGCGGCGCGCAGGTCGGCGGCCAGCTCGGTGGGGTGATGGGCGTAGCTGTCGAAGACCCGGACCCCGTCCGCCTCGCCCTTGAGCTCCATCCGGCGCCGTGCGCCCCGGTAGCCCGCAAGAGCGGCGGCCGCTCGCGTCGGCGCCAAGCCCAGCTCGACGGCCGCGGCGAACGCGGCAGTGGCGTTCAGCGCGTTGTGGCGGCCCGGAACGTGCACGGTCATCGGGGCGACGATCGCACCGAACGGGCTGTGGTCGGCGGTGACCGTGAAGCTCACGGCCAGGCCCTGGGCCCGGACATCGCCGAGCCGGTAGGCGGCATCGCCAGACTCGCCGTACCGCCGGACCCGGTGCGGGTCCAGCTGGGCCGCGACGGCCTCGGCACCCGGATCATCCGCGCAGGTCAGCACCGGGCCGCTGACGCGGCTGCCGAATGCGGCGAAGGCCGCCTCGATCTCGGCCAGGCTCCCGTAATTGTCCAGGTGGTCGGCTTCCACGTTGGTGATGATGGCCATGTCAGGCGAGAGCAGGAGGAACGATCCGTCGCTCTCGTCGGCCTCGGCGACGAAATCCGGGCCCGCGCCGTCTTCGGCGCCGAGCCCGGTCTCGTTGAGGATGCCGCCGATGACGTAACCCGGATCGGCGCCAGTGTCGCGCAGCACCGTGGTGAGCATGGAGGTCGTGGTGGTCTTCCCGTGCGTGCCGGCGACCGCGATTACCCGTCGTCCGGCCATAACCGAGGCCAGCGCCGCGGCCCGGTGCATGATCCGCATACCCCGCCGCGTGGCCTCGATCAGTTCCGGGTTGTCCGGGCGGATCGCGCTGGACAGCACCAGGGTGTCCCCCGCGCCGAGATCGCCGAGGTTGGCGGACGCGTGCCCGATGTGCACGCGAGCGCCATGCGCGCGCAGGTCATCGACAAGCGCCGAGGGCATCGCGTCGCTGCCGGATACGCCGATTCCCCGGGCCAGCATGATCCGCGCGATACCCGACATGCCGGCGCCGCCGATCCCGGTCAAGTGCACCCGCCCCAGACGGCTGGCGGGCACCGGCTCAGTGGGCGTGATCAGGCTCTTGAGCATCTGGATCCGTACCCCGATCCTTCCCCTGCACGACCTCGATGACCGCCTCGGCGAGGCAGCGGTCGGCGTCGCCGCGGCCCAGCGACGCGGCCGCCTCTGACATGTCCGCCACCTGATCGATGTTGACCAGCACCGGCAGCAAGGTGTCCCGAATCCACTCGGGCTTCAGGTCGGCGTCATTGACCAGCATGCCGCCGCCTCGCTGCACGATCGGCACCGCGTTCAGCCGCTGCTCGCCGTTCCCGATGGGGAGCGGCACGTACGCGGCCGGCAGGCCGACGGCGGTCATCTCGGCGCACGTCATCGCGCCGGCCCGGCACAGCGCGAAATCGGCCGCCGCGTAGGCCAGGTCCATCCGGTCGACGTAGGGCATGGCCACGTAGGGTACGCCGGTCGCCGTCGTCGGCGCATCGGCACCATTGCGCGGCCCGATCACGTGGAGCACCTGGACGCCCGCGTCCCAGAGCCACTCGGCCGCGCCGAACACGGCCTGGTTCAGCGACCGCGCCCCTTGCGAGCCGCCGGTGACCAGGAGCACGGGCAGGTCCGGGCGGAGGCCGAAATGGGCCCGGGCCTTGTCGCCGATCGCGAGCCGGTCCAGTTCGGCGATCTCGCGCCGGATCGGGATGCCAATGTATTTCGCGTTCCTGAGCTGGGCGTCCGGGTGGCCGGTGAAGACGTGCGTGGTGAACTTGGCGCCCAGGCGGTTAGCGATGCCCGGCCGCGGGTTCGCCTCGTGCACCACGATCGGGATCTTGCGTCGCCGCGCCGCCAGGTAGGCGGGGGTTGCGACGTAGCCGCCGAAGCCGACGACGACCTGCGCCCTGGTCCGGTCCAGCACGCCGGCTGCCGTGTTGATCGCCCCGGCGAGGCGGCCCGGCACCGTCAGCAGCTTGGGCGTCACCGTCCGGGGCATCGGCACGGCCGGGATGAGCTCGAGTGGGTATCCGCGCAGCGGGATCAGCCTGGTCTCCAGGCCGCGTTCGGTGCCCAGGCAGGTTATTTCCGCGTCCGGGTCGGCCCGCCGCAGGGCGTCCGCCAGCGCCAGAGCTGGTTCGATGTGTCCGGCGGACCCGCCGCCGGCAAGCACTACCCTCATGTCTCGTCCCTGAACTGCTGCGCGCTATCGTCGGCGCTTTGCTAGACCGAGCCAGCTTAGAACGCGCAGCGGCCCGCCGGGGCCACGTGCGGCCAAAGCCTCCTGGGCACCTGGCTCAAGCCTGGCGAACGACATCAGCATGCCCAGCGCGACCAGGGTACTCAGCAGTGACGACAGCCCCGCCGAGACGAGGGGCAGCGGCACGCCGGTGATGGGCAGGACGCCGAGCACCGCGCCGATGTTGACCACGGCCTGGACCACGATCCACGCGGTGATACCGGTCGCCGCCAGGCGCGCGAACATGTCAGGTACGCGCCGAGCGATCCGCAGGCCCGCGAAGGCCAGCCCGCCGTACAGGGCGGTCACGCACAGCGTGCCGACCAGCCCGAGTTCCTCGCCGATGATGGCGAAGATGAAGTCGCTGGTGGATTCCGGAACGTAGCCCCACTTCTGCCCGCTGGCGCCGAGACCCACGCCGAAGATGCCGCCCGAGCCGAGCGCGTACTTGCCCTGCGTGGCCTGCCAGTTGGCGCCGCTGGCGCTGCTTCCCTGGTCCAGGAAGCCGACCAGGCGGCCGAGACGGTATTTCGCCGACACGATCATGAGCACCATGGCCAGAGCCATCAGGATGAGCATGCCGCCGAACACGCGCCCGGGCGTGCCTATGACCCACAGCAGGGCCAGGAAGATGATCAGCAAGATGAACGTGGTGCCCAGGTCGTCACCGGTCATGACGAGCAGGCACAGCACGGCGGTGCCCGGCATGAGCGGCACGAGCATGTGCCGCCAGTCGGCCAGGTGGCCCAGCCGGTCCTTGCGGGCGAGCAGATCGGCGCCCCACACTACCAGGGCCAGCTTGGCGATCTCGGAGGGCTGGATGGGCTGTCCGCCGATGTTGATCCAGCGGGCCGCGCCGTTCTGCGAGACGCCGACGCCATGGATCAGGGTCAGGCCGAGCCCGACGATGGCCAGCGCGAGCAGCGGATAGGCGAAGGCCCGGAACAGCCGGGGCGCCGAGCGGGCCGCTATCCACATCAGCGGCACCCCGATGACAGCGCCGAGCAGCTGCTTCTTGAAGTCGGAGTAGGGCGACAGCCCGGCGATCAGGTCGGCGACGGACGCCGTGGACTCCACCATGACCAGGCCGAGTCCGAGCAGCAGCGTCGTGATGCCGAGGACCAGGTAGTAGGACGTCAGCGGCCGGTCGAGCAGCGCGCGCCAGACGCCGATCCGGTTCCGCACGCCGTCCAGGTCCGGCCAGCCGAGCCCGGCCGTATCCGGCGTAGCTGTTTCGGCCAGGTCCGGATCTGCCGAGTCGTCGACGCCGCCGGAAACCTGCAAAGACATGGTTCAAGTCTGTTCGCCGGACCTCGCCAAGACCCGGATATCCGGCGCGTGTCGCCCGGGATTTCAGCTGCGGGCCGCTAGCCGCGGGTCCAGGTGCGGCCGCCGTCGGCGGTGTGCCAGGTGGCGTGCCCAGCACGAGCCAGCCGTGGCTGACGTCGGTGAAGTCGAGCAGCGGCCCGGCCAGTGAGGTGGCCGGGATGATCAGCCGGGTGCTCGCGGGCGCATTTCGTGAGCATCGGAGCATGTTCTGGAGACGTCGGCGGCCGCCGGAGCGTTGGAAAATTACCGCGTGACACGCCGTGCCCCCGGCCGGCCCGGGGCCGGGACGCGGCCGCGGCTCTGGCATCATGTGAAGCGATGAGCAGGCCAGATTCTTCACGTTTCCCGGTGACAGTGACCCGGCTTCCCCTGACCCGATGCGAGATATGCGGGCGCACCCTGGCCTACCAGCCGGGCCAGGCCAGCGCCGTGCTGACCAAGCACTACCACCGGATGCACCCGGAGGCCCTCACGGAGGCGGCCGAGGCCACCGGGCCGTAAGGTTCTGGGGTCTATCGCCGCCGCAGCCTGCCGGGTACGCTGCGGGTACCTGCGCCCCGCGGATGTGACCATGAGCATCGGCCTGGCCGCCTTGATTGCGTGGCTGTTCACCGCCAGCATCGGCGGTTACATGCTGCGAACCTGGGTTGCGCGCGGCGGCCTGCGCCGCCAGCGGGCGACGGGGGTAGGCGTGCCGCCGGGGGTGGTATTCGGTCACGCCAGCGCGGCCCTGGCCGGACTCACGGTCTGGGTCAGCTACCTGGCCAGCGGGTGGCGCCCGCTGGCCTGGGTCGGCGTGGCCCTGGTCTGCACCGCGATTTGCCTGGGCATCGGTACGGTGACCGTCTGGACGCCTTACCCGGTGCGGCCCGACCCCGGGGCGGACAGCGACCGGGAAGCCGAGGCCGATCGGGTCCGCGCGGCCCGAGGCTCGGAGGTACGGCAGGCCGTGGCGACCGAGCACCAGGACGCGTTCACCGTCACCGACGAGATGATCGCCAACCTGCTGGCCGAGCCGGTTCGGGTCCGGCGGCGCAGGCTGCCCCTGCTCCCGTTCATCCCGCTGGCCCACGGTTTCGGCGCCCTGACTACGTTCTTGCTCACCGTGACGGCCGCGCTACTGCCCGTGCGCTAAGCGGCCCCGATTGGGCGTTAGCACGGCTGGTCAGGCACGCTGGAAGCATGGCAGAAACGCTGACAATGATGGCGGTCCACGCCCATCCCGACGACGAGGCGTCGAGTACCGGCGGGGTGCTGGCCGCCTACTCCGCCCAGGGCATCCGGACGGTGGTCGTGACCTGCACCAACGGGGAGTTCGGCGACGCGCAGGGCGGTGTCAAGCCGGGGCAGGACGGGCACGATGAGCAGGCCGTGGCGCGCCAGCGCCTGGCCGAGCTGCGCGAGTCGTGCGCCATCCTGGGGGTCACGGACCTGGAACTGCTCGGTTATCACGACTCCGGCATGCCGGACTGGGACTACAAGGAACGGCCCGACGCGTTCTGCAACATCCCGCAGGCGGAGGTGGCGGCGAGGATCTCGGGCCTGATCGAGCGGTACCGGCCGCAGGTGCTGGTCACCTACGACGATCAGGGACCGTACCAGCATCCGGATCACTTGCACGCGAGCCTGTGCGCGCAGGCGGCGTTCAAGGAATCGGGCATCCCGGCCAAGCTCTACCTCAGCGCCATGCGCGGCAGCGACTGGCGGAAGATGTGGGAGGCGCTGCGCGAACTGGGCCTGGAGGTCCCGGACTTCGAGAACGTAGATCTCGAGGTGATGCGCCGGGGCCTGGAGTCCGAGCAGCGCATCACCACGACCGTAGATATCCGGCCGGTGCTGAGCCGCAAGCGCGACGCGCTGTTCGCGCACGGCAGCCAGATCAACGATTCGTGGTTCAGCAAGCTCCCGCCGGAGGTCGCCGAAGCCACCTTCGGCCGGGAGAGCTTCATCCGGGTCAGCGACACGACCGGCGCGCCGGTGCCCGAGGATGACCTGTTCGCGGGCCTGCGGGACACGTCATGACCGCCGGGCCCTACGCCGCCGCAGGCTCGGAAGGGAACCGGGGGCTCGTCGCTCCCGGAGACAGCGCCGCCGCCGCAGTCGGCCTGGTCGAGCGGTACGCCGCTGCGTTCGTGTCCGCGGTGCCGGACGAGCCGGAAGACGACGGGTTCTTCGGGCCGGCCAGCGTGACCTGGCGGCTGGCCGCCGACCTGTCCGCCCCGGTCGCGGGGCTGCGTTCGGTGCTGATCCAGGCGCTGCACCCGCTGGCCATGGCCGGCGTCGACCAACACAGCGACTGGCGGCGGGACCCAGTCGGCCGGCTGGCTGCCACTTCCACCTACGTCGCGACCCTGACCTACGGCGACCGGGACAGTGCGAGCCGGGCCGCCCGGCGGGTGCGAATGATCCACGAGCACGTCCGCGGCACGGATACCGTGACCGGCCGGTCCTACGCCGCCGGCGATCCCGCTCTGCTGCTTTGGGTGCACGCGGCCTTGGTGGACTCGGTGCTCGCCGCCGTCCAGCTGTTCGGTACGCCACCCGCGGGCTCGGACGCCGACGCCTACGTCGGCGAGATGGCCATATCGGCTGAGCTGCTCGGGGTCCCGCGCGAGATCATCCCGGACAGCGTGGCCGCGCTGCAGGCCTACATCACCGGCGTCCGGTCCGAGCTGCGGTGCACTCCGGCGGCCGCGGAGTCGATGGGCTACATGCTGGACCCGGCCGGCATGGGTGAGGAGATCGCGGAGCTCTGGTTGGACCTGCGGGACGCCGCGCTCGCCACCCTGCCGGACTGGGCGCGGGACCTGTACGGCTACCCGGCTCCGCAGGCGGTCACCCCCGACCGCCGGACCGAGATCCGCCAGACGCTCGGCGTATTCGATGCGGTGTTCATGGCTGAGCCCGGGGTACTCGAGGCGCGACAGCAACTCGCTCTGCGTATGCGCAGGGCCAGTTCTGGGACGCGAGGTTGAAGGTACGGGCCCGGACGCTGGCCGCTCTGGCCGCGGCGGTGGGCGGCGCGTCGATCGCGGCGTTGGCGGTCCTGGGACGGCGACGGGGCCGGGGTCTGTCTAGAAGGCCGGGTCTGTCTAGAAGGCCGGGTCTGTCTAGAAGGCCGGGTCTGTCTAGGGGGCCGGGCGGCCGCATGCGGGTCGAGCGGGGGATGGCGGCGCTGCGGCTGGCCGCGCGCGGCGGCGCACGCTACGCGAGCAACGCGCCGCGGCTGTTCGCCAGCGCCGGCGAGCACCGGGAGCAGCTACGGAACGACCTGGCGCTGCAGACGGCCGAGGACGTGACGGCGACCCTGGGCACGATGAAGGGTGTGCTGATGAAGCTCGGCCAGATGGCCAGCTACGTCAACGACGGCCTGTCGCCGTCCGCCCGCCGCACGCTGAGCCGGCTGCAGGACAGCGTGCCGCCGATGAGCCCCGAACTGGCCGCGCGGGTGGTCACCGAGGAGCTGGGCCGGCCCCGGAGCGGGCGTTCGCGACCTGGGATCCCGAACCCATCGCCGCCGCGTCGATCGGGCAGGTGCACCGCGCGATCACCCACGACGGCCGGGCCGTCGCGGTCAAGGTTCAGTACCCAGGGATCGCCGAGACCATCGAAGCCGACCTGGGGAACGTCGCGCTGCTGCGCCGGATGCTCAAGATCACCGCGCCCAGCCAGGATGTCGACGCGCTGCTCGCGGAGCTGAGGGAACGGGTCACCGAGGAGCTCGATTACCGCCGGGAAGCCCGCAACCAGCAGATGTTCGCCAGCTACTACCAAGGCCACCCCACCATCAGTGTCCCGCAGATCATCGACGAGCTGTCCACCCGCCGGGTGGTAACCAGCGAGCTCGCCGACGGGGCCAGGTTCGCCGAGCTGGCCGGCTGGTCACAGGCCGAGCGCGACCTGGCCGCGGAGACGATCTACCGCTTCGTGTTCCGCAGCCTGTACGAGGCGCACGCCTTCAACGGCGACCCGCACCCGGGCAACTACCTGTTCCACGGCGACGGCCGGGTCACCTTCCTCGACTTCGGCCTGGTCAAGTACTTCAGCGCCGAGGAGATGCAGCCGCTGGCCGCGATGGTCAAGCACCTGTGCGTGGACAAGGACCCCGAGGGGTTCCGCGAGGCCATGGTGCAGGCCGGCTTCCTGGTGCCGGACGCGCCGGTGCCCACGTCGCTGGTCGTGGAGCACATGGCAGTGTTCTACGACACCGTCCGGGAGCGCGGCCCGCGGACCATGACCGGCGAGTACGCCTCCGCAGTGACCAGGAAGTTCTTCGACTTCCGCAGCCCACTGGCCGCGTACGCACGGATCCCCCGCTCCTACGTAATCCTGCAGCGGATCAACCTCGGTCTGTTCGCCCTGCTCGGCGAGCTGTCCGCGACCGCCGACTGGCGCGGCATCGCCGAGGAGATCTGGCCGTTCTTCCAGGGCCCGCCGTGCACGCCGATGGGAGCGGCCGAGGCCGCGTGGCGATCACGGCGACCGGTACGGGCCAACTGAGAAAAGGAGGTCCGGCGATGCCGCGGCAGAACCGGGTGGCTCCGGACGGCACGCTGATCGCCGTCCCCGACCGCGGCCTGTTCTGGGGGAACCGCGGCGGGCTGCACGATCCGGCGGGGCGGCTGGTCCGTTACTCCCGCGGCCGGGCCTGGGCGATCTGCGTACTGGAGTTCAAGGGCAGGCGCCGACAGCTGTGGGCGCCGGGCCGACTGACCGAGCTGTTCTTCCTCGACGAGGCCACCGGCCTGGCGGCCGGGCACCGGCCGTGCGGCGAGTGCCGGTACCGGGACTATCAGGCGTTCAAGCGTTGCTGGGCAGCCGCCTTCGCCAGCGGCGTTCCCGGCGTCGGGGAGATCGATGCGCGGCTGCACGCGGACCGGCTCGTTCGGCCCGGGATCCGGCGGACGTACACGGCCCCGCTGTCAGGACTGCCCGACGGGGCGATGGTCGAGGCCGACGGGGCGCCGTGGCTGGTCCACGACAGCGGGCTGCTGGCCTGGACGCCGGGCGGCTACCGGGACCGGGTCGAGCGGCAGGATGCGCCCGCGGCCCCGTTGACGGTCATCACGCCGCTGGCCACCGTGGCTGTGCTGGCCGCGGGCTACCGGCCGGTCATTCACCACAGCGCCGTCACAGCGTGATGACCAGGCCGTCGCGGGCGATGTCGTGGACGGCTAGGTGCTGGCGGGCCAGCATGTCGGCCGACATATGGGTCAGCACCACGCGGCGGGCGGTGATCTCGTGCTCGGCGAGATCGGCGTACCGCAGG
The DNA here is from genome assembly GCA_963722055.1 of uncultured Actinomycetes bacterium. Lineage (GTDB taxonomy): Bacteria > Actinomycetota > Actinomycetes > Streptosporangiales > Streptosporangiaceae > Palsa-504. The sequence continues at coordinate 205,295 of CAVRLA010000008.1, read as the reverse complement.
TGGTACGGGACTGCCTTGTCCCAGTAGTACGCCTCCGCGATGAGCAAGTCGGCCTGGTGCGAGGCCTCGGCGACGGCGGGAGTCCAGGCGGTGTCGCCGGTGTAGGCGACCACCGTCGGGCCGACGGCCAGGCGCAGGATCAGGGCCGGAGCGCCGCTGGGATGGCGGGCTTCCCACGCGCGGACCGTGACGCCCGCCACCTGCTCGGTGCGGCCCGGCGACAGTTCAACCACGCTGACCTCGAACCGGCGGCGGACCTGCGTGGAGCCGGGGAACAGGCATTCCATCGCGGCGGCCAGCCGCTGCTGGGTGCCCGGCGGGCCGACGACCGCGAGGGGGGCGACGCGCCGGGAGAACTGGCCGTCCAGGATGAGGAACGGGAGCCCGCCGAAGTGGTCCCCATGCAGGTGGGACACGAACACCGCGGTGATCTCACCCGGGTCAAGCCCGCAGCGCCGCAGTGCGGCCAGCGATGTCGCGCCGCAGTCGAGCAGGACCGGCCCGGCGAGCGCGGCCGGAGCCTCGGGCGCGGCCGGAGCCTCGAGCGCTTCCGGCGCTTCCGGCGCTTCCGGCCGGAGATGGATGCAGGCCTGGAACCGGCCGCCGCTGCCGAACGCGTCGCCGCAGCCCGCGAACGTCACGGTAATCATCTAAGCCCCGAACCAGCCCGGCACGTCCAGGCGGAACGTATCGCCGGGCACCATGGTGCGCAGGTCGGCTTCGAGGGCGGACAGCCGGCCCGGGCCTAGCACACTGGCCCAGCGGGACCGGATGTCGTCGAAGATCATCGCGGACATGTCCAGCGCCTCCCATCCGCGTGGGGTGATGCGGACCAGCTTGCGCCGCCGGTCTTTGTCGTCACCGGCCTTCTGTACATAGCCGAGATCCTCGAGCCGCTCGATCGTCTTGCCCGCGGCCTGCTTGGAGATCCCCAGCCGGCGCCCGGCCTCGGTGGCGGTGGCTCCGCGCACGCCGATGGCCTGCAGCGCGAAGCCGTGGGCCGGACGCAGGTCCGGATGCCCGCGACGGGCCAACTCGGCGTGCAGCTCATCGATGATCGACCGGAACCCGCCGAACAGGAGCAGTGGCAGCTCGAACCCGTACGCGGGCGGCTCACCGTTTTCGTTTGACACGATAGACAACCTTGTTTACCGTTATAGACAACCCAGTTGTCTATTTTACCAGTCAGGAGGGCGTCATGTCCTGGTTCCCCGAGTACACCATCGCATCGGCTCCGGCCGGATCACGCCGGTTCATGGCCGCGACCCAGAACCATCTCGGCTACCTCCCGGCCGCGACGGCCCGGTGGGCGGCCTCACCACACTTGCTCGAGGGGTTCGCCAAGCTCAACGCGATCTTCGAGAACGGCACGCTAGACCCGGTAGCCCGCGAGGTGGTGGTGATGACGATCGCGACCAGGAACGGCTGCCACGTCTGCGTGGCCATGCACACCGCCCGGCTGACCGCACTTGGCGCGCGGCCGGACATCATCGCGGCGCTGCGCGACAGCAGTCCGCTACCGGACCAGCGCCTGGACGCGGTCCGGGTGTTCACGCTGCAGGTCCTGGACACCGCGGGCGATGTCGGCGACGATGCGCTGCGGGTCTTCCTGGCCAGCGGCTACACCGGGCAGAACGCGCTCGAGGTGGTGCTCGGGATCGGCATCTATACGATGTCCACGCTGGCCAACCGGCTCACCGGCGCGCCCGTGGACGACCAACTCAGCGCGTTCGCCTGGCCCACCGTGGCGGCCTAGCACCATCGGCTAACCGCCCCGATGGGCCATCGGGGCGGTTATAACCGGGTCAATGGGACATCGGGGCGGTCGGGGGTGAGGTCGGAGGGGATGGGGGCGGAGGGGATGGGGGCGGAGGGGATGGGGGCGGAGGGGATGGGGGCGGAGGGGATGGGGGCGGAGGGGATGGGGGCGGAGGGGATGGGGTCGGAGGGGATCGGGGCGGAGGGGGTGGGGTCGGAGGGACTGGCGGGACGGTCGGGCGGATAATCGGGCTTCATGGACGGGGATGAGGGCGTCTCCCGGGTGATCTTGCGGGAGCTGACCGCGGCCGACGAGGAGGAGTTCATCGGGCTGGCCCGGGCCAGCGTGGGGCTGCATCACCCGTGGTACACGCTGCCCACCACACCCGAGGCGTTCCAGGCATACCTCACTCGGCTGAGCCGGTCCAGCACCGAGGGGCGGCTGGTCTGCGTGCGCGACAGCGGTGCGATGGTCGGCGTCATCATCATCGACTCGATCATCCGCGGCCGCTTCCAGTCCGCCACCCTCAGCTACGCCGCCTTCGCCCCGGCCGCGGGCCGGGGCTACATGACCGAGGGCCTGGGCCTGGTGCTGTGCTACGCGTTCGGCGAGCTGCGCCTGCACCGGCTGGAAGCCAACATCCAGCCGGCCAACCGGGCCTCGCTCGCCCTGGTCCGGCGGCAGGGCTTCCGCAAGGAGGGCTACTCGCCCGACATGCTGTTCATCGACGGCGCGTGGCGGGACCACGAGCGATGGGCCATCACCCGCGAGATGACCGACCTCCCGCCCGGGCCCGCGCACCCCACCCTGCCCGCCCGCTGACGCCGCTAGCGCCCGCTCACCCCGGGGCCGCAGCGGCACCGATGGAACATCGGTGCCGCTATAGCGACAGCAATGGTCCATCGGTGCGGTGGCGCGGGGCACGAGTCACGTGAAGGGAGTGGCTGACGCGATGTGAGTGTGGCAAGTGACACGGGCGGTCGTAAGCCGGGCAGCTTCAGAAGGGGTAGAACCCGAGCTGGCGGGCTCAGCCGACGTAGAAGATGCCGAGGCCCAGGGCGACGCAGATGCCGGCGATGATCCAGAAGCGGACCACGATCGTGGTCTCGGCCCAGCCTGCCAGCTCGAAGTGGTGCTGCAGGGGGGCCATGCGGAACACCCGCTTACCGGTCAGCTTAAACGAGCCGACCTGGATCACCACGGACAGCGTGATGATCACGAACAGGCCGCCCAACAGGAACAGCAGCAGCTCGGTATGGGTGGTGATGGCCAGCCCAGCGAGCACGCCACCCAGGGCCAGCGACCCGGTGTCGCCCATGAAGATCTTGGCCGGGGGGGCGTTCCACCACAGGAAGCCGATGCAGGCGCCCATGACGGTGGCGGCCACGATGGCCAGATCCTGCGGGTCGCGAATGGTGTAGCAGCCTTGGGCAAGGTAAACCGTGCAGTCGTTCCGCAGCTGCCAGATGCCGATGATCATGTAGGCGGCGAGCGCGAGGATGGCCGCACCAGTGGCCAGGCCGTCCAGCCCGTCGGCGAGATTCACGGCGTTGGAGGTCCCGGAGACCATGAGGATGACCCAGACCACGAAGAGCACCGGCCCGACGGAGATCCCGAAATCCGCGTAGAACGACAGGTGAGTCGACGCCGGGGTAATGTCCCATCCGTCGGGGAACCTGATCGCCAGCACCGCAAAGATCGCGCCCACGATGGCCTGGCCGGCCAGCTTGGCCCCGCTGCGCAGGCCCAGGCTGCGCTGCATGTAGAGCTTGATGAAGTCGTCGGCGAACCCGACCAGGCCGAGCCCGGTCATCAGGAACAGCACGAGCAGCCCGGACGCGGACATGGCATCGCCGGTGACCAGGTGACCGACGAGGTAGCCGGCCAGCGACGCGGTGATGATCACCGTGCCGCCCATGGTCGGCGTGCCGCGCTTGGACAGGTGCCCTTGCGGGCCGTCCGACCTGATCTCCTGGCCGTAGCCGCGTCTGGTGAACGCCTTGATGGCCAGCGGGGTGCCGAACAGCGCGCAGAACAGCGAGACGGCTGCGGACAACAGGACGGTTCTCACCGGTCCGCCTCCTCGTGCTGTCGGCTGGCGGGGTTGGAGGGCTCGTCGCCCTGGATCAGCATCTCCGCCACGCCCTCCAGATGAGCCGCGCGGGATGCCTTTACCAGCACAACGTCGCCGGGCTTCAACTGGTTCGCCAGAGTGTCGAGCGCGGCCGCGCCGTCGGGCACTGCGAGCGCTTCACCGGTCCAGGACCGCACCCGCCGCGCGCCGGCCAGCAGCGGTTCCGCCTCCGGCCCCACCGCGATCAGGCCGGCCAGGTCGGCCCGGGCGGCGAATTCTCCGACGTCCTCGTGCCGGTCCCGCGAGATGGCACCGAGCTCGGCCATGTGGCCGAGGATCGCGAAGGCCCGCCCGTCCTGCGCCAGATGGCGGAGAGCCGTCAGGGCAGCCCGGACAGACTCGGGGTTCGCGTTGTACGCGTCGTTGATGACCGTCACCCCATCTCCCCGTCGGTGGATCTCCATCCGCCACCGGCTGCGCGCCACCGCCGCGGAAAGCCCGTCCGCGATGCCGGCCAGGCCCAGGCCGAGCTCGTGCGCGAGGGCCGCGGCGGCCAGGGCGTCTGGCACGATATGGGCGCCATGCAGCCGGAGGTTTACCGGGGCCGGGCCCTCGGGGGTCAGCAGGGTGAAGCTCGGCCGCCCCAGGTCGTCCAGCCGAACGTCCGCCGCCTGGATCGTGGGCTGGGGCGCGTGCGAGGAAAGGGGCGCGCGGGGCGCAATGCCGAAGGTGACGACACGGGCCGCGGTCCGGGCGGCCATGGCCAGGACGCGAGGGTCGTCGGCGTTCAGGATGGCCACGCCCTCAGCGGGGAGCGCCTCGACGAGCTCGCCCTTGGCCCGGGCCACCTGGTCCAGGCCGCCGAACTCCCCGGCGTGCGCGTGACCTACGTTCAGCACCACGCCGTAGCGGGGCGGCGCGATGCCGCACAGGTAGGCAATGTGGCCGGGCCCCCGGGCCGACAACTCGAGGACCAGGTACCTGGTCGAGGAGTCCGCCCGCAGCACGGTGAGGGGGTGGCCGAACTCGTTGTTGAACGATCCGGCGGGCGCGACCGTCGGCCCGAGGCGCTCGACCAGCTGGGCGGCCACATCCTTGGTCGTCGTCTTGCCCGACGACCCGGTGATGCCCGCGATCGCGATGGCGGGCAGCGAGTCCAGCACGAAAGCGGCCAGCGCGGCCAGGGCGGCCGGGACGTCAGCGACCAGGACCGAGGGGACCGGAACCGGGCGGGTGGCCAGGACCGAGGGGACCGGAACCGGGCGGGTGGCCAGGACCGCGACCGCGCCGGCCGCGACCGCGGCCGAGGCGAAGTCGTGCCCGTCGGTCCGCTCCCCCGCGACCGCGGCGAACAGGCCGCCCGGTCCGGCCCGCCGGGAGTCGATCACCACCTCCCCGGACACGACGGCGGCCGGCTCCCCGTGCAGCTGGCCGCCGGTGATCTGGGCGATCTGGGCCAGGGTCAGCGGGATCACCGGTCCACCGCCCACGGGTCGAAATCCGCGGCCGACTGGCCTTTGGCCACGCGCTCCAGCGCCGCCGCGGTGACCTTGCGGTCGTCGAAGGGCAGCACTGCGCCGGCCACGTACTGCCCGGTCTCGTGGCCCTTGCCGGCCACTACTACCACGTCGCCAGGTGCGGCCAGGCCGACGGCCTGGGTGATCGCGGCGGCCCGGTCGGGCTCGACGATGATCCGGGCCCGGTCGTCCTGCGGCACGCTCAGCACACCGTCCAGCATCGCGGCGAGGATGGCCAGCGGGTCCTCGGATCGCGGATTGTCACTGGTGAGAATGGCCACATCGGCCAGCGCCGCGGCGGCGGCGCCCATCATCGGGCGCTTGGCCTTGTCCCGGTCGCCGCCGCAGCCCAGCACGATGATCAGGCTGCCCTGGGTGACCGGCCGCAGCGAGCGCAGCACCGCCTCGACCGCGCCCGGCTTGTGCGAGTAGTCGACGAACGCCGTGATGTCCAGCCCGGGGGCGGGCACCCGCTCCAGCCGTCCCGGGACGCCGGGGCAGGCCGCGAGGCCGGCCACCGCGTCCTCCAGCCTGACCCCGGACTCGACCAGCGCGACCACGGCGCCGAGCGCGTTGGCCACGTTGAACACCCCGGCCAGCCCGACGGAGACGTCCGCCTCGACCCCGCCCGGCCCGATCACGCGGAAGGTGCTGCCGTCCGCGCCGGACCGGACGTCGACCGCCCGCCAGTCCGCCTCGTCCTTCCCGGTGGCCGAGAACGTGGTAACGGGCACGAGCGCGGAGGACGCGAGCCGGCGGCCGTACTTGTCATCGAGGTTGATGACACCGAGAACGGGCGGCATAAACAGGGACGCCTTGGCCCGGAAATAGTCCTCCAGGTCGACGTGGAAATCCAGGTGATCCTGCGACAGGTTGGTGAACACCGCGACGTCGAAGCTCGTGCCCGCGACCCGGCCGAGAGCCAGCGAATGGCTGGACACCTCCATCGCCGCGGCGGTTACCCCGCGTTCGGCCATGACCGCGAACAGGGCCTGCAGATCGGGCGCCTCGGGGGTGGTCAGGGTACTGGGTAGCCGGTCCCGGCCAATCCTGGTTTCCACCCCGCCGATCAGTCCGGTCTGGTGGCCGGCCGCGCGCAGCCCGGACTCCAGCAGGTAGGTCGAGGTGGTCTTGCCGCTGGTCCCGGTCACGCCGATGAGCCGCAGCCGACTCGACGGGTTCCCGTAGACCCAACAGGACACCTCGCCCAGCTTGCCCCGCGGATCGGCGAGCACGAAGACCGGCACCCCGGTCGCCGTGGCGCGGGCCCGTCCGTCCGGGTCGGTCAGCACCGCGACGGCTCCCGCGGCTACAGCGTCGGCGCAGAACGCGGCGCCGTGGACCTTGGTCCCGGGCAGCGCGACATACAAGTCGCCGGGCGCCACCGCGCGCGAGTCGAGCGTGACTCCGCTCACGAACCCCAGATCGTTCGAGGAAAGAGATTTTCCTACCGACGCCAGCCGGACACCCAGCAGCGAGCCGAGAGCGGACAGCGGCCGCGGCTGCGGGCGGGCGGGTCGGATCGCCACGGGGTGAGGGTACCTCCTATCACGGCGCCGTCAGGCGGATGTTGGCCGGCTGAGCACCGTCCGGCGGGATCTGCAGCGTAGCCAGTGCTTCCTTCATCACCTGGTAGAAGACCGGCCCGGCTGCAACGTCACCGAAGTGGCCGCCCTGACGCGGGTTCTGTACGTTCACAGCGATGACCAGCTGCGGGTTGTTACCGGGCGCCATGCCAATGTAGCTCGCCCCGTAGACGCACAGAGCGCAGGTTCCGTTGGTTTCCTGCGAGGTGCCGGTCTTGGCCGCGACCGCGTAACCGGGGAAGATGCCCCAGGGCTGGTCGCCCTCCTCGTCGATGGCTGGCACCTGCTCCAGGATCTGACGCAGCTCTTCCGCGGTCTTGGCCTGGATCACCCGGCGCGAGGAGGAGGGCGCGGCCGGCGTGTACGTGCCCGCGGCGTCGGTCGTCCCCTCGACCAGCGTCGGCTGCACCCGTACGCCGTTGTTGGCGATCGTGGCGTACACCTCGGCCATCTGGATCGCGGTGGTCGCGACGCCCTGGCCGAACGCCAGGGTGTACCGGGTATCCGGCCACCACTGCGAGACCGGGGGCAGGTCACCCGCGGTCTCCCCCGGCAGCCCGAGGCCGCTCGGCTGGCCAAGGCCGAACGCCCGCAGGTAGTCGTACTGCACCTGCGGGGGCACGTGCGCGGCCACCTGCGAGATGCCGACGTTGGAGGAGTGCGCGATGATGCCGGCGATGGTGTACCGCTCGCCGGGCCCCCATTCGGCGTCCTGGATGCTCTGGCCGCCCTCGTTGATCTGATACGGGATGTTGTAGGCGCTCATCGGGGTCTGGCCGCCGTGTTCGAACGCGGCCGCGGCCGTCATCACCTTGGCCGTCGAACCCGGCTGGAACTCGTCCTGTACCGCTATGTCGGTCGCCTGGTTCACGTCGGTGACGGTCGACGGGTCGTAGGTGGGCCACTGCGCCATGGCCAGCACGTAGCCGGTCTTGGGCTGGATGATCACCACCGTGCAGTTGCTGGCGTCGCTCTTGGCCACCTGGGCGGCGCAGGCCTGCTCAGCGTCGTACTGCAGCGCCGGGACGATGGTCAGCCGCAGGCTGCTGCCGTTCACCACCGGGCGGTCGTTGCTGCCCGCAAGCGGGATCTGCTGGCCGTTCGTGCCGACCTGCACCTGCTCGACGCCTGCCGGCTGGCCAGTAGCGAGTTGTACTCCTGCTCGAGGCCGGCCGCGCCGGTCAGGCCCTGGCTGTTCGTGCCGGTGAAGCCGATGATGTTGGCCGTGACGTCGCCATCCGGGTAGGACCTGGCGTAGCTCGGGGTCAGCGAGATGCCGGGTAGGTTCAAGGCCTGGATCTCGTTGCCCACCTGCGCGGACACGCCCTTTTCCAGCACCACGTACTGCGGCGAGGTGGGGTGCTGGATGAGTTGGAGGATCTGATAGGCCGGCAGGTTGAGGTAGGAGGCGAGCTTGGTCGCGACAGGCACCTGATCGGCCACCGGCATCTGCGGCGGGTCGGCGTACACCAGGTAGGTCGCCACCGTCATGGCGAGCGCCTCCCCGTTCGCCCCGGTGATGCTGCCGCGCACCGCGGGCAGGTGGATCGTAAGGTCCCGCTGTTTCAAGGCCAGCGTGCGGTAGTGGCCGGCCTGAAGGCCCTGTAGCTGGACCAGGCGCGCGGCGAATAGGGTCAGCACGAAGATGATCGCGAGCAAGGCGACGCCGAGCCTGCGGGCCGAGTTGCCGCGCGGGATGAGACGGCGGGGCCGGGGCGGTTTGGGCGGCCGAGGCGGGGGCGGGGGCGGGATTCTTTCTGCTGAACGGACCTGGCCGCGTGCGCCCGGTCTTCCTGGCGGCGGCCCGGCCCGGGGAGCACGGGGAGGCGGCAAGCCCCGGCCCAGGGAGGTCCGGGCGGCTGGGTCTTTCCCAAGGGGGGTCCGGGGGGATGGGTCCCCCCGGGAAGAAGAATGAGAAGAAGAACGGGGGGCTCCGGGGGGTCGCGCCCCCGGGCCAGCACCGCGGGGGGCTCCGGGGGGTCGCCCGCCAGGAGCGGGGCCGCGCGCCTGTGGCCTGCGGGTCGGGTCAGGTGGTGTCACGGGGTGTACCCGGGGACGTTAATCGCCGCGTCGGCGCTGGAAACCTTCCCCGAGACGACCTTGCCGGTCTTTAGGTTGATGAACTGCAGGGCCGGGTTCGGTCGCATGCCGAACTGCTCAGCCTCCTGCGCGATCTGGGTCGGCGAGGAGGCCTGCGCAACCTGCTGCGAGAGCAGCTGCTCCTGCTTGGCCAGGTTGGCGTCCTGCTGCTGCAGGTTGGTGATCCGGTACGCCCCCTCGGCGAGGGTAGTGCTGATGACCAGCAAACAGACCAGGGCCCCGCCGAGCAGGCCGACGAGCAGCAGGATGAACGGCGCCCGCGGGCGGCGCGGGCGGGCCCGGCCGAGCGCCGGGCGGGCGGCCGGCTTGGTCCCGGGGCCAGTGAGCGGCCTGGTGTGGCGAGGGGCACGTACCGGGCGGGCACCGAGATCCCCAAGGCCCGGCCGGGCCGGGCGCGGCGGCAGCGTCTCCCGGCCGGGCGGCATGGTTCGGCCGGCTGGGGTGCCGCGGCCGGCTGGGGTGCCGCGGCCTGGAGGGGTGCCGCGGCGGGGCGGGGTACCGCGGCCGGGCGTCTGCGGGGGGGCGCCGGGGGTGCGCGGCGTCGTGTAGGTGGCCATATCAGTACCCCCTCGGGTCATGCGGCTTCCCGGATCCGTTCCGCGGCCCGCAGCCGGACTGAGGCCGCACGCGGATTGCCGGTGACTTCTTCGCTATCCGGGCGCTCAGCGCCCCTGGTGAGCAGGCGGAACTGCGGTGTCGCCGCCCGTGCGGGTACGGGCAGGCCGGGCGGGGCCGGGTCGGCGGACAGCCGGACCAGCTCGCGCTTGACGATGCGGTCCTCGAGCGAGTGGTAGGCCAGCACCACCACCCGGCCGCTCGACGGCCAGCATGTCCAGCGCCGCGGGCAGCGCCCGGCGCAGCGTGCCGAGCTCGTCGTTCACCTCGATCCGCAGCGCCTGGAAGGTGCGCTTGGCCGGGTTCCCGCCGGTGCGCCGGGTCGCCGCCGGAATCGCTTCCTTGACGATGGCGCTCAGCCGCAGCGTGGAAGCGATCGGCGCGCGGGACCGCTCGCGCACGACGGCGTTGGCGATCCGCCGGGCGAACCGTTCCTCGCCGTAGTCGCGCAGGACACGGGCGAGTTCGGCGGCTGGGTAGCCGTTGACGATGTCGGCCGCGGTCCGGTCCTTGGTGCGGTCCATCCGCATGTCGAGCGGGGCATCCTGGGCGTACGCGAAGCCGCGCGCGGGATCATCGAGCTGCGGCGAGGACACGCCGAGGTCGAAGAGCAGGCCCATGATCCGTGCTGGCCCGGGACCGGAGGTCGGCAGAGCGGCTACGACGGCCGGGATCTCGTCGTAGCGGGCGTGTACGAGGGTCACCCGGTCGGCGTAGGGCGCGAGCAGCTCACGGGCGGCCTCGATCGCGGCCAGGTCAGCGTCGATGCCGATAAGCAGCAGGCCAGGACAGGCGTCGAGCAGGGCGCGGGCGTGTCCGGCCCGGCCCAGCGTGGCGTCGACCAGCACCGCGCCCGGGGCGGCCAGGGCAGGTGCGAGCAGATCCGTGACCCGGCCGACGAGCACCGGCACGTGCTCTGGCGCTGCCATGCGTCCCCTCTCCCAGTCTGCAGGTCATGTGATGTCGTACGCCCGGTCCCCTCGGCCGGCCTCCGTCTGCTGGCGCTGCCGGCTGGCACCGGGGAAGTGATGCCAGCAGGGAGCGGCGGATGGAGGCCGGCCAGCGATCGCTACAGGATTCCTGGGAACACCTCCTGGGAGGCACCGGCGAACGTGTCCTCCTGCGTGCCCAGGTAGGTCTCCCAGGCCTGGCTGTCCCAGATCTCGAGGCGGGTATTCGCGCCGATGACCACGCAGTCCCGCTGCAGCCCGGCGTACGCGCGCAGGGCGGCCGGGACCGTGATCCGGCCCTGCCGGTCGGGAAGCTCGTCGGAGGCGCCAGAGAACAGGACGCGGCTGTAGTCCCTGGAGGCCTTGTCGGTCACAGGCGCGTTGCGCAGCTTCTCGGTGATGCGGGCGAACTCCTCCCGCGGCCAGACGAACAGGCAGCGGTCCTGCCCCTTGGTGATCACTACTCCCCCAGCGAGCTCTTCCCGGTACTTGGCGGGCAGGAACAGCCGGCCCTTCTCGTCCAGCCGTGGCTGGTGAGTGCCGAGGAACACAGGCCCTCACCTCCTGCCGCCATCCTCCACCACTGCGCTCCACTGTACCCCACATTCCTCCACCGTCAACGGCCAAAAGACCTGGATCTGCGCTTCGCCGACGATGAATTGCCAGGTAGAGAGGCGTGGAGTGAAGTGGGGGAAATCTGGGTCACTACGGCCCGAGACGCATGCGGACGGCCGCCGAGGCCCGGAGCGGTATCCGGCAGAATCGGAATAATCCCAGGTCGAGTACGAAACTCGCGGACGGGTTCGGTGGCCGGATCGGTGTGGTGGGGCCCGGGTGGGGCATGGTGGAGCGACTCGGGCCAGGACGGCCGCCAAGGGACGAACCCGACCCCGGAGTCGCCAGGGACGGGCCCGGCCCGGAGACGGTTCGCTGGGTCACCGTCGTGTTGCCGTTGTGTCCCATGATGTGCGCAATGACGCAGACGCCGGGCCAGCGTCGCGCGTTGGCGGGAGAAAGACGTACTGTAGCGGTACAGCCGCTCGGCCGGGAGCGCTACGTGATCGGGAGCCTGGCTGGCCCCTGCCCGCCAGCGCCTTCAGGGAGGCCATGTGGTTCTAGACACCGGACGGCAGACGGGGAGCCCAATCGATGATCTAGTTCCGGCGGCCCGCAGGATCGGCGGGGCGATCGAGTCGGTGATCGAGGGAAAGCCGGAGGCGATCCGGCTCACCCTGGCCGTTCTGCTCGCCGAGGGGCATCTGCTCATCGAGGACGTGCCGGGCGTGGGCAAGACGATGCTGGCCAAGTCGCTGGCCCGGGCCATCGACGGCACCGTCCAGCGGGTCCAGTTCACGCCGGACCTGCTGCCCAGCGACATCACCGGGGTGAGCGCCTTCAACCAGGAGCGGCGCGACTTCGAGTTCAAGCCGGGACCAGTGTTCGCGAACATCGTGCTCGGCGACGAGATCAACCGAGCCTCGCCCAAGACCCAGTCCGCTCTGCTCGAGTGCATGGAAGAGCGCCAGGTCACGGTGGACGGGACCACGTATGCGCTGCAGGCGCCCTTCATGGTCATCGCCACCCAGAACCCGGTGGAGATGGAAGGCACCTACCCGCTGCCCGAAGCGCAGCGGGACCGGTTCACCGCCCGGGTCTCGCTGGGCTACCCGTCGGCCGCGGCCGAGCGGGAGATGCTCAGCATCCACGGCTCGAGATCACCACTGGACGACCTCAAGCCGGTGGCGCGGGCCAGCGACGTGCAGAACCTCGCGATCGCGGTACGCGGGGTGCTGGTGTCGGATCAGGTCAAGGACTACATCATCAGCCTGGTCAACGCGACCAGGATCTCGCCCGAGCTGCGGCTTGGCGCGTCCCCGCGGGCCACGTTGCACCTGCTGCGGGCCAGCCGCGCGTGGGCCGCGCTCGACGGGCGGGACTACGTGATCCCGGACGACGTGCAGGCGCTGGCCGGCCCGGTGCTCGCGCATCGGCTGCTGCCCACGGCGGAGGCCATCGTGGAGCGGCACCTGCCGGAGCACGTGATCAAGCGAATCATCGCCCAGCTGCCCCTCGTGCGGCGCTGATCCGGCGCCGCCGGGCGGAAGGCCGGGTGAAGGGCCGGGTGAAGGGCCGGGTGAAGGGCCGGGTGAAGGGCCGGGTGAAGGGCCGGGTGAAGGGGAGAGCCATGCGGGCGCTATTCGGCTCACTGACCACGCGGGGCAAGTCGTTCATGGCCGCGGGCGGGGCGGCCATGGTGTGCGGCCTGGCCATTCCGGAGACGGACCTGGTCCGGGTCGGTGCGCTGCTCGTCATCTTGCCCCTGATCTCGGCGACGATCGCACGCCGGTCCCGGTACCGGCTGGCGTGCAGCCGCCGGCTCGACCCGCCACGGGTACCGGCCGGTCAGCCCACCATGGTCACCGCACGGCTGGAGAACGTCTCGCGGCTGCGCACCGCCATCCTGCTGGCCGAGGACGTGACGCCGTACTCGCTGGGCAGCAGGCCCCGGTTCGTGCTCGACGAGATCGAGCCGGGCGGCAGCCGGGAGCTCAGCTATCAGATCCGTTCCGACACCCGCGGCAAGTTCACCATCGGCCCGCTGCGGGTGCGGGTGGCGGACGCGTTCGGATTGGTGGAGATCAGCCGGTCGTTCAGCACCACCAGCACGCTGGTGGTCACACCGAAGATCTACCCGCTGCCGCGGGCGGCGGCGCCGAGCAGCTGGCTCGGTGAGGGCGACGGCGGGATGCGGACGATCTCCGCGATCGGCGAGGATGACGCAGCGCCGAGGGCCTATCAGAACGGCGACGCGCTGCGCCGGGTGCACTGGCGGTCAACGGCACGCTACGGCGAGCTGATGGTCCGCCGCGAGGAGCACCAGTGGCGGAACAGCGCCTCAGTGTTCCTCGATACCCGGCGCTTCGCGCACCCGGGCAGCGGCGCCTCGGCTACGTTCGAGTTCGCGGTCAGCGCGGCGGCCTCGATCGGCGCGCATCTGACCAGCGAAGGCTTCCGGACCCGGCTGATCACCGAGGCGGGCGAGATCGCCCCGCGCGGCACGTTCCAGGACACGCTGCTCGACATGCTCGCCGTCATCAGCCCGTCGCGCGACGTCAGTGTGGTGCCCGGCACGGCGGCGCTGGCGCACGCGGGGGGCCAGCTGATCGCCGTGCTGGGGCGGATGTCCGCGGATGACGCTGGCCAGCTGGCGGCGAGCAGGCGCGGGAACGCGCCCGCGATGGCCCTGCTGCTCACGGTGGGCGCGTGGGCCTCCGACGCGGTGCCGGAAGAGGTGGCGCGGACGGCAGAGATCTTGACCCGGGCCGGCTGGCGGGTCGCGCTGGTCAGCTCCGGCACGCCGCTGGCCACCGCCTGGCAGCAGCTGCACCGGCCCGCTGACCGGCTGTTGCCAGTCGGCGGCGTCGGAGGCGGGCTGAGATGACCCAGAACCGCCGGATGACGCTGACCGTCGCGTTCGCGTGCGCGCTCGCCTCAACCGTGCTCTATCCGCTGTTCATAGGGTCAACGTGGTTCTATGTAGGGCTCGGGGCGATTATCACGGTCGCCGCCTTCGGGGCGCTCAGCCGGCTCCGGACGCTGCCGGTGGTGGTCTGCCTGCTCATCAGCGTGGCCGGGCTGCTGCTCTACCTGAACCTGGTGTTCGAGGCGCGCCACTCGTGGCTGCTGTTCATACCCACGCCGGGCTCGCTGAGCAGGCTGTGGGATCTGGCGGGCAGCGGCTTCACCGACTCCCGCCGGTACGCGCCGCCGGCCCCGGAACGGGCAGGCCTGGTCCTGCTCGCGGCGGGCGGGATCGGCATCACGGCCATGCTCACCGACCTGATCGCCGTCCGGCTGCGGTCCACCGCGCTGGCCGGCCTCCCGCTGCTGGTCCTGTTCACCGTGCCCATCACGATGAACGCGCAGCACGAGGGCCTCGGCACCGCCGTCGTATTCTGCCTGGGCGCGGCGGGATACCTGGCCATGCTGAGCGCGGACGGCCGGGAGCGGATCCGCATCTGGGGCAGGCTGGTGTCGCTGTGGCGGTCCGGCTCGGCCTACGACAGCGCGGTCCAGCGAGACCGGACCCCGGCCGCTGGCGGCACGTATCCGGGGATGCCCGACGACGAGGAGACGAGACCAGCGTTCCGGAGCACCGAAGGCGAGGCAGGCCCGGACACCCGAGCCCTGGCCGCAGCGGGCCGACGGGTGGGGCTCGCCTCGGTCATCCTCGCCCTGTGCGTCCCCCTGCTGGTGCCGGGCCTGCACGCGAGCAAGTTGTTTTCCTCGGGTCCTGGCATCGGCGGGAGCGGCGGAGGCGCCGGCCCCGCGGTGGGCCTTCCGGACACGCTGTCGCAGACGATGAGGGCACTGCAGCAGACTCACCCGACCACGGTGCTCACCTACACTACGTCTGCGTCCAAGCAGCTTCAGGACGACGATCCTCCGTACCTCCAGACTTACGTATACGACGTCCTGACCGATTCGGGCTGGCAGACCTCTGATTACACGGCGAACGCCACGCAGGCCAGCACGATGCCACCGCCTCAGGGCCTGAACGACATGGCGATCTACAAGCAATTCAGGGTCTCGGTCAACGTGGCCGACCACACCCTCACCAACCAGAAGGTACCCAGCTTCCTGGCCGTGCCCTATCCGGCCACCCAGGTCTTCACGCCTCCCGGGGTCTGGCTGGTGGATCCCGAGCTCATGGTGTTCTCGCAGTACCCCGCGGCTGACGTGCAGGCCTACCAGGCCACGAGCGTGGCCGTGGACCCGACCGCGGCCCAGCTCAGGGCCGCCCCGCGGCCGCCCTCGGGCCTGTCGGCGGACCTGGAGCTCCCGGCGTCGTACGAGCACCTGGCGGGACTGTTGCGGATCGCGAAGGCGCAGACGCTGGGTCAGACCACGGAGTTCGACAAGGTTGACGCGCTGGCTGCCTGGCTGTCCGGGCCGGCCTTCACTTACAGTGCGGCCGCGGCGCCGGTCAACTCCGCCGCCTCGCTGTACAAGTTCCTAGCCACAGGCCGCAGCGGCGTATGTGTGCAGTCGGCGTGGGCGATGACGGTGCTGGCCCGCCTGCTGGGCATCCCGGCGCGGCTGGCGGGCGGCTTTACCGAGGGCGCCAAGGTCTCGGGAGACTCCTACGTGGTCAAGACCGATGACGCGCATGCGTGGGCCGAGGTGTACTTCTCGGGATACGGCTGGGTCAGGTTCGAGGCCACCCCGAGCGGCGGCGACGGCAGCGCGCGGGCCGGCCTTTACCAGGCCGGGGCGCCGGGGACCAGCGGGGGTCCGCCCCTCATCGCCGGCGCCACCGCACAGCCCACCCCCACCGGGACGGCCCGGCCGCAGGGCGGGATCGGGAACGTCAAGCCCATCCCCGCGGGCGGCGGAGGGGGTGGCGTGAGCGTCAAGTCCGCCGGCACGCCGTGGGCCGCGGTCGCGCTGGCGATCATCGCTGCCATCGCCCTGGCGTGCGGGGTCATCGCGATCGTGGCCCCGCCCGCGCACCGGGCCCTGGCGGCTCATACCCCCGACCCGGCCAGGCGGCGCAGGCCGGTGAGCCTGGCCAACGCGCTGCTGGTCCTGGCCGCGATAGCAATCGTCGCGCTCGCGCTGTACCGGCTGCTGTCGCATGCCTCCGGCCTGGACCTGCGGGCCGGCTGGGCGACGGTCGGCATCGCCTTCGGCGCGGCCGGCGCGTTCATGTTCATCGCGCCGGGCCTGGGCCGAATCGGGATCCGACGCTGGCGCTGGCTGCGGGCCGGCGATGACGCGAGCCGGGCCCACGCCGCCTGGCGTGAGTTCACCGACGACCTGCAGGACCTCGGCCTGGGCTACGCGCCGAGCGAGCCGCCGCGGACGCTGGCCGACCGGGTCACCGCGGGGCTGCCCGAGCGGGCCCGGGACGCGGTCCGCAGCCTCGCGCTCGCCGAGGAGCGCGCCAGCTATGCGGCGCGGCCGTCCGGGTCGGCGAACCTGAAGCGGGATGCTGCCGCGGCACGGCGCGGCCTGGCCGCGTCGGTCCGACGCGGCAGCCGCTGGCGGGCCAGGATCTTCCCGGCCTCGTTGATGACGGCGGTAGCCGACAGTGCGGCCCGGATCCCCGATCGCCTGGCGGCCCTGATCTCCCGCCGCTGGACCGAGCGCAGGTCAACCAGCTAACCGGGCGCGGCGGACTGGGCGGAGCATCCTTCAGATAGGTCCGGCGTAGCTGGCCCGGCGGCCCCTACATCCGGCGGTCGCCCTCCTGCCGACGACGCCACCGTTCTTCCATGCGCTCCATGAGCCGGGCCCGCCAGCCCGGCTGGGGCGAGCCGGGGCTGACCGCCCGCGACTGGCTGGCCTTGACGGGCGCGGGCCGCACCCGGGCCGCGTGCCGCCGCCAGCTGATGATCGCCCACACCAGCGCGAGCGCTATGACCGCCGCGCCGGCCGCCACGAGGTACAGACGATGGGTCACCACGCCGGCCGCGAGCGCGCCGCCGCCGATCAGGATGCCGATGAGCGCTTGTACCAGCTTGCGCTTGTAATGCACGCGCGGGTCACTGGAGCGCACGACACGCCCGAACTTCGGATCCTCCCTGTAGAGCGCCTGCTCGATCTGCTCCAGCTGGCGCTGCTCGTGTTCAGAGAGCGGCACGACGCCTCCCATACAAACCATGCGCCCGGCACGTGTGCGGTGACCTCCACCTCACATACCCGGTTTTTCCCAGAATACGAGCGTAGACGCACCGCTTGGAAGAGTAGAGCGGCCAGCAGGTCAGAAACCCTCCCGACTGGGGCGGTCCGGAGGGTCCGGATCCTGCACCAGGGCGGCCGGCCGGACCGCGCTGACCCCGAACCGTCGGGCGATCTGGTCCACCGCCCGTTCCGCTTCGCGCCAGCCAACCGGTCTGTCGTCAAAGGTCAGCTGGGCATTCGCACTCGCGGTCGGGACCAGGCCGGACACCCGGACGCCGACCAGCCGCAGCCGGGCACCCCGGTCCAGCCCGGCCGACTCGTACAGCACGCAGGCTGTGGTGTATATCTCACGGGCGACATCAGTCGGAGACTGCAGGGTGCGGGACCGGGTCATGGTCTTGAAGCTGGCCAGCCGGAGCTTGACCGAGACGGTCCGGGCCACGTACCCGCTCGCGCGCAGCCCGCGCGCCGTCCGGCCGGACAGCCTCAGCAGCTCCCGCCGGATCCGGTCCGGGTCACCGATGTCCTCGGCGAAGGTCTCCTCCGCCCCGATGCTCTTCTCCCGCGCGTGCGGCGTGACCTGGCGCTCGTCACGGCCCCAGGCCAGGGCGGCCAGGTGCGCGCCCTGCGCGGCACCGAGTTCGCGCTGCAGGGTGTCCAGCGGGGTATGCGCGATGTCACCCACCGTCCGCAGCCCCAGGCGGGCAAGCACCTCCCCGGCCCGGTCCCCCACCCCCCAGAGCGCGGCCACCGGCAGCGGGTGGAGGAAGTCGAGCACCCCGCCCTGCGGCACCACCAGCAGGCCGTCCGGCTTGCAGCTGACCGAGGCGATCTTGGCCACGAACTTGCAGGGCGCGACCCCGACCGAGCAGGTGATGCCCTGCTGCTGCTGGACCTGGGCCCGGATGCGGGCGGCGATCTCGGCGGGTGACCCGAGCCGCCGGAGCGCGCCGGAGACGTCCAGGAACGCCTCGTCCAGCGCCAGTGGCTCGACCTCGGGCGTGACCGCGCCGAAGATGGCCATGACCTCCTTGGAGGTCATGGCGTAGACCCGGTGCCGGGGCGGGACGAATACCGCTTGCGGGCACAGCCGCCGGGCCCGCTGGACCGGCATGGCCGAGCGGACCCCGAACACGCGGGCCTGGTACGACGCGGACAGCACCACGCCGCGCCCTCCGGTCGCGCCCACGATGACCGGCTGGCCCGCGAGCTCGGGCCGGTCCCTGATCTCCACGCTGGCGTAGAAGGCGTCCATGTCCACGTGCAGGATGTGACAGCCGGTGTCGGGCGCATCCGCGGGGATCTGGCCGGCGCCCATCGCGGTCAGCGGTGGCCGAGCAGGTGCAACTGGGCGGCGATGTCGCGCAGCGGCGGAGTACTGGCGGCGGCCTCCTCCAGCGCGTGCAGCGCCTCGGTGGCGGCCGCGTCGCCTTCCAGCAGCGCGCCAGGCACCAGCCCGCCGAAGATCCGCAGTCCGTGCGCCTCCCCCGCGCGCAGCCCAGCCTGCTCGACCAGCGCGGTCAGGTCGGGCAGCGTGAACCGCCGCGGGGTGGAGGCCGCCGGCTCAGTCAGCAGCCTGCGGGCTTCGGCGAAGCGGCCGGCCAGCGCGCGGTGCAGGACCGCGGCCACCGCGTTGGAGGCGAGTACGCTCACCGTGGCGGACGGCCGGAGCACGCGGGCGATCGCGCTCATCGCCTCGGCCGGCTCCTCGACATACTCGAGCACGTTGTGGCAGATGACGAGGTCGGCCGCGCCCGTCCCGACCACGCTGTCCAGGCTGGCCGCCTCCCCCTGCACCGAGGTCAGGCGCGCTCCCGCCTCGGCGGCGCGCCGGTGCGCCGCCGCGAGCGCGTCCGGGCTGGGGTCGACGACGGTGACGTTGTGCCCGGCGGCCGCGAACGGGACCGCCAGTCCGCCGGTTCCCCCGCCTACGTCCACGATGTCCAGGACAGGCCGCCCGGTGGCCGCCACCCGGGCGGAGATGACCTTGCTCAGTACATCCCAGACGAGCGAGGAGCGGACGCCGTTGCGCCTGAAGTCCACCGCCACACGTGCCTCCTTCCTCGGAGTCCCAATGTAGTGCCAGGCCACTGACAATACTGCTGGCCCGGCCCGCAGGCGCGAATGCGGCGATGACCGTACGCTGCCATAATTCCGCTTTTCGTTACTTTCCGTACTGGACTGGTGAACCTCCGTGACCGATCCGCCGTATTACAACCGTGCGGAACTCTCAGATTCTTCTTTACCTGACCTCGTGGCATCTCCAGCGCGGCTGCATCCGGCCCCCGTATGCTCTTCGCCATGGCTGAGCACCTCGAGTTGCCTCGCCCCTGGCGGCTGATGCTGACCGCAGGCTGGAACCTGGCCGAATCGCTCGGCATCCCCGTCGCCGGATACTTCGTCGGGGCCAGCCTGGGCGGGCGAGATGCCGGCATGCTGGTCGCGGGCGGCGTGGTGTGGCTGACCGTGCTCGGCCGCAAGGTCGTCACCCGCAGCGTCCCCAGCCTGCTGACCATCTCCGCCCTGGTACTCACCTTGCAGACGGCCGTGGTGCTCGTCACCGGCAGCATGCTGTTCTTCCTGCTCCAGTTCCCGCTGGCCAACCTCGGCCTGTGCGTGCTGTTCGCACGGACCGCGCCGACCCGCCGACCGCTGGTGGCCCAGCTGGCGGCCGAGGTGGTGGCGCTCCGCCACCCCTCCCATCACCCGGGGCTGCACCGGTTCTTCCAGGGGGCGACCTGGCTGTGGGCCGGGATCTTCGCCGTGTCCACCGCGGGCCTGGCGGCGGCGATGGCCTTGGAGCCGGTCAAGGTGTTCCTGCTGCTCACCACCGTCGTCACCGTCGGCGGCGTGGTCGCGGGCACATTCCTGTCCGCGTTCTGGTTCTTCCGGGTGCTGCGCCGTTTCGGCCTGCGCGTCCGCTTCGCCCAACCCTGACCTCCCCCTGCAGCACCGCCCGCCCCTCCCGCCCCTCCCGTCACAGCCGTGCAGCGCGCTTGCGGGTCAGCCCGGGCCGCGCAACAACCTCGGGCCTCGGCCCCGAGGCACCGTCTCCACCGGGAGATACCCGGTGCCACATCAGCACCGCACCCGCGTGGCGCCGCGTAGGCAGGAGGTGCCCACTGGCATCGGGCCTCGGTTCGGCCGGGGGCGGGAGTTAGGTGAAAAGCAACCTTGTACCTGAGGTCCTCGTATTCCCTAGGTGACAGGACGGAGGCCACAGGTGCACCACGACGAGCAGAGGCTGGCTCTGGAGCGGTTCGTCGCCGAGCGGGGTAATCGGCTGCTGCGCACGGCGGCGCTGCTGGCGGGGAGCCGGGCTGACGGGGAGGACCTGCTGCAATCGGCGCTGGAGCGGCTGCTGCGGCATTGGCGGCGGATCGATGGCGACCCGGAGAACTACGTTCGCCGCACCCTGTACAACCTGGCCGCCGATGGGTGGCGTCGGCGGCGGGTATGGCAGCGGCACGCTGTGCTGCTCGAGCCTGCCCCTCCGGTTGACCCGGCAACTGCGGTTGATCTTCGTGATGCCGTGGTCCGGGTGCTGGTCCGGCTTCCGCCGCGGCAGCGGGCGGTCCTGGTGTTGCGCTACTTCGAGCAGCTGAGCGAGGCGGAAACGGCGGAAGCTCTCGGCTGCTCGGTGGGCACGGTGAAGTCGGCGACCGCACGCGGGCTGGTCCGGCTACGTGAAATGACCGCTTCCGCGGAGAGGGCGGAAGCAGCGGCGGCGAGGGAGCGATCATGAGTTCAGACCTGGAAGAACTGGCCCGTGAGGGGATGCGGCAGTTCACCGCGACTATGCAGGTGTCGCCGGACCTGGCCGCCAGGACATTCGACCGGCACCGGCGGCGGCATGCCGTGCGCGCGGGCCTGGCCCTGGGCGCCGCTGGAGTGGTGGCCGCGGCCGCGGTGATCGCGGCGGTAGCCCACGGACCGGCCACCAAGGCCACGCCCATCGCGGCGCCCGTGCTGGAAGCCCGCCTGCTCGCGGCCCTCGACACCGTGAGCGGCGACATCTTGTACGCGCACGCACCGGGCGCGCCGCTGCACGGGGGGCAGTACCCGGCGTATCCCCAGCCTGGCCAGGAGGTCCACGTCCGTGTCGGCCCGGACGTCGGCTCGGACGGGAAGGTGTACAAGGACGGGGAGTACTCCTTCACGATGCCAGCCGCGAACCCCGCCGCCAACTACACCGCCCACCTGGACCAGGGCGGGCTGCAGCTGTCCGGCACGGTCATGACGGTCAACCACTTCCGGCACGTCTGGAGTGAGTGCGCTTCGACGTTCATCCTCGGGTTCACCCTCGACGCGGCCGGCATCCGGGCCGAGATCGCCAACGGCCAGTTCACGGTCATCGGGCCGACCGAACTGGACGGACAGCAGGCCATCGAGCTGAAGATCAACGTGCCGCCCAACAACGAAGCCCCGCCCCATATCGTCGCGGAACTCATGTGGGTGAACGCCACGACCTACCTGCCGATGCGGGACTACGCGCGCTGGTCCAACGAGCAGCAGAGCGTCGGCGATTACGTCTTCCTCCCGCCCACGCCCGAGCGCCTGGCGCAACTGCGCCCGGTCATCCCGCCGGGCTACACCCGGGTGGGCTGCACCCAGGGCGCCGGCTCGGAACCGCAGACGGGATCTGGGTGAAGCTCAGACCTGGAGGGATCCCTTGAGCTCGGCGATGCGGGCGAGCAGGCCGTTGACGAAGGCGGGGGACGCGTCGGTGGACAGGTCGCGGACGAGCAGGACGGCCTCGCTGATCGCGACGCCGTTGGGCACGTCCGGGGCCCACAGCAGCTCATACACGCCGATCCGCAGCACGTTCCGGTCCACGGCGGGCATCCGGTCCAGGGTCCAGCCCTCGGCGAACTGCGAGATCAGCTCGTCGATCCGGGCCGCGTGCTCGGTCACGCCGCGGACCAGCCCGGCAGCGTAGGCGGACACCGGCGGGCTGGCCAGCTCGATGCGCTCGTCGAGCAGGTCCAGCACGGGCGTACCGCGCAGCTCGGCCTCGAACAAGATGTCCAGGGCCCGCTTGCGCGCCTTGCTACGAGCCGGCATTAGCTCGCCAAAGGGGCGCCCCGAAAAGAAGCAGGCGCATTATGCGCGGCCGAGGTACTGGCCGGTCCTGGTGTCGACCTTGATCTTCTCGCCGGTCGAGATGAACAGCGGGACCTGGATGGTGGCACCGGTCTCCAGCGTGGCCGGCTTGGTCCCGCCGGTGGAGCGGTCCCCCTGCACGCCGGGGTCGGTCTGGCTGATGGTGAGCTCGACGGCCGCGGGCATGTCCACGTACAACGGCGTACCGTCGTTGAACGCCACCGTGACGGTCTGCTCCTCCAGCAGGTAGTTCGCCGCGTCGCCGACCACGGCGGCGGGTACATGCGGCTGGTCGTAGTCCTGCGTGTCCATGAAGACGAAGTTGGCGCCCTCGCGGTACAGGTACTGCATCTCCCGGCGGTCGATGGTGGCCACGTCAACCCTGACCCCGGCGTTGAAGGTACGGTCAACGACCTTGCCGGAGGCGACGTTCTTCAGCTTGGTGCGCACGAAGGCGGGGCCCTTGCCCGGCTTGACGTGCTGAAACTCCACCACGGTCCAGAGCTGGCCGTCGATGTTCAAGGTCATGCCGTTCTTCAGGTCGTTCGTGGTGGCCACGTTCGGTCTCCAGGTAAAAGGACGAGAAGTTCTCTCGTCGTCGTCGTGAGCAGACCCGTCCCGCCGGCCCCCACGACGAGAACGTCCTCGATCCGGACACCGCCCCTGCCGGGCAGGTAGACACCAGGCTCAACGGTGATCGGGACCCGGTTGGCAAGCTTACCCGTTCGGGCGTACCCGATCGTCGGCGCCTCGTGCACCTCCAGCCCGACCCCGTGCCCCAGGCCATGGCCGAAGTGCTCGCCATGCCCGGCGTCGCGGATCATGTCGCGGGCGGCGGCGTCCACGTCGGCCACGTCGGTGCCGGGCCGGGCGGCCTCGATCCCGGACCGCTGCGCGGCCGCGACCAGCTCGTAGATCTCCCGCTGCCAGCCGGGCTCGCCGAGCGCGACCGTGCGGGTCATGTCCGCGTGGTAGCCGCCGTACAGCGCGCCGAAGTCCATCGTGATCAGGTCGCCGCGGCGCATCGGCCGGTCGGTCGGCGCGTGGTGCGGGATGGCGCCGTTCGGCCCGCTGGCCACGATGGTCTCGAACGCCGGGCGCTCGGCGCCCAGGTCGACCATGCGCCGGTCCAGCGCCGCGGCCAGCTGCCGCTCGGTCAACCCCGGCCGGATCAGCGCGAAGGTGTCGGCGATGGCCTGGGCACTGATCCGGCACGCGGTGGCCAGCAACTCGAGCTCGGACGGATCCTTGGCCGTCCGCAGTTCTTCTATTTTTCGGCCGAACGGAACGGTGGTGACACCGGCCGCCGCGGTGGCGAGCTCAGCGTGGCGTTCGACCGACATCTCGTGCGCCTCGAAGGCCACGGCGCGCAGGGCCCGCCTGGTCATCTCCGCGGCCAGCCGCGGCTCGATGAACCGCTCGACGACCAGCTCGAGGTCGGGGCAGTCCCGCTGGGCGGCCAGCGCGTACCGCGAGTCGGTAGCCAGCACCGCCGGGCCGCTGGCCAGCAGCAACAGCGCGGCGTTCGAGCTGGCCAGGCCGGTGAGGTAGCGGACGTTCGGGGCCGCGGTGATGAGGGCCGCGTCGGCGCTGGTCTCGGCGATCTGCTGCCGCGCGCGTTCCCGGCGCGCCGCGTGAATCTCTGGCATGTGAGCAGGCTAGTCGGCGAGGGCCCGGATCCGCTCGATGAGGCGCACCCGGGCCTCATGGGTGGGCGCGAGCGGCGTGACGTTGAGGGTCGTGACGCCGACCTCACGGAAGGCGGCCAGGCGCTCGGCGACGTAGCCCTCCGGGCCGATGAGCGAGATCTTCTCGACCAGTTCGGCGGGCACCAGGGCCTCGGCTTCGGCCCTCCGGCCGTCCAGGTAGGCGTCCTGGATGGCCTCGGCCTCGGCCTCGTAGCCAAACCGGCAGGCCAGGTCGTTGTAGAAGTTGCGACCCCGGGCGCCCATCCCGCCGATGTACAAAGCCAGCTGCGGGCGGCTGTGCTCGCGCAGGCCAGCCACGTCGTCGCCGATGGCCAGCGGGGCATGCGCGATCACGTCCAGCGGGCCGAGCGCCGGGTCACGCTTAGCCTGGCCCGCGGCGACCGCGTCGCCCCATACCGCGCCGGCCTTCTCCGGCAGGTAGAAGATCGGCATCCAGGATTCGGCTAGCTCGGCGGCGAGCGTCACGTTCTTCGGGCCGATGGCGGCCAGGGCGATCGGGATGCGCTCACGGACGGGATGGTTGATCAGCTTGAGCGGCTTGCCCAGGCCAGTGCCCCCACCCACCTCCCCATCCCCCTTCAATGGCAGCTGGTAGTAGCGGCCCTGGTAGGCCAGCCGGTCGCGGCGCCAGACCATCCGGCAGATCTCGATGATCTCGCGGGCCCGGCCGATGGGCGCGTCGTACGGCACGCCGTGCCAGCCCTCGATCACCTGCGGTCCGGACGCGCCGAGCCCGAGCGTGAACCGGCCGCCCGAGACGAAGTTGAGCCCGGCCGCGGTCATCCCCAGCAGCGCGGGCGTGCGTGAGTACAGCGGGAAGATCCCCGACGCAATCTGCATCCGCTCGGTCTTGGCCGCGATGTAACCGAGTTGGCTCACCGCGTCGAAGGTGTAGGCCTCCGGCACGAACACGATGTCGGCCCCGGCTCGCTCGAAGTCGGCCAGCTCCACCACGGTCTCGGCGAAGCCGCCCGCATAGCTCAGGAATATCCCTATCCGCATGCCAGGAGGGTATCGCGTGTCATCGAGGCCGGCCCGGCGGCGCTGCCCCGGTAATTCGCCGGTGAAACTACTCAGCTGACTTTAAGAAGCAGTGCATAGTCCTCTGATCTATGCCACTCATCCTGACGGCATGAACAGGGTCGCCGGGTCGCGGGAAGCCGCGATCGCCGGTGATCTGGGTGGTGATGATCCGGGGGGTGCGCGCTTGCTGACCAGGGAGGGTCAGCAAGCCGCCACCCCCGCGCGGCGCGGGTACCTGGTCGAGGTCACCGTCCCGGTGTACAACGAGGAGAAAGTCCTTGCGGAAAGCGTCCGCCGACTCCACTCGTATTTGACCGCCAACCTCTCGTTCCGTTTCGTCATCACGATTGCCGACAATGCCAGCACGGACGAAACTTTCGCCATAGCCAAGCGGCTGTGCGCCGAGCTCACCGGGGTCAGGGCCATCCACCTGGACCGCAAGGGCCGCGGGCTGGCGCTGCGTCACGTCTGGGGCAGCAGCAGCGCCGATGTGGTCGCGTATATGGACGCCGATCTGTCCACCGGCCTCGACGCGTTTCTGCCGCTGATCGCCCCGCTGGTGTCCGGTCACAGCGATCTGGCCACCGGCAGCCGCCTGTCACCCGGGGCCAAGGTCGTGCGCAGCCTCAAACGAGAGCTCATCTCGCGCGCCTACAACCTGCTGCTGCGCATTATCTTGGGAGCGCGCTTCTCCGACGCGCAGTGCGGGTTCAAGGCCGGCCGCACCGAGGTCGTCAAGGCGCTGCTCCCGGACGTCCAGGACAATGCCTGGTTCTTCGACACCGAACTCCTGATGCTGGCCCAGCGCCGGGGTCTTCGGATCTGGGAGATGCCCGTCACCTGGATCGAGGATCCCGACAGTACAGTGGACATCGTCCGCACGGCCCTGGCCGACCTGCGGGGCATCGCGCGGCTCCGGTTCGGTGCGTCCAGCAGATCACGCTCGTCTCCCGCTGGGCACGCACGCGAGACACAGATCCGGCGCCATCACGCCGATACCGAACTAGCCTCCCCGGAGCAGCATCGATGACCACTCAGCTGAGGGAAACCAGCCCCGCCGAGCCGGCCAGACCATCACGGGGACGCCTGGCCAGGCTGCTGCTCGGCCGCCCGTCCGATCCGGTCTGGGCGCGTCCCTCGCTGTGGGCCGTGCTTATCCTGGCTGGGTTCCTGTACTCCTGGGACCTGTCCCGCAACGGCAACGCGAACACGTTCTACGCGGCCGCGGTGCTCAGCGGGACCGAGAGCTGGAAGGCGTTCTTCTTCGGCTCGTTGGACTCCGCGTCGTTCATTACGGTGGACAAGCCTCCGTTCGCGTTCTGGGCGATGGGGATCTCTGCGCGGATCTTTGGGTTCAACAGCTGGAGTCTGCTGCTGCCGCAGGCAGCCGAGGGCGTCGCCGCGGTCGCCGTGGTGTACGCGGCGGTGCGGCGCAGCGTGGCCGGGCTGACCGGGGAGCGGGGGGCGTACGCGGCCGGCCTGATCGCGGCGCTCGCCCTCACCCTCACCCCGGTGGTGGTGGCGATAGACCGGGACGACAACCCGGACACGATGCTGATCCTGCTGCTGGCCCTGGGCGCCTGGGGAGTGCTCGAGTCGCTGCGGGCCGGCCGACCCGACCGCGACCCCGAGCGGGAAGGCAAGGGGCACCCGCTGGCCTGGCTGATGCTGAGCGCCGTCGCGTTCGGCCTCGCGTTCAACACCAAGATGCTTGAGGGTTTCATCCCGCTGCCCGCGGTCGCGGTCGTGTACCTGGCCGCGGCGAACGGCCGGCTGCGCCCGCGGATCGGGCGGCTGCTGGCCGCCAGCGGGGTGCTGGCGGTGATCACGCTGTCCTGGATGACCATCGTCGACCTCATCCCCAAGTCGAGCCGTCCGTACGTCAGCGGCAGCACCAACGACACCGTTTGGAATCTCGCCGTCGACTACAACGGCTTCGGCCGTCTCACCGGCAACAACAGCTTCGGTCGCGCCTTCGACGGTACCGGCCCCACACCGGTCACCGGCCCCGCGACGGGCGCCGGCCCCGGAGCGGGCACCGGCACCGGCGGGGGCTTTGGCGGGGGTTTCGGCGGCGGTTTCGGCGGAGGCCGGGGCGGCGGGGGAACCAACGCCAGCGAACTCGCCCACCGGGCCGGGGGATTCGGCGGTTTCGGCGGCCAGGCGGGCATCGGGCGGATATTCGCCGCCACGCTCGGCGGCCAGATCTCCTGGCTCATCCCGTTCGCCCTCATCGCGCTGATCGGGACGCTCATCCTGCTCGGGCGGCGGCCGAGGACGGACCTGGCCCGGGCCAGCGTACTGGTGTGGGCCTGGCTGCTGCTCGAATTCCTGGTGCTCAGCTTCCAGCAGGGTATCCAGCACTCCTACTACACCAGCGCCATGGCACCGCCGATCGCCGCGCTGACCGGCATCGGCGCGGTGGCCTTCTACCAGGCCTACCGCCGCCGCTCTGGCTGGGGCTTGCTGCTGCCGCTGGCGATCGCGGTCACCGGCGTATGGTCGTTTGTCCTGCTGCGCCGCACGCCGAACTGGAACCCGTGGCTGTCCTGGACGGTTCTCGGGGCGACGGTAGTGGCGGTGCTGGCCCTGGCCCTCGGGTGGCTGCGCGGCCGTTACCCCGCCGCGGGCAGGCCGAGCCGCCGTCTCCTGGTGGTGTCCGGGGTGGCCGGGCTGATCGCGGTGCTGGCCGGGCCGGCCGCATACGCGGTGACGCCGCTGTTGACCACGATTGCGGGCGTCAACCCGGTGGCCGGACCGTCCGCGGGCGGCGGGCTCGGAGGCTTCGGAATCCCGGCCGGCGTGCTCAGGGACTTCGCCGACCTCGGCGCACGCGGCGGCTTCGGCGGGGGCGGCTTCGGTGCGGGCGAGTTCGGCAGGGGCGGGTTCGGCACGGGCGAGTCCCGCACGGGCGGCCAGGGCGGCGCTGGCCTCGGTGGGGGCGGGGGCCGGGCCGGCGCCTGGGCGGAGCGGTCAGCACGAAGATGATCGCGTACCTGGAGGCGCACCGTGACGGCGCGACCTGGCTCGTCGCCGTACGCGGCTCGGACTCGGCGGCGGCGATCATCCTGCGGAGCGGCGGGATACCGGTCATGGCCATGGGCGGGTTCAGCGGCACCGACCCGGCGCCGACCCTGGCCCAGCTTCAGCAGTACGTGGCGGAGGGCAAGCTGCACTACGTGCTGATCAGCGGCGCGGGCGGGATCGGCGGCTTCGGCGGGGGCGCCGCCGGAACCGCCTCCTCGGTCAACTCCTGGGTGGAGCAGAACTGCACCGCGGTCCCGGCGTCGGCGTACGGGGGTTCGGCCGCCTCGAGTACGACCGGCGGCGGTGCCGGAGGGCTCTACCGCTGCGGGTAGGCCGGACGGCAACGGGCCGCGATCAGCTGGGCCTGGCCGCGGGTACCACGGACCGTTCAGCTCAATAAGGGGCCGTAGCGGCTACGGACGCGGCCGGGAGTACGGTGCCCGGCCGCCGGCGGCGGGTTCCGGGGCCAGGCGGGCCAGGATGTCCGCCGTGATGGTCTCCGGGCGGCGGCCGTCGGTGGCGACGGTGAGCGTGGCGATCCCGGCGTAGAGCGGGAGCCGGCGCTGGTAGGTCGCGGCCAGGTCGGGGCGGGCCAGCAGCGGGCGGCCAGGGTCGCCGCCGACCCGCGCCATGGCCTGGTCGTATCCGACCTCCAGGTACACCACCTGGGCGGTGGCCAGCCTCTCCCTGGTTCCCGGGTGCTCGGCCGCGCCGCCGCCCACGGCCAGGACCGCGTTGGGGCCGTCCAGCAGGCCGGCGATGACCTCATGCTCGAGGGCACGGAAGGCGGGCTCACCGTCCTCGGCGAAGATCTGCCGGACCGGGCGCCCCGAGCGTTGCTCGATGACCAGGTCACTGTCGACGAACGGGACCCCGAGGCGCGCGGAGAGCAGGTGCCCCACGGTGGTCTTCCCGGCGCCCATGAAGCCGACGAGGACGATCACGGCCCGGCCCGCTCATCCTGCTTGGCCCGGTCGGCGACCAGCTCGGCGATCGCCTGCAGGGCCAGCTGGTAGGAGGCCAGGCCGAACCCGGCCACCGTCCCGTCTGCCACCGCGGCCACCACAGAGGTATGCCGGAACGACTCGCGGGCGGCCGGATTGGAGATGTGGACCTCGACCAACGGGGCGGTCCGCATGGCCAGAGCGTCTCGCAGCGCGTAGGAGTAGTGCGTGAACGCGGCGGGATTGATCACCACCGGCATCCGGGCGTCGGCGGCCTCATGCACCCAGCTGATCATCTCCGCCTCGTCGTCGGTCTGCCGGACGTCCACGTTCAGGCCGAGGGCGCGGCCGGTCGAGCGGCACAGCTCGGTCAGCTCGTCGAACGACACGGATCCGTAGATGTCCGGTTCCCGGACGCCGAGCCGGCCGAGGTTCGGGCCGTTGAGCACGAGCACCCGCGTGATCACGTGGATACCTCCTGGTAGGCCTGCCACAGGAGCTGTTCGGACGGCTGGTCGAGGATTCCGGGCCGGGCCAGGCCGTCCAGCACCACCAGTCGCAGCCGGGCGCCGCGCGCCTTCTTGTCCACGCTCATGGCCTCGCGCAGGTCCGGCCACGCGCCTGGCCGGTAACTGGTCGGCAGGCCGACGCTGGCTAGCACGTCCCGGTGCAGCTTGCTCGTCCGCTCGTCGAGACGGCCGGCCAGGCGGGCCAGTTCGGCGACGTACACCATGCCGATGGCCACCGCGTCCCCGTGCCGGAACCGGTAGTCCTCCACCCGTTCGATGGCGTGGCCGAGGGTGTGCCCGTAGTTCAGGATCTCCCGCGGGCCCTGCTCGGTCAGGTCGCTCGACACCACGCCGGCCTTGACCCGGATCGCGCGCTCGATCAGTTCGCGGGCGTGCTGGCCGTGCGGCACGGTGGCGCCATCGGGGTCTTGGTCGATCAGGTCCAGGATGACCGGGTCGGCGATGAAGCCCGCCTTGATCACCTCGGCCAGGCCTGCCACGTAGTCGGCCCGGGGCAGGGTTTCGAGCGTAGCCAGATCGGCGAGCACGCCGACCGGTGAGTGGAACGCTCCGACCAGGTTCTTGCCCGCCGGGATGTCGACGGCCGTCTTGCCGCCCACCGCGGCGTCCGCCATGCCCAGCAGCGTGGTCGGGACCAGGACGACCTTGACGCCGCGCAGCCAGGTAGCGGCCACGAACCCGGCCAGGTCGGTGGTGGCTCCCCCGCCGAGGCCCACGATGCAGTCCGAGCGCGTGAACTTGCGGTCGGCCAGGCTCGACCATAGCCTTGCGGCGACATCTATGGTCTTGCAGGCTTCGCCGTCGGGGACCGGCTCGGTGTGCACGTCGAAGCCCGCCGCCTTGAGCGCGCGGCAGGCCGGGCGGGCGATCTCGCCCAGGCCTTCGGGGTGGATGACCACGACGGTCCTGGATTCTCCCGGGATCAGGCCGGGCAGCTCGCCCAGCACTCCCACGCCGACGACCACCTGGTAGGGCGGGCCGCCGTCCGAGGGCCGGACCTCGATCCTGGTCGCGGTCATCGGTGCTGCTCGTCGAGCGTCGCGGCGATCTGGGCGGCGAGCTCGTCAGGGTCCAGATCGTCGGTCTTGACTATGACCGTGGCCAATTGCTCGTAGAGCGGGCGGCGCTCCTCCAGCATGGCGCGCAGCCGGCCGCGCGGGTTCCCCGGGATGACCACGCGGGGCCGGTCCAGCCCCAGGCGCCGCGCGACCGTGCCGAAGTCGGCGGCCAGGTAGACCACGGGCAGGCCCTCGAGCCGGGGCTGCAGATCCTGGTCGAGGACCGCGCCGCTGCCGAGGGCGAGCACCCCTTGGTGCTCGCGCAGCGCGCGGGCCGTGGCTTCGCGTTCGAGCTGGCGGAAGGCCTGCTCGCCCTGCTCGATGAAGATGTCGCTGACCGCCCGGCCCGCGGCGGCCGTGATGTCCGCGTCGGTGTCGCGGAAGGTGGTACCGAGGAGTTCGGCCAAGAGCGGGCCCACGGCGGACTTACCCGCGGCCGGCGGGCCGATCAGCACCGCCACGGGCCCCGGCTCGGCCGGCTCGATCAAGAGATCACCAGGGCTTTCAGGTAATTCTCCGCGTTGCGGCGCATCTCCTCGACCGAGTCGCCGCCGAACTTCTCGCTCGCGGCCTCGGCCAGGACGAGCGCCACCATGGCTTCAGCCACCACTCCGGCAGCCGGCACCGCGGTCACGTCGCTGCGCTGGTTGATCGCCTTGGCCGGCTCGCCGGTGCTGGTGTCGATGGTGTCCAGGGCGCGCGGCACGGTGGAGATGGGCTTCATGGCGGCCCTGAGCCGGAGCGGTTCGCCGGTGCTCATGCCGCCCTCGATGCCGCCCGCCCGGTTGGTACGCCTTCGTATCCCGTCCGGCGAGGTCTCGATCTCGTCGTGCGCTTGTGATCCTCGGCGCGTCGCCGTGGTGAAGCCGTCCCCCACCTCGACGCCCTTGATGGCCTGGATGGACATCAGCGCGCCGGCCAGCCGGCCGTCGAGCCGCCGGTCCCAGTGCGTGAAGCTGCCCAGCCCGGGCGGCAGCCCGAAGGCCAGCACCTCGACCACGCCGCCCAGGGTGTCGCCTTCTTTTTTGGCGGTGTCGATCTCGGCCACCATGGCCTGGCTGGTCGCAGGGTCGGCGCAGCGCACCGGGTCCGCGTCGATGGCGGCTTTGTCTTCCGGGCCGGGCATCACGTCGTTCGGGACCTTGGTGGCGCCGATCGCCACCACATGGCTGAGGATCTCGACGCCGAGCACCTGGCTGAGCAGGCGCCGGGCTACCTCGCCCAGGGCAACCCGGGCGGCCGTCTCCCGGGCGCTGGCCCGCTCAAGGACCGGGCGCGCGTCGGTGTGGCCGAACTTCTGCATGCCGGCCAGGTCAGCGTGCCCGGGCCGCGGCCGGGTCAGCGGCGCGTTCCTGGCCATTCCGTCCAGGCTGCCCGGGTCGACGGGGTCGGCGGACATGACCGTCTCCCACTTGGGCCACTCGGTGTTGGCGATCCTGATCGCGACCGGGCCGCCGAGCGTGCTGCCGTGCCGGACCCCGCCGGTGAACTCGACCTCGTCCTGCTCGAACGTCATCCGCGCACCGCGGCCGTATCCGGCGCGCCTGCGAGCCAGCGCGGCCGCGAGATCCCCGGTGGTGATGCGCACCCCCGAGGGCACGCCGTCGCAGATCGCGACGAGCGCGCGCCCGTGCGATTCGCCCGCGGTCAGCCAGCGAAACATGCCCCTGATCCTAGTGTGATGAGGCGGCGACAATGACCTCGATGCCGCGGCGCAGCCGGGTGCCCAGCCGCGCCGCGAGGTCGGCCGCGGCCCGGCTCACCGCCGGCCCCCAGTTCTGGTCCCGGGCCGGCCTGGCCGCGGGCCCGGTCCCGGCCAGGTGCAGCGTGACGGTGAGATCCGGGCCGTCGTCGCGTCCCGGTGCCAGGCTGAAACCAGCGATGACGGGCTCGGCGGCGATGGCGGCCTGGACTTCGGCGCGCACATCGGGATCGTCGTACGGCAGCGGCACCGGCTGGCGGGCGGCCAGCGCCGCCAGCCGGGCGCCCTCCACGGCGAGCGGCACCGGCCCGGCCACATCGATGACGACGGCACAGCCGTCGGCGACGGCGGCACGCCACACCCGGTCCGCCTCGGCCGGCATCGGGCGGGCGTCCGGACGCCACCGGGCCAGCGCGTCCAGGCCGGTGAAGGCGAGTACTGCGGGCCTTCCGTCCCGGCCGATCAGAGTGGGCAGCACCATCTCGCTGTCCTTATCCCCCCGCGGCGCGGTTGGCGCTCCGTCGGTTGCCGCTCCGTCGGTTGGCGCTCCGTCGGTTGCCGCTCCGTCGGTTGCCGCTCCGTCGGTTGCCGCTCCGTCGACTGGCGCTCCGTGGCCGAGGACGGCGATCACCGGGACGAGCAGCCGGGCCGCCGCGAGCGCGGTCAGCGCCGCCTGCTCACTGCCCTGTCCGACCTGGTAGGCGGCCAGCGCCGCGGTCAGGAGAGGGTCGGCCGCACCGCGGTCGCCGCGGAACTGCTGTCCGCCAGGATTCAGGTGGCCCGACACGTGACAGACCCTACGCCACCGGCCGCAGTGCCCGGTCTCGCCGCTGGTGGCGGCGTACTAGGTAATCGGCTCGCCACTGAAAGTAAATAATCCTCTGAATGAGCCGCTTTCCCGCTAATGGCCGTCATTAACTAGGCACAATCAGTTGTGCGGGGAGTTCGGCGAACGGAAGGGAGCTTGGTGAGCCAGCCCGAACGGGTGCCCGCGATCGTACCGGGCACGCCGATGTGGAAGGCCGTCCCACCACGCCTAGTGGGCCCCTACCTGGACGGGCAGCGATCAGTGCTGGCCGGGTACGTCTACCGTGCCCAGGATGTCCGGTTCCACAATCCCGCTGAAGCGTATCTCGCGCTAGGCCTGGGCTGGGAAGATTCCGAGTTTACGCCGGTCATGAACGAGCTGTTCCTGCTGTGCTGGCTGGCCCGCGCGGTTGACGGCTACCAGCCGACGACCGGGCCGAGCGCAGGTGAGTTCTACCTCGAGCCGATTCCGATCCCGATCGGGGCGGGCATGTGCCGGCTGGGCGCCGAGGGGGATGAGCTGGTGGCGCGGTACGACGGCCTGGCGTGGCATCCCGCGGAGCCGTGAGCTAATGCGACTGCGGCTGATGGCTACCTACCTCGGTGTCCCGTACCAGGTCGGGCTGGGCCCGGATGGTACGGAGGCGACCCTGTCCTCGCCCGGGCCACCGCCGGAGGAGCTCGGGTTCACGGCCGCGGCCGGGCACTGGCGCAAGCAGGTCAGCGTCACCGACCTCGGCGCGCTGTGGCAATCGCGGCCGGTAGGCGACTACCGGGGCGAGCCGTGCCTGGTGCTCGATGATCTCGGTGACCGGCTGCACATCGCCTACCTGGGTCGGGACACCGCGCGCGCCGCGCAGCTGGGCTACTGGGAGATCGACCGCGAGGTTTTTGAGGTCGTGGTGGCACGGAGCGAAGTCATCGGCCTGACCGAGGAACGAGTGGAGTTCCCGCTGACCGCGGCCGTGTTTCCGCCGTCCGGGTTCCAGCCGTCCGAAGCGCAGGCGGCGCCCGAGACGGATATCGCGAGGGCCGTCGGCGGACCGGCTAGAACGCACCCTGCGGCGCGCTCCGCGGCCAGTGCCGCGGTGAACCCGGCTGCGGCCGAGCCCGCGGGATATACGGGGGTGAATGGACACTCAGATCCGGCCGGAAATACCGGACCTGACGAATATCACGCCGCAGCGGTAAATGGCGGTCTGACCGGAAATGGCCAGATGGCCGGATATGGCGACGCAGATCACGCGTCCCGCAGGCCCGACCGGATGGCCGCCTGGCACGGGTCGCCCGAGCCCTGGCCCGGGGCGCCGGCTCCGTCGGCCTCGCCCACCCCGCCGGCCTCGCCGGCTCCGTCGGCCTCGCCGGAGGACACGACCGGGGCCAGCACCGAGGCGTGGGCCGAAGACCGGTCCGATCCGGCGTCCGAGGCCGGACCCGCGCGCGAGCCACGGCCCGGACCGTGGACGGAACCGTGGACCGAGCATGAGCCTGGCCATCAGCCGTGGACCGAACGCGAACCGGGATCCGCGCCCGAGCCGGACGGTGCGCCGCCCTCGGCGCCGGGTCGGCGCACCGGCCGCAGGGACCGCATCTCGCCCGAGTCGGTCTTCGCCGAGCTGCTCGCCCTGGCCGCCATCCCGCAGGCCGCGTATGCGGTCGACGAGGAGGTACCGGGCGCGATGTGCCTGGTCGAGGCGGACGGCGGCTTCGAGGTGTTCAGCCGGACCGATGACGCACGACTCGAGGTGCACTTCTTCGAAGACGAGGAAGCGGCCTACTTTTACCTGTTCGGCGTGCTGGCCGCAGAGGCGGTCCGCAGCGGTCGCCTCGGACCCAACGGGTCGGACCGGGCTAACGGACATCACAACGGATCCGCGCCCACAGGCCCGTCGCCGGCCTCCTCTGAAAACGTTTCGAAGTACTTACGGCGACGAAAATTTCCCAACTTCGTATCTCATCCGGATAGGGTCTATTTAGCCGGCGGGGCTGACGGTCCCCCGCTCCCCAAGCAGCCCCGTCGGCCTTCCGAAGCTCTAGCTGACATATTCATCTTGCGTATCACAAATCGGTTTCGCTGTCTTTAGTGGACAAATCGTTATTAGCTTCACAACAGGTCAGTAAACCCCTTCCGGGGCGTCCGCGCGAGAGCGCCGGTCCGACCGGTCCGAGCCGCCGCCCCAGGTACTGTGGCGTGCGTGACGGGGTCACGCGGCAGGCGAGCCAGCATGGCTGACGTCGGCCAGATCGCCAGTACGGCGCTGGTGAGCACCGGAGTAGCCAGCCTGGCCGTCCGCGATGTGTTGCGCGGCCCCCGGCGGCCCGCCAAGGTCCTGGCCGCCTTGCCGCACGCGATCTATCTGGAATGCACCGATCTGGTACCCGAGCCGCGGGTTATCGCGATCTCAACGCCGGACGCCCTCCGGCTGCCGAACGCGATCATCACCGGTCCCTGGGAGGCACGCGCGTCGCAGGACGGCTGGGCGGGCGAGGACCGGGTACTGGCCTGCGGGCTGGACATTCGGATCATGCGCTGGTGGGATCCCTCCCCTGTGTTCGGGCCGCTATCGCGGGCCAGGCTCGATCATGGCTGCAGCGTGCTGGCCCGGCTCTGTGCGGCCGCCGAGCACGCGCCGGGCCTGGCCGACCGCGACGGTCCGGTCCAGCTGGCTGCCTGCTGCGCCAGCGGCGACCTAGCGGGCGCGGTCGAGGCGGTCGAGCGGCTGGTCGGCCTCGGCCCGGGCCTGGTCCCGAGCGGCGACAGCGTGGTCAGCGGGGTGCTGCTCGCACTGCGTCTGCTAGGCGGGGCCATCTCCGGGGGAACGCGGGCCGTGTGGCTGGCGAACTGGCTCAGCGCCTCGGCGACCTGCTACGCCGCGCAGCGGACCACGACGCTGGCGGCGTCGCTGCTGCACTGCGCGGCCAGCGGTCAGGCCGCGGCAGAGGTCTCCGCCGTCCTGCTGGGGATGGCGGGGCAGGAGCCGCTGGAGCCGGCGGCCGCCAAACTGCTCGCCACCAGGCAGGGGGCCGATCTGGCCTGGGGTTTGGTGGCAGGCTGCCGCGCGGCGCTGCTGCTCTCCGTATCCTGACCGTGTGAACATTCCCCTGACCGGGCAGCAGTACGACATCGCGGCCGGGCCGTACCGGGCCGCCGTGACCGAGCTAGGCGCGGGCCTGCGCGAACTGCTGTTCCGCGACGAGCCGGTGATTGCCGGCTACGCAGCTGACGAGTTGCCCGCGGCCGGGGCGGGTCAGCTCCTTGCCCCCTGGCCGAACCGGATCGACGGCGGGCGCTACGCCTTCGGCGGCGCCGAGTTTCAGCTGGCCCTCACTGAGCCGGCCCACGGCAACGCGATCCACGGGCTGACGCGCTGGACGGGGTGGGCGCTGGCCAGCCACGACGCAGGTTCCGTGCTGCTCCGCAGCACCCCGCACGGCTATCAGGGATATCCGTTCGGCCTGGAAATCGAAGCCGGCTACCGGCTGCACCCGGACAGTGGCCTGCACGTCACCATTACCGCATGCAACCGCGGGAACCACGCGGCTCCCTACGGCACCGGCTCGCACCCGTACCTAACCGTCAGAACCCCGTCGGTCGACGATTGCGAGCTATCCCTGCCGGCGGCGTCCTGGCTGCCCAGCGACGACCGCGGCATCCCGTCCGGACCCGCGGCCCCGGTCGAGGGCACGCCTTATGACTTCCGCCGACCGCGCACGATCGGTACCACACGGCTTGATCACGCGCTGACCGGACTGGAGCGGGATGGCGGTGGTCGGGCCTGGGCGCATCTGTCCGCCGCCGACGGCGGTTCGGGAGCCCGGGTCAGCCTGTGGGCGGGGGCGGGCTACCACTGGCTGCAGGTGTTCACTGGCGACCCGCTAGGCCCCGATCGGCGCCGCAAGGCACTGGCCGTCGAGCCCATGACCTGCCCGCCGAACGCCTTCGTGACCGGCGACGACCTACTGGTCCTGCAGCCCGGAGAGACGGTCACGCACACCTGGGGCATCCAGGCCTGGTTACGGAGCCGCTGGTGAGGGTGCCCGTAGCTGCTCACGCTGACCCGTGAGGACGGCCGCCACGAACGCGGCGTTGGGGTGACGGCGGCGCTGTAGATCGCTGACCACGGCACCGACGTCGAAGGGCACGCTGTGATGCTCGGCGGTCAGGTCACCGGAGCCGCGGTCCTGAAGGAACAGCCAGCCGGCCCGGCCAGGCGGCCGCGGCATCCCGGTACTGCCCGGGTTGAGGGCGCGGATGCCGCCGACCAGACGGTCGACCTGATAGTGGGTGTGGCCGCCCACGACCACGTTGGCGTCGCACCCGGTGAGCAGGTCGCGGAGTTGCCCACCTGGGAGGTCGGGGTCGATCCCGGGGCCATCGTCGGCGCCGGGTGAAGCGTGGACGCCCAGGAGCCTGGCACCGCCGGGGAACTGCAGGCGCAACTGCGCGGGCAGCGCGGCCAGGTGCCCAAGCGTTGCGGCCTGGTCCAGTACCCCGCGAGTCCAGCCGATGCCGGCCGCCATAGCCGCATAGCGTTCCACCAGGTCAAGGTGCCCGACGGTGGAGGCCGCGGTGGCATGGGGCGCGGGCTGCTCGCCAGTCAGGACGTAGCGATCGGTGTTCCCGCGCAGCATGCTGACCCCGGGTAGGTCGCGCAGCAGCTCGAGGACTTCCGCGGGCCGAGGGCCGAACAGCACCAGGTCGCCCAGGACCCACCACCGGTCCACATGACAGCGGGCCGCGTCGCCGAGCACCGCCCGCAGCGCCACTTCGTTTCCGTGGATATCGGCGATGACGCCCAGCTTCATGTGCGCTCGGTCGCAGCGGCTGTGATCCGCGCCAGGTCCGCGGGCGTGTCGATGTCATCGGGACGGCCGGTGTCGCCGCATTCGACCACGGTGACGAGATCGGGACGGGCGCGCAGGAACGTCCGGGCGCCCTGGTCGCCGGTGGCCATCGCGATCACCTCGGCCCAGCACTCCCGGGCCAGGAGCACAGGGTTGCGCGCCTGCCCGTCGTAGGCGGCCACCGCTACGGTGGCGCCGTCGCGGTAGGCGGCGATCAGGCGCGCGACCGCCTCCGCGCCGACCAGCGGCTGGTCGGCCAGGGCCACAACGACCGCGCCGACGTCACGGCCGAAGCCGGTTCCAGTAGCGACGCCTGCGTCCGAGCCGGTTCCGGTGCCGACGCCTGCGTCCGAGCCGAAGCCGGTGCCGGTAGCGACGCCTGCGTCCGAGCCGGTTCCGGTGCCCACGCCTGCGTCCGAGCCGAAGCCGGTGCCGGTAGCGACGCCTGCGTCCGAGCCGGTTCCGGTGCCGGTGCCTGCGTCCGAGCCGGAGTCGGCCTCGGCGGTGCCCGGCTCGGGGGTGCCCGGCTCGGCAATGCCCACAGAGGCGGCGGATCCGACGAGAGCCTGCAGGGCGGCTCGGAGCGAGGAGCCCATGCCGGTGCGCCACTGTGAATTGTATACAGTATGTGTTCCGTCGAGCTCGACTGGGGCGGCACCGACGACGACCAGGATCGGGTCCGCGCCGCCGGAGCGCAGGAGGTTCACACCCCGTTCGGCGAGCGTCTGGCCGTGTAGCTCGACCAGCGCCTTGGGCTGGCCGAACCTGGACCCCTCCCCCGCGGCGAGCAGGACGCCCGCGACCCTCGTACGCACGGCGTCTAAGCGTACGCGCCCGCCCTGATAGCATCCATCCCCATCGGGAGTGATGCGGGAATATGACCGAACAGGGCCTGGCGGCGAGCGGCATCGATACGACGGTGCCGAACGTGGCCAGGATCTACGACTACCTGCTGGGCGGCAAGGACAACTTCGCCGTCGACCGCCAGACGGCCGAACAGCTCATTGCCGCGATCCCGGACGTCGCGGCGATCGCCCGGGATAACCGGTCGTTCCTGGGCCGGGTGATGCGGTACCTGGTGCGGCAGGCGGGCATCAGGCAGTTTCTCGATCTGGGCAGCGGCCTGCCCACCCAGGCCAACGTGCACGAACTGGCCCAGGGCGTGGCTCCGGACGTTCGAGTGGTCTACGTCGACCACGATCCCGTCGTGGCCTCGCACGGCCGGGCGCTGTTTGCCTCGGGCGACCGGGTCGCGATGGTCCTGGCCGACCTGCGCGACCCGACGGGCGTTATACAGCACCCGGACGTGGCCGGCTTGCTCGACTGGTCCCAGCCGATCGCGGTGCTGTGCACGTCGACCCTGCACTTCGTGGCCGACGAGGATTCGCCGCGCGAGATCATCGCCGGGTACCGCGACCATATGGCGTCGGGCAGCTACCTGGCCATCACGCACGGCACCATGGAGGAGGACCCGGCCGGGGAAGGCGAGAAGGCGGCCCGCGTCTACCGCCAGGCTTCGTCTCAGCTGCACGTTCGGCCACTGGCCGACGTGCGGCGGTTCTTCGACGGCTTCGAGCTTGTCGAGCCAGGGGTGGTCTGGATCACCGAATGGCGTCCCGAGCCGGGCACCGCGCCCACCGGCCGCGCGCATTCGATGCGCGGCGGCGTCGGCCGCAAACCCTGAACCTGGCCTGCGGCCTCCAGCGGTCCCTTCCTCATTCGTACCATCCGTCATCCAACGGGCCGGAAGGCGTGGCCATCCCGGCACTTGGGGCACACAGGCCCCGCTCTCCGGGATCGGGGGTGCCGCATGGCGCGAGCGGCGTGCGCACAGCCGTGACCCGGGCATGCTCTTTAGTTTCTTTAATCGATTCCACTCACAACTTCGCGGAAACTATGGCTTACACGGAAGAAAAAGGCAACCATAGCAGCCCAAAGTATCCGCGGAAGCCGGATCTTCCGTGATAAACGGACCGACTCTGCGCTTGACGTGGTACTGATGGTCCGGCGTTACGGTCGCGACGGATGTGGTGCCTGGCGAAGGGGGTCAGTCGGATGGGTCCGTCAGGTCGAAGAAGCGGCGTACCCGGGGCGAGCGACGAGCCAGGATCCGGAGCACGGGCAGGGAGAACACGACCCGCGAGATGCTCCCGTAGCGGTCGTAGACGGCAGCGTTCAGCTCAATTGAGATGATGATCGCCCGCCCGAGAATGAAGAACCAGCCGAGCGTCACGACTGTCGTGCCGAAGGCTCCGTAGAGCTGGCTGGCGTGATCTATGCGATCGGGGAGGTAGAGCTCGCTAACGGCGTGCATCACCGTAAGGGTGAGCCCGACGAGCACGCAACCCGGCAGCAACGCACCGGGATCCGCTGTAACCCGGGGCAGGAACAGCGAGACCCCCAGCCAGGCGAGCGTGTAGACCAGAAGCGCCGGGACAAAAGAGACGCTCGCGATGCCAAGGCCGAGGGACTCCCGGATCCTGTCGATCAGGATTGCGATCAGGCCTATGGTGCCGACCAGGCCCGCCACAGCGCCTACCGTGCGGAATCGTGCGGGGTTGCCCACCGGCAGCCCCCACGCGGCCGCGCTTGCCGCGTACAGCACCCTGCTCAGTGACCGTCCAGCAACCAAGACGCCCCACACGCCGAGCAGCACCGCGACCCATCGGGTGGTCCCGGACTGATGAAATGCCGCGCTGACCTCCTTCGCCAGCCCGCCCGAGATGCCAGCCGCCCGGTTCACAGAACGCGCATCGACGACTTCGGAGGCGAAGCCGGCCACTCCGATCGTCAGGAGCAGCAAGGGGAGGAAGAACAGGAAAAGCCGGAACGCGAGCGCGCTGCTCATCACCGATCCCGCCGCCCGCCGGTCCCTTCGGAAGGTCCCGAGGACGACATCGACAACGGGGATACCCTGGTATTTTGCTAGCCGCCGCTGGGCGGTAGTCGCGCGACCCCGGGTAGCCGCGACAAATCTCGTGACGACCGTCTCATCAGCGGCGTCCCCGGCCGGGTTGGCGCCAGGATCTTTAGACGTCGCGTCTCCAGGCCCGCGATCGGGGCCGCTTGGCCTTCGACGACGCACGGTCACGGACCCACCTAGGCCCCTGGCGGAGATAGAAGATTAACCCACCTGAACATACCGCGCGGACATTCGCCTGGGTCCGGCGCACCTGGCGGCGGCTGCCGCCCCGGACCTGGAGGTTGTCGCGGCTATGGGTGCGAGGCACGAGTTCAGGTCAGGTACCGGTTCCGCCTCGGCCATGGCGAAGGAGGAGCAGGCGGTACTGCGTCAGCGCCCGGGGTGAACCGCCGGCGAAAGTTCCCGTGGGCGGTGCTGGCGCGGAAACGCCGGCGGGCGGCTCAGCCGGTGAGCTGGTGGTGAATGCGGCCCTCGGTATCGGTCAGCGCCTGGCCGCTGCCACCCCAGCGGAGCTGGATCAGCTCGGCGGCGATCGAGACCGCGGTCTCCTCGGGCGTCCTGGCCCCGAGGTCCAGGCCGATGGGCGAGCGGAGGCGGGCGAGCTCGTCGTCGGTCAGTCCGACTTCGCGGAGCCGGGCGAGCCGGTCCTCATGGGTTCGCCGACTGCCCATCGCCCCGATGTATCCGGCCGG
Source organism: uncultured Actinomycetes bacterium (assembly GCA_963722055.1). GTDB lineage: Bacteria > Actinomycetota > Actinomycetes > Streptosporangiales > Streptosporangiaceae > Palsa-504. The sequence continues at coordinate 163,644 of CAVRLA010000008.1, read as the reverse complement.
GGTGCGCAGCGCGACCTCGAGCAGCGGCACGTCGAACTTGGGATCGTGGGTCAGGACGCAGATGACCGTCCTGCTGTCGATGCTGGTCCCGGCCAGGAAGCGGTGCGGCCACTCGACGATCACCTCGTCCGCGTCAGGGAAGCGAGAACTTGGTCGCGAATACCTGCCGGGCGTCGCACACGGTGACGCGGTAGCCGAGGAACTTCCCGACCCGCGCGACGGCGGCCGCGAAGTCGATCGCGCCGAAGACCAGCATCCGCGGCGGCGGCGCGAAAGAGTTCACGAACACGCTGAGCTCGTCGCCGCGCCGCTCGCCGTGCGCGCCGTACCTGCGGATCCCGGTCAGGCCCTGAGCCAGCATGCCCCGGACGTCGTCGTCCACCGCCCCGTCCAGCCTGGCCCCTGAGCCCAGCGTGCCGGACGCACCCGTGTGCCAGCCGCCGTCGGGGTCCTCGGGATCTTCCTGCTCCGAGCCGTCACGGCCCCAGATCACCCGCCTCGCACCGACCTGGCCCGGACCGGCGATCACCGTCGCGACCGCGACCGGCTCGCCGCGCTCGACCGCGGCCGCGATGTCGCCCAGCTCGGGGAAACGAGCCTGGTTGACCGGCTCGACGAAGATGTCGAGAATTCCACCGCAGGTCAGGCCGACGGCGAACGCGTCGTCGTCGCTCACGCCGTAGGTCTGGAGGACCGGGCTTCCGGTCTCGGACACGTCCATGGACAGCTCGTAGACCGCGCCTTCCACGCAACCGCCGGATACGCTGCCGATGACCTCGCCGTTGGGCGAGACCGCCAGCGCCGCACCTGGGTCGCGGGGCGCGCTGCGGAACGTGCGCACCACGGTGGCCAGGCCGAACGTCTCACCGGCCTCCCACCACTTGGTGACCTTGCTCAGGATGTCGCGCACTGCGTCACCTCGGCCTGCCGTCCCTCACGTTCCTGATCGGGGAACCTGTTGTCCCACCGAGACTATTCCCCGCGCCCGACCAGATCACGAACGCTCGGGCCGGCGATCGCGGACGCTGGCCGCGGCGGCGCGGATCAGGTCGGGAAGGCTGGGATCCGCAGGCCGCTGATCGGGTCCCAGGTCGTCGGCCGACAGCCAGCCGTACTTGTCGGTCGTGGCCCGCTCCCACGAGTCCATGCCGTCGAGGGTCACGTTCGCGGATTCGACGAGCACGGCGTAGAACGTCTGGTGCTGGATGATGTCATAGCCGGCCCAGGAGAACTCCACCATGTTCCGGGCGATCGGCTCGCCGAGACAGTCCGGGTCGACCACGATACCGGTCTCTTCTCGGAGCTCGCGGACACCCGCGTCGCGCAGGGACTCTCCCGCCTCGGCTCCGCCGCCGATGGTGAACCAGAAGGGCCGGTCTGGATGGCGCGGATCCCAGCCATGCAGCAGCAGGACCCGGCCCTCCGGGTTGACCGGCAGCACCCGGGCGGTCTGCCTGCGCCAAGGGGGCACCGCTACTGCACGATCTTGGAGATCGGGATCTCCAGGATGTCCTGTGCGCCCGCGGCCTTCAGGGCCGGGATCAAGGTGTTGACGCCGCGCTTGGGGACCACGGTCTCTACCGCGTTCATGTCTCCCCGGGCCAGCGTGGTGATCGTCGGCGAGGACAGCGCGGGCAACATCTCGGTGACCGCAGCGAGCCGGTCCGCAGCTACGTTGAGCTTCAGCAAGACGTTGCCGCGGGCCTGGATGGCGCCGCGCAGCAGCATGGCGATGTCCTCCATCGCGGCCCGCTTCTGCGAGTCCGCGAACGCCGGACCGGACGCGATCAGCTCGGTGTAGCTGGTGAGCAGCGTCTCCAGAATGCGTAGGCCGTTCTTGCGCAGCGACGAGCCGGTCTCGGTAAGGTCGACGATCGCGTCCACGATGTCGGGCACTTTGGCCTCAGTCGCGCCGTAGGACGGTATCACCATGGCCTTGACCCCGTGCGCGTCGAGGAACCGCCTGGTCAGGGACGGGAACTCGGTCGAGATCCGGACGCCCTCGGGCAGATCGGCGGCGGACCGCCAGGATACGGAGTCCGGCACTGCGAGCACCACCCGCACCGGCTGAGAGGTGGCCTTGGAGTACTGCAGCTCGCCGAGCGATACCACCTCGGCTTCGGTCTCCTCGATCCAGTCGCGGCCGGTGATACCGAGATCGAATAGCCCGCGCTCCAGGTAGGACGGGATCTCCTGCGGCCGCAGGAACCGTACCCTGTCGATCCGCGGATCGTCGATCGACGCGTGGTAATCCCGGTCCGAGGACCGGCGCACGGTCAGGTCGGCCGCGTCGAACAGGTCGAGGGTGGCGCGCTCGAGCGAACCTTTCGGCAGTACCAGTGACAGCATGGGGGTTCTTTAAGCCTTCACGGGGAGGGGCTCTTGGTGGATGCGGCGGATGGAGCGGAGCAGGACCGCGACCTCAAGCGCCGCCACCACGGCTTCCCACCCCTTGTCCTCGTGGCTCTCGGGCAAGCCGCACCGGTCGCGGGCCGACTCTACTGTGTCACAGGTGAGCACGCCGTTACCCACCGGGGTTCGGGCGTCGAGAGCCACCCGGGTCAGGCCCGCGGTCACCGAGTCGCAGACGTACTCGAAGTGCGGCGTGCCGCCGCGGATGACCGCGCCGAGGCAGGCCACCGCGTCGTGATGCCGGGCCAGCTCAGCTGCGACGACCGGTAGCTCGACCGCGCCGGGGACGCGGACCACCAGCGGGTCGGGGATGCCGCACGCGATGGCCGCCTCGATCCCCCGGGTCACCAGCGAGTCGGTGATCTCCTGGTGCCAGCGGGTAGCCACGATGGCCAGGCTGAGCCCTGCGGCATCAACCGCGGCCCCTTCGGGACGCCCCGCGCCGCTCACCCCACCCGCCTCCCCCATGCCTCTTCATCCGCCTGTGGAACCTGTTCTGACGCACGCACCACGGCCCGTTCAGGATCATTGAGATTTTGAATCTGGTGCCCGAGCCTGTCGCGCTTGGTGGTCAGGTACCTGAGGTTGTACGGGGTGACGACCGTGGTGAGCGGGATCCGGGCGATGACGTCCACGCCGCAGCCGGTCAGGCCGCTGACCTTGGCCGGGTTGTTGGTGAGCAAACGCACCGAGCGGACCTTCAGGTCGGCCAGCATCTGCGCGCCCGCCGAGTACTCCCGGGCGTCCGCGGGCAGGCCGAGCTCCAGGTTGGCGTCCACCGTGTCCGCGCCGGCGTCCTGCAGTTCGTAGGCCCGCAGCTTGCTGAGCAGCCCGACGCCGCGGCCCTCATGGCCGCGCAGGTAGAGCACGACGCCGCGCCCCTCGGTCGCGATCGCGGCCATGGCCGCCTCGAGCTGGGCGCCGCAGTCGCAGCGCAGCGAGCCGAACACATCGCCGGTCAGGCACTCCGAGTGGAGTCGGGTCAGCACGTCCGCGCCGCCCGCGACGTCGCCGAGCACGAGCGCCACGTACTCGGTGTCGTCGATGTCGTGCCGGTATCCGAGGGCCTGCCACAAGCCGAAGGCGTTCGGCAGCCTGGTCTGGGCCTCGCGGGTGAGCTGGCGTTCGGTACGCCGGCGGTACTCCACCAGCTGCTCGATGGAGATCAGGGCCAGGTTGTGCGCGGTCGCGAACTCCCGCAGTTCGGGCAGCCGGGCCATGGTGCCGTCGTCGTTCACGACCTCGGCGAGCACGCCCGCCTCCGGCAGCCCAGCCAGCCGGGCCAGGTCCACCGCGGCCTCGGTGTGCCCGGGCCTGCGCAGCACGCCGCCCTCGGCGTAGCGGAGCGGGAACACGTGACCTGGCCGCACCAGGTCCTGCGCGGTGGTGGCGGGATCGATCAGGCGCGCGATCGTGGTAGCCCGGTCGGCGGCCGAGATGCCCGTGGTCACGCCCTCGCGGGCGTCCACGCTCAGCGTGAAGGCAGTGCGCATGTGCTCAGTGTTCTGAGAGGTCATCAGCGGCAGATGCAGCCGGTCGAGCTCGGCGCCGGGCAGCGGGACGCAGATCACGCCGCTGGTGTAGCGGATCATGAAGGCGAGCAGCTCGGGGGTGGCCTTGCTGGCGGCGAGGATGATGTCGCCTTCGTTCTCCCGGTTGGCGTCATCGACTACGACCACCGGGCGGCCCTCTGCGATGTCCTTGATCGCGCGATCGACGCCGTCGAATACCTGGTTCATGCCGATCCCTCCCGGTTCAGCAGCCGCTCTACGTACTTCGCGATGACGTCGACCTCGAGGTTCACGACCTCGCCCGGCTGCCGGGTGCCCATGGTGGTGCGCTTGAGCGTCTCCGGGATGAGGCAGACCTCGAACCAGGTGCTGCCGTCCGGCCCGCCCCCGAGAGCCCCGGTGGGCCCGAGCGCGGACACCGTGAGGCTGATCCCGTCGACGGCTATCGATCCCTTATGCACCACGTAGCGCGAGAGGCTGGCGGGCAGGCTGACCCGGACCTGGTCCCAGTGGTCGGCAGGCGACCGGGAGATGATCGTGCCGGTGCCGTCCACGTGGCCCTGCACGAGATGGCCGCCCAGGCGGTCAGCGAGGCGTACCGAGCGCTCCAGGTTGACCGGCGCTCCCGGGGTCAGCGCGCCGAGGCCGGACCGGTCCAGGGTCTCCCCCATGACGTCCGCGGTGAAGGTCCCCTCCAGGATGCCGGTGACGGTCAGGCATACGCCGTTGACCGCGATCGACTCGCCTGGGGATACATCCTCGGTGGAGCCTCGGATGGTGAGCCGCGCCGCGTCGGCGCGCCGCTCGATTCCGGCTACCTCGCCGAGTTCGGCCACGATCCCGGTGAACATCCGCGCTTGCCTCCTCGAAGCCCGACCTGCCGTTCGGCTCCGGGGTGGCGCGGGTACGTGCGTACGCGCTCGGCGCGGCCGGCAAGGCCGACCGATTGCGTGCTGCCTCCCATCCGGACTTTGACCGTCGGTCCCGGAATTCCACCGGGTCAACCGACCGCTGGCAGCGGACGGGTCGCGGACTTTAACCGCCGGTTCGGAGTTTCACCGACCCCGGAGCACGCTCTGCTCGTATAGCCAGTGTGCCATACGGGTTATTCCGGCTGGGTCAGCAGACCGGTCAATGACGGGCTGCGTCGAGGACGGACATGGATCCGGCCTGGAAGATCTCGGTGACATAGACGGTATCGGCCTGCTGGTCCACGGCCAGGCCGAACGGCTGGGAACCGACCGCCTGCTCGCGAGGGGGCGCGCCGCATCCGCTGGTCACCGAGGCGTTGCACCGTGATCCATCCAGGATGGACACCCCGGCGCTGGAGAAGTCGGTGACGTAGAGGAGGCCGGTGGCGGCGTCCACCGCGGCGAGCAGGGGCGACCGGCCGGTGGCCATGGTGGGGAAGCGCAGGTGACAGCCGGCGGTGTCGGCGCCGTTGCAGGTCGCGCCGTTGATCACGGAGACCGTGCCCGGAGCGTCGCCGTTGGCGTTGTTGACGACGTAGACCGTGTGGGTGCGGGCGTCCACGGCGACTCCGAAGGGACCGGACCCGACCGTCACGGTCGCGGCCAGGTGCGAACAGCCGGAGTGCTGGGTGCTGTTGCAGGTCGCCCCGTTGATCACGGACATGGTATCGCCGCTGAAGGAGGCGCCGGAGTTGGGGGCGTAGATGGTGTCGGTCGCGGTGCTGACCGCCAGCATGGCTGTGCCTATCCCGACCTTGACCACGGCTGGGATTTGACCGCAGCCGGAGGTACGGACAGCGTTGCAGGTGGCGGCGTTGACGACGGCGACCTGATCGGCGTTAGCGCCGTAAGAGACGTACAGCGTCTGGGTAGCGGTGTTGATGACGGGCGCGTTCGGCCCCGCGCCGATCTTGATGGCCGCTGGCTTGTTCGCGCAGCCAGTGGTATTGCTGGCGTTGCAAGTGGCGGTGTTGATAACCGCGATGGTGCCGCCCGTCGGGTCGGAGGCGTACAGGGTGTGGGTGGCGTCATCGACGGCGCCGACGTTCGCCATCGGATGGCCGATCGGGATCTCCGCCACCGGGGCGCAGCCGACCAGATTCCCGGCGTGGCAGGCGGCGGCGTTCAGCACGTCGATCTGCGGGAGGCCCAGGTTAGCGGCGTAGATGGTGCCGGTGGCCGGATCGGCCGCGATCGAGTACTCGTGGGCCGGCACGCTCGGCGCCTCGGCGCGGCAGCCGCTGGTGTCGGCCGCGTTGCAGCGGCTGACGCTCAGGACCGACAGGACGTCGGCGCCTCCCACGTTCACCACGTACGCTGTGCCGGTCTGCGGGACCAGCGCGAGCGTGTTCGGGAACGGGTTGTATCCGGGATCGGTGTTCGGCGAGGCCTGCTCATTCGGGGGCCGCTGCCCACAGCCGAAGGTCACCGTGCCGTTGCACGTCCCGGCATTGATCGCCGACAGCGTGTTGTCGCCTTGGTTGACCGCGAAGACCGTGCCGGAGGACGGGTCGACCGCCACGAACTGGGGACTGGCGCCGGTTGTCACCGTCGGCCACGTGGTGCCGCAGCCCGAGGTGACGCTGGCGTTGCAGAGGGCGCCGTTGATGACCGAGACCGTGCCGTCGTTGTTGTTGGCGACATAGACGGTGTCACCGGCCTGGTCGACCGCGGCCCAGATGGCACCGCTGCCCACCGTCGTGGTATGCGGCGCCTGGCTGCAGCCGCTGCCGTTCGTCCCGTTGCAGGTGGCCCCGTCGATCACCGATACGGTATTGCCGTTGCCTGAGCCGTTGTTGACGGCGTAGACGGTATCAGTCGCCACGTCGATATCAAGTGCGGCCGGGCCCAGGCTGTCCTTCACTTTCCTGACGGGCTGGGTGCATCCGCGCGTCGTAACGGCGCTGCAGGCGGCCGCGTTGATCACGAAGACATCCCCTTGCGGGCTGGCCGCGTACAGCGTGCCCGTGGCGGGGTTGAACGCCGCGGCCACCAGGAAGCCCCCGACCTTGATCGTGGCCAGCGGCTGGCCGCAGCCCTTGGTCACCCGGGCGTTGCAGCGGGCGCCGTCAAGGACCGAAATGGTCCCGTCGTTGCCGTTCGTCACGTAGACGGTGTCGGTCTGCTCAGCCACGACCGCGGCGAGCGGGGCGCTGCCGACCTGAGCGGTGGCGACTACCCGACAGCCGGACGTGATGTGCGCGTTACACGTCGCGGCGTTAATCACGTCCACCACGTGGCCTGGCGTGTTGGGGGCGCAAAAGCTGGTCGTGCACTGGATCGGCACGTAAACCGTCCCCGTCCGGGGGTTGGCCGCCGGCGTGCCCGGGCTGCCGCCGAGCACGACCGACCCGCTGACGGCCACGGATGGCGGGGAGGAGGCAGATCCGAATGCCACCGTGGCATTTCCTGAGATAAGTGCGGCGGCGCCGATGAGCACGGCGAAGACCACGATGAACCGGGATCTCGCGGCCGGATGAATGGCGCTTTTGTCATCTTGTGACTGTCGCGGGCGCATCCGAGCACGGTAACCGCAGGGGCTTGGGGCCGAATCGCAAGATGCTCGAATCGCAGGTCGAAGGCACGTAGGACGGCGAGGGCGCCGACGTCAGCGCCGGACCTGAGGCTGACCGATCATAAAGGCCGGCGGATGTGGAGCTGATCCAGCAGTATCCCGAAGAACAGGTTGTATTGGTAGTTGGTCACCCGGGCGGACAGGAAGTCCACGTTATTCAGAACGGCCAAGGGCACCCAAGGAGCCGCAAACGTGACCGCCTGGTCGACCGTCGCCCACGTGGCCGTCGCCCGCGCCGGGTCGATCGCTTGCTGGGCGTCGGCGAGGTTTATGAGCTTGTCGATCGCCGGAGCGCAGAAGAACGAGCCGTTCCTGGTGGCGGCGGGGTCATCTAGACGGAAGGCCGAGCAGCGGAAGAACTGGTCGAAGAAATCTGAGGCTGAGGGATAGTCCGCGTACCAGTTGCCGTCCGTGGCCTGGATCTGGCGGCGCGAGTCGTTGACCGCTTGCATGGCCTGTGGCGTGGCAATGTGCAGGGTGGCCTGGTAGCCGAGCTCACGAAGGACGGAGACGGTGAAGGCGCCCGTCGTGGGGTCTGGGGCAAAGTCGTCCGACCACACGGTGACGCGCATGCCACTGGTCCCGGACGCCGCTACCAGCTGACGGGCTGCAGCCAGGTCCGGGCCGACCCAGGCGCCGGAAGGGGTGGCGTCGGTGGTGAACGGGCAGTAGGGCTGGTAGCCGGGAATGCCGGGCGGCAGGATCTGGCAGGTCGGAGCGGCCAGGTCCGAGCCGCCGAGCATGGTCACGAAGCTGCCGCGGTCGGCGGCCAGGCTGAAGGCCCGGCGCACCCGCGGGTCGTTGAACGGCGCCACCCTGGTGTTGAACGCCGTGTACACGATGGCCGGCAGCGGGTTGACGTGCACCTGGGCTGGGAACTGCGCGATCAGCCCGGCCACGCCGGGCAGCGGGTCGTCGGTCCAGTCAGCCTGTCCGTCCTCGATTTCGGCCGTCTCCTGGGCCACCGAGCCGCCGAAGGTCCAGATCATGCCGGCCAGGGAGCTCTGCGGCTGCGCGGCGGCCGACCATTCCCTGAAGTACGGGTTCCGGGCGAAGACCACTTCGCGGCCGGGAACATAGCGGGTGATCATGAACGGGCCCGTCCCCGGCACCGGATCGGTGCCGTTGTCGCGCGTGGGCACGTATGGCGGCACCGGCGAGGTGAACCGGAACGCCAGCTTGTAGAGGAAGTCGGGATCGGGCGCGGTGAGCCGGAACGTCACGGTCCTGGCCGCGTCGTCGGTGATGATGCCCCGGGAAAGGTCGCACGGTTCGCCGGGGCTACACGCTGACGCGCCGACGATCCCGCCCAGGAACGAGGCCGCCTGCGCATTGAGGTCCATGACGCGCTCGATCGCGTACCGGAAGTCCCGGGCGAGCACGGGCCGCCCGGTCGAGTAGCTCAACCCGGGACGCAGCGTGAACGTGTACACCGTCCCGCTCCTGCTGACCGTCGGCATGGCCAGTGCCAGGTCGGGTACCAGCTGCAGGCCAGCGGTGCCCCCGTCCTCCTGGAAGGTGACCAGGGTGTCGTAGGTGGACTGGCCGAAGACCGGCCCCAGGCTGGGGTACTGCAGGGCTGGGTCGATGGACGCGGGGCGAACGGTGCTGACCACCCTGAGCGTGCCGTAAACGGGTCCGGCGCTGACCGCGGCGCCGACGGCGACCCAGACATTGCCGCCGGACGTGGTCAGCGCCACCGGGCTGCCGCCCATCGGGACCGCGGGACCGGGCCGGTCAGTCCCGTCGTTGATCCTCGTCAGCGCGGACGCCAGGCGGGCAGCCGCCCAGACCGAATGCCCCGCGACGGTCAGCGCGTCCACGCCGTCTCCGGCCGGGATCGTGGCCGTGACTGCGTCGGTAGACGGATCTACGCGCGAGACCGTGCTGTCGAGCTCGTTCGCGATCCAGATCGAGTTCAGCCCGAACGCAATCGCGGCGGGACCGGCTCCGACCCGGATCGGGCGCCCCGGCTGGCCAGTTCGCGGATTAACCCGGATGACGCTGTCGGCATCGGAACTCGTGACCCATACCGAGCCAGCGCCGAAGGCAACGCCGGACGGTGCCGCGGCCAGCGGGATCCGGTCCGTCGGCTGCCCCGACACTGGATCGAGGGCATACAGCGTGCTGGCCGCGGCATCGGTCACCCAGACCGACCCGGCGCCGACGGCGATCGCCGTCGGCTCGGTACCGGCGGGAATCGTCTGCACGACCCGGTCCACCGCCGCATTGATCCGGGAAACCGTGCCATCCAGGGCGTTGACCACCCAGATATCTTGCCCATCGGCTGCGACCGCGGTAGGGCCTGAGCCCACCGGTATTGCCGCCACCACGGCGGCGGTCGCCGGGTTGATGCGATAAACGGTGTTCTCCTCCGAGCTGGCTACCCACACCGAGCCATCCGCCGCGACCGCCGCGTCCGGCGAGCCCGGTAGCGCAACGCTGCGGGCCACGCCAGACCCCGCTGCCGTCAGCACGCCGAGGCTGTCGGAGAGAGCGGGCCCCTGAACGGCCGGCCTCGCGATCAGCGCGGCTGGCACGGCCGCCGCGGCCGCGATGACGATCGCCGCCAGCGGTGCCAGGCGTCGAGCACGGCTACGTCGCGGGCGGGCCGACCCGCCGCTCAACGGGCCGGCCGCGGCTGGCGGCCGACCGGACGACGGGATGGGCGACGGGATCGGTGACGGGTACGCGGCAGCAGCTGTGCCCGTCCGCTGGCCAGCGCTCTCTCGGTCAAGTTCGAGCTCGGGCGCATGCCGCAAGATCGCCTGCTGAAGCCCGCGAAGCTCTGGGCCGGGTTCGAGGCCAAGCTCGCCGACCAGGTGCGTGCGGGCGTTACGGAAGGCGTCGAGCGCTTCGGTCTGCCGTCCCGATCGGTAGAGCGCCACCATGAGCTGGGCGTGGAAGCCCTCTCGGTGGGAGAAGCCGGCCACGAGCGCCTCGAGTTCGGGCACCAGCTCGCGATGGTGTCCCAGCCGCAGCCGCGCCTCGACGAGCTTTTCCAGGGCCGTCAGGCGCTCACCGTCGAGCCGTTCCGCGGCCGCCGGGGCAAAGGCCGCCTCCCTGATGTCGGCCAGGGCCGCACCGCGCCACAGCGCCAATGCGGCGGTGAGCAGGCTCGTCGTCGCGGTGGCATCACCCTGCTCTGCTGCTGCGCTGCCTTTGGCGACGAGATCCCTGAACTGCCATATATCGACGTGATCGGGCAGCGCATCGAGCAGGTAGCCCGTCGGCCTGGTCAGCAACGGCGCCGCCGAACCAGACGTGCTCAGTACCTGCCGCAGCCTGGATACATAGGTTTCCACCGTATGGACCGCCGTGGCAGGAGAGCATTCCCCCCACAGATCCTCGATCAGCTGTGCGGTGGAGACCGTCTTTCCGACATGCAGGACCAGATCGGCGAGCACCGACCGCTGGCGCGGTCCGCCCAACGGAAGCGCTGTTCCATCCTCGGCAACTTCGATTGCTCCGAGCACACGGAAAAACACCGGAGCGACCCCCCTGCGCGGCCCGCGAAAATCTGCAGGAATGCACCCGTTATACACCCGGCCCGCTAACGAGGCACCGGTCCAGGGCCTGCATAAGATTCCGGCATGGTGCTCAGCGCGGTCATCTTCGACTGGGGCGGGACGCTTACGCCCTGGCACGCCATCGACCACGATGAACTGTGGCTCAGCGTATGCGCGCGCCACTACCCCGCCGCCGACGTGGCCGCCATAGCCGCTGCCGCCCGCGCTGCGGAGGCGGAACTGTGGCGCCTGGCCGAGAGCGCGCAACAGAGCTCGACGCTGGATACAGTCTTCGCGCGGGCCGGGGTCACCGCGTCGGCTGACTTCCTGGACAGCTACTTCGAGGCGTGGGACCCGCACACGTTCACCGACCCGGACGCGCGGCCGCTGCTGCTGGAACTGCGCCGACGCGGCATCAAGGTGGGCGTGCTGTCCAATACCATGTGGCCGCGCCATGCTCATGAGCAGATCTTTATCAGGGATGGGATCTTCGACCTGATCGACGGCGCCGTCTATACCAGTGAGATTCCGTGGACCAAGCCGCACCCGGAGGCGTTCCGGGCGGCCATGCGAGCGATCGGGGTGACCGATGCGGCCAGCTGCGTATTCGTCGGCGACAGGCCGTATGACGATGTGCACGGCGCGAAGAGCGCGGGCATGCGCGCCGTTCTCATCCCGAACTCCGACGTGCCTGCGTTCACCGGCGCCGAGCCCGACGCGGTCATCTCCCGCCTGGCCGAGCTCCTTGGCCACCTCGACAACTGGGAAGCGTAATACTGTCACGCGGTCAGCGGCCGGAACTGGTAGCCGGCTCGGTGCTCGGTGACCAGGCACTGACCGTGTATCGGGCCGAGCTTGCGGCGGAGCCTGCTGACGTGGACGTCGACGGTGCGGCTCTCGTTCTGGACGTTCCCGTGGTCCGGGCCGGTCGCGGACCTCCAGACGCGGCGCAAGAGATCCGCGCGGCTGAACACGGTGGCCGGGTGCGCGCAGAGGAAGGCCAGCAGTTCGAACTCCTGGAAGGTCAGTGTGATCTCGGCGCCGTCGGCCCAGACCCGGCGCTGGACGTGGTCGATTAGCAACCCGGAAGCTGGCTCCGCGACCGGGCCCGGCTCCCGCGCCGCAGGGTCGGCCTCTGGCTCGCCGGACATGCGGATTGCGTAGCCGACGATGGCGAGCGAGGTCCGCGTGCCAGGGATCGGCACCACCGCAAGCAAGGTCGCGTCCCGGCCGGGCGGCGGAACATGCTCGTCCCAGGGGTAGCCGGGCCCCTCAGTGGCGGGAAGGCTCAGCTGTTGCGTTCCGATTGCCAGGTAGCCAAGGGACACACCCCTATAGTCGATTAAAAAGGTCGGTTTTGTCAATAAGATGTCATCGAAGGTGAAGGATCGACCGGTGGCGGTCGGGGCGGTCTTCGTCGGTCACATCGACCGGTGGCGGTCGGGGCTACGGGGGCGGGTTTCCGGCGTCCGGCCCGCTAAAGAACTGAGCCGGTGCGCTTGAGGGTCCGGATGATCGGCGCGGTCTGGACCGAGCTCACCCCGGGCAGGGCGGCCAGCTCGCCGGTGAGGTACTCGTAGAGATGCTGCGTATCGCGGAACACGGCGCTGGCCAGTAGGTTGGTCGGCCCGGTGGTGGCGGCGGCGAACGGGATCTCGCGGTGGGCGGCCAGCGCACGCCCCGTCTCGTCCAGCCGGCCCGGCTCGACCGAGAGCCAGAGCGTGGCCTGTGCGTTCATGCCGAAGACCCGGTTCTCGATGTCGATCTCGAAGTACAGCAGGCCGGCCCGGCGGAGTTCCTCCATCCGGCGTCGTACCGTGGACTCATGCCAGTGGATCGCGGCGGCGAGCGCGGCGTGGCTAGCCCGCCCGTCCCGCGCCAGCTCGGCGAGCAAGCTCTCATCCTCGGGAAGCAGGGTTGTTTCGACGGGAGGCTGGTCCGGTGCGGACGGCGGGCGTAGCCGCTCCAGCTGGGCGGGCGAGAGGGCGCGGGTCAGTTCCTGCCAGGGCCCGGGGGTGAAGTTGTGCAGGATCGAGTGCGCGGAGATCTGTGCCACGCGTCGGCTGCCCGGCAGGCCGCGCAGCAACAGGGCATCCCGCTGCTCGGGGGACCGTGCCTCAAGCGTGCACGAGACCTCGGTACCCCCGGAGGCCAGGTGCACCCAGCTGGTATCCGGGCGGCGGGCCAGGGCATCGGCGATGGAATCCGCGCTGCCCGGGGTGGTCTGCAGGCGGAGGAACCAGTCGACCCAGCCGAGGCTGGTCCCGTCGATCACGCCCAGCACGCGCAACCCGGCGCATTCGCTCAGCCTGCGATACCGGCGGGCGGCGGTCTGGTCGGAGATTCCGGTCACCTCGGCCAGAGCCCGGAAGGACGCCCGGGGCTCAATCGTCAGAATATGGATAATCTGGCGGTCGATGGCGTCTAGTGTCGCTACTTCCACGCAGATCAGCCTAACGGATGTCGAGATCCGGCTCAATCCGGTTGAACCGTGGATATTGGCTGGTCAGCTGAGGCAACATGAACTGCGGCGGCCGGGGAAGGGCGCCTGCTGACGGAGGAATCGATGGATAAGAAGTGGTGGACCCTGATCGCGGTCTGCGCCGGGACGTTCATGCTGCTGCTGGACGTCACGATCGTCATCGTGGCGCAGCCTGCGATCCAGAGCAGCCTGCACGCGAGCTTCAGCGACGTGCAGTGGGTCCTCGACGCCTACGCCCTGACCCTGGCGTCGCTGCTGCTGACCTCGGGGGTGCTGGCCGACCGGTACGGGCGCAAGCGGCTGTTCATCATCGGGCTGATCATCTTCACGCTCGGGTCGCTGCTGTGTGGCTTGGCCCAGGACCCGCTGATGCTGATCGTGTCGCGGAGCGGACAGGGCGTCGGCGGCGCGATCATGTTCGCCACGTCGCTGGCCCTGCTCGGGAACAGCTTCCGGGGCCGCGACCGGGGGGTGGCGTTCGGCGTGTGGGGGGCGATCACCGGCGTGTCCACGGCGCTGGGCCCGGTGCTCGGCGGCGTGATCACCACGAACTGGAGCTGGCGCGGGATTTTCCTGGTCAACATACCGATCGGCGTCCTCGCCGTGGCGCTGACCGTCTGGCGGGTGGAGGAATCCAAGTCCCCGCGCCCGACGCCGCCGGACTGGATCGGATTCGCGCTGCTCACCACCGGCCTGGTCAGCCTGGTCTACGGGCTGATCCGGGCGGGCGAGATCAACTGGTCGGACACCGGTGTGATCGCCTGTCTGGCGATCGGCGCCGCCGCGCTGGCCGCGTTCATCGTGGCCGAGCGGCGCGTCGCGCATCCGATGTTCGACCTGTCGCTGCTGCGTACGCCAACCTTCGCCGGCGGTTCGATCGCCGCGTTCTGCATGAACGGCTCGCTCTACGCCGTACTGCTCTGGCTGGTCATCTACCTGCAGGACGTCCTGGGCTTCTCGGCTCAGGACGCGGGGTTGCGGCTGGCTATTATCAGCGGTGCCCAGTTCGTTACCGCGACGATCGCCGGACGGCTGAGCGAGCGCGTGCCCGCGCGCTGGCTCATCGGCCCGGGCCTGGTCCTGGTCGGCATCGGCCTGATCATCATGGCCGGGCTGACCGGGGGCAGCGACTGGACCCACCTGATCCCCGGGTTCATCGTGTCGGGCGCGGGCGCCGGCATGGTCAACCCGCCGCTGGCCTCCACCGCGATCGGGGTGGTCCCGCCGCAGAAGGCCGGGATGGCGTCGGGCGTCAACGCGACGTTCCGCCAGGTCGGCATCGCGGCGGGCATCGCCGCCCTCGGCGCGATCTTCAACGCCTCGCTGCAGCACAACCTGGACAGCGCCGCAGCGGTGGCGTCCTCGGCCCCGCGCGTCGTGACCCTGGTCCGGCAGGGCCAGGTCGGCCAGCTGCTCGCCAGCCTGCCACCGGCCCGCCGAGGGGAGGTCGCGGAGGCGATCAGGGGCGCGTTCGCGGCCGGCCTGAACGACCTGTTCTACGTGACCGCCGCTCTCGCGCTGACCGGCGCGGTGTGCGCGCTGCTGCTCATCCGCAGCAAGGATTTCGTGAGCCGCGCCGAGCCGTCGGCCGCACCGGCCGGGGCCGCACCGGCGAGTGCGGATGCGGTCAGCCAGGTCCGTTCAGAATAAGAAGAGGGACCTCAGCCGGAGCGGCCCAGAATGTGCCAGGCGGCGTGCGCGGTAGCGTGCTCGGCCTGGGCACGGAGGGCCTGGACGGCGCGGGCCGGATTGTCCGAGCCGTAGACCGCGGAGCCGGCCACGAACACGTCCGCGCCCGCCTCCGCGCAGCGCTCGATGGTCTCCTCGTGCACCCCGCCGTCAACCTGGAGCCAGATCTCGGCGCCGCGCTCGGCCACCAGGGCGCGGGCGCGGCGGAGCTTGGGCAGCACCATGTCCAGGAAGTGCTGGCCGCCGAAGCCCGGCTCCACGGTCATCAGCAGCAGCATGTCGATCTCGGACAGCAGGTCCTCGTAGGGCTCCACCGCCGTACCCGGATTGACGGCCAGCCCGGCGCGGGCGCCCGCGGCGCGGATGGCGCGCAGCGTGCGGACCGGGGCGTGGGTCGCCTCGGCGTGAATCGTCACGTTGCGCGCACCGGCCTCGGCGTACTCCGGTGCCCACCGGTCCGGCTCATCGATCATCAGGTGGCAGTCGAGAGGCAGCGTGGCGTGCTTGAGCAGCGACTCGACGACCGGCAGGCCCAGGGTGAGGTTCGGCACGAAGTGGTTATCCATGACATCCACGTGCAGCCAGTCGGCGACGCCGGCCACCGCGGCGGCCTCGTCGGCGAGCCGGGCAAAGTCCGCGGACAGGATGCTCGGTGAGATCTGAACGCCCACAGCCCAGAGTGTAGATTGCCTGGATGCAGGCTGTGCCATGGGCCGGGTCGAAGGGATGTCAGGACAGCCCGAACTGCGGCTCTGACATGTAGTGCCGAGACGAAGGCAGAATGTCGGTCCGTCGGGGTATCGTTCGATACTGAGTTCGAGCTGAATTGACCTGGAGGGTGCACATGCCGTCAGAACCGCCCAGCGCACTGCTCGACCGGGTGCGCAAGCTGCTGGCGAAGGCCGAGGCCGAAGGGGTGACCCCGCCCGAGGCCGAGGCGCTGACCGCGAAGGCCGCCGAGCTGATGGCCCGCTACGGCATCGACCGGGCCCGGCTGGCCGCGGCCCGGCCGGACACCGACCGGCCGGGCAGCCGCGTCATCGACATCGAGAACCCCTGGGCCCAGGTCCGGGCGCACCTGCTGGCCGGGCTGGCCGGGGCCATGCGCTGCCAGTGCGTGCTGCTGCACACCAGCGGGCCGGGCGCGCGCATCCACGTGTTTGGCTATACCTCGGATCTCGAGCGGGCCGACATCTTGTACACCTCGCTGCTGCTGCAGATGGCGCGCGGGCTGGCCGCCACCGTCGTCCCCGACGGGATCCGCAGCCCGCGGGCGTGGCGGCGCAGCTGGCTGCTCGGCTTCGTCACCGCCGTCATCACCCGGGTGCGCTCCGCCGAGGAGCGCGCCGCCGCCGATGCCGAAGGCCAGGTGCAGTCCGGGCCGAGCACGGCGCTGGTACTGGCCGACCGGGCCCTGGTCGTCCGGCACCGACTGGAGCAGGAGTACCCGGTGACCCGCAAGACCCGCATCACCTACAGCGGCCGGGGCTATAGCGCCGGCTACGCGCAGGGCCAGCGAGCCGACATCGGGAACGCCCGGCTGGGCCGGACCAAGGCGCTCAATCGCGCCTGAGCCTAAGGAGCGAGCCAAAGGGGCGCGGCGCTGCCTGGACTGAGGAGCGACGTAGGAGCGACGAGGGAAGGCAGCGCCTTAAGAGCGCCCCGGAGGCGAGCGACGGGAAAGCAGGGCGAGGAAGATCGCGTCGGTGCCATGCCGGTGCGGCCAGAACTGGGCGAACCTCGGATCGGAGGCCCGCAGGCCCGGAACCTCGGCGAGCACGGCGGGAGCGTCGAGGATCGTGACGTCGCCGCGGCGGTCCGCGACGGCCGTGACCACGTCACGGGTCTCGGCCAGGTGCGGGGAGCAGGTCACGTAGGCGACCACGCCGCCGGGCCGGACCGACTCGATCGCCGCATCCAGCAGCGCGCGCTGCACGGCGGCCAGCTCGGCCACGTCGTCGGGGGTCTTGCGCCATCGAGCCTCGGGACGGCGGCGCAGCGAGCCGAGGTTGGAGCAAGGGACATCGGCGAGCACGCGATCGAACGTCCCCGGCCGCCACGGGACGCGCCGCCCGTCGGCGGCGATCACGGCGGGGGTGATCCCGGCCCGGCGCAGGGCCGCCTGGACCCGGCCTGCCCGATGCGGGCGGAGGTCGGAGGCGACCAGGCAGGCGCCGCGTCTGGCGGCCAGCCCGGCCAGCAGCCGGGCCTTGCCGCCCGGGCCCGCGCACAGGTCCAGCCAGAGACGGTCCTGGCCCGGGACGCGGGCGTCATCGGCCAGGCTGACACGGGTCAGCGCGAGCGCGGCGAGCTGGCTGGCTTCGTCCTGGACGACAGCCTGGCCACTGGCGACGAGGGGGGCCGGGTCGCCGCCAGCCAGGCGCAGGCCGTAGGGCGACCAGCGGGTCGGGGTGGTATCCGGCGGGGCGAGCCGCGCGGGGTCTCCGTCGTCGGCGTCTGGGCCGTCGGCCTGGCCGGGGGTGACGGCGAGCACGACGTCCGGCCGGAGGTTGCCGGCCCCGAGGGCGTCCTCGAGTTCAGCGGCGCTGGCCTCCCCGAGCGCATCCCGGAACGCCTCGATGATCCAGCGGGGATAGCTGTAGCGCACGGCGAGATACCCGACCGGGTCCCGGTCCCGGCTGGGCGCGACGATCTCGGTCCAGGCGTCCAGATCACGGGTGGCGACCCGGCGCAGTACGGCGTTGACGAAGCCCGAGGGACGGGGGCCGCACACGTCCTTGGCCAGGTCCACCGAGGTGGCCACGGCCGCATGGGGGCCGACCCGGGTGGCCAGCAGCTGGTGAGCGCCGAGCCGCAGGACGTCGCGGACCGGCGGGTCGAGCTGATCGCGGTCGCTGCAGGCGGCGAGGATCGCGTCGTAGGTACCGCGGCCGCGCAGCGTGCCATAGGTCAGCTCGGTGGCGAAGGCCGCGTCCCGGCCGGTCAGGCCGCGTTCGGTCAGCAGGGCCGGCAGCAGCAGGTTGGCGTAGGCGTCCCGGTCCGCGACCGCGCGCATGACATCGTAGGCCGCGCGCCGGGCCGGATCGGCCCGGCGGCGGCCGCCACGGGCGGCGGGCCGCGGTCGGCTGGCCCCAGAGGATCCGGCGGGCCGCGGTCGGCTGGACCCGGAGGATCCGGCCGGCCGGGGCCGGGAAGGCTGCGCTCGCTCCGCCATGGTCAGCCGAGCCGCACGGGACCGTCGGCGCGCAGGCCGCGGGTCCAGTCCGAGGCCACCATGCGGCGCTTGCCCTCGGCCTGGACCTCGCCCAGGCGCACCGGCCGCGAGCCCGTGCCGACGAACACGTCGTGCTTGGCGGCCAGCAGCTCACCGGGCGCCAGGTCCTGGACGCCGGCCTTCGGGTCCGGCCCGTCGAACGAGACCGGCCCGAGCTTCAGGCGGGCGCCGTCGTGCTCGGTCCACGCCCCGGGCTCGGGCGTGCAGGCACGGATCAACCGGTCCACTACGTGCGCGGGCAGCTTCCAGTCCACCCGCGCATCGGCCGGGGTGATCTTCGGCGCGAAGCTCACGCCCTCGGCCGGCTGCGGGACCGCCTGGAGGGTTCCGTCCTCGATCCCGTCCAGTGTGGCCACCAGCAGCTGGGCGCCGGAGTGCGCCAACCGACCTAGCAGGTCACCGGCCGTGTCGGCGGGCCGGACGGGCTCGGTCAGCACCCCGTACACCGGGCCCGCGTCCAGCTCGGCGACCAGGCGGAACGTGCTGGCGCCGGTCACGTCGTCGCCGTGCAGGATGGCGTGCGGCACCGGGGCGGCGCCGCGCCAGGCCGGCAGCACCGAGAAGTGCAGGTTGACCCAGCCGTAGGCCGGCACGTCCAGCGCAGCCTGCGGGATCAGCGCGCCGTAGGCGACCAGCGGGACGCAGTCCGGGGCGATCTCGCGCAGCCGGTCGAGAAACTGCGGATCCCGCACCCGGGCCGGGGTCAGCACCTCCAGGCCCGCGGCGGCAGCCCGCCGGGCCACCGGGCTCGACTCGACGTGACGGCCACGGCCGGCGCGTCGGGGCGGGTCAGGACCGCGACGACCTCGTGCCGTGAGGCCAGCAGCGCGTCGAGTGACGGCACGGCGGTCTGCGGGGTACCCGCGAACACCAGGCGCATAGGTCTACAGGGCCCGGCCGAGCGTCTCGTGCGGAGACACCCTCACCTTGGGGATGGGGTCGCCCCACCATTCGGCCTCGCGAATGGCCTTCATGGCCAGCTTGCGCTGGGCCTGGTCCATCCGGTCGATGAACAAGATGCCGTCCAGGTGGTCGGTCTCGTGCTGGATACAGCGGGCCAGCAGTTCGGTGCCCTGGATCGTCACCGGGTCCCCGTACATGTTGAAGCCCTTGGCCACCACCCCGTAGGCGCGCGTGACCGGGTAAGCCAGGCCGGGGAACGACAGACAGCCCTCGTCGTCCTCGTCCTGCTCCTCGGACAAGTCGAGCGAGGGGTTGATCAGGTGGCCCGGCTCGTCGGAATCGACGTGGTAGGTGAAGACCCGCAGCCCGACCCCGATCTGCGGCGCGGCCAGGCCGACCCCGGGCGCGTCCAGCATGGTGTCCGTGAGGTCCTTGACCAGCCTGCGCAGCTCGGCGTCGAAGTCGCGCACCGGCTCGGCGGGGGTGCGCAGCACCGGGTCACCGAAAAGACGGATCGGCTTGACGCTCACCAAGACCTCCTGGACGCATGGCGGCGAGGCGCCGCCGGTTTCAGTTTATCCGTCAGGCCACCTCGGCCGGGTCGAGCTGGACGCGCACGGCGGCGCCGTCCTTGCGTGCGCTCCGGGCGGCCTGCGCGGCATGCAGCGCCCGGGCCAGGACGAGTCCGTCGGTGCGGGGAATCCTGATCAGCGCGCGTTCGGCGGGTTCAGGATCTGGTTCGGCACCGTTCGGCTCGGCCGGGACCGGTCCTAGAATCTCGGCCCGGTCCGGGAGCGCAACGGAGGCGACGAATTCCGCTATCGCGGTGGACGAGCCCGTGATGGCCGCCATCCGCACCGCGGGCGGGAAGCCGAGCTCGGCTCGTTCGGCCAGTTCCCGTTCGGCGAAACCGATCGGATCCCAGCGGACCAGGGCCTGCACCGCGGGCAGGGAGGCCTCGGCGAGCACCACCACGGACCCGGCCGGCCGGACCAGGGCGGCGGCGTTCAGCCACCGGCGCAGCGTCTCCTCGGAGGCGCGCAGGCTCGGCCGGCCGAGCAGGGCCCAGCCGTCCAGGAGCAGCGCGGCGGCATAACCCTCCGCCGCCACCGGCTCGGCGCCGGGAGTGGCGATGACCAGGGCCGACTCGGCAGGTACCTCGGCCAGCACGTGCTGTCCGCCTGAGACGCGCACCGGCACCCCGGGAAACGCGCGGCCCAGCTCCTCCGCGGTCCGTGCCGCGCCGGTGACCAGCGCGCGCAGCCGACCGGATCCGCATCGCGAGCAGGTCCAGTCCGCCGCCAGCGCGCCGCACCACCGGCAGCCGGGTACCTCGGCCGAGCCGCCGACCTGTAGCGGCCCGCCGCATACGCCGCATCGGGCCTGGGCCCGGCACCGGGCACAGGCGATAGCGGCCAGGTACCCCCGCCGGGGGACCTGGACCAGGACCGGCCCGGCGTCGCGGGCGTCGCTGTTCCTGGTGTCGCCGGCGAGGGCGGTGCGGGCGGTGCGCAGGGCCAGGCTGGGCAGGCGGGCGGTCATGGCCGCGGCGTCCCTGGCTAGTTCGGCTTCGTCGGGCGCGGCCCGGACCCGCGGCGCGACCCGGCGCAGGATCTCCGGCCGGCCCGCCAGCGGCTTGGCCCACCCGGCCGCGACCAGCTGGGTCAGCTCAGCGGTCCGGGCGAACCCGCCGATCAGAGCGGCCGCGCCCGACTGGTAGGCGCGCAGGGCGAGCACCTCCCGGGCGTTGGGGTACGGCGCCCTGGGCTCGGCGTGCAGGTCGTCGCCGTCGTCCCACAGGACGACCAGGCCCAGCTGGCCGACCGGGGCGAACATCGCGGCCCGGGTGCCCGCCACCACCCGCGCCGTGCCCCGGAGCACGGCTAGCCAGCGGCGGTAGCGTTCGGCCGGGCCGAGATCGGCGGTCAGGCAGACGTGGCCTGGCTGGTCTCCTGGGCCGGGCAGGTTCACGGCGGTCAGCGCCGTGTCGACGCGGGCCAGGTCACGGGCGTCCGGTACGACGATGACCACGCCGCGGCCGGCGGCGGCCGTGGCGGCGGCGGCGATAGCAATCTCGGCCGGCCACTCGGGACCAGGCAGGGCCGACCAGGCGGCCCGGACCGGGCGGCCCTCGGCTAGCGCGGCCAGGAAGGCCGGCCCGGCCGCATACCGGGTCCATGAGCCAGGTTCGGGCCGGGGAGCGGCCGCGACATCTGGCCGTGGAGTCGCAGCGGGCCCAGGCGCGGCAGGCTCCGGCACGGAGCGGGCCGGCACGGAGGGGGCCTCGCGTTCCGCCGTCGCGTGCCGGGGCGGGATGGCCAGTCTCAGCACGTCGGCCAGCGTGCCCGCGTACCGGTCCGCCACCGCGCGGGCCAGGTCGAAGATCTCGGGCGTGAGCACCGGTTCGGGAGAGATCACCCGCTCCAGCCGGGCCAGCCGGCCCTGATGCTCGCTGGCCTGGATCCGGTCCAATAGGTAGCCGTCGACCAGCTGCCCGGCGAACCTGACCCGGACCCGGCAGCCGGGCACGGCCATCTCGTCCATGCTGGCCGGGACCAGGTAGTCGAAGGGCCGGTCGAGGTGCGCGAGCGAGATGTCGACCGCCACCCGGGCGACCGGCAGCCGTTCACTGACCGCCTGATCCTTCGAGCCCTTCGCCACGGATCCGTCCTACCAGAACCAGGGCGATGCTTAGGGGATCGAGGAAGGGCGGGGCGCACGAACCACGGCCCGTTCCATATAAATCGCCGAAACGGCGGTGGCGGCCCGCCCGATACCGCGGCCCCCTCAGGCGCCGGCCGCGGCGCGGAGCTGGTCGGCGCGGTCGACGCGCTCCCAGGAGAAGTCGGGCTCGGTGCGGCCGAAGTGCCCGTACGCCGCGGTCTGCGCGTAGATCGGGCGGAGCAGGTCCAGGGCGTAGATGATGGCCCGCGGCCGCAGGTCGAACACCTTCATGACCGCGTCCTGGATCCGCTCGACCGGCACCTTCTCCGTGCCGAAGCACTCGACGAACAGCCCGACCGGCACCGCCTTGCCGATCGCGTAGGCCACCTGGGCCTCGCAGCGGTCGGCCAGGCCCGCGGCGACCACGTTCTTGGCCACCCAGCGCATCGCGTAGGCCGCGCTGCGGTCGACCTTCGACGGGTCCTTGCCCGAGAAGGCCCCTCCCCCGTGCCGGGCCATGCCGCCGTAGGTGTCGATGATGATCTTCCGCCCGGTCAGCCCGGCGTCGCCCATCGGACCGCCGATCTCGAACCGGCCGGTCGGGTTGACCAGGAGCCGGAACCCCTCGGTGTCGAGCTGCGCGTCGGCCAGCACGGGCTCGACCACGTAATCCCGGATGTCGGGGGCGAGCAACTCCTTGAGGTTGATGTCCGGCGCGTGCTGCGTGGAGACCACCACGGTGTCCAGCCGTACCGGCCGGTCGCCGGCGTACTCGATGGTCACCTGGGTCTTGCCGTCCGGGCGCAGGTACGGCACCGTGCCCGCGCGGCGCACCTCGGCCAGCTGCTTGGCCAGCTTGTGCGCGAGCATGATCGGCAGGGGCATCAGCTCGGGCGTGTCCCGGCACGCGTAGCCGAACATGAGCCCCTGGTCGCCGGCGCCCTGCCGGTCGAAGTCTTCGGTGCCCTCGCCCTCGCGGTACTCGAACGCGTCGTTGACGCCCTGGGCGATGTCCGGGGACTGGGAGCCGATCGAGACCGACACGCCGCAGGACGCCCCGTCGTACCCCTTGGCCGAGGAGTCATAGCCGATCTCGAGGATCTTGTCCCTGATGATGCCGGGTATGTCGACATAGGTCTGGGTCGTGACCTCGCCGGCCACGTGCACCTGGCCGGTCGTGATCAGGGTCTCCACCGCGACCCGGCTGCCCGG
Organism: uncultured Actinomycetes bacterium; assembly: GCA_963722055.1. GTDB lineage: Bacteria > Actinomycetota > Actinomycetes > Streptosporangiales > Streptosporangiaceae > Palsa-504. The sequence goes on along the minus strand of CAVRLA010000008.1, from coordinate 140,481 downwards.
ATCGTCCTTGATCATGGCATCGAGGATGACGTCACTGATCTGGTCGGCCATCTTGTCGGGATGACCCTCGGTCACCGACTCAGAAGTAAACAGGCGACGCGCCACGTCGTTTTCCCCTCCTAGGGCCCGGGCAACTGCGGCGATTCTATCCGGAGTCCGCAGGCCAGCGTTTGCTTCTGCGTTTACTTCGGATCAGCCGCGCACGTCAGGTTGGACGCGTAGCGGTCACGTCAGGTTGGCCGCGACTAGGTCCCACACCACGTTGGCGAGCGCCTCTTTGGGTCCGCGCGGTACCGGTGTGACCGTCCCGTCGGCACCGTAGACGACCGCCTCGTTGTCCGGCGTGCCGAAGCCGAGCCCGTGCCCTACCGGGTTGACCACCAGCAGGTCACACCCCTTGCGGGCGAGCTTGGCCCGGGCCGCCTGCGCCGAGGTGTCCGTCTCGGCCGCGAACCCGACCAGGACCGGGTGCACGCCGCCGGGACCCCGCTGCGCGGCCAGCCCAGCCAGGATGTCCGGGTTCTCGACCAGGCGCAGCGGCCCGGGCGGCTGCCCGTCCTTCTTGATCTTGGCCTCGTTCCGGGTCTCGGGCCGGTAGTCGGCCACCGCGGCCGCCATCACGACCACGTTGGCGCCGGCCGCGGCGGACAGGACCGCGTCCCGCATCTGGAGGGCCGAGACGACCCGGGCGACCTTGGCCCCGGCCGGGTCGGGCAGCGTGACGTTGGCCGCGATCACGGTTACCTCGGCGCCCCGGGCGACGGCGGCCCGGGCCAGCGCGTAGCCCTGGGTCCCGGAGGACCAGTTGCCGATGAACCGCACCGGGTCGATCTCTTCCCGGGTGCCGCCCGCGGACACCACCACGCGGCGGCCGGCCAGGTCGCCGCGGCTCCGCTGGCCGCCGGTGGCGAGCAGGCCGACCGCCACCGCGAAGATCTCCGGCGGCTCGGGCAAGCGGCCGGCGCCGCTGTCCGCTCCGGTGAGGCGGCCGACCGCGGGCTCGAGCACGACGGCGCCGCGGCTGCGCAGGAGCGATACGTTGGCCTGGGTCGCCGGGTGCTCCCACATCTCGGTATGCATGGCCGGCGCGTACAGCACCGGGCACCTGGCGGTGAGCAGGGTGGCGGTCAGCAGGTCGCCGGCCATTCCGGCCGCGGCCCGGGCCAGCAGGTCGGCGGTGGCGGGGACGACCAGGACCAGGTTGGCCGACTGGCCGAGCCGGACGTGCGGCACCTCGGCCACGCCGGTCCACACGTCGGTGGTGACCGGCTCGCCGGACAGCGCGGCCCAGGTCGGCTCGCCGACGAACCGGAGGGCATCGGGAGTGGGCACGACCCGGACGCGGTATCCGGATTCGGTCAGCAGCCGGAGCAGCTCGCAGGCCTTGTACGCCGCGATGCCCGCACCGACGCCGAGGATGACGCGGGCCGACGCCGGCATGCCTGCCTCGGGCTTCCTTGCGTCAGGAGCGTCAGGACTCGATGACCTCGACGTTGAGCATCCGCTCCTTGATCTCGCGGAGCGAGATGGACAGCGGCTTCTCCTGGCTGCGCGTCTCGACCAGCGGGCCGACGTACTCCAGCAGGCCCTCGCCGAGCTGGGAGTAGTAGGCGTTGATCTGCCGGGCGCGCTTCGCCGCCATGATCACCAGGCGGTACTTGCTGTCCACGACGTCGAGAAGCTCGTCGATCGGCGGGTTGATGATGCCGTCGGCGCCCTGAGTCCCTGCCACGTTCTGCCTTCCTGGGGTGGGTCTGGGGAGCAATACTGCGTTCGAAGATAAGACGCACTGCTCCATCAAATCTATCAGCTGCTGGGACACGTCCTGGACGGACGTGTTGACCAGCGTGATCTCGAACTCCTCGGCCGCCGCGAGCTCGTCCTCGGCGGCCGCGAGCCGCCGGGCCAGCACCTCCGGCGGCTCCGTCCCGCGGCCGGTGAGCCTGCGGACCAGCTCATCCCAGGACGGCGGGGCCAGGAACACCAGCCGGGCACCGGGCGCGGCCCGCTTGACCTGCCGCGCTCCGGCCACGTCGATCTCCAGCAGGCAGGCCACGCCCGCCTCAAGCTTTTCCTCCAGAGGCGCGCGCGGCGTGCCATACCGGTGGCCAGCGAACCGCGCCCACTCCAGGAGTGCCCCGCTGGCGATCAGACGGTCGAACTCGCCGTCGTCGACAAAGTGATATTCGCGGCCGTCTACTTCCCCGGGCCGCGGCCGACGTGTCGTAACCGACACGGAAATCCAGATGCCAGGGCAAATCCTGCGGAGTTCGGCGACGACCGTGCTCTTCCCGACCCCGGAGGGCCCGGAGAGCACGGTCAGTCTCGAATGCACCGGGGTCGTGACCGCGGCTTCGCTTGGATTTGGCTCCGGCCTGTTGCGCCGTTCAGTCAGCGAACTCGTGCTCAAGCGCGGCCCGCTGGTTGGTTCCGAGCCCGCGTACGCGACGCGATTCCGCTATGCCCAGTCTTTCCATGATCTGCTTTGCGCGCACCTTGCCCACGCCGGGCAGAGACTCAAGCAGAGCCGAGACCTTCATCTTGCCAATCACGTCATCAGTCGTGCCTTCCTTGATGACATCAGACAAGGTCGTAGCCCCGCGCTTGAGGCGGTTCTTCACCTCAGCGCGTTCTTTGCGTGCACGGGCAGCCTTCTCCAGTGCGGCCGCACGTTCTTCAGGAGTAAGGGGAGGAAGAGCCACTCGGGGTCACCTCGGGTTTCGTTGGAAAAAAGGTTTGTCGGGAGGGGAAACTAGCCAATCACATGCCCTTTCGGCAACGCAAATCCCCGTTTACGTCATCACAAATTGAAATATAATACTCACTGTAAGCATTCTATTACTTAGAGTCAGCACAACCCGGGCCTTAGCCCCCACTAGGGGTCTCACCGGGCGATATTCCGTGGTCAAGGTGCAAGACACCAGCGTATGCCATCGGCGTCCGGGCGGTTGACCACCCTCGCGGCGCGTCGCCGATTCGTCACATATATCCGCGCCCCGCCAGAGCCGACCGGAGCGCCGGGAATATCCGGGCCGGCCGAAGCCGACCTGTTCGCCCATCGGTCTCCGCTTCGACTCACGACGGCTGCGCTCACCGCGATAGCGGATTTATCACTACTTGAGAGACTACTGTGATACTTGCCGGCTTGTAGGTCTTAAGAGATCGTTGAGGCGACTGAGGATCCTCGGGGCCGGCCTGGGGTTCAGGCCGCGCTCTGGGTGGGCTGGGGTTCAGGCTGGATCACGGGCGATGCTGACCCGTCGCAGCGACGCCGCGATCGCCGCTGCGGCCGCTCCCGGATCCGGGGCGCGGGTGATCGGCCGGCCGATCACCAGCAGGTCCGCGCCGGCCAGCACGGCCTCCTCCGGCGTGGCCACCCGCGCCTGGTCGTGCGCGTCGGCGCCGGCCGGCCGCACGCCGGGCGTGATGAGCGTCACATCCGGGCCGACCTCCGACCGGACCGCGGAGACCTCGCGCGGCGAGCAGACCAGTCCCTGCGCGCCTGCGGCCACCGAGAGGACGGCCAGCCGCAGCACGGCGTCCGACACCGGTCCGGCCATCCCGATCTGGCCCAGGTCGTCGTCGCCCAGAGACGTGAGCACGGTGACCGCCGCGACCATGGTGCCCGGCGCCGCCTCGACCGCCGCGCGGATGACGTCGGCGCCGCCCGCGGCGTGCACGGTGAGCACGTCGGGCCGCAGCCGGGCCACCGCCCGAGCGGCCCCGGCCACCGTGGCCGGGATGTCGTGCAGCTTGAGATCGAGGAATACCGAGACGCGGCTGGCGCCCCGTACCGTCGCCACCACCTGCGGTCCGTAGCGCAGATAGAGCTCCAGACCGACCTTGACCGTGCTCACGTGCGGCGTCACGAGCGCCGCCCACCGCGCAGCCGTCTCCAGGTCGGGGGCGTCGAGTGCGACGGCCACCGGCGCCGGCTTGCTCACGGCCACTCCTCTCCAGCCCTGCTTATCTTGTCTCGCTTACCCGGTCTGACGGCTAGGCCCGCCAGGCCCGTTGACCAGCTCGCCGGCACCCCGGTCGTGGATACCGTGAGCGCCACGAGCACCCAGGGCACCGCGGCCGCCGTGGGCCTGGCCGATGACGTCGGCGACCCGGTCCGCGCCGAGGGCCGCGAGTTCCTCTTCCAGTTCCCGCGCGACGCGCGAGCACGCCGACGGGTCATGCACGATCGCGGTGCCCACCCCGACCAGGGACGCGCCCGCGAGCAGCAGCTCCAGGGCGTCCCGGCCGGTGCGCACCCCGCCCGTCCCGATGATCGGCACATCGGGGAACGCTTCGGCCACCTGCCACACGCACCGCACGGCGACCGGCCGGACCGCAGGCCCGGACAGGCCGCCGTACGCGCCGGCCAGCGCCGGGCGCAGGCGGCCTGGATCGATGACCATGCCGAGCAGCACATTGATCAGCGAGAGCCCGTCCGCGCCGGCCGCGACGCACGCGCCGGCGACGGCCACGATGTCGGTCACGTCCGGCGACAGCTTAGCGAACACCGGGATGTCGTACCGGAGGCTGCCGCGCACCGCCGCGACCACGGACCCGGCGGTCGCGGGGTCGAGGGCGAACAGGCGCCCGGTGTCTTCGGCGTTCGGGCAGGAGAGGTTGATCTCGACGGCGGACACTCCCGCCGCGTCGGACAGCCGGGACGCCAGGGCGCCGTACTCGCGGATGGTCTGGCCCGCGATCGAGACCACGGTCCGCGCGCCGTGAGACAGCAGCCACGGCAGGTCACGCTGCAGGAACGCGTCGATGCCCGGACCCTGCAAGCCGACCGAGTTCAGCAGCCCGCTCGGCGTCTCGGCCAGCCGGGGCGCGGGGTTGCCGGTGCGCGGCTCGGTCATGATCGATTTGCTGATGATGGCCCCGACCCGGGCGACGTCGAGGAACTGGGCCAGCTCACGGCCCGCGCCGGCGCAGCCGGCCGCGGCGAGCACCGGATTGGGCAGCTCGACCTGCCCGAGCCTGGCCCGCATGTCAGCCGGCATGGAGGTGTCCTTCCCCGGAGCGGGCGTCAGCCGGCATGAAGGTGTCCTTCCCCGGCGCGGGCGTCAGCCGGCATGAAGGTGCCCTTCGGCCTTGGGTTTCCAGCCGGGCGCGCCGAGCGCGTCGAACGGGATCGTGCCCACATCATCCCAGCGGACCACGTTGGCGCGGAAAACCGGGCCGTCCACGCAGGCGCGCACGATCCGGGTGATCCCGTCGGTCCCGGTGACGGGCAGCACGCAGCCCATGCAGACGCCGATCCCGCAGGCCATGGCCACGTCCACCGAGGCCTGCACCGGGATCGCGTACCGGTCGGCCAGCGCGGTGACGTCCTGCAGTACGGGCACCGGCGCGGACGCGTAGATCACCTCGGTCCGGGCCTCGCGGATGACCTGCTCCAGCATGGCCGTGACCGGACCCCGGGCACCGAGCGAGCCGTCGGCGGTGGTGATCGTCGCGCTGCGCCCGGACCGCCGGGCGGTCAGCGCGCCGAAGACCCGGTCCGCGCTCTGGCCGCCGAGCAGGAAGTCGACGCTGGAGCCGCGATCGGTCAGCTTCGCGGCGAGCGCGAACAGCGGCGCGCTGCCGTAGCCGACGCCGAGCAGCAGGCAGCGGGACGGGTTCTTCGGCACCGGGAACGGCCGACCCAGCGGGCCCACGGCATCGACGGAGTCCCTGGCGCGCAGCGCGGCCAGCCACCGGGTGCCTGGGCCCCGGGCGTCGAACACGAACTCCACCGTGCCGCCGTGATCGGGGCGGACGTCGTGCACGACGAAGGCCCGGCGTCCGAGCATGGAGGTCTCCGGGCCACCGACGGCTATGGTGACGAACTGGCCGGGCCGGAACCTGGTCGCGATGGCCGGGGCGACCAGGGTCAGCGCGTGGTAGGCGTCTACCCGCCGCGCGGTTAGCACGGTGGCCCGGACCTGGACCGGCCCCGCGGCCGCCGCTTTCACGAGTCCGCCTCAGTCACGGGGTCTCACTCACGCGACGCGCGCAGCAGCGCGGCGTGCTGCTGCAGCGACCGCACGCCGACCTCGCCGCGGATGATGGCCTCGATACCCTGCACCGCGGCGGCGAGGCCAGCCGCCGTGGTCACACACGGGATGCCGCGGCGCACCGCGGCGGTACGGATCTCGTAGCCGTCGAGCCGGGGACCGGACTGTCCGGGACTGCCGAACGGCGTGTTCACGATCAGGTCCACCTCGCCAGCGAGAATCCGCGTCACCACGGTCGGCTCGCCATCAGGCCCGGGGCCGTCGCCGTGCTTTCGCACGATCTTGGCACGAACCCCGTTACGCCGCAGCACCTCCGCCGTTCCGTCCGTGGCCCAGACCTCGAAACCCAGGTCGGCCAGCCGCTTGACCGGGAAGATCATCGACCGCTTGTCACGGTTCGCGACCGACACGAAGACCCGGCCCTTGACCGGCAGCGACCCGTACACCGCGGCCTGGGATTTCGCGTAGGCGGTGCCGAACATCGCGTCGATCCCCATCACCTCGCCGGTGGAGCGCATCTCCGGACCGAGCACGGTGTCCACGCCCTGGCCGGCCGGGTCGCGGAACCGCCCGAACGGCAGTACCGCCTCCTTGACCGCGACCGGCGCGTCCGGCGGCAGCTCGCCGCCGTCGCCGCGGTCTTGGAGTAGGCCCTCGGCCCGGAGTTCCGCGATGGTCGCGCCCAGCATGATCCGGGCCGCGGCCTTGGCCAGCGGGACCGCGGTGGCCTTGGAGACGAACGGCACCGTACGCGAGGCCCGCGGGTTGGCCTCGAGCACGTACAGCACTCCCCCGGCCATCGCGTACTGGACGTTCAGCAGGCCGCGCACGCCGACCCCGCTCGCAATCGCCTCGGTGGCCGCACGGATCTGCGCGATGTCGCCGCGGCCGATGGTGATCGGCGGCAGCGCGCAGGCCGAGTCGCCGGAGTGGATGCCGGCCTCCTCGATGTGCTCCATCACGCCGCCGAGGTACAGCTCCGAGCCGTCGTAGAGCGCGTCGACGTCGATCTCGATCGCGTCGTCGAGGAACCTGTCGATGAGCACCGGGTGGCCGGGGCTCTGCTCATTCCCGGCCTGGGTGGCCTTTGATACGTACGAGCGGAGCGTGGCGTCGTCGTAGACGATCTCCATGCCGCGCCCGCCGAGCACGTACGAGGGCCGGACCAGCACGGGATAGCCGATCTCGCGGGCGATTTTCTGCGCGGCCTCGCTCGACGTCGCCGTACCGTACCTCGGCGCGGTCAGGCCGGCGTCGTGCAGAACCTGAGCGAACGCGGCGCGGTCCTCGGCTAGGTGGATGGCCTCCGGTGAGGTGCCCACGATCGGGACGCGGGCGGCGGCGAGCGCCCGGGCCAGACCCAGCGGGGTCTGCCCGCCGAGCTGCACGATGACGCCCTCGACCTTTCCTGTGGCCTGCTCGGCGCGGACGACTTCGAGGACGTCCTCCAGGGTGAGCGGCTCGAAGTAGAGCCGGCCCGAGGTGTCGTAGTCGGTGGAGACCGTCTCCGGGTTGCAGTTGACCATGACGGTCTCGTAGCCCGCATCGGCGAGCGCGAAGGACGCGTGCACGCAGGCGTAGTCGAACTCGATGCCCTGGCCGATGCGGTTCGGCCCGCTGCCCAGGATGATCACCTTGGGTTTGTCGCCCTGAGGGACCTCGGTCTCGTCGTCGTAGGTGGAGTACAGGTACGGGGTACGGGCGGCGAACTCGGCCGCGCAGGTGTCTACCACGTGGTACACCGGCCGCACGCCGAGCCCCCACCGGATCTCGCGGATCACCGTCTCCGTGGTGTCGCGCAGCTCGGCGATCTGCGCGTCGGAGAAGCCGTTCTGCTTAGCCGTTCGCAGCGTCGCCGTATCCAGGGCCGGCGCCTGTCTTACGTGCTCGGCAAGGTGGTTGATGTACTCGATCTGCTCGATGAACCAGGGATCGATGCCGGTGACCCGGGCGACGTCTTCCGGGGTCGCGCCCGCCCGCAGCGCCTGGTGGATGGTGGCCAGGCGGCCGTCGTGCGGGGTGCCGACCGCGCGCAGCAGGCTCTCGGCGTCGGCGGGCGTTTCTTCATTAAAACGGAACGGACCGTGGTTACTCTCCAGCGATCTCAGGGCCTTCTGCAGCGCCTCGGGGAAGCTCCGGCCGATGGCCATCGCCTCCCCCACGCTCTTCATGTGGGTGGTGAGCGTGGGGTCAGCGCCCGGGAACTTCTCGAACGCGAACCGCGGCACCTTGACCACCACGTAGTCCAGCGCGGGCTCGAAGCAGGCCGGCGTCTGGCCGGTGATGTCATTCGGGATCTCGTCCAGCGTGTAACCGATGGCCAGCCGCGCGGCGATCTTCGCGATGGGAAAGCCGGTGGCCTTGGACGCCAGCGCGCTGCTGCGCGAGACGCGCGGGTTCATCTCGATCACGACCATCCGGCCGGTGCGCGGCTCGACGGCGAACTGGATGTTGCAGCCGCCGGTGTCCACGCCGACCGCGCGCATGATGGCGATCGCCGTGTCGCGCATTCGCTGGTACTCACGGTCGGTCAGGGTCATGGCCGGAGCGACGGTGACCGAATCGCCGGTGTGCACGCCCATCGGATCGATGTTCTCGATCGAGCACACCACGACCACGTTGTCGTGGGCGTCCCTCATGAGCTCGAGCTCGAACTCCTTCCAGCCAAGGATGCTCTGCTCGAGCAGGACCTCATGGGTGGGGCTCGCGTCCAGCCCGGCCCCGGCGATGCGGCGCAGGTCTTCTTCGTCTCTGGCGATGCCGGAGCCCAGGCCGCCCAGGGTGAAGCTCGGACGGATCACAACCGGGTAGCCGAGGTCCCTGGTGATCTCGACGCATGCGTCGAGATCACGGCAGATCTGGCTGGCCGGAACCTCAGCGCCGAGGCCGGTGACGATCTCCTTGAACCGCTCGCGGTCCTCGCCCGCCCGGATCGCGTCGATGCTGGCGCCGATCAGCTCGACGCCGTACTCCTGCAGGACGCCCTGGTCGTGCAGGGCGACGGCCGCGTTCAGCGCGGTCTGGCCGCCCAGGGTGGGCAGCACCGCGTCGGGCCGCTCGATCGCGATGACCTTCTCCAGCGTCTCGGTGGTGATCGGCTCCACATAGGTCGCGTCGGCGAACTCGGGGTCGGTCATGATGGTGGCCGGGTTGGAGTTGACCAGGCTGACCCGGATGCCCTCGCTCTTGAGGACGCGGCACGCCTGGGTGCCCGAGTAGTCGAATTCGCAGCCCTGCCCGATGACGATCGGGCCCGACCCGATCACCAGCACGGACTTCAGATCCTCACGCCGCGGCACCGCTCACCCCCTGCCCTCGTGGAGCAGGGCGCAGAACTGGTCGAAGTGGTCGGCGGCATCGTGCGGACCGGGAGCGGCCTCGGGGTGGTACTGCACGCTGAACACCGGGCGGTCCTGCAGGCGCACGCCCTCGACCACGCCGTCGTTGAGGTTGACGTGACTGACCACGGCTGGCCCGTAGGGCGTCTCGAACGGCTCCAGCGACTCCGGGGGCGCGTGCGACCAGGTAGTCGTGCCGCACGTTTCCGCGGAAACGTCTGGCGCAATCGCGTGGAGCGTTTCCGCGGAAACGTCCGCCGATCCGGGCCAAGCGGCGGCGAAACCGTGGTTGTGGCTGGTGATGTAGACGCGGCCGGTGGCCAGATCCAGGACCGGCTGGTTCACGCCGCGGTGCCCGTAGCGAAGCTTGTAGGTCGGCAGACCCAGGGCCCGGGCGAGGATCTGGCTGCCCAGGCAGATGCCGAAGACGGGCAGGCCGGCGTCGAGCACGCCGCGCATCGCGTCCACCGCGTACGTGGCCGCCGCCGGGTCGCCGGGGCCGTTGCTGAAGAACACCCCGTCCGGGGCGGCGGCGAGGATCTCCGCCGCGGTGGAGGCGGCCGGGACCACGAGCACCTCGCAGCCCCGGGCCGCGAGATGGCCTGACGTGCTGGATTTAAGCCCTAGGTCCACGGCAACTACCCGGTATTTAGCGGGTCCATCCGGGCGGACCGTGTAGGGCTCGGGCGTGCTCACCACGCGAGCCAGGTCGGCTCCGGTCATCCGCGGGCTGGCCAGGACCCGCTCCAGGAGCGTTTCCGCGCTGGTCTCCACCGTGCTGATGGCGGCGCGCATCGCGCCCCGCTCGCGGACCCGCCTGGTCAGCAGCCTGGTGCCGCGGACCGCGAGGCCCGGGACGCCTTCGGCGCGGAGGTAGGCGTCCAGGTCCCGGGTGGCCCGCCAGCTGGACGCGAGCCTGGCCGGCTCGCGCACCACGTAGCCGCTGACCCAGACCTGGCCAGACTCGGGATCCTCGTCGTTGACGCCGGTGTTGCCGATGTGCGGGGCGGTCATCGCGACGATCTGGCGGCAGTACGAGGGATCGGTCAGGGTCTCCTGGTACCCGGTCATGCCGGTGTTGAAGACCATCTCGCCGAACGTCTCGCCCTCAGCGCCGAACCCGGTGCCGTGCAGCGTGGTGCCGTCCTCCAGCACCAGCAACGCGTTTTCCGTGGCCATCTCAGGCGAGCTTCCCGTCGAGCACGGTGGGCGTACCGCGCAGGAAGGTCGCCACGACCCGCCCGGGCAGCGCCATCCCGGCAAACGGGGTGTTACGGCTCTTGGACGCGCCAGCCGGGCTCACCACCTCGGCGGGGGCCGCCGGGTCGTACAGGGTGAGGTGGGCGGGCGCGCCGGCGGCGAGCGGGACGCCGTGGCCGGTCAGCCTGCCGATCCGGGCCGGGCGGACGGACATCCGGTCGGCGACGCCGGGCCAGTCCAGCAGGCCGGTGTCCACCATCGCGTGCTGCACCACGCGCAGCGCGGTCTCCAGCCCGGTCATGCCGAAGGCCGCCTCGGACCACTCCGTCTCCTTGGCCTCCACCGGGTGCGGGGCGTGGTCGGTGGCCACGCAGTCGATGGTGCCGTCGGCCAGCGCGCGCCTGAGCTCGGCCACGTCGGCCGCGGTGCGCAGCGGGGGGTTGACCTTGAACACCGGGTCGTAGCCGACGGCGAGCTCATCGGTCAGCAGCAGGTGGTGCGGGGTGACCTCGGCCGTGACCGGCCAGCCCTTGGATTTGGCCCAGCGGATGATCTCCGCCGAGCCCGCGGTGGAGACGTGGCAGACGTGCAGCGCGGAGCCCACGTGTGCCGCGAGCAGGCAGTCGCGGGCGATGATCGCCTCCTCGGCCACGGCCGGCCAGCTGGCCAGGCCGAGGCGGCCGGAGATCTCCCCCTCGTTGAGCTGGGCGCCCTCGGTAAGCCGGGGGTCCTGCGCGTGCTGGGCGATCACCCCGTCGAAGGCCTTGACGTACTCCAGGGCCCGGCGCATCAGCAGCGGGTCGGCCACGCACCGGCCGTCATCGGAGAACACGCGGACGCGCGCGGCCGAGTCGGCCATGGTACCGAGCTCGGCGAGCCTGGCTCCGCCCAGCCCGGCGGTGACCGCGCCCACCGGCTGGACGTCGCAGTGACCCGCCGCCCGGCCCAGCCGCCAGACCTGCTCGACCACGCCGGCGGTGTCGGCGACGGGCTCGGTGTTGGCCATGGCGTGCACCGCAGTGAAGCCGCCCAGGGCCGCCGCCCGGGTCCCGGTCTCGACCGTCTCAGCATCCTCGCGGCCAGGCTCGCGCAAGTGCGTGTGCAAGTCGACCAGGCCGGGCAGGGCGATCAGGCCGGCCGCGTCGAGCACCTGGACATCCGCGTCGCTCAGCCCGGCTCCGATGGCGGTGACGGTCCCGTCCCGGAGCAGGATGTCGGCGACCCCATCGTCGCGGCCCGCGACCTGGGCGCCCCTGATGAGCCAGCCGGCCGTCACGAGGCCACCTCCGGGAACTCGGTGCCGCCGAGTAGCAGGTACAAGACCGCCATCCGGGTGGTGACCCCGTTGGCCACCTGCTCCACGATCATCGAGCGGGCCGAGTCGGCCACCTCGGCGGCGATCTCCACCCCCCGGTTCATCGGTCCGGGATGCATGACGATGGCGGGCTCGGGCAGCCGGGCCATGCGCGCGGCGTCCAGCCCGTACCGGCGGCTGTATTCGCGCACGGTGGGGAAGTACGCGTCGGTCATCCGTTCCTGCTGAACGCGCAGCATCATCACCACGTCGCTCTTGGGCAGCTCGGCGTCCAGGTCATAGCTCACCGCGCAGGGCCAGGTGTCGACGGCGAGGGGCAGCAGTGTGGGCGGGGCGGCCAGGGTCACCTCGGCGCCGAGGGTGCTCAGCAGCAGCACGTTGGACCGGGCGACCCGGCTATGCAGCACATCCCCCACGATCGTGACCCGGATGCCGTCGAGCCCCGCCCCCCGGGCGCTGGCGCCCTTCAGCTTCCGGCGGATGGTGAACGCGTCGAGCAGCGCCTGGGTGGGGTGCTCGTGCGTGCCGTCCCCGGCATTCACCACGCTGCCCTGCACCCAGCCGGCCAGCCGGTGCGCGGCACCCGAGGCGCTGTGCCGGATGACCACCGCATCCGCGCCCATGGCCTCGAGGGTCAGGGCCGTGTCCTTCAGGCTCTCGCCCTTGGCCACGCTCGAGCCCTTGGCCGAGAAGTTGATCACGTCGGCAGACAGCCGTTTCGCCGCCGCCTCGAACGAGATCCTGGTCCTGGTCGAGTCCTCAAAGAACAGGTTGACGACGGTGCGGCCGCGGAGCGTGGGCAGCTTCTTGATCGGCCGGTCGGCCACGCTCGCGAGCTCCTCGGCGGTGTCGAGGATGAGCAGCGCGTCGCCTCGGCTGAGATCGGCGGCCGAGATCAGATGGCGTTTCATTCGGGCCGCCCTTCGTCGCTGATCATGACCGCGTCCTGCCCGTCTACCTCCGTCAGCCGGACGTGCACCACCTCGCGCTGCGAGGTCGGCAGGTTCTTGCCCACGTAGTCGGCGCGGATAGGGAGTTCGCGATGGCCGCGGTCAACCAGGACGGCCAGTTGCACGGCCCGGGGCCGACCCAGGTCGGTCAGCGCATCGAGCGCGGCGCGCACGGTGCGGCCCGAGTAGAGCACGTCATCGACCAGCACGACGGTCTTCCCGTCCACGCCCGAACGCGGCAGATCGGTCCGGCCCAGCGCACGCGCTGGGCGGAACCGCAGGTCATCCCGGTGCATGGTCACGTCGAGCGAACCGCAGGGCACCTCAAGGCCCTCGAATTCGCCGATCCGGGCGGCTAGGCGACGCGCCAGCGGTACCCCCCGCGTCGGGATGCCGAGGAGGACCACTTCGTCGCCGCCGTGCGTCCGTTCCAGGATCTCGTGCGCGATCCTGGTCAGTGCGCGCCTGATCTCCTCGTCATCGAGTACCGCAAGACCATCACGCCCCGCGACCGGATGACCGGTTGCGCCCATGAACGGACCTCCTTCCCCGTCTCTCCGGACGGTCCTTAAAGGATGTCTTCGCCCAAGATCATACGGGGAGTTACCGGCGGGCCCGGCCGCATCACGTCGCCGGACACGGTATGTGATTTACGTCACATCAGACAGATGCTGCCGGACGGTGACGATGGCCCGTCGTGCTCGCGCAACGTGCCCGCAGCGACGTGAAACCTGATCACAGCCGGGTTCTCGTCGGCCGGCGGAGGGTAGATAGTGATCCGCGACGCCAAGCCGGTTACCGTGCGACTTAAGCCGGTTTTTGCCATTCGGCTTGACCTTGTCGCGCTCGCCGCCTACCGTCACTGAGCGTAACCGTTACCGTAAGCGACGACTGCCGGGAACCGAGGAACAATGCCATCTGAGTACGCCAAGACGCTCGGCGCGCGGCTGCGCGCCATCCGCACCCAGCAGGGGCTCTCGCTGCACGGCGTAGAGGAGAAGTCCCGCGGCCGGTGGAAGGCCGTCGTCGTCGGCTCTTATGAGCGCGGAGACCGGTCGGTCACGGTCCAGAAGCTAGCCGAGCTCGCCGAGTTCTACGGGGTCCCCGTGTCCGAGCTGCTGCCCGGCGACGCCACCCCGACGCCGCTGGTGCCCTCCCCCAAGCTCGTCATCGACCTGGAGCGCATGGGCCAGCTGCCCAAGGACAAGGTCGGACCGCTGGCCCGGTACGTCGCGACCATCCAAAGCCAGCGTGGTGACTACAACGGCCGCGTCCTGTCGGTGCGGCACGAGGACCTCCGTTCGCTCGCAGTCATCTACGACAAGTCCCCCGCTGACCTCACCGAGGAACTCATTAGCTGGGGCGTGCTCGATTCCGACGCGCGCGGCGCGATGGATGGGTTCTGAGCCGTTAGCCAGCCGGCCTGAGCGGGAGCGGGACCTGCACTTCCACGCCGAGCGCGGTCTCCGCGAGCGACAGGAAGGTCTCCGCGTCCCGCAGCAGGTCGTCTGCCTCGCGCGCGGACGCCGCGCGGGGCAGGCCGGCCTCGGCTGCCGCGCGCTTGCCGGCCCCGGCCGCGAAGTAGGCGGCCCACTCGGTCAGGGCCGGCTCGACCTGGGGCAGCAGGTCCCACACGCTGTGCGGCTTCCTGCGCCTGGTCTTGGGCTCGCCCCGGGCCGCCACCACCGCCGCCGCGGCCCGCAGCGCCGCCAGATGCGCAGTGACATAACGGGCGCCGGGCGAGGTCTCGTCGGCTGCTTCGCCCAGACCTCGGCGCGCAGACTGGAGCATGCTCAGCACCGTCGGCGCCACAGGAACCCCGGGGACCCTCGATAGCCCAGGATGCCGCGGGCCGATCTCGCCGCCCGTCCGCACCTCCGCTGCGTTCACCATCGCTCCTCATCTCCTCCGGTGGCCCGGCCAGGTGAGACGCTTCCCTCACCTCACCCGGCCGGCGCTGGTACATCTATTCGAACCTAAATTCGGTCTGATGTCCAGTCGCTATTCGATGTTTGTTCGAAGGTATCGCGGGGGTCTGACATTTCGGCCGGGCCAGGAGCGTGGCCCGGCCGGGACGTCCGCAGCCCGGTCGGGGCGGCGCTGGGACCGCGACGCGGCGCGCCCGGGCCCGCGCGCCAGGGCCCGCGGCCCGCCCGGCATAAGCGGCAGACCAGCATATTTATGTTATTCAGGCGCAACGTGTCTGTTTGCGCGCAGAGCCTGGAAGGCCTGTATTTTTAAGCCGTGCCATCCCCACCGGGAATTAGCAACGGGAGCACGGGACCGTCCGCCGAGGAGCCGGGCACGCAGCAGGGCGGCGGCGGGGATGTCACGCCTGATGATGACGGGGAGAGCGGTACAACGGGGGTAAGCGGTATGCCTGGCGTTGCCGACGCAGACGCTGGGTCTCCGGCCGGCGAGGTCCGGGACGACACGGAGCCCAGCCCGGCCGCCGTCACGGGGCCTGCTCCGGTGGCCGGTGAGGTTGGCCCGGACGGTCTCGTCAGCGCAGCTGAGGCCGAAACGGTCCCCGACACCGGCGCGGCGCAGGAATGGCCGCGTCCCGCCGAGGCGGGTCCAGCATCTCAGGCCGACGCCGCGGAACCGGCAGCCACCACTGCCCAGGCCGACACGGCGGAACCGGCAGCCACCACAGCCCAGGCCGACACGGCGGAACCGGCAGCCACCACAGCCCAGGCCGACACCGCGGAACCAGCAGCCACCACAGCCCAGGCCGACACCGCGGAACCAGCAGCCACCGCAGCCCAGGCCGACACCGGTACGGCCGGCGCGGCGCAGGCCGGTGCGGCGCAGGAGGACACGACCACTCGCCCGGGCGGGAGCGACACATCGCCCGAGGCGGACCGGACCCAAGGGGCCGACCGCGCGGCGACGACGAGCACGCCGCCGCCACGCTCCGCTCCGGGTCCGGCAGGAGGCCCAGCCGCATCAGGAACACCGGGGGGGCCACCGCGGACCGCGCAGGCGCGGACCGCGCAGACGCGGACCGGCGCGCAGGCGCGGACCGGTGCCCCGGCCCGCCCGGGGAAACCGGCCGCAGCGCCCCGTCAGGGCCAGGCGGGCTCGCCGAGCCGCACCGCCCGCAAGGGCGGGACACCACATACCACCCCGTCCGGCCTGCCATCGCACCCGGCCCAGGGAGCCGGCGTCCCCCCGCGGCCTCAGTCCGGGACCGCGCCGCGCGCCGCTCCAGGCCAGGCAGGAAGCCTGCCGCGCTACCCGGGGGCCAGGCCTGCCCGCCCGGCCCAGGCCGAGACGGCCGCTCCGCCGCGTCCGGGAAAACCGGTGAGCGCGCCACGTCCCGGGATCGCACCTGAGCGTTCCGGGCCCAGGTCGGCCCGCCCGGTGACCGGGGGGACGGCCGTCCCCCCTGCGCCGGCCTGGACCGCGCCACCCTACGGTGAGCCGAAGGTCAGGCGGCGGATCTCGCGGCGCGCGCTGATCCAGGCGGGCTTGATCGGGGGCGCCGGGGTCGCCGCGCTGCGGCTGCTCGCCCTGCTCGGGAGCGTGTCACCGTCGACCGAGCCGCAGCCGACCAACCTGAGCTTCTCGCTGAACTCGAACTGGCTGTTCGGCGGGCAGTACATGGCGGGCTCGGAGAGCGCGTTCTACGACGACAGCGGCTTCGACCTCGTCACCGTGCCGCACACGGTCGCTCCGCTCTCGTGGCGCGACTGGAACGCCAGCGCATGGCAGCAGCTGTGGATCTACCGGCGCCATTTCACCGGCGGGCCGCTGATCAACGCCCGGCCGCCGGGCAACAGGATCATGGTCGAATTCGAAGGGGTCATGGTCAACGCGACGGTGGTGATCAACGACCGGACGGTCAGCACCCACCAGGGCGGGTATCTGCCGTTCTCGGCCGAGCTCACCGGCCACGTCCGCTCGGGCGACAACCTGCTGGCCGTGCTGGTGGACGCCAACTGCCTGCCGGTACCGCCGATGAGCTTGGACCGCGGCCCGACCACCGTCGACTTCTTCCAGCCAGGCGGGATCTACCGGGATGTCAGGCTGCGGGTGCTCCCGCAGGCGTTCCTGTCCGACATGTTCGCCCTGCCCGCCGCCGTGCTCACCTCGCAGCCGCGAGTGGACGTGGAGTGCACGATCGACTCGGCGCTGTCCAGGCGCGCCGACGGGACCCTGCTGGTCGAGCTGTTCGACGGGGCCCGGCTGGTCGCCCGCCAGGCTACGCCGGTCAGCCTGGACACCCCCGGCGTCAGCACCGCCAAGCTGAGCCTGACCGGGCTCGGACCGGTCACGTTGTGGTCCACCGACAACCCGAAGCTGTACACCGTGCAGGCCACGCTGGCCGTCCCCGGCGTGGGCAGCCACGTCCTGTCCCGGCGGATCGGGTTCCGGGAGGCGTCGTTCCGGCCCGACGGCTTCTACCTGAACGGCCAGCGGCTACAGCTGTTCGGCCTGAACCGGCACCAGCTTTACCCGTACGCCGGCATGGCGATGCCGGCCAGGGTCCAGCGCAGGGACGCGGAGATCCTGAAGCAGGAGCTCAACTGCAACATGGTCCGGTGCTCGCACTACCCGCAGTCGCCGCACTTCCTCGACGCCTGCGACGAGCTCGGGTTGCTGGTCTGGGAAGAGGCACCGGGCTGGCACAACGTGAACGGCAGTCCAGGCTGGCAGGACCTGGTAGTTCAGAACGTGAGCGACATGGTAATCAGGGACCGGAGCCGGCCGTCGGTCGTCATCTGGGGTACCCGGCTCAACGAGACGCCTGACCTCCCTGGCCTGTGGGCGGCCACCAGGCAGGCCGCCGCCCAGCTCGACGGCTCGCGGCCCAGCTCAGGAGCGATGGCCTACCACCGGGTGAACGGGTGGAACGAGGACGTATTCGCGTTCAACGACTACGACCATGACCAGAAGACCGGGGAGGCGTCCCTGCGGCCACCACTGGCCGGCCTGCCCTACCTGATCACCGAGACAGTCGGGGTGGACGAGGCGAAGCCGCATCATTTCTCGTGGATCGACCCGCCGGCGCAGCTGGCCAAGCAGGCGGCCCTGCACGGCCAGGCGCAGAGCCTGGCCCGGTCTGAACCCGGCTATTCCGGGCTGCTGGCCTGGGCCGCGTTCGACTACGCCTCGCCGGAGGGCCTAGATCCAGAGTCCGTCAAGTGGGCCGGGGTGGCGGACCTCTTCCGGATCCCCAAACCCGGCGCCGCCATCTACCAGTCGCAGGTGGACCCCGGCATCCGCCCGGTCATCGCGCCGGTGTTCTTCTGGGACCCCACGGGGATATTCCCGATCCCCGCCCCGACCGCGATGATCGGCAGCAACTGCGAGCGGCTGGAGATATTCATCGGCGGCGCGCACGTGACCACCGGGCGGCCGGCCACCGGGACCCCGCTGTACGGCGACCTGGCCTATCCCCCGTTCCTCGTCAATCTCCCCGCCCGCATGCCAAGCGGGAGGCCGGATCTGATGATCGAGGGTTACGTGGGCAGCCAGCAGGTGACCGAGTTGCGCATGGCGTCGGACCCGGCCGGTGACACCCTCGCGATGACCGTTGACGACGCGACCATCGTGGCCGACGGGTCGGACGCCACCCGTGCGGTGTTCCGCGCGGTCGACAAGTACGGCAACCTGCGCCGGTACCCGGCCGGGGAAGTGACGCTGACCCTGACCGGTCCCGCCGCGCTGGTCGGCGACAACCCGTTCGCCTTCGGTGCCTACGGCGGGCTCGGCGCGGTCTGGATCCGCTCGCTGCCGGGTCAGACCGGCACCATCACCCTGGCCGCCAGCCAGCCGGAACTCGGCCAGGCGCAGGTCCAGGTGCGGTCGGTGCCGGCGACCCGGGGCAGCCAGCTGGCGTGATGCGCTGGCTGACCGACAAGCGGGCTTCTCTTAAGCTTGCGAGGATGCGGAGCGTCCTTTCGGTCAGCGACCTGAGCCCCGGCGAGTTCGCGGCGCGGCTGGATCAGATGATCGCGGTATACGCGGCGGCGATGCGGCCGCCCGCCGACATGCTGCCGGGCCGACGATCGATCATGGCTGTGCACGCCGCCCAGCCGGGGTTTCGCGCGCTCCTGGCCACCGAGGACGGATCCGGTAGGCCGGCCGGGTTCGGCTACGGCTTCCACGGCGCGCGCGGCCAGTGGTGGCACGACACGGTGGCCCGCGGGCTGGCCGCCACCCACGGCACGGCCGCCGCCGCGGCCTGGCTGGACGATTCGTTCGAGGTCGCCGAGCTGCACGTGGCACCGGGTCACCAGGGCCACGGCGTCGGCGCTGGCCTGCTGCTCCGGCTGACGTCGGACCGGCCAGAACGCACCGCCATGCTGTCGACCAGGGACGCCGACTCGCCGGCTCGGCGGCTCTACCGCGGGGTGGGCTTCACCGACCTGCTGACCGACTTTGCCTTCTTCCCCGGCAGCGAGCCACCCTATGCCGTGATGGGTGCCGAGCTGCCGCTGCGCGCCCGCTCGGACAAGCCGCGCTCGGCCAGGCCGAGGCGCTGGTAGATCTCCCTGGTCGCCCGGGACCAGTTGAGCGTGTAGAAGTGCAGGCCGGGCACGCCCTCGGCGAGCAGCCGGTCACACATCCGGGCCGCGTACTCCACGCCTATCTCGCGCACCGCGGCCCGGTCGCCGGCCACCGCCTGCAGCCGCTCCCACAGTTGCGTCGGCACCCGGCAGCCGCCCAGCTCGAGCGCACGCTCGATCACCCGCAGGCTAGTGACGGGCATGATGCCCGGGATGATCGGCACGTCGCAGCCCTGGGCGAGGACCCGGTCCCGCAGGCGCAGGTAGTCCTCGGGGTAGAAGAACATGTTGGTGATGGCGAAGTCTGCGCCCGCCCGGCACTTAGCCACGAAGTAACGCACGTCGGTGTCTGGATCGGGCGACCGCGGATGCTTCTCGGGGAACGCGGCCACCCCGACGCAGAAGTCGCCGACCGACCTGACCAGGCGGACCAGCTCCGCCGCAAAGCTGAGACCGTCGGCGTGGGCGACCCAGTCGGCATTCGGGTCGCCAGGCGGATCGCCGCGCAGCGCGAGCACGTTGCGCACCCCGACCGCGGCGTAGGACCCGATCACCTGCCTGAGCTCCGCCACGGAGTGGTTGACCGCGGTCAGGTGCCCCACCGGGGTCAGCGTGGTCTCCGAGGCGATCCGGCCGGTCACCCGGACCGTGCGGTCCCTGGTCGACCCGCCGGCCCCGTAGGTCACCGACACGAAGGTGGGCCGCAGCGGCTCGAGCTGCCGGATAGCCCGCCACAGCTGCTGTTCCTCCGCCTCGGTCTTAGGCGGCATGAACTCGAACGAGAACGCCTGGCGGCCCACGGCCAGCAGGTCGCGGATCAGCGGCTGATGCGGCTGTCGTGGCTGCCCGGCGACACGCCTCGGAGGCGAGCCCGCGGTTCGCGGCGGGCGGGGCGGGCTAGGCGGCATGCGGCCAGCCTATCGGGGGGTGTCAGGGCGTGTTACGGGTTCGTCCCCCGTGGCTAGCACTGCCGTCCTAGAACGCCAAGGCCTGGGCCCTCCGGTTCACTTCGGTTGCCCGGTGCTTGACGATCGCCTCGATCGGCGTACCCGGTAGCGAATCGTCCGCCGTGAACAGCCAGCGGAGCGCCTCCAGCTCGTCGAATCCGCAGTCGAAGAGCAAGGTGAGGGTTCCGCACAGGCCCTTGACGATCTGGTGGTCGTCCAGGAAGGCGGCCGGGACCGCGAGCGTCCCCTCGGGACGAGTCACGGCGAGGAGTTTCCGGTCGCGCAGGAGTTGCTTCACTCGCCCTGCTGGGATGCCGAGCAGGCCGGCTGCATCGGGGAGTGACAGCCATTCACCGACGAGAGCGTCGGTCGTGGGGTCGATCTGTGCCACGAATCCAATGTCCCACGCCCGGGCACCCGCCAAACACCCGGGTTAAGCACGGGTTACCGCAATCTGTCCGGGAGGATAGGTCCGGCGGCGGCGGCGTCCTTGACCGGGATTGCGGGGTCAGCCAGGCGGGCGGGGTCGACTGGGGCGGCCGAGGCGATCACGCGGCGGCCCTGCACCAGGTCGCGGGGGCGATCCACGGTCAAGATGGCGACCAGCCGGCCGACGGCCAGCCAGCAGGCGGCCCAGGCCGACCCGGCCGGGTCGCCGCGCCAGACCAGCCGCTCGGCGTCACCGTGGTATCCCGCGTACTGCACCATACGGCCGAACTGCTCGGACCAGAAGTACGGCACCGGGTCGTACGCCTCGTCGCTGCCCAGCACGTTGGCCGCGACTACCTCGGGGGCATGCAGGGCCACGTCCCAGTGCTCGAACCGCAGCCGCCGACCGAACCGCCGCGACTCGAACGCGGCGCAGTCGCCCACCGCGTAGACGCCAGGCAGGGAGGCGCGCAGGCCGGGGTCGACGGCCACGCCGTTCTCCAGCCACAGGCCCGAGCCCGCGAGCCAGCCGGTCGCCGGGCGGACCCCGACCGCCGTCACGATCTCGTCTGCGGCGATCCATCCGCCTCCGGCCAGAGCGAGGCCCTGTTCACTTCCGGGTTCACTTCCGGGTTCACTTCCGGGTTCACTTCCGGGTTCACTTCCGGCGGACTGCACGGATTCCACCGCCACCCCGGTTCGCAGCTCCACGCCGGCGGCGGCGTACCAGCGCGAGGTCTGTGCGCCCACCGGGGCGCCGATGGCCGCGGCGAGCGGAGCGGGCCCGGCTTCGACCACCGTGACCTGCCCGCCGCGTGCGGCTGCCGCGGTAGCCAGCTCGGCGCCGATCCAGCCGGCCCCCACGATGGTCAGCCGAAGCCCGGGCCGGAGCAGGGCCCGCAGGGCCAGGGCGTCGTCGTAAGTGCGCAGGAATCGCTGCCGCCCCGGGCCGGGAAGCGCCACCGGCAGCGCCCCCGTGGCCAGGATCAGGCGGTCATAGGGGTACACGCCGCGATCTGTGGCCAGGGTCTCGCCGTCGATCCCCGTGGCCGCCTCGCCGGGGCGGAAATCAATGTCCAACGCGCCGAAGTCGGCCCGCAGCGACGGGTCGATCCCCTCGTCGGTCAGCACCTTCTTCGACAGCGGCGGGCGGTCGTAGGGGGGCAGGATCTCCGCCCCGATCATGGTGATCTGGCCGGTAAAGCCGCGCTCGCGTAGTTCGGTGACGGTGCGCAGCCCGGCCAGGCCCGCACCGGCCACCACGACTCGCCCGCCGAACGCCACAGTGCCCCAGGCTACG
This sequence comes from uncultured Actinomycetes bacterium, assembly GCA_963722055.1. Lineage (GTDB taxonomy): Bacteria > Actinomycetota > Actinomycetes > Streptosporangiales > Streptosporangiaceae > Palsa-504. The sequence goes on along the minus strand of CAVRLA010000008.1, from coordinate 118,485 downwards.
CGGATGGACGGGACCAGATGATTAGCGCTGCCTCACAGGCCAAACAACCGTAAAATCATCGCGATGGACGATACGCTGGCCGACCCGCTCGCCGGGCGCCTGCTGGACGGGCGCTACGCCGTAACGGCGCGCCTGGCCCACGGCGGGATGGCCACTGTCTACCTGGCCATGGACACCAGGCTGGATCGCCAGGTGGCGCTCAAGGTCATGCACGCCGAGCTGGCCAGGGACGACGAGTTCGTCCGCCGGTTCATCGGCGAGGCCAAGTCGGTCGCGCGGCTGTCGCATCAGAACGTGGTGGCGGTCTTCGACCAGGGTTCCGACGGGCCGTTCCTGTACCTGGCGATGGAGTACGTACCCGGGCGTACGCTCAAGGAGGTGCTCCGCGAACGCGGCCGGTTCCCCCCGGCCGCGGCACTGGACATCATGACCGGCGTGCTCGACGGCCTCGCCGCCGCGCACGCGTCGGGCATCGTCCACCGCGACGTCAAGCCGGAGAACGTCCTGCTGACCGCGGACGGCCGGCTGAAGGTGGCAGACTTCGGCCTGGCCCGGGCGCAGGCCACGGCCGGGCACACCCGGGCAGGCCTGCTCATCGGCACGGTCGCCTATCTGCCCCCCGAACAGGTGACCGGGGACAGCACCGGCCCGCGTTCGGATGTGTACTCAGCGGGCGTGGTGCTCTTCGAGCTGCTCACTGGCCGTCTGCCGTTCACCGGCGACACCCCGATCGCAGTCGCCTACCAGCACGTCAACCAGGATGTGCCGGCGCCCTCCACCCTGGCGCCCGGCATACCGGCGACGGTGGACCAGCTCGTGCTCGCGGCCACCAGCCGGGATCCCGCGTTGCGCCCGGCCGATGCCGGCGAGTTCGCGCGCGCGGTCCGCCGGGTCAGGGAGGGTCTGGGCGAGCCGAGCGGGCTCACCGGGGTGATGGGAGTCGGCGTTCAGGGCCTGACCGAGGCGCCCTGGCTCAACCTGGACACGCCCGCCGTCACCGACGGCTGGTGGGCCCGCGGCGCGGCGGCCGCGCCCGCAGCCGGGCCGTCCGGCACCGGCGAATGGCGGGGTCACGACGCGAAGGCGCCGCCCGCGAGCGGCCCGGGCATCGGGCCGCTCAGCCCCGGCGCGTCCGGCGCCTATCCGGTCGCCAGCGGGTTCGGGACGGGCCCGTACGGCCCGGGCGGCCAGGACGGCCTCAGTTCGCGGACGCTCGTGGTGCAGCGCGAGGAGAGCGGGCGGTACCTGGGCGGCCGCGAACCCTTCCTGCAGCGCTGGCTGTTCAGCCCGCGGCTCGCGGTGGTCGCGCTGATCGTGGCGCTCGGCCTCGGGCTGGGGCTCGGCGGCTGGTGGCTTACCGCCGGCCGGTACGCCTCGATTCCCTTCGTGGCCAGCGATTCGGTGACCCAGGCGACCGCCGTGCTGACCGCGGACGGATTTACCATCGCCAAGGTGTCGCGGGTGCACAGTAACGACGTACAGCAGGGCACGGTGGTGGGCACCAGCCCGTCCGGCCGGGCCGCGAAGGGCTCGGCGGTCACGATCCTGGTCTCGTCCGGGCCATTTACCTCCGTCGTGCCGAAGGTGCAGGGGGACAAGCTCACCGCCGCCCAGGCCGCGCTGCAGCGGGCGCACTTGTCCTTCACCGTCTCCCGGGTCGGCGCGAACGCCGCCGTCGGCACCGTGCTGGGCACCAGGCCGGCCGCGGGCACCACCTGGCCGCAGACCAAGCCGGTCACCATCTTGGTCTCGGGCGGCGCGGCCGTGCCCGATTTCGTCGGGGAGTCCCTGGAGGTAGCCCAGCAGTGGGCGTCCGCGCATAACGTCAACCTGCAACAGCAGCAGGATCAGAACAGCCAGCAGCAGCCGGGCACGATCACCGGCCAGGAGCCCGCGGCCGGTTCGCTGTACCAGCAGGGCGAGACCGTGGTCGTGAACGTCTCCACGGGTCCCGCCGAGATCAGCGTCCCGTACGTCATCGGCATGACGGTGCAGCAGGCTACGCAGGTGCTCCAGGCCGCGGGATTCAACGTTCAGGTGCAGTCATACGGATTGGGCAACAACGGCGGCCGCAGGGTGTGGGATTACAGCCCGGTCGGCCAGGCGCCGCGCGGCAGTACCATCCTCCTCGATGTCCTTGGCAACAACGGCTTCTGACCCCGAGCGGGACAGCCTCTCGTGCGCTAAGCTGTCCGCCATGCGTGAGCAGTTCTGGTTTTGGTTTGGCTACCGGCCCGGGTCCCGGACGGTCGCCCGCCAGACCTTGCGCTGACGGAAACGACCTAGCGAGAGCCCCGGGCCGACGGCCCGGGGCTCTCGCTTTTATGGCACCACACCAAGAGCTGAACTGGAGGCGGACGACATGGTGATAGTGATGGCGGCGGAGGCCGAGGAGGCCGACGTCGACGGGGTAGTCGAACTGGTCCGCGGGGCGGGCGGCGACGCGTTCGTGAGCCGCGGCGTGTCTAGGACGATTGTCGGCCTGGTCGGGGACATCGACCAGCTGGACACGCTGAACCTGCGCGGCATGCCCGGGGTCAGTGACGTGGTGCGGATCACCGCGCCGTACAAGCTGGTGAGCCGGGAGCACCGCCGGGAGCGTTCGGTGATCAAGGTGGCGGGGGTGCCGATCGGCCCCGATACGCTGACCGTCATCGCCGGGCCGTGCGCGGTCGAGACCGCCGAGCAGACGCTGGCCTCGGCGCTGATGGCCAAGGCGGCCGGCGCGTCGCTGCTGCGCGGCGGCGCGTACAAGCCGCGCAGTTCGCCGTATGCGTTCCAGGGACTCGGCGAGGCCGGACTGAAGATCCTCGCCGACGTGCGCGCGGAGACTGGCCTGCCGGTCGTGACCGAGGTCGTCGACCCGAGTGACGTGGACCTCGTCGCCAGCTACGCGGACATGCTGCAGGTCGGCACCCGCAACATGCAGAACTTCCCGCTGCTGCAGGCGGTCGGCGGGGTCGGCAAGCCGGTCATGCTCAAGCGCGGCATGAACGCCACCATCGAGGAGTGGCTGATGGCCGCGGAGTACATCGCCCAGCGCGGCAACCTGGACATCGTGCTCTGCGAGCGGGGCATCCGGACCTTCGAGAAGGCCACCAGGAACACCCTCGACATCAGCGCGGTCCCGGTCGCGCAGCGGCTGTCGCACCTGCCGGTCATCGTGGATCCCTCGCATTCCGGCGGCCGCCGGGACCTGGTGGTGCCGCTGTCCCGGGCCGCGATCGCGGTCGGCGCCGACGGCATCATCGTCGATGTCCACCCGCACCCGGAAAGCGCGCTGTGCGACGGGCCGCAAGCCTTGGTGGACTCCGACCTGCGCGAGCTGGCCAGCGTCGCCGCCCACCTGTCCCCGCTGGTCGGCCGGACCCTGACCCCCGCGCTCGACGTGCCGCAGGAGGCGGTCCCGGCCTGAGCCTTGCGTGGTGAACCCCGCGGTTCACCACGTAAGAGCGTAGTGAAAGCCCGGATTCATCTCGTTTGGGGGCCCGGAGGGTGCGAGGCTGATGCCGGGACAGCGGCGGAGACCACGCTCCGTTCCATAAAAAGTTACTGACGGTACTCTTGCGCACCCAGGGCCAGTTCCTCGGCCAGGTCTTCGGCGGCCAGCCGACCTTCGATCCGGCGCAGGTCATCGATCCGGGCCCGGGTCTCTACCCGGCGCGGGGTGAGCAGCGTGCAGCAGTCCTGATCGGGCAGTTCGGAGATGGACAGGGTACGGATGCGCCGCGCCTCGGCCATGATCTCGCTCTTGTCCCAGCCGATCAGCGGGCGCAGGATGGGCAGCCGCACCGCGTCGTCGAGGGCAGTGAGGTTGGTTAGTGTCTGGCTGCTCACCTGGCCGAGCGAGTCGCCGGTGATCAGCGCGGTGCTGCCCAGGCGTCGGGCGAGCGCCTCGCCGGTCTTGAGCATCAGCCGCCGCTGGGCCACGATCTGCAGCCGGTCCGCGCCGGAGGAGGCCAGCGCCTGCTGCGCCTTGCCGAACGGCACCACGAACAGCCGAGATCCGCCCTGGAATCGGTCCAGCCCGCGGACCAGCGCATAGGCCTTATAGATCGATTCGGGACCGGTCAGCGGCATGCCGGAGAAATGCAGGAAGAAGCAGCGCAGGCCACGGCGCATCATCCGGTACGCGGCCACCGGCGAGTCGATGCCGCCGGACATGAGCACCACGCCGCGGCCGCTCATCCCGACCGGCAAGCCGCCCTGCCCGGGCAGGCCCTCGGTGAACACGAAGACCTCGTCCGTGTCCACCTCAATGAAGACCTTGGTGTCCGGGCGGCTCAGGTTGACCGGCAGCCCGTGCGCCTGCTGGACTTCCCGGCCGACCAGCACGGCCAGCTGCGCCGAGGTCAGCGGGAAGCGCTTGTCCCGGCGGCGGGCCCGGATCGCGAACGTGCCTCGCTTGTCCGCAGTCAGCGCGACGGCGGCGGCCACGACCGCCTCAGCCGTCTTCGCCACCCGGAGCGGCTCGGCCACCGCGACGATGCCCGGGACGTCCCGCACCCGCTCGGCGATCTGGCCGACGGCCGCAGCCCAGCCGGCCGGACCGCGGCTCTCGCCGTCGGCGACGCGCAGCAGGATGACCCCTTCCCGCTGCCGCATGTCGACCGGCACACCGACCTCGCGCAGCGCGGCGCGGATGTTGCCGTGCAGGATGCGCTCGAACTGCTGCCGGTTCCGCCCCTTGAGCACGATCTCACCCAGCTTGAGCAGAACGCACGGCTCATCCTGGTGTGATGTGCCGTCCGGCGCCTGCGCGCGCGGCGAGGCCTCCGGGGACGGGATTACGGGCACCCCCCTAGTGTGCCAGCAGAAATCCGCATCCCGAACGGTTCGCAGCGGCTGCTCTCCTGGGGACAGCGCCGGTTCTCCTGGGGTCAGCCGGACCCCGGAACCGGGTGGTAGCCCCAGTGCCTTCGGCGCGGTTCGCGGTTAGCGTGGCGGCATTGAGGAACCTGGAGGGCGTGATGAGCATAAGGGATGAAGTCCGGGCCTCGGCGGCCGCCCATCGTGATCTCGGCCCAGGCTACGATGCGGCCGTGGCCGAGGGCCTGGTCGAGCGGATCGGCGAGGAGATCGACCGGCGGGTGGACGCCAGGCTGTTCGGCCAACTGCAGGCTCCGGCGCCGACGCGGCTGCGCCGGGCCCCGGTACCCGGGCGAATCGGGTTGGGGCGGGTGTTCCTGGCCCTGGGCTCGATGGGGCTCGCCATCGGCGGCACGGTGGCCGTGCTGCACCCGGGCGACAGCCCTCCCGGGACCGTGAACTTCGGTCAATTCCTACTCGTCGCCCTGATCTGGATCGTCATCGGGGTCATCAACATCGCCAATGCTGTCCGCAACTGAGCCCGTTTGTGGCGTCCCGCTACAGGTTGTACGGTGCGACCATGGGTAGCGACCACGAGGCGGAGATCCGCGCCTCGGTGAGCGCGCACCAGGACCTGGGCCCCGGCTACGACGACGCGGTGGCCGAAGGGCTGGTCGAGCGGATCGGCGCGGAGATCGACAAACGGATAGACGCGCAGTTGCGGCGGTACGGGCCACCGTTCGGGCCGGACGTCCCGTCGTCCGGGGTTCCCGGGGCTTGGCCGCCTCCCCCGTCACCTGGGCCTGCTGACCCGACCCCGCCTGGGGTGCCGCTGGGTTATCCCATGTCGGCCGGATACTTGCCAGCCGGGTATCCGGCGTATCCCGGTTACCAGGGCCATTCGGGGTACCAGGGCTATCCGGGGTACCAGGGCTATCCGGGGTATCCGGGCTACCAGGCGCCCATGATGGTGCCCGGATACCCGGCGCCAGCACCAGGGGTACAACCGGCCGCACCGTCCGTCGGACCGGGCAGCGTGGCGATGACCGTCATGGCCCTCGGGTCGATGAGCCTCGGCGTCGTGGCCACGGCGATCCTGGCGCACGACCAGGGTGGCGGCGGGCGGGCGGTGTTGGCCTTGCTGATCTGGGTCGCCATCGCGATCGTCAACATCGCCTACGCCAGGCGCCGCTGACCTGTATTGAGGCGCCAATCTCGGAGCGAAACGATGTTCGAGCGCTTTACCGATAGGGCCCGGCGGGTCATCGTCGACGCGCAGAACGAGGCTAGGAGCCTCAGCCACAACTACATCGGCCCCGAGCACATCTTGCTCGGCCTCATCAATGAGGGCGACGGGGTGGGGGCTAAGGCGCTCGAAGCGATGCAGATCAGCACGGATACGGTCCGGGGGCGGATCGAGGAGATCACCGGTCGCGGCCAGGCACCGCCCAGTACGGGGCACATCCCGTTCACGCCGAGGGCCAAGAAGGTGCTCGAGCTCTCGCTGCGCGAGGCGCTGCAGCTCGGCCACAATTACATCGGCACCGAGCACATCCTGCTCGGCCTCATCCACGAGGGCGACGGCGTCGCCGCGCAGGTGCTGGTGGGCCTGGGCGTCGAGCTGGACCGCACCCGCCAGCTGGTGATTCAGATCCTGACCGGCAGGTACGGAGAGGAAACCGCGTCTGCCGTGGCGGAGGACCTCAGGGACCGGCTGGCCGCCATGGCCGCCCGGCTGACCGTGATCGAGCGCATGCTCAGGGATACTGCCGCCGAAGGCTAGCGGCTCAGGCTAGCGGCTTGGGCGGGCGGCGGGAAGGACGGCGCACAGCAGCCGGTTGTCACCACGCTGCCACAGCGTGCCGACCTCGGCGAAGCCAGCCTGGATGAGCGCCTCGACGTGGGTGGCGAGCTGCGTCGACTCGGTGCCGTGGTGGCCGGCCTCCACCTGACGGCGCCTGCGCTCGGCGACCCGGTCGGAGAGCAGCGGGTCGGCCGCGACCGCCTCCCACCAGGCATACCAGCTCTCGGAGTGCCCGTCGGGAAAACGCCGCCGGTCCTCGCGCTGCCGTAGGGCCAGGTCGAGGCGGGCCAGTGTGGGCGACTCCTTCTCGTCGAGGGTGAAGTGGTCGCCGTCGAGCAGCAGGCCGCCCGGGCCGAGCACGGTCGCCAGCTCGGCGTACATGAGCCGCAGGTCACGTTCGAACAGCCAGTGCAGGGCCGTGGTGCTGACCGCGGCGTCCGCGGGCCGGTCCAGGCCCAGCCGGGCGGACCAGCCGGGTACACGCAGGTCCAGGTCGATGAGGCGGAGCCCGGGCTGGCCAGCGTAGGCCGCCTGGCCCAGGGTCAGCGATACGGGATCGGCGTCTATGCCGATCACCGTCGCGCGCGGCAGCCGGTCCAGCAGCCTGACGGCCAGTGAGCCGGGACCACAGCCGAGGTCGAGCACCAGCGGGTCCGGGCGCCCGGTGCCCTCTTCAACCGCGTCGATCAGCGCGGTGAACCGGTCCTCGCGATCGGGCAGGCTCTCCTCCTGCTGCCGATCCCAGCGCTCGATCCAGGCCCGTGCGGTGTCGCGGTCAAGGTCCGGCACTCCGTGCCTCCCGGGTCGGATGGGGTTACTGGCTAAACTTCCTTAGACAGTAACAACCTAGATGGCGGGATGTAACTGGTCAAGTGAATTTCAACAGTCACACGGACGTCGCGGTCAGGGTAGCGGTGGCCCTGGTGAACCTACTCACGCCCGGCGAAGACCGCGGCCGCGGCTACCAGCCGCCCGAGGACGACGAGCGGACGGCGGCCGTGGGAGCCGTACTGCACGCGAGCGGCGGGCGCGAAGCGACCTGGGAAGAGGCGGCCGAGCTGTGCTTCGTCGCGGCCGAACTGCGCGGGGTGTTCGAGGCGGTCAGCACGAGTGCCATCGACGACGCCGCCGCCCGGGTCAACGAGATGCTGATCCGCACCGGCGCCCGGCCCGAGCTGGAACGCCACGACGGGCAATCCTGGCACCTGCACTTCCATGCCGCCGACAACACGCTGCCGAACGGGTGGGCCGCCGGCTGCGCCACGGGCCTGGCGGTCGTCCTCGGGGGCTCGCACTCCGACCGGCTCGGCGTCTGCACCGCACCTCGGTGCGACCGGGTCTACGTCGACACCTCACGCAACGGCACCCGGCGGTACTGCTCCACGTCCTGTCAGAACAGAGTCAAGACCGCCGTCTTCCGGGCCCGGATGGCGTAACCGCGATGGGTGCACACTAGAGAGGCCGGATCCTGCGTCCAGATGGGTCAGGAGTCCACCGGCGGGGGCCCGGCCTGAATCGGAGACGGTCATGTTCGAGCGGTTCACGAACCAGTCGCGGCGCGTCGTGGTCCTCGCCCAAGAGGAAGCACGCATGCTCGACCACAACTACATCGGCACCGAGCACCTCCTGCTCGGCCTGCTGCACGAGGGGCGGGGCTCGGCGGCCCGGGCCCTGACCGCGATGGACGTCACCCTCAGCGCGGCCCGGGACCAGGTCGTCGCCCTAGTCGGCCGGGGCCAGGAGCAGCCCTCCGGGCATATTCCGTTCACGCCCCGCGCCAAGAAGTCGCTAGAGCTGTCGCTGCGGGAGTCCTTGCAACTCGGCGACGGCTACATCGGCACCGGGCACCTCATGCTGGGGGTGATTCGTCAGGGCGACAACGTGGCCATCAAGGTGCTGGACAAGCTCGGCGCGGACCTGAGCAACCTCCGGGCCCGGGTGACCCAGGAACTCCGCAACAATCCGGAGGACAACGAGGTGCCCGCGGCCGAGCGCGAGCAACGGCGGGTCAGGGTGATCCTGCACGACACGGTCCAGTCCCTGCTGGACACGATCGACGACCGGCTGAGCGCGATCGAGCGGCACCTGGGCCTGACCCAGCCCGTTTCCGCCGCGCTGCGCAGCCTGGACGGGCGGATCGCCCAGGTCCAGCGGGACAAGGAAGCAGCCGTCGACGCACAGGACTTCGGCCGGGCGGCGGAGCTGCGCGACGCGGAGAAACAACTGATCGAGGAGCGGCAGCGGGTCGAGCTGGAGGAGGCGGCCGCGGCCGAGGCCGCGGTGGTCCGGGCCGAGACGGCACCGGCAACCGAGACGGCGGACGACACCGAGACGGCACCCGCGGCTGAGACAGGCGAGACGGCGGACAGCATCGAGACGGCACCCGCGGCTGAGACAGGCGAGACGGCGGACAGCATCGAGACGGCACCCGCGGCTGAGATGGGCGGGGCGGCGGAGAGTACCGAGGCGGCGCCGGCGGCGGGGACGGGCGGGGCGGCGGAGAGTACCGAGGCGGCGCCGGCGGCGGGGACGGGCGGGGCCGTCGGGGAACCTGAGGAGCTCGCGCGGCTGCAGGCCCGCGTGGCCCGTCTCGAAGAGCGGCTGCGCGAGCACGGGCTCGATCCAGCGGAACCCCAGGAGCCTCCCGCCGCCGCCGGGTAGGGCACGGGACGTGAACCAGCAGTCCCCCGCGTCACCCCAGGCCCACCAGAACATCACGCCACAAGGTATCTAGCTCGTTTATTCGTATGAACGTGGCGTTCTAACGGTTCTTCGCGTTAGAGTGCCACGTTCATCGGTTACCAGCGGGATCCACAGCCCGGGTTGGCGCGGGCTGCGGGCGGAAGCGGCGCGGGCCGACTCGGCGGCGGGGCTTTTGTCCGGTGCCGGACGGGGCGCTTGCGGCAGCGAAAATGTCATACCCCCCTCGTAACGTGGGTGGCATGAACTCTCCACGGAGACGCCGCGCCAACCCGCCCGCGCAGCGGTGCCGGTGCGCGGAATGTGACGCGCTGGCCGAGGGCATCGACCTCGACCCGCAGGCCTGCATGCAGGCCGTCGCCGATGACGTCCGCACCGTCGGATGGTCGGTATCCGCGGTGCTCGGCGACGAGATCGCGCCGCCCTGGGCGTACACCATCGGCTTGTGGCTCAGTCACCAGGGCCCGGAGCTGACCATGTTCGGCCTCCCCGTCGAACACATGACGGTCATCTTGAACTCGATCGGAGAGCGCATCGCGAACGGCGCGCTCATCGAGGCCGGAGATGAGCTCGACGGGATCTGCCCGTGCTCGCTCGCGATCCGGCCGGTCCGCTCCAGCTGGCGCTCGACCACCCTGTTCGCTGTCTCCGACCGGTACTACGGCTACGTCAGGCCAGCCTGCCTGCAGGTGGTCTGGCCCGACCGGAGGGGCCGCTATCCGGGAGATCCCGGCTTCCAGCCCCGGTACGAGGGCCGGCAGCCGATGCTTTGGCTGCCTCGCGAGGATCATCCGCCGGGAGTCTGGACCCGGATCGACCAGCTGTGATGCGCGGCGCGCCAGCGCCCGTCCAGCCGGGCTGAGCAGGCCGGCGCCCGTTCAGCCGGGCGGCGCAGGTCGGCCGACGCCTGTTCAGCCGGGCGGCGCAGGCGGACCAGAGCCCGTTCAGCAGGGAAAACAAATTGCCGCGCCGTTGTTGGACTGATTACCGTCAAATAGCTAGGAACGTCGGCCGCAGTGTCCGGCCGCTCAAGAAAGGATCACGCCGATGTCGCGGGGTGGCCTCGCCCGCCGGTTCCCCGTGCTGGCGATCCGGGACTTCCGGCTGCTGCTCGCCGAGCGACTGCTCGCGCCCGCCTCGGTCGGGTTCTCCATGGTGGGCGTCTCGTTCGCGGTGCTGCGGATCACGAACTCGGCCACGGACCTGTCCTACGTACTCGCGGCCCAGATCGCGCCCGCGCTGGTGTTCGCCCTCATCGGCGGGGTGGCGGCCGACCGGTTCCGGCCGCAGCGGGTGATCGTCGCGGCCAACCTGCTCATGGCGCTGGGCGAGGGAACATTCGGCGTGCTCGTGCTGACCGGCCGTCCGCCGCTATGGGCGATGATCGGGCTGGAGGCGCTGACCGGCACCGGGATGGCGTTGTTCTACCCGGCCTCGCAGGCATTGCTCCCCCGCGTGGTCCCCCTCAGCCTGCTGCAGGAGGCTAGCGCGATCAGCCGGCTGGCCATGAACACCGGCCAGATGTCCGGTGCGGCCGCGGCCGGCCTGCTGGTGGCGGCGATCGGCCCGGGCTGGGCCCTCCTGCTGTGCGGGGCCGGGATGGCGGGAACCGTGCCGATGCTGCTATCCATTCGCGCTGCCGCCATCGGATCCGGTGCGGCCGAGCGGCCGAAGATGAACACGGCCTCCAGCCTGTTCCGCGAGCTGCGGGAAGGCTGGTCGGAGTTCCGTTCGCACACCTGGCTGTGGGTGATCGTGGCCCAGTTCTGCGTCGTACTGATGGCCTGGTACGGGGCCTTCTCCGTGCTCGGCCCGGTGGTGGCGAGGGAACATCTGGGCGGTCCGGCCGCCTGGGGCGCGATCACCGCCGCCGACGCGCTCGGCCTCATCGCGGGCGGCGTGGTGTCGCTGCGGGTCACGCCGCGCCGGCCCATGCTGTTCGTGGTGCTCACAGGAGGTGCGATCGCCGTCTCTCCGCTCTCGCTGGCCATGGTTCTGCCCCTGCCCGCGGTGTGTCTCGCGTCGTTCGGCCTGGGCGTGTTCATCGAGATGATGATGGTGCAGTGGACGGTGGCCCTGGCCCGGAACATCCCGCCGGACAAGCTGGCCCGGGTCTCGTCTTACGACGTCCTCGGCTCGGTAATGGCCATGCCCGCCGGAGCGCTGATCGCGGGTCCGCTCGGCGCCGCGATCGGGATCTCCTCGGCGCAGTACGCGGCCGCGGCCGCGATTGTCGTGGCGTCCGCGCTGGCGCTCATCCCGCGCGACATCCGCACCATACGCAGCGGCGAACCCAGCCTGCCCGCGGTTCCCGACGAGCCGGCGGCAGAGCTCGAAGCCGCGGTCAGGTAACAGCCAGGACGGCGGGGCCCCCGTGGCACCCGCCGTCCTAGCTATCCTGGTTAACCGGTCAGACGTTCTTCTGATAGGAGCGGAACGTCACCACTGATACGGCCACGCACACCACCGCGAGGGCCAGCAGCCCGGCGCACCGGATCCCGATCGCACCCCAGTCCGGCTGGGCCGAGACCGCGGACCGCCCGATCTGGACCGCCCAGTTGAGCGGGTTGCACGACGCGATGGCCTGCATCCAGCCCGGCATCAGCTGGGTCGGTATGAACGCCGAGGACAGGAACATCAGCGGCAGCATGAAGAACGTGTAGATGCCGATGATCGCCTCACGCGACCGCAGTAGCATTCCGGTCGCGTTGGACAACGCCCCGAACACCACGCCGACTAGGATCGACGCCGCGACCATCACGGCCACGCCGGCGGCCCCGCCGTGGTAGCGTGCCCCGCCCGCCAGGCCCAGGCCGATGATGATCAGGGTCTGGACGGTGGTGCTGACCGCCTGTTCCGCAACGGTGGCGTTCATGATGCCGATCCGGCTGGCCGGAGCGGCCAGGAAGCGGTTCAGGGTGCCCCGGTCGATCTCCTCGATCATGCCCATGCCCGCCCACATGTTGTTAGACATGGCGTTCATCGCGATCAGGCCGGGCACCAGGTAGTCCAGGTACGTGCCGCCGTAGGCGAAGCCCGGGATGTCGATGACCGAACGGAACAGCTGCCCGAACAGGAACAGCCAGATCACCGGCTGCACCACGCTGAACGCGAGCACCCAGGGCTGCCGGACCAGGGCGTGCAGCTTCCGGCCGGTCAGGTACCAGGTGTGCACCAGGGTCGTGCCGAACGGCACGGTGTTGGAGGCCGTGATCGGGCCGGCCGTGCTCGGCGGCACGGACTGAAGTTGCGCGGTAGCCATTACTTGCTCGCCTCCACAAGGTCCCGCTCGTCGCGGGATTCGGTACGGTCGGGGGTCTGCGACTCGCTGTAGCGGCGCCCGGTGTGCCGCAGGTACACGTCGTCTAGCGACGGCCGGGCCACCGCCACCGAGGCGGCGTAGATCCCGGCCCGCTGCAGCGCGCCGAGCACGACCGGGACCGCGGCCGCGCCGTCGTCACTTCGCGCCGACACGTTGCGCCCGGCGATGACCACGTCCCGCACCTCCGGCAGGCCCGCCAGCACGGTGCGGACCAGGCTCGCGTCGGCGCCGTCGGGCAGTTCCACCTGGACCGCGTCGCCGCGCAGCTGACCCTTGAGCCCGTCCGGGGTTCCGGTCACCACCACCCGGCCGCGATCCACGATCGCGAGCTGGCTGGCCAGCCGGTCGGCTTCCTCGAGGTAGTGCGTAGTCAGCAGCACGGTCATCCCCTCGCCGCCGGCCAGCCGCGCAATCTCCTGCCACATGGCGGCCCTGGACTCGGGGTCCAGGCCGGTGGTCGGCTCGTCCAGGAACAGCACCTCGGGCCGGTGCATCAGGCCGAGCGCGACGTCCAGCCGGCGCTGCATGCCGCCGGAGTACGTCTTGACCAGCCGCCCGGCCGCCTCGGCCAGCCCGAAGTGATCGAGCAGTTCGTCCGCGCGAGCCCGCACCGAACCGCCGCGCAGGCCGTACAACCGGCCCTGCAGCATCAGGTTCTCCCGGCCGGTGGCGGTCGGGTCTGCGCCCGAGCGCTGCGCGACGACACCGATCATGTGCCGCACCCGGCCCGGCTGGGCAAGCACGTCGATCCCCGCGACATGGGCCGAGCCCGCGTCCGGCCGGGCCAGCGAGGTGAGGATCTTGACCGTGGTGCTCTTGCCCGCCCCGTTCGGGCCGAGCAGGCCGTAGATGACGCCCTGGGGAACGCTGAGGTCGAGCCCGTCGAGGGCCCGGATGTCGCCGTGCTTCTTGCCGCGCACGGCGTAGGTCTTGACTAGCTGACGCGCCTCGATGGCGCAGTCGGTCGAGCTCACTGTTATCTCCTACGGTTACGGATCGCGACGATCCAGTCCCGCGAGGAGAAACCCGGCTACTCTTAATGGTGGGACCTCGGGTTCCGCGTGCTCGCGGGATCGACTTGAGGTTGACGGCCCCGGCCGCAGGTGTTGCCGCACCAGGCCGGGGTCGTTCGATCAGGTTTCGGCCACCCGCCCCCTCTCCAGCTCCGCGAGCACCCGCACGTAGTCCGGGACCTCCCCGGTCGCGTGGAAGCGCCGCCAGTCGTCCAGCCCGGGGAACGCGCCCCCGGTGAACTCACTCAGCAGCCCGCGGACCCACTCCTCCTCGGCCCGGCGCTGCGCCAGGTAATACTCCGATTCGATGAGGAAGAGGCGGGGAAGCTGGGCGGTCAGCGTCGTGAGCTGAGCCTGGAGCTGGTCATTGGCCTTCTCCAGGGCGGCCAGCCGCTGCTGCAGCAGGTCGATCAGCTCGTCGGGCGGCAGGACCGCGGCCTCGCTGAGGGCCGCCTCGAAGCTGCTGTGCTCTCGTTCCGGCACGCTGAGCAGTTCGCGTAGCCAGTCCTCCAGCTCCGCACGGCCCGCGTCGGTGACCTGGTAGGTGGTCCGCTCCGGTTGCCGGCCCTCGCGGACGACCTCGACAGCCTCGATGAAGCCGTACTTCTCCAGGTTCTGGACCACCGTGTAGAACGATCCCCAGTTGATCTTGATGGCGTTGTCCTTGCCGCGTGCCCGCAGCATCGATGCCATCTCGTACGGGTACATCGGCCGCTCGGTCAGCAGCGTGAGCAGCGACAGCGCCAGCAGGTTGCTGACCTTGCGTCGCCTGGCCATCCGGCACCACCTCGTCTCCGAGTCATCGTCCACGAAGACTCGTTACCAAGTACTCGTAGACGAGTATACGCACGCGGGCATCTGACGTGTCAACCCGTCGCCAGAAGATCTTTCTACCGAACGGGCCGTGGTAACCCGCCGCCGGGACCTCCGGCCCGCATCTCAGTGACGCGCAGCCCGGTTCACCGCGTACGGCGGGCTGACCCCGGTTTCATCGCGTACAGCGGGCTCGGGCATTGACAAAGACTGACCGATGGGACTAGTTTTTAACCATGCGGTCAGAAAAAGGAACGAGCGGTCAAAAGGCGGGCCGGACCTTCATCGAGACCGCACGGCGGGCGCAGATCGTGGCGGCTGCCATCGACACCATCGCCGAGCTGGGCTACGGGCAGGCCTCCTTGGCCCGCATCGCCGACACGGCGGGCACTAGCAAGGGGGTGATCATCTACCACTTCGGCAGCAAGGACGACCTCATCAGGGAAATCGTCGCCGAGCTGTCCGCCAAGGGCCGGGCCTACATGGGCCCGCGGCTCGAAGCCGAGCCGACCGGCGCGGGCATGCTCCGCGCCTACATCGAAGCCAACGTGTCGTTCATCCGCGAGAACCGCAATCACGTGCTCGCGATCGTCGAAATCGTCTTCAGCGGCCGCGCGGCTGATGGCAGCCCGCTGTATGACCCGGCCATCCGCCTGGAGGGAGCGGAAGCGCTCCGGCAACTGCTCGCCCACTTCCAGGGCACGGGCGAGTTCCGGGCCGACTTCGACCCGGACGTCATGGCGATGGCGATCCGCGCCGCCCTGGACGCGATCCCGTCCCGGCTCGCCCGCGACCCCGACCTCGACATCGGCCGCTACGGCCGCGAACTGGCGGACCTGTTCGGAGCCGCCGTCCGTCCCGGGAAAAGCCATCCCGGGACCGCACCACCCGTGAAGTAGTCAGTGGAGGAGACATGAACGCCTACTTCAACACCAACCATGTGGCCGCCCTGCTGTTCCTGGTCACCATCTCGGCCTGGGGAATGATGGAACTCAGCCAGCGCTCCCAGCCGCGGCGTCAAGGCGCCACCACGACAGCCCGCGTCGGCGGGCGGCTCGTCGCCATAGCCTGCCTGATCGCCTCGACCGTGGTGATCAACCTGACCCCGCGCGTGTTCCCGGCGGCCGCGATCCGGCCCGGCGCCGTCGCCTTCGCGGCCGGAATGGTCGTTCTGCTGGCCGGGCTGGTACTGCGCGGCTGGTCGTTCAAGACGCTCGGCCAGTACTTCACGCACACCGTCATGGTCAGCTCCGATCAGCCGGTGATCGCTAGCGGCCCGTACCGGGTGCTGCGCCACCCCAGCTACACCGGGATCATCCTGGCCGCCATCGGAATCGGCCTGGCCACCGCGAACTGGGCGGACCTGGCCGGCCTGCTGCTACTCACCATGACGGCCCTGCTCTGGCGGATCCGCATCGAGGAAGCCGCGCTGATGACGACGCTCGGCGATCGCTACCGCGCCTACGCCGCGCAGCACAAGCGCCTCGTCCCGCTCGTCTGGTAATCGGAGAGCAGTAGCCATGGCGAATTCGCTGAACGAGAAGGTAGCCATCGTGACCGGCGGCGGCTCGGGCATCGGTGAGGGCCTGTGCCGCGAGCTCGCCCGCCGGGGCGCTCGGGTGGTTGTCGCCGACATCAACTCCGGCGAGGCCGGGCGGGTGGCCCTGTCCATCACCGGCCTCGGCGGGCAGGCCACGGCCAGCACGGTCGACGTATCCAGGCCGGAGCAGGTCACCGGCCTGGTCGAAGAGACGGCCGCCACGTACGGCCGGCTGGACTACATGTTCAACAACGCGGGCTTCGCGATCGGGGGGGACTTCCGCGACCTGACCTTGGACCACTGGCACCGGGTCCTGGACGTGGACCTCTACGGAGTCCTGCACGGCATGCAGGCCGCGTACCCGATCATGGCCAGGCAGGGCTTCGGCCACATCGTGAACACCTCATCGGCGGCCGCGTTCTTCGCAGCTCCGGGCAACGCCCCCTACTGCACGGCCAAGTACGCCCTGGTGGGGCTGTCCCTGTCGCTGCGGCTGGAAGGCATCGACCTAGGCGTGAAGGTCAGCTGCGTCTGTCCCGGGTTCGTCCGGACCAACGTCTACCGGAATGCGGAGGTGGCCGGCATGACGCTGCCCGCCGACGTACCCCGGGAACAGGTGGCCGGCGCACCGGCCAAGATGATGGAGCCGGAGCGGGCGGCGCGGGTCATCCTGGACGGCGTGGCCCGCAACAAGGCGCTGATCGTCTTTCCGGCCGCCATCCGCTGGGGCCGGCGCCTCGATCGCCTCCTGCCCGGCCTCAGCAACAAGATCCTGCTGCGTCAGATGCGGGAATCGCGGCGGTACCGGACCGCCGACGAGCAGGTGCCGCGCTAGCCGAAGAAGACCTCGGCCTCGGCGTAGCGCTGCGGCGGGACCAGTTTGAGCTGGCTGGTGGCCTCGGCCAGCGGCACGCGGATGATGTCGGTGCCGCGCAGCGCCACCATCACGCCGAACGCCTCCTCGTGCACGGCCTGGACCGCGTGCACGCCGAACCTGGTGGCGAGCACCCGGTCGAAGGCGGTCGGCGTGCCGCCGCGCTGGATGTGGCCGAGCACCGTGTAGCGGGCTTCCTTGCCGGTCCGCTTCTCGATCTCCTCGGCCAGCATCTGCCCTACGCCGCCCAGCCGCACGTGCCCGAACGAGTCAAGCTGCTCGGAGCTCGTGGCGAGCACCTCGCTCAGCGGATGCGCTCCCTCAGCCACGACCACGATCGGCGCGAACCTGGTCTGGAACCGGTGCTGTACATAGGCACAGACCCGCTCGATGTCGAACGGCCGCTCCGGGATGAGGATCACGTTCGCGCCGCCCGCGAGCCCCGCGTGCAGCGCGATCCAGCCGGCGTGCCGCCCCATCACCTCCACGATCAGCGCGCGGTGGTGGCTTTCCGCCGTGGTGTGCAGCCGGTCGATCGCTTCCATGGCGATGTTCACGGCGGTATCGAAGCCGAACGTGTAGTCCGTGGCGCCGAGGTCGTTATCGATCGTCTTCGGCACCCCGACGACGGGAACGCCCTGCTCGCCCAACACGGTCGCCACGCCGAGCGTGTCCTCGCCGCCGATCACGATCAGCGCGTCGACACCGAGGCCGGCCAGGTTGTCCTTGATCCGCTCGATGCCGTTGCGACCGCTGCCGGTGTTTTTCAGCGGGTTGGTGCGGGACGTCCCGAGGATCGTGCCGCCGCGCGGCAGGATGCCGCGCACCGCCTGGATGTCCAGCGGCACGGTGTCGCCTTCGAGCGGCCCGCGCCACCCGTCCCGGAACCCGACGAATTCAAGGCCGTATTCCTGGACGCCCTTGCGGACCACGGCACGGATAACTGCGTTCAAGCCGGGGCAGTCGCCGCCGCCGGTAAGGACTCCCACTCGCATGGCAATAACCTTAGTAGCCGAGACTGTGCCGCGGAGGCATGCAGCCCGGTCCGGGGTAAACCCGGCCCGGGGAGCGGTTAGTGTACGCCGTTGCCGCCCGGCTCGTCGTCATCACGCTGGTCCGGGCCGTGGTCCCGCTGGTCGCCCGCGCCGCTGGCGTGATCGCTGCCGCGGCCAGCCGCGGCGGCCATCTCGGCCTTGGCCCGGCGGGCATCGATGTCGACGTATTCCTGGCCGGACAGCTTCGCGATGGCCTGCATGACCTCGTCGGTTACCGTACGCAGCAGCATGGCGTCGGCCTGGCCGTGGTAGCGGGAGAAGTCGAGCGGCTCGCCGAACTTGACGCCGGGGCGGACCCGGAAATTCGGCCAGATCGTAGTGGGCGGCTGGAGCTCGAACGTGCCGATCATGGCGCACGGGACGACCGGCGCGCCGGACTCGATGGCGAGCCGGGCCACGCCGGTCTTGCCCCGGTACAGGCGGCCGTCCGGGCTGCGGGTGCCTTCGGGGTAGATGCCGAGCACGCGCCCGGCCGCCAGGACCTGAAGGCCGGTCCGGAGGGCCTGCTCGCCCGCGACGCCCCCGGCCCGGTCGATCGGGATCTGGCCGACCCCGGCGAAAAAGGCCTTGCTGATCAAGCCCTTCAGCCCGCGTCCGGTGAAGTACTCCGACTTGGCCAGGAAGATCACCTTGCGCGGCACCGGCAGCGGCCCGAAGAAGTGGTCGGAGAACGACAGGTGGTTGCTGGCTAGGATGACCGGGCCTCGCCGGGGCACGTTCTTGACCCCCCACGCCCGGGGCCGGAAGACGATCTTCAGCACCAGCCCCAGCGTGTACTTCGTCACCCAGTAGCCCACCCCCACATCGTCCCACGTCCCGCCCCCGATGAGCACCCGTCAACGCGCGGGTGAGGGCGAGGCGGGAGATGGATGGCCTGAGGAGCGACGAAGGCTGCGAGTGGGGAAATAATGGCTGCATGTCATCATCGCTTCCCGGCACTGAGCCGTTCGAGCACACCGACGGCCCGGTGGGCGTGCTGCTGTGTCATGGCTTCACGGGCAGCCCGCAGACGCTGCGTCCGTGGGCGGACTATCTGGCCCAGCAAGGCTTCACGGTCAGCCTGCCCCGGCTGCCCGGGCACGGCACGACCTGGCAGGACCTGGCCCGTACCGGGTGGCAGGATTGGTACGGCGAGGTGGACCGGGCGTTCGGCGTGCTGGCCAGCCAGTGCGAGCAGACCTTCGTGTTCGGACTGTCGATGGGCGGCTGCCTCGCGCTGCGCCTGGCCGAGGTCCACGGCAGCGCGGTGCGCGGCCTGGTCCTGGTCAACCCATCACTGGCCCCGGACACCAAGTTGTTCCTGCTCGCGCCCGTGCTCAAGTACGTGGTGCGATCGCTGCCCGGCATCGCGAGCGACATCAAGAAGCCAGGCGCGCACGAAGTCGGCTATGACCGGGTGCCGATCCGCGCGGCGGCTACGTTGCCTCAGATGTGGGGAGCTACCACCCGGCAACTGGGTGACGTCACGCAGCCAGTGCTGGTCTATCGCAGCGCGGTCGACCACGTGGTCGGGCCGGCCAGCATGAAGGTGCTGCTCGATGGCCTGCCCAAGGGCCAGGTCACAGTGCGCGAATGCGCCGACAGCTATCACGTCGCGACCCTCGACAACGACGCCGAGGCAATCTTCGAGGGCAGCGTGAAGTTCGTGCAGGATCACACCGGAGAGCCATCAGGATAGTAGTCGCAGGCCGCGATTTATCCTCCCGGCACCGGACCGGGGGCGGCTATCGTGGAGGGCAGGCTTCGATACGCAGCGGTGGGGACGTGCCGGACTGGGATAACACGGAGAGCAGAGAGCGCGACGAGGACGCCGCATGGCGTGACCTTGTGGCCCGGTTCGATGCGCCGCTGACCGCGCAGCAGCCCGTTCCCTGGCCGGCCCGCGAGGACATGTCCCCGCCGCCGGCACCTGAGACCGACGGTGCAGGTGAGGCTGAAGGGGCACGTGGCTCCGACGGGAAGCACCGGGGGGCCGAAATCGGCGGCCTCGACGCCGAACAAGGACGGCACGCGGCTGACGCGGAGCCCGGACGGCACGCCGCCGACGGGCAGCTCGGACGGCATGCAGCCGACGAGGACGGCGGCCTGGCCGCCCCGAACGGCACACAAGCGGCGGACGAGGACCGCGGCCTGGCCGCCCCGAACGGCACACAAGCGGCGGACGAGGACCGCGGCCTGGCCGCCCCGAACGGCACACAAGCGGCGGACGAGGACCGCGGCCTGGCCGGCCCGGACGGTACACATGAGTCCGGCGGGCTCCGTGCGGAGCCGGGCGGAATGGGCGGGGTCAGCGGGCGGCACGGGAGGCTGGAAGCGGACGGGGCACGTGACCCGGAGGTCATCCAGGTACCGCGGCGGATCCGCGGCCCGGTGGCACGCGGCGTCCCAGCGGACGGGACGACGGACGACGACGAGCACTACATCCCGCCGGCTCCGCCACCACTGCCCAAGCTGGACCCGGTGACCAAGGGCGCCTGGGCGGCGTTGTTCGGCGGGCCGGGCTACCTGATGGTGGCCACCGCGGCAGGCTGGTCGGTGTCGGGACTGGCCGCGTTCTGCGCGGTCGCCGCGTTCGTGGCGGGGTTCGCCATCCTCGTCTTGCGCATGCACGAACCCGGCCCGGGAGGTCCGGACGACGGAGACGACGGCGCGGTGGTCTAGGGAGTCCTGCGGGACGGTGATCTGAGGCGCGGCAGCCTGGGGTGCCGGGCCCGTGGTGTCTCCGGCGCGGCGACCTCCGGCGCCGTGACCTGCGGCACGGGAACCTGCGGCACGGGAACCTGCGGCACGGGGACCTGGCTGGTCTCCCGGGCCAGATCGGCGGCACCGACGATGCCTGCGTCCTCACCGAGCTGCGCGGCCCTGATCTCCGCGAACGGCCGGTGACCCCGGCCGGTCAGGGCCCGTTCGAAGGCCGTGCGGGCCGGGTCGAGCAGCAGTTCACCCGCCTCGGACACGCCACCGCCGATCACGAAGCAGGCCGGATCGAGCACCGCGGCCAGGTCGGCCAGGCCCTGGCCGAGCCAGCCGCCGACGATCTGGAAGCAGCGCAGCGCGACCGGGTCGCCTTCGGTCGCGGCCTGAGTGATCTCCGGACCGGAAATACCCTCGGGTACTCCCCCGCCCAGCTGAAGCAGCCGCATGGCGCCCTTCGGGGTCCGCCGGGCGAACTCACGCGCCTCGGCGACCAGGGCGTTGCCGCTGACGTACTGCTCCCAGCAGCCCCGGTTCCCGCAGCCGCAGAGCCGACCGTCGGGGACCACCCGGACGTGCCCGGGCTCGCCCGCAATGCCCCAGCGGCCGCGGTACAGCTCGCCGCCGATAAGGATGGCGGCCCCGATCCCGGTCCCGACCGCCACCAGCATCACGTCGCGGTAGCCGCGGGCGGCACCGAACCGCGCCTCGGCCCAGGCCGAGGCGTTCGCGTCGTTCTCCACCACGACCGGGCGGCCGAGCCGCTCCTCCACTCGCTGCTTGAGCGGCTCGTCGCGCCAGGCCAGGTTCGGCGCGAACAGCATGGTGGCGCGCGCGCGGTCGACGAAGCCGGCGGCGCCGAGGCCGACGGCGGCGACCTCGTGGCCGTCCAGCAGTTCGGTCACCACATCGGCGATCGCTTGTTCGGTCAGCGACGGGCTGGCGGCCGGGGTCGACCGCTTCAGCTTCGCGATGATGCGGCCGTGCTCGTCCACCACCCCGGCCGCGACCTTGGTACCACCGACATCAACGCCGATGGCCAGGGTCAAGGGGCCGACTCGGGTGTCTCGGGGGGGTCTTGAGTCGGAGCGGGCGGCTCGGGGACGTGTTGAGTCGGAGCGCGTGGCTCAGGGGGGCGTGGAGCCTGAGCGGGGCGTTGAGCGCCGGTCCGTTCGGTAGATCGATTTTGATCTTTCATGACCTGCTCGAAAGCGGAAAACGCGTCCTGGGCCATGGAGGCCAGGGCTCCGCCGACGTCGGCGACGCTGGACATCAGGCCCGGGCCGGACAGCCGGGCCGCGCGCGCCGCCTGGCAGATCGGGCACCACTGGCACTCCGGCGACTCCTCGGGCGGCGGCTCGTTGGTCGCCGTGTCCCACACGTCACCGCGGTCGCGCCGCTCCTGGCCGACCGTCCTGCGCACCTGGTCGGCCACCTGGTTGGCCATGCTGCGGGCGCCCGCGCGCATCAGCCAGCGCTGGAAGTCGGCGAGGGGGTCGTTGCCCCGGCGGGCCGGGCCGCCGCCACCGCCGCCTGACTGGCCGTTGGTTCTCGACTGACCGCTCCTGGCCGGCTGGTTACTGGTACTTGAGCGACCGCCGCTGGCCGGCTGGTTACTGGTACCTGACTGACCGCCGCTGGCCGGCTGGTTACTGGGTCTTGACTGACCGCCGCTGGCCGACTCGTTACTAGTTCTGGGCTGGCCGCTGTCTTCCGGCTGGCCACCATCCACCGATTCCGACACCTAATGCCTCCTACCCACGATCGTACCGCTACCA
The DNA here is from genome assembly GCA_963722055.1 of uncultured Actinomycetes bacterium. GTDB lineage: Bacteria > Actinomycetota > Actinomycetes > Streptosporangiales > Streptosporangiaceae > Palsa-504. The sequence continues at coordinate 96,083 of CAVRLA010000008.1, read as the reverse complement.
CTGCAGGACAAAGGGGGCGCCGGTGGCGCGGAAGTGCCCTACGTTCAGGCACTCGGTGACGCCGATTCTCGTCCGGCGCGCCAGCGGCTGATGCACGTGCCCGAAGATCGAGTACCTCGGCCGGGTAGCCCTAATCGTCTCCAGCAGGGCCACGCTGCCCTTCTCCAGGCGCCTGGCCACGGTGTCGTACAGGAGCTCGGGAACGGCGGGCGGGATGTGCGTGCACAGCACATCGACCTCGCCGACCGCGTTGAGCTTGGCCCGGAATTCCTCCTCGGTCATCTCGTTCGGCGTCCGGTAGGCCGATTTCAGCCCGCCGCCGACGAACCCGAACCGCCATCCGTCCAGGTCAACCGTGCCGCCGTCCAAGACGTGGTGCCCGGGTTTGGCGTACCTCTCCCACATCCGGGGCACGTCCACGTTGCCGTAGGTTAGATAGGCGGGCTCCGGGAGGGCGCCGAACAGCTCCGCGTACTGCCTGGCCATCGCCGCCTCGAACAGGCTGGCCGGGCTTTGTCCTTTTCCGGCGCCCCGCTGCGCGAGCAGCCGCGCCGACAGTTCCCTGGCCTCGTCGAATCTCCCGGCGGTGCGCAGTTCGACGTAGACCTGGGTCGCCTCGGCGCCGAACAGGTCGGCGAAGATGCCTTTCCCGTAGTCGGCGTAGTCGAGGAACAGCAGCAGGTCGCCCAGGCAGATCAGCGCGTCGGCTCCGCGCCCGGCGCCGGCCAGCGCGTCCGCCCGCCCGTGCACGTCGCTCACTACGTGAACTCGCATGCCACCACGGTAAGGCCCGCCGGATTCCCGATGGCCAGCGCCGGATGGCCCAGCGGAAACGGCCGGCCAGCGGCTTAAGCTGGTGCTGCTGCCGAGTATCGACCTGGAGGGTGCCGTGCACGAGTACAGCATTCCGGCCCTGGCGGAGATCCCCGCCACCGCGAATATCGCTAAGGCCGTCTTCCGCCGGGCGGCCGAGCAGCCGCAGGCGGTGATGCTGCGCCGGCCGGGTCCCGCGGGCCTGTCCGGCGAGTGGACGGACGTGACCGCCCGCCAGTTCAGGGATGAGGTCACCGCGCTGGCCAAAGGCCTGATCGCGGCCGGCATTGAGGCCGGGGACCGGGTCGCGCTGATGTCGCACACCCGCTACGAGTGGACGCTGATCGACTACGCGATCTGGACCGCGGGCGCGATCGTGGTGCCGGTCTATGAGACCTCCTCAGCCGAGCAGGCCGAGTGGATCCTCAGCGACTCGGGCGCGCGGGCCTGCTTCGTCGAGACGGCTGCCTTCGAGCAGCTCATCGACGGGTTCCGGGACCGGGTGCCGACGCTCGAGCAGATCTGGCGGATCGAGCCGGGCTCCGAAGCTTCGCTGGAGTCACTGACCGAGGCCGGCGCCGCGGTCGAGGACCAGGTCGTGTCCGCCCGAGCCGGGGAGGCCAAGTCGTCCGACCTGGCTACCGTCATCTACACCTCGGGCACCACCGGAAGGCCCAAGGGCTGCGAGCTCACCCACCAGAACCTGCTGGCCGCCGTGCGCAACGCGTTCCTCGGCCCGCTGGTGGCCTTCACCGGGCCCGACGACGCGGGCACGCTGCTGTTCCTGCCGCTCGCGCACGTATTCGCCCGGGTCATCGAGGTGGGCTGCATCGAAGCCGGGCTGGTCCTGGGGCACTGCGGGGACATCAACGCGCTGCTGCCCGCCCTGGCCGCCTTCCGGCCCACGTTCATCCTCGCGGTGCCGCGGGTGTTCGAGAAGGTGTACAACAGCGCCGAGCAGAAGGCGATCAGCGAGAAGAAGGGGGCCATCTTCGGCCGCGCCGCCCGCACGGCGATCGCCTACAGCCAGGCGCTCGACTCGCCGGGCGGTCCCGGGTTCGGCCTGCGGGCCCAGCACGCGCTGTTCGACCGGCTGGTCTACGCCAAGCTGCGGGCCGCTCTCGGCAACCGGGCCGGTTACGCGGTCTCCGGCGGCGCCGCGCTCACCGAGCGGCTGTGCCATTTCTTCCGCGGCGTGGGCGTCACCGTGCTGCAGGGGTACGGGCTGACCGAGACGACGGCCGCCGCCACGGTCAACCGACCGGACCGGAACAAGATCGGCACGGTCGGCCAGCCGCTGCCGGGGGTCGGGATCAAGATCGCCGAGGACGGCGAGATCCTGATCCGGGGCGGCATCGTCTTCCCGGGTTACTGGCGCAACGAGGCGGCGACCAGGGAGACCTTCGCCGAGGACGGCTGGTTCCGCACCGGCGACATCGGCGAGCTTGACGACGAGGGATTCCTGAGCATCACCGGCCGGAAGAAGGAGATCATCGTCACCGCCGGCGGGAAGAACGTCGCGCCCGCGGTGCTCGAGGACCGGCTGCGTAGCCACGCCCTGATCAGCCAGGCCATGGTGGTCGGGGACGGCAGGCCGTACGTCGGCACGCTGCTCACGCTGGACCCCGACGCGCTCGGGCCGTGGAAGGCCAGGCACGGCAAGCCGGCCGACGCGACGGTGGCGTCGCTGCGCGACGACCCGGACCTGCTGGCGGACGTGCAGGCGGCGGTGGACGACGCCAACCAGGCGGTGTCCCGGGCCGAGTCGATCCGGCGCTTCCGCATCCTCGACGGCGACTTCACGGTCGAAAGCGGCCAGCTCAGTGCCAAGCTGGGCATCCGCAGGAGCGTGCTGGCCAAGGACTTCGCCGCCGACATCGACATGCTGTATTCGTGAGAAGCTAGGCGGGGGCTGCGGGCTTAGCCGGCGTAACGGGGTCAAGATGGCGCTCAGGCGGGCGGCGGCCAGGTCCCAGCGCCACTCCCGGTCCACCCAGGCCAGGCCCTTCTCCCCCATGGCCCGGGCCCTAGCCGGATCGGTGAGCAGTTCGACGATGCGGGCCGCCGTGTCGGCCACGTCGGTGACGACGTAGCCGGATTCGCCCTCGAGAATCGCGTCGGGGGCTCCGCCCGAGTCGCCGCCGATTACCGGCAGGCCGGTGGCCGAGGCCTCCAGGTAGACGATGCCCAAGCCCTCCACGTCGAGTCCGGCCCGCCGGGTCCGGCACGGCATGGCGAACACGTCGGCCGTGTCGTAGTAGCCGGGGAGTTCGGGCCATGGGACCGGTCCGGTGAAGCGGACGGCAGCGCTGACGCCGAGCCGGTCCGCTAGCCGCCGTAGGCGGCCGGCGTAGGGACCGTCACCGACGAGCAGGAGCACCGCGTCGCTCACCTCGGCCCGCACCAGCGGCCAGGCCCGGATCAGGGTGTCCTGGCCCTTGCGCCGGACTAGCCGGGACACGCACACCACCAGCGGCTGGTGCCCCAGCCCCAGCCGCTGTCTGACCGCGTTGCCGCCCGCTCCGGGACGGAAGAACGTCACGTCGACGCCGGGTGTCAGCCGCACCATGCGCTGGGCCGCCGTCGGCGACAGCGCGCGGGCTAGCCGGCCCCTGAAGTATTCGCCCAGGTACGTCACCACGTCCACCTCGTCGCCGATGCGGCGGAGCAGGCCCCGGGCGATCGGCAGCGCCGCCCAGCCCGCCTCGTGACCGTGCGTCAGCGCGACCGCCCGGGTCACCCCGGCCCCGCGCAGCGCCGGGGTAATCAGGCCTAGCGGCGCCGCCGCGCCGAACAGGACCGTGTCACAGCCGTGCTCACGGGCGATAGCCGCGGCCCGGCGGGACACGGACCGCACCGGCAGCATGAGCGACGTCGGATGGCGGATTACCGGGAACGGCTGCCGGGCGTCGAACTCGGCCGCGCCGCCCCAGGCCGGCGCGTATACGACCACCGTGCCCGGCGGCAGCCGGATGGCCAGCCCGTGCACGAACGACTGGATGCCGCCCTGACGGGGCGGGAAGTCGTTGGTGACGATCAGGGTCCGGCGCACCGGACGAGTGTATAGGCCGGACTCCAGGCCCTCACCGCTCCGCATCGGCGGCGACGGTAGCCGGGGAGCCGGGCCGCTACGGGCGCACCGCTCCGTCGAGGCTGTCTGCGTACCAAGGCGTGCTCATCGGGATCCGCTCGACGTCCATGCCGGTTTCCGGCGCGTCGATGATGTAGCCGTTGCCCACGTAGATGGCAACGTGGCCCTCGCCGTTGTAGAGCAGCAGGTCGCCGGGCTCGAGCGCGGATAGGGAGACGTGCGGCAGGCTGGCCCATTGCTCGTAGCTGTCACGCGGTATGGCGACGCCCGCGGCTGCCCACGCGGCCTGGGCCAGCCCGGAGCAGTCGTAGCCCCTCGGGCACGGCCCGGTGCCGCCGTAGACGTAGGGGCAGCCGAGCTGCGCGTAGGCGAACGCGACGGCCCTTCCCGCCTGCGTGCTGGTCGGTCCGGTGTACGTGACGTGCTGGGTACTTCCGTTCGCGCCGATCGAGTTGCCTTTGACCTGCTGCTGCTCCGGCAGGGTCAGGCTGTCCAGGCTGGCCTGCTCGGTGGCGATCAGCTTGCCCAGCGCGTTCTTATGGTCGGCGAGCTGGGTCTTGAGCGTCGCGATCCCGTCCTCGGTGCGCTGCAGTTCCTGCTCGACGTTGGACAGCTGGCCGGCGTCGGTGAGCAGCTGCGCGGTCTCAGCATCGCGGGCGCCGGACACTTCCAGCAGCAGCGAGCCCTCCTGCAGGACGATCGAGGGATCGGCATCGGTCAGCACGCCCGCGATCGAGGTCGCACCGGTGTCCTCGAAGGAGGCCGCGGCGAACTGGGCCACGATCGCGCGCGCGGCCCGGACCTTGGCCTCGGCGTGATTCAGATCCGCGCGCACCTGGGCCAGCCTGGTCCGCGCGGCCGAAAGCTGCTCGCCGGCCTGGTCGAGTTGCTCGGTGACCTTGTCGTACTGCGACGTGAGCTGGTTCACCTTGGCCTGGACCTGGCCGACGGTGGGCTGCGGGGAGGCAGCGGCCTGGGCCGCGAAGACGGCCAGCCCGCCGATCGCCACCAAACCGGTCGCGATCGCAACACCGCGGCGGAGCCGGGACCGTACGCCCGCTGGCCGCGTACCCACGTGCCTACCACGCTCCTTGTCATGCCACGCGCTATTGCGTGTTGGCGCAGGTTCTCCAGGCCGGTACCTGACTAGGCGACATTTGTCGCCAGCGTAGTGAAGGCAAATGGACGATTCAACCGGTTCGCATAATTCCAACTACTCCATTACGATTCCGCGATTGCCCGCCAGGAACGGCGCTGGCCCGCTACCATCACGACGCTTTCGTATCGGGAAACACCCAGTTACGGGCCGCTGAGCTGGCCAGTACCCGAGCCAGCGGCGGTACCAGCCCGGCGTCCGCGAGAACGCGGAGCGCCCGCAGTTCGGCCGGCCCGAGGTGAGTTGTCACGTTTCGTGTTTCGGTGACCGCAATAGCACAATCGCGACAGCGGGTCTCACACATCATGCCATGGCCGCAATCAATCATCGTGCCGCCTTCCCTGCATTCGGTGAATTGGACAGACATACGTTAAGGGCACCCTCTGACATTTCTCGGGGCACCGGGACCGGGACGGGACGGGAGGGGATGGACGGGACCCGGGGAACCAGGCCGGGCGGCGGTGCGCGGCGGCCGCCGCCCTCTATTTGCCACGAGTATACTCTGAGTGTATTCTCTCAGGTATGAGTGTTCCGCTGACGTTGCTGGGCCTGCTGGAGCGGGAGCCGAGTCACGGCTACGACCTCAAGCGGGATTACGACACCTGGTTCGGGCGGGGCAAGCCGCTCCCCTACGGCCAGGTCTACGCGACCTTGTCCCGGCTGGCCCGCGACGGCAAGGCGACCGCCGGGCCGGCCGAGCCCGGTGAGGGGCCGGACCGCAAGCGTTATGCCATCACCCAGGCAGGCATCGCCGATGTCGAGCGGTGGCTGTCCGAGCCGACCCCACCCGAGCCGCACCTGCAGACGGTGCTGTTCGCCAAGGTGGTGCTGGCGCTGATGCTGGGCCGCCCGGCTGACGGTTACCTGGATGCCCAGCGCGCGGCGCACCTGCAGCGGATGCGCGAGCTCACCAGTTTGAAGGAACGAGGCGACCTGATGGATACCCTGCTAGCCGACCACGGCCTCTACCATCTGGAGGCGGACCTGCGGTGGATCGACCACACCGCGGCCCGGCTGGACATGCTCGCCCAGGCGGTACGCACGTGACCGGGGGGCAGGCACCGAGGCTGGGTGGCAGCAACGGCGAGCTCGCTGTGGCCGCCAGGCCGGCGACGATCATCGAGGCACGCGGCGTGGTCAAGTCGTTCGGCCAGACGTCTGCGCTGCGAGGCGCCACGATCGCAGCGGGCCCGGGCGAGATCGTGGCGGTGATGGGCCCGAGCGGGTCGGGCAAGTCGACGCTGATGTACTGCCTGGCCGGCATTCTGACCCCGGACGCGGGCGAGGTCTGGTTCGCCGGGCAGCGGCTGGACACCCTGCACGAGACCCAGCGCAGCGGGCTGCGCAGGGACCGGTTCGGATTCGTATTCCAGTCCGGCCAGCTCGTCCCGGAGCTGACGGCCGAAGAGAACGTCGCCCTGCCGCTGCTGCTGGGCGGTACCCGCCGGGCCCCCGCGGTGGCCGAAGCCCGGGCCTGGCTCGGCAGGCTCGGCCTGGACGGGCTGGAGAGTCGGCGGTCCGGGGAGCTGTCCGGCGGGCAGGCGCAGCGGGTCGCGCTGGCCCGGGGCATGGTCGCCGCGCCGCGGGTGCTGTTCGCCGACGAGCCGACCGGCTCGCTGGACTCGGTGTCGGGCGAGCTGGTGATGAGCCTGATGACCCAGACGGCCCGCGAGCAGGGCACCACGGTGATCCTGGTCACCCACGACGCCCGGGTCGCCGCCTACGCCGACCGCGAGGTCATCGTCCGCGACGGCACGGTCAGCTCGCTCACCCGGGCGGCCCCGTCCTCCGGGGCAGCACGATGATCCGCCTCGGCCTGCGGCTGGCGATCAGCGGCGGCCGCGCGGCCGTCGTCCGCCTGGTCATCGTGGCCGCCGCGGTCGGGATCGGCGTCGGCCTGCTGCTGACCGTCATCGCGGCCGTCAACGCCGTCGGCGTGCAGAACGACCGGTACGCTTGGCTAGACACGGGGGCACCAGCGGCCTCGGGGCGCGCGACGAGCGCGATCAGCCCCGACCCGTTGTGGGCGCTGATCACCACCGACCTCTTCGACGGGCAGCCCATTTACCGGGCCGACGTCGCCGCCACCGGCCCCACGTCATCGGTGCCGCCAGGGATCCCCCGCGACCCCGGGCCGGGCCAGTACTACGTCTCCCCCGCGCTCAGCGCGCTGCTGCGCAGCGCCCCGGCGGACGAGCTGGCGGACCGCTATCCCGGGCGCCAGGCCGGCCTTATCGGCGAGGCGGGCCTGCCGTCCCCCGACTCACTGGTCATCGTCGTCGGCCGCTCCGCCGCGCAGATGTCGCACCTGCCCGGCGCCGCGCAGGTGACCAGCTTCAACACCACTCCGCCCAGCGGCTGCGGCAACCATGCCACCTGCGTGATCCGGGGCGGCCTCACCCCGAGCGGCACCGACTTCATCCTGTCGGCAGTGGTGCTGGCGCTGCTGCTGCCGGTGCTGATCTTCATCGGCACGGCCACCCGCCTGTCCGCGGCCCGCCGGGAGCAGCGATTCGCCGCGATGCGGCTGGTCGGCGCCACACCCAGGCAGGTCTCGCTGATCTCGGCCGTGGAGTCCGCGGTGGCCGCGGCGGCCGGCGTCGCCATCGGTTTCGGTCTGTTCTTTGTGCTGCGGGTGCCGCTGGCGGCTATCCCGTTCACCGGCCAGCCGTTCTTCCCCGCCGAGCTGTCGCTCAGCCTGTCCGACATCCTCGCGGTCGCAGTCGGCGTGCCGGTCGCCGCCGCCGTCACGGCCCGGCTGGCGCTGCGGCGGGTAAACATCTCCCCGCTGGGCGTGGCCCGCCGGGTGACTCCGCCGCCGCCGCGAGCCTGGCGGCTGCTGCCGCTGCTGGCGGGCCTGGCCGTCCTCGGGTTCTTCGTCGTACACGGCAAGCCGGCCAGCAATTCCCGGCAGGTCCTGGTCTTCGTGCCCGGCTTCGCGCTGATCATGACCGGCCTGATCATCGCGGGGCCGTGGCTGACGATGGCGGGGGCCCGGGTCCTGGCCCGGCGCGCCAGCCGCCCCGGCGCGCTGATCGCCGCGCGGCGGCTGGCCGATGACCCGCGGGCCGCGTTCCGGGCGGTCAGCGGCCTGGTCCTGGCGCTGTTCATCTTCACCGTGGCCGCCGCGCTGCTCGCCACGCAGAACACCAAGGCGCCCTTCGAGCCCGACGGCGCGGCGGCCAACAACATTCTCGCCGACCAGTTCTCGAACATCATCTACGCCAACTCCGGCCAGGATGTGGCGGTGGGATCCGCGCCGCCTCCGTCCGCAACGGTGCTGACGCGGCTGCGGCAGATCTCCGGCGTCCGGGGCGTCGTCGCGGTCCGGGCAGACCCAGGGCTGACCATCACCAGCTCGCAGCTGCAGAACCAGGACATTCCGGCCGCGGTGGTGTCGTGCGCCCAGCTCGCGAGCACCCCTGGCCTCGGCCGCTGCCCCGCGGGGGCGGCAGCGGTAAAGGTCCCCGCCTCCCTCAACGACATCGGCGGCGGCAACCTGGCGGAGGTAACCTGGCCGGCCGCGGATGTCCCCGCCCGGCGGCTGGACAGCCTCCCGCTGGGCAGCCTGGACGTGGCGACGAGCGGGTCGCAGCCCGTGATCGAGCAGGTCAGGACGATACTGGAGAACGCCTACCCGACCGGCACCGGCTCGCCGCCGCCGCAAACGGTCAGCGAGTACAACGCGGCCGGCAACGCGGCGAACAACGCCTACCAGCAGCTCGCCGACGTAGTGATCCTGACCAGCCTGACCGTCGCCGGTTGCACTCTCGCGACGGGCGTGGCAGGCGGGCTGGTCGACCGCAAGCGTCCGTTCAGCCTGCTGCGGCTCACCGGCGCCCGGCTCGGCATGCTGCGCCGCGTCATCGCCCTGGAAAGCGCGGTCCCGCTGCTCGCCGTCGCCGTGGTCGCGATCGGCACCGGGTTCGGCGCCTCGGCGATGTACGCGACCATGGAGATGAAGCTCTCCCTGGTATCACCAGGCGCCGCGTACTACGTCCTGATCGCGGCCGGGATCGTGCTGGCCCTCGGCCTCATCGCGGCCACGTTCCCGCTGCTGCGGCGCATCACCGGCCCGGAGACCGCCAGAAGCGAGTGATCCGGTAGCGCGCCTGCGGCGGAAATGTCGGTGGGTGGATCTACCGTGGTGTCCGTGACGAGGCCGAACGTGATCGCGCAGGCCATGGGCGGCCACGGGTACGGCGCGGCGGCGCTGGCCCGGGGGGAGATGGCCCCGCGGGAGCCGGTCCGGGAGGCGGCCGCCCCGCGGAAGCTCGCCCTGGTGAAGCCGACCGCAGCTGAACCGGCGGAGCCGAAGCCGGCCGGGCTAGAGCCCGCAGAGCAGGCCGAGCTGACGCAGGCCGGGCTGACGCAGGCGGAGCAGGAATTCGCGGAGCTGGAATTCGCGGTGATCGACCTGGAGACCACCGGGTGGTCGCCGGGGGCGGCGGCGATCACGGAGGTAGCGGCGGTCAGGGTACGCAACGGACGGCGCCTGGGAGAGTTCGCCTCGCTGGTCAACCCCGGCGTCCCGGTGCCGCTGGGCATCGAGGACCTGACCGGGATCAGCGACTGGATGCTGGCGGCGGCCCCGAGGCTGCCGGCGGTACTGCCGGGCCTGCTCGACTTCGCCGACGGCTGCGTCCTGGTCGCGCACAACGCGCCGTTCGACATCGGCTTCCTGCGGGCCGCCTGCGCCGAGTGCGGTCTGGCCTGGCCGGGCTTCACCGTCCTGGACACGGTCATGCTGGCCAGGCAGCTGATGGACCCGGACGAGGTGCCGGACTGCAAGCTGGGCACGCTGGCCGGGTTCTTCCGGGCCCGCACCACGCCGTCGCACCGCGCCCTCGCCGACGCGCGCGCCACCGCTGACGTGCTCGGCTGGCTCATCAGGCGGCTGACGCATCACGGCATCCGAGCCCTGGATCAGCTCCGCGCCTGGCCCGACGTAGTAGCCTAAGCGCCAGCCGAGAGAACCTGGCCGAGACAGTCTGGGAGGCATCCAGTGGTCACCGCGATCGTCCTGGTGCGAGCCGAGATCCAGCGCATTCCCGAGGTGGCCGAGATGATCGCCCAGATCCCCGAGGTCAGCGAGGTGTATTCGGTCACCGGGGAGTTCGACTTGGTGGCGATGGTCCGGGTCCGCAGCCACGAGGAACTCGCCGACGTCATCCCCGGGCGGCTGAACAAGGTCCCCGGCGTGTCGCACACCGAGACTCACATCGCGTTCCGCGCCTACTCCCGGCACGACCTGGAGGCCGCGTTCTCGCTGGGCTTGGGCGACGAGGCCTGACGGGCCGCAAGGGGTCAGCGGCGCGTGGCGCCAGCCGACCCGACGAGCCATCTGCCCGGTTCTAACCGGATCACGGTTCCGCCGGGCCGGATGCGGGGTCGTCGGTCGGGCGGGTCCTGGGCGGGAGGGGCTGGCGGCCCTTGGGGTCCAGGCGGTGGCTCACCTCTATCCAGCGCTCAAGCAGGGCCTGGGCCGCGCCGGAGTCCACGGCCTGCGCGGCACGGGCGTAGCCGTCGGCCAGCGCCGCGGTGACCGTCTCCGGGTCCGGCACGCCGGCCGCCGCGGCCAGCGCGGCGGCCGCGTTGAGCAGCACGATGTCGCGCACCGGGCCCCGCTCGCCGGCCAGCACCGCCCGGGCCACCGCCGCGTTATGCGCGGCGTCCCCGCCGCGCAGGTCGCCGAGGGAGGCCGTGGGCAGCCCGAGGGCGGCGGGTGAGAACTCTGTCCTGGCCACCTCGCCTTCATGCACCACCCACATCGAGGACGGGCCGGTGGTGGTCAGCTCGTCCAGCCCGTCGGAGCCGTGGAAGACCAGGGCCGAACACCCCCGCCCGGCCAGCACGCCCGCGATGACCCCGCCCATCAGCGGATCGAAGACCCCCACCGCCTGGGCCGAAGGCCGGGCCGGGTTGGCCACCGGGCCGAGGAAGTTGAACACGGTGGGGACGCCGAGTTCGCTCCGGGTCGGGCCCGCGTAGCGCAGCGCCGGGTGATAGAGCGGCGCGAACAGGAACGCCACCCCCACCTCGTCGGCCAGTTCCGCGGTCGCGGCGGGCGGCAGGTCGATGATCACGCCGAGCGCCTCCAGCACGTCCGCGGCCCCGCACGCGGACGACGCGGCCCGGTTGCCGTGCTTGACCATCCGCACGCCCGCGGCGGCGGCCACGATCGTGCCCATGGTGGACACGTTGACCGTGCGCGCGCCGTCGCCGCCGGTGCCCACCAGGTCGGTCAGGTGGCCGGTCACGTGGATCGGCGTGGCGTGCGCGAGCATGGCCCGGGCCAGTCCGGTCATCTCGGCCACCGACGTGCCCTTGATCCGCAGCGCGACGCCGAACCCCGCGATCTGGGAGGGCGTCGCCGCCCCCTCCATGATCTCGTTCATGGCCCACTCGCTCTCGTCTGCGGTCAGCGAGTCGCCGCGGATCAGCGCGCCGAGCAGCGCGGGCCATGTCGTGCGGGCATCCATAGCAGCTCCCTGAATGGATTTAGGGGAAAGCGGGTGGTGGAGTGAGGAACCACGGTCCGTTCCATATGAAAAAGAAACCTGCGGCGGTTCAGCTGGTTACGGCGCGTTCGCGCATCAGGCCGGCCAGTTCGTGGGCCAGCGCGATGGGATCGATCGGATGGCTGATCACGGCGTCGGCGCGGGACCAGGTGGCGAGCCAGCCGTCATCGGCACGGGCGATGACCAGCAGCACCGGCGGGCAGTTGTAGATCTCGTCCTTGGCCTGGCGGCACACGCCCATCCCGCCGGCCGGCTGGGCCTCCCCGTCGAGCACCATCACGTCGGCTCCGCCCGCGTCGAGCAGCCGGAACAGGGCAGGCTCGGTGGCAACCTCGACAATCTCCGCGTCCGGCACGTCCATCGCGGGGCGACGCCCGATGGCGAGCCTGATCTGGGCCCGGACATCCGCGTCATGGCTGTACACAACGACCTTCATGACAGGCATGCTACCGAGACCGGTGCGGATGCGGGGGGTCGCGTAGCGATCGCCTACAGGTTGTCGTAATAATGGCCTCGTGGCGACAGCAACCGTCCAGACGAGCCCGCGCACGCCAGCCAGCAGACCGAACCTGGTCAGCGTGGGCACGATCATCTGGCTTTCCTCCGAGCTGATGTTTTTCGCGGCCTTGTTCGCGATGTACTTCACCATCAGGTCGGTGGACAAGGGTCAGGGGCTGCCGTGGCCGGGCGCGCACCTGGACATCGCGCTCGGATCGGTCAACACCACCGTGCTGTTGCTGTCCAGTGTCACCTGCCAGATGGGCGTGTTCGCGGTCGAGCGCGGTCAGATCAAGCGGACCCGCTCGATCTGGCACCCGATGAGCTGGGGCCTTCGCGAGTGGTACGTGCTCTCCTTGCTGATGGGGACGTACTTCGTCCTCGGCCAGGGCTATGAATACCTGGACCTGATCCGGAAGCAGGGCCTGACCCTGTCGTCCAGCAACTACGGCTCGGTGTTCTACCTGACCACCGGATTCCACGGGCTGCACGTGACCGGCGGCCTCATCGCCTTCATCTTCCTCCTCGGCCGGACCTACGCGGCCAAGAGATTCACCCATGAACAGCAGGTCAGCGCCATCGTCGTGTCGTATTACTGGCACTTCGTCGACGTCGTGTGGATCGGCCTGTTCACCACCATCTACCTCATCCACTAGTCAGGGGACAGCGAGTGGGCTGGATCAACGCCAGGCGCAGGCGCCCGGTCGCCGGCTACGCGGCACTGCTACTCGGGCTCGTCGTCGTCGGGCTGCTGTACGGAGCCCTGACCCGCACCGGCGCGCAGGCGGCTCCGACCACGGCGCAACAGGACATCGCGAACGGCCAGGCCTTGTTCGAGGCCACCTGCTCGAGCTGCCACGGCCTCGACGCGCAGGGCACCGATCAGGCGCCCAGCCTGATCGGCGCGGGCGCGGCCGCCGTCTACTTCCAGATGTCCACCGGTCGCATGCCGGCCAAGGAGATCGGCGCGGAGAACGGCCGCGGTCCGGTGAAGTTCACCGAGCAGGAGATCCTCGATGTCGCCGAGTACATCCAGTCCCTCGGCGGCGGGCCCCAGATTCCCACCCCCGCGCAGGTATCCACGCAAGGAGCTAACACCGCGCTCGGGTCGCAGCTGTTCATGGCCAACTGCGCGCAGTGTCACGGCTTCGCCGGGGACGGCGGGGCGCTCACTTACGGCAAGTACGCGCCGGCGCTGACCCAGTCCACCCCCACGCAGATCTATGCCGCCATGCTGACCGGGCCCGAGGCAATGCCGGTGTTCGCCGACGGCGCGCTTACCCCGCAGGCCAAGCGGGACATCATCGCCTACATCACCGAGACGCGGGTCGAGCCCAACCCTGGCGGGTTCTCGCTCGGCCGGATCGGGCCCGTCACCGAGGGCTTGGTCGTCTTCCTCGGCGGGATGGGCTTCCTGGTGCTGATCGCGATGTGGCTCACGGCCAAGCGGCGCGAGCCCTGGGATGTGGCGCAGGAAGAGAACGCGCGGACCTCGGAGACCGCGGGGACGTCGGGGACGTCGGGGACGGAGCACTGATGAGCGACATGGAAGAGGTCGAGGGCCCGGCAGGCCCGGTCGCCCCGCACCGGGTGATCGGGACTCCCCCGCCGACTCCGCGGCTGCTCGGCTCCGGGGACGGGGCTGAGGACGGCGGCGCGGGCCACGGCGCCGCGGTGGAACCGGCCGAGGAGCAACTGCCGGAGGTATCGGACTACCCCGCGCACGCCAACAAGGCCGAGAAGATCGTCGCGTTCTTCTTCCTGCTCGCGTTCATCGCGGGCTGCGGGTTCATCGCCGCGTACATCGGCCTCGAAGTCGGTTCGGTCGATAGCGTCCTCCGCTCGAACCTGGCGCTGGGGCTCGCGCTGTCGGTGGCGCTGCTCGGCCTGGGATTCGGCGCGATCATCTGGGTCCGGCAGCTCATGCCGGACGTGGAGATGGTCGAGGAACGGCACGACATGCGCTCGACCGACGCCGAGCGGGAGGCGTTCGACGAGTACTTCAAGGAGGGCACGGCCGCGAGCCAGTTCGTCAAGCGGCCCATCGTCCGGCGCACGCTGATGCTCGCCACGCTGCCGCTGGCCGCCATCCCGATCGTGGTGCTCCGCGACCTGGGCCCGCTGCCCGGCACCAGCCTGCGGCACACGGTGTGGAGCCCGGGTCGGCGGCTGCTGGTCTACGGCACCAACCAGCCGATCACCGCGGCCCAGTTCAGTGCGCCCGGGCAAAGTATCACGATCGTGCCCGAGGGCTTCACCGACGATCTCGATGCCCTCGCCAAGGCCACCGTCACCTTGATCAAGTTCCGGCCCGGTGAGCTGCAGATCCCGACGTCGTACGACAGCAGCACGCTGATCGGCACGATGAACTGGACGGTCGACAACATCGTCGCCTACTCCAGGATCTGCACGCACGTTGGCTGCCCGGTGGGGCTCTACGAGCAGACCACGCACCATCTCCTATGCCCGTGCCACCAGTCCACGTTCGACGCGTCGACCGGCGCGACCGTGATCTTCGGCCCGGCGCCGCGGCCGCTGCCGCAGCTGCCGCTGACCACCGACGCCCAGGGCTACCTGGTGGCCAAGAGCGACTTCACCCAGCCCGTCGGCCCGAGCTTCTGGGAGCGCGGATGAGCGACACGATTGACGTTCCGAAGGCGCTGAGCGGGACCGGATCATGGCTGGACGACCGGTTCCACGGAGCGCGCGGACTCCGCGTGCTCATGCGGAAGGTGTTTCCTGACCACTGGTCGTTCATGCTCGGCGAGATCGCGCTGTGGTCGTTCGTCATCCTGCTGCTGACCGGGACGTTCCTAGCGCTGTTCTTCGTCCCGTCCTCGGCCCCGGTCGTCTACCACGGCTCGTACACCAAGCTGGACGGCATCACGATGAGCCAGGCCTACCAGTCGACGCTGAACATCAGCTTCGACGTCCGGGCCGGCCTGCTGATGCGGCAGATCCACCACTGGGCGGCCGACCTGTTCATGGCGGCGCTCATCATTCACATGCTGCGTATCTTCTTCACCGGCGCCTACCGCAAGCCGCGCGAGGTCAACTGGCTGATCGGGATCGGGCTGTTCACGCTGGGGCTGCTCGAGGGGCTGTTCGGTTACTCTCTGCCCGACGACCAGCTGTCGGGCGCCGGCCTGCGGATCTTCGAGGGCGCGCTGCAAGGCATCCCGATCGTCGGCACGTACCTGGCGTTCTTCTTGTTCGGCGGGCCTTACCCGGGCGACATCATCATCCCTAGGTTGTACATCGTCCACGTGCTGCTGATCCCGGGCCTGATCCTGGCGCTGATCACCGCCCACCTGTTCATCATGGTCCACCAGAAACACACCCAGATGCCGGCCCTGGGGAACACCGAGAAGAACGTGGTGGGCCAGCCGTTCTTCCCGTACTTCATCGCCAAGGGCACCGCGTGGTTCTTCTTCATCTTCGCGGCGCTGGCCCTGCTGGCTACCTTCGCCCAGATCAACCCGATCTGGCTGTACGGGCCGTACAGCCCCGTGCAGATCTCGTCCGCCTCGCAACCCGACTTCTACATGGGCATCCTGGAGGGCTCGCTGCGCATGATGCCTGCCTGGGAGTACAACTTCCTCGGGCACACGCTCTCGCTAAGCGTGCTCATCCCGTTCGCCCTGCCGCTGGGCATTATCCTCGGCGGCGCGGCGTTCTGGCCGTTCTTCGAGCAATGGGCCACCGGGGACAGGTCGTACCACAACGTCCTCGACCGGCCCAGGAACGCTCCGATCCGCACCGCCACCGGCATGGCGGTGGTGGTGTTCTACGGCGTGCTGTGGGCCGAGGGCGCGAACGACGTCATCGCCGATTACACGCAGATCCCGCTCTATACGGTTACCTGGATCGCGCGGGTCCTGGTCTTCGTGGGACCAGCGGTCGCGTTTATCGTCACTAGACGTATCTGCCTGGGTCTGCAGCGTAAGGACAAGGAGCTGCTCGAGCACGGGCTGGAGACCGGCATCATCCGGCAGCTGCCCGACGGCGAGTTCATCGAGGTCCACCGGCCGCTGACCGCGGAGGAACTCGCGCCGCTCGAGGCCAAGAAGGTGCCTGCCCTCATGCCGGCACGCGGGTCGGAGGACGAGAACGGCGTGCCCGCGCCGCAATCGAGCGGAGTCATGGGCCGGGCCCGGACCATTGCCAACCGGGCCTTCGCCGAGACGGTCGTGGTCGAGGCGGACGGTCACGGGAACGGGCACGGCAACGGGCACGGGCCCGCCGAGGAGTATGCCGAGATTGGCCCGGGCGAGCTCTCGGAGAGCTCGATCCCGCACACGGACCCACTCCTCTGGCATCCCCACGAGGAACCCCCGGAAGAGAGCTAGACAGACACGGAACGGCTAGGCACGGGAGGCGTCGGCGCGGAAGATGGGCCAGCCGATCTCGGTCCTCCATTCCTCCTCCTCGGGCGTGTCCGCGACGCCGCGCCGCGCAGGTAGTACTCCCGGAGCGGCCCGTCGATGCTGATCTCGTGCGTGGTGGCGTACGAGCCGAGCTTGGCGTAGCTGAGGTCCGCGTCGGCGAGCGTCGCGCCGTGGGCGTCGGTGGCGTGCTCGGTGACAATCAGGTCGGTCTGGTTGCCCAGGATGCCGTCGAGCACGTACGGGCTCTCCGGCGACGTCGACGTGATCACCTTCGTGTCGAACGTCGCGTGCTGGTCCAAGACATGGGTGTAGGTGGACACGCCCTGGCCGCGGGCGAAGTAGCGCGACAGGTGCGCGGCGGTCCGCGACTTGCCCTTGACCGGGAACTTCTGCCCGTCCGACGACGACAGGGTGCCGGTGCCGAACGCCTGGGTCATCGGCAGCCGGTGATGGTAGTTGACGATCGCGGCGTTGGCGGCCTCGAGCGTCTCGGCGTCGAAGTACCACTCCGCCGTCCACGCCAGCGTGTCGTAGGAGACGCCGCACGACTCGGCCATCGCCGACAGGCCCATGTTGGTCGCCTCGGCGATGATTACGTACAACAGGTTGCGCCGCAGGTCCAGCGGGCGGCTGGCCTTGCCGCCGGCGTGGGTCAGGCGGTCGGTGAACCCGGTCCGGGCGTCGATCTCGACCAGCACCGACGCGATCGGCACGCGGGGCAGCATCGCGGCGAGCTCGTCGCGCAGCGCGCTGGCCTCGGCGGGGACATCCTCGGCGGTCAGCGGCGGGATGATGAGCTCCCCGTCGGGGCCGAGGCGGACCTCGCCCTTCCCGCCGGCCCGGGCGAGCTGAGCCTCCAGGTCCGACAGCGCCGCGTGCAGCTCGTCGTTCGCCAGGGCCAGGGCGTCGGCCGCAGTCGGCGGCTTGCCCACCAGGTGGCAGTACTCTAGCCGTTGGGGCTCCCACTGCTTGGGGGTGAGCAGGAACGAGGCCGGGCCGGCGCGACCCGGGCACGTGGACGTCGCCGGACCGCAGGCCGTCGCGCAGGGCCATCAGCACGCACAGCTCCCAGTAGTGCCAGTAGGCGAAGACGTCGCCGTCCTTCGAGGCCCTCTCCAGGTACCCTGCCCACCGGGCGGGCACGAAGCTGGCCGGTGCCCCGTCCGGGACCTTGCGGGCCCTGGTCGCGTGCAGCCGGGCCAGGATGGCAGTCGCCTGCAGCAGGTCGTCCATGCCGGGGCCGCCGGCGAAGCTGACGGCGGCCAGCACGTCGGGGACGAACTGGCGCAGGTAGGACATCGAGGCGTCCATCAGCGCCAGGTGCCCGTGGTCGCGGGGCAGCCGCTCGCGGCGGGCGTCGTGCGCCGCCCGCATCCGCTCGCGGCCGACGTCCCGCCGTAGCCGCCCGCCAACCTGGTCGTCGGCCACGTCAGGGTCGAGGACGATCGCCAGGATGTCGTCCAGCAGTGCCTGCCGGTCCTCGCCGCCGCCGGGCGCGCCCGGCGAGCATCTCTGTCAGCCGCTCCCGTGCGGGTCGGGCACCAGCATCCCGTCCAGCTCGGCCCGCAGGAAGCCGGCCAGCGCCGGCTCCAGCCGCTGCCACGTCTCCGTGCGCGCCCGCTTCCGCGCGGTCGCGACGCGCTCCACGATGAGCACCATGCCAGGGCGGACAAGGCGGGACGACGACAGGTACTCGCACGCCAGCCGGAACAGCAGCTTCGGGGAGTCGTGCTCCATAGCCCGCGCGAACAGGAACTCTTCCAGGTCCTTCCACCGCGGCCCGTCGACCTGGTGCCAGCCGAGGTAGGCGGCTACGTCGCCCAGGTGGTCAGAACGGGTCTGCTCGCGGGCACCGTAGCCCCGCAGCTCGCAGGTAGTGGTGCGAGACGACAACCCGGGTCCATGGGGTGCCGTTGACGGACGTGTCATAGGCCGCAAACGAGCGGATGACGGGAAGCTCCGCGGGAACCAGCGCGGCGGGGCTCCCCTGGGGAGCCCCGCCGTGTACGGAGGTCCAGCTGAATGGTGTCTTTGTCCCGTCCTCCTTCCGGGTCTCCTGGTGCGGGCTGGCTGTGGTGGGGGCCGCCGCCCCGTCAGAGGACCGGGGCGGCGGCCCGGTGGCCGGGCGGGGGATGCGCCGGGGGCGAGCGCTGCCGGCCATGATCCGGCCCGGCAGCCGGGGAGGGGAGGGCGGCCGGGCCTTGCGCGGGCCGCCGGGAGGGCGGCGGCGGGATGCCGGGGCGGGGCGGGACCCGGGGCGGCGCGGGCGGCGGGGGCGCGGGCGGCTCGCTGAAGGAGGCCGAGATCAGCGCGTCGAACTCCGCGTCGACCCACGGCTGGTCCGCGTAGACGACATCCGCGAACGCCGCGCCTGCCTCGCGGGTGGTAAGGGTCATGCCGATCACCCTCCCGGGAACCTGCGGTAGCATCACCAGGTCAATGACCGATACGCTTTTGATATAGCACTGACTGCAGGAAACTGTCAAGCACGACTGCAGGTTCATCCGGGATCGGAGGTACCCCGGCGGTGACCGGACGGCTCGAGGCCCTGGACGACCCGGACTACCCGGCCTACACCACCGGGCGGGCCGCCGAGGTGCTGGGGGTGCGGCAGGCGTTCCTGCGCTCGCTGGATGCCGCGGGCGCGGTGCGGCCGCAGCGGACGGCGGGCGGGCGGCGCCGGTACTCCCGCCGCCAGCTGGCCTTCGCCGCCCGGATCCGGGAGCTGCTCGACCAGGGTCACGCGCTGGCCGCGGCGCTGCGGATCCTGGACCTGGAGGACGACCTGGCCGCCGAGCGGGCCCTGACCGCCCGCCTGCACGAGCGGCTCGGCGAGCGGGACCGGGAGGGCAGCTGACCGGGGGCCGGTCCGGGGCTACCCGCCGCTGCCCGGGCGGGGGCGCGGCTGCCGGGCGGCGGGCTGCTCACCGGCCATTTCCCGTAGCCGGGCCAGCTCGGCCTGCAGCTGGCGGGTTTCCTCCTGCAACTGCAGGACCCGGCGGATGCCGGCCAGGTTGAGCCCGTCGGCGGTCAGCGTGCAGATCTCGGCCAGCCGGTCGATGTCGCGGCGGGAGTAGCGGCGGGTGCCGCCGGCGCTGCGGGCCGGGTCCAGCAGCCCCTCCCGCTCGTAGATCCGCAGCGTCTGCGGGTGCAGCCCGGCCAGCTCGGCCGCCACCGAGATGGGGAACAGGCCCCGGTCCAGGTCCGCCCACCCCGGGTTCACCATGGCCGGCTCCGGTCCCGGGCCAGGTACCGCCGCGCTAGCTCCGCCAGCACCGCCAGCCTCATCTCCTCCATGTCCTGCTCATCCCGGCCGCCCGCCGGAGGTGCCGGCCGGGGGCACTCCACCCGGACCGGGCCGGCCCGCAGCGGCGGTCCCGGCACCCCGACCAGCGGCGTGATGCCGTCCGTCTCGCCGGGACCGGCCGGGCGCCGCGCCGGGACCCGGGCCGCGGGCTGCCGCTCGCGGGCCACGGCGCGGTCATAGGCGGCCCGCCGGGCCGGGTCACTCAGCACGTGATACGCCTCAGCCAGGGCGCGGAACCGGCCCGCCGCATCCGCGTCGGCCGGCCGGGCATCGGGGTGCTCGGCCCGGGCCCGGCGCCGCCAGGCCAGCGCGATCTCCTCCCGCGAGGCCTCCCGCGGCACGCCAAGGAGCTGGTACAGATCCGGGACCGGCCCGCCGTGATCCGCAGCGGCCATCACCGTCACCTACCCTTCCGCCCAGCGCTGCCGCACATGACCTGCCTCCAGTATGCGGCATGAAAAAACCTCAGTCGAGTCTTGTCAGGTAGATCGGAGGAGTGCTATATAGATCCTGGGAACGTGACATGACACCCGGCACTGGCGAAGGAGGCACCGATCATGCTCATGCGCACCGACCCGTTCCGCGAGCTGGACCGGCTCACCCAGCAGATCCTCGGCACCGCCGCCCGGCCCGCCGCGATGCCCATGGACGCCTGGCGGCACGGCGACAGCTTCTACATCTGCCTGGACCTGCCCGGCATCTCAACTGAGTCCATCGACCTGACCGTCGAGCAGAACGTGCTCACCGTCCGCGCCGAGCGCGCCCCGGCCCGGGCCGACGGCGCGGAGATGATCGTGGCCGAACGGCCCTACGGCACCTTCACCCGGCAGGTCTTCCTCGGCGAGACCCTGGACGCCGACCACATCGCCGCCGACTACAACGCCGGCGTGCTGACCCTGACCATCCCGGTCCACGAGGCCGCCAAGCCCCGCAGCATCCAGGTCACCAGCAGCGACACCAAGCAGGCCGTCACCGCCTAGTTTCCCGGCCGCGGCATCACCGGCGTGGGCCGCCGCGCAGCCGGCGGCCCACGCCGCGCCGGGGAAGCTGCTCATTTCCGGGCCGCCCGCCAGTTAGCGGAGATTTATTCTCCGCCCCTCCCCGGTGACGCCAGCAGGTATCTCAGGACGGCCACCGGAAACATGCGCAAAGTATCCGGTATCTTTCGCGAGAGTTATCGGGACGTGGACGACTGATCGGGCGATGGCGGCAGCTGGACGCTGCTGACCGGGCACGGGCACGTGCTGGTGGAGATCGCCCGCAATCCGCGGGCCCGGATCCGGGACATCGCCGCCGCGGTCGGCATCACCCAGCGCACCGCCCAGGCCATCATCACCGACCTGGAGACCGCAGGGTACCTCACCCGCGCCCGGGCCGGGCGGCGCACCGTCTACACCGTCGACCCCGGCCGCCCGTTCCGGCATCCCGCCCAGGCCGGACACCGCGTCGGCCCGTTCCTCGAGCTCCTGGCCGCGCCGGGGACCCGTGCCTGTAGCGGAAACGAACGTTAAACCCGGCACCCGCCAGGGACGGCGCGAGGCCTCAGCATGCCTGCCACTGCGTAGGGAAACAATGTAGGTGAAACTATGTAGGTAAATTAATCCTTTGCGCTACACTAGTGGCCGTGGCTGCGCACCCGTGGAAGGCCGTCACCCGGCGCGGCAGCGGCCGCCGAACCTGGTACGCCGAGCGCGGCTGATGGCCAAGATCGGGTACGCCCGGGTGTCGACCCGCGGGCAGAACACCGACAGCCAGCACGACGAGCTGGCCGCCTACGGCTGCGACAAGATCTTCACCGACAAGGTGACAGGCAAGCACGCCGAACGCCCCGAGCTGGACAAGGCGCTGGCCTACCTCCGTGAGGGCGACGTGTTCGTCATCACCCGCCTGTCCCGCGCGATGCGGTCCCTGAAGCACCTCCTCGCGCTCGCCGGCGAGCTGCGCGCCCGCCGCGTCGGCCTGGTCGTCCTCAAGCAGCAGATCGACACCACCACGCCGGCGGCCGGCCGGTCTTCCACATCCTCGGCGCGATCGACGAGTTCCAGCGCGAGCTGATCGTCGAGGGCACCCGCGAGGGCCTCGACGCCGCCCGGGCCCGCGGCCGCTCCGGCGGCCGCCGGCCCAAGCTGAACGCCGCCAAGGCCGCCACCGTGCGCCGCATGTACGCCGCCACCGGACGGGACGGCAAGCGGCTGCACACCGTGGCCGAGATCGCCCAGACCGCCGGCATCCACCGCACCACCGTGTACGACTACCTCAGCAGGGAGGGCTGACATGGCCGCGGACCCGCCGGATGCGGCCCGGCACGCCGGGCAGGTCGTGCGGCGCGTGCTGCTCCGCCGGAACATCGTCATCGACACGGAGACCGCGCAGGCCGTCGTCGCCGCCGTCCAGGCCGCGCTCCAAGCCGATTCGCCCTCCCGGCCGCCGCGCCGCAGGCGCCGTGCCCCCGGCGCCAGGTGCGAGCCGCTGTTCTGACCGGGTACCCCCGGCCGGCGGAAAGCGTTCCTGCCGCCCGCACCTTGCCCTTGGCCGTAGCTATAGGAGCTCCAGGCCGATAACCGGGTCGACAGGCGTAGCCTCACCTTCGGAGGACGGGCGTCGCGTTAACGCAGCCATCGTTCGCGCCGGGCATGGCGGCGCGGGGATCGGGCAGGGTAGGTAGGTGAGCGGATCAGGGGATCGCTGGCTTCTGCTGCACGGCACGCCGCTGACTCCGGCGGTCTGGGACGCGTGGCCGTGTGCCTGACCCAATCCGGGACAGTCTGGTCTCCGGCAATCACCCCGGCCGGCGATGCTCGCGACGCTCAGGGCGCGCTGGCTGCCCGGCTCACCGCCGAGGTAGCCCGGCCGAACGGCCGCCTGCATGTCGTCGGCCATTCCTTCGGCGGGCAGGTCGCACTCGACTTCGCGCTGCTTGTCCCGCAGCAGGTTGCGGCCCTGACCCTGCTGTGCAGCCGAGACACCCCGTTCCCGGCCTTCGCGGCCGCCGCCGCCCGCTTGCCCGGCGGTGCCGGATCCCGGCCACGCTCATCGCAGCCGAACTCGACCAGGTGTCCACTCCGGCTGCCGCAGGTCCGAGCGCAGCGCCTGGCCCACACCGGGGTACTGCACCTTGACCGCCACCTCGACGACATGGCCGTGGTCGTCGCGCCACTGGCCGCGGTGCACCTGGCCGATCGAGGCTGCCGCCCGCGGCGCGTCGCCGAATGCGACCAGCCGATCCTGCCAACCAGGCCCGAAGGCGGCGCTCAGATCGGCTGCGATGACCCGGCGCGCGGCCTCAGCTGGCATCGGCGGTGCCGCGTCGGTAAGCCGCCGAAGCGCCGACCGGTACGGCGCCGCGACCTCCTCCGGCATGGCCGCCTCGAATACCGACATCGCCTGGCCGAGCTTGGCTGCCCCGCCCTTGAGCTCGCCCAGGGTGTCGAACAGCTGCTCGGCGGTGCGGGCCGCAACCTGGTCGGCAGCCGCCCGGGACAGCCGGGTAGCGGCGGCGGCAGTGCGCGCTGCGTGTCGCAGCGGCACCGCCGCCAGCCGGCTGCTGCGCCGCAGCCCCCCAGCCAGAAGGACCGGCCGCTCCTGCCGCGCCACTGCCCGGGCTGGCAGCAGCCCTCCCTTGGCCGTCCCGGGCTTCTCCTCGTCGGGAGGTTGGTCCTGGGATGCCGTGATGCTTCCTGGGTGTGGCATGGCTGGCTCCTACTCGTGATCCGTTATCTACTAACACGTATAGTAGAAGCGAAGTGTTCATCCTCAAGGCAGCCCGTTTCATTTTGTTACGTTCCGCAAGAGCAATTGGCTGTACCTGCGGGCCATCCTGGTCTGACTCAGCGAGCCTGAAAAGCGGGCTATGCGGGCAGGTCCTAGCCACGCGCGCCTCGCCATGCCGGGGATGGCGCGCTGGCTATCCGGTGAAGGGCGTCTCCGGCCCGGCTGCCACGGCGATCGCGAGTTTCTCCAGCGTGCTCGCTGGCGGCTGGCCGGTTGCTTCATACAGCTGGTGAAGCAGAAGCAGATTGACCAGGTGCAAACCTGCTATGACGCTGGCCAGGCCATCCGGATCCTCCGGTACCAGGGCCCACGCGGCCCACTCCTCCAATTCGGGTGAATCAAGGCTCGCGGTGAGAAGGCCGATCGCCAGCTGCACGGCGCTGGCCGCGGTCGGGCCATCCTTAATGGCTGGTTCCGGGAGGCGGGCCGCCTGGGGGATCTTGCGTGTGCGCGGCCGCCAGCGGCGTCTGCCGGGGGTGTTTGTCATTTCGTCCTCTGGTCGGGCCGGGGCTGCGACCTGCTCGGGATTCAGCGCCTGCAGCGCGGCGGTGGTCACGATCACCGTCGGGTGCGGTCCGGCGACGCAGTAGGCGGCCGGCTGGGCGTGGTCGACCAGCGTGGCGCCCAGGTCCGGGTCCGGGCGCCCGACCAGACGAGCGGTTTGCGCGTGCTGCACCGCCTGCCGCCGGACCGCGCGCAGGTGGGTCGCCGCGGTGAGCGCGGTGCGGGCCAGCACCGCCCCGGCGAGGATGAGGCCGAGCCCGGCCACGGTGGCGCCGCCCGGCGTCGCGTAGGCATCTCGGAGCCGCAGCACGCAGGCGCCGATCAGGTGACTCAGCCCGTCCCCCAGGGCGGTCGCATGGA
Organism: uncultured Actinomycetes bacterium; assembly: GCA_963722055.1. Lineage (GTDB taxonomy): Bacteria > Actinomycetota > Actinomycetes > Streptosporangiales > Streptosporangiaceae > Palsa-504. The sequence continues at coordinate 71,674 of CAVRLA010000008.1, read as the reverse complement.
CCGCCAGGGTCAGGCCGGCCAGTCCGAGCGCGGCCACCACCGACCAGGCGGCGGCCAGGCAGATGACGATCCCCAGCAGCGGCGCCCGGAGGGCCCACCGGGCCCGGCCAAGCAGCCGGGAGCCTATCGTGCCGGCGCTGGCCGCATAGACCAGCAAGATGGCCGCCACGGTCACTGTGTCCTGCCTTCCTCCAGCCCGGGGCGTGCCTGATCGAGTGCCTGCCGCAGCAACTCGGCGTCATGCGGGCTCATCTGCAGCACGAAGTGGGCCAGCGCGGTGCGCCGGTCCGTGGTGGTGGCTAGCGCGCCGCTCATCAGCGCCGCGGTATAACCGGACCGGGAGCCGGTCGGCTCGTAGCGCCAGGCCCGGCCGTCCCGATGGCGGCGCAGCCACCCCTTGCGGTGCAGGTTGTCCATGACTGTCATTACCGTGGTGTACGCGAGCGGCCGGTCCTGGCGCAGATCATCGACCACTTCCCGGACCAGCGCCGGCCTGTTCCGCTCCCACAGCCGGTCCATGATCACCGCTTCCAGCTCACCGAACTGACGCATCTTCGACTCCCGGACGTGCCATCGCCCCAGCGGGCGGACGTACTGCTATTTACTAAAACGGATAGAACACGACGCCCGTTCACGCCGAAATGACCCGAGTCCCTGCCACAACCTCGTATTTGAACGTTTCCAGTCTACTATACGTACTAGTAGATATGCTCATCCTCTCGGAAACAGTCCGCGGCGAGCCGGCCGACGACGCCGACGCCGCGATCCGCCAGCTCTACGCCCTTCATGCCCTGGCCCTCCGCAGGTACGTCGAGCGGTTCTGTCCGGACCGGACCAGCGCCGACGACATCGTGCAGGAGACGTTCATCCGGGCCTGGCGGCACCTGCCGCAGCTGAGCTCGCCGGGCTTCCCCGTCCGGCCGTGGCTGTTCCGGGTGGCCCGGAACCTGCTCACCGACGCGGGCCGGGCGGCTCGGTCGCGGCCGGTCACCGTGCGGCCCCAGCCCGCCGAGGAGGGCCGCGACGACACCGGGCTGGACCGGGTCCTCGACCAGCAGATCGTGGCCGACGCCCTCCACCAGCTGTCACCCGCGCACCGCGCGGTCCTGGTGGAGACCTTCTACCGGGGACGTACGCTCGCCAAGGTCGCCCGCCAGCTCGGCATACCCGACAGCACGGCGAGATCACGGCTCCACTACGCGTTGCGGGCCCTCCGCCGGCAGCTGGAAGACCGCGAGGCGATCGAGCCGGCATGATCCCCCACCGCTCCGAGGACGACCGCGCGGCCGTCGGCCAGACGGCGGGACCGGCCGGAACCAGGTGGCCCAGCCGGCCCGTCACCGCCATGATGCTCCTCGCTGCGGCGGCCCTGGACCTGACCCGGTGCGGCCTCGGCGCCACTGCCACCCAGGCGGGGCCAGCCGCCCTCCTGGTGTCGGCCGGCCTGGCTGCGACCGCGGTCAGCCTGTGGACAGCACACGGATGCCATTGCGGTGCGCGCTGGTCAGGCTGGGCCGCCTTCCTCATCGGCACCGCGTCCGGGCCGCAAGCCGCCGCATCCGGCTTCCACGCCGCCTACGTGATCCCTGATACGGCCACCGCCGCCCTCGGCATCCTGATAGCCGCGGGCGTCCTCGCCACCGCCGGGCGCACCAGCCAGCCGACGCCACCCGAAACCCGGCTGTTCTGAACGGCCCTTCCTCCTGTCGTTAGCACGGGCCTGCCTGCACCGTGGCCTGGCCCTTCGCCGGTGAGTTGAGGTCGAGCAGGATACGGTGACGGTCATGGCAACGGGCACGGACCGGCGCGCGACCGCGCCGCTGGACGGGCTGACGGTCCTGGAGATCTCGAGCTTCGTCGCGGCTCCGCTGGGCGGCCTGACCCTGGCCGAGCTCGGCGCGGACGTGATCCGGATCGACCCGGTGGGCGGCGGCGCGGACCAGGGCCGCTGGCCGCTCGCGCCGTCGGGCACCAGCCTGTACTGGACCGGCCTGAACCAGGGCAAGCGGTCGGTCACGCTCAACTTCCGCGACGCCGAGGGCCGGCGTCTGCTCGGTGACCTGCTGGCCGCCTCGGGACCCGGCGGCGGGATCGTATTGACCAACGCGGGCCAGGAGTGGCTGGCCTATCCCGCGCTGGCCCGGGTCCGCCCGGACCTGATCCACCTGCAGATCCAGGGTCACCGCGACGGCCGGGCCGCCGTCGACTATACGGTCAACGCGGCGACGGGGTTCCCGCTCATCACCGGTCCCGAGGGCCTGGAAGGCCCGGTGAACCACGTCCTGCCCGCCTGGGACGTGGCCTGCGGGCTGTACGCGGCCGTCGGGCTGCTCGCCGCGGAGCGGCGCCGGCAGCGCACCGGGGCGGGCAGCGCGATCACGCTGGCGCTGGCCGACGTGGCGCTGGCCGTCGCCGGGCACCTGGGCTACCTGGCCGAGGCCCAGGTCACCGGGACCGACCGCCCGCGGATCGGGAACCACCTGTACGGGGGCCTGGCCCGTGACTTCCGGACGGCCGACGGAGAGCGGGTCATGGTGGTCGTGCTGACCCGCCGGCACTTCGCCGACCTGGCCACCGCGACCGGCCTGGCTAGCACGTTCGCCGAACTGGAGCGGCTGCTGGGAGCGGACTTCGGCGAGGAAGGCGACCGGTACCGGCACCGCGAGGTGATCGCCGCCCTGCTGGAGCCGTGGTTCGCCGCCCGCACCGTCGCCGAGGTCGAGCGGGACCTGGCGGGCACGTCCGTGCTGTGGTCGCGGTACCGGCGCTTCACCGACCTGGTGGCCGACGGCACCCTGGCTGCGAACCCGCTGCTAGGCGCAATCACCCAGCCCGGGGTGGGGCCGCTGCTGGCGCCCGGCTCGCCGCTGGCCGTGGACGGGACCACCGGGCCCCGCCCGGCCCCGGTGCTCGGCGCGGATACCGCCGCGGTGCTGGCCGGCTTGCTCGGCCTGTCCGCGGCCGACATCGGGACCCTGGCCGGGCGCGGGATCATCGGCGCCCTCGCTGCGGACAGCGGGCAGGGCCAGGGCGCGCCGGACAGCTGATCAGGAGGGAACCGGATGCCTCGCTTGACGGAAACCGACGGCCTGACCGATCTGCAGCGGGACATCCTCCGCGCGGTCCGCGAGTTCACCGACGCCGAGATCCTCCCGGTGGCCAGCGAACTAGACCATTCGGACACCTATCCGGACCAGATCGTCGCCGGGCTGCGGGAACTGGGCGTGTTCGACCTGACCATCGATCCGGCCTACGGCGGGCTGGCCAGCGAGTACGCCAGGGAAGTGGTCGAGGACGCCCTGCGCATCCACGGCGGCTACGGCTACTCCCAGGAATACGAGATCGAACGGCTCTACCGTGACGTCCCGATGCTGCTCATCGGCGAGGGCACGGCGGAGATCCAGAAGATGATCATCGGGCGCCGCCTGCTGGACCGGTTCGCGGTCGTATGACGCCGACGCTACGTGTCGATGGTGCCGTTGTACCTGCTCTTACTGGCCCGATGGCCCATCGACACGCATTGGCCAGGCTCAGCGGACGCTCTTGATCTGCCAGACTCCGATCGCAGCCGCGATGGCCACCACCGCGGTCGCCCCGAATAGGGCCGGGTAGCCGGCCAGCGAGACGAGCGGGGCGGCGATGGCCGGGCCGATGGCGTACGGGCAGACGATGGCGATGTTGATGATGCCGAGATCCTTGGCCCGGTCGTGGGCCTTCGGCAGCACCTGGGTGATCAGTGCCTGGTCAACTGCGATGTACGCGCCGAAGCCGACGCCGAACAGCACCGCCGCGCCCAGCGCGGCCGGCCAGGTCTCCCAGAACGTCAGCAGCAGCGCGGCGGCCGCCATCAGCAGCCCGGAAACGGTGACCAGCATCTTGCGGCGGCCGCTGCGGTCAGAGATGATCCCGCCGACGATCGCGGCCACCACCACGCCGCCGGTATAGATCAGGATCAGGATGAGCAGGCCGTCCGCGGCGGTCTGGCCGGGAAACAGCCGCGCGTAATGCACCTTGTCGCGCAGGAAGTACAGCAGGTACAAGGTGCCCATGGCGATGGCGAGGGTGGTCAGGAAACGGGTCAGCCAGGCCCAGCCGAAATCGGGGTATTCGCGCGGGCTGATCCAGTAGGCCGAGGCCATCCGGCGCCAGGAAAACGGCTTCCGGTCCTGCGGCGCGAGCGGGGGATCCGGGGTGAATAGCACGAACGGTAGCGCCAGCACCACCATGAGAACAGCCAGCACAATATAGCCGGTGACCAGGTCCTGGTTGAGGACGTCGACGACCAGGACCGAGCCCAGGACCAGGCCGAGCGCAATCGGCATGCCGACCCAGCCGGATACCGTGGCTCTCTGCCGGACCGGCACGTGGTCAGGGACGGCCGCGCTCAAGGTGGCGTACTCGCCGTTCTGGAAGGCGCCGAACAAGAACCACAGCACGGCTACGGCCACCACCGTGCCCGCCTTGGCCAGCAGCCCCACGCAGACCGAGGCCAGCAGGACCATGACGAGCGTCCACCGGTGCCGGCGGCCGCTGAACCGGCCCAGCCGCCGACCGTGCGCGGTGCGGTCGGACAGCGCGCCGACGACTGGGGTGGCCAGGGCGGAGGCGATGGCATTGACCGCGGTCACCACGCTGAGGGCGACGATCTTGTGGTGAGGCGTGATGTCCTGCAGCTGGAGCGGGAGCATGACCTGCGACGGCGTCTGGTTCGCCATCCACATGCCCAGGCTGGCCAGGGTGAGGGTGATAATCCAGCGGACCCGTACGTGTTGGGTCGGCTCGGCCAGCGCGAGCGACTGTACCTGCGGCTGACCGATGGCCTGATCCGCCATGACACCTCCGCTGCCAAGGACTCCGCCACGGGCGCCGCCTGGGTTCCGCCGCGGCTTCGGCGCCATGCCTGGATCATGACCTATCACCGCTACCCGGCGGTAGGGGGCTGACCCGGGAGTTTGCCGAGGATTCCATCGCGGGAGAGGAAGATGGAACCGTGGCAGGCCAGTCGGAGATAACGTTCGGGCTGCTCGACGGGGCGCGGGCCGCGGTGCTCGCGGACGAACTGCAAGCGTTGCGCGCCGAGGTCTGTGCCGGTGACAGCGCGCCGTTCGCCGACCGATTCCGGGTCCTGCGCCGCCAGCCGGGCTTCGTCCTGGCCGAGGCCCAGCACGGCGGCTACCTGGTCGGCTACGCCTTGGGCATGCCGCTGCGGCCGTCGACCTCCTGGTGGCGGCAGCTGACCACCCCGCTGCCGGACGAGGTCACCACCGAGCATCCCGGCCGCACGTTCGCGCTGGTCGAGCTGGTGGTCCGCCCCGCCTGGCGGCGGCAGGGCATCGCCGGGGCCCTGCACGACCTGATTCTGGAGCACCGGCCCGAGGAGCGGGCGACGCTGACCCTCCGGCCGACGGCCGGCCCGGCCCAGCAGGCCTTCCAGAAGTGGGGCTGGCGCAAGGTGGCCCGGACCCGCGACGACGGGCCCGGCTCGCCGGTATCGGACGTGCTCATCACGAGCTTGCCCGCCGGCCGCTGAGCACCCGTCCGGCCGGACGACCCGGGCTGGTCCGGCTAGACGACCAGGTTGGTCCGGCTAGACGACCAGGGCTGGGCCCGGCTAAACGACCAGGGTTGGTCCGGCTAGACGACCATGACTCTAGCGACCAGATGTCCATCAACTATGCGTCCACGTGTCCACGAAAGTAGCGACCAAACGACCACACATAGCACTTTATCTGCGATAATGCCGAGGTGGATCCCACTCTGGACCTGGTACCTCGCAAAGCCGGGCCGCTCGTCGCCGAGGCGCTGGGTGATACCCGGGTCGTCACCCTCAACGGCGCCCGCCAGGCCGGCAAGAGCACGCTAGCCCGGCTGGCGGCCCAACGGAGCCCGAACGCACTGGTCCGCCTGCTGGACGATCCAGCTACCCTGCGCGCGGCTCGCGACGATCCGGCCGGTTTCGTCGAGCACGATGGTCTCCTGGTCATCGACGAGGTCCAGCTGGCCCCGGAACTCTTCCGTTCCATCAAGGTGGTCGTGGACACCGATCCGCGCCCGGGCCGGTTCTTGGTTACCGGATCAGCACAGGTGCTGGCCCTGCGCCAGCTTCCCGACGCGCTCCCGGGCCGGATGGAAATCGTCGAGCTATGGCCGTTCTCCCAGGGTGAGATCGATCGTTCCGCCGACGCTTTCGTGGACGCGGCATTCGCCCGCGGTCCGGGCTTGTCCCGCACCTCGACCCTGCGTAAGCGCGACTACCTTGACCGGATAGTTCGCGGCGGCTTCCCCGAGGCGGTCCGCCGATCCGCGCGTCGCCGCGCGGCCTTCTTCGATTCCTACCTGACCAATCTCATCGAGCGCGACGTCAGCGAACTAGCGATGATCGAGCGGCGCGGCGATCTCCGCCGCCTGCTGGCCCTGCTGGCTGGCCGCTCCGGCGGTCTGCTCGTCCCGGCTGCGCTCGCGGCGGCATCCGGCGTCCCGCGGACCACGTTGACCCGCTACCTCGAACTGCTGACCGCGGTCTTCCTGATCAAGGAGATCCCGGCGTGGTCGACAAGTCAGACTCAGCGGGCCATCGGTACGCCCAAGCTGGCCTTCGTCGATACCGGCATCGCCGCCCACCTGATCGGTCAAGACGCCACCCGTCTCGGCGAACCCGACGGAGCAGCCGGACCGATGACGGAGACCTTCGTCCTGATGGAACTGGCCCGCCAGCTGACCTGGTGTTCCGAACGGGCTCGCCTGTACCACTACCGCACCAAGGAGAAAGTCGAGGTCGATGCCGTCCTGGAAACACCGGACGGCCGGGTGGTGGCCGTGGAGGTAAAAGCCGGAGCTACCGTCCGCAGCGAGGACCTGGCCGGTCTCCGCCACCTCGCCCGACGGCTGGGCTCACGGTTCGTGGCCGGGTACGTGCTCTACACCGGGCAGCAGACTCTCCCCTTCGGAGATCGCCTCCGAGCCCTTCCGATCGACGCCCTCTGGCACAGCTCCCCGGAGCAGGCTGGCTGACCGGTCCGGGGCCTGGCTCTAAGCAGGCTCGCCCTTGAGGGTGAAGGAGGACAACAAGTTGATGGCCAGGACCAGGGCGGCCACGGTGACGATCGCGCCCATGACGATGGATACCGCGACCGTGAGGCCCGCGTTCAGCGAGCTGTCGTGTGCGATCCCGTTGGCGATGCCGAGGGAGTAGTGGCTGATGGACAGCAGCCGCGCCCCGCTGACGAAGTTGGACAGCAGCGCCTCCCAGATCAGCACGTAGAGCAGGCCGACCGCGATCGCGCGGGTGGTCGCGGCCGAGACCATGACGAAGATCGCGTTGTAGATCACCGCGCCGACCAGCGCCCCGACGAACAGCCCGACGGCGAAGTGGGTACTGTTGACGACGGTGCCCGGGACGAAGACGGGCGGGTGGCCCGGGGTGACGGTGACAATCGGCTCGGTGCTGCCGCCACCGGAGATCAGGGCCGCGATGAACTCGGGAACCGCGGCGAAGATGATGGTCAGCACGGTGGCCACGGCGAACTTAGTCAAGATCACCGACGAACGACGGACCGGGGTGGCCAGCAGGTGGATGACGCTGCCGTCGTCGATCTCCGCGCCGAGTACGCTGCACCCGATGATCAGCGCGGTCAGCGGCAGCAGCACCGAGAAGCCGAACGTGCCCAGCACGTGCGACGGCCAGGGCCGCGACGGCGGGTGGGCGGCCTTGAGCGCGACCGTGACCACGATCAGGACCACCGCCGGGATCGCGAACAGCAGCGCTCGCCTGCGGCCCAGGGTGGCGCGGGTCGTGATCCACGCTACGGTCGGGTTGAACACGCCAGACATGCTGCTCCTTAGTCCGCGACGAGGTAGGCGAAGACGCTTTCCAGGGATTCGTCGGTGGGCTGCACCTCACGCAGCCGGATGCCGTGGTCCCGGGCCAGGACGGCGATGTCCCGGCAGAACGCGCCGTAGTCCGAGGTCCGGACCTGCAGGCCGGTGCCGGTCAGCTCGACCGCGGTCACCGCAGGCCGGGCGATGAGCGTGCCGCCGAGCAGGCGGTCATCGGAGGACCGCACGGTGAACACGTGCGGCCGGCTGGTCATCAGCCGGCGGATGGCGCGGAAGTCACCGGAGGCGGCCAGGCGGCCGGCCACCACCACCTGGATCGTGCCGGACAGCCGCTCCACCTCTTCCAGGATGTGCGAGCTGAACAGGATCGTCCGGCCCTCGCTGCCGAGCTTGTCGAGCAGGTCCATCATGTGCAGCCGCTGGCGCGGGTCCATGCCGTTGAATGGCTCGTCGAGCACCAGGATCTCCGGGTCGTGCACGAGTGCGGCGGCCACCTTGATGCGCTGCCGCATGCCCTTGGAGTAGGTAGCGATCTTGCGGTCCGCCGCGTCGGCCATGTCGAGCAGGGCGATGGCACTGGTCGCCGCGGCCGCCGGATCGGCGAGCTGGTGCAGCTTGGCGGTCGCCGTCACGAACTGCTCGCCGGTGAGGAACGCGTACACCGAGTCCCGTTCCGGGACCAGGCCCACGGTCCGGTAGATCTCCGGGTTGCGCCAGCTGGGCCCGCCGTTCACCGTCAGCTCACCTCGCGACGGCGGCAGGAAGCCGGCGATCATGTGCATGATCGTCGACTTGCCCGCGCCGTTCGGGCCGAGCAGCCCGGTCACGCCGGGCCCGATCGACATCGTGACGTCGTTGACCGCCACCACGTTGCCGTACCAGCGGGAGACGTTACGCAGTTCGATCGTCATGCTCGGCTCACCTTCCGGTACCTCGCGGCCAGGCCCCCGAGGCAGGCCGCGAGCAGAAGGACCCCCACGACCCCGTAGAGCGGGCCGAAGTGGCCTGGGTTGGCGTCCAGTCCGGGGTTGGTGCCGCCGAGCCAGATCCGGATCCCGTCCATGATGTTGAACGGGCTGAACAGCCCGGCGATCCGCGCGCCGGTGGAGGTGGAGGTCGGGCCGCCCTCGGCCTGGATCAGCAGCTCGGACACGGTCCAGGTGAGGAAGCAGGCGATGGCGACGATCCCGGTCGCGTACGCGCGCCGCCCGGTGAGGGAGGCCAGGACCAGGCCGATAGCCGCCATCAGCACAGCCCACATCAGGCCCACGCCGAGGCCGGGGATCAGCGCCCTGGTCTCGGCCCAGACGGCGTGGCCGTTCTTGACCGACGAGATCGTGCCCACGTACAAGATGAGCAGCGGCACCTCGATCAGCAGCAGGAGGGCCGCGGTGAGCGCGACGTACTTGGCCAGCGGGTAGTCCCCGCGGCGGATCGGCCGGGAGAAGTACAGCGGCAGCACGTGGCTGCGCAGGTCCCGTGATACGAGCTCGGGCGCCTGCGCGGCGATGAAGATCGTGACCACGACGACCCGGAACTGCGGCGTGTAGACGTCATAGCCGAACAGCCGCGGGTTGCCCCGGGCCACCGCGAACGCGTTCACGAAGGCCGGCAGGCAGATCGCCACGAAGGCCAGGATCGGGATGATCTTGGCTTTCACGCCCCGGCCGATGCCGAACGCGGAACGGAAGCTGTGCCAGGTCAGCGCCCTGACGATCTGCGCGCGGCCCAGCCGGGGGCCGTCATACCGGCGATAGCCGAGGTCATGGATGACGCCGACGGCGCCCCGGGTCTCAGACATGGGCCGCCCCCTCATCGTCGCGGAACAGCTCTTCGACCTGGTGCCGCCGCTGTTCCAGCCGGCATAGCGGCAGGGCGAGGTCGGCCACGGCGTCGCGTACCACGTCATAGGTGTCATCGCCGCCCATCGGGACGAGCAGTGCTCGCTGCTGGACGGTGGCGGTCAGACCGCGGGCCTTCAGCTCCTGTTGCAGCTGCGCGAGTCCTTCGTCGACCTCGACGGCCAAGACCTGGCTGGCCTGGGTGAAGCTGGTGATGGTATCGGCCCGCAGCAGCCGCCCGGCCTCGATCGCGACCAGATGGTCGCAGATCCGCTCGATCTCGCCGAGCAGGTGGCTGGCGACGAGGATGGAGATGCCGAACTCGGCCCCGATCCGGGCGATGAGCTCGAGCATGGCGATGCGCCCGGCCGGGTCGAGCCCGTTGGTCGGCTCGTCCAGCAGCAGCAGCCGGGGGTCGCCGACCAGCGCCTGGGCCAGCTTGACCCGCTGCTTCATGCCAGTGGAATACGTGCCGATCAGGCGGTACCGCTCCTCGTGCAGTCCCACGTGGCGCAGCGACTCGGCGGCGCGCTCCTTGGCCACCGTGGGCGGCAGCCCCGACATCCGGCCCAGGTGGGTCACGAACTCGGTCGCGGTCACGTCGGGCGGCAGGCAGTCGTGCTCCGGCATGTAGCCGAGCAGGGTCCTGATCGTCTCGCCTTTGGTCTCGCAGTCGTGGCCGAGCACCTTGGCCTGGCCCTTGGTCGGCGGGACGAGGCCGAGCAGGATCTTGATCAACGTCGACTTGCCCGCGCCGTTCGCGCCGACCAGCCCGGTGACGCCGGGCCCGACGCTGACGGTGAGCCCGTCCAGCGCGATCACCTGGCCCGGATATACCTTGGTCAGCACCCTCGTCTCGATGACGGCGGTATCGACCTCCAGGGGTGGCCCCGCTGACTCGGAGGGTGGAGTAGATGGCATGGTGCTACCGTGCCAGCTGGCCCCCGGGCCCGTCATCGGCCGGGAGACTGACGTTGGGCCCGGGCCGCGGCTCGTCAGGCGCGCGCGGCTCATCGCAGCGGCGTACACCTGCAGGATGACGCCGCGAGCGGCCACGGCGGTTACCGTTGGTATGTGCGCACCACCTCGGATAATCCGGCCATGCGGCAGCGGCCACCGCTGACCAAGCGGATGGAGCCCAAGCACTGGGCAGCGCTGGACTACGTGGCGGGCGGGCTCACTATGGTGATCCTGTTCGTGACGATCAGGACCGGCCTGCGGGCCGCGTCCTTCCTGCCGACCGGCCCCATTCACTACTTCCCGCTACCGGGAGCCGGCGGGCTGGCCGGCCTGGTGGTCGCGGGGGCGGCCCTCGCGGTCGCCCTGCGCCGCCGCCGCCCAGTCTTCATGCTCGGCGTGCTGCTGGTCGGCTCCGTGATCGCGACGGCGCTGACCGGCCCGGATTTCAGCGCCCTGAGCTTCTTCCTGCCGGTCGCCTACGTGCTGTACCTGGTGGCAGCCAACTACGAGCGGCGCCGGGACGCGGTCCGCGTCCTGGCGGCGGTATACGCCACCCTGGTCATCGACATCATGTTGCTGATGATCGGCTGGGGCGGCTTCTTCAACGAGGGCGGCCTGATCTCGGTCGCGCTGTGCGTGATCGTGGTCTGGGGCGTCGGCTACAACGTGCGCCAGCGCCGCCAGTACGCGGTCGGCCTGCAAGAGGAGGCGGCCAGCAAGGCCGTGGCCCAGGAACGGCTGCGCATCGCCAGGGAACTGCACGATGTGGTGGCGCACAGCATGAGCGTGATCGCGGTCCAGGCGGGCTACGGGCAGTACGTGATCGATTCCCAGCCGGGTGACGCCCGGAGCGCGCTCGGCGCGATCCAGGCCACCAGCCGCGAGGCGCTGGACGAGATGCGCCGGATGCTGGGCGCACTCCGGCAGGCCGACGACGCCGACGCGGCCGGATCCATGGTGAGCCTGGGACCGGCGGGGGCCGACGGCGGTCCCGGGATGCGGGCCGGCGGGACGGGACCTTCCTACGCGCCGGGCGCGCCACTGTTCCCCGCGCCCGGGCTGGCCGATCTGGACCGGCTGGTGGCGCGGACTGCGGGCGCGGGCGTACGGGTCGACGTGAAGCGCTTCGGCCAGCCTCGTGACCTGCCGGCGAGCATCGACCTGTCGGCCTACCGAATCGTGCAGGAAGCGCTGACCAACGTAGTCAAGCACGCCCAGACCAGCTCGTGCCGGGTCCTGCTCGGCTACCGGGATGACGAGCTGACCATCGAGGTCAGCGACGACGGCGCCGGGATGCCGGTTCCTGAGTTGGCTGGCGCCGGGGTATCCCACTATGGGACCGCCGTTTCGGGCGGCACGGGCCTGCTGGCGCGGAACGGGAGCACCGGGCACGGCCTGGACATCCTGGACGATCCTGAGGTCCGTCTTGACGCCCGGCCCGCCGCCCCGGCGGGCGTGCTTCCCGGCGTGCTGTCTGGCGCGCTTCCCGGCGCGCTCTCTGGCGTGCTTCGCGGTGCGATTCCCGGTGCGGGGCACGGGATTATCGGCATGCGCGAGCGGGTCACCTTGCTCGGCGGCGAGTTCAGCGCTGGGCCGCTACCCGGCTACGGGTTCCGGGTCAGCGCGCGCATCCCGCTGCCCCCCAGCAGCGCATGACCGGTACCGATCCGATCCGGGTCGTGGTCGCCGACGACCAGGCTTTGGTCCGGGTGGGCTTCTGCGGCATCATCTCGGCCACGCCGGGCTTCATCGTGGTCGGCGAGGCGGGCAACGGCGCAGAGGCCGTCGAGGTGACCCGCCGGGCCCGGCCCGATGTCATCTTGATGGACGTCCGCATGCCGGTCATGAACGGCATCGAGGCGACCCGGCAGATCACCCGGAGTACCGACGTCCGCGCGCTCATCTTGACCACCTTCGACCTGGACGAGTACGTCTTCGCCGCGCTGCGGGCGGGCGCGAGCGGCTTCCTGCTGAAGGACACGCTGCCGGCCGACCTGCTCACCGCCATCCGGGTCGTGGCGGCGGGCGACGCGCTGCTGGCCCCGAGCGTGACCCGGCGCCTGATCGGCGAGTTCGCCCGTACCGCGCCGGGCCCGGACAGCGCGGCCGCCGCCGGAGCCGGGGCGATCGCGGCCGGGGCCGGCGGCGGCGCCGGACCGGAGGTTGTGGGGAGGATCACCTCGAACACGCGCTGCACCGCCGATCAGCTCGCCCGGGTTCTGACCGACCGCGAGCTCGAGGTCCTCGCCATGGTGGCCCGGGGCTTGTCCAACGGGGAGATCGCCGAGGAGCTGACGATCAGCCCGGCCACGGCCAAGACGCACGTGGCGCACCTGCTGACCAAGCTCGACGCGCGGGACCGGATCCAGCTCGTCATCATCGCCTACCAGTCCGGCCTGGTCACCACGCTCCAGTAGATCCTCGGGAGGACCGGGTCGGCCTCCTGCCGGTCGGCCAGAATGGGGGCATGGTATCTGAGATCTTCGACCCTGAGCGGTGGCGCCGCGTGGAAGGGTTCTCCTTCACCGACATCACCTATCACCGGGCCGTCGAGGGGGGTACGGTCCGCGTGGCCTTCGACCGGCCCGAGGTCAGGAACGCGTTCCGGCCGCATACCGTCGACGAGCTGTTCCGCGCGCTGGACCACGCCCGGATGTCCGGCGACGTCGGCTGCGTGCTGCTCACCGGCAACGGCCCGTCGCCGAAGGACGGCGGGTGGGCGTTCTGCTCCGGCGGCGACCAGCGCATCCGGGGGCGGGACGGGTACCGCTACGCCGACGGCGAGACGGCCGAGACCATCGATCCGGCCCGGGCCTGGCTGCACATCATGGAGGTGCACCGGCTGATCCGGTTCATGCCCAAGGTGGTCATCTGCGTGGTGCCCGGCTGGGCCGCCGGAGGCGGGCACAGCCTGCACGTCGTCTGCGACCTTACCCTGGCCAGCCGCGAGCACGCCCGCTTCAAGCAGACCGACGCGGATGTGGGCAGCTTCGACGGCGGGTTCGGCTCGGCGTACCTAGCCCGCCAGGTCGGCCAGAAGTTCGCCCGGGAGATCTTCTTCCTCGGCGAGGACTACGATGCCGAGGCCGCCCACCGGATGGGCATGGTCAACGCGGTGGTGGCGCACGCGGACCTGGAGCGGACCGCGCTGGAGTGGGCCGCCAAGATCAACGCCAAGAGCCCGACCTCCCAGCGCATGCTCAAGTACGCGTTCAACCTGATCGACGACGGGCTGGTCGGGCAGCAGGTGTTCGCGGCCGAGGCCACCCGGCTGGCCTACATGACCGACGAGGCGGTAGAAGGCCGCGACGCGTTCCTGGAGAAGCGCCGGCCGGACTGGGCGCGGTTCCCGTACTACTACTAGTGGGAGAAGTGGCCGCGGTAGTACTCGAAGACGAAGCCGATCGAGGCGAACACGGTGAACAGCATCCCGATCAGGAACAGCCACCAGCCGACCGCGAAGCCGAGGCCCATGGTGGCCGCGCCGAGCCCGAGGAACAGCGGCCACCAGCTGTGCGGGCTGAAGAACCCGATCTCGCCGGTGCCCTGCGCGATCTCGCCGGCGTTGTCGTCTTCCGGGCGCAGGGGCAGGCGCCGCCCGGTGAACAGCACGTAGAACCCGGTGAGCACGGCGAACCCGACGACGACCGCGAGCGCCGTCGTGCCGGTCACCTCGTGCGAGACGTACCAGTACACGAGGTCCGTGCCGCCGAAGAACACCCCGCAGCCGATGAACAGCCAGCCTTCTACCTTCATGCTTCCAAACCCTTATTTCCGACTGCGCTGTCAAGGGCCGGGATCTCCTGCTCGATTCCGTATGAGGCCCGGCCCCACTTGATGTCCGGGTAGTGCGCTTCGAACGCGGGCCGCTCGGAGCGGATCCGCGGGATCCGGTAGAAGTTGTGCCGCGGCGGCGGGCAGGACGTCGCCCACTCCAGCGAGCTGCAGAATCCCCACGGGTCCTCTTCGGTGACCCGCTCCCCGTGCCGCCAGGTCACGTACATGTTCCAGAAGAAGATGAGGATGGACAGGGCCAGGATCCACGACCCGACGGAGGAGATGATGTTGAGCGTGGTCACGTTCCCGGGCAGGCCCGGGTAGTTGGCGGTGCGCCGGACCTGCCCCTCGAGGCCTGTCCAGTGCTGGACCAGGAACGTCATGTTGAAGCCGATGAACATGAACCAGAACTGGATCTTGCCGATCCGGCTGTTCAGCATCTTGCCGGTCATCTTCGGCCACCAGAAGTAGAAGCCGGCGAACATCTCGAACAGCACCGTTCCGGCCAGCACGTAGTGGAAGTGCGCCACCACGAAGTAGGAGTCGGACACGGCGAAGTCCAGCGGCGGGGAGGCCAGGATGATGCCGGTGAGGCCGCCGAACAGGAACACGACCAGGAACCCGACCGTGAACAGCATCGGCGGCTCGAAGCTGAGCTGGCCCTTCCACATGGTGCCGATCCAGTTGAAGAACTTCACCCCGGTCGGCACCGCGATCAGGAACGTCATGAACGAGAAGAACGGCAGCAGCACCGCGCCGGTGGTGAACATGTGGTGGGCCCACACGGTCATGGACAGGCCCGCGATCGCGATCGTGGCGGCGATCAGCGTCTTGTAGCCGAACAGCGGCTTACGGCTGAACACCGGGATGATCTCGGTCGCGATGCCGAAGAACGGCAACGCGAGGATATAGACCTCGGGATGACCGAAGAACCAGAACAGGTTCTGCCACAAGATGGCGCCGCCGCTGGAGGCGTCGAAGACATGCGCGCCGAGCCGCCGGTCGATCTCGAGCACCAGCAGCGCGGCGGCCAGCACCGGGAACGCCATCAGGATCAGCATCGAGGTCAGCAGCGCGTTCCAGCAGAACATCGGCATTCGGAACATCGTCATGCCCGGCGCCCGCATGCAGAAGATCGTGGTGATGAAGTTGACCCCGCCCAGGATGGTGCCGAAGCCGGACAGCACCAGGCCCATGATCCACATGTCGGCGCCGACGCCGGGTGAGTAGATCGCGCTGGTCAGCGGGGAGTACGCGTACCAGCCGAACGAGGCCGACCCGCCCGGGCTCAGGAAGCTGGCCAGCAGGATCAGCCCGCCGAACGTGAACAGGTAGTAGCTGAGCAGGTTCAGCCGCGGGAAGGCCACGTCGGGCGCGCCGATCTGCAGCGGGATCAGCTCGTTCGCGAACCCGACGAACAGCGGGGTGGCGAACAGCAGCAGCATGAGCGTGCCGTGCATGGTGAACAGCTCGTTGTACTGCTGGTCGGACATGAAGTGCTCGTCCGGTCCGAGCAGCTGGATCCGGAACAGCAGCGCCATGACGCCGGCGCACAGGAAGAAGAAGAACGAGGTGATCAGGTACAGGTGCCCGATGATCTTGTGGTCGGTCGAGGACAGCCAGTACGCGAGGATGGATCCCTTGCGCTCGGTCCGGGACTGCGGGATGGCGGTGACCGGTTGCTCGATGGTGCTCACTACGCGCTCCCCGATGACTGCTGCGCCGCCTGCTGGGCGGCCATGTACGCCTGGAATTGCTGCGGGGTCACGACCTTCACAGTAAACAGCATGCGACTGTGGTACAGGCCGCACAACTCGCTGCAGTGCCCGAGGAACGTACCGGTCTGGGTCAAGGTGACCTCAAAGTGGTTCGGGTGGTCGGGGATGACGTCCCGCTTGAACAAGAACTGGGGGACCCAGAAGGCGTGCACCACGTCCTGGGAGGTCAGGTTGAACTCGACCGTCTCCCCGGTCGGGATCTCCAGCACCGGTAGCGGGCCCTCGCTCCACGGGTAGCCGGTATTGGTCACGTGGTACTGAGGGTAGTTGAACTGCCAGCTCCATTGGAACCCGAGCACGTTCACGATCACGTCAGGCTTGGACGTGATCTTGTCGATGTAATTCTCGTCCTTGGCGGTGAAGTAGAACAGCACCGCGATCAGCACGAACGGCACCGCCGTGTACATGATCTCGATCGGCATGTTGTAGCGCGCCTGCGGGGGCAGCTTGTCGCCGCGCTTGCGGTGGAAGATCACCGCCCACAGGATCAGGCCCCAGACCACCGCCCCTACCGCCAACGCGGCTATCCAGGACCCTTGCCAGAGCGTGAGCACGGTCTTGCCCTGCTCGGTGATGGGGTTGGGGAAGCCGAGCCGGGTAAAGGAGTTGTTCGTGCAGCCGGTCAGGCCGAGGACCAGGAGGACAAGCCCGACCGTCAGGCCCGTCGCGCGCGCGGCGCGTACCCGGCGGGGACCAGGGGACCCGGGCTTCGGCGAGCCCGGTCCGGCGTGATCGGTAGTCAAGGCGAGGGGCCTTCCTCGTTCTGCTACAGCGTGTCGTGCAAACAGTATCGCGCGCCGACCCCCGGCCTTCGGCGACCCCCACATGTTTCTTTCATCTTCGCGGCTCCGCGCGCGTACCACAGGCGGCGGCGGGCATGATGAAACGGTGAGGGTGCGCGGGTGAGCGAGCCGGAGGGGCGCGGCGCCGCCTGGACCGAGGAGCGAGGAACGAGCGACGAGGGAAGGCGGCGCCTAAAGGCGCCCCGGAGGCGAGCGGAAGACCCTACCGGACGCCGGCTCCGCCTGTTCGGGCGCGGTCCCGCGACCCGCCGCACGGACCCCCCGGGCACCGCCGACAGTTCCGTCCCTTTTCCTGAGTCTGAACGGGCCGTGGCGCCACCTCCCGGCCTGGCCCCTACGCTGACCATCGATGCGCTCGGCCGCAAGTGCCCGATCCCCATCATCATGCTCGCGGACCAGATCAGGGACATCCCGCTGGGCGCGATCGTCTCGGTCCTGGCCGACGACCCGGCCGCCTACACGGACGTGCCGTCCTGGTGCGCGATGAAGTCGCAGGAGTTCGTCTACGCCCAGGAACTCTCCCGCGGCTGGGCCCTGTTCATCCGCCGCACCGTCTAGTCCGCCCAGCGCCAGCGCCAGCGCCAGCGCCAGCAGAATGAAACCCGGGTTTCACTACGCTAGGGCACACACAGTGAAACCCGGGTTTCACTCGCTTCGGGGGCGCTTTGGGGCGCCGCGGCGGGGCGCCCGGGGAAGTGGCGGGGCGGCGGGGGCACCGGGGGAAGTGGCGGGGCGGGCGGCGGGGCGCCCTGGGACGTGGCAGGGCGGGGCGGGACGTTAGGAGGGGGGCTTGAAGCGGCCGGTGAAGCGGGGGTCGCCTTGCCACCACAGCTTTGGCTCGTGGGATTCCTGGGCTTCCTGAGATTCGGCTGGGAGCACTGGTGCCTCGAGGCGGGCCTGCGCGGCCGGGCGGCTGGCCTCCAGCTGAGCTTGCTGGGCATCCAGTTCGGCGTCGATCCGGGCGGCGTCCGACTCGTCCTCGCGCATCATGTGGATCAACTGCACGGCGAGGAACGGCAGGCCGACCAGGTCGCCGAGGATCCACAGCACTCCCCCGCCGATGACCTGGTCAGTGGCCAGCGAGGGCCCCCAGGGCCGGGCCAGTGCGTGGTAGTAGGCACCGCCGATCAGGCCCTGGTAGGCGATGACCGCGATCCCGAAGAACGCGTCCCCGATGACCTCCGCGCCGGTGATCCACATGGACACGGCGTAGGGATACTGCTTGGGCACCGGATCGGCCCGCAGCAGCGTCCAGAAGAATACGTAGCCCACCGCCATCAGTACCAGGTAGGTCAGCTCCCGCACCGTCGTGCTGTGAAAGACGGCCGTGTACCAGGACGTGAAGTACATCGCGAACGGCACGCCGACCAGCGCGAGCGCCGTGATCGCGGGGAAGGTGAGAATCCGCGCGGGCCGGGACCGGATGACTGCCTCGAGGCGGGTACCCGCGCGCGGGAACACCGTGGCGGCCAGGGTGACCGGACGGCCCAGGGCCAGGAAGAGCGGGACGACTAGGACCAGCAGTACCGTCTGAACCGCCCGGACCCAGAACAGGACGGGCTGGTAGACGCCTACCCAGGACATGGTGGCGATGACCAGGAAGCCGAGGCCGAGGCCGCAGAACCAGATCGGCCGAGCTACCGGCCAAAGGCTGTTGTCTTGGTTGTCTCGGGAGGTACGGGCCCTCCTGACTCCGGCCAGGTAGCCGCCGCCGAGGAGCAGGATGAGCGCCAGCATCCACGGGTCGAGCGTCCACTCGGTCAGGGCCCGGGTCACGGTCAACTCGGGGGGTCCCTGATACCCGGACGCGAGAGCCCGGCTCAGCCCGGGTACGCCCGCAGCCGCTAGGGCGGTTCTCATGCCCGCCACGCTACCGTGACCGCGGCGGCCGGATTCTGGGCCGGTCGATGCCCGGTAGGCCGATGATCGTCAATCGTCCGTGCAGGCACTCCTGAACCTTGGAACGCAAAAGACACTCGGGTGAAAACTAGCCTAAAGTTTCCTCAGAAAAATCCGCACGGCCGCCCGAATCGCTACATAACACGCAGTCCAGCCTTGCAGGTCGAGGCATCCGGACGGAAGCGAACCCTGAAGGCTCACCAGCTGGAAACAGGGCGTTATGCAGAGCCGCCCGCGCCGGCCTGGACCGCGCTGATGAACAGGGTCTGGACCGGCTGAGCGCAGATCTCCGACGTGTCGGCCAGGTACGCCGGGGCGGTCTGGTTCGGCGGGTAGATCCGCAGGAAGGCCGCCTGGGTCGGGCTGCAGGTCGCACTCCCGAAGTTCAGCGCGTCCACGATCTGCAGGACGGCGTTGGCGGCCGCGCCGGTCGCCAACGTGATCTGCTTGACCGGCACGGTGCTGGCGCGCTGGGCGGCCAGCCCGATCTGCTTGTACGGCGGAGCGGAGACCAAGGAGACGCCCGGATAGCCGAACAGGGTGCAGGTGGTGCCCGAGGTGTTGGTGAAGACGATCGTCTGGTACACGCCCCCGGCGTAACCCGACGACGGGCCCAGGGTCACGTTCAGGCTGCTGGTCGCGCAGGCCAGCGGTCCGGTCACCGCCGGGGACGCGGGGGTGGACGGCGGCGGGACGGGCGCGGCGGTGCTGGGCAGCGAGGCCGGAGGGGACGAACTCGCCGGCGCAGCTGACGGGCTAGATGACGAGGAGCACCCGGCCACTGCTACCAGGACGATCAGCGCCGCAGCCAGCTGGCCGGCCCGGGCCCGGGGCCTCCGGGCGGCACCTCGGTTCCCGCTATCTGAACGCTCGATCTTTGGAAACACTCCCGTGCCTCCCCTTTCCTGGCACCATGTGGCCGTCCACCAAGTATGACGGTCGGGCCCATAAGCCGGTTGGAGCCGCGCCCGACCGGGCCCCGCGAGCCAAAGGCGCCGCCGCCGCCTGGACTGAGGAGCGAGGAACGAGCGACGAGGGAAGGCGGCGGGTCAAGAGGCGCCGGAGGCGAGTGGGAAAAGCAGGGCACGCACCACGGACCGTTCCATAGAAAAAGGACGCTGAGTGGATCAGGCGGGCAGGTACGTGGCGACCTCGGCCGCAGCGGCGTCACCGTAGGCGGCGGCGCAGCGGTCCGTCAGCGGGCCGGGCTTCAGGTTGTACTCCTGCGGACCGGTGGCTTCCAGCGCGTGCACGGCCATCAGGTTGCCCAGCTGAGCGGCGCGCTCGAGGGACAGACCCCAGGCGACGGCGGCCAGGAAGCCGGAGCGGAACGCATCGCCCGACCCGGTGGGGTCCACGGGCTTGGCGTCCGGCACGGCGGGTACCGTGACCGGCGACTGGCCCCGCTGGTCGATCCGGGCGCCCGCCGAGCCCAGCGTGGTGATCCTGACCCCGACCCGGGCTAGTATCTCCGCGCTGCTCCAGCCGGACTTGCGCTCGATCAGCGCTTCCTCGTACTCGTTGCCGAACAGGTAGTCAGCGCCGTCGACCAGCGCGCGGACCTGCTCGTCGTCGAGAATCCTGGCCAGCTGCTGCGATGGATCGGCCGCGAACTTCAGCCCGGCCTCGCGGCACCCCCTGGTGTGCACCACCATGGCCCCGGGATCGCCGGCGCCGATCAGGACCAGGTTGGCGCCGTATTCGGCGGCCAGCGGCGCGATCTTGATCTCCGCGTCCTCGGCCATCGCGCCTGCGTAGAACGAGCCGATCTGGTTCCCGTCGGCGTCCGTGGTGCAGACGAAGCGGGCCGTGTGCCGCAGCAGCGACTCCCGCACGCCGACGGTGCTGACCCCGTGCGCCTCCAGCCAGTGCCGGTAGTCCTCGAAGTCGGCGCCGACCGCGCCGACCAGCAGCGGCCGCAGGCCGAGTACGCCGAGGCCGAAGGCGATGTTGGCGGCTACGCCGCCGCGGCGGATAGCCAGCTCGTCGACGAGGAACGAGAGCGAGACCTTGTCCAGCTTGTCCGCGATGAGTTGGTCGGTGAACTTGCCGGGGAACGTCATCAGGTGATCGGTCGCGATCGACCCGGTGACGGCGATGCGCACGGCGGGGGCCCGGTTTAGCGGCGCGTCAGTGGAAGGAGTCGCCGCATGCGCAGGAACCCGTGGCGTTCGGGTTGTCGATGGTGAAACCCTGCTTCTCGATCGTGTCGACGAAATCGATGGTCGCGCCCATCAGGTACGGGGCGCTCATCTTATCCGTCACGACCTGCACGCCGCCGAAATCGCTGACGATGTCGCCGTCGATCTCGCGCTCGTCGAAGTAAAGCTGGTAGCGAAGCCCGGAGCAGCCACCCGGCTGGACTGCGATGCGCAGCCTCAGGTCGTCCCGGCCTTCCTGCGCAAGCAGGCTGCTCACCTTGGCGGCCGCGCCATTGGTCAGGACGATCCCCTGCGTGGCCTCTTGCTGAACAGTCACCTTAGCTCCTGCCTAGTTCGTGTACCGCATGCCCGCGGCGTGGGGGCCTCCCCACGTGCAATCCCAACGATAAGCGCTGCGGCCGCATTCCAGCCACTCGTGGAGGACTAGAGCCCGGGGGCGCCCCAGACGGGGAACCAGCGGGCCAGGTCCGGCTCGAACTTCAGGTCCGCGCCGATGATTCCCTTGACCTGCAGCTCGAGCGCGTTGTCCCGGCGCTCGCCGTCCAGCGGCGCGAACGGGTAGAACGTGCCTCGCTTGTACAGGTAGATCAGCGCTAGCCGACGCTCCTTATCGTCGCGGAAGGCGACCAGGGTGCACAGCAGCTGCGGGCCGAAGCCGGCGTTGACCAGCGAGGAGTTGACCGCGTGCAGGTCGGTGACCAGCGCGTCGAGCTCGTCGGACATGCGCGAGCTGACCAGCCAGTTGAAGCCGTAGGAGTCCTTGGTCACCTCGACCGGCAGGCCGCCCTCCTTCCCCGAGCTCATGTCGAGCAGGTCCTGCACTTCCTGCTGCACGTCGGAGAAGGAACGGCCCTCGACCGGGCGGAAGCACACCGACCCGGAGCCGGTGGGCTTGAAACCGGCTCCGGCGTCGAGCGTGATCGCCGCTGAGGGCAGCGCGAACAGGTCATCCAGCTTGGGTTGGACCGGCTTGGTCCGGCCCAGCAGGGTGTCCAGGAAGCCCACGAGCGCCCTTACCCGGCGGTCCGGCCCAGCTGCTGCTGTACCTTGTCGAGCTCGGCCAGCCTGCGCTCCAGGCTCGGGTGGGTGGAGAAGATGTTGGACAGGCTCGACCCGCCGCCGCTCAGCTTCATGGCCGGCGCGAAGAAGAACGCGTTCAGCGGCTCGGCGCTGCGCAGGTCCCTGGTCGGGATCTTGCCCATGTCCCCGGTGACCTTGATCAGCGCGCTCTTCAGCGCGCTGGGCTGGCCGGTGAGCAGCGCGCCGCTGCGGTCCGCGGCCAGCTCACGATACCGGGACAGCATGCGGATGAGCAGGAAGCTGACCGCGTAGACGACGATGCTGACCGCCATCAGGATGAGGAAAATGTAGGCGCCGCCGCCGTTGTTGTTGCTGCGGCCGCGGCCGCCGCCGCCGAATAGCTCGCCGTAGAAGGAGAACCTGATCAGCAGCGCGGCCACGATGGCCAGGAACGACGCGATGGTCATGACCTGGACATCCTTGTGCGCCACGTGCGACAGCTCGTGCGCGATGACGCCCTCGAGCTCGTCGTTGTCGAGCCTGTTCATCAGGCCGGTGGTTACGCAGAGCACCGCCTTGTCGGCGCTGCGGCCGGTCGCGAAGGCGTTCGGCAGCTGGGTGTTGGCGATGGCGATCCGCGGTTTGGGCATGTCAGCCAGCGCGCATACGCGGTCCACGATGCCGTGCAGATTGCTGGCTACTGGCCCGTCGGTCGGGCTGACCTCGACCGCGCCCGCCGTGCTGAGCGCGATCTTGTCCGAGTAGAACAGGGACCCGATGGCAAAGCCGCCGCCAAGGACCAGCGCGAACAGCACGATCAAGGCATCGGATGCGTGGGTCGCCGCCCCGATCCCGATGATCGCGGCGATGAATGCGACAAACACCAGCCCGAGCAGGAACATCGTCGCGGTCATCCGCGCCGTCAGCCCCCGGTCAGGCGCATACCTGGTACGCGCCATGTGGCGCCTCCTCCGTTCGGCCCCGGCTGGGTTTTGCCCTCCGGGTGCCACCAGCACTACCTAGCTGAAATGTATCCGACGGATCCTGAATCTTAGCTGAACGTTTTACGCAAGTTTGCCCTGGACTCGGGGCGTCCCCAGGTGGGGCCGCCCCGGCTGACATGGCCCCCGGCAAGACCATCCGGTCAGCCCGGAATAAGGCCTTCGTCCGTAAGCAGTTTGCGCACCTCGTCCATGCTCGAGTCCTGGTGAGGAAGGATCAGGTCCGACGATTCAAGGATATCTGGCGGCAGAGGTGAACCGTGCGTACGAACCTGGGCCAGCAGGCGGCCCAGAGCGTCGGCAAAGGCGGCCTCGTCGCTGTGCTCAACAGCGGTCTCGAGGTCGGCGTCCAACCGGTTGAGATCGCCGGCGGCCGCGTCGTCTACCCGGAACTGGCCCTCGCCGAGGATCCTGACGATCACGATCTGTCACCATCCTGCGGCTCGTCCGCCAGGCCGGGCAGGTCGGACGCGGGCAGCCCGGCAGGCTGGGCCTGCTGCGGCGGCTGGACCGGTTCGGCCGACTGCGGCGGGGAGTACTGCGGCGGTGCAGGCGGTGCGTACGGTCCCTGGGGCGCCTGGTTTTGCTGCGGCGCCTGGGTGGCCTGGCCGGTGCCGTTAGGCGCGGAACCCTCGAGCTGCTTGGGCGCACCCGTGGTGATCTCGCCCTTGAGCATGGCCAGCTCCCGCTCGACGTCGCTGTTGGCGCTCATCAGGTCCAGCTCGGACTGGATGTCGTCGCGCCGGCCGCCCACGTCGTCGAGCGCCCCGGAGGCCATCAACTCGTCGATCGCACCTGCCCGGGCCTGCATCTGGGCAGTCTTGTCCTCGGCGCGCTGGATGGCCATGCCGACGTCGCCCATCTCCTCGGAGATGCCGGAGAACGCCTCGTTGATCCTGGTCTGCGCCTCGGCCGCGGTGTACGTGGCCTTGATGGTCTCCTTCCTGGTACGGAAGGCGTCCACCTTGGCCTGCAGCCGCTGGGAGGCGACGGTCAGCTTCTCCTCTTCGGCCTGCAACTGGGCGTACTGCACCTGCAGTTCGTCCAGCTGGCTCTGCGCCGAGGCCTTGCGGGTCAGGGCTTCCCTGGCCAGGTCCTCGCGGCCCATGCTCAGGGCCTTGCGCGCCTGGTCCTGGAGTTTGTTCGCCTGCTGTTGTAGCTGGTTCATCTGCAGCTCGACACGCTTGCGCGACGTGGCGACGTCCGCTACCCCGCGGCGGACCTTCGTCAGCAGTTCGAGCTGCCGCTGATAGGAGTAGTCCAGGGTCTCACGAGGGTCTTCCATCTTGTCCAGGGCCTTATTGGCCTTGGCCTTGAAGACAAGTGAGACTCGCTTCATCACGCCCATACGCGCGGCCGTCCCCTTCATGTACATCAACGCCGCCGACGGTGGCCGCGCGACCGGGCCGAGGTGGCCGGGCGCCCGGCTAGACGGCGGACGAGCCCGTGCGACTAGTCGCATTCCACCCTACGCGGTCCCCGGAATGCGAGCTACCGTTGTAACGGTCTGGCGGGGCTAAGCTATGCCCGTGTTCCGACGCCGTAGCGCCGGGGCGACGGACGGCACGGCCCAGGATTCCCCGGGCGCGCACAGCCCGGACGGCCCGGCTTCAGAGATCAAGCAACCCCGCTCCCCCGCGGAAGCAGCCAAGGGGCGACCCACGCCCAAGCGCAGCGAAGCCGAGCGCAACCGGCGCCAGCCGATCACCGGATCCCGGGCGCCGGCCGCGCCCCGCACCCCGGAGGACAAGGCCAAGGCCCGCAGCGAGCGGGGGCGCAAGTACGAGGCGATGAAGGCGGGTGAGGCATGGGCGCTCAACCCGCGCGACCGCGGCCCGGCGCGCGCGCTGGCCCGTGACTACATCGACTCCAAGCGCCGGATCAGCGAGTACTACATGTACATCCTGGTGGTCCTGCTCGCGGCGGTGTTCATCCGCAACAAGACCGCCCAGACCTACGTCTCGCCGCTGGTCCTGGTGCTGGTGGTGGTCATCTTGGTCGACTCCCAGCTCATCAGGTACCGGCTGCGCAGGCTGGTCAGCGAGCGATTGCCCGGCGAATCCGCCCGGGGCCTGACCCTGTACGCAACCATGCGCGCGCTGCAGATCCGCAGGTTCCGCGTCCCGGCCCCCAGGGTCCATCCGGGCGACAAATTCTAAGATCGGAGATCATGGAGTACCGGCATCTCGGCCAGAGCGGCCTGAAGATCAGCGAGATCGCGTACGGAAACTGGATCACTCACGGCTCCCAGGTCGAGGAACAGGCCGCCGCCGCGTGCGTGCGCGCCGCGCTCGACGAGGGCATCACCACGTTCGACACCGCCGACGTCTACGCGGGCGGGCGGGCCGAGGAAGTCCTCGGGCGGGCCCTGCACGGGGTCCGGCGCGAGTCCCTCGAGATCTTCACCAAGGTGTACTGGCCCACCGGCCCCGGGCCGAACGACGGGGGCCTGTCGCGCAAGCACATCACCGAATCGCTGCATACCTCGCTGCGCAGGCTGGGGACGGATTACATCGACCTGTACCAGGCGCACCGGTACGACCACGAGACGCCGATCGAAGAGACCATGCGGGCCTTCGATGACCTGGTCCGGGCGGGCAAAGTGCTCTACGTGGGCGTCTCGGAGTGGCGCGCCGAGGAGATCTCAGCCGCGCTGCGGGTGGCCCGCGAGCTGGGCCTGGACCGGATCGTGTCGAACCAGCCGCAGTACAACATGCTGTGGCGGGTCATCGAGGCCGAGGTCGTGCCGCTGTGCGAGAAGGAGGGTCTCGGCCAGATCGTCTGGTCGCCGATCGCGCAGGGCGTGCTGACCGGCAAGTACTCCCCCGGTGATGTGCCGCCGGCGGGTTCCCGCGCCACCGATCCCTCCGGTTCCCGCTTCATGAGCGAACTGCTCACCGACGACGTGCTCGCCGCGGTGCAACGGCTGGGGCCGATCGCGGCCGACGCCGGGCTCTCGCAGGCGCAGCTCGCCGTGGCCTGGACCCTGCAGAACCCGAACGTGTCCGCCGCCATCGTCGGTGCTACCCGGCCCGAACAGGTACGGGAGAACGTCAAGGCAGCGGGTGTCCGGCTGGATGCGGACATCATGAGCCGGATCGACGAGGCGCTCGGCGGGGCAGTCGTGCGCGACCCCTCTCTTACCTCAAGCCCGCGCGTCCGGTCCTAGCCTCGGCGTCCCTGGTCATCGGTCTCCGGTCTCCGGGCTCCGGTCTTCAGTCTTCGGGGTGCAGGCTCATCGGGCCGTATTCGGTCCGGGAGTCCTCGAGCAGCGTGACCTGGTCAACGCCGGCCGCGAGCAGCTCGCGCCAGTGCTCGCCAAGCCAGGTCTCCGCGTCCCCCTGGCTGACGAAGATCGCCTCTTGCAGGTCATCGGCGGCGATCGGGGTGCCGTCCGCCTTCTCGTAGCGCCATGTCCAGGGCATCGATGCCACGCCTCTCTCGCCGCCGGTGTCCGTAATGCTGCGTTCGGCCCCCAAGGTTAACGTGAGCAGGCAGGCGTAACGAGCGGCAGTGGAGATCGTTACCGGTGGCGGCGGTCAGGCGCAGAAGAGAATGGCCCAGACGGCCTTTCCTCGGCCGGTCACCGGGCTCCAGCCCCAGACATCGCTCAGCGCGTCCACCATCTGCAGGCCGCGCCCGGCCTCCTCGTCCCGGTCGGGCGTCTTGAGCACCGGTGCGCTATAGGACGGATCGAGCACCGCACACATGACCTCGCCGGTCCGCCGCAGCAGCCGCAGGCCGATGGCCTGCCCGGGAAGAGCCGCGCGCGCGGCGTGCGACACCGCGTTAGCCACGAACTCGCCGACGATCGCCTCCGCGTCGTCGGCCAGCGTGGCCAGGCCCCATTCGCGCAGGGTGTTCCGGGTGAAGCGGCGTGCGGTGCGGCCGGATTGGACGCTGAGGCCGAGCGGGCAGGCCGCCACCGCGGGCGAATCCCACCAGTCCGACGGCATCCGGACCACTCGCGGGCGACCCGGCGCGCACTGCAGCCTCGCGCTCAGGTCCAGGGGCCGACGGAAGGCAGGATCGACCTTCTTACGTGTCGGCAACCCTACTTGGCTCATGCCCATTCGCGACCCCGCGAAGCGTAGTGCGTCAGCCCCGGCTGGTCGACGCAGTTGACATCCTGCCCGAGATCCCACACTTAGTGCAAGACCGTTTGCACGTTCATTTGTAACGTGCAACCGGTCGGCGCCGCAGGTCAATCACCGCACGAGTAGAGTGCGGCCCTAGTGAGAGGCCGTGGTTAGGGGATGCACTTGCCTGGGGCAGGGAGCCGCTGATGCTGGTCGCAGGCGTTGATTCGTCCACCCAGTCCACCAAGGTCCTGCTCTGCCAGGCCGAGGACGGCACCGTGGTCGGGCAGGCCACCGCCCCGCATCCGGACGGCACGGAGTGCGACCCGCAATTGTGGTGGCGGGCCCTGGGCGAGGCCGGGCATGGGCTGCTGGACCGCGCCGACGCGATCGGGGTGGCGGCCCAGCAGCACGGCATGGTCGTGCTGGACCAGGCCGGCCAGGTGATCCGGCCGGCGCTGCTATGGAACGACATGCGATCCGCGCCGCAGGCCACCGCGCTCATCGCCGAGCTCGGCGGCCCAGCCGAATGGGCGCGCCGTACCGGGAGCGTCCCGACGGCGTCGTTCACGGTGACCAAGCTACGCTGGCTGGCCGATCATGAACCAGAGGCCGCGGAACGCACCGCATACGTCCTGCTCCCACACGACTGGTTGACCTGGCGGCTGACCGGCTGGCGGGACGGGCCCGTGGAACCGGCCACCGATCGCGGCGACGCTTCCGGTACCGGCTACTTCTCCCCCGCAACCGGCTGCTGGCTACCGGAGATCGCCGAGGCCGCGCTCGGCCACCCGGTGGGGCTGCCGCGGCTGGCCGCTCCGGCCGAGATCGTGGCCCGGACACCCGGCGGCGTGGCGCTGTCCGCGGGTACCGGCGACAACATGGGCGCCGCGCTCGGCCTGGGCGTGGGCCTGGGCGAGGTGGTGGTCTCGATCGGTACCTCGGGCACCGCATATGCGGTCGCGGCCAGGCCCGCGGCCGACGAATCGGGCTTGGTGGCCGGTTTCGCCGATGCCACCGGGCGCTTCTTGCCGCTGGTGGCCACGGTGAACGCCGCGCGGATCCTGAGCGTCGCGGCTCGCATGCTCGGCACCGATGCGTCCGGGCTGTCGCGGTTGGCGCTCGCCGCGCCGGCCGGCGCGGGCGGCCTGACCCTGCTGCCCTACCTGGACGGCGAGCGATCCCCCAACCGGCCCGGGGCCACCGGGGTACTGCGCGGCCTGACCAGCACCAACACCACACCGGAGAATCTCGCGCGGGCCGCGGTCGAGGCCCTGCTCTGCTCGCTCGCAGACGCGATCGGCAACCTCGCCGACTGCGGGATCGCCGCGGAGCGGGTCATCCTCATCGGCGGCGCCGCCCGGTCCGAGGCCGTGCGCCGGATCGCCCCGGCCATCTTCGGGGTGCCGGTAACGGTGCCCCAGCCCGCCGAGTACGTGGCGCTGGGCGCGGCCCGGCAGGCTGCCTGGGCGCTGTCCGGGGCCGCCGCGCCACCGGACTGGCCGCTGCCGGGCTCAAGCGCCGAGTACACCGCCGAGCCCGATTTGGCGGTCCGCGAGCGCTACGCCGCCCTCCGTGACGCCACGGTCGGCTGGGGCGCCTGAGGCGTGGGTGGCGCATCCGATAGAGGTCGATGACTCACCGGGCTCGTAAGAGTAAGCACGATGAGTCATCGGCCCGCTAGAAAAGGGGCGGCCGGGGGCGGGGAGCGACGCGGGGGCGGAACTGGCGATAGTTTCTCGAAAGTTCTGGTGGGCGTGGAAGCGGGGCGGGGGCGGTGAAAGCATGGGGGGATCAGTGGCAGCACGGAAAGGGACGCCGGGTGAGCACGGATTACATCCCCACGCGCGAGGACCGCTTCTCGTTCGGAATCTGGACGGTCGGATGGCAGGGCGTGGATGTCTTCGGGACGGCCGTACGGCCGCCCATGCCCGCCGAGCGGGCCGTGTACAAGCTGGCGGAAATCGGCGCGTACGGGGTCAACTTCCACGACAACGACGTGTTCGCCTTCGACGCCACGCCGGCCGAGCGGGACGAGCGCATCGGGGCGTTCCGCAAGGCACTGGCCGAGACCGGGCTGGTGGTGACGACGGCGACCACGAACCTGTTTGGTCACCCCATGTTCAAGGACGGGGCGTTCACCGCGAACGAGCGGGAGGTCAGGCGCTTCGCGCTGGCCAAGGTGATGCGCAACCTGGACCTGGCCGCGGAACTGGGCGCCCGCACCTACATCTTCTGGGGCGGGCGCGAGGGCGCCGAGTCCGGCGCGGCCAAGGACATCCGCGCCGCCCTGGACCGGTACGCTGAGGGGCTGGACCTGCTGTGCGCGTACGTGCGGGAGCAGGGCTACGGCCTCCGGTTCGCGATCGAGCCGAAGCCGAACGAGCCCCGGGGCGACATCCTGCTGCCCACCGTGGGTCACGCGCTGGCGTTCATCAACCGGCTCGCGGATCCGGAAATGGTCGGGATCAACCCCGAGATCGGGCACGAGGAAATGGCCGGGCTGAACTACGCGCACGGGATCGCCCAGGCGATGTGGCACGGCAAGCTGTTCCACATCGACCTGAACGG
This sequence comes from uncultured Actinomycetes bacterium, assembly GCA_963722055.1. Taxonomy (GTDB): domain Bacteria; phylum Actinomycetota; class Actinomycetes; order Streptosporangiales; family Streptosporangiaceae; genus Palsa-504. The sequence continues at coordinate 41,947 of CAVRLA010000008.1, read as the reverse complement.
GCAGCACGGGCCGCGCTACGACCAGGACCTGCGGTTCGGCGCCGGGAACGTGCGGGGCGCGTTCTGGGTAGTGGACACGCTAGAGGCCGGCGGATACGACGGGCCAGTCCACTTCGACTACAAGCCGCCACGCACCGAGGACGACGAGGGCGTCTGGGTGTCGGCGGCCGCGTGCATGCGCAACTACCTGATCCTGCGGGCGAAGGTGCGGGCGTTCCGGGCCGACCCGGAGGTGGCCGAGGCGCTGCGTGCGTCCGGGGTGGATCAGCTCCGCTCGCCGACGCTCGCCCCCGGTGAGACGTGGCGGGACGTCCGCGACGCCGCCGCCGATGCCGACGCGCTCGGACGGCGCGGCCTGGGCTACGAACGCCTGGACCAGCTCGCGCTGGAGCACCTGTACGGCACGCGGCCCTGATCCTGGCTTCGGCGCGGCGGCGGCCCGCGATTTGGGCGGGCCCGCTATCGGGGGCTAGGCATCGGCGCGGGGGACCCAGACGCGCATGGGCCCGCCGTCGCGGTTGTCCCACTGGAAGTACGGGATCGCGGTCGCTGCGCGCGAGGCGCGGGGGGTGACCCGGGGCGGCGGGGGCAGATGCACGCCGTCCGCGGTGACCTCGATCGTCTGGCCGATGCCGGGCAGGGTGACGGGCCGCTCGCGCAGCGCGGCACCGGGCAGCACGGCCAGGTCGCCCAGCAGGATGCCGTCGGGCTGGTCGGCCTGCTCGAAGCAGTACACCAGCGGCCCGCGCTCGATCGCCGCGCAGCCGCGCACCGCGTCGACGCGCCGGTCCGGGTGGGTCCAGCGCGGCGTCAGGTCCAGGTGCAGCGTGATCTCGTCGCCCGGCTGCCACGCGCGGCGCAGATGGTGGTAGCCGGGGAGAACCACGCTTCGTTCAGGATCATGGTTTTGATCGTTCACTGAGATGCGGGTGTGCGCGCTCCAGGCCGGGATCCGCAGCGCGATCCCGCGCTCGGCCGCGGGGGCGGCGAGGATGCGCAGGTGGACCGCGCCGGACCACGGGTACTGCGTGGTCACCTCGAGGTCGAGGCCCGCGCCGGACAGGCGCGACCCGGTGTACTGCTGGACGTACAGCGTGTCGCCGGAGGTCGTGGCCAGGTAGTGCTCAAGCGAGGCCAGCAGGCGCATGATGTTCGGCGGGCAGCAGGCGCAGTTGAACCAGACCCGCCGCCGCCCGGGGTCGTCCTTCTCGAAGTGATCCGGGCGGCGCTGCAGCGCGTTGACGTAGAAAAAGCGCAGGCCGTCGGTGGCCACCGCGGCGCCGAACCCGTTGTAGAGCACGCGTTCCATGTGGTCGGCGTACTTGGCGTCGCCGGTGGCGAGCAGCAGCCGCCAGGTCCACTGGAAGCTGGCGATGGCGGCGCAGGTCTCGTTGTAGGCGCGGTCCGGCGGGAGCTCGAACCGGTCGCCGAAACCCTCGTCCACGTGCCGCGAGCCGTTGCCGCCGGTGAGGTACGTCTTAGTGGCGACCATGTCGTCCCAGCGGCGCAGCGAGGTCTCCAGCAGCGAGCGGTCGTCCAGCTCGGCGGCGACGTCGGCTACCCCGGCCTCCAGGTACAGCGCCCGCACCACGTGTCCCACGGTGGTGTCCAGGGACCGGACCGGCGTGTGATCCTGCAGGTAGCGGCGGCCCAGGCCGGAATCCCCGGCCAGCCCGTGGCCGCGCTGCTCGACGAACTGGCGGGCGAGCTCGAGGTAGTCCGGGTTGCCGGTCTCGCGGTACAACTCGGCCAGCGCGGTCTCGATGATCGGGTGGCCGTCGAGGCCCTTCTCCTGGCGCGCGAACGTGCGCACCAGGTGGTCAGCCAGCCGGACGGCGACGGCCAGCAGGCGGCCGTCACCGGTGCTGCGGCGGTGCGCGACCGCGGCCTGGATCAGGTGCCCGGCACAGTACATCTCGTGGCTGGTGGCCAGCCGGGAGTATCGCGGCTCGCCGCTCACCTGGAAGTAGGAGTTCAGGTAGCCGTCCGGGCGCTGGGCCTGCTCGAGCAGGCCGATCACGTCGGCGGCGAAGGAGGCCAGTCGCGGGCGGTCGCCATGAGCCAGTTCCCAGCCGATCGCCTCGAGGGTCTTGTAGATGTCGGAGTCCATGAACACCGGGCCGCGATAGCCCGACCCGGGCGCGGCGGCCACGGTGTTCGGGGGCGCGGGCCGCCCGCCGTGGCCATCGGCCTCGGCGCGCTCCCGGCTCCGCACGGCTAGGCGCATGTTGTCCAGGTTCCCCGCGTTCTCGAGCTGGCGCAGAGCGAGCGGCAGGCTCGCAGTCCGGCTCCGGTGCTGCCATCGGTGCAGGAGCCCGCCGGTCAGGCGGCTTCCGGCGACCGGCCGGTGCGTCCCGGCCGCGGCGGCGGTGGGGGCGACAGGCCCAGTGACGCCCGCTGGGCTCGTGGCGTCGGGCTGGGCCGGGCTCGCTGCGTCGGGCAGAGCCGGGCTCGCGGCGTCGGGCTGGGCCGGGAGCGCTGCGTCGGGCAGAGCCGGGCTCGTGGCGTCGGGCTGGGCCGGGCTCGTGACGTCGGGCCGGGCCGGCGGGCTGGGGGCAGGTGCAGCCGCGGGCGCGGCTTCGGGATGATTCACGTGCGCGGTCTCCAGGACGGCCGATCCGAGGAATAGGTTTTCCCCGCTTCCCACGAAATCGTAGGCTAGAGGCTGACCCGGGAGGCGTCAACCACGCGGCCCGCCGAGATGCCCAGCGGCGTCCGGCGCGGTCCGCCACGGCGGGCGCCAGGGCCAGCCGCGAGCGCTGAGGAGGGCCAGATGAGGCGGGTGACCATCCGTGACGTGGCGGCGGAGGCCGGCGTGTCCATCGGCACCGCCTCCAAGGCACTCAACGGGCAGGGCAAGCTCCGGGCCGAGACGCGAGAGCGCGTCGCGGAGGCGGCGCAGCGGCTCGGCTTCGCGCCCAATACGCTGGCCCAGGCCCTGCTGGCGGGCCGCTCATTCACGGTCGGCCTGATTACCACCGACAGTTTCGGCCGGTTCAGCATCCCGGTCATGCTCGGGGCCGAGGACGCGCTGGGCACCGGGCAGGTGTCGGTGTTCATGTGCGACACCCGGGAGGACCCTGACCGTGAGCGGCGCTACATCGAGATGCTGTCGGCCCGGCGGGTGGACGGCCTGATCGTGACCGGCCGACGGGTCGAGCCGCGGCCGCCGGTGGTGGCCGGGCCCGGCATCCCGGTCGTCTACGCGATGACCCAGCCGCTGGGCGAGGACGGGCCGGCGGTACTGCCCGACGACGAGGGCGGCGGGCGCGCCGCCGCCGAGCACCTGCTGGCCGCGGGCCGGTGCCGGATCGGGCACATCACCGGCCCGGAGCGCTTCCTGGCCGCCCGCCAGCGGGCCGCCGGGTTCTCCGCCGCGCTCGCGGCGAAGGGCCTGGAGCCGCACGGCGGCGTGCGGTCCGGCGAGTGGAGCGAGCGGTGGGGCCGGGAGGCGGCCGCCCGGCTGCTGGCTGACCGGCCTGACCTCGACGCGATCTTCTGCGGCAGCGACCAGATCGCCCGCGGGGTGGGGGATACGCTCCGCGCGGCGGGCCGCAGGATCCCGGGCGACGTGGCGCTGGTTGGCTTCGACAACTGGGAACCGATGGCGCTCGGCGCGCAGCCGCCGCTGACAAGCATCGACATGTGTCTGGAGGAGGTCGGCCGGGCGGCCGCGGAGCTACTGCTGGCCGCGATCGCCGACGAGCCGGCCCACGGGGTGCAGATCGTGGCCAGCCGCCTTGTGGTCCGCCAGTCCAGCCTCTGACCGGCCTCTCAAAAGCCAACCCCCCGGCCCTCACGCCACGCCGCGATTGGGGGTTGACGAGGTTCGCCAAAGTTCCATAACTTGGTGAGGCAAAGGATTTCCTTGAGGCAGAAACCGTCAGACGGCTACATAGTGAACACCCTCCGCTAGTATCGGGCGAGCGTGGCCGCAGGCGCCGTGGCCCCGCCGCACGCAGCTTTTGTCATGGCCCGCGCGCCCCGCTCCCTCGGGGCCGTCGGCCCCTCCGGCACGCGCTGCGCCTTCGCGCCGACCATGTCTTAAAGGAACCGGCACATGAAACGAAGAACACTCGCACTCTTGTCCGCCGCGGCGCTGGCCACCGCAGCCGCCGCGGGCTGCTCGTCCTCGAGTTCCTCCCCGGCGGCGTCAGCATCGGCGTCACCGGGATCGTCGAACTTCGGCGTCAATGCCACGGGTACCGTCCAGTTCTGGGCCCGGACCGTGTCCAAGACCCTGGCCCAGAAGCTCGTGAACGAGTTCAACGCCTCGCACAGCAACCTCAAGGTCAAGCTCACCCTGACCTCGATCAACGACGACACCACGTCGCTGGCCACATCGATCCGGGCCGGCGACCCACCGGACGTGGTCGGGCTCAACGACATCGACATGCCCACGTTCACCCGCAACGGCTCGTTCTTGAATCTGACCAAGGCGATCGCCGCGCTGCCGTACGTGTCCTCGCTCAGTCCCGGGCACGTGGGGCTGGGGACCTACCAGGGCCAGGAGTACGGGCTTCCGTACTGGGCCGACCTGTCGGTGCTCTGGTACAACAAGCAGCTGTTCACCAAGGCGGGCCTGAACCCGAACGACCCGCCGACCACGTACGCCCAGATCCTGTCCGACGCCCAGGCGATCAACAAGCTGGGCAACGGGATTCACGGGTTCACCTTCGCCGGCGACTGCGAGGGCTGCCTCGGCTTCACTGTGCAGCCGGGCATCTGGGCCTCGGGGAGCTACCTGACCGCAGGCCCGATCGGCAGCCAGACCGCGACGATCAGCAACAACCAGGCCCTGGTCCAGGCGCTGACCCTGTACCGGGACATGTGGACGCAGAAGCTGGTGCCGGACAACGACCGCACGGACGACGGGCCGACCTGGGGCCAGGACTTCGTGGCGGGCAAGATCGGGATCATGCCCGGCGGTTACGGCCAGGTCGAGGACCTGGCGACACCCGCCCAGCTCGGCACCGAGTTCGCGGACACCCCGCTGCCCGGAGCGACCGGCGGCTACAGCACGTTCGACGGCGGCGACGACTTCGCGATCCCCGCGGCGGCCAAGAACCCGTCCGGGGCCTGGGAGTTCATCACCTGGGTGATGCAGCAGCAGCAGCAGGAGCAGTACCCCAACCTCGGCGCTACGCCGATCCGCACTGACCTGCTCACCCCGGCGTTCTCGGCCGCGCACCCGCTCGACGCGGTGGCGCTGAAGGCGCTCGGGCACGGCTACGCGCCGGTCGGGCTGATCTACAACCAGGCGTTCAACGTGCCCCAGGGGCCGTGGTTCCAGATGTTTACCACGGCGGTCTACGACGGCAATATGACCCTGGCCCTGCAACAAGGCCAATCTGGATTCACCCAGCTCATACAGCAGGCGGCTGCCTAACAGATGATCGTCGACGAATCCGGCCCGCGGGATCACACCATCCCGCGGGTCCGGGCTGACCGGCCCCGGGGTTCCCTGGTGCGGGGCCGCACCCTGCGGGCCCGGCGGGCGCGGACCGGGATGGTCCTGGTCTCCCCCGCGTTCGCGCTGGTTTCCGTGTTCGTCTTGTTCCCGCTCGGCTTCGCCGTCTACATCTCGCTGACCGACTGGCCGCTGATCGGCTCGTACCACTTCACCGGGGGCCGCAACTACTCCGAGCTGATCCATGACCCGGTGTTCATCCACTCGGTGCTGTTCACCCTGCTGTACACGGCCATCGTGACCGGCCCGATCCTGGTTCTCGGCTACACCATGGCGACCTTCGTGCGGGCCAACCGGCCTGGCTCGGTGGTGTTCCGGACCGCGTTCTTCCTGCCCTTCATCGTCGGGCTGGCCACCGAGAGCTTCATGCTGCTGCTGGAGCTGCAGCCCGATTCCGGCGCGGTCGACGCCGTGCTGGGCAAGCTGGGCCTGGCCAGCTTGTCGACCGCGTGGACGGTCCACTACGACCTGGCGCTCGGGGCGATCTGCGTGTTCGTGATCTGGTTCGCCTCCGGCCTGACCATGATGATCCTGATGGGCGGGATGCAGGGCATCCCGTCCGAGCTCTACGAGGCCGCGAACGTGGACGGGGCCACGTGGTGGCAGAAGGAGCGGCGGATCACCATTCCGATGCTGCGCCGCAACATCGCACTCAGCCTGATCATCTCGGTGATCGGCTCGTTCCTGGCCTTCAACCAGTTCTTCATCCTCACCCAGGGCGGCCCCGGCACGAGCACCGAGTCGATCGTGATGTGGATCTACGAGGAGGCGTTCATCGCCTACCACCTGGGCTACGCCACGGCGGGCGCGATCGCCCTGGTCATCGTCGTCGGCCTCATCAGCGCCGCGCAGTTCTACCTGCTCCGCGACGACGCCGACCCGAAGACCTCGAAGCGGCGGCCTGGGAGGCGCCGGTGACCTCCGCAAGCCAGGCAGTGCCTATTCCCGGGTCTACTCCCGGGCGGGCCCCACGGGCCGCCCCGGCGCGCCGCACGGGCCGAACCGGCCTGGCCGTGTACCTGATCGCGGGGACCGTGGCGAGCATCCTGTTCGTGCTCCCGCTGGCCTGGGCGGTGTTCCGGTCCCTGCTCCCGGACGCGCTGGTGACCAGCGCCCCGTCCACTGCGGACGTGCACCACCTGGGGTTCGGCAACTACAGCGGGCTCATCGACGGCGGCATCCTGCACTACGCGCTGAACAGCCTGCTGGTCGCGGCGATGACCGCGGCGGCCACGGCGGTGGTGGCCACGATGGCCGGCTACGGGTTCGCCCGGTTCCGCTTCCGCGGCTCCGGGGTGGTGTTCGCGCTGGTCCTGGCGACCCTGATGGTGCCGTTCCAGTCGCTGCTGACCCCGCTGTTCCTGGAGATGCACACGCTCGGCCTGACCAACAGCCTGTTCGGCCTGGCCGTGTTCTACACCACGTTCAACCTGCCGTTCGGCGTGTTCGTGATGCGCAACACGTTCCTGCAGATCCCCTGGGAGCTCAGCGAGCAGGCGGCGGTGGACGGCGCGTCGGCCACCCGCACGCTGGTGTCGGTGCTGCGCCCGCTGGTGGTGCCGGGTGTCGCGACCACGATCCTGTACGCGTTCCTGTTCTCCTGGACCGAATTCGTCGGCGCCCTGACGTTCCTGACCAGCAACGACCTGTATACGCTCCCGCTGGCGCTGCTCAACATGGAGTCCGGCAGCGTCGGCCAGGTCAACTTCGGCTTCCTGGAGGCCGGGGCGGTGATCGCCATGATCCCGTGCCTGGTGCTGTACGTGGCCCTGCAGCGCTATTACGTCCGTGGCCTGACCTCGGGCGTAGTCAAGGGGTAAACGGGTCTAGCCGAGCGCTTCGAACACGGCCTCATCCAGGGGTGACGGCTGGACGCCCGCGCTATTGGCCAGGGCCGCGACGCCCAGGCTGCGCACCGGGTCGAAGGCGATCATCGCGCTGTACCCGCCGGTCATGCCGTTGTGCCAGATGAGCTCACGGTCGCCGCGGACGCGGGAATATTGCCCCGGCTGACCAGCGGCGCCAGGCACCGGTCGGCCCGGGAGTGATCGCCCTCGCCCGGACCGCGATCAGCTGCCGGCCTCATCGCCGCCGCTGGCCTGTGCGGCCATGCTGGCCTGGCCGCCTGAGGCGGCGGGGCTGGCCTGGCCGCCGGTGGCGGCTGCGTTCGTCTGGCCGCCGGTGGCGGCTGTGTTCGTCTGGCCGCCGGTGGCGGCTGTGTTCGTCTGGCCGCCGGTGGCGGCTGTGTTCGTCTGGCCGCCGGTGGCGGCGGACCGGGCCTGGCGGGCCACGCTCAGCATGTGACGCTGCGAGCGCACCTGGAAGAACACGATGACGACGATCAGGGCGATCGAGATCCACAGCCCGTAGTGCGAGATGGTCTGCGCGACCACGACCGCGTGGTGGCCGAGTTCGTAGCCCAGGCCCGCCAGCAGGCCCGCCCACAGCAGCGTGCCGATGGCATCCAGGATGAGGAACGTGACCAGCCGCATCCCGGCCCAGCCGACCACGACGTAGATGATCGCGGTGGGAATGGGCAGGAACTGAGCGACCAGCACGGCGGGCCAGGTGAACTTGCGGCCCCAGCGCTGCACGCGTGCCATGTAGCGACCGCCGCGGTTGCGCCGGCCGGACAGCAGCGCGATGATGCGCTCGCCCCACAGGCGGCCCGCCCACCAGTACAGGATGTCGAACTTCATCAGCCCGGGAAGGGCGGCTAGCAGCACCACGACCAGCGACCCGTGCCCGATACGGACGAAGGCCGCGGCGGAGATGATGGCCGCGGTGTTTCCGTTCAGCACCTCGAGCAGCACGGGATGGGTGCCGACCAGCGGGGCCACGAACGGCAGCAGGGCCCAGTAGTAGATACCGCTGAGCACGATGCCGGCCCAGCACAAGATGTCGACCGGCCGCGGCCGCCCGGACCACGGTATCCGCGGGTCGTCCCACGTCCCGTCCGGGCCGCCCGCGGCCTGCCCGGCCGCCTCGGGTTCCGGGGTTTGCGTCTGCGGATCGGCCCCCGGGGCTTCCCCGACTTCTCGGGTCACAGCCTCGTCATCCACCCCGTCACGGTATACCGAAACGCGGGTAATTCCATCTTTGACGGAACGGGCCGTGGTGCCAGCGGCCGCGAAACGCCGCTCCCGGACCGGGCGGTTCGCTATCGCCGCGGCCTGCGCATGCGCCATGATGCTGGTCGTGACCGAGGATCCGTACGCCGTGGCGGAAGCCAGCGCCGCCAGCCTTACCGCCGTGACCGGCCTGCCCGATGCCGCGGTGGTGCTCGGCTCGGGCTGGGCCCCGGCCGCCGACGCGATCGGCCCGGCCGAGGCCGAGGTCCCGCTGACCGAACTGGGCGGATTTCCCGAGCCCAGCGTGGCCGGGCACACGCCCACGGTTCGTTCGGTCAACGCCGGGCCGCTGCGGGTGCTGGTGTTCCTCGGCCGGGTGCACCTGTACGAGGGGCTGCCCCCCGCCACGGTGGTGCACGGCGTGCGCACAGCGGTGTTGGCGGGCGCCCGGGTGGTGGTACTGACTAACGCGGCGGGCGGCATCAGGTCCGGGCTCGCGGTTGGGGAGCCGGTGCTGATCAGCGACCATCTCAACCTGACCGGCAAATCCCCGCTGACCGGGCCAGCGCCGTCGATGGGCCAGCGGTTCGTCGACCTGACCGACCTGTACTCACCGCGGCTGCGCGCGCTGGCCCGGGAGGCCGACCCGAGCCTGGCCGAAGGCGTGTACGCGATGCTGCCCGGCCCGCACTACGAGACCCCGGCCGAGATCACCATGCTGGGCCGGCTCGGCGCCGACCTGGTCGGCATGTCGACCGGCCTGGAGGCGATCGCCGCCCGTCAGCTCGGCGCCGAGGTGCTCGGCATCTCGCTGGTCACGAACCTGGCGGCAGGCCTGGCCGGGCACAGCCTGAGCCACGCCGAGGTGGTCGAGGCCGGCCGCGCCTCGGCCAGCCGGATGGGCGGCCTGCTGGCCGGAATCCTGCCCCGCGTCTAGCGGGCCGGGGAGATTTGCCGGGTTCGTCTGCCCGTGGCCAGCACTGCGCGTGGTCACGCGGCGGCATGGTCGGCCAGCGGCGCGTGATGGTCGGCGTCGTCCAGCGGATCGGCGTGCACCAGGGCGGCGGCCAGGTGGGGGATGGCGTGGATCAGCCGGTGCTCGGCGCTGACCGCGACCGCGTGCGCCTCGATGACCGAACAGTGCGGATCGACCAGGATCTCGCACTCGGCCCGGAGGCTGCGCCCGACCCAGCGCAGCCGCACTGGCCCTGCGCCCAGGACGCCCGGGGTCGCCCGCAAGGTTGTCTCGGCCCGGTCGGTCAGCGCCGGGTCGACGCTGTCCATCAGCCGCCGGCCGACGTCGCGAGCCGCCTGCCAGCCCACCGTGAGGATGGCCGCCGTGATGGCCAGCCCGATCACGGGATCGGCCCAGGTCCATCCCAGCGCCATCCCGCCCGCCCCGGCCAGGACGGCCAGTGAGGTGAACCCGTCGGCGCGGGCGTGCCGGCCGTCGGCGACCAGCGCGGCGGAACCGATCCGGCGGCCGGCCCTGATCCGGTAGCGGGCCACCAGTTCGTTGCCGGCGAAACCGAGGACAGCCGCGATGGCCACGGCGGCCAGGTGGGTGACCGGCCGCGGGTCCGCCAGCCGCTGGACGGCGGCGAACGCGGCCACGGCGCAGGAGATCGCGATCACCACCACGATGGCGATGCCGGCCAGGTCCTCGGCCCGGCCGTAGCCGTAGGTATACCGGCGGGTCGGACGGCGCCGACCGAGCAGGAAGGCCATCCCGATCGGCACGGCGGTCAGCGCGTCGGCCGCGTTGTGCAGCGTGTCACCGAGCAGCGCGACCGAACCGGACAGCGCGACCACCGCCGCCTGCGCGCCCGCCGTCACGGCCAGGGCGGCCAGCGAAATCCACAACGTCCGCCAACCCTCGGCCGAGGCCTCCAGCGCCGCGTCGGTCCCGTGGTCGTGCGAGTGCGGCTGGATGGCGTGCCGGACGCGGTGCGCGAGGGCGTGCCGCCGCCCGGGGTGTGCCTGGGAGTGGACCCGAGAATGCACACTGCCGTGGTGCTCGTCGTTCATGCGCCCAGCATGGCTGGAAAACGTCATTGCAGCACATCGACACCAGCGACCGCCTCGCTCCTGCAAGTCATAGGCAGGGCCGGAGGGCGCGCATCACGGTCCGTTCGATAGAAAAAGACCATGACGATAGGTGAAGGGCATCGCCTGGCGGTGCCGGAGACGGCCGGGCGGATGACCGCGGCCGCGGCGGCGTTCGTGGCTGCCTTGAGCGAGGCGCAGCGCGGGCGGGCGTGCTTCGCCTTCGGCGACGAGCGGCGCGACTGGTCGTTCCTGCCGGAGCCGGATCGTGACGGCCTGCCGATCGGCGCGCTCGACGACGGCCAGCGCCGGCTCGCGCACGAGCTGATCGTGGCCGGCACGAGCCTGCCGGGATACACCAAGGTCGTCTCGGTCATGGCCATGGAGCACGTGCTCCGGGCGCTGGCGCCGGGGCTGGCCGACCTGTTCGATCCCGAGCGGTACAGCTTCAGGGTGTTCGGGTCGCCGGGCGAGGAGGCCTGGGGCTGGCAGCTCGCCGGGCATCACGTGTCGCTCAACTTCACCGTGGTGGACGGCCGTTGGGTGTCGCCCACGCCGTGCATGCTCGGCGCGGAGCCGGCTTCGTACGCGCTGCTGGCCCCGCTGGCCGACGACGAGGAACTCGGCTTCCGGTTCGTGAACTCACTGGACGAAGCACAGCGGCGGACCGCGATCATCCACCACCGCCCGCCGCCGGATCTCGCGGCCCGAATGGTACCCAGGATCGGCGAGGTCGAGCGGCCCGACCCGGTGTTCTTTCCCGAGCCGGACTACGTGATCAGCGAGGAGGAGCGCGACGTGCTGAGCTACGTGCGCTCGGGCCCGAAGGGCATTCCTGGTTCGGCGCTGAACCGGATCCAGCTCGACGACCTGGCCGCCCTGGTCGGGTCGTTCGCGCGGCGGCTGCCCGACGAGGTGGCCGGGGCTCAGCTGCACGAACTCGAGCAGGCCGGGCTGGACAACCTGTGCTTCGCCTGGGCGGGCAGCACCGAACCAGGCCAGCGGCATTACTTCCGCGTCCAGGGACCGGCGTTGCTCATCGAGCACGACAACACCCAGGGGAACGGCAACCACATCCACTCGGCGTGGCGCAATCCCGTGGACGATTTCGGCGACGACGTGCTGGCCGAGCACTACCGGCTACACCACCCTGGGTGACGCGGCCGGTGCGGGTGCGGTGTCCCTTGCGCAGTGAAACCCGGGATTCACCACCGCTAGAGGCAGTGAAACCCGGGTTTCATTTTGTGCGGTGCGTTACTGGAGGGCTGGTTCGGGGTCGGTAGCGGCCTGGGCGGCAGCGGCCTCGGCGGCGGCGGCCATGCGCTCGCCTTGGCGGCGGGCGTGGCGGCCGTAGAGGAACATCCAGCCGACCAGGACGCCGGCGACGGCGTACGGCATCACCTTGGAGAGGGCCAGCGAGGTACCGGTCGAGGTGGTCTCGACGATGACGATCCGGGCGGCGGCCTCGGCCAGGTAGGCCAGGCCCCAGACGACCGTGAAGAGCCAGAAGACGCGGCGGAATCCGGGATAGCGCCACAGGCCGTCGAAGTCCCGGCCGCGCGGGGTGTCAGGGCCCATGAAATCCAGGGCGAAGCGGAAGATCAGCGGGCGGCGGGACCGCAGCGAGGCCAGGCACAGCAGCCCGAACACCGCCGTAGGCACCGAGCCCTCCATCAGGACGAGGCGGGCGCTGCCGCTGACCAAGCCCAGGATCGTCCCGACGGCGATCCCGGCCAGTACCAGGACGCCGACCGCATCCAGGCGCCGGTGCCGGATCAGGCTGCCGAGGACGGCCACGCCAGGCAGGACGCCGCTCAGGACTAGGGCCGATACGCTGCTCAGCCCGGCCGAACGCAGCATCGTGTAGGCCACCAGCGGGCCGGCGGTGTCGAAGACCACGATCTTGGCGATCGGCCACAGGCGGCTGCGGTCGCGGGTCGGGGTGATGGACTGAGGGCTCGTCGTCATGTCCTCAACGCTAGGCAGATGCCGTGCGCTGGCCCAGTGCGACTAGTCCTGTCCCGGGCGTGATGGATGTCATGCCCCTGACGGTGACGCGGCGCTGACCTGGATCGCCGTCGGTTAGATGCCGGTGGGATGCCAGACGGTCTTGGTCTCCAGGTAGGTGAGCATGCGCTTGAGGCCGGGGGGCTGGGTCCAGTCCTCCTCGCCAGGCCGGAGGACGCGCTTGAGGTTCTCGGCGGCGGAGACGGCCAAGTCGTCGGCCATCGGGTCCGGGGCACCGGTCAGGTCGATGGCGTTGACGTCCATGTGCGAGGCGAGCCAGGGCGCGACCTCGGCCGTGCGGCCGGTCAGCACGTTGATCACCCCGCCGGGCACGTCTGAGGTGGCAAGCACCTCGGTCAGGGATACCGCGGGCAGCGGGCGGTGCTCGCTGGCCAGGGCCACCACCGTGTTGCCGGTCACGACCGCGGGCGCGACGACCGAGACGAAGCCGAGCAGGCTGGAGGCGTCCGGGGCGATCACCGCGACCACGCCGGTGGGCTCGGGCTGGGAGAAGTTGAAGAAGGGGCCTGCCACCGGGTTGGACGCGCCGCGCACCTGGGCGATCTTGTCGGCCCAGCCGGCGTACCAGACCCAGCGGTCGATGGCCGCGTCCACGACGGCCTCGGCCTGGCGGGCGCCCAGGCCCTCGGCCGAGCGGACTTCGGCGGCGAACTGCGCGCGCCGGCCTTCCAGCAGCTCGGCGACCCGGTAGAGCACCTGGCCCCGGTTGTAGGCGGTGGCCGCCGACCAGCCGCCGAACGCCTTGCGGGCGGCCACCACCGCGTCCCGCGCGTCCTTGCGGGAGGCCATGGCCGCATTGGCCAGGAATCCGCCCTTGGGGTCGGTCACCACGTAGGACCTTCCGCTCTCCGAGCGGGGGAAGGCCCCGCCGATGTACAGCTTGTACGTCTTCCGCACGGCCAAGCGGGCAGGCGGCGCGGTCGTCGTGTCAGACATCGAGGTAGGCCTCCAGCCCGTGCCGGCCGCCTTCCCGGCCGTAGCCGGATTCCTTGTAGCCCCCGAACGGCGAGGAGGGGTCGAACTTGTTGAACGTGTTGGCCCACACCACCCCGGCCCGCAGCCGGGAGGCCATCCACAAGATCCGCGAGCCCTTGTCGGTCCAGACCCCGGCGGACAGCCCGTACGGGGTGTTGTTGGCCTTCTCCACCGCCTCGGCCGGGGTGCGGAAGGTCAGCACGGACAGCACGGGGCCGAAGATCTCCTCGCGCGCGATGCGATGCGCCTGCGACACCCCGGTGAATACGGTCGGCGGGAACCAGAAGCCTTTGACCGGAAGCTCGCACGGCGGCGACCAGCGCTGTGCGCCCTCGGCCTCGCCGATCTCGGACAGCTCGCGGATCTTGGCCAGCTGGGCCGCGGAGTTGATGGCGCCCACGTCGGTGTTCTTGTCCAGCGGGTCGCCCAGGCGGAGCGTCTTGAGGCGGCTCTGAAGTGAGGCCAACACCTGGTCGTAGACGGACTCCTGGACGAGCAGCCGCGAGCCGGCGCAGCAGACATGACCCTGGTTGAAGAAGATGCCGTTCACGATGCCCTCGACAGCCTGATCGACGGGGGCGTCCTCGAACACGATGTTGGCGGCCTTGCCGCCCAGCTCCAGGGTCACCTTCTTGCGCGTAGGCGCGCAGGACCGGGCGATCTCCTTGCCGACCTCGGTGGATCCGGTGAACGCCACCTTGTCGACGCCGGGATGGGTGACCAGCGCACGGCCGGTCTCCCCGGCACCGGTGAGGATGTTGACCACGCCGGGCGGCAGGTCGGCCTGCTGGCAGATCTCGGCGAAGGTCAGCGCGGTCAGCGGGGTGGTCTCGGCCGGCTTCAGCACCACCGTGTTGCCGCAGGCCAGCGCGGGCGCGATCTTCCAGGCCAGCATGAGCAGCGGGAAGTTCCACGGGATGACCTGGCCGGCCACGCCGAGGGGTCTCGGCGCCGGGCCATAGCCGGCGTATTCGAGCTTGTCGGCCCAGCCAGCGTGATAGAAGAAGTGCGCCGCGACCAGCGGGATGTCCACGTCGCGCGATTCCCTGATCGGCTTGCCGTTGTCGAGCGACTCCAGCACGGCCAGTTCCCGGGCCCGTTCCTGGATGATCCGGGCGATGCGGAACAGGTACTTGCCTCGCTCCTTCGGCGGGAGTGCCGACCAGGTGCGCTCGTAGGCGGTGCGGGCGGCGGTCACCGCGCGGTCCACGTCGGCCGGGCCGGCCTCGGCCACCTCGGCCAGGACCTCCTCGGTGGCGGGCGAGATGGTCTTGAACGCGCGGCCGTCCGCGCTGGGGGTGAACTGCCCGTTGATGAACAGCCCATAGGACTCGCGCAGGGAGACGATAGCCCGCGACTCCGGCGCGGGGGCGTACTCGAACTTGGGCATGTCAGTCCAGGGTGGAATAAGGCAGGGCATCCTCTGCCCTGCGGCAGGTCTTCGGCAAGGTCTCTGACCTGCGTTTTCTCATCTCAACAGTTCTCATCGTATACGGCGTCCTCCCGCGGCGATGTGCCCTCATTGTGCCCCCGCTGGCGTCAGCAAGAACATCGTCAAGCCCGTCTTGTCGGAGGACATTTCACAATCAGCGTTGACCTCGATGTAACCAGTTCAGCGAGCGTTTGTAGTGCCTTTGAGTGACTGCTCATGACCGCGGATGTCCCCTCGTCATGGCATGTAGGTGGCACGCCGACGGACGTCTCGGCGGAGGTCATGGTGGCCGGCCGCATGGCGGGCGGGGACGCAGGTTCCAGGTGCCGGTTCGTAGGTTCGCCGTGACCGGGCGCATCATGGGTGCAAGCGGATCCGTTCTTGAGCGGGAGGCAGGATGTCCCGGATCGGGCGTCGCGTACGCGCCGCAGTAAATCCGGTATCGACTGCGGCTACCGGGTGGTGGTGCCATTCGGCCTTGCGTCACATGCTGACCGGATACGGGCCGACGGCCAGGCAGCGGCGGTTCATCCGCCATGGGATGATCCAGGGCGCCGGCTCTAGGCCACCCGCCGAGCAGATGAAGGCGCATGCGGCAGCGATCGACCAGCTGATTGCCCGAGACGACCACCATATGTGAGAAACACAGCAACGCCAGCGACCTGCCCTATCACACCACGGACGCTTGCTGAATGGCTCCCTCGGTACGGCTGTGGTTCTTCACGACCTCGGTTCAGCCCCAGCCCCTCGCCCGAAATCTGGCGGGAATACCCGACAGTGGCGCGGCGCTGCCGGACAGTTGAGCCTGTTGATCACCGTATCCCTAAGGAGCAGTCGTGGCGACAATCGCAGTTCTCGATCTGCAGCTCAAGACCGACTCGCTGGAAACCGCGCACCAGGTCATCCACGCGACGCTGACCGACACGCGTGCGTTCCCCGGCTGCCTGGGCGTCACGGTCCTGATCGACAGCGACGACCCGGCGCACGTGGTCGTCTATGAGACCTGGGAATCGATCGAGCACGACCGGGCCTATCGGGCGTGGCGGGCCACCCCCGAAGGTGCCTCGGATCTCGGCTCCATCCTGGCCGCACGTAAGCTTACCCAATTCACGGTCGCCGAAGGCGTTTAGATTAGGCGAACCGGGTCTTGCCCCTCTCCACATGCCTTATCAGCAGGAAGCACCGAGACAGACGGCAGGAGCAGCAACTCGTGCCCGACCACGACCCGCAATCGGCCGATGTGCGCAGACATACCCAGCTGCGCCACCGTACGGTACCGACGCTCCAGCGGGGCAGTTGGTTCGCTAAACCACCGCGACCCCTGCCCGTCTCGCGCCGGGGCTCAAACGGCTTGTCAGGCGACCAGCGCGGCCAGAGCACCTGGGTACAGGTTGGCGGCCATGATGACCGCGATCAAGCATATTTGGCAGCACAAGATGCGGAACTCAGGACAATCGGTCAGATTGACCGGTAGCTTGCCGTGGCATCTTTCTGGGCATGGCAAAGGATAGCAAGGAACGCATGGAAGTCATGAAAAGGGCTGACCGGCTTCTCGATGAACGCCTACAAATCGCGGTCGTGAGTGGTACCCTGCCGTTAGGAGGATAACTATGAGTATCTATCTCGCTGACGTATCGGAGTATCAGCCTGACATCGATGATGCAACCTACGTCACCTGGTCACACGGCATCATGATACGTGCCTTGTACGGTGAGGCTCATGTTGACGGCGCCTGGTACGGCGGTGCCCGCAGGACTGATCTCCACACTGCCGGTATCGAATTCCTAGGTATCTATCAGTATCTCGTGTCCGGTCAGTCCGGTACTTCTCAAGCTCAAGCTTTCCATGATCTGGTTGGCCCTATCCAGAACGGTGAAGTTTTCGTCGCTGACTTCGAGGAAGGCGACAAGGCTATGCTCACCGAGTGGTACAACGAAATGATCACCCTTTACGGGTCGAGCATTACTAACTATTTGTGGACGTACACCAATCTCAACTTCGGTGAAAGCGCCGGCGTCCTCCCGGTCCAGTGGATCGCTGACTATGATGCCTCTGAACCTTCCAGCCCTCACATCCTATGGCAGTTCTCCGACGCTTACAATGTGCCAGGGATCGGCACTTGTGACTGTAATCAGTATGACGGCACAATGAGTAGCCTAGCAGCACTCGGCTGGGGTGGTGTCCCCGCCTACCATGTCACTACAGACGCCCCTGGCTGGTGGATTGGGCAAATCACAATCACCGGCACTGGAACGAACCACAAAACCTGGTATACGGCCACCGTTGACGGCATGCACTGGTCAGCGCCATCCGAATCTAAACCGACACTTACCGGCACCGCAACTTTCCACGTCAGATCTAAAGCCCCCGGATGGTGGACAGGTACCATTGTCCTCGCGGGTGACGGTACGGATGGTAACCGGTGGCACACGTCAACGACTGACGGTACTGGCTGGTCTACCCCCAGGACATAAACGATGGAACTCACACCGGTTGTAAAAGCCCTCAGGCTGGTGTTACTGCACAACGCTTGCGGCTCAGCTTGCGGAAACACCCATCAGGAACACCGTCAGGGCGGTCGGCGATCGGATCGAAGTCCTAAAGGCATGCAAGAAGGACGCTTCGGCGTCTTCTCTGCCCATGGACGCCAGACCAAGTTCAGCCCGTCAAGCATGTAGACATCCATGCGGCCACGCATGCCCCATGCCAGGCCTAGGCGCCCGTTGGCGGCCAGGAGTAGGCATCTTGGCTGGTCAGGGTTCTGCCCCCTCAGTCCAGGGTGAAGTAGTCGGGGCCGGAATAGCGGCCGGTGGCCAGCTTGGTCCGCTGCATGAGCAGGTCGTTCAGCAGGCTGGAGGCGCCGAAGCGGAACCACTGGGGATCCAGCCAGTCCTCCCCCGCTGTCTCGTTGACCAGGACCAGGTACCGGATGGCGTCCTTGGCGGTGCGGATGCCGCCGGCCGGTTTGACGCCGACCTGACGGGCGTGCGTGACCCGGAAGTCCCGGACTGCCTCGAGCATGACCAGGGTGACCGGGAGCGTGGCGGCGGGCGTGACCTTGCCGGTCGAGGTCTTGATGAAGTCAGCGCCCGCCAGCATGGCCAGCCACGAGGCACGCCGCACGTTGTCCAGCGTGACCAGCTCGCCGGTCTCCAGGATGACCTTGAGGTGAGCCTGTTTATGGCAGACCTCCCGGACGGCGGCGATCTCGTCGTAGACGAGCTGGTAGTCCCCGGCCAGGAAGGCACCGCGGTCGATGACCATGTTGACCTCGTTGGCGCCGGCCTGGATCGCGTACTTCGCGTCGGCCAGCTTGACCTCCAGGCTGGTCCGGCCGCTGGGGAACGCGGTAGCCACGCTGGCCACGTGGATGCCGGTGCCCTTGACCTCGGCCGCCGCCAGGTGAGCGAGGTCCGGGTAAATGCAGACCGCGGCGACCTGGGGCGCGGTCGGGTCGGCGGGATCGGGTCGCTTGGCCTTGGCGCACAGCGCCCGCACCTTGCCCGGCGTGTCCTGGCCCTCCAGCGTGGTCAGGTCGATCATCGAGATCGCGGTGTCGAGCGCCCACTGCTTGGCCGTGGTCTTGATCGACCGGCTGGCCAGCATGGCCGCCCGGGCCTCCGCTCCGACCTGGTCCACTCCGGGCAACCCGTGCAGGAACTCCCGCAGCGAGGAACCGGTTATCGTCCGCGTGTCAGCTGGCGCGCTCATCGGCGATGTCCTCCCGCGACCATTGTCACTCACGGTCGCGGCCACGAGGTAAGCGCACCGGGGCCATGTGGTCCGGCCGCGCCCCCGTGTCGGCCGGACCATCTACTTTGACGTCCCGGCCGGCCGGAATTCATCGCGGCCGGAACTGAAAGGTGAGCCGGAGCGCAATTTCTCCCGGGCCCGTTCAACCGCGACCTATCGCATGGGCACGGGGGGCGGTGAGACGGGCGGCACGGAGGATGTTCGAGAGGCTGCGGGCCGTCTTGCGTGAGCACGGTATCGAGCGGGGCGGTCACGGCACGTAGCCCGCGGACGCACACCTTATCTGCACGGCGGTTTCACTCTGCCTGCAACCGGGCCGGTTGTGCTGAAGGCCCTGGCGCGAAGGAGAACGACCATGAACCGCCAGCTCATGTTCCTGGACTGCCCGGCGTACCTGGATCAGGACCGCGGTCGAAGATGCGGGCTGCCGGCCGAGGTCCGGCGCCGGTTCATCATGGATTCGACCGACGGGCCGCTGGAGAGCGCCATGATCCGGTGCCCGGCCGGGCATGTCTTCAACGGGCCGATCGAATTCCTCAGCTACGACAAGCGCCACACGGCCTGGCGCTCTCAGTCCGCGGATCGCGGTGCGGGCCCGGGAGGTTGAGGCGGTGCGAGCCAGTCAGCTGCCCGCGACCGCGGCCTCGATCCGGCGACCGAGGGTCACAAGCTGTTCCTCGCTCCCGGGCGGGCCGATGAGCTGCAAGGACGCCGGGAGCCCGGCGGGACCGCCGGGTACCGGCAGGGCCAAGGCGGGCAGGCCGGCCAGGTTGGCGGGCATGGTCAGCAGGGTGAGTGGCATGCGGCCTCCTCCGCCGATCAGCGGCGGCGCGCCCACCAGGGTCGGCAGGGCCAGGAACGGATAACGGGCCAGCAGCCCGGCGAACCATTCGCGCACCGAGACTCTGGTCCGGTTGGCGGCGGCCACCTGGTCGGCGGTTACCGCGGCCGCCTCGGGCAGGTTGCGCTGGTTGTACGGGCTGAGCCGGGCGAGGTCGGGCATCAGGTACTCGTTCACCCGGTAGGCCTCGACGTCGATGAGGAGGCTGCACGCGGTGTTGGCCGCGGCGAAGTCGAGGCCGGCGACCTCGGTGGCCGCGACACCCGCGGCGGCCAGCGCGGCGTCGATCGCGGCCTCGACGGCCGCGTCGACCTCCGGGTCGGTTTCCGGCCGGACCCGGGCCACCCGGAGCTCGCAGGACCCGGCCGCGAAGCCGGGTTCGATCAGGCGCATGCCGAGTTCGACAGCGGCCACGTTCGTGCCGAGCGGGCCCACCGTGTCCAGGGACGGCGCCAGCGGATACACGCCCTGCACCGGCACCCGGCCCCAGGTGGTCTTCAAGCCCACGACGCCGCAGCAGGCGGCGGGGATCCGGACCGACCCGCCGGTGTCGGTGCCCAGCGCCGTGTCCGCCTCGCCGGCAGCGACGGCGACCGCCGAGCCGCTGGACGAGCCGCCGGGCAGGCGCTGTGGGTCGGCCGGGTTCACCGGCATCCCGGACCAGGCGTTCGTGCCCGCCGCCGACCAGCACAGCTCGGACAGGTTGGTCTTGCCGGCGATCTGCGCCCCGGACCGGCGGGCCGCGGCCACCACGGCCGCGTCCTGGGCGGCCGGCCGGGCCCGTTCGGCGATCACCGGGCAGCCAACCGTGGTCGGCAGCCCGGCGACGTCTATGCAATCCTTGACCGCGAGCCGCACGCCCGGGCCGACGGGGGTTAGTCGGACGATCCAGGTCGGGCTGCCGCCATCGTGATCCATACGGTCATTGTGGCCCCCTCGGGGACCCGGGGGTCCGTCCCCCCGGGGCTGGCGCAACCAAGAAGTCACAGATTCTTCGCTTGGAAGTCACGGCGCCTGCGGCACTTCGATCCCCTCGTATCGCACCTTGTGAGCATGAGGGTCGCGATCATTACCGAATCGTTCCCGCCCGACGTCAACGGCGTCGCGCACTGCGTGGTGCGGGTAGCGGAACTCCTCGCCGCCCGAGGCCACCAGCCACTTGTCATCGCGCCGAAGCCGCCGCGCACAGAGCGGCCGCTGCACGAGGACCACGATCCCGGACCGTTCCCCTACCCCGTAGTGCGCGTCCCCGCTGCGCCGCTGCCCGGCTACCCGAGCTTCCGGCTCGGTCTGCCCAGCCGCCGCCTGCGGCACGCGCTGATCAAGCACCAGACCGAAGTCGTTCACCTGGCCAGCCCGGCCGTGCTTGGCGCGCACGGTGCCGCCGTGGCCGAGCGGCTGGACCTGCCCATGATCGCCGTCTTCCAGACCGACCTGCCGTCCTACGCCCACGCCTACGGGCTCGGCCGACCCGGCGAGGCGGTCGCATGGCGATGGCTGCGCCGCATCCACAACCGCGCCGCGCGGACCCTGGCTCCCTCCACGGTCACCGCGACCGGCCTGCTCGGCCGCGGGATCGGCAACGTGTGGCTATGGGGCCGCGGCGTGGACACGGCCCGGTTCGACCCGGCCCGGCGCAGCGCGCAGATCCGGGCCCGGCTGGCGCCCGGCGGTGAGCTGATCGCCGGCTACGTAGGCCGACTGGCCCCGGAAAAGCATGTCGAGCTGCTAGCCGGGATCACGGCCCTGCCGGGCGTGCGGCTGGTCATCGTCGGCGGCGGACCAGCCGAGGCCACGCTGCGCCGGCAGATGCCCGATGCCCTGTTCCTAGGCGAGCGCCGCGGCAACGACCTGGCGGCCATTTACGCCAGCCTCGACGTGTTCGTGCACAGCGGGCCGTACGAGACGTTCGGGCAGACCCTGCAGGAGGCCGCCGCGAGCGGGCTCCCGGTGGTGGCCCCGGCCGCGGGCGGACCGCTGGACCTGGTCGAGGACGGCGTGACCGGGTACCTGGTGCCGCCCGCTGACGCGGATGCCTTCCCGGTCGCGGTCGCGCGGCTGGCCGCGGATCCGGTGACCCGCGCGGCGTTCGGCGCGGCCGGACGGCGCAAGGTCCTCAGCCGCAGCTGCGGCCCTGACCGACGAGCTGATCGACCATTACGCCGCGGTCCTGGGCCGGAAGCGCCCGGCCCAGGAGCGTTCTGCAAACGGGGCTACGGCGAGAACCGGAGCGGGAACCGGGGTGACGCGAGCGTCGAGGGAGCACGGTGCAGGCGGCCCGGGCGGCAACCCGGGAGGGTTCTTTGCCTGACGCGATCTGCTTTCC
This sequence comes from uncultured Actinomycetes bacterium, assembly GCA_963722055.1. Classification (GTDB taxonomy): domain Bacteria; phylum Actinomycetota; class Actinomycetes; order Streptosporangiales; family Streptosporangiaceae; genus Palsa-504. The sequence goes on along the minus strand of CAVRLA010000008.1, from coordinate 20,005 downwards.
AGTGATCAGGGTCACGATATGAGGATCGTGCGGCTGGCGAACTACGTCGCGCCCCACTCCGGCGGGCTGCGTACCTCCCTGCGCGAGCTCGGCGCGGGCTACCTGGCCGCGGGCCACGAACCGGTGCTGATCATCCCGGGCCCGCAGGACAGCGACGAGCAGACCCCGCAGGGCCGCGTGATCACGCTGAGCGGGCCCCGGATCCCGTTCACCGGCGGGTACCGGGCGCTGCTGCGCAAGCGACGGGTGGCCGCCCTGCTCAGCGAGCTGCGGCCGCACACACTGGAGGTGTCAGACCGGACCACGCTGCGCTGGACCGGGCGGTGGGCGCGCGAGCGCGGCGTGCCAGCCGTGATGATCTCGCACGAGAGCCTCACCGCGCTGACGAGGATGGCCGTGCCCGGGCTGGATCTACCCGCCTTGTCCCGGTGGGGTCCGGCGCTGGCCGCCGTCGACGCGGTCAACCGGCGCACGGTCCGCGCGTACCAAAGGGTGATCTGCACCACCGCATGGGCCGCCGCCGAGTTCGAGCGGATCGGGGCCGGCAATCTGCTGCGCGCCCCGCTCGGCGTCGACCTGACCACCTTCGCCGCGCCCCATCACGACCAGCGGGGCAGGCGGGTCCGGGACGCCTACGCGGCGCCGGGCGAGACACTGCTCGTGCACTGCGGGCGGCTGTCACCGGAGAAGAAGCCGCAACGCTCGCTGAACACGCTCGCCACCCTGCGGGCCAACGGCCTGTCCGCCCGGCTCGTGGTGGCCGGCGACGGTCCGCTGCGCCGCCGCCTGGAGCGCCGCGCGGCGCGGGATCGCCTGCCCGTCACGTTCGCTGGTTTCCTGCCCGACCGTTCGGATCTGGCCGCGCTGCTGGCCAGCGCCGACGTGGCCATTGCGCCAGGCCCGGCGGAGACCTTCGGACTGGCCGGGCTCGAGGCACTCGCCTGCGGCACGCCGGTGGTGGTGAGCGCGGAGTCCGCGCTGCCCGAGGTGGTAGGCGAGGCTGGGGCCAGCGTGGCCGGCGAGGACCTGGCCGCCGGAGTGACCACCGTGCTGTCCTGGCCTGAGCCGACCCGCCGGGCGGCGGCCCGAGCCCGCGCGGAACATTTCGGCTGGCCCGCAGCCGTGCGGGCCTTCCTCGCGATACACGAGGCCCTGGTGGCGGACGAGGCGGGAGGAGGCGACGGGCCCGCGGCGGACGTAGCGAGGCAAGGCGACCGGCTGGCGGCGAACGTAGCGAGGCAAGGCGACCGGCTGGCGGCGAACGTAGCGAGGCAAGGCGACCGGCTGGCGGCGGACGAGGCGGAGGGACAAGGCCAGGTGACCGACGGGGTGGCGGCCGGGGCGGGCGCCGGAGCGGGTGTCCGGACCGAGCGGAGGCCGACATGACGACCTTCGTCGCACTCGGCGACTCGATCACCGTGGGCATGGGCGACCCGGCGCCCGAGGGCGGCGGCTGGCGCGGCTGGGCCGCCCTGCTGGGCGCCAGCCTGCAGCAGCCCGTCATGCACAATCTGGCCACGCTCGGCGCGCTGGCGGTCGACGTGGAGCGCCTGCAGCTGCCGGCCGCCACAGACTTGAAGCCGGACGTGGCCAGTGTGGTCGTGGGCATCAACGACACCCTGCGGGGCAACTTCGACCCGCAGCGCACGGGTGCGGCGGTGGCCCGCACGGTGGCGGGCCTGCGCGCCGCGGGCGCCCAGGTGCTCACCATGCGGCTGCCTGATCCCGGGCAGATGTTCGGCCTGCCCAGGTCGCTGGCCAAGCCGCTGGCCCGGCGGATGCGGGCGGTGAACGAGGCGGTGGACGACGTGGCGGCCCGCTACGGCACCTTGCACCTGGACGCGGCGCGGGATCCCGTCATCTATGAGCGGCGCTACTGGAGCGTGGACCGGCTGCACCCGAACGAGCGAGGGCACCGCTTCGTCGCCTGCCAGTTCCACGCCCTGCTGGCCGCGGCGGGCTTCCCGGTCGGTCCCGGCCCCGACCCAGAACCGTCCACGCCCCCGCCCTCGCGGATGGCGGAGGTCTGGTGGATGGCCACCAAGGGCACCACGTGGCTGGCGCGGCGATCCCGGGATCTGGTCCCGGCGCTGCTGGCCCTGGCCATCCGCGAGTGGCTGACCGCCGGCGATGACGTCATCGAACGCGAACGCGAACGGGAGCTGGTGCCGGTCTCCGAGAACCCCTCAACCTGAACGCCTTCAGGCGACGTTCAGGAAACTTAGAGCATTGCGGGGGCCTACCCTTGGCTGGGCTCAAGGTCCGCGGCCGAATATCGGAGCGTAAGGCAGAAAGGACGAAGCCGCCCAGGCCGCGGCTCGCGAACTGAGGGGCGACAACCCATGAGCCACCCATTTGAACCGCAGAACCCGGAGCAGGCTGGCCGGGCGCAGAGCGAACCAGGCCCGGCCGCAGGACAGGGACAGGCCTACCCCTATGGCTACCCCAGCCCGCAGGGTTATCCGGCCGCCCCCGGCTCCGCGGGCGGCGCCGGCTCCGAGGGCGGCGGCTGGTACGCGGGCGGTCCTGGCTACGGCGGCGTACCGCCGATGCCGCCGAAGCGCGGCCGCAAGCGCGGGCTGATCGCGACCGGGGCGGTGGCGCTGGCCGCCGGAGCCGCGCTGGGCGGATTGGTCGGGAGCATGAACCACGGCGTGGCGGGCACGGTCACGGCCACGTCCAAGACCGCGCTGTCCTCCAGCGAGATCGCCTCGCGGGTGGACCCGGCGCTGGTCGACGTGGTGTCGACCGACGGCGACCAGGGCGCAACCTCGGCCGGCACCGGCATCGTGCTGTCCGCCAACGGCCTGGTGCTCACCAACAACCACGTGATCAACGGCGCCACCGCGATCAAGGTGACCGACATCGGCAACGGCAAGACCTACACGGCCACGGTGGTCGGATACGACGCCAGCCACGACGTGGCGGTCATACAGCTTCAGGGCGCGTCCGGGCTGACCACCGCCAACCTGGGCAACTCCTCCACGGTACAGGTCGGCGACAACGTGACCGCCCTGGGCAACGCCGAAGGGAAGGGCGGAACCCCGTCGGTCGCACCCGGCACGGTCACGGCCCTCAACCAGTCGATCACCGCGTCGGACGAACTGTCCAGCGTGAGCGAGCAGCTGACCGGGCTGATCGAGACCAACGCGCCCATCCAGCCCGGTGACTCGGGCGGCTCGCTGGTCAACGCCTACGGCCAGGTCATCGGGATGGACACCGCGGCCAGCTCCAGCTCCAGCGACCAGACCCAGGGCCAGTCCTCGACGGCCACCCAGGCCTTCGCGATCCCGATCAACAACGCGCTGTCCATCGCCCATCAGATCGAGTCCGGTACGACCTCGGCTGACGTGCACATCGGCGCCACCGCGTTCCTCGGGGTGGAGCTCCAGGGCGACAGCAGCAGCTCGGGCAGCGGCTCGAACGGCTTCGGCGGGTCCAACGGGTCCAACGGGTCCAACGGCTTCGGCGGGTCCAACGGCTTCGGCGGCTTCGGCGGCTTCGGCGGGTCCAACGGGTCCAACGGGTCCAACGGGTCCAACGGCTTCGGCGGGTCCAGTGGCTCGGGCAGCCAGAGCAGCCAGGCCGGCGTGACCATCGCCGGGACCCTCTCCGGCTCCCCCGCCGCCAACGCCGGCCTGACCCAGGGCGACACGATCACCGCGATCGGCGGCCAGTCCGTCACCTCGGCCGAGGACATCTCGCACGCCCTGGTCAAGTACCACCCCGGCGACCAGATCTCGGTCACCATCGTGGACCAGTCCGGCCAGTCCCAGGCCGTCACCATGACCCTGGCGAACGGGCCGGCCGCCTAGGTCCGGTTAGACCCCGAACCAGTGATCCCCGCTCCGGGCGGCGGGGATCACTGGTTTCGGCTTTCCGGCCCGTTGTCGAGCTGGGGCGGGGGCACGCACCGCGTTCCGTTCCATATAAAAAGAGTTCAGGGGGCGGAGAGGAGATCGGGTGCGAGCGGCGAGACTCCACGCGGCCGGTGACCTGCGGGTCGGTGCGGAGCCGACGCCCGAGGCGGGCCCGGGGATGAGCCTGGTGCGGGTCACTGCGGTCGGGATCTGCGGCTCTGACCTGCACTGGTGGGATGAGGGCGCGATCGGCGACGCCATGCTCGCGCACCCGCTGGTGCTCGGCCACGAGGGCGCCGGGGTGATCGCCGAGGGGCCGCGGCGGGGCGAGCGGGTCGCCATCGACCCGGCCATCGCCTGCGGGGCCTGCCGGGCGTGCCGGGACGGCTACGCGAACCTGTGCTACCGGATCCGGTTCGCCGGGCACGGCGAGACCGACGGCATGATGCGCGAGTTCATGACGTGGCCCGCGGAGCTGCTGCACCCGCTGCCGGACGGTGTCTCGGATGCGGATGGGGCCCTGCTGGAGCCGCTCGGGGTGGCGTTGCACAGCGTGGATCTCGGGCACCTGGCGTTCGGCGGCACCGCGTCGGTGGTGGGGTGCGGGCCGATCGGGCTGCTGCTCATTGCGGTGCTGAAGGCGGCGGGGGCCAGTTCGGTGCTGGCCATCGAGCCGCTGGCGCACCGGCGCGAGGCGGCCGCGCGGTACGGCGCGGACCTGGTGGCCGAACCCGGCACGGCGTCGGAGTTCGCGCGCGAGCTGGTGGGCTTCGGGGTGGACGTGGCGTTCGAGGCGGCGGGGACCGACGAGGCGGTCCGGCTCGCCGTGGAATCGGTCCGGCCCGGCGGACGGGTGGTGCTGGCCGGCATCCCCGGCGACGACGCGATCGGGTTCCAGGCCTCGGTGGCGCGGCGCAAGGGGCTGACGATCGCGATGGTGCGGCGGATGAACCACGTGTACCCGCGGGCGATCGGCCTGGCCGCGCGCGGCGTGGTGGACCTCGGCTTGCTGGTGAGCAGGCGGGCGGGGCTGGGCAAGGCCGAAGATGCGTTCAGGGAGGCGGCACGGCGCACCGGGTTGAAGGTGATCATCGAGCCGCAGCGCTAGCCTGTGAGGTGTGCGTACGGCGCGGCTGGCGGTCATCCTCGACTGCTGCTGCGTGCTGGCGTTCGTGATCATCGGCCGGGCCCGGCACAACGCCGCGGGCGGCGAGAGCCTGGGCGGGATCGCGTCGACGGCGTGGCCGTTCCTGGCCGGGCTGTTTGGCGGATGGCTCGGGACGCGGGCCTGGCGGCGGCCGCTGGCGGTGGTCCCGGCCGGCCTAGGCGCGTGGCTCGGGGCGGCTGGCCTGGGCATGGCGTTGCGCGTGGCGGCGGGGCAGGGCGCGGCGGCGGCGTTCGTGCTGGTGGCGCTCGCGTTCCTCGGGCTGTTCCTGCTCGGGTGGCGGCTGGTGGTCCGGCTGGTCGCTTCAGGCGCTGACCGGGACCGGGGCGGCGCCGACGTCGAAGCCGTCGGCGATGCTGGCGATCTCAGCGAGCTGATAGCTGGACAGGACCTCGACTGACAGGTCGTGCAAGCGGCGGGTCGCGGCCGCGCAGCAGTCGGCCAGCATGATCACCGGGAAGTCGCGCATGAACGCCGAGCGGATCGTGGTCTCCACGCAGATGTTCGTGATCACCCCACAGACGACCAGCTCGTCCACGCCGAGGCCGCGCAGCAGCGGCTCGAGTGAGGTCCACTGGAACGCGTCGAAGCGCACCTTATCCACGACCAGGTCGCCGGGCCCGCAGCCGAGCTCGGCCATCACCTCGGCGTCCCAGGTGCCAGCCTCCAGGCCGTCGACGCCGGCCAGGGCGGGGCTGTTCTGCTTCAGTGCCCGGCCCTCGTCGGCACGGCCGGGCCGGTACAGGTGCCTGGTGAACACCACCGGGATCCCGGCCCGGCGGGCCTGGGCCACGGCGATGGCGGCGTTGCGCACGGCCTCGACCGCGCCCTCCACGCCCATGTCGATCCGGTTGAACGACCCCTCCGGGTGGCAGAAGCCGTTCTGCATGTCCACGACGAGCAACGCGCGAGTCATCGGCACCTCCTTGCCGCCTTCTACGGTAACTCTGGGGGGTCGGAGGGGCCGGGGCCTGGCCGAAGGTCGCGGGCCTGACCGACCCGATGGCCCACTGGGGCGGTTATAACCGGCCCGATGGCCCATCGGGGCGGTTGGCGCGGGCGGGAGAGGGTCCGGGTAACCGGGCGGGAGAGGGGCCGGGTAACCGGGCGGCCGGGCGCGCGGGCTCCCAGAACGGGCGCAGCTCGCAGGCCCCGATGCTGGCGATGGGATGGCGGGACACGATCTCGATAACCTCCGGCAGGCTGGCGCAGCAGAGGGTGTTCAGGCCGGCCACCTGCTCCTTGGTCTCGGCGAACGGCCCGTCGGTGACCAGCACCTCGCGGTCGCGCACGCGGACCGTCCGGGCCTCGCTGGCGGGCCGCAGCCCGCCGCCGCCCAACTTCACGCCGCGCGCGTCCGTCTCGGCGTCCCAGGCTCGCTGGGCCTGGGCGTCCGCCGACCCCGATGCGGCGCCATGGTCAGCCTGGTCCGGCCAGGCGGCCTGGTCGAACCGGTGGATCACAAGATACCTGGTACCGAGGGCCGGCCCCTGGCGGTCCTCGGCGGCCCACCAGCCGGAGGGCTGGAACGGGCGCACCTCGATCGAGCCGAACCGGGCCACCGGATGCTTGGCCGCCACCTCGATCGCCTCGTCCGGGCCGGAACACTCCATTACGTCGTATCCGGCGATCTGTTCCTTGGTTTCGGCGAACGGGCCGTCGCTGACCAGTACCTCACCGCTGCGCACCCGCACCGTGGCGGCCTCGCGGACCGGCCGCAGCGGTGCTCCCTCCCGACGTATGCTGCGGCGTTCCATTTCAGCGACCCAGGACTCGGTCGCGCCGCCCACAGCGGCGCTCTCCTCGGTGCTGAGCTGGACCGTCTCGGCGACGCAGATCAGTAGCAGGTAGGTCATGGGCCTCCTTCAGGGTCTCAGGGTAGTCCGGCCTGCTTTGGCCGGTTACCCGGACGACGAACGGCGGAGACCGCGATGGACAGCCGGCCCGATTCAGCTGTCGGCCCGGCGGAGCAGCAGGTACTGCCGGATGCCAAGCATCCGGAACATGGCCCGTTCGACGGGCCCGAATGCGGCGCGGACCACCGGTGCGGCCTGGTCACGGTCGGCGAGCTCGGGCTGGACGGCCCGGTACTCGGTGCCCTCCAGCCGGATCGTGCAGCCGCCGGCGAGGCGCACGTTACGGGACCAGTCGGACTGGTTCCCGAACGTCAGCGGGATCACGAAGGTGTCGCCGGTCAGCCGGGCCCCGGCGGGGGTGACGTACGGCCGTCCCGACCGCCGTCCCACGTGGCGGATCTCCGCGGCCATGCGCATGTGCCTGCGGCCCGCCAGCTTGCGCATGACCGGGTTGAGCACCTTGGTCAGCGGGCTCATGACCACGGCCACGAGCCAGGAGGGCCGGACCACGGCGGGCGGGCTAGCGGCCTGCGTGTCAGATGCGTTCACGTCCTGGTGCCTTTCTTCGCGGGGGTGGCACCGGTAAGGACGGGGCGGCCGAACCGAACGTGGCGGGGTCAGCCGAGCTGCGCAGACAGGAAGCCGAGCTGGCGCGGATCGGCGATGACGTGCACGGCCTGGATCTTGTCGCTCTGCTGGCTTCCGGGGGGACGGCCCCCTGGGACCCCCCGCCCTGCATGGTGAACACCAGGACGCCGGCCAGTTCGCGGCCGATGAAGCCGAGCAGGGCGGGCTGCCCGGCCACCGGATGGCTGACCAGCGTGGCCGACGGTCCCCAGTAGAACAGCAGGTTCCGGGCCACCCGGACCGCGCCGTGGGTCACACCGCGGCGGAGCGGGTCAGCCGGGCCGCCGTCGAAGTCGCCCCAGGCGTCGGGGGCCAGCACCTCGAGCAGGCCGTCCAGATCACCGCGGGCGCAGGCGGCGATGAACTTCTCGGTGACCTGTCGGTGCTCAGCGGCGGCCACGTCGAAGCTGGCGCCGCCCGGGCTGGCCTCGATCTTCTGCCGGGCCCGGCGGGCCAGCTGACGGACCGCCGACCGCCGACCCGGGCCGGCGGGACGACATCATCCTGGACTTCCTGGCCAACGACGTCGACGCCGAGTACGAGCGGATCGCCGCGCTCGGGGTCGGCTGGGTGATGCCGCCACCACCCAGCCCTGGGGGAACCGGTCCATGATGTTCCGGGATCCGGTCGGCCACCTGGTCAACGTGTTCTCCCGGCCGAAGGCTGGCTGTCCGTAGGACCGTCCGGGCCGTGGCTGGCGGTCCACACCGAGATGTGGGCGGGTTCGACGGCGCCGCTCACGACGGCCAGCAGGTCGGACCGCACCGCGTCGAGGTCGACCGCGCCCCGCAGCCGGGCGGCGAAGGCGGCCACGGTCTGGTCGGCGTTATAGCGGACCCGGTTGAACCGGCGGTCCACCACCCGCTGCACGCGCCGGCGCAGCGGGTTAAACAAGGCCGCTGCCGTCAGCGTGGCCGCGGCCACCGCCACCGGGGTATGGACCGACAAGACCCGGGTGGCCAGCAGCACCAGCCCGGCATACGCCCCGACCAGCAGACCGGTGACGATCGCGTAGGCCAGGGTGCGGCTGATCAGCCGATCGATGTCATACAGCCGGTACTTCAAGATCGCGACCCCCACGGCCGCCGGGATCAGCGGGAACACGATCTCCCATTCGAGCAGCGGATTGTTGCTGAGCTCGCTGGCGACAAATATGACCACCGCCGCGATGGCCGACGCGTACATGAACCACTTGAGCTGGAGCCGTTCTTCCTGGCCTGAGCGCCGGAAACGGACTATCATCGAGGCCCCGCCGGCCAGCAACACCAGGAGCCCGACCGCCAGAGCCTGGTTATAGGCCGTTCCGAGCGGCGCCACGGCCGTCACCGGATCCCGCAGTTTGGGAAAGTTGTTGGTGAAGTTCGCGTTGGATACTGCCACGGTCACCATCTGAACGAGCCCGTCGATGATCGCGACCCACACCACCGGCCACCAGCGGCGCGAAGGCGGCCGTCCGTCCGGGAACAGCAGCGGAACCAGGAAGAACAGCGTCGACACCATCCCCAGGACCACGGTGAAGGTCCAGCCGGCCCACGCCGCTCCAGGTAGCCGGGCGGTCGCGGCCCGGGCCGCGTAGGCCTCTAGCACCAGGCTGACGGCGCCCACCGTCCCAGCGGCCAGGAACAACCATCCGAGGCGGTTTCCGGTCCGCGCGGCGACCAAGGCGCCGACCAAAGCGAACGCGATCATCACCGGACTGGTGGCGAACTTCTGGTTCCACGCCTCGCCGCCGGTGAAGGCGATCACCAGGCTCGAGGCCAGCAGCACGGCGGTGAGGCCCAGCAGCGCCCAGGCCAGCCGGGGCCGGCGGCCTTCCTGTCGCTGTGGCATGACGCTCTCCGTATCCCGTGCGTATCTCAGCACGCGCAAGAGCCAGCCTACGGAACCAGCGATACGAGACCGTTACGGCTGGCGCATCGCCGAACTTGACGAGCGTGATACAGCCATCTAGTGTCTTAGGTGACTAGTACATTGATGCGCCGGGGAACGAGCGCTGGAGAATGAGCAGAGGATGATTAGCTTCCGAGTTGACAGCCGTTCGGTGGTGCCGCCGTACCTGCAGATCGTCCAGCAGGTCAGGCAGGCGCTGCGGATGGGCGTGCTCGACGTGGGCGACCAGCTGCCCACCGTGCGGGAGGTCGCCTCGGCGACGGCGATCAACCCCAACACGGTACTCAAGGCCTATCGCGACCTGGAGCGCGAGGGCCTGATCGAGGCCCGGGCGGGCCACGGCACGTTCGTGCGGCGCCGCCCGCCCGGACCACCACCGGGCACCCATTCGCGGCTAGGCCGCGGCCTGGCCCGGTGGGTGCGCGAGGCCCGCGACGCCGGGCTCGACGACGAAACGATCGAGGAACTGCTGCGCGTCACGCTGCGGGCGGCGGAGGAGGAGGAGATCGCATGAATGCCGCGATCCAGACCAGCGGGCTGACCAAGCGCTACCGCAAGGTCACCGCCCTGAACGACTGCACCATCACCGTCCCCGAGGGCCGGATTTCCGCGCTCATCGGACCGAACGGAGCGGGCAAGACCACACTGCTGCGCCTGCTCGCCGGGTTGTCCAAGCCGAGCGCCGGCCAGGCCACCGTGAACGGCGGCCGCCCGCGCCAGGATCCCGCCTTCCTGGCCGACATCGGCTACCTGGGCCAGGAGATCCCGCTGTACCGGCGGCTGTCCGCCGAGGATCACATCCAGGCTGGCGCGCACCTGAACCCACGCTGGGACAGCGCACTGGTCCGCGAGCGACTGGCCGGGCTGAAGATCCCCTTGGGCCGGGCGGTGGGCAAGCTGTCCGGTGGCCAGCGGGCCCAGGTCGCGCTGGCCCTGGTCCTGGCCAAGCAGCCCCGGCTGCTGTTGCTCGACGAGCCAGTCGCGGCGCTCGACCCGCTCGCCCGGCGGAACTTCCTCGGCGTCCTGGTCGACGCGGTGGCGATGGGCAACCTGACCGTGCTGCTGTCCTCGCACCTGATCGCCGACCTGGAACGGGTCTGTGACCACCTGGTCATGCTGGCCTCGTCCCGGGTCCAGCTGTGCGGCGACATCGAGGACCTGCTGGCCGAACACGTGGTCCTGACCGGCCCCAGCAAGGACATCACGGCCATCGAGCGCAGTCAGCGCGTGGTGCAGGTCACGCGCACGCTGCGGCAGACCACCCTGCTGGTCCGGCTGAACGGCCCGGTCATCGACCCGGCGTTCCAGACCAGCGAGGTCAGCCTGGAAGAGCTCGCGCTCGCGTACCTGGGTGAGGAAGTCCCCCCAACCCCAGTCCCGGCCCGCCTCACCGCGGTTGGAGATAACCAATGACCTGGCTGGTCTGGCGCCAGCACCGCGCCCAGTACCTCGTCGGCGCCGCGCTGCTGGCCGCGTTCGCCGCCATGATCGTGGTCACCGGCGATCAGGTCTCGAACCAGTTTCATGCGGCCCAGCTGGGCTGCGCCGCGGGCCACGGATGCCGCCATCTCGGCGGGCTGTTCATGGGCAGCAAGGTGGTGGGCTTCCTGGTCATCGCCACGCTGGGCACGCCGGTGCTGGTCGGCCTGTTCTGGGGTGCGCCGCTGGTGGCCGCCGAGGCCGAGGCCGGCACCACCCAGTTCGCCTGGATGCAAAGCGTCACCCGCAAGCGCTGGCTGGTGGTCAAGATCGGCTGGATGCTGCTGGCCGCGGCGATCTGGGGCGGGGTCATCTCGGCCCTGGTGACCTGGTGGGCCAGCCCGACCAACGCCGAGCAGCTCAACCAGTTCGATCCCGGCCGGTTCGACATCATGGGTATCGTCCCGGTGGGCTACTCGGTGTTCGCGGTGGCGCTGGGCGTCACGGCCGGTGCCCTGCTGCGCCGGACACTGCCGGCGCTGGCCGTCACACTGGCCGGGTTCATCGTCGTGCGCGTGGTGATCACGCTCTGGCTGCGCTCGCACTACATGAGCCCGGTCACCGTGATCTACAACGTGCTCGGCGGCTTCACCCCGAAGGGCGCCTATTGGCAGCTCGCGTCGGGCGTCATCGGCCCGAACGGCCAACCGCTCGCCCAGCCGAACGACACGCCCTACTTCGACGGCATCCCGCGGACCTACCTTCCCGGTGCTTGTTCGGTGATGAACGGCCCCAACCCCCCGAACAACCCCTCGCCAGCCTGCGTCCAGGCGCTGTCCCACTACCACGCGTACCTCACGTACCAGCCCGCCGACCGCTTCTGGACGTTCCAGGGCATCGAGACCGGCATCTTCTTGGTCCTGGCCGCCACCCTCATCATGGTCACCGCGGTAACGCTGCTCCGGCGCGATGCCTAAGTGTTTGGAGAAGAGCAATGACCTGGCTTGTCTGGCGGCAGTACCGCCTTCAGTTCTTCCTGGTTGCGGCCCTGCTGGCCGCGTTCGCCGTGCTGATCGCGATCACCGGCGTGCAGGCGGCGAACCAGTACCACGCCGCGCTGGCGGCCTGCGCCGCAGGTCACGGATGCCGGACCCTGGACGAGCTGTTCCTGGGCAGCCACGCGGTGGGCTTCCTGGTCATCTCGACGCTGGGCGCGCCGCTGCTGGTCGGGCTGTTCTGGGGCGCACCGCTGGTGGCCGCGGAGTCCGAAGCGGGTACCACCCACTTCGCCTGGATGCAGAGCGTCACGCGCAGGCGCTGGTTCGCGGTCAAGGTCGGCTGGATGCTGCTGGCCGCGGCGGTCTGGGGCAGTGTGATCTCGGCCCTGGTGACCTGGTGGGAAGGGCCGAACAACGCCCTGCAGCTCAATGCGTTCGACACCGGCCGGTTCGACATCATGGGCATCGTCCCGGTGGCCTACTCGGTGTTCGCGCTGGCGCTCGGGATCGCGGCCGGCGCGCTGCTGCGCCGGGTGCTGCCGGCCATGGCCGTCACGCTGGCCGGGTTCATCGCGGTACGTGGCGTGATCGCGTTCTGGCTGCGGCGTCACTACCTGAGCCCGGTCACCGTGTACCACAGCGTGACCACGAGCTTCACGCCGCCGGGGTCGTACTGGACCCTCACCTCGGGCGTCCTGTTCCCGAACGGCCAGCCGATCGACCAAAACACCAGCGGAAACGTGCTCAACGGCGTCCCGGTTAACTACCTCCCGGCTTCCTGTAACCAGACGACCCGGGGGGCCTTCACTCCCCCGCCGTCGTGCACGCAGGCGCTGGCCCACTTCCGCGGGTTCCTGACCTACCAGCCCGCCGACCGCTACTGGACGTTCCAGGGCATCGAGACCGGCATCTTCCTGGTCCTGGCCGCCGCGCTCATCGCGGTCACCGCGGTGACACTGCTCCGCCGCGACGCCTAGGGTCCGCTCGAGCATGTCCGGACCGCACGCAGATGGCCCGTTCCATAGAAAATAACTTGCCCCGGCCGGGGCGGTGGGGCACGGTACAAGTGACCTCGGTCTAACCAGGGAGCGGAAATGCGAGCGGCCTTCATATCCATCGACAAGGGCTTTTTCACCTGTCCGGAGGGTATGACGCGTGGCTCGCGGAACGCTGAACCTGGGGATCGTGGCGCATGTAGACGCCGGTAAGACCACCCTGACCGAACGGCTGCTGTACGCGGCCGGGGTCATCGACGAGGTCGGCAGCGTCGATGACGGCACCACCCAGACCGACTCGCTGGCGCTGGAACGGCAGCGCGGCATCACGATCAAGTCCGCCGTCGTCTCGTTCACGGTCGGCGACGTGACCGTCAACCTGATCGACACGCCGGGCCACCCGGACTTCATCGCCGAGGTGGAACGCGCTTTGAGCGTGCTCGACGGCGCGGTGCTGGTGATCTCGGCGGTAGAAGGGGTGCAGCCGCAGACCCGCATCCTGATGCGGGCGCTGCAGCGGCTGGACGTGCCGGCCGTGCTGTTCGTGAACAAGATCGACCGGCGCGGCGCGGACGATGAGCGCCTGCTCCGGGATATCGCCGAGCGGCTGACACCGGCGGTCGTCGCGATGGGCGCCGTGCATGAGATCGGCACGCGCGCGGCCAGCGTCACCGCGCGGGACGGCGCCGACGGCGCCTTCACCGCCCGGCTGACCGAGGTGCTCGCCGAGCAGAACGAGGCGATCATGACCGCCTACGTCCGCGGCGAGCCCCGGGTTCCCTACCGGCGGCTGCGCCGGGAACTCGCGGTACAGGCCAGGCGCGGGCAGGTGTACCCGGTGTTCTTTGGCTCCGCGTTGACCGGGGCGGGCGTGGACGCGCTGATGAGCGGCGTGGCCGAGCTGCTGCCGATGGCCGGGCGGAACGCGGCGGGCCCGGTGTCGGGCCGGGTGTTCAAGATCGAGCGCGGGCCGGCGGGTGAGAAGATCGCCTACGTCCGCATGTTCTCCGGCACCGTGCGAATCCGGGACCGGGTACGGGCCTGCCCGGGCGGCGTGCGGAAGGTGACCGCGGTCAGCGCCTTCGCGGGCGGCCCGGCCGTCCGGTGCGGATCGGTGTCGGCCGGGCAGATCGGGAAGCTGTGGGGGCTGGCGCAGATCCAGGTCGGCGACGCGATCGGCGTAACGCCGCGGCGGCGGCCGGAGCGGCGCCAGTTCGCCCCGCCGACCCTGGAGACCGTCGTCGTGCCGCGCGATCCGCGCGATCGCGGGGCGTTGCGCGCAGCCCTGGCTCAGCTCGCCGAACAGGATCCGCTGATCAATGTGCGGCAGGACGACGTTCGCCAGGAGATCTCCGTCTCGCTGTTCGGTGAGGTCCAGAAGGAGGTCATCGGGGCCACGCTGGCGGCCGACTTCGGCCTGGAGGTCAGCTTCCGCGAGACGACCACGATCTGCATCGAGCGGCTGGCCGGCACGGGCGCCGCGGTCGAGCGGCTGGGCGAGCCGCCGAACCCGTTCCTGGCCACGATCGGGCTCCGCGTTTCGCCTGGCGCGGACGGGTCGGGGGTGCGGTTCCGGATCGAGGTGGAGCTGGGCTCCATGCCGCTGGCGTTCTTCCGGGCGGTCGAGGACACCGCCCGGGAGACGCTGCGGCAGGGCCTGCACGGCTGGGCGGTACCGGACTGCACCGTCGCCATGACGCACTCCGGCTACCTGGGCAAGCACAGTCTCGGCCACCAGCGCTTCAACAAGAGCATGTCGAGCACGGGCGAGGACTATCGCAAGCTGACGCCGCTGGTCCTGAGCGACGCGCTGCGGCAAGCGGGAACCGTCGTCTGCGAGCCTATCCACCGTTTCCACCTGGACGCGTCGGCCGACACGCTCGGACCGCTGCTGGCGGCGCTGACCCGGCTCCGCGCGGTTCCGCTCGGGCAGACGGCTCGCGGTAGTGCGCTGACGCTGGAGGGTGACATCCCGGCCGCGCGGGTGCACGAGCTGCGGGCCGAACTCCCGGCGCTGACCCGCGGCGAAGGGGTACTGGAGTGCAGCTTCGATCGCTACGAACCGGTGACCGGTGTCACGCCGACCTGGCCACGCACGGACGACAACCCGCTCAACCGCGAGGAGTACCTGCAGCGGGTCACCCGGCGCGCGAGCCTGACCGCGGGGTGAGCCGCGCGAGCCTGACCGCGGGGTGAGCCGCGCGAGCCTGACCGCGGGGTGAGCCGCGCGAGCCTGACCGCGGGGTGAGCCGCGCGAGCCTGACGCTGGCTGAGGCACGGGCCTGACCGCGGGGTGAAAGGCTGGTGAGGAAACCGCGACGGACGTGAAGGGGCTGGCATGGCACAGCGGATCTGCGTGACGGGAGCGATCGGACTGGCGGGCCGGGCGGTGGTCCGGGAACTGCTCGAGCACGGCTACGACGTGGCGGCGACCGACATCGCGGCGAGGCACGACATCGAGGAGGAGGAGGGGGTGCTGCGCGCGGACCTGACCGACTACGGCCAGGCGACCGAGGCGCTGCGGGGAGCCGACGCGGTGGTGCACCTGGCCAACATCCCGGCCCCAGGCATCGCCACGCCGACGGTCACGTTCAACGCGAACGTCACCATGAACTTCAACGTCTTCCAGGCCGCCGCGAGCCTCGGGCTGAGCCGGGTGGTCTGGGCGTCGAGCGAGACCGCGCTCGGCCTGCCGTTCGACGACCCGCCGCGGTACGCGCCGGTGGACGAGGACCACTACCCGCTGCCTACCAGCACCTACGCGCTGTCCAAGGTGGCCACCGAGACGATCGCCGGGCACTTCGCGCAGTGGTCCGGCATTCCGTTCGTCGCGCTGCGCTTCTCCAACATAATGAGTCCCGAGTGGTATGAGGAGTTCCCCTCATACTGGCCGGATCCGCAGCTGCGCAAATGGAACCTGTGGGGTTACATAGACGAACGGGACGTGGCCCTGTCCTGCCGCCTGGCGCTGGAGGCTCCCCGGGAGGCCGTGGCCGGGAACCCGGCCTTCATCATCGCCGCGGCCGACACGGTGATGAACCGGCCGTCGGCGGCGCTGCTGGCCGAGGTCTTTCCCGGGGTGGAGCTGCGGCGTGAAGTCGGGGAGTTCGGCACGCTGCTCGCGATCGACCGGGCCCGGCAGGCGCTCGGCTTCGAGCCGCGCCATTCCTGGCGCGACCACGTGTCCGCCGCCGGAGGGCCACCGGAGGGTAGTGAAACCCGGGGTTCACCACGCTAGAGGGCGTGTTGCAAAAGTCTGCTGGGTGTTTTGCCTGGCAGGATGGGGTTTATGAGCCGCAAGTACCTCCCGGTGAACCGGGAGAAGCCGATGTTTTTGCCCCTGGATATGCAGGAGTGGGTGCCTAGGGACCATTTTGTCTGGTTCCTGATTGACGTGGCCGGGCAGCTGGATACCTCGGCCGTGGAGGCCGGCACGAGCCCGGGCAAGGGCCGGCCGGGCTATGACCCGCGGATGCTGGTGACGCTGCTGATGTACGCGATGTCGTGCGGGGAGCGGTCCTCCCGTCAGATCGAGGACCGGACCCGGGTGGATGCGGCGTTCCGGATCGCCTCGGGGAACCAGTTCCCGGATCATTCGACGCTGTGCCGGTTCCGGCAGCGCACCGGGGGGGAGGACGGGCCGCTGGAGGACCTGTTCACGCAGGTGCTGTATGTGTGCGCGGTCGCGGGGCTGGGCCGGCTGCGGGTGATCTCGGTGGATGGCTCCAAGATCTGGGCGGACGCGTCGAAGGAGGCCAACCGGACCCTGGAGTGGCTGCGGAAGCTGTCCCGCCAGGTGCTGGCGGAGGCCGCCGCCGCGGACGGCAACTGCGGGTGCGAGAGCCACGGGCACGGCGAGGCCGCCGGCGGCTGCGGGTGCTGCGACCAGGGGATGCTGCCTGGGCTGGGGCTGTGCGGGCCGGCCGTGCTGCCGGCCGGATGGGGCGGGGCGTCCCGGGCGGAGCGGATCGCGGCCGCCCTGGCGGACCTGGAGGCCGCGCGGGAGGCGGAGGACGCGGCGCGCCGCCAGCAGGCCGAAGCCTACCTGGCGAAGGCGCGGGCCGGGCAGGCGCCGCCGGGCCGGGTCCCGGAGGAGGCGGCGGTCACGGTCGCGGAGATCGCGCTAGAGCAGGCGACCGCCGCGCAGCAGGCCCGGTGCGACGCCTACGACCAGCGGGTCGCGGCCTCCGCCGGCCGCGGCGTGCCCGGCGCACGGCCCGCCCCGCCGGAGCAGGCCGCGGCGGTGCGGCGTGCCCGGGAGCGGCTGGCCGCCGCCCGGAAGGCCGCAAAGGCCCGGGCCGTGGCGCCGCCCGGCGGCCAGGACCCGCCGGGCGCCGCGGGGAGGGGGAAGCGGAACAAAAAGCCGCCCAAGCCGGTGCGCAACATCACCGACCCGGACTCCCGCGCGATGCACTGCACCCGCAACGGCACCGTGCAGGCCTATAACTGCCAGGTCCCCCGCTGCGATGACGGGCTGATCCTGGCCGCCCGCGCCACCCAGGACGTCAACGACGCCGCCCAGGTCGAGCCCACCCTGGCCGGCATCACCGCCGCGCAGCAGGCCATCGCCGCCGGGCACCAGGCCGGCGGGCACCCCCCGGCCTGGTCCCGCATCGGCACCGTCGTCTACGACGGCGGGTACTTCAGCGAGAAGAACTGCGCGGCCGAGGGCCCGGACCGGCTGATCAGCCCCGGCTCCTGGGAATCGGCCGGAAGCAGCGGCCCGCACACCCCCGCCTGCCGGCACCACGACCCCCGCGACCAGATGGCCCACAACATCTCCACCCGGCAGGGCCGCGACATCTACCGCCGCCGCGCGCCGCTGTCCGAGGGCGGCTTCAGCTTCCTCAAAGACAAGATCGGGCTGCGCCGGTTCTCCATGCGCGGCCTGCCCCTCGTCCAGGCCGAGCTCACCCTCGCCGCGACCGTCAGCAACCTGATGCTGCTGCACCGACAGCTCCCCAGCCTTCCCAGACCCGCAATCCAGCCGGCGTTATCCACAGCACTACGCGTCACCTGGCCAGCCGGCATGCCCGGAACACGATCTCCCGCCACGCCGGCCCGGCCCCGCAGGCCCGCGAACACCAGCAACCGGCCATCCCCAGCCTCGCGCGGCCATCGAAGGCCCGCAACCCGCGGCCAGCACCCGGCGCGGCCGCTCACCGGCCCCGCCCACGCGAAAGTTCCGCAACACGCCCTAGAGCAACGTGAAACCCGGGGTTCACCACGCTAGAGGGCGTGTTGCAAAAGTCTGCTGGGTGTTTTGCCTGGCAGGATGGGGTTTATGAGCCGCAAGTACCTCCCGGTGAACCGGGAGAAGCCGATGTTTTTGCCCCTGGATATGCAGGAGTGGGTGCCTAGGGACCATTTTGTCTGGTTCCTGATTGACGTGGCCGGGCAGCTGGATACCTCGGCCGTGGAGGCCGGCACGAGCCCGGGCAAGGGCCGGCCGGGCTATGACCCGCGGATGCTGGTGACGCTGCTGATGTACGCGATGTCGTGCGGGGAGCGGTCCTCCCGTCAGATCGAGGACCGGACCCGGGTGGATGCGGCGTTCCGGATCGCCTCGGGGAACCAGTTCCCGGATCATTCGACGCTGTGCCGGTTCCGGCAGCGCACCGGGGGGAGGACGGGCCGCTGGAGGACCTGTTCACGCAGGTGCTGTATGTGTGCGCGGTCGCGGGGCTGGGCCTGCTGCGGGTGATCTCGGTGGATGGCTCCAAGATCTGGGCGGACGCGTCGAAGGAGGCCAACCGGACCCTGGAGTGGCTGCGGAAGCTGTCCCGCCAGGTGCTGGCGGAGGCCGCCGCCGCGGACGGCAACTGCGGGTGCGAGAGCCACGGGCACGGCGAGGCCGCCGGCGGCTGCGGGTGCTGCGACCAGGGGATGCTGCCTGGGCTGGGGCTGTGCGGGCCGGCCGTGCTGCTGGCCGGATGGGGCGGGGCGTCCCGGGCGGAGCGGATCGCGGCCGCCCTGGCGGACCTGGAGGCCGCGCGGGAGGCGGAGGACGCGGCGCGCCGCCAGCAGGCCGAAGCCTACCTGGCGAAGGCGCGGGCCGGGCAGGCGCCGCCGGGCCGGGTCCCGGAGGAGGCGGCGGTCACGGTCGCGGAGATCGCGCTAGAGCAGGCGACCGCCGCGCAGCAGGCCCGGTGCGACGCCTACGACCAGCGGGTCGCGGCCTCCGCCGGCCGCGGCGTGCCCGGCGCACGGCCCGCCCCGCCGGAGCAGGCCGCGGCGGTGCGGCGTGCCCGGGAGCGGCTGGCCGCCGCCCGGAAGGCCGCAAAGGCCCGGGCCGTGGCGCCGCCCGGCGGCCAGGACCCGCCGGGCGCCGCGGGGAGGGGGAAGCGGAACAAAAAGCCGCCCAAGCCGGTGCGCAACATCACCGACCCGGACTCCCGCGCGATGCACTGCACCCGCAACGGCACCGTGCAGGCCTATAACTGCCAGGTCCCCCGCTGCGATGACGGGCTGATCCTGGCCGCCCGCGCCACCCAGGACGTCAACGACGCCGCCCAGGTCGAGCCCACCCTGGCCGGCATCACCGCCGCGCAGCAGGCCATCGCCGCCGGGCACCAGGCCGGCGGGCACCCCCCGGCCTGGTCCCGCATCGGCACCGTCGTCTACGACGGCGGGTACTTCAGCGAGAAGAACTGCGCGGCCGAGGGCCCGGACCGGCTGATCAGCCCCGGCTCCTGGGAATCGGCCGGAAGCAGCGGCCCGCACACCCCCGCCTGCCGGCACCACGACCCCCGCGACCAGATGGCCCACAACATCTCCACCCGGCAGGGCCGCGACATCTACCGCCGCCGCGCGCCGCTGTCCGAGGGCGGCTTCAGCTTCCTCAAAGACAAGATCGGGCTGCGCCGGTTCTCCATGCGCGGCCTGCCCCTCGTCCAGGCCGAGCTCACCCTCGCCGCGACCGTCAGCAACCTGATGCTGCTGCACCGACAGCTCCCCAGCCTTCCCAGACCCGCAATCCAGCCGGCGTTATCCACAGCACTACGCGTCACCTGGCCAGCCGGCATGCCCGGAACACGATCTCCCGCCACGCCGGCCCGGCCCCGCAGGCCCGCGAACACCAGCAACCGGCCATCCCCAGCCTCGCGCGGCCATCGAAGGCCCGCAACCCGCGGCCAGCACCCGGCGCGGCCGCTCACCGGCCCCGCCCACGCGAAAGTTCCGCAACACGCCCTAG
>CAVRLA010000007.1:0-198308 GCA_963722055.1 uncultured Actinomycetes bacterium | reverse complement strand
GGTCCGGCTTACTCGTTAGGCCGAAGTTCCCCCCAGCGATCGGTGCGCTGGGTCGTTTACCTGGCGTTTTAGGGTGGTGTGAGGTGGCTGCCTGACTACGTGACGCCGAGGCGGTGGCTGACGCCGAGCAGGTCGAGGGCGTGCCGCTGCAGCGGGGTGGGGGTGGTTACGAGCCGGAAGCCGGGCAGGGCGGGATCGGCGGGCGCGATGGTGTTGAGGCAGATGGTGGCCAGGTCGGCGAGCAGGCTGCCGAAGCTGTGTACGGGCAGGTCGGCCGGGGTCTGCTTGGTGGCGGCCTTGGCCAGGGCCCGTGGGGAGCGGGTGGCTGGGGCGGCCGGGCTGGGCCGGGTGGCCGCCTGCCGGAAGACGCTTGGAGTCAGTACCAGCCTCCGCGGCAGGCTGAGTACGCATCAGGAACGTGGGCCTCAGGAGCCAACGGGGTCGGCTGGCCATAGATGTCGCCGGGCCTCCGCGGCGAACTTCGGGACGCCTGCCGAGGCAAGGCGCCCGAGCAGGTCCTCGATGCTCATAGCCGGAGCGGAGTAGCTGCGTGCCTGGTCACGCAGGGCCGCGACTGTGTGTCCCGGGTAGAGGTCAAGCTGGTCGAGGAGGAAGTCGTCTGGGTGGACGACCGTGATGTCCTATGCCGCTGTCGATGTGTCCGGGAAATCGTCCGTGTTGAACGTGACGAGGACCGCCGCGTCGCTCCGGACGGCTGCGGCGAGCACATGCGTGTCTTTCGGATCGCAGGTCATCGTCTCTACGAGGTTCTCGTATCCGCGGACCTCGGCGTCGGGGAAGGCTCGGCGCATCTCGCCGATGCGGTGGGTGACGGCCTTCTTTTCCAGCCCGCGGACCACCAGAGCCCGTTCAAGTTCGTCGAGGACGTCGGCTGACCATAGAGGCCGGTAGGTGCCGGCCTCTGCCAGCCGCAGCAGCGAGTCGCACAAGTAGGCGCCGTACAGGGTGCAGGTATCCAGGAACGCCGGGAACATCGCCATCGGCGACTGTCACCGGGTCCGGACTGGCGGGCCGGCGGTGGCCTCATACAGGCCGGCGGCTTGTCCTTCTCGTGCCATCCGGTCAACGGCTTCCCGCCGCTCCCGGCGCATGCTGGCCTGATAGGCGAGGAGATCGGCGAGCATGATGCGCCGGTGCCTGCCGCGCTGCTCATACGGGATCTCGCCGTCCTCGACCAGCCGTACCAGCGTAGGCCGGGAGATGCCAAGCAGTTCGGCGGCCTCCTGAGTTGTCAGCAGTGCGTTCTGGGGAATGACGGTGACACCCTGCCCGTGGGCCATCGCCGTTGCCACTTGGACTAGGGCATCGAACACCGGCCCTGGTACCTCGAGGCGACGGCCATCGGCTCCGACGAGGGCGGGCCTAGGCTCCGGAACGGCCACCCCGCGCCGCGCCAGCTCAGACACGAAGTCAACGACCTCGGCCAGCTGACTTCCCTGAAGGAGGTACGTCGTGGCTTCCCCGCTCGCCGCCCGCGTGCTCATTTCGGTTCCCCTTGCTGCCGCCTATCTGCAGGATAGCTCCTCAACGAAAAAAACGAAAACATCTGTAGGATGAGCCTCGTGCTGTGCGCGCCGTGTGCGGCGGCGCGAGCGTCACCCGGTCTGGCCTTCAGACCTAGCGGTCAGCTTTGCGAGATACGCTGCCGCGCGCCGGTCGACCTCGGGGACCGGGTTGGCGTAGTGCCGCAGGGTGGTTGCGCCGCCGCCGCTGTGGCCGAGGCGCGCGGCGGTGTTGCGCAGGTCGAAGCCGCCGGCCAGGAGCTGGCTGGCGGTGTAGTGCCGTCCGCCCTTGATGTCGAGCTTGACCCCGGCCGCGTCTGCAGCCTCGGCGACCTTGTGCGTGGCCCAGTCTGGATTCCACGGCCGGGAGTGGGCCGGGTCGTTGGAGAACATGTACGCGTCATCGTGCAGCTCGACGCCGACGGCGGCCAGCTCGGCCCGGATCTCATCCAAGTAGGTCGCGATCAGGGCGCAGGTGTCCGAGTCGATGGCTAGCCAGCGATCCTGATGCGTCTTGGTGTCCTTGCGGACGCGCTGTCCGCCGCGGACCACGTAATTGAAGGCGACGTGCACCAAGCCTCGGTCCAGATCGACGTCGCGGATCTGCAGGCCACACAGCTCGCCGCGGCGCACGCCGGTGACCACCACCAGCCACAGGTAGAGGCCCAGGGCGGCACTGCGCGCGCGGGCCTCGGCTATCACCTTGGCCACGTCATCTGGTGAGGTAGCCGGGATGGTCTGGCGGATGGTAGTGGGCGGCTTGGCTGACTCGGCGGGGTTGCGGTCAGTCCACTCCCACCGCTGGGCGGCCGCGAACGCGCCGGACAGGATGCTGTGGATACCGCGGATCGTGCTGGCCTTCATCGGGTGGCAGACATGCGGCTTGCACCCGGCGCCACGGCAGTCGTGGCCGGGGCCGGGCCGCCGACGGCTCAGGCGCGGATCGCTGCTTGGCTCTCCGGCTACGACCGTGGCGCGGCCGTGCCGCGCGATGATCAGGCCGTCGGCGGTGAGCGTCTCCAGGGCGTGCCGGATGACACCGGTCCCGATGCCCTGCAAGGCGCTCAGCTCAGTGATCGACGGCAGCTCGTCGCCCGGCGCGAGGATCCCGGACCGGATCGCCTCTGTGAGCGTTTCAGCGACCTGCTGCCAGGCTGGGCGGGAGTCGCGTGGATTGATCGCCAGAGTCGGAACGGTGCGGTGCTCGGTGAACGGCCTGCCGGTGCAGGACAGGTCGCCGCAGCGCTTCAGCTCCGCGTACAGCTTGTCGAGGATGGGGCCGCGCACCTTCCGCACCTTCATGGGCCCGAGCGCAGGCTTGATGGTGCGGCGGATGAATCCCTCGTTGGTCTGCCGCGTGGACACCTCCCAAGGGGCGATCGCCGCGTACTCGTCCAGCAGCTTGGCCACGGTGGCGTCCGACTCGGGAGTGCGGCCTTCCGACGCTTCCTTGAGCAGCCTGCCGAGCTCGATGTGGGCCTGCTGCTGGGTCTTGGCGGTGGCCTTGAGGCGGATCTCCCGCTTGGTGATCGGATCGATCCCGGCGTACACCCGGGCGCGCCACGATCCGCTCGGCAGTTGCTCTACGCAACCTTTGGCAACTCTCGGCATAGCACCAGGATAGGCAGGATCAGTGTCATTCGGTCCACGAACCGGTCCACGAGCCGGGAACGGATGAAGCCTAAATGACCTCTGACCTGGGAGCCGGTGAGCGGATTCGAACCGCTGACCTGCCGTTTACAAGACGGCTGCTCTGCCTGCTGAGCTACACCGGCGGGAGACTCTGAGCATGGTAGCCGACTGTCCTCCTGACCGCGAAAACTGGTCGCTCACCTGAGGATTCTCTCACCGATGGGTAGCGCCGGGTAGGTCTGACGCGACCCGAGCGGTCCGGCTGGCACCGGTAGGGGCTGGCAGACAACGGCGTGAACCAGCACTTGACCATGGCGAGTCTTCAGCGTGACCATGGAGACCTCGTGGCGCTTGCTTGCGAAAGGACCGGACCCTGGGGCGGGGCAGGTGGCGGCGAGTTCCGGGTTATGCGATGAGGCTTCCGAAAAGAGGCAGGGGCGGGACCCCCTCCGGCCGCCGTCCGGGTGGTCGGCATGTTCACGACCACGACGCTGGCGCAGAGGGCCGGGCTGATGCCGCGGTGACTGGCGGTGCTCAGCTACCTGATGGCCGCGTTCCTGCTGGTTACTACCACCACGCAGCCGGCCACGCTACTGGTGTATCCGGCCTGGGTGCTGACTTTGAGCTTCGCCCTGGTGCGGAGCGCACGTACACGGGCGGGGCCGGCGCCTGCCGCCGAAGTACTCAAGGAGTAACGGCCGGCGCCTACGCACGTTTCATGGGAGGGTTCCTATGACCAGATCACACAACGGGCGGCCATCGGCCGCCGACGTCTCGGCCGATGGCATTCCGGGGCCGCGACCTCGGCCGGTCATCGGTAACGCCCTCGATATCGGCCTGAAGGGCGCGGTCGAGCCCGCGATCAAGCTGGCCCGGCAGTACGGGCCGATCTACCGGCTGGTGCTGCCCGGCGGGGACCACCGGTACATCGTTTCAGGCAGCGACCTGGTTGAGGAGGTGTGCGACGAGAGCCGGTTCGACAAGCTCGTCACCGGAGGCCTGTCCGAGGTACGCCGGGATCCGGTGAACACCGGCCTGTTCTCCGCCGACACGGATAACCCGCTGTGGCTGCGCGCGCACAATATCCTGCTGCCGAGTTTCAGCCAGCAGGCCATGAAGGACTACCACCCGATGATGCTGGACGTGGCCGACCAGCTGATGCTGAAGTGGGAGCGGCTGAACGACGACGACGAAGTTGACGTCGCAGGCGACATGACCCGGCTGACGCTGGACACGATCGCCCTGTGCGGGTTCGGTTACCGGTTCAACTCCTTCTACCGCGACACACCGCACCCGTTCGTGGCCGCCATGGTCCGCACGCTGGAGGAATCTCAGACTCGCTCCCGCGAGCTCCCGCTCCAGCGGCGGGTGCGGGTCCGTGCCGCGCGGCGGCTTAAGGCCGACCAGGCCTTCATGGACCAGATGGTCGACGACATCATCCGGGAGCGGAAGGAATCCGGTGACCTTGAGGGGAAGCAGGACCTGCTCAGCCGCATGCTCGACGGCGTGGACAAGCAGTCGGGTAAGGGCCTTCCGGATGCGAACATCCGGGCGCAGTGCATCACGTTCCTCATCGCCGGGCACGAGACCACCAGCGGGCTGCTCTCGTTTGCCATCTACTTCCTGCTCAAGCACCCGGAGGTGATGGCGCGGGCCCACGCCGATGTGGACAGCGTGCTCGGTACGGACATTGCGGTGCTCCCCTCCTACGACCAGGTGCGGAAGCTGAGCTACGTGAGGCAGATCCTGGAGGAGTCGTTGCGGCTGTGGCCGACCGCGCCGGGCTTCACGAGGTACCCGTTCGCGGACACGGTCATCGGCGGCCAGTACCCCCTGCCCAAGGGCGCCGCCGTGCTGGTGCTGACCCCGATGCTGCACCGCGATCCAAGGGTCTGGGGACCTGACGCGGAGGAATTCAACCCGGACCACTTCACGCCCGAGCGCATGGCGGCGCTGCCGCCGAACGCCTACAAGCCCTTCGGTTCCGGTCAGCGGGCTTGCATCGGGCGGCAGTTCGCCATGCAGGAGGCGACGCTGGTTCTCGGTATGGTGCTGCAGCGCTTCGAGCTCATCGATGCCCGGCGCTATCAGCTAAAGCTCAAAGAGACGCTGACCATCAAGCCTGATGGCCTGCGCATCAAGGTCCGGGCCAGGCCTGGCCGGGTGCGCGGTATCGGCAGTCACGCCAGCGCGATTGATGCGGGCACGACGGCGCCGTCAGTATCGGCCGCGGCCCCAGCGGCAGAAGCGATCCGGCCGCGGCCGGGCGGGCACAATATGCCGCTGCTCGTCATGTTCGGTTCCAACCTGGGCACGGCGGAGGGCATCGCCACCCGCCTGGCCCGCGAGGGCGCCGATCGCGGCTTCGCGGTGACCGTCGGCCCGCTCGACGACCACGCGGGCGCTCTCCCGCACCAAGGCGCCGCCATCGTCGTGACCGCCTCCTACAACGGCACTCCGCCCGACAATGCGGCCAGCTTCTGCGGGTGGCTTCAGGGCTCCGCCACCCCGCCGGATGCCGCCAGCGGCCTGCGGTACACCGTCTTCGGCTGCGGCAACACCGACTGGGCCGCGACGTACCAGGCGATTCCGAAGCTGATCGATACCCAGCTGGAGGCCCACGCCGGAACCCGTATCTACCGGCGCGGCGAAGGCAACGCGGCGGGCGATTTCGACGGTCAGTACGCGGACTGGCACGACGGGTTGTGGCCCGCGCTGACCGCGGGCCTGTCGCTGTCCGAGGAGGACCTGGCCCCGACGGCCGACGGCCAGCGGCTTACGATCTCCCTCACCAACCGGCTGGCGGCCAACCCGGTGGTGCGGTCCTTCCAGGCGCAGGCCGCGCTGGTCGAGGTCAACCGCGAACTCCAGCAGGCTGACGGCACTGAGCCAGAGCGATCCACCCGGCACATCGAGATCGCGCTGCCGGCTGGAACCAGCTACGGCACGGGCGACCACCTCGGCGTCCTGCCCCGCAATGACGCCGCTCCCATCCAGCGGGTGATGCGCCGCTTTAAGCTCGACGCCGGCATGTACACGGTGATCACCGCCGAGGGCGGAACGCCCACCCACCTGCCCGCAGGCGAGCCGGCCCCGCTGCTCGGCGTGCTGGCCTGCTGCGTCGAACTTCAGGACGTGGCCACCCGCGCGGACATAGCGCTGATGGCCCGCTATACCGACGGCGCCGCCCGGAAGCAGGAGCTGCAGGCCATGGCGTCGACTGAGGGAGATGGCCGGGCGGGCTTCCGGGAACGGGTCCTGCTCCCGCGCCGGTCGCTGATCGATCTCCTGGAGGAGTTCCCCGAGTGTGACATGCCGTTCGAGGTCTACCTTGACCGCCTGCCGCCGCTGCACCCCCGCTACTACTCGATCTCCTCGTCGGCCCGCGTCTCGCCAGATATCTGCAGCATCACGGTGGGGGTGCTCGAAGGTCCCGCGCGGTCAGGAGACGGACTGTTCACCGGAGTCTGCTCCGGCTACCTGGACCGGAATCCGGCTCAGAGCACCATCTTCGCTTTCGTGCGCAAGCCCAGCATCCCGTTCCGGCCTCCGGACAACCCGCACGTTCCCATGATCATGGTCGGGTGTGGCACCGGGCTGGCCCCCTTCCGGGGCTTCATTCAGGAGCGGGCCGATCTGAAAACCAGCGGCGTCCCGGTCGGCGAGTCCGTGCTGTTCTTCGGCTTCCGTCACCGGGACCAGGATTACCTGTACCAGGATGAGCTTGCCGAGTTCGAGAAGAGGGGGGTCGTCCGGCTGTTCGGCGTTCCCTCACGGGTGCCCGGTCAGCCGAAGACCTACGTCCAGAACCGCATCCTTGAACAGCGCGCTGACCTTTGGCGGCTCATCGAGGCGGGCGCGGTGATCTTCGTCTGCGGGAACGCCAACACGATGGCACCCGCCGTGCGCCGCGCCTTCATGGATGTGTTCCGGGAGCAGAGCGGCAAGGCGCCGGCTGACGCGGACGCTTGGCTGGCCGGACTGCGGGCCGATGACCGCTACCTCGAAGACATCTGGGGAGGATCCACACCATCCGCCAACCCAGTGCCCGGCTGAGACGGCAAGCACGCGGTCCGCCGCTGAGGACCTGATCACACGGTCGTCAGTTGCATGTAGGTGTTCTGCAGCTCGTCCTGGAGGACATGGGCCTCACCCGTGACCGTCCGCAGCGCCAGGTCCCGGTCCGGCGTCCGCGCGCGGTAGCGCCAGCCTGGCGGGAGGTGCAGACGATCACCCAGGGCGGGCAGGGAATCCAGGGTCAGGCCGTCGTCCACGATGTGCGAGTACGCCTGCATGACGTAGGTCCGGCCGTCCGGGGTCAGCATCTCGTACACCGGCCGTCCGGCCGTGAAGATCCACTCCGTGTCCCGTTTGATCGCCATGTCACGGTAGTACCGTTCGCCGGTCTGGCCGGCCGGATCCAGCCCGGCGGGGATGGGCAACTCGGCGACCCAGCGGGCCTGCAAGCCGTCGAAGGACCGGATGTCGCCGGTAGCGTGCGCGGTGATCCGGTCCAGCGTCCAGAAGCGCGGGCCGTTCAGGAGGACCGCCGCAACCCCGAAGTCCCTGGCGAGCTGGCCTGGATCTAGCGACCGCCAGATGGCGGGCGGGCAGTCGTTGAGACCTGTGGTGTTATAAACCGCGGCTTTGAGCTGGCCTTCCTGACTCGTGACGAGGAGGATCTCCCCGTACCGAGCACCACGCAGATCCGGGTGTGAGGTTTGGGCAACCATGAGCCCAGCCCACCAGGCCCGGGGCGCCGGGTCAATTCCCGCCCGCGCCGAAGGCGTGACGTTCGGCACTAGTCAACGGACGGCTTCTGGCCCGAACATGGGTGCCATGGCTGAGCCTGGTCGGCACGACAGGGTTGCGATCGAGGTCCGCGGCCTGACGAAGTCCTACGGCGGCGTGCACGCCGTCAGGGGCATTGACCTCACCGTGCAGCGCGGGGAGATCTTCGCGCTGCTCGGACCGAACGGAGCCGGGAAGACCACCACGGTCGAGATCCTCGAGGGCTACCGGTCGCGGGACGGCGGCACGGTCCAGGTCCTGGGGTACGACCCGGGACGGCAGCGGCAACGGCTGAAGCGGCAGATCGGGATCGTGCTGCAGTCCAGCGGGATGGATCACTACCTGACCGTGGCCGAGACGATCAGGATGTACGCGGGGTTCTACCCGGATCCGCGCCCGGTCGATGAGGTGATCCAGCTGGTGGACCTGGAGGCCAAGCGGGATTCCCGGGTAATGAAGCTGTCCGGCGGGCAGCAGCGGCGGCTGGACGTCGCGATCGCCCTGGCCGGCAACCCGGACCTGCTGTTCCTCGATGAGCCCACCACCGGGTTCGACCCCTCGGCCCGGCATGAGGCGTGGGAGGTCATCAAGAACCTGGCCGCGCTGGGCAAGACCGTCCTGCTGACCACGCACTACATGGAGGAGGCGCAGTACCTGGCCGACCAGGTCGCGGTGATCAGCAACGGGCAGATCGTGGCGGAGGGGACGCCGGCCACCATCGGGAACCGGGAGCTGGCCCGGGCCAGGATCCGCTACCGGCGGCCGGAAGGGGCCACGCCGCCCGCCGACCTCACCGCGGCGCCCGGCCCGGACGGGCTGACCGAACTGGTCCCCGACGACCTGACCGCCACCTTGCACCGGCTCACCGGCTGGGCGCTGGACCAGCACGTGGAGCTCACCGGGCTGGAGGTCACCCGGCCCTCGCTGGAGGACGTCTACCTGAAGCTGACCGACGGTGCGGTCGCGCCGGCCGCGCAGCTGGCCGGGGCCGGTCCGGCCCGCAGGAGAGGATGGCGCAGGTCATGAACACCGCGGCGCTTACGCTGTCGCAGGTCCGGTACGTGAACAAGGCCTTCTGGCGTAACCCGGCCTCGGCGTTCTTCATATTCGCGTTCCCGCTGATGTTCCTGGTGATCTTCACCGCGCTCCTCGGCCACGGAACGTTGCGCATCTCGCCGACCCAGGTGGTGAACGTCTCGACGTACTACGTCGCGGCGATGGCGTCCTTCGGGGTGATCTCGGCCTGCTACACCAACATCGCCATCAGCGTGTCGTTCCAGCGCGACACCGGGGTCCTGAAGCGCATCAACGGCACGCCGCTGCCGAGTTCGGCCTTCCTCGGCGCGCGGATGGTGCAGGCCCTGCTGGTCGCCATCCTGCTGGTGGTGATCACCGCGGCGTTCGGCCGGGTCTTCTACAGCGCCAGCGTCCCGGCCGGTCTCACGCTGCTGCGGTTCCTGGTCATGCTGCTGGTCGGGGCGGCCAGCTTCTGCGCGCTCGGTTTCGCGATCACCGCGGTCATTCCCAACGCCGACGCCGCGCCCGCGATCGTGAACGCCTCAATCCTGCCGCTGCTGTTCCTGTCCGGGGTCTTCATCCCGCTCGGCAGCAACGCGCCGGCCTGGATCGTGTGGATCGCGCGGATATTCCCCGTCTGGCACTTCGCCAAGGGCATGCAGGCCGGTTTCCTCGGCACCGCGTTCAGCTGGACCGACGTGCTGGTCGTGGCCGCCTGGGGGCTGGGCGGCCTGTTGTTCGCGATCCGGTTCTTCAGCTGGGAGCCGCGGACATAGCCCTGATCGCGGCTACCTCGTACAGGGCGATGCCGGTGGCCACCCCGGCGTTGAGCGACTCAGTGGCCGCCGCGATCGGGATCTGGACCAGTACGTCGCAGGCCTGGGCCACGATCCGGGACAGGCCGCGGCCCTCCGACCCCGTAACCAGGACCAGCGGGGCGGTGGCCAGGTCCAGGTCGCGGATCCCGACCTCCCCGGCCGCGTCCAGGCCAGCCACGAAGACCCCGGCGTCGCGGTAGGACTGCAGGGCGCGGGCCAGGTTGGCGGCCCGGGCCACCGGGAGGCGGGCCAGTGCGCCCGCCGAGGCCTTCCACGCGCCAGCGGTCACGCCCGCGCCGCGGCGGGCGGGTACCACCACGCCGTGCGCGCCGAAGGCCGCGGCCGAACGGACGATGGCGCCCAGGTTGCGCGGATCGGTCACCCCGTCCAGGGCGGCGATGAGCGGCAACTGGTCCGCGTCCGCCGCCCGGGCCAGCAGGTCGTCGGGGTGCGCGTATTCGTAGGCCCGGACGCGGAGCGCCAGGCCCTGGTGCAGCGCGCCGCCGGTGAGCCGGTCCAGCTCGGCGGCGCCGGCCTCCAGTACCGGCACGCCGCGGCCGGCGGCCAGCTTGATGGCCTCCTCGATCCGCTCGTCGCGGGCGACCCGGACGCCGACGTACAGGACGGCCGACGGCACGCGGGCGCGGAGCGACTCGACCACCGCGTTGCGCCCGGCCACGAACTCGGCCGCCTCCCCCGCGCCACGGGGGGCCCGCCGCGCGCCCGCGGAGGCCGGGGGCGAGGCAGAGCGGGAGCGGGGCTCGAACGCGTCAGCGGAACGGCGCGATGCGGCGCCGGATCGGTCAGCGGAACGCCGGGAACCGGAGCCGGACGCGGACCCGTCACCGGAACGCCGGGGACCGGAGCCGGACGCGGACCCGTCACCGGAACGCCGGGGACCGGAGCCGGACGCGGACCCGTCGGCGGAACGCCGGGAGCCGGACGCCCGCTTGGCGGCCGGGTGGCCGGGGCGCATGGCGGCGGGCGGCGTCGGCCCCTTGCCCTCGAGCTTGCGCCGACCCTGGCCGCCGGTGCCCGGCCGGGGCTTGCCGGACTTGGTCCGGCCCGCGGCGTTCCGGCGGGACCGCGAGCCCTCGGCTCCGCTCAACGCTTCAGCTCCCAGCGCGGGCCCTGCGGGGTGTCTTCGACCACCACGCCGATCTCCTCCAGGCCGTCCCGGATCGCGTCCGCGGTGGCGTAGTCCCGGCGGGCCCGGGCCGCGTCCCGCTGGTCCAGGGTCAGCTTGACCAGCGACCCCATTACCTGCCGCAGCCGCTCGCCGGACCCGTGCCCGGCGCCGGAACCCGACCAGTGCGGGTCGAGCGGGTCGAGGCCGAGCACGTCCAGCATGGCCCGGAGCCGGATCAGGCTGGCCCGGGCGCCGGCCTTGTCCGAGGCGGCTAGCGCCTGGTTGCCGTCCCGGACGCAGGCGTGCACCGCGGCCAGCGCGGCCGGGACGGCGAGGTCTTCGTCCATGGCCGAACGGAACGAGGCCGGCAGCCCTTCCGCCTCATCAGCGCCGGAGCCATCCACGCTGCCGAGCACCTCGGCGGCGCGCAGCACGAAGCGCTCGATCCGCTGGTACGCGGCGACCGCCTCGTCCAGGGCCTCCTCGGAGAACTCCAGCATCGAACGGTAGTGCGCCTGGACCAGGTAGTAGCGGAGCTCCGCGGGCCGGACCCGGGTCAGCACGTCGGTGACCAGCAGGGAGTTACCCAGCGACTTGCTCATCTTCTCCCCGGCCAGCCCGAGCAGGCCGTTGTGCAGCCAGTACCGCGCGAAACCGTCGCCCGCGGCCTTGGACTGCGCGATCTCGTTCTCGTGATGCGGGAAGATCAGGTCCATACCGCCGCAGTGGATGTCGAAGGTCGAGCCAAGGTACTTGGTCGACATGGCCGAGCATTCCAGGTGCCAGCCGGGCCGCCCAGGCCCCCACGGCGTCTCCCAGTACGGCTCCCCGGGCTTGGCTGCCTTCCACAGCGCGAAGTCGCGCGGGTCGCGCTTGAGGCCCATATCGTCGGAATCCTCGGCCGGGCGCATCTGGTCCAGCCGCTGGCCGGACAGCGCGCCGTAGGCGGCGTAGGAGTGAACGTCGAAGTACACGTCGCCGCCGGCCGGGTAGGCGTGATCGCCTTCGATCAGGCGGCGCATCAGGACGATCATCTCCGGGATGTGCCCGGTGGCGCGCGGCTCGATGTCCGGGGGACGGCAGCCGACCGCGTCGTAGGCCCAGGTGAACGCCCGCTGGTTGCGCTCGGCGACGATCCACGGGGCGACGCCCTCGGCGGCCGCGGTGCGCAGGATCTTGTCGTCGACGTCGGTGACGTTGCGGCAGTAGGTCACCCGGTAGCCGCTGGCCTCCAGCCAGCGGATCGCGACGTCGAAGCACACGCCCGACCGCAGGTGGCCGATGTGCGGTGGCGCCTGCACCGTGGCGCCGCACAGGTACACGGACACCTGGCCCGGCTGCAGCGGCGCGAACTCGCGCACCGTGCGCGTGGCGGTGTCGTGGAATTGCAAAGTCACGGTGTAAAGGCTAAGGGATACCGTCAGTGCCGGGGGCGGGGACGAGCAGCGCGGTGGCGATCGCGGCGATGCCCTCGCCGCGGCCGGTCAGACCGAGGCCGTCGGTGGTGGTGCCGGATACGCTGACCGAAGCCCCGGACAGCGCCTCAGCCATGACCTTCTCCGCCTCGGCCCGACGCGGCGCGATCCTCGGCCGGTTCCCGATGACCTGTACCGCGACGTTGCCGATGACGAAGCCCGCGTCGGTGACCAGCCGGAACGTCTCGCGCAGCAGGTCCGGGCCCGATGCGCCCGCCCACTGCGGCGTCGACGTGCCGAAGTGCTGGCCGAGATCGCCGAGCCCGGCCGCGGACAGCAACGCGTCACAGACGGCATGCGCCGCCACATCACCATCGGAATGACCGGTCAGGCCCGGCTCACCCGGCCAGAACAGGCCAGCCAGATACAGCTCCCGCGAAGGACTCAGCGGGTGTACGTCGACCCCGACCCCGACGCGAGGGAGGTTAGGCAGCAAGGACCGTGCGGAGGCTAGTTAGCCAGGACCTCGTCGAGGAGAGCCTCGGCCTTGTCCTCGTTGGTCTTCTCGGCCAGGGCAAGCTCGCTCACCAGGATCTGCCGCGCCTTGGCCAGCATCCGCTTCTCGCCCGCGGACAGGCCGCGCTCGCGGTCCCGCCGCCACAGGTCCCTGACGACCTCGGCCACCTTGTTCACGTCACCGGAGGCGAGCTTCTCCAGGTTGGCCTTGTACCGCCTGGACCAGTTGGTGGGCTCCTCGGTGTGCGGTGCGCGGAGCACTTCGAAGACCCGCTCGAGCCCTTCGGCGCCTACGACATCACGAACGCCTACCAGCTCGGCATTGTCCGCGGGGACGCGTACGGTCAGGTCGCCCTTGTCGACCTTGAGGACCAGATAGGTTCGATCCTCGCCCTTGATAGTGCGAGTCTCGACCGCTTCGATCCGGGCAGCCCCGTGATGGGGATAGACGACGGTATCGCCGACCTTGAAAGACATGTGGCAAGTACCCCTTCCGCTGAAGGCCATCTTACCACGTCGGGCGGTGTTGATAAAACGCCCTCAACGGTAAGTCTGCAGGTCAGTACGTCAATAACCGGCCTGGGCCCACGCCGTCCAGCTGGCCGCGCCAGTCTCGGCACCGCCACTGAAGGGCTAACCGCGTTGACTACAGTCTACCTGAGTGATAGAGACGAGCCCGGCATCTTGGCCTGGTTGGCTGCGGGTCCATACTGGAGGGAAGGTCCGATTCGCGCCGGAGGTGACGGGTGAATCCTGGCGGCGAGTCAGGGTGGGACGAGCCTCCGCTCGACATCCAGATCCCGGATGACGCGCGTGAGCTCGAGCGCGACGTGCTCGCCTACCACCGCGAACTGCGCGCCATGCGGCGCCGCCGCCGGCTGCACACGCTGACCCGGCCGTTCGCGGGGCAGACCACCGTCATGCCGCTGCTGGCCAGCATCCTGGCGGTTTGCCTGGTAGCCGGGGCCATGCTGTCGGTGGCCACCTTCGGCCCCGCCACGGCGCCCGCGAACCATAGCCACCCGTCGGCCACGGCCGCCTCCGGCCGTTCGGCCCCGCAGCAGGCCAGCCCGGCGACATCGGCCCCGGCCAGCGCACCGAGCGCCAGCCCGTCCGGTCCCCGTGCGTCCGGCCCGAGTGCGTCCGGCCCCAGTGCGTCCGGCCCCAGTGCGTCTGGCCCCAATGCGTCCGGTAACCGCGGCACGGCCCGGCCCTCGGGCTCGGCGAACGCCTCGGCCCGGTCGAGCCCGGCGGCGAGCCGGATCCGGTCCACGACGCCCGGGGGCCCGTGAGACCCCGAGTTAACGGCCGGGGGCGTGACCGCTACGATTCTTTCCGTTCCGCATGGAATGAGTCGAGGAGGCCACCACGGTGACGCGCTGGACCCGCCGCCTGCTTATCGGCGCCATAGCCATCCTGGTCCCGACGCTGGCTGGCTGCGAGGCCGGCCTCAACGCGCCCACGCTGGAGTTCCACCCGGCCTCCTTCGGGGTGAGCACCGTCGTCAACGGCATCACGCTGGACGACTTGTTCGTGCTCGGGCCCGCGCTGAACGAGACGCTGCCGACCGGCGGCCAGGCCGGGGTGTTCCTGTCGCTGTCGTCGCAGTTCAGCGACGACAAGCTGGTCGCGGTCTCCGCGGCGAAGACCGCGAGCTCGGTGCAGCTCGTCACCGGACCGGTCACGCTGACCCAGGGAACGGTGGTGGACCTGAGCGGCCCGCATCCGGAGATCGTGCTCAACGGCCTGACCAACCCGCTGAGCGGCGGGGAGACGGTCCAGCTGACCTTCACCTTCACCAACGCGGGGGAGGTGACGCTCATGGTGCCGGTCGAGCCGGCCGCCTATGAGTTCGCGACCTATTTCCCGCCGCCGACGCCCACGGCCAGCACCGCCGCGCACCGGCACAAGGCCCGGTCCAAGGTCAAGGTGACCGCCGACTTGTCGCCCACCCCCAGCCCTTCCGCCACGCCGTAGCGGGCCGCGGGCCCCGCGAGCCAAAGGGCGCGGCGTCGCCTGGACTGAGGAGCGACGAAGGAACGACGAAGGAAGGCGACGCCTCTAAAGCGCCCGGAGGCGAGCGGGAAGACTATGCCTATAGGGCGGGTACCACGGCCCGTTCCATAAAAGATCTTTTAAATGGAACGGAGCGTGGTTTTACCTTTCAGGCTACTGATTCGAACTTGTAGCCGAGGCCACGCACGGTCACGATGTGCCGCGGGTGAGCGGGATCGGCCTCGATCTTGGCCCGCAGGCGCTTGATGTGCACGTCGAGCGTCTTGGTGTCGCCCACGTAGTCGGCGCCCCACACCCGGTCGATGAGCTGCATCCGGGTCAGCACCCGGTCGGCGTTGCGCAGCAGGACCTGGAGCAGCTCGAACTCCTTGAGCGGCAGCTGCACGGTGCCGCCGCGGACCGTGACCACGTGCCGGTCCACGTCCATCCGCACCGGGCCGGACTCCAGGGCCGACTCGGCCACGTCCTCCGGCTCGCCGCGGCGTCGCAGCACCGCGCGCATCCGGGCGACCAGCTCGCGGGACGAGAACGGCTTGGTCACGTAGTCGTCCGCGCCGAGCTCCAGCCCGACCACCTTGTCGATCTCGCTGTCCTTGGCGGTCAGCATGATCACCGGCACGTTGGACTTCTCCCGTAGCGACCGGCACACCTCGCTGCCCGGCAGGCCCGGCAGCATGAGGTCGAGCAGGACCAGGTTGGCGCCGGTCCGGTCGAAGGTGTCGAGCGCGTCAGGGCCGGTGGAACAGACCGCGACCTCGAAACCCTCCTTGCGGAGCAGGTACGAGATCGCGTCGCTGAACGAGTCCTCGTCCTCAACTACCAGCACACGTGTCACTTGAGTCCCTCCTGGGGCTCGTGGCCATTGCGAGTTGTCGGGTCGTCATGCCGCGCCGGTGCGGGCATGCTCGCTCCGCAGTGGGATGAACAGGGTGAACGTCGACCCGGACCCCTCGATGCTGCGCACCGTGACCCGGCCGTTGTGCGCGGCCATCACGTGCTTGACGATGGCCAGGCCGAGGCCCGTGCCGCCGGTCGCGCGTGAGCGGGCCGGGTCGACCCGGTAGAAGCGCTCGAAGATCCGCTCCAGGTCGCGCTCGGGGATGCCGATGCCCTGGTCGGTCACGCTGAGTTCGGCGGTGCCGTCGCCGGCCTTCTTCAGGCTGACCACCACGCGGGTCCGCTCGGGGCTGTAAGCGACGGCGTTCTCCAGCAGGTTGCGCAGCGCGGTGACCAGCAGGTCCTCGTCGCCCAGCACGGACAGGCCGCGAGTACCGGTGCAGGCCAGCGTGATGCCGCGGGCGTTCGCCTTCATCCGGCAGCGATCCAGGGCCTCAGCGACCACCATGTCGAGCCCGACCGGGCGCGGATCGGGGACTGGCTCGACGGCCTGGATCCGGGACAGCGTGATCAGGTCCTGGACCAGGTTGGTCAGCCGCTGGGCCTCCTGGCGCATCTTGCCCGCGAACCGGCGCACCGCCTCGGCGTCGTCGGCCGCATCCTCGATCGTCTCGGCCAGCAGGGCCAGGGCGCCTACCGGGGTCTTGAGCTCGTGGCTGGTGTTGGCCACGAAGTCGCGTTTCACCTCGTCGACCCGGCGGCTCTCGGTCTGGTCTTCGGCTAGGACCAGGACCAGCCCGCCGCCGCCGACGGCCGCGCCGAGGGGCGCGACCCGCACGGCGAAGCTGGTGGTCCTTCCGCCCAGCCTGGGCACCGGGACCTCGAACTCGCCCTCCCGGATCTCGCCGTCCCGTCTCACCTGGCGGGCCAGGGCGGCCAGTTCGGTAACCATGAGCCGGTCCCCCTTGACCAGCCCGAAGGCCCGGGCCGCGGCGCTGGCCCGCAGCACGCGGTCATTGCTGTCCACCACGACAGCCGAGGAGGAGAGGACGGACAGGACGGCGGCAATGCCCGGAGGCAGCCGGGCGGCCTGGTGGGCGGGCCGCAGCCGGGGGTTACGCGCGGGCCGTACGGCGCCGCTCCTGGTGGTTCTTATCGCCATGCAATCTCCGCTGTTCGCGCTAGCGGGGGGTGCACCCGACCGAAAACGTGAACGGGGAAGACTCACATGCTCAATGGTATGCGGTAGCCCCAAGGGCAATACAGCGGGACCGGGGCTCACCAGGTGATATTCGGAGGTTGTTCATCCTCCGGACAGCCTCCAGTAAGGCCGTAGTCACGGGGACCTGGGATTGCGTTAGGGTCCGACTTCGTCCAGTTAACGACCCTATCTTCGGCTCGCTCAACGGCCTTGGTTCTTGACCGCCTCGGCCGCCTCCGCGGCGGCCTCGGGGTCCAGGTAGCGGCCGCCGGGGACGGCGGGCCGGAAGGCGTCGTCGAGCTCGTAGACGAGCGGGATGCCGGTCGGGATGTTCAGCTCGGCGATCGCGGCGTCGCCGATGCCGTCCAGGTGCTTGACCAGTGCGCGCAGGGAGTTGCCGTGCGCGACGATGAGGGCCGTCTTGCCGTCGTTCAGGTCAGGGACCACCGCGTCGTACCAGTACGGGAGCATGCGGGCCACCACGTCCTTCAGGCACTCGGTCCGCGGGCGCAGCTCGGGCGGCAGGCCGGCGTAGCGGGGATCGCCGGCCTGGGACAGGGGATCATCGTCGGGGATGGGCGGCGGCGGCACGTCGTAGGACCGGCGCCACAGCATGAACTGCTCGTCACCGAACTCCCGCCGGGTCGCGGCCTTGTCCTTGCCCTGCAGGGCGCCGTAGTGCCGCTCGTTCAGCCGCCAGGAGCGCTGTACCGGGAGCCAGAGCCAGCTGGCCTCCTCCAGCGCGAGGTGGGCGGTCTGGATGGCGCGGGTCAGCACCGAGGTGTGCACGGTGTCGGGACGTACTTCCGACCGGGCGAGCAGCTGGCCGCCGGTGATCGCCTCTTGCGCGCCGGTCTCGGACAGGCCCACGTCCACCCAGCCGGTGAACAGGCCCTTGGCGTTCCATTCGCTCTCGCCGTGCCGGAGCAGCACCAGGGTCTTCATAGTGGTCGAGCTTATCGGGGGAACAGCCGGTGGCTTGACGGGGTTGCTTAGAGCGTGCAGCGAAGGACCCCGCGCCGGATCGCGACCGTCAGCCTGCACACCTCCCCGCTGGATCAGCCGGGTACCGGCGACGCCGGCGGGCTCAACGTCTACGTGGTCGAGGTGTCCAAGCGGCTGGCCGAGCACGGCATCGAGGTCGAGATCTTCACCCGCGCGGTCTGCCGGGACACGCCGCCGACGGTGGAGCTGGTCCCCGGCGTGCTGGTCCGCAACGTGGTGGCCGGGCCGTTCGAGGAGCTCGACAAGAACGCCCTGCCCGGCCAGATCTGCGAGTTCACGTTCGGGGTGCTGCGCACCGAGGCCGCCTTCGCGCCCGGCCGGTACGACCTGCTGCACGCGCACTACTGGCTGTCCGGCCAGGTCGCCGCCCGGGCCGCGGAGCGCTGGGGGGTGCCGTTGGTGCAGTCCATGCACACCCTGGGCAAGGTCAAGAACCTGGCGCTGGCGGCAGGGGATTGCGCCGAGCCCGCGGCGCGGATCCGGGGTGAGGCTTCGGTGGTCGCGGCGGCCGACCGGCTGGTGGCCAACACCGCCGAGGAGGCACGCCAGCTGATCGAGCTGTACGGCGCCGATCCGTGGCGGGTCGAGACGGTCAGCCCGGGGGTCGACCTGTCGGTGTTCTCGCCTTCGCCTTCCGCGGCTTCTGCCTCGGCTCTGCGGCGACGGCTCGGGCTGCCCGCGGACGCGGTGGTACTGGCGTTCGCGGGGCGGATCCAGCCGCTGAAGGGCCCGGATGTCGCGCTGCGGGCCGCGGCCGGGCTGCTTGCCGACTGTCCCTGGCTTTCTGGCCGGCTGGTGGTGGTCGTCGTGGGCGGGCCGAGCGGGTCGGAGGTCGGCGCCCCGGGGCGGCTGGCCGACTTGGCTGGCCAACTCGGCATCGCGGACTGCGTCCGGCTGGAGCCGCCGTGCCCCCAGCGCGAATTGGCCGACTGGTATCGGGCCGCGGACATCGTGCTGGTGCCGTCGCACTCGGAGTCGTTCGGGCTGGTGGCGCTCGAGGCTCAGGCGTGCGGCACGCCGGTGGTGGCGGCCGCGGTCGGGGGGCTGCGGACGGCCGTGCGGGACGGGTATTCCGGCGTCCTGGTGCACGGGCACGATCCCGCAGTGTGGGCACGGGTCCTAGCGAAACTTATAGGGCCGCCGCGGAAGCTGGCCGAACTCTCCCGCGGCGCCCTCGAACACGCGGCCGGTTTCGGCTGGCCGCTTACGGCGGACCGGCTGATCGGCTTGTACACCGATGCCATCACCCAAAGGGTGTATACCGGAGCGTTGACATCCTCCCCGCCCTGAAACCTAAAGGGTTAGGGATTCCAGCCGCGACGTCAGGTCGCGCTGTAGGTTCGCGGTTCACAGGGCCGGTATCCGGTCGCCTCCCCGCGCAGCCACGGCATGCCCTGCCGGTGCCCGCTTGGCTGTTGTTACGGACAACTTGAAGGTATCAGGTCGTACTGACATTCTGAGTGAGATGAGCAGCCTTGTGTTCCACTGCGAAGGTCAGCGTCTCCAGTCCGCATATCTGCTAACGAGGTAACTGCGACGATATCGAAATGACCGACGCCCTTCCTGCCGCCGCGGCCATCGAAGCTGCCCTGACCGAGCTCAGCCTGTCGTATGAAAGCCCGCGGCCGGGGGCGTACCTGGTGCGGCTCGAAGGCCAGCACAAGCTGGCCACGATGACATGGCTTATCGTGGGCGCGTACAGCCTGGCCGTGGAGGCGTTCTTCTGCCGGCAGCCGGACGAGAACCACGCCGCCTTCTACCGCTTCCTGCTGGAACGCAGCGGCCGCATGTACGGGGTGCACTTCAGCCTCGATCCGGTCGGCGACGTGTACCTGACCGGCCGGCTGCCGCTGTCGGCCGTCTCGACCGAGGACATCGACCGGCTGCTCGGCTGCGTGCTCAGCTACTCCGACGAGAACTTCGACACAGCGCTGGAGCTGGGCTTCGCCTCGTCCATCCGCCGGGAATGGGCCTGGCGGGCCAAGCGGGGCGAGAGCCTGGCCAACCTGCGGGCGTTCGCCCGCTTCGCCGACCCGGAGCGCTGAGTTGCTGTTGCTGGTGTGGCCCGCAGATGGGACAGAACGGGCGTAGGTGGGGGTGTGGGCCGCGAGCCGGTAATTCGCGCGTACCGGGACGGTGATCTGGACGACCTGTACCGGATCTGCTTGCAGACGGGTGACAGCGGCCAGGACGCGACGTCGATGTTCGATGACCCGCGGATCCTGGGCCATGTCTTCGCTGCTCCCTACGGGTTGTTCGAGCCATCGCTGGCCTTCGTCGCTGAGGATGAGGCCGGCGTCGGCGGCTATATCGTTGGAGCGCTGGACAGCAGGGCTTTTGCGGAGCGGCTGGAGGCTGGCTGGTGGCCGGTGCTGCGCGAGCGGTACCCGGCGCCGCCCGCCGGGCTTCCGCCGGATCGGTGGACGCCGGATCAGCGCGCAGCCGGCTTCATCCATGTTCCGCTTACGGTCCCGGACGAGCTCGCCGAGGATTTTCCCTCTCATCTGCACATCAACCTGGTGCCACGGCTGCAGTCGCGAGGACTCGGGCGGCAGCTGATGTACACGCTGATGCGCGCGCTGCGAGAGCAGGGATCGGTGGGGGTGCACTGGTTCGTCTGGCCTGCCAACCAGCGGGCGGTCGGCTTCTACCGGCACCTGGGCTTCACCGAGATCTCAGCTGAGGGCGCTGTCATCTTCGCGATGGATCTGCGCCCTGCCGCCTGAGAGTTGTCTGTCCGGTCAGGGAACGCTGAGTTGCTGTTGCTGGTGTGGCCTGTGGTGCGGGAGGGAGTGTGGGCGGCGGGCTCGCCAACAAGTGAGCGTGACGTTCTGATGGCTCTTAACGTTAGAACGCCGCGTTCATCGGTTGCGGCCGGAGGCTAGCCGGTGGCTAATCGGTCAGGGCCGGAGGCTAGGCGGTCAGGGGCCGGAGGCTGGGCGGTCAGGGGCCGGAGGCTGGGCGGTCAGGGGCCGGAGGCTGGGCGGTCAGGGGCCGGAGGCTGGCCGGTCACGGGGTCGCGGCCAGTGCTCGGCATTCGCCCCGCCTATTAAATGACCCCGCCTATTAGATGGCCCGCATAACGGGTAAATTGACGACCGTGAACCGTTTGGGTGATCTTGAGCGTGCCATCATGGATGTTCTCTGGGGGACCGACGCCCCTCTCACGGTCAGAGAGGTCAGTGCTAGGCTGACCGAACGTAATCTAGCTCACACCACCGTGATGACGGTGCTCGACAGGCTCGCGAAGAAAGGTTTCGCCAAGCGGCAGCGCGACGGCCGGGCCTGGCGCTATTGTCCTGCCGCGACCCGAGAGACCTACGTGACTGAGCTGATGCTGACCGCGCTGGATCAAACCGGAGATCGTACGGCCGCCTTGACGCGGTTCGCTCAGTCCGTCTCCGGCGTGGAGGCGGACGCGCTGCGCGAGGCCTTGGAAGTACTTGAAGGTGACGGCGGAGGAGATGAAGGGTCTGGCTGACGCGGCGCTACTGGCCGCGCTCGCCATCGGGAGCGTGCTCGGAGCTTCGGCGCTGGCGCAAGCCAGCTGGCCGCGCCGGTCGCCGGCCGCAGCCATCTTGCTCTGGCAGGCGCTCGGCCTGGCTGGGGGGCTGGCGGCCGTCGGCACGCTGGTCAGCCTGGGCCTGCCCGGCGACCACCTCGGCGTGGCACGCTCCCTGCTGCACCTCGGCACCGTCTACCCCGGGGCCGCCTTCCGGTTCCCGGTCGCCTTCGGTATGGTCAGCGCGTTGCCGGGGCTCCTGCTGGTCGTCCGGATGACCTGCCTGGCCGCGGGGCTGGCCCTGCTGGCCTTGTTGTGCTGGGTGCTTATCGCCGTGTCCGCGGCGGTCCTGCAGGCCCGGCGCAGGCAGCGAGCGCTGCTGGCGCTGCTGGCCCACGGCGACCCCAAGGTGCCCGGCGCGCTCGTCGTCGACTATCCCACCGCGGCGGCGTACTGCCTGCCCGGGCTGCGCTCCCGGATCGTGGTTCTATCCGTGGGCACCCTGGAGCTGCTCGGCCGGGGCGAGCTGGCCGCGGTGCTCGCCCACGAGCGCGCGCACCTGCGGGAACGGCACGACCTGGTGCTGCTGCCGTTCACGGCGCTGCGGCGCGCCTTCCCGCACTCGGCGATGTGCGCGGAGGCTCACCGCGCGGTGGCGCTGCTGGTCGAGATGCTCGCCGACGACCGGGCCCTGCGCGGGCGGCCGACCCGGGAGCTCGTGTCGGCGCTGGTGCGGTTCGGCACGGCGGGCACCTGCCCCGCCCCGGCGGGCGCGCTGGCCGCCGGCGAGGGTGACATGGCCGCCCGGGTGGCACGGCTGCTGCAGCCCGTGCGCCCGCTGCCCGTGGCCGCGAGCGCGGCCGTCTGCCTCACCGCGGGCCTGCTGGTCGCGGCGACGGTCGCGCTGCTCGTCGTCTGAGCAGCGCCGTCTTAAGCGACGCGCTTACCAGGGGCCGTACGGACCCGAGCTGGTTCCGGCGCTGTTGTTGCGGAACTCCTTGACCTTGGGCCGCACGTCGGCCAGGTAGATCGCGGCCGCGACGAACGCCGCCACGGGCAGGATGGACACCGGCCCCACGCCGTAGACCGCCCCGTACAGCCCGACGACGGCG
Source organism: uncultured Actinomycetes bacterium (assembly GCA_963722055.1). Lineage (GTDB taxonomy): Bacteria > Actinomycetota > Actinomycetes > Streptosporangiales > Streptosporangiaceae > Palsa-504. The sequence continues at coordinate 175,794 of CAVRLA010000007.1, read as the reverse complement.
GCCACGCCGAGGATGATCAGCCACAACTGCTTGGTCTGCTTGCCGGTGGCCACGAAGGCCTGTCCCGGGCGCCTGATGGCGTCGATGAACGCCCAGGCCTCGACGACGAACGCCGCCAGGCCCAAGGCGAAGAAGAAATCCCTGAGCGGAGTATAGGCACCCACGAAAATCACGCTACCTAATCAGAGGGAATCGTTTGACCGGAAACGTCATCGGCGTCACCGAATCGTTCGTCCTGCTCGGCCTCGGCCGTCGCGTCGGACCATGACGATTCGTCCTGCTCGGCCTCGGCCGTCGCGTCGGACCATGACGACTTGGACGCTTTCGTTTCAGCCGCGGCCTCGGCGGCGGCCTGAGCGACCTCGGCTTCGGCCGCGTTCTCCTTGCGGAACGACTCGTAGATCTCGATCAGGACCTGCTTCTGCCGCTCCGACAGCTCCGGGTCGGCCAGCAGGGCCGAACGCACCCCGGAGTCGGCCGGCCGGTCTTCCAGGATGCCGGCCTGCACGTAGAGCGCTTCCGCGGAGATGCGCAGCCCCTTGGCGAGCTGCTGCAGGATGTCCGCGCTCGGCTTGCGCAGACCCCGTTCGATCTGGCTCAGGTACGGGTTGGACACGCCGGCCTGCTGCGCCAGCTGGCGCATGGAGATCTTGGCCTGCTCGCGCTGCTCCCGGATGTAGTCGCCGATCGACTTCACTGTCTGGTTCGCCATGCCTTAAGTCTGCCACGGGGTGCTTGCAATTGCAAACGGCGCAGCAAGCGCCGGGTAACGAGCCCGGGTAGCAAACACTGCCTAGCGGGCGGGGATGGCGAGGAAGGCGCGGGCCTCGGCGGGGCGCATCGGCGGCCGCTGCGCCAACCTGGCCAGTTCCGCGGCCCGTTCGACCAGCTCGGCGTTGCGGGCGACGGGGCGGCCCCGGGCGAAGGACAGCGTGTCCTCCATGCCGACCCGCAGGTGACCGCCGGCCCCGAGCGCGCCGAACAGCACCGGCAGCGTGGTCCGGCCGATCCCGGTCGCCGACCACGTGACGCCGGCCGGCAGCGCGGCCACGGCGGCGGCCAGCGTGGCTACGTCCCCCGGCATGCCACCTGGCACGCCCATGACCAGGTCGCAGTGCACGTGCCCGCCGGCGGGCGGGCCGAACTCGGCCAGCAGCCGGTGCAGCGTCGCCACGTGCCCGAGGTCGAACAGCTCGAACTCCGGGACCACCTGGCGCTCCTGGGTCAGCTGGTACAGGTCCTTGACGAACGGCCAGGGGTTGTGGAAGACGTCGTCGCCGAAGTTGACCGTGCCGCAGGTCAGCGAGCAGGCGTCCGGGGCGGCATCCAGGACGGCCAGCCGGTCGGCGAAGCTGTCGGTCACCGCGCCCCCGGTGGAGAGCTGGACGACGAGGTCGGTGCCCTCCCGCAGCGCCGCCACGGTATCGGTGAGCAGGCCCCGGTCGAGAGTGGGCCGGGCCGTTCCATCCCGAATATGGACGTGAATGACCGCGGCGCCGGCCGCCTCACACTCCTTAGCCGTGGCGACGAGTTCGTCCAGGGTCACCGGCAGGGCGGGTACGGCCGCCTTGTCGGCCTCGGCGCCGGTCGGGGCGACGGTGATGAGCGTGCTTGCGGCCATGGCAGGAGATTACCCCCGGGTCGCCCGGCCGGCGGCCAGGGACAGGTGCTCACGGGCGAAGGCCAGCGACTGGGCCAGATCGGCCAGGCGGGCCTCGCGCGTCGGCGCCTTGTTGGTGTTGACCTCGACCACCACCGCGCCCGGGTAGCCGGTGGCGGACAGCAGGCTGAGCAGCTCGGCGCACGGCTGGCCGCCGCGGCCGGGCACCAGGTGCTCGTCCGGGAACGGCCCGGAGGGCGACCCGGTGCCGTCGGCCAGGTGCACGTGGGCCAGGCGGCCGCCGAGCTCGGCGGCCATGGCCAGGGCGTCGGAGCCCGAGGCGGCGGTGTGCGACAGATCCAGCGTGACGTGCGGGACGTCGAGCGCGGTCGGATCCCAGTGCGGCGAGTACGGCGCGACCTCGCTGGTGCCGACGCGCAGCGGGTACATGTTCTCCACCGCGAACATGACGTCGGTCTCGGCGGCCATGGCCGCCAGGCCCTGCTCGAACCCGCGGGCGTAGTCCTGCTGCCACCGGAACGGCGGGTGCAGCACGACCACCCGGGCCCCGACCCGCTCGGCGAGGTCCTTGGCCCGCCGCAGCTTCTCCCACGGCTCGCGGCCCCACACCCGCTGGGTGAGCAGCAGGCTCGGCGCGTGCACGGCCAGGATGGGCAGCTGGTGATAGGCGCTGAGGCCGTTCAGGGCGTCCGCGGTCTGGCTCACCGGGTCGGTGTAGACCATGACCTCGATCCCGTCGTAACCCAGGCGGGCGGCGATCTCGAAGGCGTACGGCGTGCGTTCGGGGTAGACGGAGGAGGTGGACAAGACGACGGGCGTGCCCGATGCTCTGGCCGCGCCGCTCACTACGGGCTCCCTCCATAGACGTCGGTTCCAGCTTACTGAGATTGTCAGTGGCAGCGGTTATGGTGCAGGCCATGGCGAAGTCATCGACGGGGGCGGCTGGCTACCGCTGCACCGAGTGCGGCTGGCAGGCGGCCAAGTGGACCGGGCGATGCGGTGAGTGCCAGGCCTGGGGCACGGTCGAGGAGGCCGTGAGCGCCCGGCCGGCCCGTTCGGGCATCCGGGCCGTGTCCCACCGGACGGCCGCGCCGGTCAGCACCCCGGCCCGGCCCATCGGCCAGGTGGACGCGACCGACGCCCGGGCGTGCGCGACCGGCCTGGACGAGCTGGACCGGGTGCTCGGCGGCGGGCTGGTGCCCGGCGCGGTACTGCTGCTGGCGGGCGAGCCGGGGGTCGGCAAGTCGACCCTGCTGCTGGAGGCGGCAGCCCTGGTGGCCGAGGCCGGCCGGGTGCTCTACGTGACCGGGGAGGAGTCCGCCGCTCAGGTCCGGTCGCGCGCGGACCGGATCGGCGCGGTCAGCGAACGCCTCTTCCTGGCCGCCGAGACCGATCTCGACGTGGTGCTCGGCCACATCGACGAGGTCGAGCCCCGGCTGCTCATCATCGACTCGGTGCAGACCGTCGCCGCCGCGGAGGTCGAGGGAGCGGCGGGCGGGGTGACCCAGGTCCGGGCGGTGGCGAGCGCCCTGATCGCCGTGGCCAAGGAGCGGTCGATGGCGACCATCCTGGTCGGGCACGTGACCAAGGATGGTTCGGTGGCCGGGCCGCGGGCCCTGGAGCACCTGGTCGACGTGGTGCTGCATTTCGACGGTGACCGCCACTCCCAGCTGCGCATGGTGCGGGCGGTGAAGAACCGGTACGGGCCGACGGACGAGATCGGCTGTTTCGACCTCGGCGAGTACGGCCTGATCGGCCTGGCCGACCCGAGCGGGCTGTTCATCTCCCAGCACCGCGAGCCGGTGCCCGGCACCTGCGTCACGGTCACGCTGGAGGGACGCCGGCCGCTGCCCGCGGAGGTGCAGGCCCTGGTCGGGACCTCGGTGCTCGAGGTACCCCGCCGGACCACGTCCGGGCTGGACGCCGCCCGGGTCGGCATGGTGCTCGCCGTGCTGCAGCGCCGGGCCGGGCTCAAGCTCGGCCGGCAGGACGTGTACGCGGCGACCGTGGGCGGCGTCCGGTTGACCGAGCCCGCGGTGGATCTGGCCGTGGCCATCTCACTGGCCAGTTCCACGGCGAACCTGAGCGTGCCGCCCGGGGTCGTGGCCATCGGCGAGGTCGGCCTGGCCGGCGAGGTGCGTCGCGTGGCGGGACTGGCGCGCCGGCTGGCCGAGGCCGAGCGGATGGGCTTCCGCCGGGCGGTGGTGCCCGCGGGCTCGGCGGGGCTGGAGGGCACCCGGGACGCCGGGCAGCTCATCGAGGTGGTCCAGGTCGAGGACATCCGCCAGGCGCTGGCCGCGGTGCTGGGTACGCAGCCCTGAGTGATACGGGACCGTGCCACGATAGGGCCGTCATGACCACGCCCTACACGGAGCCGGTGCTGGACTGGTTCTCGCGCCACGCGCGCGACCTGCCGTGGCGCGGGCCCGGCGCCACGCCCTGGTCGGTGCTGGTCAGCGAGATCATGCTGCAGCAGACGCCGGTGGCACGGGTGGTGCCCGTGCACCAGGTCTGGCTGGCCCGGTGGCCGACGCCGGCGGCCCTGGCGGCCGAGCCGGCCGGCGAGGCGATCCGGCAGTGGGGCAGGCTCGGGTATCCGCGGCGCGCGCTGCGGCTGCACCAGACGGCCACCATCGTGACCGCGCGGCACGGCGGGACCGTGCCGGACGACATCGAGACCCTGCGGGCGCTGCCCGGGATCGGCAGCTACACCGCCGCGGCCGTGGCCAGCTTCGCCTACGGCCAGCGGCATGCCGTGCTCGACACCAACGTCCGGCGGGTGCTGGCCAGGCTGGTGGCCGGCCAGCCCCGGCCGGGCCGCGCACCCTCGGTAGCGGAGCGGCGGATGGCCGAGGCGCTGCTGCCCGCCCAGCCGGCGGTGGCAGCGCGCTGGTCCGTCGCAGTAATGGAACTGGGCGCGCTGGTCTGCACCGCGGCCAGCCCGCGCTGCGCCGACTGCCCGGTCGCCCGGCAGTGCGCCTGGCTGGCCGCCGGCCGGCCCGAGGCCGGGGACGGGACCGGGCGCCCTCGGGTCCGGACCCAGCGGTACGACGGCACGGACCGGCAGTGCCGAGGGCGCCTGCTCGCGGTGCTGCGCGACGGCGGCGGCCCGGTCACCCAGGCCGCCTTCGACGCGGTGTGGGCCGACCGGGCCCAGCTGGCCCGCGCCCTGGACGGGCTGATCGCCGACGGCCTGGCCGATCCTCTCCCCGACGGCCGCTACGCGCTGCCCGGGCGCATCCCGACAGCATGAAGCCCGGGCCTGCAGGCCGCAGGCCCGGGCTTCAAGTCAGGCCGGGTCAGCCAAGCGCGGAGGCGGTGCCGCCGTCCTGGGCGCTGGCGCCGCCCGAAGAGCTGCTGACTGAGCTGCCCTTGATGTCCACCGGCTCGTGGACGTCAACGGCCTCCGCCGCGTCGGGCATCGCTACCTCGGGCTTCGCCACGCCGGTGAACGTGAACTTGGCGGTCTCGCCGCTGCCCTCGACGTCGACGATGACGATCTGCCCCGGCCGCAGCTCGCCGAACAGGATCTTCTCGGACAGGCTGTCCTCGATCTCCCGCTGGATCGTGCGGCGCAGGGGCCGGGCGCCCAGCACCGGGTCGTACCCGCGCTTGGACAGCAGGTCCTTGGCGTCCGGGCGCAGCTCGATGGACATGTCGCGGTCCTTCAGCCGGTCATCCACCTTGGCGATCATCAGGTCGACGATGCGGAAGATCTCCTCGCGCAGCAGCTGGTGGAAGACGATGATGTCGTCCACGCGGTTCAGGAACTCCGGCCGGAAGTGGCTCTTCAGCTCCTCGCCCACCTTGGACTTCATCCGGTCGTAGGAACCCGTCGACTCACCCTGCCGGGCGAAGCCCACCGAGACGCCCTTGGAGATGTCCTTGGTGCCCAGGTTGGTGGTCATGATGATCACGGTGTTCTTGAAGTCGACCATGCGGCCCTGGGCGTCGGTCAGCCGGCCGTCCTCCAGGATCTGCAGCAGCGAGTTGAAGATGTCCGGGTGCGCCTTCTCGATCTCGTCGAACAGGACGACGGAGAACGGACGGCGGCGGACCTTCTCGGTGAGCTGGCCGCCTTCCTCGTACCCGACGTAGCCGGGCGGAGACCCGAACAGCCGGGACACGGTGTGCTTCTCCATGTACTCGCTCATGTCCAGCTGGATGAGCGAGTCCTCGTCGCCGAACAGGAACTCGGCCAGCGTCTTGGACAGCTCGGTCTTGCCGACGCCGGACGGGCCCGCGAAGATGAACGAGCCGCCGGGGCGCTTGGGATCCTTCAGGCCGGCCCGGGTCCGCCGGATCGCCTGGGACAGCGCCCTGATGGCGTCGTTCTGGCCGATGACCCGCTTGTGCAGCTCGTCCTCCATGCGCAGCAGGCGCTGCGATTCCTCTTCGGTGAGCTTGAACACGGGGATGCCGGTGGCGGTGGCGAGCACCTCGGCGATGAGCTCCTCGTTCACCTCGGCGACGACATCCATGTCGCCGGCCTTCCACTCCTTCTCCCGGGACGCCTTCTTGGCCAGCAGCTGCTTCTCGGTGTCACGGAGCGCGGCGGCCTTCTCGAAGTCCTGGGAGTCGATGGCCGATTCCTTCTCCCGGCGCACCTGGGCGATCTTCTCGTCGTATTCGCGCAGGTCCGGCGGCGCGGTCATGCGGCGGATGCGCATCCGGGAACCGGCCTCGTCGATCAGGTCGATGGCCTTGTCCGGCAGGAAGCGGTCGCTGATGTAGCGGTCGGCCAGCTGGGCCGCCGCGACCAGCGCGCTGTCGGTGATGGACACGCGGTGGTGCGCCTCGTACCGGTCGCGCAGCCCCTTGAGGATCTCGATCGTGTGCGAGATCGTGGGCTCGGCCACCTGGATGGGCTGGAACCGGCGCTCGAGCGCGGCGTCCTTCTCCAGGTACTTGCGGTACTCATCCAGCGTGGTGGCGCCGATGGTCTGCAGCTCGCCGCGGGCCAGCATCGGCTTGAGGATGGAGGCGGCGTCGATCGCGCCCTCGGCCGCGCCCGCCCCGACCAGGGTGTGGATCTCGTCGATGAACAGGATGATGTCGCCGCGGGTGCGGATCTCCTTGAGCACCTTCTTGAGCCGCTCTTCGAAGTCGCCGCGGTACCGCGACCCGGCCACCAGGGCACCCAGGTCGAGCGTGTAGAGCTGCTTGTCCTTGATGGTCTCGGGCACCTCGCCCTTGACGATCTTCTGGGCCAGGCCCTCCACGACCGCGGTCTTGCCCACGCCGGGCGCGCCCACCAGCACCGGGTTGTTCTTGGTCCGGCGGGACAGCACCTGCATGACGCGCTCGATTTCCTTCTCCCGGCCGATCACCGGGTCGAGCTTGCCCTCGCGCGCGCCTTGGGTCAGGTTGCGGCCGAACTGGTCCAGGACCAGGGAGGTGGACGGCGCGGATTCCGCGGTGGTCCCGCCGGCCGAGGTCGGCTCCTTGCCCTGGTAGCCGTGCAGCAGCTGGATCACTTGCTGGCGCACCCGGTTCAGGTCGGCGCCTAGCTTCACCAGCACCTGCGCGGCCACGCCGTCGCCCTCACGGATGAGGCCGAGCAGGATGTGCTCGGTGCCGATGTAGTTGTGGCCGAGCTGTAGCGCCTCGCGCAGGGAAAGCTCGAGGACCTTCTTGGCCCGCGGCGTAAACGGGATGTGCCCGGACGGCGCCTGCTGGCCCTGGCCGATGATCTCCTCGACCTGCTGCCGGACCGCGTCCAGACTGATTCCCAGCGACTCCAGCGCCTTGGCCGCTACACCTTCGCCCTCGTGGATGAGGCCGAGCAGGATGTGCTCGGTACCGATGTAGTTGTGATTGAGCATCCTGGCTTCTTCTTGCGCCAGGACAACCACCCGCCGCGCTCGGTCGGTAAACCTCTCGAACATGTCGTCGCTCTCCTCACAGCACGGGGGCCGGTCTGGGTCGTGATCGGTCGGGCCCTACCCTGCCTACTCCGCATAGTAGCCGCGTGCCCACCATCGCGCTTCCCACGTATGCGTCACGCATACCCAAGACGTTCCCTGGACACGGCCGTTCATCCTCATCAACCTGGTGAAACAGAACCGTGTTCCCGTAATCACGCCCGGTACGCCGCAAGCGAACGCCCCTCCCCCGCGCGCGCCGAGGGGCGTGACAAGCACCGCCGGCCGGGCCGGCAGTGCTTGTCACGCCCCTGTCCTGTTCCCCCCGACCCACCCGTGAGGTCGCTCGCCATAGGACGAAGCACCAGGAGAACGCCAAGACCCCCCGCGAACTCCGGTGCGCGCGGGCTAGTGCGCGGCTTCGTACTCCGCGACGATGTTCGCCGGAATGCGGCCGCGCTCATTGACCTTGTAGCCGCGCTGCTTGGCCCACGCGCGGATTTGCGCACTGCGCTCACGCCCGGGGCCAGTGCGCGCCCTGCGACGCCTAGCCGGAGCACTTGCTTTGCGCGCGTGCTCCACATAGTGAGCAAGCTCTTTACGAAGCTTGCCTGCGTTGCCGGAACTGAGATCGATCTCATACGCGGCGCCATCGAGTCCAAACGCCACGGTCTCGGTAGCTTCGCTCCCGTCGAGATCGTCAACGAGAAGTACCTGCACCTTCTGTGCCATCGAATCGGCCCTTCTGACGGAGCAACCTATTTCGGATGTTAAACATATACCAAATCCCTTGTGGTTGACAATTCAACAGCTGCCGATTCGCGCTTAATCCGCCCATCTTCTAGCGCCATCCGACTGCGCCCGGGATTTTGGTTACTCTCCGTAACTGATATCTAGTAGACGGTCAGTGCGGCCAGGCTAAGAAGAAGGGCCGCAGAAGATGGGCGGTAAACCGTTCCGCCCAGTTCAAGTCGGTTCGGTTAGTTCTGCCGACTCGGCATATACGCTGCCGTTCCTGAAAAATGTCAAGACCGGGGGCCGCGCGACCGGCGCCGGTCCCTCCGCGAGCCGTTGCGCTTGGGGCCCATCTGCCGGCGCAGGAAGATGACCAGGCCGATGATGAACGCCGCGCAAACTATCAGCGGTGGCGTCAGCGCTGCGAGATCCTGCCACATGGCCCGGTCCTTCCTGCCACCCACCGCGGACGATGCTCCCGCTGGGCTCGTGCCGTCTCGTGCGTAACGCCGATGCTCATTTCTTCGTCCCGGTAAGAGGCGCAACAGCATGCGGGTGTTGCCTAGCGTGTTGGGCTTTACCCGCTCCAGGTCGAGAAACTCAGCCACGCCCTCGTCGTAGGAACGCAATAGCTCCGAGTACACCTCCGCGGCCACCGGAGTACCGCTGATCGGCTGGAATCCGTGGCGCTCGAAGAAGTCAACCGCGAACGTAAGGACGAACACCCGGTTCACGCCGAGTACACGGGCTCGGGCTAGCAGCTCCCCGACGATCGCGTGGCCGATACCCAGCCCTTGGCGGTCCGGTACAACGGCCACCGTCCTGATCTCGGCGAGATCCTCCCACATCACATGCAATGCGCCACAACCGGCCAGCGCAGCGTCATCAACAAGTTCTGCCACGCAGAACTCCTGCACATCTTCATAGAGCGTGACCGTGGCCTTACTGAGCAAACGTCCAGATTCCACATTGGAATCTATGAGCTTGCGGATCATGGGCACATCGCGGGTGCGCGCGGGCCTGATCGTGTACGCCATAGCGAAGTACACGATAGCCGCTGCCGCGGCGGGCCACGATAGCCGCTGCCGCGGCGGGCCACGATAGCCGCTGCCGCGGCGGGCCGGGGACGGCAGGCGGGTCAGCCCGGGTAGAACTTCCCGCGAGTCGGTTGAGCAACGTACCTCGAGTCCAATATCGTGCATCGCTGTGCGCACACCGAGCGGAGCGGCCAGCCTGGCCGTGGTCGCCGCCGTGCTCGCGCTGGTGGTCCCCGCCGCGGACAGCATGGCGCAGACCACCTCGCCGCCGCCCAGTCTGACCACCCTGGTCGCGCAGGCCAAGCAGCTGGAATTCCAGATCAACGCGCTGAGCGAACAGTACGACGGCCTGCGCATCCAGCTCGGCCGGGCGCAGGCGGACGCGCAGATCGCGGAGCGGGCCGCCGCCCGGGACGCGACGGCGCTGGCCAGCGGCCAGCGGGCGGTGGCTCAGCTGGCCGCGGCGAACTATATGAGCGCCGGGCTCGACCCCACCATGCAGGCGCTCACCGTCGGGAACCCGGAGCAGTTCCTGGCCCAGGCGTCCACGATCACCGAGATCGACGAGTCCAGCACCGACATGTTCAGCATGCTGAGCAACCAGGAGAACCAGGACCAGCGCGCCCGGCAGACGGCCGACCAGCAGCTCGCCGCGGTCAGCGCGCTGCAGGCGCAGCTGAACGCCAAGAAGCAAACCATCAACGCCGCGATCGATCAGGTCAACAGCGCGGCGATGAAGCAGGCCATGGCGATTTACTCGCAGACCGGGCAGTACCCGGATATCACCATTCCGACCGCCAATACGGTCGGGGCCCAGGCCCTGGCGGCAGCGATGTCCCGGCGCGGTGATCCCTACGTGTGGGGCGCGGCGGGCCCGGGCGAATTCGACTGCTCAGGGCTGGTGGTATGGGCCTTCGCCCAGGAGGGCATCACGCTTCCGCATTACACCGGAGACCTGTGGAACTCCGGCGTGCATATCCCGCGGTCCGATCTGGAGCCCGGTGACCTCGTCTTCTTCTTCTCCGACATCTCGCACGTGGGAATTTACCTGGGTAACGGCCTGATGATCGACGCGCCGGACTTCGGCGAGGTGGTCCGCGTCGAGCCGGTGTACTGGGCTTACTTCGTGGGTGCGGTCCGTATTGGTTAACCGAAAGACTCGGTGTTTCTCTCGTAGACGAGCCGCAGGCCAATCAGGGTGAGCCACGGCTCGTAGGCGTCAATGACGCTGACCTCGCCGATAATCAGCGGCGCCAGCCCGCCGGTGGCGATGGTGGTCACGGCGTCCGGATCGTCGGGCGAAAGCTCGCGTGCCATCCGGGTGGCAATTCCCTCCACCTGGGCGGCGAATCCGAAAATGATGCCGGATTGCATGGACTCCACGGTGTTCTTGCCGATGACGCGGGGCGGCCTGGTCAATTCGACCTTGAGCAGCTGAGCGGCGCGGCGCGACAAGGCGTCCACGGATATCTCGATTCCGGGGGCGAGCGCGCCACCGACAAACTCGCCTCGCGCGCTCACCGCGTCGAAGTTGGTCGAGGTCCCGAAGTCCACCACGATGGCCGGGCCGCCATAAAGGTGTACCGCCGCGAGCGAGTTCATGATCCGGTCGCTGCCCACTTCTTTGGGGTTGTCGGTGCGCACCGGCACGCCCGTCTTGACCCCCGGCTCCACGATCACCGTGGCCAGGTCACCGTAGTAGCGCCGGCACATTTCGCGCATCTCGTGCAGTACCGACGGCACGGTCGAGCACAGCGAAATGCCGTGGATCTGCGGTTCGGTAAAGGCAGTGCTGCGCCCCAGCAGGCCGTGCAGCACGACGGCCAGTTCGTCCGCGGTCCGGTCCGGGACCGTGGCGATCCGCCAGTGGTCGATGACCCGGTTGTCGTCAAATACCCCGAGCACCGTATTGGTGTTCCCGATGTCAATGGTCAGCAGCACCGCGGGAAAGTCCTTCCTTATCCGGTCCGCCGGAGATGCGCCCGGAGATGGGTACAGCCCTGAGCACGACCGGCACGTTGTCGATCAGCCGCGTACCGCCCGCGGTGACCGCGGCGATGATCAGCGCGGGCCCGGCGTAGCCGGGCCCGGCCGGAGCGAACGTACGCGGATCGACCACCGCGACGTAGTCGACGGCCAGGGCGGGCTCGGCGCGCAGGACCTCCTGCACGGCGGCCAGCACGTCGGCGGCGTCTCCGGCGCCGTATCCATCTCCGGGCCCACCTTCGGCGGCGCTCTGCGCATCTCCGGCGCCGGCCCGGGCCGCTCCGGCCCGCAGCGCGCGGGGCAGCGTCAGCGCCAGCGCCCGGTCGGCGGCGGACAGGTACCGGTTCCGGCTCGAGGTGGCCAGCCCGTCAGCGTCACGCACGGTCGGCACCGGTTCGATGGCCAGGCCCAGGTCGGTATCGCTCACCAGGCGGCGGACCAGGGCGAGTTGCTGCGCGTCCTTCTCCCCGAACACCGCGACGTCCGGGCGGGTCAGGTGGAACAGCTTCAACACCACGGTCAGCACGCCGCCGAAGAAGCCCGGCCGGAACTCGCCCTCGAACACCCGGCCCATGGGACCCGGGTCCACCGTCACCTCCGGCTGGCCGCCCGGGTAGATCTCGGCGGCGGACGGGGCGAAGACCGCCTGTACGCCCTCCTCCGTGCACATGGCCAGGTCAGCCTCGAGGGTCCGCGGGTACCGGTCGAGATCCTCACCGGGCCGGAACTGCAGCGGGTTGACGAAGATCGACACGATCACGCTCCCGGCCGCCGGGTCCGGCCCGGCGCGGGCGCGGGCCGCCCGCAGCAGCGCGCGGTGCCCGGTGTGCAGGGCGCCCATGGTCGGCACCAGGACCACCGGAGCGGGCAGGCCGGGGCGGGCCGCCGCCAGTTCGGCCTTGGTGTGCAGGAGGACCGGGGCGCTCACGGGCGGCCGCCCAGCACGCCGAGCAGGCGTGCGGCGTCGGCGGGCTTGAGCAGCCCGCTGGCCAGCGCGCGGTCGGCGGTCAGCCGGGCCATGGCGATGTAGGCGGCGACGGCGGCGGGCGAGGCCGACGGCTCGGCGTCGAGCGCGGCCACGTGCGCGGCGACCGTGTCCGCGTCGCCGCGGGCGACGGGGCCGGTCAGGCCCGCGTCACCGAACCGCAGCGCGTTGTCGAGGGCGGCGGACAGCAGTGGCCCGAGCAGGCGCGCCGGATCCGCCACCCCGGCCGCCCGGAGCAGGTCCTCGGCCTGGGCCACCAGCGTGATCAGATGGTTGGCCGCGCCCGCCAGCGCCGCGTGGTACAGGTCCCGGTGCTCCTCGGCGATGAATACCGGTTCGCCGCCCATTTCGATCACCAGGACCTCGGCCGCGGGCCGGAGCACCTCCGGCGCGGTGACCCCGAAGCTGGTTCCGGTCAGCCGGTCGACGTCGTCACTGCGCCCGGTGAACGTCATCACCGGGTGCAGCGCGAGCGGCAGCCCACCCCGGCGGGTCGCGGGTTCGAGCACGGCCAGGCCGTGACGGCCGCTGGCGTGCACGAGCATGCGCCCCTGCAGCGGGGCCTCGGTCTCCGCCAGCCCGGCCACCAGGCCCGGCAGCACGTCATCGGGCACGGTAAGCAAGGCCAGGTCGGCCCGGTCCAGAACCTGGCGGGGTTCGGTGATGACCGCGCCGGGGAAGGTGGCGCGGGCCCGGCGCACGGACGCCTCGGACACCGCGGCGACGGCGACCACCTCGTGCCCGGCGCGCGCGAGCGCGGCGCCCAGCGCGGTCCGGCCCGGCCCGCGCCGATGACGCCGACGGCGAGCCGGGCCGGGTGCCCGGTAACCGGGTGCCCGGTAACAGGGTGCGCCGCGGCCTTCGGGTCCGGCCCGGGCCCGGGGCGGGCGGGAAGATCAGGGTTCATCTGCGTTCCAGTCCTCACGGGTACCGGACGGTTGCGGACCCAGGATAGCCATACCGGAGGCTCGGGTCCGTAGGCGGCGATTTTAGGCTGAACGGGACGTGGTGCGCGCCTCCGCCGCCCCTACGGGCATCCCCTGGCGGCGCCCCGCGCCGATCCGCAATACCGCCAGCACGACGGGCAGCACCGCGGCGGTCAGCGCGAAGGCCGCGGGGTATCCGGTGTGCACGACGAGGACGCCGAACGCGGCCGCGCCCAGGCCCATGCCGCCGTCGTAGGCCAGGTTCCACAGCGCGCTGACCGCGCTGTAGCCCGATTCGGGCACCCGGTCGTACATCAGCGTCAGGCTCGCGTTCTGCGTGACGCCGAACCCGGCCCCGAACACCGCGGCCCCGGCGATCACCGCCACCGGGACGGCGGCCAGACTCAGCATCAGCATCCCGGCCGCGGCCAGCAGCACGCCGGGGGCCAGCAGCACGGCGGGCCCGCGCCGGTCGCCGTACCGGCCCGCCAGCCAGCGGCCGCCAATGGCGGTCGCGGGCTGGACCAGCAGGGCCAGCGCGGCCACGTCGGTCGTGGTCCGCGACACGGCCAGCGGCAGGAAGGTGACGACGACGCCGACCGCCATGGTCACCGCCGAGAACGTCAGCGCCGGCCGGTTCAGGGCCGGGGTGCGCAGCGCGGCCAGGATCCCGGTGGACGAGGCTGCGGCCCGCGTGGCCCGCGGCAGGGCAGGCACCGAGGCCAGCCCGATCAGCGCGGCCAGGCCGCCCGCCACGAACACGGGCCGGTAGCCTACGTGCGCGGCCAGCCAGACCCCCAGCGGGAGGCACGTCACCGACGGCAGGCCGCCCACCACCCCGACCAGGGCCAGTCCTTCGCCGCGCCGCTGCGGCGGGATGAGGGAGACGGTCAGCGCGTAGCCTGCGACGCAGGCGACGGCGAAGCCGAGGCCGCGGACGACGCAGACGGCCATGATGACCGTGATGTCGGCCCCGGGGCCGGACGGGGCGGCCAGCAGCAGCGCAGGCACGCCGAGCGCGGCCAGGCCGGCCGCGAGCACCGGGCGGTAGCCGTAGCGGGCGATCAGGCGCGGCGCGACCAGGTACGCGGCCACGCTGGACAGGGTCAGCGCGGTGGTGGCCAGGCCCGCCGTGCCCGTGCTCGCCCCGGCTGCCCGCGCGTATTCGGGCACGGTCGACAGCAGCAGGTAGAAGCTGGCCGTGGCCGCGACGGTGGACACGAACCTGACCAGCAGGGGCCGGGTCACCAGCCGAGGCGGCGTCGGCTCGCGGGTCACGGTGCGCGTGTTCGTCCCCATGCCAGCACGACCCCCCTCCGCCTAGGGCAGCCGGGCACCCTCGTCGGTGTGGTCGCGGTCCGGGGCGTTCGGCACCCGGCAGCAGTATTCGAGGTACAGCGCGGCGCAGGCGAGCACGACGGCGGCCGCCAGCGTGACCGCCGCGGTCAGCGCGTCCTGGCGCGGTACCGGGGCGCTCAGCGAGCCGCTCAGGTAGACGATGAAACCGGCCGCCAGGCCGGCGATCGCCGCCGCGGCCAGCGCACTGGCCTTGGCCAGCGCCACCATCCGGGACACGAACAGCGGCGCGGCAGGCTTCAGGCCGGGCCGTCCGGCGATCCGGGCCCGCAGGTCACGTCCGGTCCAGGCCTCGGCCACGGCGGCGATCAGGAGGGCGGGCACGCCGGTCCAGGGCAGCGGCGGCAGCTTCTCATAGACCGCCTTGAGCAGCAGCCAGGCCAGCACCGCGCAGACGACGGCGACGATCGCGAGCGTGGACGTCCGGGTCGGTCTCATGACGTCGGGGCCCCCAGCAGGGCGCCGGGCACCGGCCGCACGCCGGCGCGGTCCAGGCCCGCCAGCAGGTCGGCGACCGCTCCCCAGCCGGGCAGTTCGGCGCCGGGGTCGATGTCGTGCCACGGGGCGAGGACGAAGGCCCGCTCGTGCGCGCGGGGATGCGGCAGGGTGGCCACCGGGTCGTCGCTGATCTGGCCGCCGTAGCTGATGAGGTCGACGTCAAGCGTGCGCGGGCCGAATCGTTCGGCGAGCACGCGGCCGAAGTCCGCCTCGATGTGGTGGGCCGCTTCGAGCAGCGCACGCGGCAGCAGACCGGTCTCGACCACGAGCACGGCGTTCAGGTAATCCGGCTGGGCCGGCCCGCCCACCGGGGCCGTCTCGTAGACCGGCGAAATGGCCAGCACGTCAGTGTCCGGGAGCCTGGCGATCGCTTGCACGCATCCCTGAAGGGTACCCAGCCGATCACCCAGGTTGGCGCCGACGGACAGCACCGCGCGGGCCCGCATGCTCACGGCCGGGCCTGGGTCGTCGTCAACGGGTCGGCGTCGCGCCACGCGGCCGCCACCCGTACCGCGTCGGCGTTGGCTGGCACCTCGTGCACCCGGACGCACCACGCCCCGGCCGCCGCGGCCAGCGCCGAGATCGCCACGGTGCCCTCGTCGCGGCCTTCGAACGGCCGCTGCGTCCCGTCCGGGGCGGCCAGCAGCCGACCCAGGAATCCCTTTCTGGACGCGCCCACCAGGACCGGGAAGGTGCGCCCGCCGAGCTGGCCGACGTCGGCCAGGTGGGTCAGCAGCGGCCAGTTGTGCTCCGGGCGCTTCCCGAAGCCCAGGCCCGGGTCGACCACGATGCGATCCGGGTCGACGCCAGCGGCCATTATGGCGTCGACGCGGCGACGGAGTTCGTCGCGGACCTCGCCGACCACGTTGGCGTAGACGGCCCGCGCGTACATGTCCTGGCTGTGGCCGCGCCAGTGCACGACCACGTAACCCGCCCCGGCCGCGGCGACCAGGCGCGGCAGCTGCGGGTCGGCCAGGCCGCCGCTCACGTCGTTGACCAGCTGCACCCCGGCGTCCAGCGCGAATCCGGCCACCGGGGCCCGCATGGTGTCGATGGAGGTCGGGACACCGGCCTTGACGAGTTCGGTGACGACCGGCCCGATGCGCCGTAGTTCTTCTTCCTGGGAGACGCGCTGGGCGCCGGGCCGGGTGGACTCGCCGCCCACGTCCACGATGTCCGCGCCCTGCGCCACGAGGTCCAGGCCGTGCTTGATGGCTGCGTCCGCCCCGAACCACCGGCCGCCGTCGGAGAACGAATCGGGCGTCACGTTCACCACGCCCATCACGAGCGTTCGATCCGCGCTGGGCAGCGTGGTCAACGCTGGGGTACCGGAGCCCGGCGCCGCTGGTGGCGGAGCTTGGACAGGCCGAGCTTGCGGGCGATCCGGCGTACGTGGAGCCGCGGCCAGACCAGGAACGCCTCGGCCTCGAGGGCGGCCACGGCGATCCGCGGCGCGTCTCTGGTGCTCGGGAACACGAAGAACCGCGGCTGCCAGACCGGGCTGAACTTGGCGTTGAACTTGTACAGGGACTCGATCTGGAACCACTTGGACAGGAAGATCAGCACCGACCGCCAGGCCCGCAGCACCGGGCCGGCGCCGATCCGCTCGCCGCGCTCGAGGGCGGCCCGGAAGACGGCGAAGTTCAGCGAGATCCGCTTCACGCCCAGGCCGGTGGCGGCCTTGATCGTCTCCGCGATGAGGAAGTCGTTCAGACCGGGCTGGGCGGCCTTGTCCCGGCGCATGAGGTCGAGGGACAGGCCGTCCGTGCCCCACGGGACCAGCTGCAGCACGGCCCGGATGACCCCGTTCTCGGTGGCCGTGGCCAGGACACAGTTCTCGTCTCCGGGGGAGCCGGTCCGCCCCAGGGCCATCGAGAAGCCGCGCTCGGTCTGGCTGCCGCGCCAGGAATCGGCGGCCCGCACGATGGCGTCGATTTCCCGCGGCGGGATGTCCCCCACCCGGCGGACGTCGGCCTCGTAGCCGTTCTTGGCCACCCGGTTGACCATCTGCCTGACGTTCCGCATGGACCGGCCGGACAGGCTGAAGTCGGCCACGTTCACGATCGCTTCGTCACCGAGCTCGAGGGCGGTCAGGTTACCCTCCCGGCACCACACCTCGGCGCCGGTCTCGCTGCATCCCATCACGGCCGGCGCCCAGGCGTGCCGGGCCGCCTCGTCCAGGAAGGGGCCGATGACCCCGGGCCACGCCTCCGGGTCGCCGATCGGGTCGCCGCTGGCCAGCATGACGCCGGACACCACGCGGTAGCAGATGCAGGCCTTGCCGGTCGGCGACCAGATCACGCTCTTGTCGTCGCGCAGCGCGAAGTACCCCAGCGAGTCCCGGTCGCCGTGCTTGTCCAGCAGTTCCCTGACCCGCGCCGCGTCGGCCGGGCCCAGCCGGGCCCGCGGCTCGGCCGGGCGCAGGAACAGGTACACGGTGACGACCAGGGTGAAGATGCCCAGTGCGCCGATGAGGATGGCGAACAGGTCGCCGCGCGCCTCCGGCACCCACTGGACCGGACCGGACACCCCGACCAGGCCGTAGATGACCTCCTGCACCCGCTGGCCCAGCGAGTAGTTGGTGGCCAGCCCCTTGGCCAGCAGGATGTAGGTGAGCCCGATGACGACATCAGCCACGATCAGGCCGGCGAACACCCACAGGGCCCGCCACCGGCGGCGCGGGTCGCCCTCGGCGTAGAACTCGTTCCGGAAGTAGAGCAGCGCGATGAGCAGCACCAGCGCGACGACGGCGGTGGTGATCCGGTGCGTGGTGGCGAAGTGGATGGCGATGTCGAAGGCCAGCAGCGCGGTCACGGCCCGCCAGGCCCGCCGCTTGCGGCGGCGCAGCCCGTGCGCCAGCATCAGCAGCATCAGCCCGATGATGACGTCGGCGGTGCGGGTCACCGTGGTCAGCGTGCCGGGCACCAGGTAGTCGATCTTGTGCAGCTTGTGCACCAGGTCGGGCCGGAAGACGCCCACGATGTCCGACAGGCCGATGAGCGCGGTCAGCAGCGCGGCGCTGCCCGGCACCCAGGCGTGCTGACGCCTGCGGTCGACGGGATCGCCATGCGCCCCCCGCAGGCTGCCGTTCTTGGCCGCGGGTCGATCGGCGCCGTTGGCGTGCCCGGCCTCGTCGCCGTCGCTCATCTCGGCCGCTCTCTTGTCAGGCCCCAGATCACGGTGCGTCAGCGTAGTCATCGTGCCGCCTCGCGTCCTGCTTTCACGGTACCTCTCCCAGCCTAGGCAACGGTCCCGGTCAGCGGGACGGACTTGGTCCACGAACGGCTCACCGCGGCCCGTGTCCCCTAGGCTCGCCGACGGCCCGGGGGGATCGGCGGGTGCTCAGGGGGAAGCACGGGGGGATGGCTCACCTCTTAGACGATGCGGCAAGCCTTTCAGTTCAGCGTTGAGGCGGGGTTAATTTCCGGCTCAGTGGTGGCCGTAAATCAGGCTCATGGCCTCGGCCCGGGTCACGGTGTCCCGGAAAGCGCCGCGGACCGCCGACGTCACGGTCCTGGCCCCGGGTTTGCGCACCCCGCGCATGGTCATGCACAGGTGCTCGGCCTCGATGACCACCACCACCCCGCGCGGCTCCAGGGTATCCATCAGGGCGTCCGCGATCTGGCAGGTCATCCGTTCCTGGATCTGCGGGCGCCGGGCGTACACGTCCACCAGCCTGGCCAGCTTGGACAGGCCGGTGATCTGGCCCTTGACGTTCGGGATGTAGCCGATGTGGCCGACGCCGATGAACGGCACCAGGTGGTGCTCGCAGGTGCCGTAGACCTCGATGTCGCGGACGATGACCATCTCGTCGTGGCCCACGTCGAAGACGGTGGTGAGCACGTCCTCCGGGCGTTGCCGCAGCCCGGCGAACTGCTCCGCGTAGGCCCGCGCGACCCGGGCGGGCGTATCCCGCAGGCCGTCCCGGTCCGGGTCCTCGCCGATCGCGACCAGGATCTCCCGGACCGCGCGCTCGATCCGCGGCAGGTCGAACTCCCTGACCTGGCCGTCGGGTTCAGTCGTGGCGCCCTGGGTCATCCGCTATCAGTGGGCATCGGTCGGCTCGTCGCCGTTGCCGCGCGGATCGAAGCTGAGCGCCTGCCCGTTGGAGGGCTGGGTCAGGGCGCCGCTCCCGGCGCCGCCGTCAGCAGCCGCGAGGGCGAGTTCCTTAGGTGACATCACAGGCGGGCGGTCGGACGGCAGGCGCTTGCCGTAGCCCGTGTACGAGCCACGGGACGGCCGCTTGACCACCGACGCGAAGATCTCCAGGACCTCGGGCCGGGACACGGTCTCCTTGTCCAGCAGCCGCAGCACCAGCGCGTCGAGCACGTCGCGGTACTCGACCAGGACCTCCCAGGCCTCGTCGTGGGCCGACTCGATCAGGCGGCGGATCTCCTCGTCGATCGAGGAGGCGATCTCCTCGGAGTAGTCCCGGCCGTGCGACATATCCCGGCCCAGGAACGGCTCGGCGTCGCCGCTGCCGAACTTGCGCGCGCCGAGGCGCTCGCTCATGCCGTACTCGGTGATCATGCCCCGGGCGATCTGGGTCGCCTTCTCGATGTCGTTCGCGGCGCCCGTGGTCGGCTCGTGGAAGATGAGCTCCTCGGCGGTGCGCCCGCCCATCAGCATGGCCAGCTGGTCCAGCATCTCGGCCCGGCTGACCAGGAACTTGTCCTCGGTCGGCAGCGCGCTGGTGTAGCCGAGCGCCCGGCCGCGCGGGATGATCGTCACCTTGTGCACCGGGTCGGCGTGCGGCATGGCGTGGCCGACCAGGGCGTGGCCGCCCTCGTGGTACGCGATGACCTTGCGCTCCCGCTCCGACAGCAGCACGCTCTTGCGCTCCGGGCCGGCCATGACCCGGTCGATGGCCTCCTCGAGCGCGGCCATCGAGATCTGCTTGCCGTTGGTGCGCGCGGTGAGCAGCGCGCCCTCGTTGATGACGTTGGCCAGGTCGGCGCCGGTGAAGCCGGGCGTCCGGCGGGCGATGATGTCGAGATCCGTGTCGGGCGCCAGGGGCTTGCCGCGGGCGTGCACCCTCAGGATGCCCTTGCGGCCGGCCAGGTCTGGCTGGGCCACCACGATCTGCCGGTCGAACCGGCCCGGGCGCAGCAGCGCCGGGTCGAGGATGTCGGGCCGGTTGGTGGCCGCGATCACGATGACGCCGCCCTTGGTGTCGAACCCGTCCAGCTCGACCAGCATCTGGTTCAGCGTCTGCTCGCGCTCGTCGTGGCCGCCGCCGAGACCCGCACCGCGGTGCCGACCCACGGCGTCAATCTCGTCCACGAACACGATCGCGGGGGCGTTCGCCTTGGCCTGCTCGAACAGGTCCCGCACCCGGGAGGCACCCACGCCGACGAACATCTCAACGAAGTCGGACCCGGAGATGGAGTAGAACGGGACGCCGGCCTTGCCCGCCACGGCCCGGGCCAGGAGGGTCTTGCCGGTGCCGGGCGGCCCGTAGAGCAGCACGCCCTTGGGGATCTTGGCCCCGATGGCCTGGAACTTGGCCGGGTTCTGCAGGAACTCCTTGATTTCCTGAAGCTCCTCGATCGCCTCGTCCGCGCCCGCCACGTCGGCGAACGTCGTCTTCGGCGTGTCCTTGGTGATCAGCTTGGCGCGGGACTTGCCGAAGTTCATAACCCGCGAGCCGCCCCCTTGCATCTGGGACAGCATGAAGAAGAACAGCAGGAAGATCACGATGTAGATGAAGGCGGTGGGCAGCAGGTCGAGCAGGGCGTTGCTCTTGGGGATGGTGACGTTGTACGCGTCCTGCGGCAGGGTGCCCTTGTCGACTTGCGCCTGCAGGTCGTTCGCGAGCTGCAAGCCCTGACCGGAAACCCAGGACGCCTCGAGCTGCTTGCCTTGCTTGGTGGTGATCTGGATCGTCTGGTTCTTGTCGGTGATCAGCGCGCTCTTGACATCGCCCTGGTTGATGAGGCTGACGATCTGAGAGGTATCTACCTGCTGGTAGGAACTCCCGGAATTGGCGTAGTCGAGCACGAAAAGCAGCAGGAGCACCGCGACTGCGATCAGCAGCAGTGGTGCCCGGAAAAAGCGCTTTAGCTCCATCGATGAGCGGTCCCGTCGGCTCGGGACCGTTCCCTCCTGACCAGCCTCACAGTCCCGTCGACCTCCGGCGGGATGGCCATACAGTCCATTCTCGCAGCCCTCGTTCCGGCGGCATGCGAGGCATAATTTACGCCGGTACACCGCTGGCTGCGTCATACCTTGAGGGTGAACGCTTCGCTAAGTGGATTGTGTTCCCCTTGCCGCGCCAGCCTAGCTGCCCCGATATACCGCCGGAGCCAGCGTGCCGATGAAAGGCAGGTTGCGGTAGCGCTGGGCGTAGTCCAGGCCGTAGCCGACGACGAACTCGTCCCCGATATCAAAGCCGGTGTACGCCACGTCGACCTGCATCTGGGCCGACCCCGGCTTGCGGAGCATGGCGCACACCGCCAGCGAGGCGGGCGCGCGCGAGCGCAGGTTGCCGGCCAGCCAGGACAGGGTCAGGCCAGAGTCCACGATGTCCTCGACGATGAGCACGTGCCGTCCGGTGATGTCGGTATCGAGGTCCTTCAGGATCCGCACCACGCCGGAGGACTTGGTGCCGGAGCCGTAGGAGGAGATCGCCATCCAGTCCATCTCGACGGGCAGGTGCATGGCCCGGGCCAGATCGGCCATGACCATGATCGCGCCCTTCAGCACGCCGACGAGCAGCAGGTCCCGGCCGGCGTAGTCGGC
This sequence comes from uncultured Actinomycetes bacterium, assembly GCA_963722055.1. GTDB lineage: Bacteria > Actinomycetota > Actinomycetes > Streptosporangiales > Streptosporangiaceae > Palsa-504. The sequence goes on along the minus strand of CAVRLA010000007.1, from coordinate 154,045 downwards.
ATCGATCTGGGCCGCGAGCTCGCCGATGCGCGCCCGCAGCTGCTCGGCGGTAATGAGGATCTCCTTCAGGGCAGATCCCACGTCCCGTTCATCCAAAAAAGGATCCCCTAACCTGGCTGGACCTGGACTTGTGAACCACATCTGGCCGTCGCGGCGCCCGGCCCGGACCCGGCCCGGCAGGTCGACCCAGCGCTGCCCGCGCCAGCCGGTCACCAGGGCGTCGATCCGCTCGACGTGCTCCGCGGTCAGGGCGCCCGGCGGACAGCCCGCCGTGATCGCCGCGTCGCGCAGCACCCGGGTCCTGATCGCGGCGGGCAACGCGCTGAGGCGTTTGATGTCGAGGCCGGCCGGGTCCGAGCCGGGTTCGCGGAGCTGTCCGCTTTCCGCGAACGCGAGGTCATCCAGGCAGTCCGCGTCCGCCCGCAGCTGCCCGGCGGTCCGGGCCAGCGCCTCGGCCACCCCCGGCCCGAGCGCGTCCTCCAGGGCCGGCATCACCTGATGACGGACCCGGGCCCGGGCGAAGCGGACGTCGCGGTTGTGCGGGTCCTGCCAGGGCTGCAGGCCGAGATCGGCGCAGACGGCGGCGGTGGTCGCGCGGCGCAGCCCGAGCAGCGGACGGCGGTACGGATCCCGCCGGGCGGCCATCCCGGCCAGCGACCGGGCGCCCGATCCGCGGGCCAGCCCGAGCAGGACGGTCTCGGCCTGGTCGTCCAGGGTGTGCCCGAGCAGGACCGCGGCGGCTCGGTGTTCGCGGGCCGTCTGGTCCAGGGCCAGGTAGCGGGCGGCGCGGGCCGCGGCCTCGGGGCCGGCGCCTGCACGGGCCGGCGCCACGGTCACCGTGATGCTGTGCACTGGGTCGAGGCCGAGCTTGGTCATAACGGCGGCCACGTCGGCGGCCCGTTCGGCCGAGCCTGCCTGCAGGCCGTGGTCTACGGTCACGCCGCCGCCGCGCAGGCCGGCCCGGGGCGCCACGAAGGCCAGCGCGGCGGCCAGCGCGAGCGAGTCCGCGCCACCGGAACAGGCGGCCAGCACCAGCTCGCCGGCGGCCAGGTCGGACAAGCAGGTCCGGACCGCGTGGCGGACCTCCGCCACCGCGGCACTAGGACCCATGGAGCGTTATGCAAAACCGACTCGCGAGTGCAGGCCTTTGGGGCCTGCGCGAGCGATCGGTGCAGATGAGCGGCCGGCAACCACAGCGGGTTCTTTGCATAACGCGAACTTTCACATTAGAAAAGAGCGGTTACGACTGGCCGGGAGGTAGGTCGTTGGTGGGCCGGGAAGAATTAGCCACCCGGTCCAGCCACAGCTGCGGGTCCGCGAACTCGGCCCTGGTCGGCAGGGTGTCCGGGGAGGTCCAGACCTTGTTGAAGGTGGCCATGCCCGCCTCGTCCACAACCGTTCGGACGAACCGGGAGCCCTCCGCGTACTGCTTCATCTTCAGGTCGATGCCGAGGATGCGGCGCAGGGTCTGCTCGATCCGGCCGGACGAGCCGCGCCGGGCGTTGAACTTCTCCCTGATCTGGGCGACCGTCGGCACGACCTGCGGGCCCACCGCGTCCATCACGTAGTCGCCGTGCCCCTCCACCAGGGTCATCACCGAGGTCAGCCGGTCCATGATCTCCCGCTGGGCTGGGGTGGCCACCGCCTCGAGGAGGCTGCCGCCGTCACCGCCGCGCACCGCCCCCGCCATCGCGTCGGCCGCCGAGCGTACCCGCTGCAGGATGGCCGCCGGGTCCAGTTCCGAAGCCAGCAGGAACTCGGTCATCTGCCCCTGCACGTAGTCACGCAGCCACGGCACGGCGGTGAACTGCAGCCGGTGGGTTTCCTCGTGCAGGCACACCCAGCGCCGGAAGTCGTGCGTGTCCACGCCGAGCTCGCGCTCGATCATGACGATGTTCGGCGCGACCAGGGTCAGCCGGCCCGGCTGCTGGCCGTCCACCGGGGAGGTCTCCGGGGGCAGGAACAGCTCGTACTGGCCGAGGACCCGGCCGGACAGGTAGGCCAGGATCAGCCCGGCCTGGATCCCGGTCACCCGCGATCCCACCGTGCTGATCACCGAGCCGGGGCGGGACTGGTTCGCCGCGCCTGGGTTTCGCTCCCTGAGCTGCTCGACTAGCGGCTCGAGGACGACGCGGAAGCCGTCCACGTTCGCCCTGATCCAGCCGGGCCGGTCTACCACGGCGACCCGTCCCAGCGAGCCGTCGGCGCTGGCCGCCATTCCGGTGACCTCGTGGACCGGCTGCTGGACGGCGCCGGCCAGGTCGCGAAGCTCTGCGACTGTCCGTCTCGCCTCCGCCAGGCTGACCTGCGGCCCGGGGCGGGCCCATCGGGTGCCGGTGGAAATGGCGAGATCCCAGTCGATCATCTGCGTGCTGCTCACAGTCCAACCGTACGTGCTGCGGGGGAGTGCGCGTCACCGCACCTGCCAGTGTGCCGGTACGGGTGCCGGTTACCGGCAGCCGCAGCCAGCCAGCGCGGCGGCGGCCGCGTCGATGGCGTTCGCCGCTTCGCGGAGCATCCCGGCGGACGGGACCTGGTTGGCCATGAGGGCGAAAACCAGCACCCCGCCGCTCCTGTCGTAGACCAGCCCGGCCAGCGACGTCACCGTGCCCAGGTTGCCGGTCTTGGCCCGGACCGAGCCCAGGGCCGCGCCGCTGATCCCGGCGAACACGCTCTCGCCGGCCGACAGCGTGCCGGAAAAGCCGGCCACCGGCAGCCCGGCCAGCAGCGTCCGGTACTGCGGGCGGTCGGTGGCCAGCTCGAGGATCTTGGCCAGCGTGACCGGCGCGATCGCGTCCTGGGGCGACAGGCCGCTGCCGTCCACCAGGCCGATACCGGTGGTGACGCCGAGCCGCATGAGCTCGCCGACGACGGCCTGGGCCGCGCCGCTGAACGAGGCCGGCTGGCCGGTGGCGAGCGCCACCTGCCGGGCCAGGTTCTCGGCGATGACGTTGTTGCTCTCCTCCAGCATCTGCGCCACGAGGGCCGTCAGCGGCGGCGAGGCCACGCTGGCGATCGGCACGGCCCGGGCCGGGGCGACCTGGGCCGTCGGGGCTCCGGTGACGTGAATGCCGTCGGCGGTGAGCAGTTCGTCGAAGGCGCTGGCGGCCATTCCGGCCGGATCCTCCGAGCGAGCCGTCAGGTTGTAGGGGTCATCCGAGTCTTCGGGCTGGCCGGCCGCGGTCAGCCGGCCCTGATCCACCTCGAGGGAGACGATCGGGGTGACGTCGCCGGTACTGACGTAGGCCGCCGGCCAGCCGGGCGCCATCTGCGGGCCGCTGTACAGGGAGGTGTCGTAGCCGAGGACGACGGTCCGGCGGCCCTGCGCGACCAGCGTCCGGGCCGTGGCCGCGGCCAGGCTGGCCAGCGTCGCCGGCCGCGGGTAGTCGCGGGCCGGGAACGGGTGCACCGCGAGCGTCGGGTCACCGCCGCCGACCAGGATGATGCTGCCCGGCGCCGACCCGCGCACCACCCGGGTGGTGAACCTGGCGTCGCCGCCTAGGACCGCCAGGGCGGCCAGGCCGGTGGCCAGCTTCGTGGTGGACGCCGGGGTCATGAGCCGGGTGCCGTGCTCGGACAGCAGCACCTGCCCGGTGACCGGGTCCGCGACCAGCGCGGAGACCCGGGGTCCGAGCGCCGCCGCGGACAGCGGTCCGGCCAGGGCTTGCCGCAATCCGCTCGCGGTGGGCAGCGGTCCAGCCTGCGTTCCGGTGCCCAGCACGGCGCCGGGATGCGCGACCGGGTCCGCGGCCACCGTGGGCACACGCAGGGCGGCCAGCCGAGACGGGAGCATGCGGGCCACGGCCAGGCCGGCCGCCAGCGTGAATACGTTGATCATGGCCAGCGTCAGCAGGGCCGCTCTCCGCGTGCGGCGCACCATGACCTACCACCTTGACGTGTACTGCTGGGACAATGGAGTTAATCACCCGGATCGGGATGGAGCGAAACCGTGGACATCGAGGTCACCGTCGAAATTCCCAAGGGGCAGCGCAACAAGTACGAGGTGGACCACGAGTCCGGGCGGATCAGGCTGGACCGCATGCTGTTCACCTCCACCAGGTACCCGTCCGACTACGGCTTCATCGAAGACACCCTGGCCGACGACGGCGACCCGCTCGACGCGCTCGTGCTCCTGGAGGAGCCCACCTTCCCGGGCTGCCTGATCACCTGCCGGGTCATCGGGATGTTCCGGATGCGGGACGAGAATGGCCTCGACGACAAGGTACTTTGCGTACCCGCGACGGATCCGCGCTGGAAGCATGTGCAGGACATCTACGACGTGCCCGAATTCGACCGGCTGGAGATCCAGCACTTCTTCGAGGTCTACAAGGAACTCGAGCCCGGCAAATCGGTCGAGGGCACCGGGTGGGCGGACCGTTCGGCGGCCGAGGCGCAGGTCGAGGAGGCCCGCAAGAGCTTCGCCGACGTCCTGGAGCACTGACCCAGGCCCGCCCCCGGAAGTCCAGAAGACCGGGTGCGGGCATGCGGTACGGTGGGCCGGGGTCACCGATTCGGGCCCAGGATGGGGGTTCGGAGACCGTGTCACGGTATCGCAGGGTGGTCGTCAAGCTCAGCGGCGAGGCGCTCGCCGGGTCGGCGAGCACCGGCGTCGATCCGGCCAGCCTGTCCCGGGTCGCGGAGGAGGTACTCTCCGTGCGCGATCTCGGCGTGCAGGTGGCGGTGGTGGTCGGGGGCGGCAACTACTTCCGCGGCCGGATGGCCGAAGGCTGGGGCATCAGCCGCGCCGAGGCGGACAACATCGGGATGCTCGGCACCATCATGAACGCGCTGATGCTCCGCGGCGCGCTCACGGCCAGGACCGACGTCGACGTCCGGGTCATGACCGCGGTGCCGATCCACAGCGTCGCCGAGCCGTTCATCCGGCTCCGGGCCGTCCACCACCTGGAACGCGGCATGATCGTGCTGCTCGCGGGCGGCATCGGGCAGCCCTACGTGACCACGGACTACCCGGCGGTGCAGCGGTCCCTGGAGCTTGACGCCGACGCCTTGCTGGTCGCCAAGCGCGGCGTGGATGGCGTCTACGACAGCGACCCGAACGTCAACCCGGACGCCGTGCGCTACACGCGGCTGACCTACGACGAGGCGCTAGCCGCGGGCGTGCGGATCATGGACACCAGCGCGTTCGTCCTGGCCAACGAGCAGTCCCTGACCATGCACGTCTTCGACGTCGCGGCCGCGGGGGTCATGCGCGCGATCTGCCAGGGCGCCGAACTCGGAACCCGGATCAGCGTCAAGCCCAGTTGAGGTCGCGTGGCCTATGAGGCCCGGATGGTGCCGTCGGCGGCTAGCGCCGTGATCTGATCGCGGGCTTCCTCGGTGCGTTCCGGCAGCAGCAGGACGGCGCCGATCAGGAAGCAGATCGCGCCGATCAGGGTCTGCGTGTTGGCGCGGGCGGCGTTGTGCACCTGGCCGGTCACCGGGTTGACGTAGCCGGCCACGGCGGAAATGCCGAAGGCGATGGAACCCACCAGGTTGGCCAGCGTGATCCACCAGGCCCAGGACCGGGGACGCCAGGCGGCCCAGCCGTGACAGGTCTCGTACCAGGCCAGCACGCTGGAGACCAGGAAGCAGATCGAGCCGATCCCGTCCGGCCGCCAGACGTGCTGGTGCGCGGCCTGCGCGGACAGGTCATTCGCCATGGCGACCCCGGTGCTGACGTTGAAGTAGAGGGTCCCGACGAGCTGGATCGCCGTGGCCCACCAGTCGATCCGGCCGGGTTGGTAGGTGAAGACGCGCCGGTGCCTGGGGTTCTGCCCCGGGGGCGCGGCGTCGACGGCCTCCCGGTAGCAAAGGAACGAAGCCGAGGTGAAGAACAGGGAGCCGACGAAGTACGTGACGGTATCCCATCGGGGCCCGACGGCGTTGGCATACCCCGGCACCGACCCGAGCGCGAACAGCAGCGATCCGATGGCGAACAGGACGGCGATCCACCAGCCGCGGGCCCGGGGCGCCCACCAGGTCGATCCGGCGACTGGCCTTTGATGCTTGCGGTGGCGGCGCGATTCCCAGCGGACCACGATCCCGTCCTCGCGTACGTGGTCCACCCACGTCGCTGGGCCGCCGATGCCGCCGCGGCTCTGTCCAGTCATGACCGCCTCCTCCCCGATGCTGCCGGATCACTGCTGGCCGTAGCTCATCCGCTGGGGGTGATGGCCGTGTGCGGCCTTTGTTCCCGTCCGTAATGCTGCCGGAACGCTGCAGGCCTACGGTGGCCAGTGAGGTACCGCGGGGCGCGCGCGGGATGTCGGGAGGGAATTCTCTCATGACAGGACATGCTCAGCGGAGACCGTGATTTGTCTTGGGCTGGTACACGGTGTCATGTGCCCTGCACCCGTCCGCGTTGAGGCTCACCTACGGCGGGTGATGACTGGGGACCGGACAGAGGCATGATCTCTACTGGGGCCGTTGGGAGCCGAGGCTATAGGCGCATCAAGGACCGGCCCCGGTCATGGCAGGGTAAGGAGGGATGGCTGATGCGACACCGGATAGGTCCCATGCGCTGGATCACATCGTGGTGGTGCTGCTCGAGAACCGGTCGCTGGACAATGTGCTCGGGCACCTGTACGGCCCGGAGGACGGTAAGAACTTCGACGGGGTGATCGGCAAGGACCTGAGTAACCCGATTCCGGCGTGGGCGGAGCACGGCGCTGACCGCCAGGTGGTCCCGTACACCGTCGCCACTGACATGGATTCGCCGAACCCGGACTCGGGTGAGGAGTACTACCACACCAACACCCAGCTGTACGGCGTCATCGATGACCGCAACCGGTTCAAGATCGGTGAGGCGGTCACGGCGCCGTGGAATGCGCCGCCGCCGGGGGCGGTACCGGCGATGGACGGGTTCGTGGCCGATTACATTTCCACCTTCACCGGGGAGACCGGCCGCCAGCCCACGTATGAGGAGTATGCCCAGATCATGACGGGGTGCACCCCGGAGCAGCTGCCGGTGCTCAGCGGGATCGCCCGGGATTTCGGGGTCTTCGACCACTGGTTCTGCGAGGTGCCGTCGCAGACATTCATGAACCGGTCGTTCTGGACCGCAGCCACCTCGTCGGGGTTCGTGGTGAACAGCCCGATGAGCAAGTGGTTCGCGGACAATGACGCCGAGACGCTCTTTGACCGGCTGGAGGCCCGCGGCCGGACCTGGAAGGTCTACGTCATGGAGCCGATGCCGGTCTCGTTCACCGGGGTGATCCACTATCCCCGGCTGAAGGACCGGCTGGCCACCCACTTCGTGCCGTTCGCCGAGTTCGAGAAGGACGCCGCGGCGGGCACGCTGCCGGACTTCTCCCTCATCGAGCCGAACATGCTGACCGGCCACGGCGACTACCACCCGGCGTTCGGCCGGTCGTTCTCGGCCGCGGTGGACCTGGCGATGGACAGCCCGTCCTCGATGCTGGGGGGCGAGGCATTCCTGGAACGGGTATTCAACGCCTACCGGTCCGCCACCTCCCCGGACGGCGCGAACGTATGGAACACCCCGCTGCTGATCGGCTGGGACGAGCCAGGGGGCACCTACGATCATGTCCCGCCCGGGCCGGTCCCGCCCCCGGACCCGGCCGCGCCGCCCGGCGAGTTCGGCTTCGCCTTCGACCGCTCCGGGTACCGGGTACCCGCCGTCATCGTGTCACCGTGGGTCGAACCCGGGTCGGTGTACAACGAGGAATACCGGCACACCTCCCTGATCGCCACGCTGCGCAAGACCTGGGGGCTCGGTGAGGCGTTCACCGGGCGCGATGCCTCGGCCCGCACCTTCGATCACGTCTTCTCGCGCGCCACGCCCCGCGACCCGGGAAGCTGGGCGGCCATCCGGGCACATCCTGTACCCGAATGGACGGCGGACCCCGAGGTGATCGGCCAGGCCCTGAGCAGCCTGGGCAAGGGCCTGGTACCCGCATTCATCGCCATGGCCCGGCAGATGGCAGTACCGCTCCCCGCCGAACTCGACGACCCGGACGCCGACCTGCCGCCCGGCCGCGTCGTCGCCGTCCTCAGGGACATCGCCGGCCACTTCTTCCCGCTCCTGGCCGCAGAGTCGAACGACCGCGGATGAGTTCGGTCCTAGGGCGTGGCCGCCTCATTACTGCTCGCACAGCTTCTGGATAGGTGTCCAGATGCTGCCGGTCGGGCAGTTCAGCTGTCCCGGAGGCTGCGGCTGGGGGTTTGAGGCTGACCTAATCCCCACCCATAGTCCGATGATGAGCAGGACCAGGATGATCGATCCAATCCGAATCCACCGATTTACCGGCTTCCTGGGCGGCGCCGTCGACCGCCTCGGCAGGCGTTGTACGAGCAGGTAAACGAGGCCCCCGATGAGGAGTAGGACGCCGAGCAAGATCGCAATCAGCAGGACCGAGGCCTCAAGTCCTTCCATGTCCCGAACGTTACACCGTCCACATCGGACCGGGTCATGCCAGTATTGCTGGCCCCTGGTGCTCGTCGGCCTCAGGCGACCTACGCATTACGAGCGTGTTCTCGTGTGTTGGTCCCAGGCCCCCACCTGACACTCTGGGCCGTAACGTTCCCGGAACGCTGCGGGCATAGCGTTGCCTCTCATGGTGGGGATACCGGCGGCAGGCGGGCCGGAACCGGCCGCGGCCCGCTTCCGGCTGGCGTCTCCGGTGACAGCGATGGTCCTGGCCGTCCTGTCGCTGATGCTGCTGGCCGGAGCGCTGGTGCTGAGCGCCTTGACCAGTCAGCTGTCGGTCCTCGGCTCGGGGCCGATTGTCCCCGTCGTGGTGATCTACGCGGCGGTGGGCTTCGTCGTGGCCCGCCGCCAGCCGGGCAATCCGATCGGCTGGATCCTGATCACCTGGATCATGGTGTTCCTGCTGAGCGAAGTGGCCGACGGGTATGCCGCCTTGTACTACCGGTTCGGCCACCATGGCCTCCCGCTGGCCCCGGTTGCCGTCGTGCTGGGACCGTTGTGGGTACCGGCGCTGCTGTTGTTCCCGGTGGTGATTTTGCTGTTTCCGGACGGCAGGCTGGCGGCGCGGCGCTGGCGGTGGGTACTGCGGGCCTATGTGGTGGCCGGAGCGCTGGCGTCTGCGGCCCTCTTTGCCCCGGCGGTCACCGCCGTGGCCCGTCATGACGTCCGCATTGACGCCGCAGGCAACCTGATCAGCACCGGGCAGCCGCACGGCGGCCTTCTCGCCGTGGCGGGGCCGCTGGGCTTGGGCTTGATCGTGGTGATCGTGCTGTCGTTCGTGGCCCACCAGGTGTTTAGCTGGCGGCGTGCCACGGGCGAGCGGCGCCAGCAGCTGAAGTGGCTGGCCACCGGCGCCGCGGTGACCCTGGTCGTGGTGGTCGCGTCGCTCGGGTTCAGCTCGACCCCTGTCGTAGGAGAGATTCTAGGGATCGGGCTGGCCGCGCTGCCGGTAGGCATCGGCGTGGGGATCCTGAAGTACCGCCTCTATGAGATCGACCGGATCATCAGCCGGACCCTGGCCTACGCGATCGTGACCGGCCTGCTGGTTGGGATATACGCCGGGCTGGTGCTGCTGGCCACCCAGGTGCTGCAGTTCCACGGTTCGGTAGCGGTGGCCATTGCCACGCTGACCGCGGCGGCGCTATTCAATCCGCTGCGGCGGCGGGTTCAGCACGCGGTGGACCACCGGTTCAACCGGGCACGGTATGACGCCGACCAGACCGTGACGGCGTTCGCGGCCCGGCTAAAAGACGCGGTTGACCTGGACTCGGTCCGCGACGACCTGGCCGCCGTCGTGGAGAACGCTCTGGAACCAGCCCACGTGTCGGTGTGGATCCGGGCAGGCGAACGGTAGTGACGTGATACCGGCGAGCCAGAGTTCATAGCCGGAGCACGCGCCGTCGGCAGGCACAGCGTGCTGCATCGAGCCACGCGGGAGACCGCCGCGAAGCTCAGAGCCTTCCTCTAATCACGGTCCCGAGGCAGGTCTAGGCTGGCCGACGTAGCTAACGCACCGCCGCGAGAAAGGACAGGCCATGACAACTCTCGGCAACCGGCCAGCCACCGCGCTGCTGGTCATCGACGTCCAAAACGCCGCCGTGGCCGGGAGTTACCAGCGCGATGCGGTCGTGGCGAACATCGGCAGCCTGGTCGAGAAGGCGCGGCGGGAACATGTCCCGGTTATCTGGGTCCAGCACTCCGACGAAGAGCTCGAGAGAGGAAGCGGCGACTGGCAGATCGTCCCCGAGCTGAATCCGGATGACTCAGAGCCGCTGGTCGAGAAGCACTACGGCGACTCCTTCGAGGACACCACCCTGGAGAACGTGCTGTCCGGGCTCCGCGTCGGGCGGCTGGTAGTCGTCGGCGCGCAGACCGACGCCTGCATCCGCTCGACCCTCCACGGCGCCTTCGCCAGAGGCTATGACGCGACACTGGTCAGCGACGCGCACACCACGGAGGACCAGACCCAGTGGGGCGCGCCCCCGCCGGAGCAGGTTATCGCGCACACGAACCTGTACTGGACCTACCAGACGGCGCCGGGGCGGACGGCCGGGACGGTCGAAACCCAGGACGTCGATTTCGCTGACGCGCGTCCTGACGCCTAGGGCCCGCTGGGCCCTCCGCGAGGCATTCCTGGCGTAGACCGAACTCATCGTCCAGCCGGAGGCACGACGAATGCACCTTATGCGGCGTCGTCTGGCGGGCCAAAGGCGGCCAGCGCCAGGCGATGCCTGCCTGCGAGCAGCCCGCTAAGAAGCCGAATTGTCGACGATCTCGGCGATCTCCACGAACTCAATAGCTGGCGCGACGCCGTACAGGCCGGTCACTCGCGTGCGCAACTCCTCCGAAAAGAACCGCTCCGCCGCCTCTTCCGAGTCCCAGACGTAGAAGTTGACCGCCCGCTGCTGCTTCTCATCGAAAGTGAAGAACTTGAACCGCAAGCCCGGCATGCCCTCGAACGTACCCCGGGCGTTCTCAGCCACTTTGGTTACCCGTGAGCGATCGAAGTCGCCGGCGTAGGAGAACGTGACGGTAACGCCGATCATGGGTGCTCCCTCTACCGATGGGCAAGATCGCCCTACCTCACCGTGAGACGCTACTCCCCCGTGCTATGAACAGCCAGCCGCACCAGTAAGCGTACCGACGATGATCGGCGACTGCTCCCCGCGGGACTGCTTCCCGCCCTCCCTGGTACCGCCAAGGTCAGGCTGCCCTCAGCTTCAACCACCTCCTGCGACGCCGCATGTAAGTAAAGGTCGCTTGACATGGGGGATGAGGTAAAGCTACCTTGACATTATGCGGAACCGGGTCCGGGAGCAGCGCACCCAGCGGGGTCTGTCGCAGGCCGGACTGGCGGCGGCGCTGGGCGTGTCACGGCAGACGGTCATCTCGATCGAGAGCGGCCGTTACCTTCCGTCGCTGCCGCTGGCGTTCACGATCGCGCGGTTCTTTGACCTGACAGTCGACAAGATGTTCGACCCAGACGAGGAGGAGGCGGGCGCGTGAAGAGGTTCATTACTCCCCGCATGCGTAAGCCCCTGCGCAGAGCCATCGCCGGTCTGGTCCTTGCGGGCGCATGGGCCATCGGCGGCGGCGCGCAGCGGTGGCTGGCCATCGTCATCGCAGTCAGCGTGCTGGGCTACGCCGTGGGCGGGTACGTGTGGGCCGGGCAGGACACCGACGAGGGTGCGCTCATGGGCTCGCGGGCCGATGAGCGGCAACAGATGGTCGGCCAGAAGGCGCGAGCGCTGGCCGGGGTGGTGGCCCTGGCCGCGGCGTACGCCGGCCTGGTGATCACGCTGGCGGTCAAGAGGGACGACGCGTGGCCGTTCGCGATCATGCTGGTGGTCACGGGCTTCGGTTATCTGTTTGGCCTGTCGTCCTACGGTTCCGGCGAGCCGGATGAGGAAGACGACCAGGACGCCGGGCAGCAGGCGCGACCTCCGGTCAATCGATGAGGTGATGGAAGTGACGACGCAACAGATGAACCTGATCGCCCTGATCGGCATCGTGGCGTGCTGGGGTGCATTTGCGCTGGCCTGGCTCGCCGGTGCGATCTTCTACGAGTCCGAGGCCCCGGCAGAACGCGTCCGTGTCGGGTGGCTCGGCACGGCCGCGTCGACCGGCCTGGTCATCTCGCTCGTGGCGGCCCAGGCCGTGCCCCGGGCCGACTGGCGGTCCCTGGCCCTGCACGCTCCGGCGGTTCGCATCCCGGGACTGGCGCTCCTGCTAGGCGGTACGGCGTTCGCCATCTGGGCCAGGCTCGCGCTCGGCGCGATGTGGAGCGCCACACCCACGGTCAAGGAGGAGCACAGGCTCCGCACCGGCGGGCCGTACGCCATCACCCGGCACCCCATTTACACCGGGATGCTGAGCATGCTGCTCGGCTCCGCGCTGCTGGTCGGCGCCGGGCGGTGGATCGTCTCCTTCCCAGTTTTCCTCGTGCTGCTGCAGTTCAAGATCCGCACCGAGGAACGGCTCATGCTGGCCGAGTTCCCCGATGACTACCCGCGCTACCGGCGGCAGGTACCCCAGCTGGTACCCGGCTTGCGCCTGATCAGCGGGCGCACGCTGGCCAGCAGTTAACTGGGCATCCAACGGGCATGACCGCGACCGGGACGGTCCGTTCTGACGGTCTGCATGCTCACCGGCCAGCTTCTGAAAGCAGGTACACCTGATATGGCTCAATACAGCATATGGATCAGCTATAGCGGCACCGCCAGGGTCGTGATCGCCCTCGTGCTGCTAATCGCCGCGGGAGGTGCGGCGTATGCGGGAACCCGGTTGCCTCTACCTGTCCGGGTACCAAGACCCGGCCAGAAAGCCGCGAACGTTATGCTCGCAGCCTGGATCGTTGCTATTACAGCGTTTGTGGGTTGCGTAGGGTTCATCAGTCAGCAGGCACGCCGCGATCACCTGTCTCACGCCCGGCCACCGGATCCCATCACGCCCGTTACCCTTACAGCCGTAGCAGCCATCTTCATCATTATCGTTCTCGTCAGCAGCTCCCATGACTGGCCGGTCAGGCTGGCGGGAGCTGCCATAGGCGCCCTGGCTGCCCCGATGATCTTCGAGTTTCCATTCGACCTCATCGTCATGGCCAGAACCTTTCCCTGGATTCCTGATCCGGCCTTGTACCGGGCCCTGTTCTTCGTGCCTTTGTTCCTCATCGAGATCATCACGTTGTCGCTTTTGATGTTGTCTCCGATGGTGAAGCTGTCCAAGGCCACCTTCTTTTCCTTCGCGGCGATGTTGGCGGTTTTCGCGGTCTGGGCCCTGTACGGGTTCGGCTACCCTTCCGCGCCGCTGCCCTACGCGCTGAATGTGCTGTCGAAGATCCTGGCGTTCGTTACCGCGCTCAGCCTGTTCCTGCCCCAGCGAGCCGAAGCCAGCGCACCGCACCTGCACCCGGCCCCGGCACCGCGCTCACGTGAACACGCCACTGCTGCTCACAAGGCCAGCAACTAGCGTGCAAGCTCCGCGCCCACGGCGGAAGGCGGGGCGATTAGTCCCCCATGGGGTACGGGTCCGGGGGTGGCGAGCCCCCGGGCACGGCAGCGCAGGGAAGAATCACCAGCGGCGCCTGGCCGCCTTGGCTTCCTGACGGGCACGGTTGGCAGGCCCGAGCCTGCGTGCTGATTATCGTTTTCCCCGCCCCCTTGACTTTGTGAAGCAAAGCGAGCTAGGTTTGCGGCACAAAGTGCTTTGCGGCACAAAGTCAAGGAGATGGTGGACATGAACGTGGCAACTGAGATGAAGCAGGCGCGTGAGCGGTCCCGGCGGGAGCTGGCGGTCCGGCGGCCGGCGCTCTTCCTGACCTGGGGCCTGGTGGTACTCGTCGGCTACGGCGCGCTGTGGCTGTCGGTGCGCGGGCAGCATCCGTTCCACGGGCCGACCGTCCCCGCGGTGGTGACGCTGGTCGCCCTGTTCGTGGCCGCGGCGGTCTACACGGTATGGGCCGCCGACCGGGCGTCTGGCGGCGTCGGCGGCCCGTCGGTACTGCAGCGGGGCATCTTCGTCCTGGCCCTGGCCGCCGGGGGCTTCGCGATGGGCACGTTCGTCCACGCGGCATCCAACGCCAGCGCCGACCGGCCGCTGGTCGCCATGATCGCGGCGGCCGCGCCCCTGCTGGTGGTCGGCCTGGTCTTCGTCGCCAGCTGCGCCGTCAACGGCGCGCTGGACTGGCCCCGGCTCGCGCTGGGCCTGTGGCTGCTGGCCGTGGCGGCCGAAGGCGGATGGGCAGGCCCGGTGACCTACCTGGCCGTCATCGCCCTGGCGGGCGGCGGCGGGATCATGCTGATGGCGGCCATCGAACCCGTGCTACGCCGCGCATGAGCCAAGACGGGCCCGGCCCGGTGATCCACGTCGCCGAGGGGCTGCGGGCCGCCGGGGCGCCCGGCGGGCACGGCTGGCAAGCCCGAGCCTGCGTGCGGATCATCGCTCGCCCGCCCTTTGACTTTGCGAGACAAAACGAGCTAGGTTTGTGGTACAAAGCCGGGAGGTGGCGGACATGAACGCAGGAGCCGACATGAAGGACGACGCGGGCATGGACCAGGCGGCGGGCATGGATGCGCAGCACGCAGCGGTCATCATGCAGCAGGCACGTGAGCGGGCCCGGCGCGAGCTGGCGGTCCGGCGGCCGGTGCTCTTCCTGACCTGGGGCCTGGTGGTACTCGTCGGCTACGGCGCGCTGTGGCTGTCGGTGCGCGGGCAGCATCCGTTCCACGGGCCGACCGTCCCCGCGGTCGTGACGCTGGTCGCCCTGTTCGCGGCCGCCGCGATCATCACCGCGCGGTTCATCGACCGGGCATCCAGCGGCATCGGCGGCCCGTCGGTACTGCAGCGGGGCATCTTCGTCCTGGCCCTGGCCGCCGGAGGCTTCGCGATGGGCATCGTTCATCCACGCGGCGTCCCACGCCAGCGCCGACCGGCCGCTGGTCGCCATGATCGCGGCGGCCGCGCCCCTGCTGGTGGTCGGCCTGGTCTTCGTCGCCAGCTGCGCCGTCAACGGCGTCCTGGACTGGCCCCGGCTCGCGCTGGGCCTGTGGCTGCTGGCCGTGGCGGCCGAAGGCGGATGGGCAGGCCCGGTGACCTACCTGGCCGTCATCGCCCTGGCGGGCGGCGGCGGGATCATGCTGATGGCGGCCATCGAACCCGTGCTACGCCGCGCATGAGCCAAGACGGACTCGACCCGGTGATCCACGTCCCCGCCCGGCTGCGCATCGTGGTGACGCTGGCGGCCCTGCGCGACGGCGACGACCTGTCCTTCACCAGGCTGCAGGACCTGATCGGGCTCACGCCGGGAAACCTGATCACCCACCTGCGCAAGCTTGAGGACGCCGGGTACGTGACGACGGAGAGGTCCGGCAACGGCAATGCCGCGCGGACCTCCGTCGCGCTCACCCACGACGGTCGAGCCGCGCTGGACCGCTACACCACCGCGCTGCGGCAGTTGCTGGATTCAGCCAGCCCGCACTAGCCCCGGCAACTAGACGCGGCGGCCGCGAGCTGGCAATTGTGCGGCGAGGAAGACGGCTCCGTGTCGCATCGGTCGGCTTCCCGGTTGAGCGTGGTTGATCTGCGGGACCCGGCCGGCGGCGCGCCCGCGCCGGGCGGCCGCCCCAGCGCAGAGCCCGGTGGCGGGCCATTTCAGTGCGTACCTGAGTGCCGGTGGATGCGGTCAAGCGCGTCGGGGAGGTGGTCAGGCAGGGATCTGCGGTGGTGATAGTGCGGGTGCCGGGGCGGGTTATTGTGCGTGCATGGGCGACGACTGGCGTGTCTGCATTGCGTTCGGTGTCCTGCCGCGCAGCCGGCATTCCTTCCGGAAGGCGCTTATCCCTGCAGTGGGCAGCCGCCTCGGCGATCAGGTAACGGTCAGCTCGAGCGCTACCCGGATCTTCTTGTACGCCCCCAGCATCGGACTGGCTGATGAGGCCGCGCAAGTGGCGCGCGAGGTGCTCGCGCAGCGCGACATCAACGCGCCCGTCCGGACGGAGCGCTGGAGCCATCGGGAACAGAAATGGGGGGATGCGGCGGACGATCCTCCCGCCGATCCCGCTGCCCAGCAGCACGCAGACCGTCAGGAGGCAGAGCGGAAAAGGTCGGTGATGACCGGCGTTCCCGCCTGGCAGGTGCGGATCGAAATGCCATCACACCCCGATGTGATCGCGCTGGCCGACCATCTTGCCGCCCAGGGATGGCGGGTCCGGCGACACCCCAGGTCCCTCATCGTCTCGGCGAACTGCGAAGACGACGCTAAGGGCCTTGGCCGGGCGCTGTCCGGCGACGGCCCTGATACCGATCCGGCCTTCCGGGTCGGGCGGGTCAGCTATAGGTACATGTATAACGAGTTCCACATTTGACAGTCTTGCGGCCCGCGTGGCAGGCAGGAAGGCTCTCACATCAACTTGGCGACCTGGCCCGGCAGCATTTCTGGACGGTGGCGCTGCTCGGCACGCTGCCGTTGCTTCTCACCTACGTGCTGGAATCACAGGTTCCGCACCCGGACAAGCCGGGGGCGATTCTCCCGTTCGTCGCGTCCGGGTTATCGGCGAGGCCGTCGTACAGGCAGCGACCGGCTTGCTCCTGGTCGAGCTGTGCTACCGCCTGCGTGCGGCGGACCTTCAACGCGCGGGCGCGGCGAGCGCTGCCAGCGGGCCACCGCCTGCTTGATGACCGACCGGCAGCACATTACTGGCCGTAGGTTACTTTCAGTCCTGAGCCCGGCCGCTATGCAGACGGCAAGGGCATCATGGCTGGCATGGATGACCTGATCGTCGCGACAGGGCCACCGGGGGCAGGCGTGCCCGCCTTCTGCGCCATCCAAGATTATCCCGTGCACCTCCCGCGTCTCAGGCGGTGACACGGCCGTAGTCGTCTACACGCCGGTTTGGGCAATCAGCCGTCCGGAGTTCACGGCCTCGGTGAAGGCCTGATAGTCGCGTTCGTTCTGGTCGGCGTACGCGGCGGAGAACTGGGCGATGGCACGGTCGAACATGTCGCCCTGACCGAGGTAGGAGGCGATCGCGATCCGGTCGCCCCAGCGCGCGTGCGCCCGGGCCAGCGTCGCCCCGCAGAACCGCGCGTATTGCGTAGCGCCGGGCATGGGGATTCGTTCCACGTCGGCGCTGCCCTTCCAGTCGTGGAACTGGCGCACGTAGTAGTCGCGGGTCACGCCATCGAGGCCTTTGATGCGCTGCCAGCCCAGGAAGATGTCGGTGGCCGCCTGCATCAACCGCTGGCCCATCACCACCCGCTGCCCGTGGTGGGAGTAGGTGCTGCGGCCCGCATACGGCTCCAGCACCGAAGCCTGTGCCTCTTTTACCTGCAAGAACAGCGGGTCATCTTCGTCGCGGCCAGTGAGCAGCAAGATGTAGCAGCGAGTGCCGACGCTCCCCACACCCACCACCTTGCGCGCGGCGTGAACGTAGCGGAACTCCTCCAGCGGGTGACCCTGGTGGCCCAATGTCCGCCGGTAGGAGGCGAGCAACTTCTTGATCAGCGGAGCCGGGTCCTGCCACTCGGTCCCGGGCACGATCAAGTCCTCGATCGGAACGATGACCGGCGGGTCCGCGGCGATCCGCAACTCACCACCCACCTCGGCCGCCCGCTTGGCGAACACCCGGGCGCTGTCGTTGGCATAGGCCTGGGCCACGTGCTTTTCCGCCCGCCGCGCGGACTTTTTGTCCAGCTGCTTGAGGCGGACCTGCTGGCGGACCAGGTTGAGCAGCACCCCGGCATCCAGCTGGTCATACCACGCGCCCAGCGTCGGCATGTCGGCGGCCCGGCGCATCCGCTCCCGGTACTCCCGCACCCCGGCGGTGACAATCGCATACCGGTTGTCAGGAGAAAAGCCGCGGAAGCGCCCCATGACCTCGAAGCTGGCCGCCATCCGCTTGACGTCCCACTCCCACGGACCGGGCAGGGTCTCGTCGAAGTCGTTGATGTCGAAGATCAGCTGCCGCTCCGGGGTGCCGAACACGCCAAAATTCGACAGGTGCGCATCCCCGCACAGCTGCACGGTAATCCCCGACACCGGGGTACCCGCCAGGTCAGCCGCCATGATCGCCGCCGCGCCGCGGTAGAAGGTGAACGGCGACACCAGCATCCGCCCATACCGGATCGGCACCAGCTCCGGCACCCGTGATGCCGCCTGTTCCTCCAGCAGCGCGACAGGATCCGGACGATCCGGCGCCGGTTCCCACCGGCCATGATCCGACCGCGGCGCGTCCCGGCGGGCTACCCGTCCCCTAGCCACGCGCTGGTCAACCGTCAGGTGCGCACGCCGCCACGACGATACGAACGGCCCGCCCTGCGCGCTGTCACCTTCGGCCGATCTGGTTCCCGTAGGCCGTGTGGTCGTAGCCATACTTCCCCTAGCCATATCGTCTTCCCGGTGAACAATGACCTCAGCCGGTCCGCAGTATGAGCCGTTCGCTGAACGTCTCCCCTCCCGCAACCTTGCCTACATCAGAGCAAGTCTGCCCGCCAGCGCGGCAGGTGACCAGCCCTCGTCATCCAACCCAGCGGGCATGGCAGCGCGAGTGCGCGAGACATCCATCGAAGGCAATCTCCCAAGGAAATCTCCCAAGGAAATCTGACCCGTCGCTTGTAAGGAGTGGGACGCGTGCACCTCATGCGGGTTGTCCTGCTGGTTGGGTTGACCGTGAGTACCCCGCAGAGACCGTGTGCCGCCGCGGCTAATGGCACGCTAACGGCACTATCATCATCAGCGACCTCCTGGTCAGTAGTCTCGTGCACCAAGTCCTGCTCGACGGCTACCAGACGGTGTGCCCGTTGCCCCCGGCTACCAAGAGCACCCAGCCGCGCTGCTGGCCGCCCGCCGTCTGTTCCTGGCCATCTGGCACCTGGCTAACGGGCTGCCGGATGAAGGCCACCTCGGCCAGCTCAGAGCCTTCACCGGCAGCTGACCCGCTCGACGGCCGCACCCGGCAGGCAAGTTCGGCGAACCTTGATGCCGTACCGAAGGCGTATCACCATCCGGCGGCAATCTGGGGGGGCCTTTGCAGCTTCCGCAGTCATCCGGGACCAGGAACCCGGCGCTGGTCTCCCTGGTTAATAGCGCCGGCCGCGGATTGAGGCTCTCAGCTCGCGGGGTTATGCGCTAGTCCGGCGAGAAAGGTGAGCAGATGGGGCCATAGCAGTGCAAGTGCCTGCTGGTCGGTTGCGTAGTCGGGGTCTCCCGCCACAACGGCGGCAGAATAGGGCTCATAGGGGACGAGTGTCCCGACCGGGTGTCCGGCGCCGGGGTAGGCGTACAGCACGTGTGCCCACTTATCGTGATGGGCGTCGAGCAGGCTGAGTATGGCTTGGGCGTATGGGCATGAGGTCCATGTCTGGTCTGCCTCGCCGCAGTCTAGGAACACCGGGCCTTGTATCCGCTGGTCCGGGATGACTGCGGCCGGGTTGTCGGTGGGGCTGGGGTTGCTGATTTCGCTGGTGTAGGGAAGCGCCTGGCCGTGCAGGGTCCAGGCCGGGCCGGTGCAGCCAGGGTAGGAGCAGATGGCGGCGTTGCTGGGTACTGAGGCGATGACGGCATGCACCAGAGTGGGGTAGTAGGCGCCGAGCAGTTGCGCGGCCTCGCTGCCGCGGGAGACGCCGAGCACGGCGATGCGCGCCGGGTCGACACTGGGCTGGCGTGCCAGCCAGCGAAGCGCCTTGGCGAAGTATTCGAGCGGGACCCTGGATAGCGTCTGCGGCAGGCCGGGCTCGGCGAAATAGGCTACGCCCAGGGCTGGATAGCCGTTACTGGCCAGCAGCGCCGGGAGCAGCGCTCCCGGTAGGCCGCCTTCTGACCCGCCGAGGACCAGCACGGCCGGGCGGCTGGCCGTGGTATTAGCCGGGTGCCAGAACTCGCCGACGAAGCCGTTAGCGGTCAGCGATTCCATCGTTTCGGCGATCGCACCGGCCGAGAACTTGCGCTGGAAGCTGGCCGACGCGACCTGTGTGCCGTGTGCGCTCACCGCCAGCGTGAACGCGAGTGGCCTATCACCCCAGAAGTAGGCGCCCGCCGGGTCTGGCTTCAGCGCATGCATAGACCAGATCAGGCCCATGCCGGAAATGCCGTGGTAGCTACCCGAGATTGCCGCCGCTGTGCTCAGGTCGACGTCGCCGCCCGGATCCGCGCGGTAGGCAGCCAATGCCTGCCACGGCACGCCATGTGCGTCGGTCGAGGTGAGTTGGACATTCACCAGCTCGCCGGGGCTCAGCCCGGTGATCTCTATCTGCACGGGCTGGTCAGCGAGTGAGGAATCCGGCCGCACGGCAACGCTGACTGTGCGCTCAGGCTGCGACGCCGAGCTTGTGCAACCCGACAGCAGCCCGGCGAACACCAAGGCGGTGACCATGCACTTTGTCATGGCGAGCCGCGAAGCACGCAACACTTTGCCAGCCCCTCACTCCGGGCAATTGGCGACTCAGCGCTACCCGCCCTCTGCCCTGAGAACAGAGAGTTATCCGACGCTGTCCTGAGATTAGTAGGCGGCGACGAGATCCGCGATGTCGAGCGCGGCCCGGCGCCGCTCGCGCGGCGACGGACTGCAACGAGCGGCTGATCGCCGGCGAGCTGGACAATGACGGCGGCGAGAGCGGCCAGGAGGACGCATCCGGTCTGCGCAAGTGGGTCCTACCGATCTGGCGAGTCCCCCGGCAGCGGCGCGGCGCCGCAGGCGCCGCCTCGCATGGGCCACGACAGCGAACGAGCCGCCCCTGATCTACCGACACGAGGCCCGGGGCGCTGACAAGGCGATCACGAACGCGATCAACACGCACGTCCAAGCAGAAAAAGTGAAGCGTGGCGACAATGAGGACGGCTCGACCGACGTCCTGGTCCCGGCTGGCTAATGGCCCGCTAATGGCCCGGGCGGCACCCGATGACCCCCGGCCGGTCAGAACGGAGCTCGCGGAGAGTCCCCTGACCTGCGGTTATACCGTGGAGCGGGTGACGGGAATCGAACCCGCACTATCAGCTTGGGAAGCTGACGTTCTACCATTGAACTACACCCGCGCGCACGAACACGGTCTCGTCACGCTCAGCGCTGGACGATCCTGCACCGTCTACGCTCAGACATGGTACAGGAACCGGTAGGTTGCCAACGTGCTGCTCTCCGATCGTGACATCAGGGCCGAGATCGAGTCCGGGCGGGTCAAGCTCGACCCGTACGAGCCCGAACTGATCCAGCCGTCCAGCATCGACGTCCGGCTGGACCGGTACTTCCGGGTGTTTGAGAACCACCGCTATCCGCACATCGACCCAGCGGTTGAGCAGCCGGACCTGACCCGGCTGGTGGAAACCGAGGGCGAGGACCCGTTTGTCCTGCATCCCAACGAGTTCGTGCTGGCGTCGACCTTCGAGGTGATCTCGCTGCCCGACGATGTGGCCGGGCGGCTCGAGGGCAAGTCGAGTCTGGGCCGGCTGGGCCTGCTGACACATTCCACGGCGGGCTGGATTGACCCCGGGTTCTCCGGCCACGTGACCCTCGAGTTGTCTAACGTGGCGACGCTGCCTATCAAGCTCTGGCCCGGAATGAAGATCGGCCAGCTGTGCCTGTTCCGTACCAGCTCGCCCGCTGAGCATCCGTACGGATCGACGATCTACGGCTCCAGGTATCAAGACCAGCGCGGGCCGACGCCATCACGGTCGTACCTGAATTTCTACCGGGCTAAGGTCTGACCGGCACAATAAGGAAAGGCCGCACGGCTTCGCGGTCCGGATCGGGATCCGCCGGCGCGTAGACGGCCTTTGCCCGAATATCGGTAGCGGCTACGCCTGCCATTTCACGGCCGACGAAGCAACTCGGCAGCTAGAACCGCTCCGGATCGAAGTGACCGGTCTTCGCGGAGGCGACGAACAAGCGCCATGAATATTGGGAATACGCTATTACAGGACCGTTCTGATCTTTCGAGTCGCGGATCAAGATCTGTCCTGCTACCGGGGCCAGTTCCACGCAAGCGCCATTGTTGGCACTGCGCCGGGCCTTACGCCACTCAAGATTGCCCATAGGTATCAGATTCCTCCGGTCATTATTGCTGCTAGCGGTAATACATACCTAGCGACAGCCTGCGCTGCTGGCACGTGGCTGCCGACGGGCGGGGTACGGACTTATTGGGTTTATCAGGCGACTGAGCTACCTCTATAAACACCGAGAAGCCCGGCAATCAAATCGCCAGTATCTTTTGGGTTCAGCGCAATGGATTGCAATTCGTTAAAGACGTCGTGATATCTTTCTAGATCCTCAGGCCGACCGAGGTAGGTAGACCCGATCAAACCCTCGACGAACACTACACCTGGCGTCGGATCAGGAAGCTGCAAGATGGTGAAATTGCTCTCCAGCGCCGGGTGGGCGCCTTGTTCATACGGGAGGACTTGTACCTTTACGTTGGGCAGGGCCGACATGTCTAGGATCTTGGCCAGCTGGTCCGCCATGACCTGACGTCCGCCCACCAATCGGTGTAGCGCGGCTTCGTCGAGAACGACGGCGAAGCTGGGCGGGCTGGCTCGGGTGAGGATGTGCTGCCGGGTGAGTTTCGCCTCGATCTGCAGGTCGATCTGGTGGCGATTGAGCCTGGGCATGGCACTTTCATGGCCTGCCCGCGCGTAATCCGCGGTGTGCAGGAGGCCGTTCACCACCGACGACTGGAAGGCGGAAATGGCGACGGCTTCCGCTTCGAGGCCGACGTAGGTCGCATAGGCCAGGTCGTAAGCCTGCCACCACGCTCGGCGTTTGCCTTCGCGGGCCAGGGTCATCATCTGGTCTTGCTGGGCCTTGTCGGTTACCTCGTAGAGGTCGCAGAGGTCGCGAACGTCGCGGGCGGTAGCGCCGCCTTGGCCGGTTTCCATCCGGCTCACCTTGCTCGGGGAGCACAGAAGACGGTCAGCCACCTGTTCTACCGTCATGCCCTTTTCGTAGCGCAGCGCGCGCAGCAAGGCGCCTAGTTCCCGGCGGCTAAGCGCGGGGCTGCGTACTTCTGGCACCGAAGGTCGCTTCCTTCCTCAGGAGTGACTAATAATCGCAGGCCAGAGGTTCAGGTTGTAGGGACCGTGCCGATCATACATGCAGAATGCACTTGAAATAGGCACTTGCCATGCGGCATTGCCAGATGCACTATGAAAGCAGACAGCAGGATGCATCCTCAAGCGACCCGCCGACAACGGGGTCGACGGTGACCAGACGGTTACCGAGAAAGATCGCGTGCCAGCTCAAGGGGGGCGCGCCGGGCGAGGGAACTCGCCCGGCACTGGGCGGCCCCAGCACGCGACGAGGGGAGGGCACTGCCATAACTCTTAGCCCGCGAAGACCACGTTCGCTGCCCAGGTGCGCCAGCGCACGGGCCGCCGCCCGACATCCGCGGCCCACCCGAAAACGGTCTGGAATCCCGGCGGCTACCCACTGCGCGATAGCCCGGAAACGCCGACGGGCCGGTGCTGCAACACCGACCCGACGGAACATCACCCAAGCTCTGGACCGAGCTAAAAGGGCTATCGATGTGATGGACATTAGCAATGAAGCAGGTAAAGATCATCCCCGGCGGAAGCCGACGCCCCGGCCTCCCACCGTGGCCCTGGTCAGGGAGCGCGAGGGGGGCCGACCCGCTGGCGGCCCGGCTCGGGATGTGGTTGGCCTCGCGGTCGGGTGGCGCGGGGCTGGCTGGCTTACTTCCTGCGGCGCTGGGGCGACCGAGGGTTCGCGATGAACGACACCGAGGCGCACTGGTGGGGCTGGCAGATCACCAAGACGCTCGGCGGCCTGGGCCGGCGCTACCGCGACATCCGGTTCGACACGCTGGCCGCGTGCCTGCAGTGCGCGGGGGCGGGGGTCTGGACGGACACGCCGTGCGGGCCGTGCCTGGGCACGGGCCGGATCACCCTCGAAGAGGTGAGCTAGGATCGGCGGGCTGATCTGGAACTGGCGGTACGAGCTGGGGCTGGTCACCGGGCTGGCCGCGGTGGCGCTGGCCAGCGGCTACGGGCCCGGGGCGGCCTGGCTCATCACGATCGCGGCGATCGCGCTGGTCGGGCTGGCGGCCGGGCTGGCCTGGCCGGCGTCGCGGCGGCGGCTGATCGCGCGGGCCTGGTGCGTCATCACGCCCTACCGGGTCAGGGCCGGCTGCAGGCACGCCGGGGTCCAGACCCCGGACGGCAGGCGGCCGGGGATCTTGTACACGACGCGGGCGGCGTTCGGAGAACGGGTCGCGCTGTGGTGCCGGGCCGGGATCACCGCCGGTGACCTGCAGGCGGCCCGGGACGTCCTGCGCGCCACGTGCTGGGCCAGGGACGTCCGGGTGGTGGCCTGCCCGCGCTACGCACACATCGTGGTGCTGGAGGTCGTCCGCCGCCTGCCGGCTGGACCGCCGCCCGGCGAGGCGATCTCGGCCTGGCCTTATATCAGCCCCGAGGAGCCCGCCTGGTCTGGCGGAGCGGGGAACCACCGGCCGTTCCATAAATAAAAGGTGTGGGGCCGCGGCGGTCAGCCGTCCGCGGTCCCCTGCTCCTGCTTGGCCGGGGTCACCGAGCGGGCCAGGAGCTGGGCGACGTCGACGACCTCCAGGGTGTCCTTGGCCTCGCCGTTGGCCTTTTTGGCGGCCACCGCGTCGCCGAGCATGACCAGGCAGTACGGGCAGGACGTGGAGATGGTGTCCGGGGACAGGGCCAGGGCCTCCTCGATCCGCTCGATGTTGATGCGCTTGCCGATGCGCTCCTCCATCCACATGCGGGCGCCGCCGGCGCCGCAGCAGAAGCCGCGTTCCTTGCACCGGTGCATCTCTTCGGCCCGGATGCCGGGGACGGCTTCGAGGATCTCGCGGGGCGGGGTGAAGACGCGGTTGTGCCGGCCCAGGAAGCACGGGTCGTGGTAGGTCAGCTTCTCGTCGATGCGTTCGGTGGGAGTGAGCTTGCCCTGCTCGACCAGGCGGGCCAGCAGCTGAGTATGGTGGATGACCTCGTAGTGGCCGCCGAGCTGCGGGTACTCGCGGGCGATGGTGTTGAAGCAATGCGGGCAGCTCGCGACGATGGTGCGCGGGGCGGCCTCGTTGAGGGTCTCGATGTTCTGCTGGGCTAGCATCTGGTAGACAAACTCGTTGCCGATCCGGCGGGCGGGGTCGCCGGTGCAGGTCTCGGCGCGACCGAGGACGGCGAATTTGACGCCCGCCTGGTGGAGCAGGGTGGCGATGGCCTTGGTCGTCTTTTTGGCCCGGTCTTCCAGCGCGCCCGCGCAGCCGACCCAGAACAGGTACTCGACGTCCGGGTCGAGCTTGCCCTCGGCGACGGGGACCTCGAAGTCGAGCTCGCCGATCCACTCGGCGCGGCGGGCCTCGCCCATGCCCCACGGGTCGCCCTTGTTCTCCAGGTTCTTCAGCATGCCCGCGGCCTCGACCGGGAACGCCGACTCGATCAGCACCTGGTAGCGGCGCATCCCTTCGATGTGGTCGATGTGCTCGATGTCCACCGGGCACTCCTCGACGCACGCGCCGCAGTTCGTACACGACCAGATCACGTCGGGGTCGATGACGCCGTTTTTATCCTTAGCGGCGACCAGGGGGCGTTCGGCCTCTTGTTTCACCGCGTCGGGGAGCTTGTCGCGAGCCTCGTCGTCGGCGGCCAGCAGGTAGGGGGCCTTGGCGAAGGCGTGGTCTCGCAGGTCCAGGATGACCTGCTTGGGCGACAGCGGCTTGCCGGTGGCCCAGGCCGGGCACTGCGACTGGCACCGCCCGCACTCGGTGCAGGTGGCCATGTCCAGCAGGCCCTTCCAGGTGAAGTCCTCGATCTTGCCTAGGCCGAATACGTCGGTGTCCGGGTCGGCCTCCTCGAAGTCGAGTACCTTCCCGTTGCTGCGCATCGGCTCGAGGGCGCCGAGGGCGTTCGGGCGGCGGGAGAACAGGACGTTCAGCGGGGCCAGCGCGATGTGCAGGTGCTTGGAGTACACCACGATGACCGCGAAGGCCATGATGACGGCGATCTGAGCCAGGAGGAAGGTGGTCTCTAGGACGCTGTTGACCCCTGTGCCCAGCGGGTGCAGCCAGTGGCCCACGATTTGGCTGGCGAACGCGCCGTGGGCGTAGGGGAAGTCGCCGGTGTTGATCTGGGCGCCGCGGTAGAGCAGAAGGGTGGCGATGACCAGGAAGATCATGCCCAGGACCAGCCACGCGGCCCCGGTGTGCGAGCCGAAGAACCTTGACTTGCGGCCTTCCTTGTGCGGGTTGTTCCGCAGCCGGATCACGGCGAAGGTAATGATGCCGGCCAGCACGCCGACGGCGAACAGGTCCTCGATGAACCCGATGAACGCCCAGTGGCCAATACCGGGGATCGCGAACGTCTTGCTGAACAGGTCGCCGTAGACCTCGATGATCGTGAGCAGCAAGACGATGAAGCCCCAGAACGTCGCGGCGTGCGCCGCCCCGGGGACCGACCACTTGAACAGCTTGCGCTGACCGATCACCTCGCTCGCCTGCGTCTCGACGTCTCGGCCCGGGTGGGTCCGCACGGCCTGGATCCGCTCGGGGGCGGGCTGCCCGCTGAGCGCGAGCCGCTTCAGCCACCACAGCCGGTGCCCGGCGATCGCGAGCGCGACCACGGTCACGCCTAGGCCGATGACAATGCGCACGACCACGCGAACCTCCTCAACATCGGAAGCTCAAGCGTAGCCGCGCGGGGTGCCGCGGCATGATCACGTGCGCGCAAACGTGCGCGGCGCGGGCGGCCCGGCGCGCCTTGGGGCGGCGGGGGGCGGCTCGGGGGGCGGTGGCTCGGCGCGCCTTGGGGCGGCGGGGGGCGGCGGGGGGCGGCCGTCAACCGGTGAACGTGGCGTTCTGATGGCTCTTCCCGGTAGAGAGTGGCGTTCATCGGTTGGCGGGATGCCCGGATGGGGGAATTGGGACTCCTGGGGCACTCCCGGGCGGCTGGAAACCCGGAGCGGGTGGCGTTTCCAGGGATTTGGCCTAACGGGCGGCGGGGCGGAAAGGCTTCGGGGGATTTGCTGGCTATGTTCGGCATGACGGGGCCAGCGCGCGCGTTAATCGTACGGGTGCGGGCGCCGCGGGCCCGAGCGGTAGCAAGGGGCGGCGGCGACCTGGGCTTGGGGGCGGGTCGCGGCGACCTGGGCTTAGGTCGGGGGGCGGGGGCCGCGGCGATCTGGGCTTGGGACAGGGGTCCTGGGTGCGGGGCGGAGGGACCTGGTTGGGGACGCGGGGCGGGAGTTTTCTGGCGGGGATGGGAATCATCCGGGACTCCAAGAAGTTGAGCCTATATGACTCAAGTCATTTGACGGCGGAAGCCCCTGCTGGCAAGCTTGAGCCCGGATTATTCAACTTCACAACACACACAAGGACTGCTCATGGCACGTGCGGTAGGGATTGACCTGGGGACGACCAACTCTGTCGTCGCCATCCTGGAGGGCGGCGAGCCCACGGTCATCGCCAACGCCGAGGGCTCACGGACGACTCCCTCGGTCGTGGCCTTCGCCAAGAACGCCGAGGTACTCGTAGGTGAGGTCGCCAAGCGGCAGGCCGTCACCAACGTGGACCGGACCGTCCGATCGGTCAAGCGGCAGATGGGTACCGACTGGACCATCAACATCGACGGCAAGAAGTTCAGCCCCCAGCAGATCAGCGCGTTCGTGCTGCAGAAGCTCAAGAGGGACGCCGAGGCCTACCTGGGCGAGAAGATCACCGACGCGGTGATTACCGTCCCGGCGTACTTCAACGACGCGCAGCGCCAGGCCACCAAGGAGGCCGGCCAGATCGCGGGGCTGAACGTGCTCCGCATCATCAACGAGCCGACCGCTGCCGCGCTGGCCTACCACCTGGACAAGGAGGGTGAGGCCACCATCCTGGTCTTCGACCTGGGCGGCGGCACCTTCGACGTGTCCCTGCTGGAGGTCGGCGAGGGCGTCGTGGAGGTCAAGGCGACCAACGGCGACAACCACCTCGGCGGGGATGACTGGGACCAGCGCGTGGTGGACTGGCTGGTCAAGGACTTCAAGAACGGGTACGGCATCGACCTGTCCAAGGACAAGATGGCGCTGCAGCGGCTGCGTGAGGCCGCGGAGAAGGCCAAGATCGAGTTGTCCCAGTCGGCGGAGTCACAGATCAACCTGCCCTACATCTCCCACTCGGCCGACGGCCCGCTGCACCTGGACGCCAAGCTGACCCGGGCCGAGTTCCAGCGGATGACCTCCGACCTACTCGACCGGTGCAAGGGCCCGTTCCAGCAGGTCATCAAGGACGCCGGGATTAAGCTCGACGCCATCCACCACGTGGTGCTGGTCGGCGGGTCCACCCGGATGCCCGCGGTGGTTGACCTGGTCAAGTCGCTGACCGACGGCAAGGAGCCGAACAAGGGCGTCAACCCGGACGAGGTTGTCGCGGTCGGCGCGTGCCTGCAGGCCGGCGTGCTCAAGGGCGAGGTCAAGGACGTCCTGCTGCTCGACGTGACCCCGCTGTCGCTGGGTATCGAGACCAAGGGCGGCATCTTCACCAAGCTGATCGAGCGGAACACCACGATCCCGACCAAGCGGTCGGAGATCTTCACCACCGCCGAGGACAACCAGCCGTCGGTGCAGATTCAGGTGTTCCAGGGCGAGCGTGAGATCGCAGCCTACAACAAGAAGCTGGGCATGTTCGAGCTGGCCGGGATCGCCCCGTCGCCGCGTGGGCTGCCGCAGATCGAGGTCACCTTCGACATCGACGCCAACGGCATCGTCAACGTCTCCGCCAAGGACCTGGGCACGGGCAAGCAGCAGTCGGTCCAGATCACCGGCGGGTCCGCGCTGCCCAGGGAAGACATCGAGAAGATGGTCCGGGACGCCGAGGAGTACGCCGAGGAGGACCGCAAGCGCCGCGAGGAGGCCGAGGTCCGCAACCAGGCCGACTCGCTGGTGTACCAGACCGAGAAGTTCCTGGGCGAGAACGAGGACAAGGTGCCCGAGGACATCAAGTCCGAGGTCCGCGAGGCGCTCGCCGAGGTCAAGAAGGCCCTGGAGAGCAACGACACCGACGCCATCAAGTCCGCCACCGAGCGGGCCGCGCAGGTCAGCCAGAAGATGGGCACCGCGATCTACCAGCAGGCCCAGGCCGCCCAGGCCCAGGCCCAGCAGTCGGGCTCGGACTCGGCCGACGGCAGCACCCAGACGCCTGCCGACGACGAGGTTGTCGAGGCGGAGATCGTGGACGAGCACGACGCTAGCGAGGGCGGAGCGGCCTGATGCCAGCATCCGAGGAGACGGGCTCCGGCCCGGTCATCCACGATCACCGGCGCATCGACCCGGTCACCGGGCAGGTCCGCGGGAAGCACGCGGCATCCAAGCCGGCCGGCACCACTGGTGCCGGCGCTGGCCGGGGCCTCCGGGACCGGTCCGTCCGGGACCGGAGGGACCGGCGGAGCCGGGAGCACCGGAGCCGGGAGTGCCGGGGCCGCTGACGGCCGGAACGGGCCGGACGAGGCGCCGGGAGGCGAGAGCGCCGACGAGATTCTGGAGGGGGTCATCGAGGACACAGCCCCGGCGGGAACGCAAGCCGGCGCCGAGGCGCGGCTCGCGGAGCGTACCGCCGACCTGCAGCGCCTGCAGGCCGAGTACGCCAACTACCGCAAGCGCGTGGACCGGGACCGGGCCGCCGTGAAGGAGCAGGCCGTCGCTTCCGTGCTGACCGGGCTGCTCCCGGTCCTGGACGCGATCGGCCAGGCGCGTGAGCACGGCGAGCTGTCCGGCGGGTTCAAGTCGGTCGCCGACTCGCTGTCTTCCGCGCTGGGCAAGTTCGGCCTGGTGGCCTACGGCGAGACGGGCGACCCGTTCGACCCGAAGATCCACGAAGCCCTGACCCACACCTATTCGCCCGACGTCACCGAGGACACGTGCGTCGAGATCTGGCAGCCCGGCTACAAGGTGGGCGACCGGATCCTGCGCCCCGCGCGGGTCGCCGTCGCCGAGCCGGCCACCGGCCCGGACGGCAGCAGCAACGAGACCGCGGTGTCCCCGGACGAGGAAGACGGCAACTAGACAGCCCAAGAAGGCGGGATGAGCGAGCTGAAGGGGAACGTCACGACGGCTGTACCCGCCAGCGCACCGAGGCGGGCGGATAGAAGATGAGCACGAAGGACTACCTCGAGAAGGATTACTACAAGACCTTGGGGGTCGCCAAGACGGCGAAGCCCGCCGAGATCAAGACGTCGTACCGCAAGCTGGCCCGCAAGTACCATCCGGACTCGAACCAGGGCGACGCCAAGGCCGAGGAGCGCTTCAAGGAGATCTCCGAGGCGTACTCCGTGCTGTCCGACGAGAAGCGGCGCAAGGAGTACGACGAGGCGCGCTCGCTGTTCGGCAGCGGGTTCCGGGTACCGACCGGCACCCGGCCGGGCGGCGGCGGCGGGTTCAACTTCGACCTCGGTGACATCTTCGGCGGGACCGGGGACGCGGGTGGCGGCCTGGGCGACCTGTTCGGCACCGTGTTCAACCGCGGCGGCAACCGCAACACCGCGCAGAACCGGCCGCGGCGGGGCGCCGACGTGGAGACCGAGACCACGCTGAGCTTCGGCGACGCGATCGACGGGACCACCGTGGCGCTGCGGCTGACCGGCGAGGGCCCGTGCCCGACCTGCCACGGTACCGGCGCCAAGGCCGGCACCGTGCCCCGGGTCTGCCCGGTGTGCGCCGGAACCGGCCAGTCGAGCCGGAACCAGGGATCGTTCGGGATTTCCGAGCCGTGCCAGGAGTGCCGGGGCCGGGGCCTGGTCGTCGACGACCCGTGCCTGTCCTGCTCGGGCAGCGGCCGGGCGATGAGCTCGCGGACCATCCAGACGCGCATCCCGGCCGGGGTGGCGGACGGTCAGCGGATCAAGATCGCGGGCAAGGGCGCGCCCGGCGAGCGCGGCGGCCCCGCGGGCGACCTGTACGTGCGGGTGCACGTCAAGCCGCATCAGGTGTTCGGCCGGTCGGGGGACAACCTCACGGTGACCGTGCCGACGACGTTCGCGGAGCTGGCCCTGGGCGCGGAGGTCAAGGTGCCCGCGCACCGAGGCGCGCCGGTGACGGTGCGCATCCCGCCGGGCACCGCGAACGGGAGCAAGTTCAGGGTTTCGGGTAAGGGAGTGCGCCGCAAGGACGGGACCACCGGCTCCCTGATCGTCACCGTCGAGGTGATGGTGCCGCAGGACCTGAACGGCAAGGCGCGCACCGCCATCGAGGACCTGCGCGAGGCTACGGCCGGTACGGACCCGCGCGAGGGACTCCTCGAGCGGGCGAAGGAAGCATTATGAACAGCCCATTTGAGCAGTCGGACGAACTGCCGGTCTACGTCATCTCCATCGCCGCGGAGCTGTCCGGGATGCACCCGCAGACGCTGCGCGAGTACGAGCGGCGCGGCCTGGTCTCACCAGGCCGCAGCGGCGGCGGCGGGCGGCGCTACTCAATGCGGGACATCCTGGCCCTGCGCGAGATCCAGCGCCTGTCCCAGGAGGAGGGCGTCAACCTCTCCGGCATCAAGCTGATCATGAGTCAGCTCCGGGAGCTGGAACAGGCCCGCAGGCTGGTCGCGGAGCTGCACGCCGAGGTGGCGCAGCTGCGCGTCGAGCTGGAATCGACCCGGGCCGTGGCGGCCCGGCTGGCCGAGCTGCGCCGCAGCGGCGGCGAGCACGACCCGGGCCTGGTGCCGGTGCGCCGCGCCCGGGTCGCGGTGTGGGAGCCACTGACCGGGCCGCCAGGCGTGACCGGACAGCCCCGAGGAGATAAGTAACTGGGCGCACGGCGCGACCGGACAGCCCAGAGGAGATAAGTAACTGGGCGCTCAGCGGATGGGGCCGCCCAGCGCAGATAGGTAACGGGCCGTCGAGCACGGCTCATTGAAGATCACTAGCTGAGCCGCCGCCCATGGCGGGCTCAGAGGAGATATGTCATGGCAGACGACAAGCTGACCCACAAGAGCCAGGACGCGCTGTCCGTCGCGATACGGCGGGCCGCGGCGGACGGGAGCCCGCAGGTCGAAGCCCTGCACCTGCTCGTTGCCCTGGTTGAGCAGGCGGACGGCACGACCGCTCCGCTGCTGCGGGCGGTTGGCGCCGACCCGGCGCTGATCGCCAAGCAGGCCGAGGAGCGCCTGGCCCGGCAGCCGAAGGCCCAGGGCGCCACGCTCAGCGCCCCGGGCACCTCGCGCGCGCTGAACGCGGCGATCGCCACCGCGTCCAGACGGGCCAAGCAGCTCGGCGATGAGTACATCTCCACCGAGCACCTGCTGGTCGGCCTGGCCGCCGACGGCGGCGAGGCGAAGGCCGTGCTGACCGCGGCCGGCGTCACGGCCGACGCGCTGCTCGAGGCGTTCAGCCAGATCCGCGGCAGCGCCCGGGTGACCAGCCCGGACCCCGAGGACACCTACAAGGCGCTGGAGAAGTACGGCATCGACCTGACCGCGCAGGCCCGGGACGGCAAGCTGGACCCGGTCATCGGCCGCGACGCCGAGATCAGGCGAGTCATCCAGGTACTGTCC
Source organism: uncultured Actinomycetes bacterium (assembly GCA_963722055.1). Classification (GTDB taxonomy): domain Bacteria; phylum Actinomycetota; class Actinomycetes; order Streptosporangiales; family Streptosporangiaceae; genus Palsa-504. Next base: position 121,608 of record CAVRLA010000007.1, on the reverse strand, counting down.
CGCCGCACGAAGAACAACCCGGTGCTGATCGGCGAGCCCGGCGTGGGCAAGACCGCGGTCGTGGAGGGCCTGGCCCAGCGGATCGTGGCCGGCGACGTGCCCGCGTCGCTGCTCGGCAAGCGGCTGATCGCGCTCGACCTGGGCTCGATGGTGGCCGGCGCGAAGTACCGCGGCGAGTTCGAGGAGCGCCTCAAAGCCGTGCTGAACGAGATCAGGCAGAGCGACGGCCAGGTCATCACGTTCATCGACGAGCTGCACACGGTGATCGGGGCCGGCGCGGCCGAGGGCGCGATGGACGCGGGCAACATGCTCAAGCCGATGCTGGCCCGCGGCGAGCTGCGCATGGTCGGGGCCACCACCCTGGATGAGTACCGGGAGCGGATCGAGAAGGACCCGGCGTTCGAGCGCAGGTTCCAGCAGGTGTTCGTCGGGGAGCCTTCGGTCGAGGACACGATCGCGATCCTGCGCGGGCTGAAGGGCCGTTACGAGGCCCACCACGAGGTGGAGATCGCCGACGCGGCGCTGGTGGCGGCGGCGGCGCTGTCCGACCGGTACATCACCGCCCGGTTCCTGCCGGACAAGGCCATCGACCTGGTTGACGAGGCCGCGTCCCGGCTGCGGATGGAGATCGACTCCCAGCCGGTCGAGATCGACGAACTGCGGCGGGCCGTGGACCGGCTGACCATGGAAGAGCTCTCCCTGGAAAAGGAGTCCGACGCGGCCAGCAAGGAACGGCTCGAGCGGCTGCGCGCCACCAAGGCCGACCGGCAGGAGCAGCTGGACGCGCTGGTGGCCCGCTGGGAGCAGGAGAAGTCCGGCCTGAACAAGGTCGGCGAGCTGAAGAAGCGGCTCGATGACCTCAAGGGGCAGGCCGAACGCGCCTGGCGCGACCATGACATGGAGACCGCGTCGCGGCTGAACCACGAGAGCATCCCCGCGGTGGAAGCCGAGTTGGCGGCGGCAAGTACCGCGGCCCGTTCAGCCAATGAAGACGGAAGGGGCGCGGACGGAATCCCCGCTACGGCGCCCATGGTGAAGGAGGAGGTCGGCCCGGACGACGTGGCCGACGTGGTGTCCTCGTGGACCGGCATCCCGGCCGGGCGGCTGCTCGAGGGCGAGACGGCCAAGCTGCTGCGGATGGAGACCGAGATCGGGCGCCGGGTGATCGGCCAGGCGCGGGCCGTGCAGGCCGTGTCCGACGCGGTCCGCCGGGCCCGGGCGGGCGTGTCCGACCCGGACCGGCCCACCGGCTCGTTCCTGTTCCTGGGCCCGACCGGCGTGGGCAAGACCGAGCTGGCCAAGGCGCTGGCCGAGTTCCTGTTCGACGACGAGCGGGCGCTGGTCCGCATCGACATGAGCGAGTACGCCGAGAAGCACTCGGTGGCCCGGCTGATCGGCGCCCCGCCCGGTTACGTGGGCTACGAGGAGGGCGGTCAGCTCACGGAGTCGGTGCGGCGCCGGCCGTACACGGTAGTGCTGCTCGACGAGGTGGAGAAGGCGCATCCGGAGGTCTTCGACGTCCTGCTGCAGGTGCTCGACGACGGGCGGCTGACCGACGGTCAGGGCCGCACGGTGGACTTCAGGAACGCCATCTTGGTGCTCACCTCGAACCTCGGGTCGCAGTTCATCGCCGACCCGACGTTCGGGGACGAGATGGCCAAGCGGGACGCGGTGATGAACGCGGTCCGGGCCGCGTTCAAGCCCGAGTTCCTGAACCGGCTCGACGACGTGATCGTGTTCGACGCGCTGTCCACCGGGGAACTGACCCAGATCGTCGACCTGCAGGTCGAGCGGCTGGCCGCGCGGCTGGCCGCCGGCGGCTGACGCTGACCGTGAGCCTCGCGGCGCGCGAGTGGCTGGCGGTGACCGGGTTCGACCCGGTGTACGGGGCGCGGCCGCTACGCCGGCTGATTCAGTCGGCGGTGGGCGATCAGCTGGCCCGGGCGCTGCTGGCCGGGGAGATCCTCGACGGCGACGAGGTGACGGTCGACGTGGACCAGGCCCGGGACGCGCTCACCGTGCAGCGGGCCGGGGTCTAGGTGCTGGGCTGAGGGGCCGGGTTCCGGTCCGCGGGATCGTCTCATGATCCCGCGGCGGGCCCGGCCTCTTTAGTGTCTTGGCGGTCCAGCATCTTGTCGTAGTCGTCTTCGGGCAGACCGAGGTCGACGCGGAGCCGGTAGCGCAGCCGCAGCAGCAGCTGGAGCTCATCGCGGTCGTCGCCGCGCAGGCAGGCGTCCACGCCGGCGGTGGCCCAGTCCAGCGCGCCGTTCAGGTCGCCCTGCTCGGTGAGCAGCTCGGCCACCAGGTCGCATTTGCGCGGCTGCGAGCGGCCGCCGGTTTCGGTGAGCTCGCGGAGCAGCACGGCGGCTTCTTCGGGCCGATCGAGCGTGAACATCGCGCGGGCCAGCGACACCAACGGGTCGTCGAAGGTCGGGCCGGCGTCGGCGATGGCGGCCTGGAACTCTTCCACGGCCGTGGCCGGCTCGTCGGCGAGCAGCCACTGCTCGCCGGCCCGCATGTGCGCCTCGGCCCGGGACATGGTGTCCGGCGTGGCCTGAGCCGGGAGCGAGGCCTGCACCGCCAGCCGACTCATCCGCACCGCGGCCCGTTTATGGTTGCCCGTGCGGGCAGCCATGACCTCGATGGCGTCGAACAGTTCACCGGACAGTACAACCACGTTTCAAAACCTACCCGCCGAGACCTCGCACAATCGGACGTCTGTCCGTTTTACCGGCTGGTTACCGACGGGTACGCTCGAGCGCGTCCCAGAAGCCGCGTCGTAGCGCATGCCTGACCTCATCGTGCAGCAGGAAATCGATCGGCAGCGCCGACCCCTGCAGCAGCCGCGCCTCAAGGTCGGACGGCATCCGCGGCTTGCGGGCCAGCACCGCTTCCAGCCACAGCGCCGGAGCATCCCGCGCCACCGAGGCGCCGAACTCCTGGCCCTCCTCGTGCGCGGCCTGCACGGCCTCGCCGAGGGACACGCCGCCCGCGGACGGATAGCCCGGCGGCGGGGAGGTTACGACCGGCTGCGGACCGCTGTAGGGGGCACTGCGGGGCGCACCCTGCCCGGCGTGCGGCGCGGCGTGCTGGCCGGGCGGCGGCGACGAGATCGGGCCGAGGGAGCCGGAGCCGGACGGGCGGGACGGCAGCCGCCTGAGCTGGCCGGGCGGAGCCTGGGTCGCTTCGGTCCCGGCCAGGCCGTCCGGGCTGCCCTGCGGCCCGGTATAGCCCGTGACGTCCTCGGGCACCCGGGCCACCCGGGCGGCCGGGACCGGCTCAGAGCGTTCCTGGCGGTCGGGCCGCTCTGGGCGCTCCGGGCGATCTTGGCGGGTGCGCGGCGACGCAGGCGGGGCGGGCGCGGCGTAGATGTCGGGCGCGGCGTAGATGTCGGGCGCGACGTAGATGTCGGGCGCGGCGTAGATGTCGGGCCGGGACGGCTGCGCCTCGCCGTTGACGCCTTCGCGGGCGCCGCGGTCCTCCCGCGGACGCTCGTCGCGGGACCGTTCCTCCCGCGCCTCGCGGCCGCGTTCCTCGCGGGTACCGGCTTCACGCGCTTCACGGGCTTCACGGGCTTCACGGGCTTCACGGGTACGCTCTTCGCGGGCTTCACGAGCCTCGCGGGCACGCTCCTCGCGGGCCTCGCGGGTGCGCTCCTCGCGGCCGACGGCCCGGGGCAGCTGCGGCGCGGGACGCTGGTACTCCGCCACGACCGGCGCGGTGTAGATCGCGGGCGGCTGATACGAACCGACGCCCGCCACCGCCGAATGCCCGTTGGCGGCGGGCCGACTGGCGCCACGGTCCGTGTCGTCCTGCTCGTCCGCCTGCGCGGGCTCGGCGCCCACGATCAGCTCCACGTAGGGCCGAAGCTGCTCGCCGCCGATCTCGATGATGTCGTCGGACTCCTGGCGCAGCGACCGGGAGATGGTCCAGTTGCCGTCCACCGCGATGTGCACCAGCGTGACCCGCATGCCGAGATCCTGGACGTCGGTGATGACCTGGGCCAGGTCCTCCTCGGCGCTGACCACCAGCGCGTCGCTGACCGCGCTGTTGCGGGCCAGCGTGGTCAGGTCCCGGTGGATCTCGGTTTCCACGCCCTCGCGCCGGCCGGGGCGGATTTTCGCCACCCGGAGCTTGATCCCCGGGATGTCAGCCAGGGTGTCCTGCTCGGCGGTGCGGCGGCCGTCCACGGTCGCCTCGTACCAGTAGCAGCGCAGCACTGGCAGCCCGGTCCGCTCCCGGGCCAGGTCGGACAGGAGTAGCAGCAGGCCTTCGTAGTCCCAGGAGACCGACTCACCGCGGCGGGTCCCGTGCACTGCCATGGCACCATCCGCGAGCACGTAGCTTGCGTCAACGAACAGCGCGCAGCGATCCACGGCCGCACCATCCTCTCTTCGGCGCAGCGGTCACCCTCACGGGCGCCATCCGGACCGACGGGTACAGCGTAGTGAAGTAACCTTCTCCGGGATGGCTTTCCGCGCATTCCCGCTGGATGAAGCGGCCTCTGGGAGGGAGCGTCACCGTGAGCGACCGGACGGAACTGCTCGCGGCGATCAAGGCGAAGGCCGTCATCCGCGGCGACTTCATCCTCTCCTCGGGCCAGCGGGCCGACTGGTACGTCGACCTGCGCCAGGTGCTGCTCGACGGGCGCCTGGCGCCGCTAGCGGGCCGGGTCATGCTGGACCTCACCTGGGATCTCGGTTACCAGGCCGCGGGCGGCCTGACCATGGGCGCCGATCCGGTCGCCACCGCGATGATGCACGCGGCGGCCGGCCGGGGCACGCCGATCGACGCGTTCGTGGTGCGGAAGAAGGAGAAAGACCACGGCATGCAGCGCCGGATCGAGGGACCGGACGTGGCCGGCCGACGGGTGCTCGCGGTCGAGGACACCTCCACCACCGGCGCCTCCCCGCTGACCGCCGTCGACGCGCTGCGCGAGGCGGGCGCCGAGGTCGTGGGGGTGGCGGTGCTGGTCAACCGGGGCGCCCGAGAGCGCGTCACCGAACATGGGCTGACGTTCCGCGCGGCTTACGATCTTTCAGACCTCGGCATCTGACCGGTGCCGCCCGGGGCGTTTCGGCGCGGCGGGCTTCTCCGCGGAGAGCTCTCCGGAGACAGGCTGTCCGGAGACCGGGGCCTGCGCGGACTCACGCCGGAACTGACGCAGCCGGTACAGCACGAACCCGACGATCGCGATGACCACGAGCGCGAACAGCACATAGCCGACGACGGTCAGGCCGTGGCTGACGCTGTTCCAGGCGTGGCCGAGCTGGTAGCCGGCCACGGACAGCGCGGTGGCGTAGATGACGGTGCCGATCCCGCTCAGCACCCCAAACCGGACCGCCGGGATCCGGACCAGGCCCGCGACGATCGAGGTGAAGGCGCGGACAAAGGGCAGCATGCGGCCGACGACCACGGCCCAGGACCCCCGGCCGGCCAGGAACCGCTCGGCCCGGTCCACGTCGGCCTGCGTGACCAGGACGTACCGGCCCAGCTTGGCCACGAGCGGCTTGCCCCCGACCCGGCCGACCGCGTAGGACGCGTATGACCCGGCGAGTTCGGCCAGGGAGCCGATGATGATGACCAGGACCAGGTTAAGATGCCCCTGATAGGCGAGCACACCGGCGAACCCGAACGTGATCTCGGACGAGATCGGGATGCACGCCGCCTCGAGGAAGCCAAACAAAATGAGCGCAGCGTACCCCGCCGACGTGAGAAAGCTCTCCATGGCTTCACTTTGTACCGCATGCCCGGGACCAGCCGGTGCATCTTCATGCTCGCTTCATGTCTAGGCTTGGGTTCTGCGGGTTCAGGACCAGCCGGTTAGGCACTGTCCAAGGGAGTTATTCGTCATGCCTATCGCGACCCCAGAGGTCTACGCGCAGATGCTCGACACCGCCAAGCAGCGCGGTTTCGCCTATCCCTCCATCAACGTGACCTCCAGCCAGACGCTCAACGCCGCGCTGCGCGGGTTCGCGGACGCCGGCAGCGACGGGATCATCCAGATGTCGACCGGCGGTGCGGAGTACCTGTCCGGCGCGGTAAAGGACATGGTGACCGGCGCGGTGGCGCTGGCCGAGTTCGCGCACGTGGTGGCGGCCAAGTACCCCATCCACGTCGCGCTGCACACCGACCACTGCCCCAAGGACAAGCTCGATACGTACATGCGCCCGCTGGTCGCGATCTCCGCCGAGCGGGTGGCGCGCGGCCAGGAGCCGCTGTTCCAGTCGCACATGTGGGACGGCTCGGCCGTGCCGCTGGCCGAGAACCTGCAGATCGCGGCCGAACTGCTGGCCAAGTGCGCGGCGGCCAAAACCATCATGGAGATGGAAATCGGCGTGGTCGGCGGCGAGGAAGACGGGATCGTCGGCGAGATGAACGAGAAGCTGTACAGCACGCCGGAGGACGCGCTGGCCACGGCCGAGGCGCTCGGTCTCGGCGAGCGCGGCCGGTACATCCTGGCCGCCACGTTCGGCAACGTGCACGGCGTCTACGCGCCTGGGCACGTGCAGCTGCGGCCCGCCGTGCTCAAGGAGATCCAGGACACGGTGGGCCAGAAGTACGGCAAGGACAAGCCGTTCGACCTGGTGTTCCACGGGGGTTCGGGCTCGGCGCTGGAGGAGATCAGGGAGGCGATCTCCTACGGCGTGGTCAAGATGAACATCGACACCGACACCCAGTACGCGTTCACCCGGCCGATCGCGGGCCACATGTTCACCAACTACGACGGCGTGCTCAAGGTGGACGGCGACGTGGGCAGCAAGAAGGCCTATGACCCGCGCAGCTACGGCAAGGCCGGCGAGGCCGGCATGGCGCACCGGGTCACCCACGCCTGCGAGGACCTGCTGGCCGCGGGTCACCACGTGAGCTGAGCGTCGATGGAACGGGAGAACCTGCTGGGCGGGCCGCCGGCCACGTACCTGCCGGAGAACGAGGAGGCGGCGGCCGCGCTGCGGGCGGGCGCGTCGGCCGCCGAGGTGGCGGCCCGGTTTCCGGCCTACTCGGCGGCGTGGGCGACGCTGGCGGAGCGTTCCTTCGCTGCGGGTGATGCCGTCACGGCCTACGCGTACGCGCGGACCGGGTACCACCGGGGGCTGGACCAGCTGCGCCGGGCAGGCTGGCGCGGCCAGGGGCCGATCCCATGGGAGCACGAGCCGAACCGGGGCTTCCTGCGCTCGCTGAACATGCTGGGCCGGGCCGCCGGCGCGATCGGCGAGAACGACGAGGCGCAACGCTGCGAGCAGTTCCTGCGCGACAGTAGCGCTACAGCCGCCGCCGCGTTGGGCGGGGCCGCGTAACGTGGCTTGAGCGGGGAGTTTGCGGGTAATCTCAGAGCGCAAGAGCCCCTGCCGCGCTCGCGCTGAGCAGGGGCTTCGTATCTGCGGGCCCGGGCGTTAAGGGGTCGGGCCCGCGCCTGTCGAAGGGATGCGCAATGCCCGCCATCGTGCTGGTCGGCGCCCAGTGGGGCGACGAGGGCAAGGGCAAGGCGACCGACCTGCTCGGCGACCGCGTGGACTACGTGGTCCGGTACCAGGGCGGGAACAACGCCGGGCACACGGTCGTCATCGGCGAGGAGAGCTACGCCCTGCACATGCTGCCGTCCGGGGTGCTGTCCCCGGGCGTGGTGCCGGTGATCGGCAACGGCGTGGTGATCGACCCGCAGGTGCTGCTGGACGAGATCGACGGGCTGGCGGACCGCGGCGTGGACTGCGCCAAGCTGCTGGTGTCGGCGAACGCGCACCTGATCACGCCCTACCACCGGGCGCTGGACAAGGTGACCGAGCGGTACCTGGGCAGCGCGCGGATCGGCACCACGGGCCGCGGCATCGGCCCGGCCTACGGCGACAAGATCGCCCGGGTCGGGATCCGCGTCCAGGACCTGTTCGATCCCGGCATCCTGCGCCAGAAGCTCGACCTGGTGCTGCGCGAGAAGAACCAGGTGCTGAGCAAGGTCTACAACCGGCGCGGCATCGACCCGGCCGCCGTCGCGGCCGACTACGCGGGCTACGCCGAACGGCTCCGCCCCTACGTGGCCGACACCGGGCTCATCCTGGGCCAGGCCCTGGACCGGGGCCAGGTCGTGCTGCTGGAGGGCGCGCAGGCCACCATGCTCGACGTGGACCACGGCACCTACCCGTTCGTGACCTCGTCCTCCCCCACCGCGGGCGGCGCCTGCGCCGGATCCGGCATCGGCCCGACCCGGATTTCCGACGTCATCGGCATCGTCAAGGCCTACACGACCCGGGTCGGCGAGGGCCCCTTCCCCACCGAACTCCGCGATGAGGTCGGCGAGTGGCTGCGTAAGAGCGGCGCGGAGTACGGCGTGACCACCGGGCGGCCGCGCCGCTGCGGGTGGTTCGATGCGGTCATCGCCCGATACGCGACCCGGATCAACGGCATCACCGGCTACTTCCTGACCAAGCTGGACGTGCTGTCCGGCCTGGATCAGGTGCCGGTCTGCGTGGCCTACGAGGTGGACGGGAAGCGGTACGACGAGATCCCCATGACGCAGACCGAATTCCACCACGCGGTACCGGTCTACGAGTACTTCGACGGCTGGTGGGAGGACATCTCCAAGGCCCGCACGCTGGACGAGCTGCCGCCGAACGCCCGGACCTACGTCGCGGCCGTCGAGCAGATGATCGGCGCCCCGATCTGCGCGGTCGGCGTCGGCCCGCGCCGCGACCAGACCCTCCAGCTCCGGGATCTGCTGCGCTGACCGGAACGCCGGTAGGCTCCTGGCGTGCGCATTCTGGTCGTCGGGTCGGGAGGGCGGGAGCACGCCATCGTCCGGGCGCTGAGCGCGGAGGGCGGCAGCCTGCACGCGGCGCCGGGCAACCCGGGGATCGCGGCCATCGCGCAGGCTCACCCCGAGGTCGCGGCGGTGCCGGAGCAGATCGTCGCGCTGGCCCGCGCGCTCGCCCCGGACCTGGTCGTGATCGGCCCGGAGGCGCCGCTGGTGGCGGGGGCGGCTGATGCCCTGCGGGAGGCCCGCATCGCCTGCTTCGGCCCGGACGCCGCGGCAGCCAGGATCGAGGGCTCGAAGTCGTTCGCCAAGCAGGTCATGGCCGAGGCGGGGATCCCGACCGCGGAGTCGTTCACCTGTGCCAATGAGGCTGAGGTCGACCGGGCGCTGGCCGCGTTCGGGCCGCCGTACGTGGTCAAGGACGACGCCCTGGCCGCGGGCAAGGGCGTGCTGGTCACCGGCGACCTGCGGGCCGCCCGGGCGCACGCGCGGACGTGCGGGACGGTGGTGATCGAGGAGTTCCTGGACGGGCCGGAGGTGTCGCTGTTCGCGGTGACCGACGGCGTGACCGCGGTCCCGCTGGCGCCGGCCCAGGACTTCAAGCGGGCGCTGGACGGCGACCAGGGCCCGAACACCGGCGGCATGGGCGCCTACGCCCCGCTCCCCTGGGCTCCGGCGGACCTGGCCGAACAGGTCATGGGCAGCGTGATCCAGCCGGCCGTCGACGCGATGGCCCGGCGCGGCACGCCGTACCGCGGGCTGCTGTACGCCGGGCTGGCGCTGACTGCGGCCGGTCCGAAGGTCGTCGAGTTCAACGCCCGGTTCGGCGACCCGGAAACGCAGGTGGTGCTGGACCGGCTGGCGAGCCCGCTCGGGCCGCTGCTGCACGCGGCCGCGGCCGGCAGCCTGGCGGGGGTCGCGGTGCCGGAGTGGCGTCCAGGGGCGGCAGTGGCGGTAGTGATCGCCGCGGAGGGCTATCCGGCCGCTCCGGCGCGCGGCGACAAGATCTTTTTTACGGAACGGAACGTGGGGTCAGCGGCTGGCCAGGCGGGTGAAACCCGGGATCCACCTCGCTCTGACGTGGTGAATCCGGGAATTCATCAGGTTGCGGTTGGGGCGGGAGCAACGGTGGGCGGGGCTCAAGTTGTGAGCGGGACTGAAGTTGCGGGTGGGGCGGAGGCTGGGGCTCGGGCCGTGGGCGGGGCGGCGGCCATGGGGCGGACGCAGGCGTACGTGCTGCATGCGGGGACGGCCAGGGACGCGAGCGGGGAGCTGGTGTCGGCGGGGGGCCGGGTGCTCAACGTGGTGGGCAGCGGCGGGGACGTGGCGGCGGCCCGAGCGGCGGCGTACGAACTGGCCGGGACGATCGAGATGCGCGGCGGGTGGTACCGGCGGGATATCGCGGCGGGCCGGGGCTAAGCACCGTGACCGAGCCGGAGGGCTCCGCGGAGCTGCCCGAGAGCGAACCGGAGGGGTCCGCGGAGCTGCCCGTGAGCGAACCGGAGGGGTCCGCGGAGCTGCCCGTGAGCGAACCGGAGGGGTCCGCGGAGCTGCCCGAGAGCGAACCGGAGGGGCTCCGCGGAGCTGCCCGAGAGCGAACCGGAGGGGTCCGGGTCCGCCGGACTGCCCCTGCGGGTCAGCACGCTGGAGCTGTTCTTCGACCTGGTCTTCGTCTTCGCCATCACGCAGCTCACCGGGATCTTGTCGCACCACGCGAGCGTGGTCGGCGGGGTGCAGGTGCTGCTGGTGTTCGGCGCGCTGTGGTGGATGTACGGGGGGTACGTGTGGCTGTCCAACGCGCGGACGCCGGTGCGGACGCCGGAACGGCTGCTGATGCTGGTCGGCATGGCCGGCTTCCTGATCATAGGGCTGGCCATCCCGCACGCCTTCGGGCGGGACGGGGTAGCGCTCGGGATCGGATACCTGATCGTCGTCGTCATTCACGCCTGGCTGTACCAGCGGGTCAACCGGAACATCGCCCGGGTCGCGCCGTTCAACCTGGCCGCCGCGCTGATGATCATCGGGGCCGGGGTGGTCGGGGGTTGGGCCGCGTACCTGCTGTGGGCGGCCGCGCTCGCCGTCGAGCAGCTGTCCCCGCTGTTCACCCGGGTACGCGGCCGGTTCGATATCGCCCCGTCGCACTTCGTGGAACGGCACGGGGCGCTGGTCATCGTGGTGTTTGGCGAGTCGGTGGTGGACATCGGGCTGGGCGCTGCGGGGCACGCCGTGACCGTGTCGCTGGCCCTGTCGGCGGTGCTCGGGCTGGCCCTGGTCGCCTCGCTGTGGTGGGCCTACTTCGGCGTGGGCGACGACGAGCGGGCCGAGCGGGCCATGTTGGCCGCGGACCCGGCGGCCCGCCCGGCCCTGGCCCTGGCCGCGTATTTCTTCGCCTACATCCCGTTGCTGCTCGGTATCGTCGCGCTGGCCTCCGGGGTCAAGCAGGCCATCGTGAACACCGGGCGCACGCTGCCGGCCGGGCCGTGCGTGGCCGTGGGCTGCGGGGTCGCGCTGTTCCTGGTCGGCAGCGCGGCGTTCCGGCACGCATTGAGGATCGGGCCCCGCTCCTACCGGCTGGCCGCGGCGGCCGTGGCGCTGGCCGCCTCGGCGGTCGGCGTGACGGTGAGCGTGGCGGCCGAGATGGTGCTGCTGACCGCGATCGTGGCCGTGTCACTGGCTGCGGAGCAGCGGGCGACTCCGGCCGTTGAGCGGCGGGCGGCGCCGGATAGCGTGGAACCATGATCGAGCGGTACACGCTGCCGGAGATGGGGCAGGTCTGGAGCGAGGCTCACAAGTACGAGCTGTGGGCGCGGGTGGAGCTGCTCGTCCTGGCGGCGCACGCCCAGGCTGGCACGGTGCCGGCCGACAGCGTGGAGCCGGTCCGTTCAGCCAAAATTCCCAGTCCACAGGCGGTAGCCGCGGTCGAGGCCGTCACCGACCACGACGTGATCGCCTTCTTGACCGCGTGGGCGGACAACACCGCGCCGCGGGAGGCCGCGGCCTGGGTGCACTACGGCATGACCTCCTCGGACCTGCTCGACACCGCGCTGGCGGTGCAGCTGACCGAGGCGAGCGACCTGCTCATCGCCAAGGCGGCCCGGCTGGTGGCGGTGTTGCGCGATCACGCGCTGGCGCACCGGGACACGCTGCGGGCCGGGCGGACGCACGGCGTGCACGCCGAGCCCGGCTCCTGGGGGCACCGAGTGGCCGACTTCGCGTTCGCCATGGCGCGCAGCCGGGACCGCCTGGTCCGGGCGCGCGAGGCGGTGGCGGTGGGCACGCTGTCCGGGCCGGTGGGCACCTACTCCAACATCGACCCGGCCATCGAGGCCGAGGTGATGCCCGCGCTGGGACTGCGGCCCGCCGACGTGGCCACGCAGGTGGTGATGCGGGACGGCATCGCCGAGTGGGTCGGGGCGATCGCGCTGGCGGCCACCGTGTGCGAGGCGATCGCGCTGGAGATCCGGCACGGCCAGCGGACCGAGGTGCGGGAACTGGCCGAGCCGTTCGGCCGGGGGCAGAAGGGTTCGTCGTCCATGCCGCACAAGAAGAACCCGGTCCGTGCCGAGCGGATCGCCGGCCTGGCCCGGGTCGTGCGCGGCTACATGACGCCGGTGACCGAGGGCATCCCGCTGTGGCACGAGCGGGACATCTCGCACTCCAGCGTGGAGCGGATCGCGCTGCCCGACGCGGCCATCGCCACCGACTACGTGCTGCATTTGACCACCGGGCTGGTCGAGGGGCTGACCGTGGACGCCGCGCGGATGCGGGCCAACCTGGATCTGACCGGAGGCTTGATCTACTCCTCAGCGGTGCTGTTGGCGCTGGTCAGCGCCGGGTTGAGCCGGGAGGACGCGTACGCGCTGGTGCAGGCCGCGGCCATGGAGACCTGGGATCACGGGACGCCATTCCGGGACGCGCTGCGTAAGCAGGCCGCGCGGCAGGGCCTGTCTTGGCCCGAAGCGGACATTGACGACGCGTTCCGCCCGGAAGCGTACACGGCGCGGTTGAATCCGATCTTCGAGCGGCTCGCCGGGCTAAGCTAGCCCGCATGACATCCGGATCCGAGACGAGTTACCGCGTGCGCGGCGGCGGACCGCTGCACGGCACCGTCTTCATTCAGGGCGCGAAGAACGCCGCGCTGAAGATGATCGCGGCCTCGCTGCTGGCCGCGAACGGCCGCACTGTGCTGCGCAACGTGCCGGCCATCGAAGACGTGCGGCGGGCCGTCGAACTGGCCCAGGCGGTCGGCGCCCTGATCGAGTTCCACGAGTCGGAGCGCACGCTGGTCGTGGACGCCTCGGAGCTGACCAGCCCGGTCCTGCCGGCTGAGATCGCCCGGCGGTTCCGGAGTTCGGTGCTGTTCGTGCCGGCCCTGCTGCACCGGTTCGGCGAGGCTGTCATCGAGGGCATCGGCGGCTGCAACCTGGGCAGCCGGAACCTGGACTTCCACTACCGCGGTTTCGCCCGGCTCGGCGCCATCGTCGACGAGGGCGACACGACCATCCGCATCAAGGCGGGCAAGCTGCAAGGCGCGCACCTGTACCTGGACACCCCGTCGCACACCGGGACCGAGAACCTGATCATGGCGGCGTCCCTGGCGCCCGGCCGGACCATCATCGACAACACCGCGCAAGAGCCCGAGGTACTCGACGTCATCTCGTTCCTGACGAAGATGGGCGCGCGGATCACCGGCGGCGGCACCGGCTTCATCACCGTGGACGGCGTGGACGAGCTGACCGCGGTGGAGCACACGGTGATGGCGGACCGGATCGACGCCGGGGTGTTCGCCATGGCGGCGGCCATCACCGGCGGCGAGCTGCACCTGGTCGGCGCCGCCCTCGAGCACTTCGGCGTGGTCCGCTGGAAGCTGGAGCAGATGGGCGTGGAGTTCGCCTCCGACGGCGCGGTGCTGTCGGTGCGGATGGACCGGCCGCCGCGCCCGATCAACGTGATCACCAGCCCCTACCCGGGCTTCGCCACCGATCTGCAGTCGCCCATCATGGCGCTGGCCTGCCTGGCCGAGGGGACCTCGTACATCCGCGAGACCATCTTCGACGGGCGCTACACGCTGGTCGGCGAGCTGAACAAGATGGGCGGGCGCATCGAGCTGGACGGCAGCGTGGTCAAGGTGCACGGGCCGTCCACGTTCACCGGTGCCCGGGTGGTGGCCCACGACCTGCGCACCGGCATCGCCCTGGTGCTGGCCGGCCTGGCCGCCTCCGGCGAGACGATGGTGACGCCGGGCTATCCGATCGACCGCGGGCACGCCGCTATCGCCCAGCGCTTGAGCCTGTTGGGCGCCGACATCGAGCGTTTGTTAGTTGCGGTAGGGGAACTGCCGGGCGACGGCCAGGAAGGCGTCGTTGGCCTCGGTGTCGCCGATGCTGATCCGGGCGCCCTCGGCGCCGAACGGGCGGACCGCGATGCCGGCCTGTTCGCAGGTGACGGCGAAGGCGGGGGTGTGCTCGCCCAGCCGGAGCCAGACGAAGTTGGCCTCGGTCGGCGGGACGGCCCAGCCGTCGGCGATCAGCGCCTCGCGGACCCGGGTCCGCTCCTTGACCGTGTGCTCCACGCGCTCGAGCAGCTCGGCCTCGGCGGCCAGCGAGGCGATGGCCGCGGCCTGGGCGATCCGGTTCACCGAGAACGGCAGCATGGTGGCGCGCACCGCCGCCGCCACCGGGTCGTGCGCGATCATGAACCCGGTGCGCAGGCCGGCCAGACCGTAGGCCTTGGAGAAGGTGCGCAGCACGGCGACGTTCGGCCGGTCCCGGTACAGGGTCACGCCGTCGGGGACCGCCTCGTCCCGGATGTACTCGTGGTAGGCCTCGTCCAGTACGACCAGGCAGTCGGCCGGGACCTGGTCCAGGAAGTCCTCGAGCTCCGGCCCGTGGACCACGGTGCCGGTCGGGTTGTTCGGGTTGCAGACGAAGATCAGCCGGGTCCGCGGGGTGATCGCGTCGGCCATCGCGGCCAGGTCGTGCGTCTCGTCGCGGATCGGGACCTTTATTGATGCGGCCGCAGCCAGGTCGGCCAGGGTCGGGTACGCCTCGAACGAGCGCCACGCGTACATGACCTCGGCGCCGGGCTCGCCGACCGCCTCGAGCAGTTGCTGGGTCACGCCGACCGAGCCGCACCCGACCGCGACGTGCCCCGAGGGGACGCTGTAACGCTCCGCGATGGCCTGAGTGAGGGCTTCCGCGCGGTTGTCGGGGTACCGGTTGACCGACCGCGCCTCCGCGGCGATGACCTCGACCACCGAGGGCAGCGGTGGATGCGGGGACTCGTTGGACGAGAGCTTGTGCGACTTGCCCGCGGAGCTGACCGGGGTTCGGCCCGGCTTATAGGCGGGGAAGCCGTCCAGCACGGAACGGAAACGTGGCGACGCGTCAGTCATGGATCCAGTCTGGCACCTTCGCGGCGCTGGTCGATTAACCGTGGCCCAGCTGGACGGCCTTGACGATCAGCAGCAGGACGGAGATCACCAGATAGCCCCGGAGCGTCAGCAGGGCGACCTTCCGTCCCGTGGACCACTCGGCGGGCTTGAGCAGCGCGATCGGCGGCATGCGCCAGTTCAGCCGCTCGGCCTCGGTCATCGTGGCCCGCGGGTGCGGTAGCGGCGGGGGCCGGCGGTTCCTGGTCAGCCAGAACCAGGCTCCGGCCAGGGCGGCCAGCGCCACCAGCCCGACGGCGATCCAGATGGCGACCTTCAACGCGTCGAGGTTGCTGAACAGCGTGGTGACGACCAGCGTGCCGGACAGCACGAGCAGCACGCCGATGATGAACGTGGCCAGGATGTTCAGCCAGCGCGGGTTCATCCACGGGCCGAGGACCTCGCGGTCGTTGCACAGCAGCACCAAGAACGTGCTCGCGCTCGGCAGCAGGATCCCGGCCAGGGCTTGCACCGCGGTGGTGAGCAGCCCGAGCGGGGTGCCCGGGATGAGCACGATGATGGCCGACGCCGCGATCATCCCGGCGTAGGTGGCGTAGAACGGCCTGGCCTCCCTGAACTTGCGGTGCAGCGAGTGTTTGATACCGAACACGTCGCCGAACGCGTAGCTGGTGGACAGGGTGACCGCGGACGCGCCGATGATGGACGCGTCCAGCAGCACGATCGAGAACGCCGTGCCGTACCATCCGCCGTGCCGTTCGAGGATCCGGGCCACGCCGAGTGCGTCGGTGAAATGCCCGGCCAGGTGGGTGCCTTCTACCGCGAAGACCGCCACCACCAGGATCATCGCCGCCGAGATCACCACCACGAACGCGCCCAGCGTGGTGTCGGCGCGCTCGTAGCCGATGAACCGCGGCGTGATCCGCTTGTCGATGACGTTGGACTGCTGGAAGAACAGCTGCCAGGGCGCGACGGTGGTGCCCACGATCGCGATGATGAGCAGCACCGCGGTCGAGTTGGCCCCGCCCTGAATGCCAGGGACGACGAAGTGGTAGCCGATCTGACCCCAGTCCGGATGGGAGGTAAAGAAGAGCGGGACCAGGATCAGGCTGACCGCGATGAACGCGAACATCGACCGCTCCCAGCGGGCGAAGCTGCCGCTCATGGTGATCGCGATCAGGAGGATCCCGGCGATCGGCACGGAGATGTACGGGCTGACGTGGAAATACTGCAGGGCGAGCGAGACGCCGATGAACTCGGTGACGATGGTCAGGAAGTTCAAGATGAACAGGTCGCCGACGCTGAACCAGCCCCAGAACTTGCCGAACCGCTCGTTGATCAGCCGGGCGTGCCCGACGCCGGTGACCGCGCCGAGGCGCACGACCATCTCCTGGTTGACGATCAGAACCGGGATCAGCAGCAACAGGGTCCAGAGCAGGCTGTAACCGTAGTTCTGTCCGGCCTGGGCGTAGGTGGACACACCGCCGGCGTCGTTGTCGCCGACCATGACGATCAGCCCGGGACCGACGATGGCCAGGAACGTGATCAGCTTGCGCTTGAATCCGCGGCGTTCGAGGTCCTCATCGCTCAGCCGGATCCGGCCGAGCGCGCCCTCGATGTCGCCCAGGTGCGCCTCGTCGAGGACCGCGGTTGGGCGGCTGAGCTGCGGCGGCTGAGCTTTCTGCGGCGTCTGAGCTTTCTGCGGAGCGGGCGGCCCGGGCGCGTTCTGCGGCGGCGCTTGCTGCGGCGGCGCTTGCGGCGGCGGCGCTTGCTGCGGCGGCGCTTGCGGCGGCGGCGGCGGCCGCTGCCGCGCGGGGGCAGGCGACGCCTGGCCCGGCGGGCGCTCGTCGCGCCCGGTCACGGGGGGTCCCCGCAGCGGACGGTCACGGGGGGTCGCCGTGGCGGGCGTCCGGCGGCTCTGCGGCCTCGCGGCGCCGCCAGTCATCCGGCAGCACGACCTCTAGGACGTCGTCGACGGTAATCACGCCGAGCAGGCGGCGTTTGTCATCCACGACGGGGATGGTGATGAGGTTGTAGTCGGTCATCAGGACGGCCACGTCCGTGATGTCGGTATCGGCGCCGACCCGGACTGGATCGGTGTCGGACACGTCGATCACGGTCGCACCGGGATCGGACTGGACCAGGGTGACCAGCCGGGCCACGCCGCGCAGCACACCCTCGTCGTCGACGGCGTGGACGCTGGTCAGCGCCTCGGGCTGGAGCGAGGTGGACTCGCGCACCCGGGCCAGTGCGTCGGCGACGCTGCTCATGCTCGGCAGCGCGATGAAGTCCACTCCCATCAGCCCGCCCGCGCTGGTGGCGTTGAAGCCCATCAGGGTCAGCACCTTGGCCCGCTGAGCGGGCGGCAGCAGGTCCAGGATGAGCTGCCTGCGCTGCTGGGGCAGTTCGGCGATCGCGTCGGCGGCGTCGTCGGCACGCATCCGGGCCAGCACCTCGGCGATCTCCTCGTTCGTCCGCGCGCCGAGCAACCGGGTGGCCTGGTCCTCGTCTAGTTCCTCGAACACGTCCGCCTCGAGCTCGGGGTCGGCGTGCACGCGGCCGAGAATCTCGGTCTCCTCTTCCTTGGAGGCCTCCTCCAGCAGGTCGGCGATCTGGGCCGGCTTCAGCCGGCGGATGCGGGCGAACGGGCCGCGCAACAGCGCGCTGCCCGCGTGCCCGATGAGCCACTCGAAGTCATGCCAGTCGCGGAAGGCGCGGGTATCGTCGGCGGCCTCCGGGGCGAGCAGCCCGAACAGCCGGCGCGGCCGCCGCCGGGTATCCACTCCAGCCAGCACCCACTCCTCGCCGTCCTGGACCAGCTCCAGGTCGGCGGCGCGGACCAGGCGCACGTTCTGCACGTCGATCAGCCGGTGGCCCAGCACGTCGGCGCGCAGCAGCACCTCGCCCTCCTGGCGCTCGAAGGGCCGCAGGTCCAGCCGCGCGCTTGACAGCCGCAGCGGGTCGCTCTCGAAGTCGCTCATCTGGTCGACGGGCGCGAAGATCTCCCGTCCGCCGACCGCGACCACCAGGCCGGTGACGAGCGGGTAGTCGGTGCCGCGGAGCCGGACGATGATGTCTGACACTCGCCCGATCGGCTCCCCGGTGTGGCCGGCCACTGGCCGCTTGAGCAGCCGGGACAGGCGCAACGTGATCCTGTGGTTCGCCACGGCGCCATACCCGGCGGCGGCGGTCGGAGGCGGTGTGGTCGTCATAGTAGGCCTGCCTTGTCCGGACCGTAACGTCTTGTTCAGCGAGGCTGTCATTATCACCGTGCCGGCCGGTCCCAATCATGTCCCCGGCGGGTGAACGGGCGGTATACGGGGTAGTCCTCCCACGTCGGCCACGATGACTCCAGCGCCGGGCAACTGCCACAGGTTACGCCGATGCCGGGAGTGATGGTATGAAGTGTCTGGCGCCCCAAAATGGGATGTTGACTGACGAAAGGCGCAGATAGTGGCCACGCGCAAGGCGGCCGCCCTCCTGGAACGGAACGCGGGCCTGCCCGACACTTTCTGGTACACCACCAAGCGCCGCCTACTCGGGCCGCCGCTGGTCAACCAGGACCTCGGGGAACAGCGGCTGTCCAACCCGCTGGCGCTCGGCGTGCTGTCGCCGGACGGGATCTCCTCCTCCGCCTACGGCACCGAGGAGATCCTGATCGTGCTGGTGCCCGCGGTCGGCCTGGCCGCGTTCTCCCTGCTCCTGCCCATGACGCTGGTCATCTTGTTCGTCATGGTGCTGGTGCTGCTGTCCTACCGCGAGATCGTCATGGTCTACATCAGGCCGGGCGGCTCGTACGTGGTGGCGCGGGAGAACTTCGGCCCGCGGATCGCCCAGGTGTGCGCGGTCGCGCTGCTCATCGACTACGTGGTGACCGTGGCGGTGCAGACCTCGGCGGGCACGGCGGCGGTCGCCTCCGCCTTCCCCGCGGTCGGCCCGTACAAGGTCGAGGTCACCGTCGGCGTGGTGCTGCTCATGTGCTTCGGGAACCTGCGCGGCCTCAAGGAGGCCGGCCGGGCCTTCGCGATACCGACCTACCTGTTCGCAGGTGCGGTCGTCTTGATGATCGTCGTCGGGCTGATCCGCGACCTGATGGGGAACCTGACGCAGTACAACCCGCACACGCTGCACGGCGCCTATGCGCTCGGCTCGAGTTCGGACGGCCTGATCAGCGGGGCCATGATCTTCATCCTGCTCCGGGCGTTCGCCAACGGCGGCGCGTCGCTGACCGGCATCGAGGCGGTCTCCGACGCCGTCGGCGCGTTCCGGCGGCCGGAGGGCGTCAACGCCCGCCGGGTGCTCATGGCCGAGGGCGTTATCCTCGGCGTCTTGATCGCCGGCATCTCCTGGCTGGCCTACCGGACCCACGCGACGCCGCGCACCGCCGGCTACCCCACCGTGCTGGCGCAGGAGGCCCAGCTCGTCTTCGGGAGCACGTTCATCGGGCACGCCATGTTCCTGCTGCTCCAGCTCGCGACCATGCTGATCCTGTACACCGGCGGCAACACCAGCTTCAACGGGTTCCCGTTCCTGACCAGCTACGTGGCCGGCGACTCGTTCCTGCCCCGGTGGCTGCTCAAGCGCGGGCACCGGCTGGTGTTCTCCAACGCGATCATCGTGCTGACCATCGTGTCCGTGGCGTTGATCATCATCAAGGACGCGGACGTCAACAGCCTGGTCCCGCTGTACGCCATCGGCGTGTTCACGGCGTTCTCCATGGCCGGCTTCGGCATGGCGAAGTATCACAGCAAGCACCGGGGGCCCGGCTGGCGGCGCCGGCTGATCATCAACTTCTCGGCCGGCGTGATGACGCTGATTGTGGTGGCCGTCTTCGCGATTGTGAAGTTCACCGAGGGCGCCTGGGTGGTGGTCGTCCTGTTCGTGGTCCTGGTCCCGGCGCTGATCAGGCTCAACCATGAGTACGCGGCCGAGACCGAGGTACTCGACACGCTGAGTGAGCACCAGCCGCCGCCGCCGCCGCACTACAGCCGCCGCACCGTCTTCGTCTTCGTGGACGGCTTCGACCTGGCCACCCTGGCTGCGCTGCGGTACGCGCGGAGCCTGCGGCCGACCACGATGCGGGCCGTGCACTTCGTCATCGACAACGTCCAGGCCGACAAGCTGCGGGAGAAGTGGACCCGGGCCGACCGCGGCGTGCCGCTGGACTTCATCGACGTCTCGGACCGCAGGCTGACCCGGGCCGCGGCCGAACTGGTCGAGCACGAAGCCGCCGAACCCGACACGCACGTGACCGTGGTCCTGCCCCGGCGCAGCTACTCCGCGCTGCTCGGCCGGCTGTTGCACGACCGGACCGCGGACAAGATCGCCGCGGTGGTGAGCCGCATTCCCCGCTCCGCGGCCACGATCGTGCCCTACGACGTGGAGAGCCGGGTCCGCGTGCTGCAGGAACGCCAGGCGGCCAAGATCGCCGCCCGGGACGGCGCCGACCAGCACGTCCGGTCCGCAGAGGCCGACGTGGCCGCCCAGCACGGTCCGGCGCAGCCCGTGTGGCCGGAGAAGAACGGCCAGCGCTCGGCGCAGGAGAACGGACAGGACGCGCCGGCGGCCGGGTCCGGCGAGCCGCTGGCGGCGCCGGGCGTCACGCCCATCGGCGCGCTGACCAAACCGGGCCGGGTGACCGTGGAGGGTCGCATCAGGGTGGTGGAGATCCGGCCGGTAGAGCGGAATACCGTGCTGGCCTGCGAGATCTCCGACGGCACCGGTCAGCTCACCGCCCTGTTCTACGGCCGCTCGCACATCCCGGGCATCGTGTGCGGCGGCCGGGTCCGCTTCCGCGGCTCCGTCGGCCTGAAGGCCGACGGACACCCGGTCATGACGAACCCGGCGTACGAACTGCTCTTCCCCTCGGTGTAGGACGCGGATTACTTGCCGGGCTTGGCGGGCTTGCCGCTGGTGTAGGGGACGAGGAGCTCGTAGGCGGGGTTGATCATGACCGGGGCGCCGTCTTTCATGCCGACCGCCCCGCGGAGCCGGACGCGGGAGCCGCACATCAGGCCGGGGATGCGGGACCGGCCGTAGAACAGGGCGGTCAGGTCGCCGGTGGAGTCGGCGATCTCGGCGGCCAGCACGGAATTCTGTTCCACCGAACGGACTTCGACGACCCGGACGCGGCCCTCGACGACGGTGCGGCCCGGCTCGTGAAGGGAGCCGATCGGGGTGACGCCTGGCGGCGGTATAGGCCGGTCGTAGCCGCCGGCGCCTGGCAGCGGTTCGGGCTGCGCGGGGCTCGGCGCGGCGGCGGCCGCAGGCTCGGGCCAGGTGGCCCGGGGTTCGGCCGTACCGTCTCTCGGCGGGCCGTCGGCGGTACCGTCTCTCGGCGCGCCGTCGGCTGTACCGTCTCTCTGCGCGCCGTCGGCTGTACCGTCTCTCGGCGGGCCTGGCACCGGGATCAGCGGCACCGGTGCGGCCCCGGCGCGCATGGCCTGGCGTTCTTGCAGGACACGCAGCCGGTTCTGCACGTCGAACGGGATGATGGTGGCGGCGGCGTTGGGCACCCGGCTTACCACCGCGGCGATCTTGTCCGCGGTCCGGTCGTGCAGCAGCCGGCCGAGCAGCGGGGAGAAGCTGCGCCGGGGCAGGATCACGGTCACCTGGGTGCCGGGCGTGGCCGCCTCCTGCGAGACTAGCTCGGCGGCGGCGCGGTTGAGCCTGCGGTCCGGGGCGTCGACGAACTCCAGGGACACGCTCTTGTCGGGCAGCCAGGCCTGCCGGAGCTTCTCGGCCTGCTCGGTGTCGATGACGAAGTGCACCGCACGCATGGTCGTGGGCCGCAGGCCCTTGGCGTACCGGATCGCCGCGATCGTGGACAGGTCGAAGTCGTCGACGAAGATGACGACCACCCGCCGACTGTAGTTCGGCTGGCTCGGTCCCACCCCGGACGCGCGGCGGTCCCCGATGGTCTGCAGGGCATTCGCCTCGTGGCGGTACTGCCGGTTGAGCCTGATCAGGGCGAATACCCCGATCGGGAAAATGATCAGGATCAGCCAGGCACCCTCGGTGAACTTCACCACCGCGAAGATCACCACCACGATCGAGGTGAGCACCCCGGACGAGAAGCAGATGACCAGCTTGTGCCGCCAGCCCGGTCCCTTGTGGGTGTGGAAGTATTTCGCCATGCCGAACCCGGCCATGGAGAAGGCGGTGAACACGCCGATCGCGTAGAACGGCACGAGGGCGTTCACGTTGGCGCCGACGACCCCTATCAACGTCACGGAAAGCGCAGTCAGCACGATGATGCCGTTGGAGAAGACCAGCCGCTGGCCCCGCTTCATCAACCACCGCGGCAGGAAAGAGTCCTCGGCGACGAAGCTGGTCAGGAACGGGAAGCCGTTGAAGCTCGTGTTGCCGCCGGTGAAGAGGATGAGCGCGGTCGCCGCCTGCACCACGTAGAACATGAAGTGCCCGGCCGAGCCGAACACGATGTCGGCTTCCTGCGAGAGTACGGTCGGGAAGCCGACCTGATAGGGGGCGGCGTGGGTCAGGTGCGCCAGCCAGGAGATGCCGGCCACTAGCGTGCCGAGGATCAGGCCCTCTATCACCAGGACCCGGCGGGCGTTGATGCCCTCGGGGGGCTTGAACGCGCTGACGGCGTTG
Source organism: uncultured Actinomycetes bacterium (assembly GCA_963722055.1). Classification (GTDB taxonomy): domain Bacteria; phylum Actinomycetota; class Actinomycetes; order Streptosporangiales; family Streptosporangiaceae; genus Palsa-504. Next base: position 98,860 of record CAVRLA010000007.1, on the reverse strand, counting down.
GAGACCGCCTCGATGCCGGTCAGGGAGGCACCGCCGTTGGCGAACGCCCTCAGCAGCGTGAAGATGAGCACCAAGCTCGTAACGCTGGAGGCGCCGGAGCCGATTTTGTAAAGCCCGTGCAGGTCGTAGATGTTCTGCTGCGGCAGCTTGCCGAGCGCCTCGCGGACGAGCCCGACCACGATCATCAGGATGACCGACCCGGAGAACAGGTAGGTGGGCAGCGCGAAGATCTTGCCCGCCTCCCGGATGCCGCGCAGGTTGCCGAAGCACATCAGCAGGATGATGCCGATGGATATCTCGGTCACGTACGGGCCGATGGCCGGAAACGTCGAGGCGACGGCCGCCGTGCCCGCGGCGATCTGCACGGCCACCGTGACCACGTAGTCGATCAGCAGCGCCACGGCGGCGACCTGCGCGATCCGCGGCCCGAAGTTGTCCCTGGCGACCACGTAGGACCCGCCGGCCCGGGTGTAGACGACGACGACCTCGCGGTAGAGGAGCACCACGAGCAGCATGACGAACAAGATCACCGCGGTCATCGGCATCAGCACGGCGAACGCGGCGAGGCCGAAGACCTTGATCAGCTCAATGAGGATTTCCTCGGTGCCGTAGGCCGAGGAGGAGATGCCGTCCGGGGATAGCACGCCCAGCGCGAGAAACTTTGACAGTCGCTGTTCCCGGAGCTGCGTGTTGATCATCGGCGGGCCGAGCAGGCGGCGTTTCGCCGTATACCAGAACGTCTCCGGAAGTTCGCTGCCCTGGCCGCCCGAGAGCAGGCCGGCCGCCTTACGCACCGCCACTAGGCTTGACGCTCCGTCCTGGCCGGTCGGTTGGTGATCACCGTTCCGACGCTATTCCGGCAGGCCGGCGCGCCGCCGTATGCAGGCCGTCAAGCTTCGTGTCCGGCGCGTTAAGGTTCCGTCAAGGTCGCTGATATTGGCTGGTACCGAGGCTGAAATAGCAAGAGATGATGATCCTCGGCTATCGACAGCGCGGCCTGCCGGCGCCCTATGCGCTCCCGGCGGGCTTCGCCGCGTTCCTGGCCGTGGGCACGGTGGCCGCGGTGCTGCACGGGCGGCTGGACGCGACCGGGGTGCTGATCGCCTGCGCGGCGGTGGCCGGAGCGATGTCCTTCGTGGCCGAGCCGATCGCGTCGGTCCTGCTGGCCGGCATCGGCTGGCTCACCGTGGCGGGCTTCTCCCGCCCGCCCTACGCGCAGCTGCGGCCGACCGGGACGGCCGCCGGGCATGCCGCCGTCGTGGTCGGCGCGACGTCACTCGCCTGCGCCGCCCTCGGCGTGGTGTTCCGTTGGTACGCCCGACGGCGCACACTGGTAAGCATGGGTACGTATACGGGTATGCGCGCCCGCCGCTCTGCCGCCAAGGCCACCTCGAGCGGTCCGGCCGTATCGGAGCCCGAGGTCGAGGCCGGCGCCATCGACCCGCGGCGGCGCCTGGCCGGGGTGCTGCTGGCGGCGGCCATGCTGCCGCTGCTCACCTACGTGCTCACCATCTTCCGGCCGCACCTGGACATCGCCGATGAACTGCTCATCTACCTGGTCGTCGTGGTGGCGGTCACGGTGCTGGGCGGGTTCTGGCCCGCGGTGCTGGCCGCGGTCGCGGCCAGCCTCCTGCTGAACTGGTACTTCACCGAGCCGATTCACACGTTCACGATCCAGCAGCCCAAGGAGCTGCTGGCTCTGCTGCTGTTCGTGACCGTCGCAGTCGCGGTCAGCAGCGTGGTCCACCTGGCCGCCCGGCGCGCCGTGCAGGCCGCGCGGGCCCGGGAAGAGGCGGCAGCGCTGCTTGAGCTCGCACAGACCGTGCTGGGCGGCGCCGACTCGCCCGCGGCCGTGCTCGAGCACCTGACCCGCACCCACGGCGGCCAGGCCGAACTGCAGGAGCGGGTGTCCGGGCGGTGGGTGCGGGCCGCCTCCAGCGGCGTCGACGGCCGCCTGGCCGCGGCGTCCCGCATCGACATCCGCAGCGACCTGATTCTGCTGGTCACCGGGCAGACGGACCCAGCCACACCCGCGCTGCTGGCCGGCTACGCGGCCCAGGCGGCCGCCGCCCTGGACCGGGAACGGCTGCGCACCCAGGCCGCCCAGGCCGAGGCGCTGGCCGAAGGCAACCGGATGCGGACGGCGTTGCTCGCGGCCGTCAGCCACGACCTGCGCACGCCGCTCGCGTCGATCAAGGCCAGCGTGAGCAGCCTGCGGCAGACCGACGTGGCGTGGTCGCAGGCCGACGAGGCCGACCTGCTCGCCACGATCGAGCAGAACGCCGACCGGCTCGACGCCCTGATCGGCAACCTGCTGGACATGAGCCGCCTGCATACCGGCTCCCTGCAGCCGTTCCTGCGCGCCACGGCGATCGACGAGGTGGCGCCGGTCGCGCTGCTCGGGCTGGACGACTCGGTGCGGATGGAGATGGCCGTGCCGGACGGCTTCCCGCTGGTGCTGGCCGACCCGGGGTTGCTCGAACGGGTCCTGGCCAACCTGTTCTCCAACGCGCTGCGGCACTCCTCCGATTCCGGCCGACCGCCCGAGCTGTCCGCCCAACTGGTCGGCGACCTGGTCGTGCTCGAGGTCATCGACCATGGCCCCGGGGTCCCGGACGAGGCCAAAGAGCTCATCTTCGAGCCGTTCACCCGGGTCGGCGACCGCCTCCCGGGAGGCGTCGGGCTGGGCCTGGCCGTGGCCCGGGGCTTCGCCGAGGCCATGGGCGGGCGAATCGAGGCCCGCGACACCCCGGGCGGCGGGCTCACGGTCGCCATCACCCTCGCGGCGGCCAGCGCGGACAAGACCGCGCTGGAAACGGGGTCATGACCCGGGTGCTCGTCGTCGACGACGAGCCGTCCATCCTGCGCGCGCTGCGGATCAACCTCAGCGCGCGCGAGTATGACGTCAGCACCGCCGTCGACGGGTCCAGCGGCCTGGCCGCGGTGGCCCGCGACCGGCCCGACGTGATCATCCTGGATCTCGGGCTGCCCGACATGGACGGCACCGAAGTCATCCACGGGGTGCGCGGCTGGACCTCGATCCCGATCATCGTCCTGTCCGCCTGGGGGCAGGAGAGCCAGAAGGTGGCCGCGCTCGACGCCGGCGCTGACGACTACGTCACCAAGCCGTTCGGCATGGACGAGCTGCTGGCCCGGCTGCGCGCCGCGGTCCGCCGCGCGGCCCCGGCCCCGGACGAGCCCGTAGTCAGCACGCCCGACTTCACCGTCGACCTGGCGGCCAAGCAGGTGATCAGGAGCGACGGTGAGGACGTCCGGCTGACCCCGACCGAGTGGCAGCTGCTGGAGATCCTGGTGCGCAACAGCGGCCGGCTGGTCACGCAGCGCCAACTGCTGCGTGAGGTGTGGGGTCCGGCCTACGAGACGGAGACCAACTACCTACGGGTCTACCTGGCCCAACTACGCCGCAAGCTCGAACCCGAGCCGTCCCGGCCCAGGTACCTGCTCACCGAGAGCGGCATGGGCTACCGGTTCAAGGGAACTTCCTGACGGGCATTGCCCTGACGGGCATTGCACGACCCGAACGTACTGCGTAGTAATAAAGGTGGGCATGCCGTCGTCCCGTCCGTCGAGGAGGCCGCCATGAGCACCTACGACCTGTACACCACGCCGGTGGACCGGGGCACCTGGGACGTTCCGGCCAGCGGGGCCGCCCGGTTCTCCTGGGAGTACGAGGACGGCCGGCAGCGGCTGCTTGACCTGTACCAGCGGGGCAAGGACAAGCAGTGGGACGCCACCAAGCGGATCGACTGGGACCTGCCGGTCAACCCGTGCAACGTGATGGAGACCCCGGACGAGATCAACCCGATCTACGGATCGCGGCAGTGGGAGGTGCTGTCCCAGGCCGAACGCGACGAGCTCGGCCATCACCTCGGGGCCTGGCTGTTCAGCCAGTTCCTGCACGGGGAGCAAGGCGCGCTCACCGTGGCCGCGCGGATCATCGAGTCGGTGCCGGAGATGGACTCGAAGTTCTACGCCGCGACCCAGGCCATGGACGAGGCCCGGCACGTCGAGCTGTACCAACGGTTCATCCGCGACAAGATCGGCCTGTACTACCCGATCAACGAGGACCTGGCGCGGTTGCTCGCCGACGCGCTGAGCGACTCCCGCTGGGACATGCCCTACCTCGGCATGCAGGTGCTGATCGAGGGGCTGGCCCTGGCGGCGTTCGGGGTGCACCGCGACCTCACCGCCAATCCCCTGGTCAAGCAGGTGCTGGCGTACGTCATGCAGGACGAGGCCCGGCATGTGGCGTTCGGGCGGCTGGCCCTGCGGGATTACTACGCGGGGCTGACTTCTGCCGAGCGCGCCGACCGCGAGGAGTTCGTGGTCGAGGGCTGCTACCTGATGCGGGATCGGTTCCGCGGCCGGGAGGTCTGGGAACGGATGGGCTTCGACGTCGAGGAGTGCCTGGAGTTCACCGAGCACTCGCCGGTACAGCAGGCCTTCCGCGCCCTGCTGTTCAGCCGCATCGTCCCATGCGTGAAGGACATCGGGCTGTGGGGCGAGAAGGTCCAGCGGGCCTTCACCGACCTGGGCGTGCTCCAGGCCGCCGACTCCGACCTGGAGGCCCTGATGCGCGACGACGAGGACATCGCCGAGCGCGTCGAGCAGGAGCACGCCGCCGAGTTCGCCGCCCGCAAGGCCGAAGTCGACGCGGCCATCGGTGCGGGCGAGGAATAGCCCGCACCGGCCCCGTTCCTAGCGACACCGATGGAACATTGGCGCCGCCAGGGCGGCAATGTTCCATCGGTGCAGTCAGGGTGAGCGGCACCCGCACCGGCGCCGACGGCTGGCCCGCACCCTTCGCACCACTCGCACCACCCGGATCGGCCCCGCCCGGGTGCGGCCGGGATCCGGGCCGGGTCCGACCGGCCCGATGGCCCATTGGGGCGGATAGGACCGCCCCAATGGGCCATCGGGTCGCTTCGTGCGAGCGGGAGTGTGGTACGGACGGGGCGGATGGTGCGAGTAGGGCGGGTGGGGCGATGGTAGGAGCGAGCGGGTGGTGCGGAGGCGTTGAGACTAGGCCCTACCAGCGCGGGGTCTTGTCCAAGCGGGGCTTCCAGCGCGCGCGGTAGAGCAGGCGCAGCGGGGGCGGGAGCTGGCCGAGGGTGGCGGCGGCGTGCTCGCGGTCGGCGCCGTCCAGGATCCAGGCGAACATCTCCGAGCTGGCCGCGATCCCGTTCTTGCCGGCCATCTTGCGGCCTGCGCCGCGCCATTCGGCGGCAGTGAGGGCCGCGCCGATCAGCGGCAGGCCGTCCCGCTCCTCGTGGGCGAGGTGGCCGGTCAGCGCGCTGGTCAGGGCGTCGATAACGTCGGCTAGCCGGTCGCCGCCGACGAACTCGGTGTCCACGGCAGCCAGCAGCGGGTCGATGAGCTCGTGCTCGGCTTCCATGGCGTCCAGGACCGACAGGGCGGCCGCGCTGTGCGCCAGGCGGGGACGCAGCGTCGGCCAGATGATCTCGTCCTCGGCGGTGTGGTGCATGTGCAGCTGGCGCTTGAACAGGTCCCAGCCGGCTGCGATCGGCTGGCGGCGTGCCGGGTCGGACAGGTTCGCGGCGCTGGCCGTGCGGGCGAGCCGGGTCAGGTCGCGGCGGAACGCGTCGTGCGCCGCGATCATGATGGTCAGGTCGGCGTCCCCCGTGCCGTGCCGGGCCGCGTCGGTGCCCGGCAGCTTCTGCGTGGTCATCGGTTTTCCTCCGTGGTCATGACGATTCCCCTCGTATTTGGTGTCGTACTCTCAGACGGATGCGGTCCGCCGGTTGTGACCGCGTCGGGCCGGCAGCGCGAGCATGAGCAGAAAGGCCAGCGCGAAGACGCCGACCTGGAACCACAGTGCGTGCTCGGTCGCGGCGGCGAAGACCCGCGGCACCGAGGTGCCGGGCCGGATGGCGAGCTGGTCGATGAAGATGACGCCCATCAGCGCCAGGCCAATGGAGTTGCCGAGCTGAAACCCGGTGTTCAGCACGCCCGAGGCCGACCCGGCGTCTTGCTCGCGCACGTCGGCCAGCACCACGTTGGCCAGCGGGGCGATCACGGTGCCCAGGCCCAGGCCGGCCAGCGCCAGCCCGGGGATCAAGTCCCAGGTGGAGACGACCGCGCCGTAGTGATGCACGATGCCGATCAGGGCGGCCATCCCGGCCACCATGATCAGCGCCCCCGACATCGTGACGCCGCGGCCGAACTTGGGCTCGAGCCGGGCCGCCGCACCTGAGGCGACGAACACGCCTGCCGAGAACGGGATGAAGGTGGCCCCGGCGTGCAGCGGCGTGAAACCGAGACCTTGCTGCAGGAAGAGCGTCAGCACCAGCCCGAACGAGGCGACGCCCAGGAAGAAGACCAGCGCGATCCCCATCCCGACCGCGAACCCGCGATGGGCGAACATCCGCAGCGCAACCAGCGGCGAGCCGTCGCGGCGGGTCTTGACCCGCTCGTAGCCGACGAAGACGGCCAGGACGGGCCCGGACAGCGCCATCATCAGGTAAGTCCAGGCCGGCCAGCCGGCCTGCTGGCCCTCGACCAGCGGGTACAGCAGCAGAACCAGGGCGCCGGCCAGCAGCAGCGCGCCCACCGGGTCGAGCCGCGGCGGGCTGGGCGCCCGGGACTCGCGCACCAGCACCAGCGAGGCGGCCACCGCGATCACGCCCACCGGAACGTTGATCAGGAAGATGGACCGCCAGCCCAGGCCGAGCAGGCTATGCGTGGTGAGCAGCCCGCCGAGCAGCGGCCCGCTCACGGCGCCCAGCCCGGCCGTGACCCCGAACGCGGCCAGCGCCTTGATCCGCTCCGTGGCCGGGAACATGACCTGGATCACGGACAGCACCTGCGGAATCATCAGCGCGCCCATGGCGCCCTGCGCCACGCGCGAGGCGATCAGCATGCCCGCGCTCTGCGCCGCGCCGCACAGCGCCGACATGATCGTGAAGCCGACCACCCCGATCAGGAACAGGCGCTTGCGGCCGTAGGTATCGCCGAGGCGGCCGCCGGTGATGAGCATCAGAGCGTAGGCCAGCGCGTACCCGGCCAGCGTCCACTGCACGTCGGCGTAGCTGGCGTGCAGGCCCTGCTGGATAGGCGGGATGGCGATGTTGACGATCGACACGTCGAGCAGGTTCATGAAGGCGGCCAGCAGCATGACGACGAGGGCGGCCCAGCGGCGCGGGTCCGCTGATCCGGCTTCGCCGACACTGGCCCCGGCTCGCGGTGACAGGATCTCGGCATCGGAACTCATAGGATCACCTCCATGGCGGACGACACTTAGGGAAGTTATCATCTTGGATAGCTATTGTCTAATTTTCCAAGATACTTGGAATCCGAATGATCGGCGACGAGCCCCGCGGGCAACGGTGGAGGGATTGAGGCAGATGCGCGGAGGCGGAGCGGCTGAGGGAGCATGCGAGCGGAGCGGGAGCCGCGAGATGAGGGAGCATGCGGCAGAGCAGGAGCCGCGCGGATGACGGAGCATGAGGGACTGACGGAGCGGTCGGACCGGGGGGAGGCGGCGCCGGGAGGCGGCGCCGAGCGGCGCCGGCTGGAGGAGGACTTCCTGCTGGCCATGCGGCGGGCGGGCTCGGTTATGCAGCTGCTCGGGCAGGTCTCGGCGGACCGCATCGGGATCAACGCCACGGACCTGAACTGCCTGAACATCGTGGCCTTGACCGGGCACATGAGCGCGGGCGACCTGGCCCGGCAGACCGGGCTCAGCACCGCGTCGATCACCGGGGTGTTGGACCGGCTGGAGGAGGGCGGCTTCGTCCGGCGGATGCGCGACCCGCACGACCGGCGCCGGGTGATCGTCGAGCTGGGCGGCGGGCCGGGACTGTACAAGGTCGGCTCCACGTTCGGGCCGGTGGTCAAGGCGTGGCGGGCCGCCGCGGCAAGCTACTCCGACGACGAGCTGCGCCTGTTGCTGGAGTTCCAGGGACGGCTGGACGAGATCATGCGCGGCCAGCTAGCCCGGCTGCGCGGCGAGGAGGGCTCGTGACGGTGGACCCCGCCTCGGGTCCGGGCTAGGCGTTGGGGGGGTGGCCACGACAGGCAAATCAGGGGGCCCAGGGGTGAGACCACGGACCGTTCCATCAAAAAGAACGGACGGAGGGGGTTACGGCGATCTGGATTGGCAGTTGGCGCACAGGCCCCAGAAGGTGACTTCGGCCTCATCAATCGCGTAGCCGAGGCGGGCCGCGGGCTCCAGGCAGGGTGCGGGCCCCACAGCGCAGTCCACCTCGACGACCCGGCCGCAGCGCCGGCATACCAGGTGGTGACAGTGGTCGTGGCGGACGGCGACAGCAGGCGAGGCCTCCACCAGGCTGACCCTACCGGGCGGGAGACGAACGAACGTGTCTTGTTGAGACGGTGCTAGTTGGCCCGCCGGCGGGTAGGCACTAGATGTGCCTCCCTCCCTCTCCACTGCCCGCCAGGCGGGCAGGAAGCGCAAGACCAGCTGGGCCCGCAAGCCAGCGGCCCTGGCCGAACGCGTCGAACAGGCGCATGCGCTCGATCCGGTCATCCGCAAGCTGTCCGACGGGGTGGTCCGCGCCCTGCCGGCGGGGCCGAGGACGGACGCGCTGCACGGCGTACCGTTCGGCCAGCCGGCGCATCCGGCGCTGGTGCGGCTGCCGCTCGGCTGCTGGACCTCGGCGGTCCTGCTCGACCTGTTCCACGGCACCGACCGCGCCGCCCGTATGCTGATCGGCGCCGGGGTGGCCGTCACCGTGCCGGCCGCGGCCACCGGGCTGGCCGACTGGTCGGCGCTGCACCGCGACCAGCAGCGGGTCGGCCTGGTGCACGCCATCTGCCAGGCCAGCGCGGCCTGCATGTTCCTCGGGTCACTCGCCGCCCGGGCCAGCGGGCGGCTCCGGTACGGCCGGGTCCTGTCCGGCTGCGGGCTGGCCGTGGCCACCGTCGGGGCCTACCTGGGCGGCCACCTGGCGCTGCGGCTCGGCGCGGGCGCCAGCCACGCCGACCAGGTCAGCCACCTGTCCGGGCTCGGCTGGCACAACCTGTGCGGGCTGGACCAGCTGCCCGACCGGCGCCCGGTCCGCCGCCAGCTCGGCTACCTGTCCCTGCTGGTATACCGGCAGGGCGGCGAGGTGAACGTGCTGTCGGACCGGTGCTCGCACCTGGGCGGGCCGCTACATCAGGGACGGATCGTCGTCGAACGGGGTACTGCCTGCGTGACCTGCCCCTGGCACGGATCCACCTTCGCTATCGCCGACGGTACCGTCGTGCACGGGCCTGCCACTGCCCGCCAGCCAGCCTTCGAGACCCGCGTGACGGCCGATGGGCGGGTCGAACTGCGGCCCCGTCCCTGAGAGAGTTGGTGGTCGGTGCTGGTCGTCAGCGGGCGCGTGCGGTCCAGCGCGATTGCCGATGCTCGATCTCCAGCTGGACGCCGAAGCACCGGGACAGGTTCCGTGCGGTGAACACCTCGTCGATCGGGCCGGAGGCTAGGACCGAACCCCGGCGCAGCAGCATCGCGTGGGTGAACCCGTCGGGGACCTCTTCCACGTGGTGGGTGACCAGCACCATCATCGGCGCCTTGGGATCGCGGGCCAGCTGGGTGAGGCGGCGCAGCAGGTCCTCCCGGCCGCCCAGATCCAGGCCCGCGGCCGGCTCGTCGAGCAGCAGAAGCTCGGGGTCGGGCATCAGGGCCCGGGCGATCTGCACCCGCTTGCGTTCGCCCTCGGACAAGGTGGTGAACCGGCGCCGGATCAGGTGCGCGCAGCCGAGCGCGTCGAGCAGCTCGACGGCACGGGTGACGTCCGCGGAGTCGTAGTCCTCCTTCCACCGGCCCAGGATGGCGTAGGCGGCGGTCAGCACCAGGTCGATAACCTTCTCGTTGGGCGGGACCTGTTCGGCGACGGCGGCGCTGGTCAGCCCGATCCGGGGCCGCAGTTCGAAGAGGTCGACCTCGCCCAGGCGCTCGCCGAGGACCTCGACCGTGCCCTGGCTCGGGAACATCGTGGTGGCGGCCACCTGGAGCAGGGTGGTCTTGCCCGCGCCGTTCGGTCCGATCAGGATCCAGCGTTCGTTCTCGTGCGCCGTCCAGTCCAGGTTGCGGAGCAGGACCGCCGCGTCCCGCCGCACCTCAACGCCCCGCAGCCGCAGCACCTCGTCGGACATCAGGTCCCCTTTCTCGGCACGGCGCCGGACCCACGGATGGCCCGCCAGACCGAACCTACGTCACCGCACCGCCGTCAGCCAGCCGGACCGGGCCACCGGCTCTGCCGATCCGCCCCGGCCACGGTCCCCGGCCTGTCCCGGCCGCTCCCGAACCGGTCAGAAAACGACAACCAGCGACTAATACTCAGTAGGCTGCCGCGGGCCCGCAAATCGATCAGCCCAAGCGGGTTTTCGCAGCGCAGGCACTAGGTTCCGACGAGCTAAGAGGAGCAGCCCTGGCGAGGTCTGTGCCTTTCTCGTACCTTATTTCCGGTTTCGCGGATTCATATCGATAACAGGTATGACTTCTAGTCCATTACGGGTGTGACTTCTGGTTTTAGAGCGCGCTACTATGCCTGTTTGTTCAACTATCCGAAATGATCGTGGGGACCGGTCGAGTGAGGGGAGCGGGAATGGCGACGCACGTCCGCGTGCTTATAAGCTGCTTCGCCGTTGGCGTGGCTGCGTTCTTGGCCACCATGGTGACCGGGGTGGCCGCGCATGCGGCGCCCCAGTCCGGTGCCCAGGTCAGTTCAAGTGTCTCGGGGGCCGGCCAGGGCGGCCAGCCGACGTCCGCGCCCACGAACGGGTGGGGCCAGACGCCGGCACCGGCGCCCACGAACGGGTGGGGCCAGACGCCGGCACCGACGCCCACGAACGGGTGGGGCCAGACGCCGGCACCGACGCCCACGAGCACGTGTCACACGACTAGTCCGAAGCCCCCGGCGCGGCATCCGGCACCGGCGCCGAGCCCGAGCACCCCGGCGCCGACGACGCCCGCGGCGCTGCTGACGGCCACGCCGACACCCACGGTCCCCAGTATCGGGACTCCCGTCGGCGGAGCGGGTACCGGCGGCGGCGGCAGCGTGACCGGCGGCGGCAGTAACGTCGGCGTGGCCGCGGGCGGCGGCGTGGTCGCGGCGCTGGCGGCGGGGATCGGGATGCTGGCCTACCGTCGCTGGCGGAAGGCGCGCCTGACCGCCTAGGCTCCAGCGTTTGTGGGCAGGGTGTACTCGACTCGTAACCAGCACAGCTCTGCGGGCCGCTGGGCCTTGGTGACCGCTATCGCGGCCGCGGTGCTGTGCGCGGGCGGGATCAGCGTGGCCGCCTTCGGGCTGACCAGCCGCACCCCCGAGGGCGGGGGTGCGGTGATCCCGTCCTGGGTCCGCACGACCGTCCCGAAGCTGAGCCGCGATCCCGGGGTGCCGGCGCTGGCCCGGTCCGTTCCGGTCAGCATCCGCATCCCGGTGATCAACGTCAGCGCGCCGGTGGAGAGGGTCGGCAAGAACGCGGACGGCACGGTCCAGGTGCCGCCGCTGGACAACCACAACCTCACCGGCTGGTACCACTACGGCCCGGCCCCGGGGCAGCTCGGCTCCTCGGTCATCCTCGGCCACGTGGACTCCTACACCGGGATTTCGGTGTTCTACTACCTCAAGGACCTCCGCCCGGGGAACAAGATCTACGTCACGCTGGCCGACGGCACGGTCGCGACCTTCGCCGTGGACGGCGTGCAGAAGGTGGCCAAGACCGACTTCCCCACTGCCTCGGTGTACGACGCGCACCTGGACTACCCGAGCCTGCGCCTGATCACCTGCGGCGGCTACTTCGACCAGGCCACCGGCCACTACCTGGACAACATCATCGTCTACGCCCACCTGGTCTAGGCACCGCCGCGGCGGCGGGTCAGGGGGCCGACTGCTCGTGCCGGACGGCCAGTAGCGCGGCCTGGGTGCGGTCCTGCACGCCGAGCTTGGCCAGCACCGAGCTCACGTGGGCCTTGACCGTCTTCTCCGAGACGTGCAGCGCGCGGGCGATTTCGCGGTTGGATCGGCCCTGCGCGAGTTCGGCCAGGACCTCGCGCTCGCGGCCGGTCAGGGCGTCGAGGCCGCGGGCCGGCCAGGCGGCCTGGCGCAGCAGGGTCCCGGCGGCTTCGGGGGCGAGCAGCAGGTGACCGTCGTGGACCGCGCGGATGGCGCGGACCAGCGCGTCCGGGTCCACGTCCTTGTACAGCACGCCGGCCGCGCCCGCGCGCATCGCGGCGGCGGCCGCGGCGTGGTCGGTGGCGCTGGTGAGCACGAGCACGCGGGCGGGGTTGCGGCGGGCCTTCAGCTCGTTGAGCACGGCGATGCCGTCCAGGCCGGGCAGCTTCAGGTCGAGCAGGATGAGGTCCGGGGGACGGCCGCCGGGCCCGGCGTGCTCGCTGGCCAGGGCGAGGGCGGTGGCGCCGTCGCCTGCCTCGCCCGCGACCTCGATCCCGTCCTGGACTTCGAGCAGCACGCGCAGGCCCCGCCGGACCACCGGGTGGTCGTCAACGATCAGCACAGAGATGGGTACGGCCATCGCTAGCCTGCCGCGGGGCTGGACCCGGGCGGCACGGGCACGGTCATGCGGACGAGCGTGCCGTCCGCGCCGGACTTGACGGTCAGCCTGCCGCCGACGCTGGCCGCGCGCTCGCGCATCGAGGCCAGCCCGACCCCGCCGGAGGACGCTTCGGGGGCGAACCCGTGGCCGTTGTCGCCGACCTCGAGGGTGACCCGGCGCGGGGTCCGGGCCAGGCGGAGGCAGACCGCGCCCGCCCCGGCGTGCCGTAGCGCGTTGTGCAGCGCTTCCTGGGCCACCCGGTAGAGGGCCGCCTCGGTCTGGGGCGGCAGGGAGGGTAGTTCGGCGGCAGTGAAGGTCACCGGGATCCCGTGAGCGCGGCCGGCCAGCACCGCGTACCTGCTCAGCGAGTCGGTCAGGCCGCCGGCCTCCAGGTCCGGCGGGGCCAGCCCGTCGATCACGGCCCGCAGCTCGGCGTGGGCCTCGGCGCCGAGCGCGGCGACGACCTCGATCTCGGCCTGGACCCGGTCCGGATCGAACGGCTCCCGGCCGGACAGCACCGCGGCCGCCCGGGCGTGCGCCCGGATGCTGAACAGCTTCTGCGTGACCGCGTCGTGCAGTTCGCGGGCCAGCCTGGATCGTTCCTGTATGACGCTGAGCTCGCGGCTACGCTCGTACAGCCGGGCGTTGGTCAGCGCGATGGCCGCGTGCGCGGCGAACAGGGACAAGATCTGCAGATCCCGCTCGGTGAACCCGCGCTTTTCGGCGGCGGCGGAGGTGGTCTTGTTGGCGGCAAAGATGATGCCGAGCACCTGGTCGCCGTCGCGCACCGGCACGCCGAGGAAGTGCGACATCTGCGGGTGGGCAGCGGGCCAGCCCTCGAACCTCGGGTCCGCGCGGATGTCCGCGAGCCGTTCCGGCTTGCCTTCCTTGAGCAGCACGCCGAGCATCCCGTGCTGCCGCGGCAGCGGGCCGATGGCCTGCCACTCGGCGCCGCTGATCCCGTCCACGACGAATTCGGCGAACGAGTCGCCCGCGTCGGGCACGCCCAGCGCCGCGTAGCGGGCACCGACCAGGGATCGCGCGGACCGCACGATCACCTGCAGCACGTCGCGGACGGACATCTGCCGGGTGACGGACAGCACCGCCTGACTCACCTGGTACAGCTCGTCCAGCCCGTCGCTCACGGCGCGGCGTCCTGGCTGGGGGGGCTGGGGCTGATGTTGGTGGTGGGGGCGCTGGTGGGCGGACGGTGGGGGTAGCCAACCAGTGAACGTGGCGCTCTGCCGGTAAGAGCCGTTAGAGCGCCACGTTCACTGGTTCCGCGCGGGGCGTGGCGGCCCGCTGGATGGCTCACCCTGCTGACGTTAGCCGGGATCGCGCGGGGGTGCATCGGGCGGGGGTCCTAGGACTATTGGCGCAGGCCGGGCGGGGCGCGCGGCCGATGCGGGCGGGCCGGGCGGCGCTTAGCGTAGGCCCATGAACAACCGGATCGCTCTGGTTACGGGGGCCTCCCGCGGACTGGGCCGGGCGCTGGCCGCCGGCCTGGCCCGCGAGGGCTACGACCTCATCCTCGACGCCCGGACCGCCGCCGACCTGGACGTCGCCGCGGGCGAGCTCCCGGGCGCCGTCACCGCCATCGCGGGCGACGTCACGGATCCCGCGCACCGAGCCGCACTGCTCCGCGCGGCGCAGACCGCGGGGCGGCTCGACCTGCTGGTGAACAACGCGGGCACGCTGGGGGCCAGCCCGCTGCCCGCGCTGGCCGATTACCCGGTGGACGAATTGCGCACCGCGTTCGAGGTGAACGTGATCGCGCCCATCGCGCTGACCCAGCTGCTGCTGCCGCTGCTGCGGGCCAGCGGCGGCGCGGTGCTGAACATCACCTCGGATGCGGCGGTGGAGGCCTACGCGGGCTGGGGCGGCTACGGCGCGGCCAAGGCGGCGCTGGAGCAGGCCTCGAACGTGCTAGCCGCCGAGGAACTCGCCGTCCGGGTGTGGTGGGCCGACCCGGGCGACCTGCGCACCGACATGCACCAGCAGGCCTTCCCGGGCGAGGACATCTCCGACCGGCCCTGGCCCGAGACGGTGGTGCCGGCGTTCACCAGGCTGGTGGCCGAGCGGCTGCCGAGCGGCCGCTACCGTGCCGCGCACCTGCTGCCGCCCGCCGCCGTAGGCGGCCAGACCGGCAGGGCCTGATGGTCATCGACTTCACCCTGCCCGCCGAGCGCGAGGCCCACGACCCGCCCGAGGCCCGCGGCCTGGCCCGGGACGACGTCCGGCTGCTGGTCAGCCGCCAGTCGATCGGACAGGTCAGCCACCATGCCTTCCGCGAGCTGCCCGGCCTGCTGCTGCCGGGCGACCTGCTGGTCGTCAACGACACCGGCACGCTGCCCGCCCAGGTCCGGGTGGGCCGCGGGCTGGCCGTGCACTTCTCCACACCCCTTCCCGATGGTGCGTGGCTGGTAGAACTGCGTGCGATAAAAGACAAAATCTCTCGGCCGAACGGGCCGGGGTTCCCAGCCCAGGTCATCGACTTGCCCGGCGGGGCGGCGCTGACCCTGGAGGGGAAGGTCACCGGCCGGCTGTGGCGGGCCCGGCTGTCGGTCGCAGTAGTGCCGTATCTACTGCATTACGGCATTCCCATCCGATACTCCTACGTCAGCCGCGACTGGCCGGTTTCCGCGTACCAGACGGTGTTCTCGCGCAAGCCGGGCAGCGCGGAGATGCCCAGCGCCAGCCGCCCGTTCACGCCCGCGCTGGTCACCGACCTAGTGGCCCGCGGCGTGCTGGTCGCCCCGCTCACCCTGCACGCCGGGGTGTCCTCGCTGGAGGCCGACGAGGATCCCTACCCGGAGCCATACGACGTGCCGCCCGCGACGGCCCGGCTGGTCAACCACGTGCGGGAGCACGGCGGGCGGGTCATCGCGGCGGGCACCACGGTGGTCCGCGCGCTGGAAACGGCGGCTTCTGTTACGGGGTTCGTGGCGCCGTCAGCGGGCTGGACGTCGCACGTGGTGACGCCGGAGACCGGGGTCCGGGCGGTGGACGGGCTGCTCACCGGGCTGCACGAGCCGCGGTCCTCGCACCTGCGGATGCTGGCCGCGTTCGCCGGGCCGGAGCTGCTCAGCCGGTGCTACGAGGCGGCCATCACGGCCGGGTATCTGTGGCACGAGTTCGGGGACGTGCACCTGCTGCTGCCGTAGCGGCCGTCGGGAGCTTAGCCTTTTCCGGTAGCCTGACGCCGCCATGAATACGTCCCGGACCACGCTGCTCATCACTCTGACCGGCCCGGACCGGCCGGGCGTGACCTCCAGGCTGTTCGGCGTCCTGGCCCGGCATCCCCTGTCGGTCCTGGACGTCGAGCAGGTGGTGATCCGCGGCAAGCTGGTCCTCGGCGCGCTGCTGGAATGCGACGGCCCGCCCGACCTGACCGGCATCCACGCGGCGGTCACCGCGCTGGCCGCCGATCTCGGCCTAGGGGCCGAGATCACCACCGGCTCGGGCTCCTCGGGCGACGTTCCGGCCCGGGCCGGGCGGCTGCACGTGACCCTGCTGGGCAGCCCGCTGGCCCCGGCCGCGATCACCGCCATCGCCGGGCGGATCGCCGCCAGCGGCGCGAACATCGACCGGATCGGCCGGCTGGCCCGGCGCCCGGTGACCTGCATCGAGATGGAGATCTCCGGCGGCGACCCGGTCCTGCTGCGCGAGGACCTGGCCCAGGTGGCGGTCACCCAGGGCATCGACGTCGCGGTTCAGCGCGGCGGCCTGCACCGGCGGGCGCTGCGGCTGATCGTGATGGACGTGGACTCCACCCTGATCCGGGACGAGGTCATCGACCTGCTGGCCGCGAAGGCCGGCTGCGCCCGCAAGGTGGCCAAGGTGACCGAGGCGGCCATGCGCGGCGAGCTTGACTTCGCCGCGTCGCTGCGCGAGCGGGTCGCGCTGCTGGCCGGGCTCGACGCCGAGGTGTTGGACGAGGTCCGGGGCGAGCTACGGCTGACCGCGGGCGCGCGCACCCTGATCGGCACGCTGGGCCGGCTCGGCTACAAGTTCGGGATCGTCACCGGCGGCTTCGATCAGGTCATCGCGCCGCTGGCCGCCGAGCTCGGCATCGGCTACGTGGCGGCCAACGTGCTGGAGATCTCGGCCTGGCTCGACCGGCCGACTGTCCGGCCCAGTCATCGATCGGGCGGCCAAGGCCGACGCGCTACGCCGGTTCGCCGCCGAGGCGGGCGTCCCGCTGTCCCAGACGGTGGCCGTCGGGGACGGCGCCAACGACCTGGACATGATTGCCGCGGCCGGACTAGGCATCGCGTTCAACGCCAAGCCTGTGGTCCGGGACGCAGCAGACACCTCGCTGAGCGTCCCCTACCTGGACGCGATCTTGTACCTGCTCGGCATCTCCAGCGATGAGGTGGAAGAAGCCGGGCCTGGCTGACAGCTCCCGGAACTGGGCTACTCGCGGCGTTTGACGGCCGCGGCGCTGTCCGCGTCGGCATCCGCTGTGGTCGTGGTGACGGGTGCGTCGTGGGTGGCTTCCACGGCGGGCGGGGCGCCGTCGACGGCGGGCGATACGGCGGTGGCCGCCTCGGCGCCCGAGGGCGCCACCTCGATGACGCCCGCGGAGCGGCGCTTGGAGATCACGATGGCCGCGACGATGATGATCAGCGCGGCCAGGGCGACTCCGATCCGCAGGCCCACGTTGCTGCTGTACTTCACGATGCTGGTCGCGACCAGCAGCGAGACCAGGTTCATCACCTTGATCAGCGGGTTGATGGCCGGCCCGGCGGTGTCCTTGAACGGGTCACCCACCGTGTCGCCGATGACGGTGGCGGCGTGCGCCTCGGAGCCCTTGCCGCCGTACGCCCCGTCCTCGACCACCTTCTTGGCGTTGTCCCAGGCGCCGCCGGAGTTGGCCAGATACACCGCCATCAGCACCCCGACCGCGATCGCGCCGGCCAGGTAGGCCCCGAGGGTGGAATAACCGAAGGCGAAACCGATGCCGATCGGGGCCAGTACCGCGAGCAGACCCGGGGTGACCAGCTCGCGCAGCGAGTCCCTGGTGACCAGGTCGATCACCCGGCTGTACTCGGGCTTCTCGGTGTAATTCATGATCCCCGGGTGGGTGCGGAACTGGTTGCGCACCTCCGCCACCACGCCCTGCGCCGCCCGGCCCACCGCCATGATCAGCAAGCTGGCGAACAAGAACACCACCGCCCCGCCGACGATCACCCCGACCAGGACGCGCGGCCGGTCGACCGACAGGCTGAAGGTGCTGCCCTGGCTGCCGAGCGCCTGCACGACGATGGTGTGGAAGGAGCCGAACAGCGCGGTCGCGGCGAGCACCGCGGTGGCGATCGCGATGCCCTTAGTGATCGCCTTGGTGGTGTTGCCGATCGCGTCCAGATGGGTGAGCGCCACCGCGGCGTCGCCCTCGACGTCGCCGGACATCTCCGCGATGCCCTGCGCGTTATCGGTCACCGGACCGAACGAGTCCATCGACACGATGACGCCGACCGTGGTCAGCAGGCCGCCGCCGGCCAGCGCCACCGCGAACAGCGCGATGGTGGCGTTCCCGGTGGCCAGCAGGTAGGCGCAGAAGACCGCGCCCGCGATCAGCAACGCCGCGTACGCGGCGGATTCCATGCCGCTCGCCGTACCAGACAAGATGACCGTGGCCGGGCCGGTCTCCGAGGCCTCCGCGATGTCCCGGACCGGCCGCCGGTTCATCTCGGTGAAGTACCCGGTCAGCAACTGGATGGCGCTGGCCAGCACGATACCGATGAACACCGCGCCGAGCGCGATCCATTGGGGGTTGCCGTGGTAGCCCGCGATGGCCGGGTCGGTGATGCCCTTCAGGTCACTGAAGTGAGACGGCAGGTACGTGAAGCAGGCGATCGCCACCCCGATGACCGAAATCACCGCCGAGATGAAGAAGCCCCGGTTGATCGCGGTCATGCCGCTGCGGTCGCCGCGGCGCGGCGAGACCGAGAAGATCCCGATCACCGCCGTGATCACGCCGATCATCGGCACGATCAGCGGGAAAACAAGGCCCTTGTCGCCGAACGCGCTCTTGCCCAGGATCAGCGAGGCGACCAGCATGACCGCGTAGGACTCGAACAGGTCCGCGGCCATTCCGGCGCAGTCGCCCACGTTGTCGCCCACGTTGTCGGCGATCGTGGCCGGATTCCGCGCGTCGTCCTCGGGGATGCCCTGCTCCACCTTGCCGACCAGGTCCGCGCCGACGTCGGCCGCCTTGGTGTAGATGCCGCCGCCGACACGCATGAACAGCGCCAGCAGCGCCGCGCCGAAGCCAAAGCCTTCCAGCACGTTCGGCGCGTTCTCCCGGTAGATCAGCACCACCACCGCGGCGCCGAACAGGCCCAGGCCAACGGTGAACATCCCGGCCACGCCGCCGGTCCGGAACGCGATCCGCATCGCGGGCCGCTCCCCGCCCTCGCGGGCCGCGGCCGCGACTCGGACGTTACCGCGAGTACACAGCGTCATCCCCACGAACCCGGTCAGCGCCGAGAACAGCGCGCCGACCAGGAAGAAGATGCTCCGGCCCCAGCGCACACTGTCGCCGTCGGCGGGCAGCACGAGCAGGATGAAGAAGATGATGATCACGAACACGCCGAGGGTCCTGAACTGGCGCCGCAGGTATGCGGCCGCGCCCTCTTGCACCGCGCGGGCGATCTCCTGCATCCGCTGGGTACCCTGGCTGGCCGCGAGCACCTCACGGACCAGCACACCGGCCACGCCGAGCGCGAGCAGCGCGATGACCGCGACGATGACCACCCAGGTCAGGTTGGAGCCGCTGACGCTGACGGAGTTGGCCGCCAGGACAGAGACATGCCGGGACATTCGACCTCCTGGAACTCCGAACGGAAAGGGTGCCGATCGGGAATAAACAAGTGGCCGGGAGTCTACGCACGGTCGGGCTTAACCATGAACACCGGGCCGTTCCTAACAAATACGTAATCTTACCGTGATGTTCACGATAAGCGAGCATGACGCAGGCCACCATGGTCGGGAAGCAGGCTGAACTGGCCTAATGGCCGCGGTACCACGGGTACTGACGCGACGGGGCAGGCCGTTATGGAGGTCGGCGGGCCGGCCAGGGGTTAGCGAGGCTGCCGGGCAGCCAGGGTTAGCGGTAACAGCGGGGCCGACGGGCCGACCAGGGGTTAGCGAGGACAGCCAGAGTCAGCGGTAATAGCGGGGCCGGCGGCCCGATCAGGCTTAGCGGTAACAGCAGGACCGGCGGGTTCAGGACGTGGCGGCCGTGGACGGCCAGCTCATCCTGATGCTCATGCCGGAACTCGTCGACAGGACACGCACGTCATCGGCCAGGCCAGAGATCACGGCCAGGCCGAACCCGGCCGGGATAGCCGACCCCCCGTCATAGCCGGCACCGTCATAGCCAGCACCGTCGTAGCCCACACCCTCCCGGCTGCCGCCGTCGCTGGCCGGGGCGGTCCCCACGCGCGCGGGCACGGTCGGGGCGTGATCGCTCACGGTCACCACGAACCGCTCGTCCTGCTCGGTCATCTCGATCTTGACCGGCTCGGCCGGGCAATGTCGCTGATGCGCCTCAACCGCGCGCGAGCACGCCTCCCCGACCGCGAGGCGGACCTCATCGAGCAGCGACTCGTCCACACCGCTGCGCCGCGCGACCGCGGTAGCGACCAGCCGCGCGGTACGGACGTGCGCGGGCAGCGGCGTGAACGTAACTTCAACAGTGGCCATCGCCGAGGCGTTCTCCGGGTTCCGGCCGACGTCACTTCTCGGACTTCTTGGCCGCGATGGCCTCGTCCACGGTGTCGTGGATGCCGAACACCTTCGTCAGCCCGGTGATCCGGAAGATCTTGAGTATCCGTTCCTGCGTGCAGACCAGGTCCAGAGAACCATCGTGGGCACGCACCCGCTTCAGCCCGCCGACCAGCACGCCGAGGCCGGTGGAGTCGAGAAACTCGACCTTCTCCATGTTGACGACGAGCTGGTAGTTGTTCTTGTTGACCAGATCGATGAGGAGCTCACGGAGCCGTGGCGCCGTGTAGACATCGATCTCGCCCTCGACATCGACGACCTCGATGCCGTCCTTGTTGTAGTGACCCAACTTCAGATCCACAAATCCTCCAGCGCCATCAAGGCGTCATCTCCACGTCCTGCCCGCAGCGCGGCCCGGCCTAGCCGAGGCTGCCGCACGAGGCGTGACCCTCTGCGGCATTCAACCACGCTCCGATGTCATGTCTATACGAAATCATGCCTTCGAGCATCCCCCAACGGGTGACACACTGAGAAAGCCGTGTCCACCATAATCCCTGTGACGCCAGCCGATCCGGCTGCCGACCTGCTGACTGCCGAGCCTTCGGCAACGCAAACTCAGGCGGCAGAGAACCGGGCCCTTGGCGTCCTGCTGGACGACACGCGGGCGGGCCACCCCGTCCACGTGGAGCACATCCCGGCCCGGACCGGACGGCAGGTGCCCTGGCCGCCATGGGTTCCCGCCGAGATTACCAGCGCCTTCGCGGACCGCGGCATCCACGCCCCCTGGTCCCACCAGGCTGAGGTCGCCTGTCACGCGCAGGCCGGCCGCAACGTGATCATCTCCACCGGCGCGGCGTCGGGCAAGTCGCTCGGCTACCTGCTGCCCGCGCTCACGGCGGTGCTGGCGGGCGAGACCGTCCTGTACATCACGCCGACCAAGGCCCTGGCCGCCGACCAGCTCGCCTCGATCCGCGCCCTGGCCCTGCCCGGGGTCCAGGCGGCCGCCGTGGACGGCGATACCAGCCGGGCCGAACGCGACTGGGCCCGCAGCCACGCCCGGTATCTGCTCACCACGCCGGACATGCTGCACCAGTCGGTGCTGCCCCGGCACGTCCGCTGGTCGGGGTTCTTCAGCAGGCTGCGCTACGTGATCATCGACGAGTGCCACGAGTACCGCGGGGTGTTCGGCTCGCACGTGGGCCACGTGCTACGACGGCTGCGCCGGGTAGTGGCGCATCACGCCGCTCCCGGCGGCGCGCCCCGGCCGGTGTTCGTGCTGGCCTCGGCGACGGTCGGGGCGCCGGGTGCCTGCGCCCGACTGCTGACCGGATTGGACGCCGAGGAGGTCACCGAGGACGGGTCGCCACGGGGGCCGCTCGCGTTCGCCCTGTGGGAGCCAGCGCTGACCGAGGCGCGCGGCGAGGCGGGCTCTCGGCTGCGCCGGACGGCGACGGCACAGACCGCCGATCTGCTGGCCCGGCTGGTCCGGCAGGACGTCCCCACGCTCGCTTTCATCAGGTCCCGGCGCGGCGCGGAGACGGTCGCGCTGGCGGCCCGCCGGTTGCTCGGCATGCACTCCTCACCCGAGGCCAAGGTGGCCGCGTACCGTTCGGGGTACCTTCCCGAGGACCGGCGCAACCTGGAGGCGGCCCTCAACGACGGGCGCCTGGTGGGCCTGGCCAGCACGACCGCGCTCGAGCTAGGCGTCAACATCACCGGCCTGGACGCGGTGCTCATCGCGGGCTGGCCCGGGACCTGGGCGTCGCTGTGGCAGCAGGCGGGACGGGCCGGGCGCAGCGGCCGGAGCGCGGCGGCGGTGCTCATCGCCCGGGATGACCCGCTCGATACCTACCTGGTCCGGCACCCGGAGATCCTGCTGCGGCACCCGGTGGAGGCCACGGTCCTGGATCCCGGCAATCCATACGTGCTGGCGCCGCATTTGTGCGCGGCCGCGGCCGAGCTGGCCCTCACCGAGGCGGACCTGGACCTGTTCGCGCCGCAGGCCGCGGCGGTGGTCGAGGAGCTGACCCGGACCGGCCGGCTGCGCCGGCGCCCGGCGGGCTGGTACAGCATGCGCCGGGGCGCGACCGGGCCGGGCGGGCTGCGCGGGGCCGGCGACGCTCCGGTCCGGGTGGTGGAAGAGGCCACCGGGCGGCTGGTGGGCACGGTGGACGAGCCATCCGCCCAGCTGCTGGTCCACGACGGCGCGGTCTACCTGCACCAGGGCGACAGCTACCTGGTCCGCCGGCTCGACCTGGCCGACCGGGTCGCGCTGGTGGAACCCAGTGACCCCGGCTACACCACCACGGCCAGGGACGTGACCGAGATCGAGATCCAGGCTGAGCTGCGCCGCGCGACCTGGGGTGAAGCCGAGGTCTGCTTCGGCGATGTCCGGGTGACCCGCCAGGTGGTCAGCTACACCAAGCGCCGCTCGGACACCGGGGCGCCGCTCGGGGACGAACCGCTGGACCTGCCGCCGCGTCACCTGCTGACCCGGGCCATCTGGTGGACGATCTCGGCGGCCGAGCGGACCCGGCTCGCCGCGGCCGGCGTTGACCTCGGCGGCGCCGCGCACGCCGTCGAGCACGCCAGCATCGGCCTGCTGCCGCTGTTCGCCACCTGCGATCGCTGGGATATCGGCGGCGTATCCGCCGACCTGCACCCCGCCACCGGACAGCTCAGCGTCTTCGTCTACGACGGGTATGACGGCGGGGCCGGCTTCGCCGAACGGGGCTTCGAGGCCGCCCGGGACTGGCTCACCGCGACCAGGCAGGCGATCTCCGGCTGCGACTGCGAGGCCGGCTGCCCGTCCTGCGTTCAGTCACCCAAGTGCGGCAACGCCAACCATCCGCTCAGCAAACGGGGCGCCGTGGCCCTGCTGGATGCCCTCCTGGCGGGCAGCTGCTGACGCCCGGCCGGACGACGTGCTGCTCTCACCGGACACACGGGGCACCTTCACCACTAATGCCCCGGAGTAAACTTGCTTAGTATACTTAGGACAAGTAGCGTCATTTGTATCGTCCGTTCGCGTAAGGCGTGAGTGGCGGCCCGCGCAGTTCGCGAGGGCCGAATCTTACCGAGCGAGAACTGGTCTGCAAACGCCCTACTCAGCAGTAATTTCCGAGCCGTTCTCGGACACTACTGTTCATCAGCAGCCAGATGTGTTCTAATTTCCTTAGCTGACGCTGCATGGGGGTTCTTTTGCGAGCCCTATGCGGATAAGCTTCAGACGGACGGAGCCGGCCTCCCCCCCAGGGCCGGACCGTGCGCGCGGCGCCCGCTCTCCCCCCCGGCGGGCGCCGCCTTTTTGCCCTGAGGCGCCCCGACGGGCGCTCCGCGTAGATGGCGATCCGGCGAGCCACTAGTTAACGGCATGTAATCCCCAGAACTGATTGAGATCACGAATCGGTTACGTGGGGGTCTTTTCAGGCTGGAGATTTCGTCGTAGAACGGTGGTACGGACGTCTGAGCGTCCGGGCACGGCAGCCAGGTACCCACGCGCGACCAGCCGCGGGAGGCGTGTCAGGCCAGGTCAGACCGCCAGGTAAAGGACGGTCGCCCTGACTGACAAAGAAGGTGCACGCTTGGTAGCCAGGCATGACGTGCTGCGCGGCGGCGCCCCGGCCAGGGGCGCCGCTTGCTTTGCGGGGCAGATTGGCTCCATGGCCACAAACGTGACACCATAAGCAGGCGCATCGCGACACATCTCGGTCGGCCGCCACCGCGCGGGGCATGTCTACCGGGCGGCGCGGCACCAGATCGGCCCGTAAGGCGGGCGTGCACGCGCTGAGGCCGCGGAGCGTGAACGCCGGGTCGTTCAGGATAATGCCTGATCACATGCGAACGTAAGCCTCGGTCCTCGGCCGGGCCGATGGCGGGCACTGGCCCGCAGGACGGGAGAGGGACACGATGGTCCGCAGCGAAAGGTCAGAACCCGCAGGCGCCGACCAGTCACTCGGGGATCTGGTGGCCATGGCCGCCAAGGATGTATCTCAGCTGATCCGGTACGAAATCGACCTGGCCAAGACCGAGTTGCGCGCGGATGCGAAGCGGGTCGGCATGGCCGCGGGACTGGGGGGCTTTTCTTTCTTCTTCGGCTGCCTGGTGCTCGTGTTCCTCGGCTTCGCCTACGGCTACGGCCTGATCGCGGCGGGTGTCTGGGCCTGGGCGGCCTTCCTCATCGTGGCCGGCACCTGCGTGCTGTTCGCCGCGGCGGCGGTGGGGATCGCCTACCTCAGGGTGCGGAAGCTGTCCGGCCTGCGCATGACCAGGGAGACGGTTACTCAAGACATCGAAATGCTGCGGCGCGAGGGCCCCCCGCCCCCGGTCAGCCCGGACGGCGACCGTCCCGGGATCAGCCGCGACGGCCAGCAGGCCGGGATCGCTGTGCGCGAGGTTAAGTGAGACGAGTGCGATGGCCGTGAACGCGGATTCCGCGGTTCAGCTGGCCGGCCCGTGGACCCACCGGACGGTGAGCGCGAACGGAAGCCGGTTTCATATCGCCGAAGCCGGTGACGGACCTCTGGTCCTCTTGCTGCACGGCTTCCCCGAATTCTGGTGGGCCTGGCGGCATCAGCTGAGCTGGCTACCCGAGGCGGGCTTCCGCGCCGTGGCCGTGGACCTGCGGGGCTACGGCGCGAGCGACAAGCCTCCGCGCGGCTACGACCTGGTCACCGCCGCCGCCGACGCGGCCGGACTGATCCGGGCGCTGGGCGAGGCAAACGCGGTCGTGGTCGGCCACGGCTGGGGCGGCCTGGTGGCCTGGACGTTGGGGGTCTACCACCCGAAGGTCGCCGGGCGGCTGGCCGTAGTTTCGACGGCCCACCCGCTGCGGATGCGCTCCGCCATGCTCACCGACCCGCTCGGCCAGGGGCGCCGGAGCGGCTACGCGTTCGGCTTCCAGCTGCCCGTGCTGCCCGAGCGGCAGCTGGTCCGGAACGGGGCCCGCCGGGTCGGCCAGCTGCTGGAGAGCTGGTCCGCGCCAGGCTGGCCCGATCCCGAGACGGAGCAGGTCTACGCCCGGGCGATGCAGATTCCCTCGGTGGCCCACTCGGCACTGGAGTACCATCGCTGGCTCGCTCGCAGCACCCCGCGCCCAGACGGCATCCGCTACGCCCGGCGCATGCGCACGCCGATCCAGGTCCCGACCCTGCACCTGCACGGGGCGCTGGACAGGTGTGTCCTGCCGCAGACCGCCCGCGGGGCCGGCCGGTACGTGGACGGACCCTACCGCTGGCGCCTGATCGACGGCGCCGGGCACTTCCCGCACGAGGAACGCCCGGAGGCCTTCGACACCGAACTGCGCGGCTGGCTGGCCGACCCGGAACCGGAACGGTGACCCGGGACCGTGATCCCGCTGGCCGACCGCGGAACGCGCGACCGCGTGACGCTCTAGGACGACCCCTCGACCGTTATGACGGCTCTGAGTCCGACTCCGCCTCTGGCGAGGCCGGGATTCCCGACGACCTCGTGCTGGCCGGGCCGGACGCGGCCCGGCTGGCCGACGAACTGCTGCGCGCCGGACGCCCGTTCCACGCGCACGAGGTCCTCGAGGCGTCATGGAAAACCGGCCCGGCCGACGAGCGCGACCTGTGGCAGGGGCTGGCCCAGGTGGCGGTCGGGCTGACGCACGCCCGCCGCGGCAACGCCCGCGGTGCAGTCGCGCTGCTCAGCCGGGGCGCCCAGCGGGTCCGGGCCTACCAGGCCGCGGCCCCCTCGCCGGCCGGTCCGTACGGGATGGACCTGACCGCCTTCCTCGCGGCCTCGGACGACCTGGTGGCGCGCATCGAGCGGGACGGGCTCGCGGGCATCCCGGACGCGGCCCTGCGACCAGGCCTGACGACCGGGGACTAGTCGCAGGCCCCGGTAGAGACGGCGGAGGTGAGCTGCTGGCCCGCGTTGGCGTCGTCGGAGACCTCGGCGGCGGTCAGCGCGAAACCGGTGTCGGACTCCCCGACCGCGGCTGCGAACACGACCCCGTCCACGGTGCCCGCGGGCGAGAGCAACGGGCCGCCCGAGTTACCCGACCTGACCACGGCTCGGATCTCGTAGATCTGCCGGGTGACGGTGCTGGTTTCGTAGATGTTCGGGCCCTGAGCGTTCTGGACGCCGCCGATCCGGGCGGGCACCAGATGCAGGTTGGTGGCGTCGAGCGGGTAGCCGGCGACCACAGCGTCGTCGCCGGGGTCGGCCGCCGCGGCAAAGTGCAGCGGGGACAGGTTCAGGTCGGGCACGTACAGGACGGCCACGTCCACCTGCGGGTCGTAGTAGACCACGGTGGCGTTCAGGGTGTCGCCCGTGGTGGTGGTGACGGTCTGCCGGGAGGTCACACCCGCGACCACGTGCGCGTTGGTCAGGACGTGATCCGGGGAGATGACGAACCCGGATCCCTCGATGGACCGTTGACAGCTGGGCGCGACCCCCTGGACTCTGACCACGCTATTGCTCGCGGCCTGGACGCCGTGCGCGTCCACCACGGCAGGATCGGGCGCCGGGATGGCGAGGATGCGCTCCGCGCCGATGCCGCTGAACACCTCGGCGTAGGTGCTGTTGCTGGCGAGCATCCGGCGGAAGTCGGAGAACATCGTCTTGGCCGGCGAGGGCATGACCTTATCCAGGGTCTGCAGCACCAGCGAGTTGTTCACCTGGGTGTCCACTACGGGAAACGGCGACTCGATCAGCACCGATCCGACCACCCACGCGATCAGCAGCACCGACACCACGCTGACCAGCAAGCCGCCCACAGAATCCAGCACGGTCGCGGAGCGCCAGGTCACCGTCGACCGCATCGCCGCGCCGATGGAAGAGGCGATGAACTGCCCGATCACGGCGAAGCTGACCAGCAGGATGACCGCGATGACATCCTGCTGGGTCTGGCCGCCGACCAGCGCCCTGGAGATACTCGGGCCGAACTCCGCACCGAGCAGCGCGCCGCCGACGAACCCGAAGAAGCTCAGGATGCCGACGATGAAACCCTGCCGGTAACCGGACACGGCGAACGCGGCGACGATCACGAGCAAGATCAGATCGAGCACATCTCCGCGCACGACCCTAACCGTATAGCGTTTTTCGCCTTCTTAGGCCTGCGACCGAGGCTCACAAGTCGATGACCTTGGCGGTATCCCAAGGCCGTTCCCAGCCCGCCAGCGCGAGCAGGCGATCTACGAGTACCGCCGTGAAGCCCCAGATGAGCATGCCCTTGACCTGGAAGGCGGGCGACAGGAAGCCACCGGGCCCCTTGACCATGACCCGGGTGGCAGGATCGGCTAGCTCGCTGACGCTGACGCGTTCCACCGCGGCGACTTCGGCTAGGTCGACGGGGGCGACGGCGCAGGGTTGCCGCCACCAGGCCAGCACCGGGACGACCCGGAATCCGGTCCGCGGGATGAACAGCTCGGGCAGGGTACCGACCACGTTGACGCCGTCCGGGTCGACGCCCACTTCCTCGGCGGCCTCGCGCAGAGCGGCGGCGACCGGACCACCGTCGACGGCGTCGATGGCGCCGCCCGGGAAGGCCGGCTGGCCCGCGTGCAGCCGCAGATCGGCGCTGCGCTGGATGAACAGCAGATCCGGATCGTCCGGCTCGCCGCCGAACAGGACTAGGACGGCGGAGGCCCGGCCACCGCTGGCCGGCGGCTGGATCAGCGGGTTGATCTCCATCTGGCCGGCCGCATTGGCGAGCTTGCGCAACCAGTCCGGTACCGGCTGGTCTTCGGTCACGAGAACGGGCCGGTCTTTGGTCACGAGAACGGGCCGGCCTTGACGAGCTTGGCGGCGATCTCCGGATCGGTCGGGCCCTCGCCGAACGACGGGCACAGGAGGGCCAGCCCGCAGGCCCCGCAGGCCGGCCGACGGGCGAAGCAGACCCGGCGGCCGTGCCAGATCATGCGCTGCGACAGGTCCGTCCAGTCCCGGCGCGGGATGAGCGTGGCCACCTGAGCCTCGACCTTGACCGGGTTGGTGTCCGTCGTCCAGTGAAACCGGCGGGCCAGCCGGCCGAAATGGGTGTCCACCGTAATACCGGGGATGCCGAAGGCGTTACCGAGCACCACGTTGGCGGTCTTCCGGCCCACGCCGGGCAGGGTGACCAGATCCTTCAGCTTGGCCGGTACCTCCCCGCCGAACCTGTCGCACAGGGCCTGCCCGAGTCCGATCAGGCTGTTCGCCTTGGCACGGTAGAACCCGGTCGGATGGAGGATCTTCTCCAGCTCGTCGCGATCGGAGCCCGCGTAGTCCGCCGCGGTCGGGTAGCGCGCGAACAGGGTCGGCGTGACCAGGTTGACCGCCTTGTCGGTGGTCTGCGCGGACAGGATCGTCGCGACGAGCAACTCGAGCGGGGTGTTGAAGTTGAGCTCGGTGTGCACGTCGGGGTACATCACGGCCAGCTGACGGCTGATCCGGCGGGCCCGGCGGACCAGGGCGGTATGCGAAGGAGGCGCAGCGGTCACCATTCAAGCTTAGTGAGCCGCTGAGCCGAGTCGACGCACGTCACCGACTGATGTGACGCGCTGGCCGGGGCGCCGCTGAGGCCTGGCCTCGGCTGAGGCCAGGCCGGGGCCCGGCCACGCCTCAGTGGCCCCAGTAATCTCACTATTTGCTCACATTTTCGATTGCTGCCGGTTCTGGAACAAGTGAGTGTGACGCTCTAACGGATCTATCCGTTAGAGCGTCACGTTCATTGGTTGGTGAGTCGGTTTGTGTGTGAAGCGATAGGACAGAGGGGCGTGATCTCGAACGCGGCGGCGGGCTGGGTGTCGTTTGTGGCGAAAGGTGGGGCCAGGCGGGCGCGCGACACGAATCTTAGGTATCGGTGAAATCTCGCTCTTATCCACGTCTGGCCTCCCGTGTTGCGGCAGAATGATCCCTGCCACGAACACGGCCGGGCACCGGCGCGGCACGTATCCCGCTGCCTGATACGACTCATGCCAAGGAATTTGTGTGATCGACAGGAGCGAAGAAGCAGTATTGCCTGACTCCAGCCCAGACGCTGAGGCCGAGAGCCTTGTGGGTGAGGAGAGGGTTGCCCTGGACGCCGCGGTCAGCCAGGCGTGGCCAACCGGGGGTACCGTGGCCGGCTCGCGGCTGGACCGGGCCATCTGGGGTGCGGCGGACGTGCTGCGGCGGCATTGGGTGCTGGCGCTGCTGATCGCGGCCGGGCTGGTGCTGCGGGTGGTGGCCCAGTTCGCCTACGAGCCGGCGCTGCTGTTCATCGACTCGAAGAAGTACCTGTACGGTACCGACTTCAGCCTCGGCGCGTGGGGATCGTTCGACCCGGTCGGCTACACGCTGCTCGTGCTGAAGCCGGTGCTGATGTTCGGGAACCTGGGTTTGGTCGCGGTGCTGCAGCACGTGCTGGGGCTGGGCATGGCGGTGGCGCTGTACATCGTGATGCTGCGCCGCGGAGTGGTGCGCTGGCTGGCGGCGCTGGCCGTGGCGCCGGTGCTGCTCGATGCCTACCAGCTCAACGCGGAACAGACGATCATGCCTGACGTGCTGTTCGAGGCGCTGCTGGTGGCCGGGATCGTGCTGCTGCTCTGGTATCCCCGGCCCACGCTGGCCCTGGTCATCCTGGCCGGCCTGGCCTTCGGCACGTCGGCACCGGTGCGCCAGGTTGGCGAGGCGCTGATCGTGCCGGCCCTGATCTACGTGCTGGCCGCCGCCCGGGACTGGCGGACCCGGCTGCTGCAGGGTGCGGCGCTGTTCGCGTGCTTCGCGCTGCCCATCGTGGGCTACATGGGCTACTCCAAGGTGGTCCTGCACTACGGGTTCCAGCTGTCCAACATGGGCGACGCCTACCTGTACGGGCGGACGGCGCACGCCGCCGACTGCGCCACGCTGAAGCTCCCGCCCGATGAGCAGCTGCTGTGTCCGACCCCGGCGCAGGCGCTCAAGTTCGGCGTGGACGGGCTGGTCAACAACCCCAATTCGCCGCGGGTGGTGTACGCGGTCAACCCCAAGCTGGGCGTGGTGGATTACAACCTCCCGCAACAGAAGCAGTTCGCCTACGCGGTGATCAAGCAGCAGCCGATGCGGGTGGTCGGCGACATCGCCCGGGACTCGGTCAAGATCTTCGCCCTGACCCGGAACACGGTGCAGGGTGACACTCCGATCAAGCGCTGGCAGTTCCAGAACACCTACCCGACCTTCCCGCCCGGCATCACGCTGCGGGGCTCGAACAGCGCCACCAACCTGTTCGCCGCGGCCGGAGGCGGCGGACCCGCCCGGGTCTGGCGGCGCGCCGCCATCGCGCTGCGGTTTTACCAGCTGAACGGCGGGTACACCCCGGGACCCCTGTTCCTGCTCTCGCTGCTGGCCGGGATCGCGGGGATCTTCACCTTCGGCCGACGCCGCGATCCGGATAATCTCAGCCTGGCCTGCCTGCTGGTGGCCGGGAGCGCGGTCACGGTGCTGCTCGGCGCGGACCTGTATGAGTTTTCCTGGCGCTATCAGCTGCCCGCCCTGGTCACGCTGCCCGTCGCCGGCGCGCTCGGGGCCACCGCGATCGCCCGGCAGGTGCGCAATCGGCGCCATCGCCAGGCGGCTCCCGCCACGCCCGCCGAGGAGCTGACCGCGGCCGAGTCCGCGCCAGTGCGCTAGTCGATGCCGACGGGGGCGGTTTCCGGGCCGGGGCGCTGGCCCGGCTCGGGTTCCTGCACTGCCCCCACGGCATCAGCAGCCAGGGCGGCCACTACTTCGTCGCTACTGAGCTTGAACCGGGCCCGCCGGAGCGGGAGCGCGAGGAGCAGGACATGCGCCAGGCGTGGGTCCACCGGGCCAGGTTCGAGGAGATGATCGGCGAGGGCCTGATCACCGACGACTCCACCGTGGCGGCGTATGCGCTGCTGCTGATCAGCGAGCGGCTAGCCTAGTAGCGGCGCGAACAGGTCGCCGTGCCGGGCGACCCGGTCCAGGACCGTCTCGGCGGTGAAGAACAGCTCCTGCGGTCGGCGGCAGGCCGCCACCTCGTCCCAGGCGACCGGCGTCGAGACCGTAGGGCTCTGGCGGGCCCGCAGCGAGTAGGGGGCGACGGTGGTCTTGGACCCGTTGTTCTGGCTCCAGTCGATGAGGACCTTGCCGGTCCGCAGCGCCTTGGTCATGCGTGAGGTGACCCGGCGCGGCTGATCGCGCTCGAGCCGTTCGGCGAAGGCCCGGGCCTGGTCGCTGGCCTGCTCGGAGGTCACGCCGGAGATCGTGGCGTACAGCTGCAGGCCTTTGCCGCCCGAGGTCTTGGCCAGCGGCGCGAGGCCCTCGGCCTCGAGCAGCGGCCGCAGGTCCTCCGCCACCCGGCAGCAGTCCACGATGTTGGCCGGCGCCCCGGGGTCCAGGTCGAATACCAGCAGGTCAGGTCGGCGCAGCTCGGGCATCCGCCACTGCGGCACGTGCAGTTCCAGGCCGGCCAGGTTGGCCGCCCAGATGAGGGCGGGCAGGCCGTCCACCACCAGGTAGGTCACCGGCCCGCTGCCCCGTCCCCGGGAGCTTTCCGAGGGGACCCGGGCGGTGCGGATCCAGTCCGGCCGGTGCTCGGTGACGTGCTTCTGGAAGAAGGCCTCGCCGTCGACGCCCTCGGGATAGCGCTTCAGGGTCAGCGGGCGGTCGGCAACGTGCGGCAGCAGCGCGGGTGCCACCCGCTGGTAGTAGTCGAGCACCTCGGCCTTGCTGAACCCGGTTTCCGGGTACAGCACCTTGCCCAGGTTGGTCAGCGTCAGCGTCCGGCCGTCGACTTGGACCGCGACCTTGGTCTCATGGCTCACGGACCACGTCCTTGGGGTCGATGTCGTCGCGGAGGCCCTTATACACCGGGGCCCGCATCCGGCCGGCCTTGGTCCACCGGTCGAAGGCGACCTGGACGACCAGGCGGGGTTCGACCCAGACCGCGGGTCGGGCGTGCTCAGGGGGGACGGGGCTGGCGAACGGGGAGTCGAGGCGGCGCAGGGGACGGAGCTTGTCCCCCAGCATGCGCAGCGTCTCGTCGGTGAAGCCGGTCCCGACATGACCGGCGTAGACCAGGCCGGAAGCATCGTTCACGCCGATGAGCAACGACCCGACCTGCCCGGTGCGGTTCCCCTTACCCGGCTTGTACCCGGCCACGACGGCCTCCTGGGTCCGGATGTTCTTGATCTTCCGCCAGCTGTCGGTGCGGACGTCCGGGGCATAACGGGAGTCGAGGCGCTTGGCGACCACGCCCTCCATGCGGTGCGAGTCCGAGACCTTCTGCACGGCCGCGAAATCGGAGCCGGGGAACCAGGGCGGGGTCTGCCAGTACGGGCCGTTCAGCGCCAGCTCGTCCAGCAGGGCCCGGCGCTCGCGGTACTCCAGGTCCATCAGCGGCCTGCCGTCCAGCTGGAGCAGGTCGAAGATCAGGTAGGTCACCGGGGTCTGCCCGGCCAGGAGCGCGGCCTGAGCGGCGGAGCTGACGTGCATGCGGGGCTGCAGAGCCTCGAACTCGGGCCAGCCGCCGGCCCCAAACACGACGATCTCCCCGTCCAGGAGCAGTTGCTTGTGAGCGGCGGCCCCATCGAGGGTGGCGGCGGTGCCCAGGCGGGCCAGTTCGGGGTAGGTCACGGTGACGTCCCGCTCGGTCCGGGACATCAGCCGCACCTGGCCCCGCTCGATGTAGGCCAGGGCGCGGACGCCGTCCCACTTCATCTCCAGCGCCCAGTTATCCAGGTCGCGCGGCACCGGCCCGGTGACCGCGAGCATGGGCCGCAGGGCGCCGGGCAGGGCGAGCCGTTCGCGGTGGATCATCCACTGGTTGCCCTTGGTCTGGAACAGCACGTACCCGCCTGTGACCCGCTGCCCGTGCAGCACCACCTTCACCTCGCGGGGCGACCACTTCAGCGTCTCGTAGCGCCCGTGGTCCCAGATGGTGACCGCGCCCGCGCCGTACTCGCCGCGGGGAATCTGCCCCTCGAAGCGGCCGTATTCCAGCGGGTGGTCCTCGGTGTGCACGGCCAGGTGGTTGACCGCCGGGTCGGACGGGACACCCTTGGGCAGGGCCCAGGACACCAGCACCCCGTCGCGTTCGAGCCGGAAATCCCAGTGCAGCCGCCGGGCATGATGCTCCTGGATCACGAACGTCCCACCCGCCGCGTCGCCGGAGGACAGCGCTTCGGGGGGCGGCACCGGCTCAGGGGTCCGCGCGGCATCCCGCTTGTCCCGGTAGGCCTGCAGCTTGTCCACGTCACCCTGTGTACCCGATGAGGGAAAGGGGGGAACCGCCTAGGGGAGAGAGGGGGTATCCGATGAGGTAGGAGGAACCCGTGAGGAGAGAGGGGGTACCCGACGAGGCAGGAGGAACCGGTGGGGGTGGAGAGGGATACCCGATGAGGGAGGGGGAAACGGTGGGGTGCACTGACCGGGAACCGGGAACCGGGAACCGGGAACTAGAGCCACGGTTCGTTACATATATGTCGATGATTTAACTTATGTTACTAGGGAAGTAGGGAAACTAGGGAATGGGAGGGAGGCGGCATGGGCCTGAACGGCTACGTCGTCATCGGCAGCGCGGTGGTGGGTCTGCTGGTCGGGCTGACCGGCGCGGGCGGCGGCGCCCTGATGACGCCGATGCTGATCTTGCTGTTCGGCATCAAGCTGGCCGCCGCCATCTCCAGCGACCTGGTCGCGGCGGTGGTGATGCGGCCGGTCGGGGCGGCGGTGCACCTGCGGCGGGGTACGGTCAACCTGCGGCTGGTGGGGCTGATGACGCTCGGCTCGGTGCCGATGGCCTTCCTGGGCGCCTACCTGCTGCGCCAACTCGGGCATACCTCGTCCAGCCAGAAGAACGTGGAGATCGTGCTGGGCGCGGCGCTGCTGGCCGGCGCGGCCGCGATGGTGATCCGGTTCTTCATGGACCGCAAGTCCGGGCCGCGCACGGCCAAGGTGGCCGAGGTGACGGTCCGCCCGGTGCCCACCGTGGCGATCGGCATGATCGGCGGGCTGATCGTCGGCCTGACCTCGGTGGGGTCGGGCTCGCTGATGATCGTCCTGCTGCTGTTCACCTACCCGCTGCTGTCCGCGAACCAGCTGGTCGGGACCGACCTGACCCAGGCGGTCCCGCTGACCGCGGCGGCGGCCCTGGGCGCGCTGGCCTTCGGGCACGTCGAGTTCGGCGTGACCGCCTCGATCATCGTCGGCAGTGTGCCCGCGGTGCTGATCGGCTCGCTGCTCTCCTCGCGGGCCCCGGACCGCTACATCCGGCCGGCCATCACGTTCGTAATCCTCGCCTCGGGCCTGAAGTACGTCGGCGTCGGCACGTACACGCTGGCCTGGATCATGGGCGCCGTACTGGTGGCCGGGGTCGGCTACTGGCTGGCCCAGACGCAGCCGTGGCACCGCCGGGCGGAGGAGCCGGAGTGTGCGCCGCGGGAGCAGGCGCCCGCGCTCGAATCGCTCGGCGACGTCGGGGTCACAGACGTGGGCGTCACATAGGCGCGGTCAGCCCGCGTACTTCTCCACCATGGCGCCGAGGTTAGGCAGCGCGGCCTGGATGTGCTTGGCCGCGCCGCCGCGGACGGTGCCGTAGGCCTTGAGGATCACGGCCTTGCCGCACATCTGGGCCCGTGCGTCGGTCACGGCCAGCAGCGCCTCGGACACCTCGTCACCGCGCTTGGCCAGGTAGTCGCCGAACCCGGAGGCGCCCGAGGCGGTGAAGTCCGCCCAGAACGGCTCGAGGGCAGCCACGAACTCCGGCAGCAGCGATTCCACCGTTTCGCGCAGGTAACCCTTGGCAAACGTCTTGGCCGTCTTGTACGCGAGCTTGACCGCGGCGCCGGAGACGCCCGACTTGCTGCTCACTTCCTCGTCGATCAGGGTCAGGCAGTCGGCGACGACGTTGGGCTGGACATCGGGCGCAAGCAGCATCTGGTCAAGCGTGGCGGCCATGGGCGGTGTTCTTCCTCGTCACTCGGGTTCGGGTGCCGCGGGGAGCACACTGCAGGCTGAACTCGCCACGTCCCCCCAGGGTCGACTTACGTTAGCGCACCGGATGACCGGGTCGGCCGGGGTTTCCCGACTGTTACTTTGACCGGGCCGGACGGTACAGGCCCCTACAGTGGTCAGCGTGACCGAAACGTGGCAGGTGGAGCCGTCCGGGCCGCTGCGCGGCGACATCTCGGTGCGCGGGTCGAAGAACGCGGTGACCAAGCACATGGTGGCAGCGATGCTGGGCGAGGAGCCCAGTACGATCCGGAATGCCCCGGAGGTCGGCGACGTCGACATCACCGCGGCGATGCTGGAGGCCGTGGGCTATCAGGTGGCCCGTTCAGATAATAAAATCACCGTCGCGCCCGGGTCAGCGGTGCAGCCGAGGGTGCCCGAAGCCTTCACCGGCCTGAACCGGATCCCGATCCTCATGCTCGGGCCGCTGCTGCACCGGACCGGTGAGGCGTTCGTCCCACTGGTCGGCGGGGATCCCATCGGGCGGCGGCCGGTCGACTACCACGTCGCCGCGCTGCAGGCGCTGGGCGCCGAGGTCGAGGCGGGCCCGACCGGGATCAGCGCCCGGGCGGCGCGGCTGTACGGCGCGCGCATCGACCTGCCCTACCCGAGCGTCGGCGCCACCGAGACGGTGCTGCTGACCGCGGTGCGAGCCGAGGGCAAGACGGTGCTGCGCAACGCGGCGACCGAGCCCGAGGTGGTCGAGCTGGCGCTGTTCCTGCAGCGGATGGGGGCGCAGATCGAGCTCAGCCCGGACCGGCGGATCGTCATCGAGGGCGTGCCGCGGCTGCGCGGCGCGTCCCGGTGGCTGGCCGGCGACCGGCTCGAGGCGTTCTCCTACCTGGTGGCCGGGCTGATCAGCCGGGGCGAGGTCCGGGTGCACGGCTGCCCGCAGGACCGCCTGGTCACGGCGATCACCACGCTGGCCCGGATGGGCGCGCGGATCGACATCACCGACGAGTGGATCACCGCGTCCGCGCCGCACGGGCTGCGCGCCGCCGCGGTGCACACCGATACGCACCCGGGGTTCATGACCGACTGGCAGCAGCCGCTGATGGTGCTGTTCACCCAGGCCGAGGGCATGTCGGTGCTGCACGAGACGGTGTTCGAGAACCGGCTGGTGTACGTCCCGGCGCTGCAGCAGCTGGGCGGCGAGATCGAGGTGTTCGCGGCCTGCCTGGGCGGGGCCGCGTGCCGCTTCCACGACACCAACTCGGTGCACTCGGCGGTGATCCGGGGGGTGTCCAAGCTGCGCGGGGCCGACGTCACCCTGCCCGACGTCCGGGCCGGGTTCTCCGCCGTGCTGGCCGCGGCCGTGGCCGACCAGTCTTCGGTGCTGCGCGGCATCCACCATATTGAGCGCGGGTACCACCGGCCGTTCGAGCAGTTCGCGTCGCTCGGCCTGACCATCCGGCGGGGATGAGGAGCATTATGCCGAACGAACCGTTGATCCTCCCGGCTATGGACCTGGAGGCGCCGGGCGCGGGGGTGCGCGGGGCAGGCCTGGTGATCCAGAACTGGCAGGCCACCGGCGTAGCGGAGATGGTCGCGCCGCTGCACGTCCACCACGCCGACGACGAGGCCTGGCACGTCATCTCCGGGGCGCTGCGCTTCCGCCTGGCCGACCGGGAGTTCGTCGCGGGGGCCGGCTCGACCGTGCTGGTGCCGGCGGGCGTGGCCCACACCTTTGGGAACGCCGGACCCGAGCCGTCGCGGTACATCATCATCCTGCCGTCCCGGCTGGACGAGCTGATCAGCTCGCTGCACGCTGCTGCGCCGACCGAACGCGCGGCGGTGTACCGCCGGTATGAGTCAGAACTGCTGGAATGACGGTATGACAACGGCGTTCGTGCTCGGCGGTGGCGGCCTGCTCGGGGCCCACGAGGTCGGCATGCTGCAGGCACTGGCCGAGGCGGGCATCCGGCCCGACTTGGTGGTGGGCACCTCGATCGGCGCGCTCAACGGCGCGTTCGTGGCCGCCGACCCGTCCGGCGCGGCCGCCCGGCTGAGCCGGATGTGGCAGGGCGAGGAACTGCGGCTGGCGTTCAGCGAGAAGCTCTGGAGCCGGACGGTACGGCTGGTGCGTTCGGGCACGCACCTGCACTCCCTGGAGCCGCTGGGCCGGATACTGGGCGACGCGCTGCCCGGCAGCGACTTCGCGGACCTCAAGCTGCCGTTCCAGTGCGTGGCGGCGGGCATCGAGAGCGCGAGCGCGCGGTGGTTTTCGAGCGGGCCGGTCGTGCCCGCGGTCATGGCGTCCTGCGCGGTGCCCGGGCTGCTGCCGCCGGTCGAGATCGACGGGGCCCACTACTTCGACGGCGGCCTGGTGGACTCGATCCCGGTCGGTCGGGCCGTCGCGCTAGGCGCCAGCACCGTGTACGTGCTGCAGGTAGGCCGGATTGAGAGCCAGCTCGAGGTGCCCACCAGGCCGTGGGAGGTGGGGCTGGTGGCGTTCGAGATCGCCCGCCGGCACCGGTTCCACGAGGAGATGTCTTCGCTGCCGTCCGACGTCCGGGTGCACGTCCTGCCGACCGGCGGCGACCGGCTCCCGCCCGGCACGGCGCAGTTCCGGTATCGGGACAAGAACCGGGTGGGGCAGAGCATCGAGCGCGCCTACGTGGCCTCCGCGGGCTATCTCGCCGCGCTGGCCCGGAGCTAGCGGCCGGACAGGCAATGAGCCCTTTTCGTCCCCTGTATTCGCGCCTGGCATCCAGCGGGGCGGGCGCATCGGCTGGTCCGCTGCCGCTACCCCGCGCCTTCCCGCGGTGACTGGGAGGCATGTCTCCTATCTCGCGAGTGCATGTTACTCCTGCCGCCGACAGGCAGGTTCCGGTCACGGGCCGGCCCGGGCCCGGCCGCAGGACCATGCTGTGACGCTGGCTGTACCGCGGGGCTCTCCCGGTCGGCTGGAGACTTCCACGTCGACAGAGTGGTAGGTTCCGCGCCGGTCGCAAATGACGGCGGCCGGGCCGGCCTGCAGGCCGTACACCTCCAGGATCCCGCCGTCGTAATAGGCGCTGACCTGGCCTAGCCGCGAATCCGCGCTGCGGGGAGCGGGACTGACGGTGGTCAGCGGGCGTCTGCCTTCGGTGATCTCCACGCTGTCCGCGGTGACCCGGATCTGTATGTCTGCGCAGCCCAACCCGGCCAGCCGCAGCCTGACCATGGCGGCCTCACCGCGTACCGGATCCAGCTCGATCTCGGTCGCATGCGCGGCCCGAGCCGACACTTTCAGGTCCGCCGTACCGCGGCCCTCGATGGCTTGGGCGAGGAGTATCTCATGACGAGCGGTGTCGAGTTCCCGGGCGGGTCTGGCTCGTAGCGAACCGTTCCCGTCCAGGCGCAGTTCGCGGGGCAGAGACATGACGCCGACCGTGGACCGGTCTCGGTCCGCCAGCTCGCCGACGCTCTCCTGGAGCCAGCCGAAGGCTACCCGCCTGCCGTCCGCGAGGGTCAGCGACTGGGGCGCGTAGTAGCGGTGGCCGCTGTCGCACCTGCCGGTGACGTGCGGGATGAACGTGTCCCCGGCGATCTGGCCCGTCATCCACATCGCGTACGTCGCCTGGCCGTCCCATACCGAGACGACCACGACGACGGTGTCGCCCAGCGCGAACACGTCAGGGCACTCCCAGATCACGCCGTCGAGCCCGTGGTCGGCCGCCGCGGCGAAGATGCCCAAGTACTCCCAGTTCCGCAAGTCCGCCGACCGGTACAAGAACAGGGCGCCGCCTCTGTCGTGCAGGCCGCCGCCGACCACCTGGTACCACGTCGAGCCGGCCCGCCAGGCGCTGTGGTCCCGGAACGCCGTGACCGCCGCGCCGGACGGCGGACTGACGATCACCGGGTTCCGCTCATAACGTGCCCAGCGGATCAGGTCCTGGTCGGATGCCACGGCCAGGCAGGGCAGCTGCCGCTGGCCGTTCACCCCGGTATAGAGCAGGTGAGGCCTGCCGTTGGGGACGACCGCGCAGCCGGAAAAGCACCCGTCGCGGTCCGGACCGGCCGGGTCCGGCTCCAGCGCCAGCGGGTGATCATCCCATGTCCACAGATCCGTCGTGCTGGCATGCCCCCAGGCGATGTTCTCCGGCACCGGCCCGGTCGGGTTGTGCTGGTAGAACATGTGGATCCGGCCGTTCCACTGGATCAAGCCGTTGGGGTCGTTCATCCAGCCCTGCTCCGGAGCGAAGTGCAGCAGCGGGCGTGGCCGACCTGGCCTGGACGGATCGGCGCCCGCGCCCGCGCCCGCGTGGATGCTCGTCATCCCGGCCGCCCGGAACCAGCATGCTGGATGTGGATGACTATCTCCAGATCGCTTCTCCGGTGTCGGGGTCGAAGAACTGCAGGCCGTCGGCCTTGATGGCAAACGTGGCCCGCTGGCCGACCTTGACCGGGCTGCCCGGGTCGACCCGGGCCACACCCTCGCCGGACTCTGTGACTGCTTCCTCATCCGCGCTGGTCGTGCCCTCGGCCCGGACCCGGCGGGCGTCGATGGTGAAGTGGACTACGAGCTCGGAGCCCAGCGCCTCGACCAGATCCACGTCGCCGGCCAGGGTCGGCCCGGCGGTTCCGTTGGCGGCGGGCAGGTGCTCGGGCCGCAGCCCGACCACCACTTTCCGGTCGGCGTAGGCCGCCAGCCCCGGATGCGCCGCCAGGACGGGCTGCGGCAGTTCGATCTCCTGGGACCCGAGCCGGAAGGACCGGGCGCCTTCAGTGATCGACGCCTCGTAGAGGTTCATGGCCGGGGAGCCGATGAACGCCGCCACGAACAGGTTGTCCGGGCGGTCGTACAGCACCTGGGGGTGATCGACCTGTTGCAGCACCCCGGACCGCATGACCGCCACCCGGTCGCCCATCGTCATCGCCTCGACCTGGTCGTGGGTCACGTACATGGTGGCCACGTTGATCCGCCGCTGGATCCGCTGGACCTCGGCCCGCATCTGCACCCGCAGCTTGGCGTCCAGGTTGGACAATGGCTCGTCCATCAGGAACACCGACGGCTCGCGGACAATCGCCCGGCCCATCGCGACCCGCTGCCGCTGCCCGCCGGACAGCTGCCCCGGCTTGCGGTCCAGCCACTCCGAAAGCCCCAGGATGTCGGCGGTCTCCTTGACCTTGGCCGCGACCTCGGCCTTCGGGAGCTTGCGCAGCTTGAGCGCGAAGCCGATGTTCTCCGCCACGGACATGTGCGGGTACAGCGCGTAGTTCTGGAACACCATCGCGATGTCCCGGTCCTTCGGCGTGACGTCGTTGACCGGCTTTCCGCCGATGCACAGGGTGCCGGATGAGATGTCCTCCAGCCCGGCCACCATCCGCAGCGCGGTCGTCTTGCCGCACCCGGACGGGCCGACCAGCACCATGAACTCGCCGTCGCGCACGTCCAGGTTCAGGTCCTTCACGGCATGGAAGCCGTTGGAATACATCTTGTTGATCTGTTCCATGCTCACCGTGGCCATTTGCGACTCCTTACTATGGTTTTCTCCGGGCGCGGCATGAGCGGCATCGGTGGGAGCTCCTAGCTGCCGGGGATGATCCAGGCGGTGGTGTCCGCGGGCAGCAGGCCGTCCTCGAGTAGGGAGCTGGCGACCACTACGGTTCCCTGAGGCAGCGGCACGGCCGTGGGCCCGAAGTTGGTCACCGACCGCCAGCCACCGGGACGGCCGAAGTGCAGTACCTGCCCGCTGGTGCCCGGCATCCACTCCAGGCGCTCCGCGCCCTGCAACTTGCGGCGCCAGCTGAGCGCCTGCCGGTACAGGGTCAGCGTGGACGCGGGGTCGTGCTCCTGCGCCTCGACGCTGAGCGGACCGAACCAGGCCGGCTGCGGCAGGTGCGCGGCGCCGGTGCTGAACCCGAACGACAGGCCTTCACTTGTCCAGGGCAGCGGGACCCGGCACCCGTCGCGGCCTTTTTCCGTGCCGCCGGACCGTAGGAAGGCCGGATCCCGGACAAGCTCGGCGGGAATTTCCGCGACCTCGTGCAGGCCGAGTTCTTCTCCCTGGTACAGGCAAGCCGACCCGGGCAGCGCCAGCATCAGCAGGGTGGCCGCACGGGCCCGCCGGACACCGAGACCGCGATCCAGTCCGGGTGAGATGCCGTTGCTGAGCAGCCACGCCTTGGCGTGCCCGGTGCCGCTGAGATGATCCTCGGCAGGCAGCGCGTACCGGGTGGCATGCCGGACCGCGTTGTGGTTGGACAGCACCCACGTCGTCGGCGCTTCGCGCTGCTGCTCAGTGGTGAGGCTGTCGTTGATGACCCGCAGGAACTCGCCGCCATCCCAGTTCGCTTCGAGCAAGTCGAAGTTGAAGGCCTGGCCCAGCCCGGACGGGCTGGCGTACCGCGGCCGCCGGGACGGGTGCACCCACGCCTCCGCCACGCCGACCCGCGGCGGGTCATACTCGTTGAAGACCTGCCGCCATTCGGCGTAGATGCCGTGGACCTCGTCCCGGTCCCAGAGCGGATGAGCTCCATCCCAGACGGTCACATCGGCCGGATCCCGTCTGACGGGCAGCGGCTCAAGCGGCTCGGCCAGGTTCTTGGCCAGGCCGTGCGCCACGTCCACCCGGAACCCGTCGACCCCGCGGTCGGACCAGAACCGCAGCGTGGTCAGGAAGTCATCGCGGACTTCGCGGTTCTCCCAGTTAAGGTCCGGCTGTTCCGCGGCGAACAGGTGCAGGTACCACTGCCCGTCCGGGACGCGGGTCCAGGCCGAGCCGCCGAACAGCGAAGGCCAGTCCGAGGGGGGCTGCGCCTGGTTCGGGCCCTGCCCGTCGCGGAAGATGTACCGGTCCCTGGCCGGCGACCCCTTCGGCGCCGTCAGGGCCGCACGGAACCAGGCATGCCGGTCGGACGTGTGATTCGGTACGATGTCGACGATGACCTTGATCCCGCTCGCGTGCAGCCTCGCCGTCAGCTCGTCGAAGGCGGCCAGCGTGCCCAGCTGCGGGTCCACGTCACGGTAGTCATCCACGTCGTACCCGCCGTCCGCGAGGGCCGACGGGTAGAACGGGCTGAGCCAGACCGCGTCGATCCCCAGCGAGGCTAGGTACGGGACCCGGGAGAGGATCCCCCCGAGATCACCCACGCCGTCCCCGTCGGAGTCGGCGAAACTGCGCGGGTAGATCTGGTAAACCACCGCCTGCCGCCACCATTCGGCGCTGACGGCGGCGGGATGCTGTGACATTTCCATGACGGCGTGTCCCGTTCAGGTGGCGGGACTGTCTCCTCTGGGTCGTTGTTCCAGCTACTTGATCGAGCCGCGCATGATGCCGCTGACGACCCAGCGCTGGCCGATGAGGAAGGCGATCAGGGTCGGGACCAGGGCCATCAGATACGACGCGAAGGCCACGTTGAAGTTGGTGGTGAACTGGTCCTGGAACAGGTACTGGATGACCGGGAGGGTCTGCCACTTCGGGTTGGCCGTGATCAGCTGCGGCATCATGAAGTCGTTCCAGGACTGCAGGAAGGCGAAGATGCCGACGGTGGCGGCGATCGGCGCCAGCAGCGGCAGCACGAGCCTCCGGTAGACCTGCCAGGTGGTGCAGCCGTCGATTCGCGCGCTTTCCTCCAGCTCGGCGGGAATGCCCCGGATGTAGGCGGAGAAGAGCAGCACGTTGAAGGCCAGCTGGAACATGATGTGCAGGATCGCGACGCCGAACGGGTTAGACAGGCCGATCGCGGCCATGAGCTTGACCTGCGGCAGCGCGACCACCGGGAACGGGATGAACAGGGCGAGCATCAGGTAGGCGAACGTCGCGCGGAACTGCCAGTGGCCCCAGTTACGCACGATCGCCCACGCCGCCAGTGAGCTGACCAGGATCTCCCCGGTCACGGCGATCACCGTGATCAGCAGGCTCATCGAGAACGCCAGCGGGGTATTGGTCAGGTCCCAGGCGGCCCGGAAGTTCCCCCAGTGGATCGGCCAGGGGAAGTTGAAGCCGGTGCCGGTGCCGGTCTGGGCCGGTGACTTCAGGGCCATGGCGACGGCGAAGTACAGCGGGACCAGGACGATCAGGGAGATGATCGCGACGACGATGGTCAGCCCCCAGTTGACCCGGCCCTCGCGCATGCGGCGCCGGCGGCGTGATCCGATCTGTGGCGCGGCGGCGGTTGGGGTCGCTACCTGAGTTGCCATTTACAGACTCCCTCCTCGACGCCGGATGACGCTGAGCTGGAAGAGCGCGAAGAACAGCGTGATGATGAAGAAGATGACGGCGTTGGCCATCTGGTAGGCGTAGTCGCCGCTGAAGAAGCCGGTGAAGATCGTCTGCGCCACGCTGGTGGTGGCGGTGCCGGGGCCGCCGCCGGTCAGGCCGACGCAGATGTCGTACACGTTGAGGAAGGCCTTGAAGGTCAAGATGGTGTTGATGATGAAGAACGGGAACAGCAGCGGGAAGGTCATCTTCTGGAACTGCTTCCACGGCCCCGCCCCGTCGATCGAGGCGGCTTCGTACACCTCCGACGGGATGGACACCAGCCCGGCCAGGAAGATGATGAGCGCGCCGGGGATGGCCACCCAGGACGCGACGAAGACGATGCCGAGCCAGGCGGTGTGCTGGTTGGCCAGGATGTCGGACTCCAGCGGGGCGAAGTGGATCACCCCCGCGATGATCGGGATCGACGTGCCGATGATGAAGGTGAAAATGTAGGAGACGACCAGGCCGGACAGGACCATGGGGATGAAGAAAATCGTGCGGAACCCGGCCCGCCATCTGATCTTGGCGTTCAGCGCGATGGCCAGGGACATGGCGACCGCGTTGGTGAGAATGCACGCCACGACAGAGAACAGCAGGGTGAAGCCGTAGGAGTCCCTGATGGTCGGGTCGGTGAACGCGGCCTGGTAATTGGCGAGCCCGATGAAGTGCCAGGTTCCGTATCCGACGTAGTTCGTGAAGCTCCAGAACATCCCCTGGACCATCGGGTAAATGATGAAGAAGGTGAACAGGATGATGGCCGGGATGATCATGAACAGGTACGTCGGTGCCACGGGGAAGAAAAGCTTCTTCAGCTTAACGAGCGCGCCCGGCTTGGAACGGACTGCGGTCCGCTGGGAAGGAAGTGCGGTCGCGGTCATGCCTGCCTCCTAGATCCGGTGCTGTTGCGGGTTCATGCCGAGGTCCGTACGGCCAGGCGCTTGAACGCGCTGTCCATCGAGGAGGTGAATCCGCTGACGTTGCCGGTCAGCATCATTTCCTGGATGAAGTTCCCGACCGGGATGGTGAGCGGCACGTACGTTCCCGCGCCCTGGTAGAACCGGCCGGAGCTGATGTACTGGTTGAGGCCGGAGACGATCGGGCTCGTGTGCGGCGGAGCGTTCTTGAGCGGTGAGAACGCCAGATTGGCCTGGTTGTAGGCGTTCATGATGCTCGGCTGCATGAGGTAGTCGAGGAACTGGACGGCCGCCGTACGCTGCGAGGCCGCTTGCGATCGCGGCAGCCAGATGGCTAGGTCGAGGTTGACCCGGCACTTGGTCTGGGACGCGTCGTCGGTGGCGGGCAGCGGGAAGGTGCCCATCTTGAGCTTGGGATTGATCGCGAGGACCTGGCCGACGGCCCACGGCCCCTGCATGTACATGCCCGCCTGGCTGCTGGCGAAGGCTTGGTTGCCCTTGGCGTAGTTC
The DNA here is from genome assembly GCA_963722055.1 of uncultured Actinomycetes bacterium. Classification (GTDB taxonomy): domain Bacteria; phylum Actinomycetota; class Actinomycetes; order Streptosporangiales; family Streptosporangiaceae; genus Palsa-504. The sequence goes on along the minus strand of CAVRLA010000007.1, from coordinate 54,033 downwards.
TCAGCGATCGGGTTGATGTTGAAGTACGGCGCCAGGCTGAGCATCTGCTTGCAGGGCGCGGTGAAATCCTTCTCGAACGACACCGACGAGTTGGGACCGAGGTTGGTGCCCTCGCGGGCGAGCTGCTGGTAGAACGCCGCGACGTCGATCATGCCGCCGGTGGTGTAGTCGAACAGGCCTTGCTGCGTGGTCCAGGTGTCCCCGTAGGTCTGGTAGACCGGCGTGATATTCGCGGACTTGAACTTTTCGCATACCTGGAGGAATTCGGTCCAGGTGGTCGGGACGGACGAAACGCCGACCTTGTTGAACAGATCCACGTTATAGATGACGCCGCAGGCGGCCACCGAGTAGGGCAGCACGCTCGTCTCGCCGTGGAATGAGGCGTACTGGGTGACCAGCGCCTGGATGTTCGGGTCGATGAGCTTGGCCTGCGGCAAGTTGGCCAGGTTGGCCAGCACCCCCCGGGCGACGAAGATGGACGTGGTCAGGTTGTAGTTGTCGCAGTCAATGGCGGGCGGATTGCCGCGCACGAACGCCGCGATGAGGTTCGTGGTGAAGTCGTGGGTCACGACCACGTGCGACTGGCTCGCGTTGAACTTCGCGACCAGGTTGTTGAAGTACGGGACGACCTCGGGCTTGGTCTCCTCGAACACGATCCTGGTCGTGGCTCCGCCAGACGAGGAACACCCGGTGAGCAGGCTGGGACCGGCGAGTGCGGCCGCCCCGAGCCCTGCCGCCTTCATCATCGACCGGCGGCTAAGTACCGGTCCGGCCCCAAGACCCCCGAGGCTCCCGGACGGCTCAGGAACATTAGAAGCTCCAGAAGCCTGAGGAGCGGCAGTCCGGTGCTTCCGGCCCGCCCGCAGATCGTTGTCTTGCTGCACGAGGGACCCACCTCCGATCCCTGGGCCACCCCATCGGGGAGCCAGCGAGTATTAGAGGCGGCCCGGGGACGAAGGCACAGGACCGGTACGCTCCGCATCTGGCCGCCGAAACGTTTGGAAACGTTTCCATGAAAGTAGACTTGCCCGCCGAGCGTGTCAAGACCTCAGCCAACATGGTTCGCGGCCACGGACCGGCTGCCGTCAGTGTTGATGCAGTACGGACGCTGATCAAACTCCTGCGAAGACTGCGCCCGCGACGGATCTTAAGCCGCACCCATGTAGAAAACGCTTCCAAATAGCGGCATGATTGACGTATGGCATCAATGCCGGAGAAGGTCAACATGGTCGATATCGCCCGCGTCGCAGGCGTGTCGCTGGCGACCGCGTCGCGGGCGCTGAGCAACGCTCCCGGCGTAGCCGCCGCCACCCGGGAACGGGTGCTAACGGTGGCCGAGGAGCTGTCCTACGTAGTCTCGCCCGAAGCGTCCCGGCTATCCGGCGGGTCGACCCGGCGGGTCGCCGTGGTCGTACCGCACATCTCACGGTGGTTCTTCGCTGCCATGCTCGAAGCGCTGGAGTCGGTACTGCGCGAGGCCGACCTCGATGTGCTCTTGTACCACGTCGGCGACGCTGCGGACCGGCACGCCTTCTTCGAGCGGCTCCCGGCCCGGCGCAAGGTCGACGCGGTGGTGGCCCTCGCGTTCCCCGTGTCCGAGGCCGAGCAGCAGCGCCTGGAGCTGATGGGGGTCAGCATCGTGGCCGCCGGCGGGCAGAGCGCCGCCTATCCTTACGTCTGCATCGATGACGAGGCGGCCGGCCTGCAAGCCATGGACCACCTGATCTTCCTCGGCCACCGGCGTATCGCCATGATCGCCGCGACCGACCCCGACTTGCCCGGCTGGCCCGCCATCTGCGGCCGCTCGCAGGCGTACTACTCCGCCCTCCGCGAGGCGGGCATCGCCGCCGATCCCAGCCTCGTCGCCACCGTGGACTGGGGTGGCCTGCAAGGCGCCGAGGCCATGGGTGAGCTGCTAGGCCGACGCGAGCCGCCGACGGCCGTATACGCGCACTCCGACGAGGTTGCCGTCGGCGCCATGCGCACGCTGCGCCGAGCCGGGCTGCGGATACCCGAAGACATGTCGGTCATCGGCATCGATAATCACCCGCTCGCCGAGCTGACCGACCTGACCACCGTAAGTCAGCCCGTGCGCCAGCAGGGACTGCTCGCCGGCCAGATGGTCCTCGGGCTGCTGCAGGGCGAGGACGTCGAGCGGGCTGTCATCATGCCGAGCAAGCTCGTCGTCCGCCGGAGCACCGCCCCTCCCCGTAGCACGTGAGGGCTACTTACTCAAGCACTGACGCTGACGGACGGCTCCGGCCACATGGTCCGGTCTGTTTCGGATTCCGGCACCGAGCTAGGGTGGGCCACAGCACTGAGCACACTGGAGAGCTATATCGCCGGACTGACCGGGTAGTTATCTGGCCTTGCCGTCCTCTGGCCTCCTTCCGACGGGAGGGGTTTCGTGCTCCCACCCAGGCTGGTCCGCAGGCTGGTGCTGGCGCCGATGGTGATCGTCCTCGCGCTCGGCCTGATCGTGCTGTCGCCGTTGTTGCTGCTGCTCGCGCTGCTGTTCGGGCTGGCCGGGCTGCTGCGGGCAGGGCGGATGCGCAACCTGCGGCTGGTGTCGTTCCTTGTGGTCGGCTTGACCGCGGAGATCGTGACGCTGGTGCTGCTGTTCGGGCTGTGGATCGTGAGCGGGTTCGGCGGCCGGCTGCAGACCGAGCCGTATCAGAGTCGGCACTACGCCGTCGTCCGGCGGTTCCTGGACGCGCTGTACCGGGGGGCGGAACGGACCTACGGGCTGCGGGTCGAGATCGACGAGCCGGAGCCCACCGGTGACGAACTGGCCGCCCGGCTGACCCGCCCGGTCATCGTGCTGTCCCGGCACGCCGGGCCGGGCGACTCGCTGCTGCTCGTGCACCAGCTGCTGAGCGTGTACGGGCGGCGGCCGCGGGTGGTGATGAAGGCGGCGCTGCAGTTCGATCCCAGCCTGGACGTGCTGGGCAACCGGCTGCCCAACGTGTTCGTGCGGAACAGCCAGACCGGGGAGAGCATCTTCACCGACCAGATCGAGCGGCTGGCCCGCGGCCTGGGCCCAGACGGCGCGCTGGTGATCTTCCCCGAGGGCGGCAACTGGACGCCCAGTCGTTGGCGCCGAGGCATCCGGCGGCTGGAACACTCCGGCCGGGAGGACCTGGCGTTGCGGGCCCGGCACATGCCCAACCTGCTGCCGCCCCGGCCGGGCGGGACGCTGGCCGGCATCGCCGCCTGCCCGGACGCCGACGTGATCTTCGTGGCGCACGCCGGGCTGGACGGCATCCTGTCGATCGGTGATGTATGGCGCCGGTTTCCGGTCGATCAGGTCATCCGGGCCAAGTGGTGGCGGGTGCCGTTCGACCGGGTGCCGCGCGGCGCCGACCACGAGACCCAGGTGCAGTGGCTGTACGACTGGTGGGAGCGGATCGACGCCTGGATCACCGAGAATCGGCCAGCGCCTGCAGATGGGACCGGTAGCCCGCGCCGTACGGAGTCGGGGTACCGGAGTAGTCCATGATCAGCTGAGGGCCGCCCGCGCAGTCGCCGTTCGCGTTCCAGGACCAGGCCAGATAGCTCGTGTTCCGGGAATCGAGCCAGGCCATCAACCCATCGATGTAGCCATCCGCGCAGTCCTTCTCGCCGATCTCTCCGGCGATCACCGGGACCTTCTCGAGCACGGGGGCGAGCTGGCTGCGCCAGCACTGGATGTTATTGCAACTGTTGAAGTTATAGGAGTGCCACGAGGCGGCCAGGTTGTGATCGGGGTCCTTGGGCTCGTACTTGAGCCACTGGCTGAGGTCATTCGCGTAGTACACGCCGCCCAGCATGATCACGTTGTTGGCCCCGGCGGCGCGGACCGTGTTGACCAGGGTCTGCATCCCGGCCACCTTGTAGGAGATGCCCGGCGAGCAGGCGGAGCCCCCGTTCAGCCAGCAGCGCCAGGACGGGGCCCCGAGCGGCACCGAACTGCCCGGATGCGGCTCGTTGAACAGGTCGAAGAGGACCGCGTCATCGCCCTTGAAGGTCTTGGCCACGGACGACCAGAACGGCACCGACTCAACCGCGTCCGGCATCACCTTCTGGCAGATCGCCTGGTCTGAGCCGCAGTCGGCGGCGGCCCCGGTATCCATGCCGTCGGTCCAGTGCAGGTCAAGGATCGCGACCAGGCCATTGGCGTTCAGGAGCTTGACATAGTTTTCAATCGCGGAGCGATAATTCTGGCCCGCATAGGCGGAGTTCACGTAGGACTCGCCATTCCAGCAGGCCTCGTTCAGCGGCAATCGGACCGCATTGATGTGCCAGGTCTCCATGGCCAATACGGACGCTTTATCGTTCGGGCCAGCGAAGATCCCCTTGCCCTGCACGCACTCATACTCGGTGCCGGAGTAATCCACGCCGTGCAGGACCACCCGGGCGCCGTTCGCGTTGACGAGCCGGTTTCCCGATACGTGCAATTGCAGCGCGGCGGGCGCCGGGAATTGGGCCGACCCGGACTGGGCCGCCCCGGTTTGCGTTGACCGGGTCTGGGCGGGCCCGGTTTGGGCCGACCCGGTCTGGTTTGGCTGGCTTTGCGCCGCCCCGGCCTGGCAGGCTAGCCCGGTCGCGGTCGCGGCGAGTAGGCAGGCCGGCAAGACGGCCCAGCGAATCACCGATACCTGAAGCTTCATACTTGTTACCCCCGAGCAAGGAGATGTTCTCTCGACCGTCGGCTGCGGGGCATGTTCTCCAACCCGCATTTATTTACAGAGTGTCGCGGGAGCACGAACAAGGTACGCCATGTGCTAGGCGGTTTCGCGGGTGGTTGGGGCCGCCTCACCCTCGAACGCTGATCCGGGGCAGCCCGCCGCCGAGCGTCCTAGCCGCGGGGAATCCGGCCACGGTGGTCAGGCAGCTGGAGGTCCCGGCCGGCTGGCGCGGGCGGTGAGCGGCCCGGTCCGGCGCGATCCGGCTTTGAAGCTCCGGATACCGATTGCTCCGAGGTCGGCACGGAAAACAACTGGAGGCGTGTGCGGGGGATGCCGACGCTGACGAGGATCAGCCGGACAGCTGTGAATGTGATGATCATTCCGAGGAACCACCAGTAGCTAGCCGTCCACGCCGTGTCCTGCAGGGGCCACAGCATCCGCACGCCTGGGGGACCCTCGGCGATGTCCCGGGCGAAATGGATCAGCAGCCCGGCCACGACCCCGGTCAGCACCGCCCGATGCCGACGCCATACGACTGCGGCCCCGACCACCACGATCACCGTGGCCAGGGAATGCGTGACCGGGCGCTGGTCCTCGTTGCCGAGCAGCCCGAGGTACAGGGGGATGTGATCCAGGTCGATGGCGACGGACGCGGTCATGCCCGCCACATAGAAGCGCAGCGGCACATCAATGAAGCAGGACAAGGCGAGCAGGCCCAGAGCGCCGGTGGCCAGATGGCAGGGTTCATCGAGCAGGCCAGTCTCCAGGATGCTGAACGGAACACTGCGATCAGCCGCATCGAATCCCAGGGCAAGCCCGGCGAGCAGCAGGGGAAAGCCCCACAACCTGATCGACTCACGACCCCCCAACCGCATCCGACGATGCTACTTGCCCAACCCGGGGGCAGCCTTCAAACCACGGGTCGTTCGGCCGAACATTCATCCGGAGCCGAGGCTCAGGCGGCGTATCGGTATAGCGTCTCGCCGGAGGCGCGGCATACGAGGAGCGGGCCGTAGCGGATGGCGCACGCAGGCGCCCGGATCGAGTTCTCCCGCGAAGTGACGACCGCGGCGCAGCTAACGGACGCGGATCTCATCGTGGCCTCCGACGGGGTCAATAGCCGGATCTGGCAGGAAGCCAAGGGCATCCATACCGATGTGCACGTGGGAAACAACAAGTACATCTGGCTAGGCACGGACAAGGTATTCGACTCCTTCATGTTTCCTTTTGTCCAGACCGATAGCGGTTGGATATGGGGATCATGCCTACGGTGTCGGCCCCGACTCGAGCACGTTTATCGTTGAATGCTCAGCCGAAACGTGGGGAGTGGTCTCGGTTTCGACACGATGCCGCCCCAAGACTGCCTCGGCGTGCTCGAGAAGATCTTCGAACGCCAGCTCGACGGACACCAGCTGATCGGGCAGACATCCGGTGAGGCGAACGTTCAATGGCTGAATTTCCGGACCGTCACGAACGACGTCTGGCACGACGGCAACATCGTCCTGGCCGGAGACGCGGCCCATACCACCCACTTCACCATCGGATCGGGGACGAAGCTAGCCATCGAGGACGCCATCGCCCTCGCCGATAACCTGCAGCGGTACGGTGAGATCAAGCCAGCTCTGGTGGCCTACAGCAAGGAACGCCAGGCCGCGATCCTGCAATCTCAACTGGCGGCGCGGTTGACCGCCCAGTGGTTCGAGAACGTCCCTCGTTACGCCCGCCTCACGCCGCGTCAGTTCTGCGTGGTGCTGCGCAGGCGGAAGTCGCCGCTGCTGCCGCGCCTGTCGCCGCGGCTTACTACTGGCTGTACCCGACGTCGCGCGAGCTTCCCTTCCTGCGCCGCGTGCGCAGGTGGGTGGGGCCGCCGCTCATCAAGATCGACAGCCGGTACGTTCGGCGTTCGCCGTTACGGCGCCCTCCCGCGTTATCCCCAGAAGCCTGTGGATGAGCGGTGAATAACTCGTGGAAAATGGCCGCAACCTGCGGATAACTGCTTGTTTCCTGTGCGCATTATGTGGACAAAAGAAAACCTGAAAATGAACTGCCGTAGACCCTTGCGCAACGCCGAGGCGGGCAGTAACAATGGCTGTGCCGTTGGAAACGGGGCCACCCGGGGAAACCCGGGAACGTGCGGAGGACCGGGCAGCCGGTGCTTCACACGGGTTCCTGGCACCGGCGGTCGGCGCGCACCGTGCGCACGGCCGGGCAACCAGCCGGAGTGACGGGGCGAGGCCAAAAGCAAGGCCCTTCCATCTCATACATGGAGGGGCCTTGTGGCATTCTGCCCGACCCGGCGGCGTTCGCCGGGCCGACACGCCGTAAGTGCCGCATCACCAACATGCGGCCGCCGAGCACGACCGCTCCGAGCGTGCCTGCTATCCACACCAGGGCCCAGATGACGCGCGGAATGGCGGTCCGGTCACGGGGAATCACCGCGTCCCCCGCGCCGGCGCCGAAGGCCATCGAGCAGGGGTTGAGTCACAGTACGGGCAGCTAGTCTCGGCGATCTCGGCCACCGTATGCTGCCGTCGCACAGCTCCAGGACGACGGACGCGGTGTTGTTGAGCTGGTGGTGCCGCTGGCGTTCGGACGGACCAGGAGGCCGCCGTCGGACTCGACGATCTCGAGCCCCCCTGCCCGTTGCGGCCGCATCAGGGGTCGGCCGACAGGACCCGGCGCGGGTGCCGACCGTCGACGTACCCCACGAACGGCGGGTAGATGTTGTAGCCGAGCAGTTCCTGCAGCCGTTCCGGCAGCTCACGGGCAATGTCACGGGGCACGGCCAGGCAGTGGTTCTCCTGCGGCCGCAGCCAGCCGGCCGCGTACTCCAGGATCACGCCGAGCCGCGGCCGGGCGGTCTGGTTCGCGCCGCCCCCGTGCCAGAGGCTGCCCAGGTAGAACAGCGCCGATCCGGGTGACATCACGGCGGTCTGCACCGGATCGTCCGGACCCGGCCGCCGGCCCGGCTCCCACCTGTGGCTGCCAGGGATGAACCTGGTGGCCCCGTTCTCCGCGGTGAACTCATCGAGCGGCCACATGGTGTTGACCACCAGCGGCGGGTGCGGCTCGGGCACCGGGTAGACGGCGTCGTCCCGGTGCAGGACCTGCGCCTTCTCGCCAGGCCCGATGCAGATGCCCACCGGGGCGCTGAGCTGGTAATGGCCCAGGACCTGGTCCAGGACGCCGAGTAGCAGCGGATCGGTGGCCAGCGCGTCGAACACGCGGGTCTTGGCGAACAGCGCGTAGATCCGCTGGGTGTCGAAGCCCTCGAAGGAGTTCCGGCCGGTCCGGGTGGTCCGCAGCACCCGGTCCAGGTCAGCCCGGGCGTCCTGCGCGGCGCCCGGGGTCATCATGCCGGTCACGAGCACATAGCCGTCGTCCATCAGCCGCCCGGCCACGTCCTGGCTGGGCGAGGTGACGGACATGGTCGCCATCACCAGGCCGAGATTAGGCGGCCGGGCGCCTGCCGTCTAGTTGGAGTTGTTCCTGGCTTGGCAGCGGTGTCTTTTGCTGTCCCGGATTGCTGTCCCTTGTAGCGGCCGGAATCAGGCGCGGTGCTGCCTGTAAGTCATGGCGTTCCTCCGGTCTTCGGGTCAACGCTGCCCGGCACTCGGGGGGCTCTGGCTGAGCGGAGCGGTCCCGAGCGCGGCGAACGCGGCCGGGCGCATCCCGCCAGGGCCGAGCAGGCAGCTCGCGATCCTGTCGTAGGTGTCGTCCAGCTCACCGAGCGCCTGGGCCGGAGATCAAGCGACTGCTCGGCTCCCTCACCACCCTGGCGGCTCATCATCCACTGGCACGCACAGATCCGCCGCCATCAAGCCTGCGCACGGTGGTTCCACAAACACGCCAGACTCGCCCGCGACGCCGAGATCACCCTAGTCAGTTAGCAAAATGCGGCTGCCTTATTACTACTACAGCCATAGATCGTTATGTGCGGCTCAGCCCGTTGCCTGGCCCGGCGGTTTCAGGTCCAGAACTCATCGCTTGCGTAGAGGTCAGCCGGATAAAGCCAGACCTCGGCCAGCTTGCTGTCCCGGATATGGAGGACCTCTACAGTGCGGTCTTCAAGCGTCCGTTCCGCCCGACCGGCGCGGGAGGTAGACAGCGCGACGGCGTGCTCATCATTGGCCACTACGTCATGCAGCTCGGCGCGGAACGTGCCCCCCGACAGCTCAAAGACCCGGCCGAAGAACCCCCCGACCACCTGGGCCGCGCCTTCATAGTCACCGGCCAGAGGACTGCGGCCCGGAAAATGCCAGCGGATGTCATCGGCGAAGTACTGATTCCGCAGCGCGTCGATGTCGCGTCGGCCGGAAGCCGCGAACGTTTCCCGTACCAGGTCCTCGTTCGGATGTGCCATCTGGTCCCTCCCTCATCATGATCCGTCCGAGGCCAGGGTGCCACACCATCTGCGCAGCCGCCCAGCCGATCGCCAAGGTCCACCCCGGGCCATGCGGCCGCACCTGGCGAGCACCGCCCGTAGCCAGAAAGATAACGATCTGCAGCTGTAGTAACAGTGAGGCTCCGCCTCTGACCGCCGAGTTGCATCGTCGCGGTAGGCGGGATCGGTGCAGGTGAGCGCATCATCGCAACTGAGAACGGTTGCGGCAGGTCGGCTTGTTCAACCCACTCGTCCTGCTCACCGAAGGACGGCCTTGGATACTCGCCGCTGCCTGATCATGAAACTGCTGCGGGCCACAGCGGCAGGCTCGCAGGTAGCTGGCTGGCTTGGCCGTGGTGAGAGGCTAGCCAGGTGGACACTGAGGAGATCGCATTCCCCGGTACCGGGGTGCAGCTGCGCGGTTCGATAACCTGCCCCGCCGCGGGCGGCGCCGGTCCCGGCGTGGTCCTGATCGCCGGCTCGGGTCCGTCGGACCGGCATAACGACGGGTTCTTCGACGCGCTGCGAGCCCACCTGGCCGACGCCGGCGTCGTGGTACTCGCCTACGACAAGCGGGGCGCAGGCAAGTCCACCGGCGCATGGGCGACGGCGACGGTCGACGACCTGGCGCACGACGCCGCCGCTGCCGTCGCGGCGCTGCGGGCACATCCCCGGGTCGCCCCCGGCGCCGTCGGGGTGCTGGGCCACAGCGAGGGAGGGTGGGTTGCCCTGCGCTTGTGCGTGCGCCTGGGCGCGCCGCAGCATCTGATCCTCAATTCCTGCCCGGCGGTGTCATTCGTCGAATCGGAGGTATTCGCCCTCACCACGGCCGGTGCCGAGCCAGGCCCGGCGGCGGCGCTGCTGCAGCACCTGGCCGCAGCCGCGCGGGCAGGCCACGGCTACCAGCACGGCCAGCAGATCATCGCCGCCTACCAGCACGAACCCTGGTATCCGCTGCTGAGCGCGGGCGGCTTCAGCCTGGACCCCGTCACCTGGGCGCAGCTGACCGCCTGGGCTGACTACGATCCACGCGACGACCTGACCCGCCTGAAGACCCCGACCCTGGCCATCTTCGGGGAAAACGATCCGCTGGTGCCCGTCCGCGCCAGCGTTCAACAGTACGACCAGACCGCCTTCGGCACCGGGCGTTACCAGCGGACCCTCGTATTTCCCGAAGCCGGCCACCGGCTGCAGGTCACCGCGGGCTTCGCCCCGGGATACCTCACGCAGCTGAGCACATGGTGCCTGGATCGGGAACATCATCGCAGCCGGGGTAGCAACGGCCAGCGCCATCAAGATCAAGCACCAAGCGATTGAGTCCGGATATCTACATACGTGACCAGTTACGTTTAATCAATCGCCGGGACGCCACGAGCTAACCATCTTCAATGGCGGGTTACTTGGTCTCGTCGCCGCGCGTGGTTTCGTTTGCGAGATCCGGGTTCTGGCGTGGATTCCGCGCCAGAGCCACATTTCGTGATGGTCACGGACCCGGGCCGGTCAGCGGGGAGTCTGGCCTGTTCCCTTTAGTCCGCGGCCCGGCCAGGCTGCTGCCCGGGCCCTGGTCGGCGTGCTGGGGCTGGGAAAGGTATCTGACGGCCTGGACCACGGCCATGCCGAGGCAGGCGACCGAGATCGCGTAGCCGCAGTAGCTGATGATCGCGAACAGCAGCGGGTGACCCCAGCCGGACAGGCTGGTGATCGCCCGGATGGACAGGCCCGCGCCCACCACGACCTTGCCCATGCTGTACCAGCGCAGCCAGGGGCTGGCCCACCGCGGGGTGCAGCTGGCGGCGAAAAACCCGAGGTTGACCAGTACGAGCGGGACGCTGAAGGCCAGGTCCGGACCGGTGGCGAGCTGGTAGATAATGCAGCCTTCATAGGCCAGCAGGAACAGCGCGCAGGCCAGCAGGCCGCCGAGCAGCAGCAGGCCGGTGCCCAGCCAGCGAATGCTCTTGGCCGCCGTGTTCCTGGCGCCCGCGCCGCGGTGAGCCCCGCGATAGGCGTCCGGGGCCAGAGCCGTCCCGCGCAGCGTGTCCGCGGCGAAGGCCAGCATGCGGACCACACGTACCGGCGCGGGCCCGGCACCGGGGTCGCGCAGGATCACCGGCAGTTCGGCCAGCCACTCCTGGTACCGCTCCTGCCGGATTCTGGCCGGCAGCCGGCGGCACGCCAGCGAGATCAGGGTCTCGCCGGTCCGCAGCGCGGTCCGTTCGCCTCTCATCGCGCATCCGCCGGGGCGGGCCGCACCTGGCGGCCTGGCCCGCGCCGGCGCCGGGCCGAAAGCTGGGCGAGTTCCAGCCGGGCCACCTCGATACCTTCGCCGGTCAGGCGGTAGTACCGCCGCGGCCGCTCACCGTCCTGGTGCGGGGTTTCCCACGCGGAGGCCACCAGCCCACGTGCCTGCAGCCGAGCCAGCAGCGGGTACAAAGTGCCGCTGGGCAGCCCGGCCGCCTTCATCAGGTCATAGCCATACCGCAGGGCGGCGGGATCATCCAGGAAGACCCGGAACACCCGTTCCAGCGGCGCGGTCATCCTCACAAGCCCTTATTCTACATATATCGGCTAGAGACTCCCGCGGTCACGAGGATTCCCTTGCGGAGCAAGAGGCTGGGCCGACCCGGAGTTCTGGACCGGTCAGTGCTGGCGGCTATGGTGAGGGCATGTGCTGCGCTGCCATGACTATCCGGACCGCCGCTTAGCGGCGGTACCGAGGTTGCCGTAACCGCGGCCTCATGGCCTGCCCCTGCCGGGGGCAGGGCCAGGACGTACCGCCGGATCAGGGATCGGGGAACGTCATGATGGTGATGCAGCCACATGAAGGGTACGAGGACGCATGGCGGACATCACCGCGTTCTACTCCCAGTCGGCCGGGTTCACCTCGCCGGGAAGCCACGCCGACGCGCTGGCCAGGCTTCCGGCCGACTTGGCCGCGCTGACCGAGGTCGCGCACGGCCTGATCGTGCATGAGCACCTGACCGGCATGTACGGCTTCGAGCTGGCCGAAGCGCGCCGGGCCAGCGTGCACATCCGCCCGGTCAGCCGGCTACTTGACCAGATCGTCCGCGAGGACGGCAGGCCGCTGGATGTGGCGCGGGAGCCGTCCTCGCGGGTGCCCGGCAACTGCCGCCACTTCACCGTGCTCACCGTGGCCGTGCTGCGGGCACACGGTATCCCGGCGCGGGCCCGGTGCGGCTTCGGCGGGTACTTCGGCACCGGATGGTACGAGGATCACTGGGTGTGCGAGTACTGGGACGCCACGGCGGGACACTGGACGCTGGCCGACGCGCAGATCGACGACGTCCAGCGGAGGGCGTTCGGCGTGGGGCTGAACGTGCTTGACGTGTCTCGCGATGACTTCCTGGTCGCCGGCGACGCCTGGCTGCGCTGCCGGGCCGGCCTCGCCGATCCCGGCAGGTTCGGGCTGAGCCAGCTCGACGAGGCGGGTTACTGGTGGATCGCCGCCAACCTGCTGCGTGACGCGGCGGCGCTGAACAACATGGAGATGCTGCCGTGGGACGTGTGGGGCGAGATGCTCCGCCCGGATGAGGAGCCTGATAAGGCGCAGATAGCCTTCTTCGACCAGCTAGCCGCGCTGACCGCCGACCCCGACGCCGGATTCGCCGAGCTGACCGCCCGCTACCAGGCCGACCCGCGGCTCACCGTGCCCGCCACCGTCTACAACGGGGTCCTGCACCGGGTCGACGAGGTGTGACAGTTGAGTCGGTGCGGGCCGGGCCGCGTTGGCACGCGGAAGCCCGGGGTCGGACATCAATGGCCCGGCAGTACCGGACGGGCTGGGCAGGGTTGTCGGACCGGGGTTGTCAGACGGCTTATGTGAGAATTTCCGTACGGTTTCAAGACCAGGCTCGACCTTGGTAACCCCACCATTGATCGCTAACAGTTTCAACTGGCCGCAGTTTCTCCCGAGCCGCACTCTGCTATCTGCGCTATCTGAATCCCCGCCTGCGCGATATCTCACCGGCGCCGTTCCTGAATTTTCTCGAAAAATTGTTTGTATTAACTGGATAATCTAGTAACGGTTCGATATAATGCTCCTATCGAGGCCTCCCCATGAAAGGCAGTTCATGCCCCAGGACCTGTTCCCCGACCGCGAGCCGGACGACCGTGAGCCAGATGGACCCGGTCCGGCTCCGGAGGACGACGGCAAGGGCATGGCGCAGGGCCTGTACGTGTGCCTGCCCGCCGAGCACGTGACCCTGGCCGGGTTTGCGCAGGGCGGCCAGGCCGACACCATGACACCAGGCCCGCTGCTGGCCGCCATCGTGGACACGGTCACCGGCCAGGATGGCGCCGGGCTGGCCGGATGCTCCGATGACCAGCTGGTGGGGATCATCTCCGCGGCCCGGCGGATGCAGTCCCGCTGCGCGTGGACAGAGATGGCCGCGATGACCGAGTTCGCCGCCCGCCACGCGGGCGGTAGCCCGGAGGATGAGTTCGCCGCCGACGAGCTGGCCAGTGAGCTGCACCTGACCCCGCTGTCCGCGGCCGAGCAGATGCATTATTCCTCCACCGTCGCTCAGCGGCTGCCCCGGACCTTCGCCGCGCTGTTCGCGGGCCGGATCCACGCGGTGCACGTGCGGATCATCGAAGATGAGACCGGGGTCCTCGGTGACCAGGACGCGGCCAAAGCCGACCAGATCCTGGCCGAGGCCGCGCCGGATAAGACGTTCGGGGAGCTGCGGTCGGCCGCGCACAAGCTGGTGCTCCGGCTGGACCCGGAGGCGGTCCGCAAGCGGAAGGAGGCCGCCAAGCGGGAGGCGCACGTACGCTCGTTCCGGGAGGTCTCCGGCAACGCCGGCATGGTCGCCCGGGAGCTGCCCTCCGATGAGGTGCTGGCCTCGTGGCAGCACGTCGAGCAACGGGCCCTGGATCTCCGCGCCGCCGGGATGCCTGGCACCTTGCAGGAGCTGCGCGTGCGGGCCTACCTAGACTTGCTGCAAGAACGCGACAGCCGCCACCTGCCTGCAGGCAGCGGCGCAGTTGAAGCCGTCACCGCCCCCGACCAGCCGCGGCCCGACAACGGCCCGGGCGGTCCAGCCCCCGCCCCGGCGGCGGGGCCGAGCCTGGCCGCGCTGGTCACCATCACCGTCCCCCTGGCCACCTGGCAGGGCCGGTCCGAGACGCCCGGCCAGGCCGACGGATTCGGACTCCTGGACGGCAACGACGTCCGCGCTCTGGCCGCGGCCGCGGCCCGCCACCCGCGGACCCGATGGTGCGTGACCGCGGTGAACCCCGACGGGACCGCCGCCGCGCACGGCTGCCTGCCCGGCCGGCACCCCACGCCCGGGCCGTCCGGCCTGAACGTCACTATGATCCCGGTGGCCCGCGGCCCCTGCGACCACGCTCACGCCGAGACCGGCTACCACCCCAGCCGCACCCTGGCCCACCTGATCCGGGCCCGCAACGGGCGGTGCACCGCACCCGGCTGCGGCCGGCCCGCGGCCCGCTGCGACGTGGACCACACCCGCCCCTGGGACCAGGGCGGCCCTACCTGCGAATGTAATCTCGCGCCACGGTGCAAACGATAATGACACACATTGTCCGCCTGGCTCCAAGAAGGAGCCGGCATGCACGACAACGACGAGGACATCGTCCGCAGGTTTCCTGACGAGAGCCCGGTCGAGGTCCGCTACCCCGCAGCAAGCAGGAAGAGCAGGGCAAGCGCGAGCAACGGCCGTGGCTACCAGGAACGATCGTAGAGCAGTGCGGCCCCGGCGAATGGTACGCCTGCATCGAGGTCCGGGAGCTGGCCGTCCCACGCGACGGGCGGCGCGCACCGCGCGGCACCGCCAGTCATAACCTCTACTACCCCTGCTGCTACCGGGACGGCTCGGAGATCCGCCCGCGCACCGCTTCCAGCGGTGCCGCCCCGGCAACGAGGCGCGGGGCAGGGCGGGCCGGTGAGCGGCGACCGGGTGATCCGCTTCACGACGGCGGCCGTGGTCTGCGCCGTAGCCGCCTTCGCCGCGGTGGTCAGCTATTCCAGGTGCGCCGCTGAGCCAGCGGGCCATGGCTGGGCGGTTCGGCCTGTCCCGGGGACGGCGACGAGTGCGACGAGCCGGTCCCACACGGGGAACGGCCGGTGGTAGTGGACCGCAACCACCCGTTGTGGGCGGGGGTAGACGCCGAGCAGCACAAACGCATCCACGGTCCCATGTCCGGCTAGATCTCGTCTGGGCCAGGACGCGGACGCCCTGCCGACCGTGATACGGCGGCGGGGCGTCGGCATGCGGTACTTCGGCGGAGAATGAGGAGGTGAGCGTGGCACCGTGCTCACCGGTGGGCGGCAGCGCGCTGACCATCTCCTTGAGGTAGGCACCCAGATCAGATTTTCGGTCATCTCTGGATAGCGGCCGGCAGCAAGCCTGCAAACGCCGAATTCGGCCGCCTGCTCACGATAGAGGCAACGATGCAGCTCTGATGCACGCCGAGCGGAGGCGGGCAGGTCGACGCTGATCCCGCGGATCGTGATCTGGCCCACGAGCGACACCGTGACGCAGGGTCTGGACGGTCCGGGCCGCAGGCGGTTCAGCGCGGCGGCTGACATTTGTCATCCGGAAGTCGTGGACCAGGGCACTACAGGCCAGACCCGCGCCCGCGCCACCCTTGTGTCATGGCTACTACCAGCGCTGCCGGCCCGGGGATCGTGCTCTCGCGCCTGTCCAAGTCGTACGGCAAGGTCCACGCCGTCCGTTCGGTCGACCTGGCCATCGCCCCCGGTGAGACCGTCGCCATCCTCGGCCCGAACGGCGCCGGCAAGACCACCACGATCGAGATGGTGCTCGGCCTGACCCGGCCGGATTCCGGCGCGGTGACGCTGTTCGGGAAGTCGCCCGCTCAGGCGGTCGCGGCCGGTGCCGTCGGCGGCATGTTGCAGACCGGGGCGCTGGTCGAGTACCTGAGCGTGCGCGAGCTGGTCACCATGGTCGCCTCGGTCTACCCCCGGCCGCTCCCGGTGAAGCACGCGATGCGGCTGGCCGGGGTGACCGAGTTCGCCGAACGACGCACCAACAAGCTCTCCGGCGGCCAGACCCAGCGGGTCCGCTTCGCCATAGCCCTGGTGTCCAACCCCGACCTGTTCATGCTCGACGAGCCCACCGCGGCCGTCGACGTCGAGGGCCGGCGCGAGTTCTGGGCCTCGATCCGGGCCGTCGCGGCCGAGGGCAAGACGGTCATCTTCGCCACCCACTACCTGGAAGAGGCCGACGCCTACGCGGACCGCATCGTGCTGATGGCCCGCGGCCGGATCGTCGCGGACGGCCCGGCGACCGAGATCAAGGCCAAGGTGAGCGGGCGGATCATCCGGGCCACGATCCCCGTCGCCGACCCCGCCGACCCCGCCGGCCCGCGGACACCGCCGCCCTGGCCGCGCTGCCGGGTGTGACCAACGCCGAACGGCACGGCGAGGCCGTGATCCTGACCTGCGCCGACTCGGACCTGACGCTACGCGCGCTGCTGAGCCGGTTCCCTGCGGCCCGCGACATCGAGGTGGCGGGCGCCGGGATCGAGGAGGCGTTCATGGCGCTCACCGCGGACGACAACGACGACGAACTGGAGAAGGTCCGATGACTTACCCCGTCTACCTCCGCTACGAGGTGCTCAGGAACTTCCGCAACTGGCGGTTCCTGTTCCTGACCCTGGCCTTCCCGCTGGTGCTGTACCTCCTGATCGGGTCGGTGAACCGGCACGCGACGTTCGAAGGCGTCGCGTTCCCCGTCTACTTCATGACCGCCATGGCCACGCTGGGCGCGATGGCCGCGGTCGTCTCCGGCTGCGCGATCATCGCGACCGAACGGGCGACCGGATGGACCCGCCAGATGCGGATCACGCCCCTCCCGGCCCGGACCTACTTCCGGGCCAAGGTGGTCGTCGGCTACCTGCGGGCGTTGCTCACCCTGGTGCTGCTGGCCCTGGCCGGGACCGCGCTCGGGGTGCGGCTGCCGGCCCAGGGCTGGCTGACCGTACTCGGCCTGTTCCTGGCCGGCCTGATCCCGTTCGCCGTGCTCGGCATCCTGCTCGGACACCTCATCGGTGCCGACGCCGCCGCCGTGGCCACGGGCGGGATCGTGACGCTGTTCGCCCTGCTCGGCGGCGTGTACGGCTTCCAGGTGGCCACGTCGGGCCCGGTTTTGGCGATCATCAAGGCGCTGCCCTCGTACTGGCTGGTGCAGGCCGGGAAGACGGCGCTCGGCGGGCACGACTGGCCCATCGAGGGCTGGATCGTGATCGCCGCCTGGACCGTCGTCCTCGTCCCGCTCGCGGTGCGCGTCTACCGGCGCGACACCAGCCGCGTCTGAACCCCAAAAGCCCGAAGGAGAGACCATGCAAGACATCGACCTGACCGTCACCGTCGACCAGCCCATGCCCGACGCCCAAGACCGGATCCTCGACCGGGTTGACGACCGGCTACGCGGCGTCGGCCTGACCCAGCGGGTCACCCCTGGCGGGGTGGAGTACCGGCCGAAGTTCGTTGGCCTGGTGGTCGTCTGGCTGATCCGCCGCTTGCGGCACGAGGGCGTCACGTTCACCTTCGACGCCCGCGGGCGCTCCACCGAGGTCCGGGCGGCGGGCCTGCTGCGCGACCGCGCCCACACCGAGCTCACCGAGGCCCTCGGTGGCCACTAGGCTGGTATGACGTGAACGCTGATGGCAGGCCAGGCCGCTGGGACGGCCCGCGCTGGGCGGCCAGCCAGCCCCGCTGGACCGTGGGCTGGCGGCTCGTGGCCACCCGGTCGGTGGCCCTGGTCTACCTGCTCTACGTGGTCGGCGCGATCCGGCAGGACGCGCACGGCGCGGTCGCGGTCCTGGGCTACGCCGGCCTGGTCGCCTTCGCCGCGGGCTGGCTCGTCATCCTGCACGCGATCTTCTTGCCGCTGGCGCGGTTTTGGACCCTCTGGGGGCTGCTGGCCGCGCTAATGGTGCTGGAACTCCCGGTGGCGCACGCCGCCGGGTTCGTGCTGGCCGTGTTCCTCACGATCAGCATCATGGCCCGCGTCGGCGCCCGGTCCTTCCCGGTCGTGGCCGTGCTGGCCCTGGCCTCGCTGCTGGTGCCGCCCGCCATCCCGTCCTGGAAGACCAGCATCGGCACGGCGTTCGGCGACGTCACCCCGGTCGCGATCCCGGTCGTCGCGCTGGCCGTCTTCGCCATTATGCGGGTGCTGCAGAACAACAAAGCGCTGGCCCAGGCCCAGGCCGAGCTGGCCAGCCTGGCCGCCGAGAACGAGCGCTTCCGGATCGCCCGCGACCTGCACGACCTGCTCGGTCACTCGCTGACCACGATCACCGTGAAGGCGGGCCTGGCGGCCCGGCTGGGTGACACCGACCCGGCCCGGGCCCGGCAGGAGATCGCCGAGGTGGAGACGCTGGCCCGGCAGACGCTGGGCGACGTGCGCGCCGCGGTGGCCAACTACCGGGACGTGACGCTCGCCGGTGAGCTCGCCACCGGCCGGCAGCTGCTGCGGGCGGTCGGCATCACCGCCGACCTGCCCCGCGCCGTGGACATGGTCGACCCGGCGCATCAGGAGCTGTTCGGCTGGGTGGTGCGCGAGGGGCTGACCAACATCGTCCGGCACGCGCGCGCCAGCTCGTGCGCGATCCGGCTCTCCGCGTCCGGCGTGGAGATTACCGACGACGGGGTGGGCGGCGCCGCGCCACCCGGTAACGGCCTGTCCGGGCTGCGCGAGCGGGTCGCCGCGGCCGGCGGCGTGGTCGACGCCGGGCCGGTGGAGCCGACGGGCTGGCGGCTGCGGGTCCAGCTCACCCCGGCGGGAGAGGCGTGATGATCCGGCTGCTGCTCGCCGACGACCAGGAGCTGATCCGCAGCGCCCTGGCCGCGCTGCTCGCGCTGCAGGACGACTTCGAGGTGGTGGCGTCGGTCGGCCGCGGCGACGAGGTGGTCGCCGCGGCCCGGGCGCACCAGCCCGACATCGCCCTGCTCGACATCGAGATGCCCGGCATCGACGGCCTGGCGGCGGCCGGCGTCCTGGCCCAGGAGCTGCCGCAGTGCCGGTCGCTCATCCTCACCACGTTCGGCCGCCCTGGCTACCTCCGGCGCGCGATGGAGTCCGGCGCCTACGGCTTCGTGGTCAAGGACGCCCCGCCCGAGCAGCTCGCCGACGCGATCCGGCGAGTGGCGGCCGGCGAGCGCGTCGTCGACCCGGTGCTGGCCGCCGCCACCCTGGCCAGCGGGGTCTCCCCGCTCACCGCCCGGGAACGCGACGTGCTCGTCGCCGCCCGCCCCGGTGCGAGCGTGGCCGAGATCGCCGGCAAGCTCTGCCTGTCCGAAGGCACCGTCCGCAACTACCTGTCGACCGCCATCGCCAAGGCCAGCGCCCGCAACCGCACCGAAGCCGTCCGCCTCGCCGACGAACGCGGCTGGCTCTGAAGCCCCGCCGGCCGACCGCCTCCTACCCGGCGGCAGGCTTATCCAGGACGGCCGATCCCGGCGAAGGTGAAGTTCCTCCTTACCGAAATCGTGGACTCGACGCAGCGCTGAAGTCCACCATGAGCGCGACGTCGCGGGCCTGGCTGTGCGTGTGATGACAATCCTCTTTGTAGACACCACCACAGATGTAAGCAGGCCGAGGGATGGTCACTGCGGCAGCCCGAACCTGGCGTCCTGGTGTGGCGGACCCCATCCGGACGCACCTACGTCACCATGCCCACCGAATGCCCGATGTAGCCGCCCGTGAGAAGGGCGGGCGGAGGGAAGCGGCGTTACGCTTGCCTGCATCATGCTCGCGGGGAGGTGTCGGTGATGGCAGCACCGCAAGGCCCGGCTGCGGCGGGCGGAGATCGGCTCTGGGCGGGCCACGCCGACCGCGAGCAGGTGATCGGCGCCCTCATGGCCGCGTTCGCGCAGGGCTTGCTGGCTAAGAGCCTGTCTGGAAACCTTAGGCGGCGCGCGGCTGGGCTGGCTGTGAGCGGCGGGCGAGGCGCCTGCTCATGGTGATGATCATGGCCCAGTAGACGATGGTCTCGTGGTGTTCGGGCAGGCGTTCGTAGTCGCGGACGGTGCGGCGGCAGCGGGTGATCCAGGCCAGGGTGCGCTCAACGACCCAGCGGCGGGGCAGGACTTTGAAGGTGTGCAGGTCATCAGGGCGCCTGACGATTTCCAGGGTGAGCTTGAGGGCAGTTATCGCCCAGGCGACGAGCTTGCCGGCGTAGATGCCGTCGGCCCAGGCCAGCTTGATCGCGGGGAACGCCTTCTTCAGGTTCCACAGCAGCGGCTTGGCGGCGTCGCGGTCCTGGATGGACGCGGCGGTGATCAGCACGGTCAGCAGCAGCCCGATCGTGTCGACGGCGATGTGCCGCTTGCGGCCGTTGATCTTCTTGCCCGCGTCGTAGCCGCGGCTAGCGCGGGCGACCGCCTCGGCGGCCCTGACCGACTGGGAGTCGATGACCGCCGCGGTGGGCTGGGGCTTGCGGCCGGCTGCGATCCGGCACTGCGCGCGCAGTCCGCCGTGCATGGCCTCGGTCGCGCCGCTGGCCTGCCAGCCCGCCATGGTGTCGTAGATGGTCTGGTGGGGCGGGAAGTCCACGGGCATCGCCCGCCACTGGATGCCTTCCTTGACCAGGTAGCGGATGCCGTCGACGATGTCGCGGCGGCAGTGCCTGGCCGGGCGGCCGCCCCGGCCCTGTTTCCACGCCGGGGCGGGCAGCGCCGGTTCGATGACCGCCCACTCCGCCTGGCTCATGTCCGACGGGTAGCGCGGTACCCGGGTGCTGCGGCCGGTTCCGCCCGGGCAGCAGCGGCAGCTGACCGCCTGTCCCGGCCGGCGGCCCGGCGTAGCCTGGGCATGCGCGGGTCCCGGTGGTTTCCTGATCGTCACACATCGGAATCATGGGACCCGCGCCCGGCTTGCAGGGCGAACGGCAGCTCCGTAACCGCCCGCGGTTGCTCACGCGGAGCAGATGGTCAGTAGCTGAAGGTGGTTGCTGCCTCGTCGCCGATCCATTCCCAGAGCTGGACGCTTCCGGCCAGCTCGGCGTTGGGCAGCAGGGTGCTCTTGTCCAGGTGCTTGGCGTTGAAGCAGACCGGGCAGACCATGAACCGCCCGCCTGCCTTCTCATACCGGGTGAGCAGGTCCGGCAGGGGCGGGCAGCCGTCGCAGGCGACACCCGCGGCTATCCCTTCGAGGGCGAGCCGGACGGCTTCCTTGGCCTGGAAGATCAGGGTCGGCCGGCCCGATTCGGCGGCGCCGACCGCGACCAGGAACGCCACGGTCACTTTCTCCGGGTCCTCCATGCCGGTGGTGAGACTGATCACTGCTTTTCCCGTCATTGCTTCCCTCCTTGTCAGGTGCGTGACGGCAGCTGGTTGTGGCGGCCCCGGCGACAGTGGCTCGCCTTCCTGGACTGTACTGCCGGTGACCGCAGCCAGGCCCCCCTCACGGGACTTAGCACGATCGTTCGCGCTAAATCGGACGGTACGACCGGTCGTGCTATCTTGTCAAGATGACGGAGAGTGCCACGAGTCAGCGCACCCGGGCGCGGCAGCCCCGCGCGGACGGGGAACGTACCCGGGCCGCGATCTTGCGCGCGGCCGCGTCGCTGGCCACCGTGGACGGTCTGGAGGGCCTGTCGATCGGGAACCTGGCCGCGGCGATCGGCATGAGCAAGAGCGGCCTGTACGCGCACTTCGGCTCCAAGCAGGAACTCCAGCTGGCCACCGTGCAAGAGGCGGGGCGGATCTTCGCGGACGAAGTCGTCCAGCCCGCCCTGGCGGCCCCGGCCGGGCTGGCCCAGCTCGCGGCGGTGTGCGAGGCATTCTTCGAGCACCTACAGCGGCGCACCTTCCCCGGCGGGTGCTTCTTCGCCGGCGCCGCGCTGGAGATGGGCACCCGTCCCGGCCCGGTCAAGGAAAGCGTCGCCGCGTTCCAGTCCGGGTTCGTGGACCTGATCAAGGGCTTCGCGGCCACCGCGATCGAGCAGGGGGAGCTCCCCGCCGGTGAGGACCCTCAGCGGCTCGCGTTCGAGCTGAACGGGATCATCCTGGCCACCGACACCAACTTCGTACTCCACGACGATCCCGCCGTCTTGGACCTGGCCCGCCAGGTCGTGCGCCGCAGGCTCGGCCTGGACGGCAGCTGACACCCCGGCCGGACAGCCCCCCGGTGTTCCGGCAGCGACCGTTACCGTTCGTGGATCCCGGGCAGCCTGCCGCTGGTCGTGACACGCCCGGGCGATGTGCTGACGCCGCGTCCGCCAGGCGGATCAGCGCAGCCGGTGCCGGGCCTCACCACCGGACTGGCTGATCAGCGCGGCGGCCACGCCGGCGATCTCGTTGGGGGTCAACGGGATCATCCCGGCTATCGATGGCTGGCGTGCTCTGTCACCCCAGTGACGGCGAGGAGACGCTGGCGAGCATAGCCATGGTGACCCACCGGCACCAGGAGGTTTCCAGACAGGCTCTAAGGAGGAATTCGACCTGCAAGTAAGCCAGGCGTTCGCGTCACGGACCTACGCGGAGTTGGCCGCGGTCACCGCCGACCTCCCGGCCGAGCCGACCGCAGCCCGGCCGCCCAGGCCCGCCCGAACGCCGGACGGGACCATTCGGCCTGGCCGGCTGATGGTGGTGGGAACCACGCTTTATGCAGGCGTATGGGCGTTCACGTTTCTGCTGCCCTGGCCGAGGAATTCTGAGGGCGATCCCCCGCGACCGCTAGCCTTTCTCCTTTTCTCGAGCACCCTCATCTACCTACTCGTTTTGCTCATCGTTGTGGCGAATGTGATAGTCCTGTGGCAGGAGAAGCGTTCCGGCGGGCGGCCACCGCGGCGGCCGGCACCGGGCGCGGGCGGTCAGGCACCCCGCCGCCCGCCGTCAGCCGACCCGGGTGGAGAGCTTCCGCCGGTCGATCGCGGTCACCCTTACACCGCCGAAGTTGAGCGGAGCCGTCCTCCCCGGCAGCGCGAGTCGGGCTCGCGGCCACCGCACCGATGGCGCTATCGCGGGCGTGGCTACAAGATCGGCTATGTCGGCGATTAACACGGCACCCGAGGTTTGGCGAGGTG
Source organism: uncultured Actinomycetes bacterium (assembly GCA_963722055.1). GTDB lineage: Bacteria > Actinomycetota > Actinomycetes > Streptosporangiales > Streptosporangiaceae > Palsa-504. The sequence continues at coordinate 30,945 of CAVRLA010000007.1, read as the reverse complement.
CTCAGGTACCGCGCGGGATACGGCCGGTCTCGGACGCCATGTAACGGGCCGCCCCCGCGGTCAGCTCGTTCGGCCGCCGCCCCCACTGAGTACCCGGTCTAGCCGCCCGCCGCGGGGATAGCCAGCGGCGGGTAACGGCGTTACGCTTCCCTGCATCACGCTGGTGCGGAGGCGCTGTTATGGCCGGGCCGGGAGATGAGATGGCAGCCGCAGGAGGCCAGAGCAGGGGTGACCTCCGCGCATCCCACGCCGACCGCGAGCAGGTGATCGGCACCCTCAAGATCGCGTTCGTGCAGGGTCGGCTGAGCGAGGATGAACTCGACGCGCGGGCCGGCCAAGCGTACGCGTCGCGGACGTATGCGGAACTGGCCGAGGTGACCGCCGACATCCCCGCCGAACCCACCGGAGCCCGGCCTCGGCATGACCCGTGGCGGGCGACGAAGGTCTCTTGGGGGGTCGTATACGCGCTGATCGTGCCGGGCCTCTGCACGCTTGTTGCCTACTCCGGCTCGCCGGCTCCCGCGAGCGTCGGCGACGCGCTCACCCGGTTCGCAGTCGTCTATGCCGTCTTCTGGATTCTCGGCGTATCCGTGATGGTCGCCTCCCGTCACAGGAAGCGTTCCGGTGGGCAACCGCCGCCGCGGTCAGCGCCTGGTGTCGGCTCGTAACGGCATCCGCGTCATGATTCGCTCCGTTGCGCATGGGAGGTGCCGGTGATGACCGAGCCCGGAAACGAGATGGCAGCAGACGCAGACGGTGGTGATCTGCTTCCGATAGACCGCGAGCAGGTGACCCATACTCTCAAGGCGGCGTTGGTACAGGGCCGGCTGACAGAGGACGAATACGACGAACGGGTGGGCCGCGCGTCTGCCTCGCGGTCTCGTGCTGAGCTGGCCGCGCTCACGGCGGACCTTCCTGTCGGCCTGATGGATGCTCTGGCCCGGGCACCGGCGGCCAGGCATGTCTGGATCGGTATCAGCATGAGCATCATCTCGGCAGGTGTGGTGGCGGGCGTCCTGCTCGGGCACCCCGATGTAGGGCTGGCGATCCTGGCGTTCCTTATCGCGGCCGTCACCGTGCTCGTGGCCCCGATCGTAACGGTGGGCGTGATGATCGACGTGCGGCGTCAGAAGCGGTATGGCGGGCAGCTACCGTCGTGGCCCGCCCCCGGCGCGAGCGGCACGCCATCCCAGCGCCCGGCATCCGCCGCCCCGGCCGAACAACTCCCGCCGACCGACGACGGTCAGCAGCACACCGCCGAAGCGGCTCGAAGCGACTTGGGCCGCCGGCCATCACCGGGCTGGCGGCCAGCGCACCAATGGCGCCATCGGTGGCACTACACGACCGGCTAGGCCGGCCGTTGACTCGGGCGACCGCCACCCCCAGCGAACACCCGGTCTAAGATCTCCCATTGGGAAGGCTACGGAGGGTTCGGTCGAGCCCGGGCCGGGTCACCCGTCACGAATGATCCAGGGTGCGGCGGGCCGACGGTAGCGTCCGGGTACTGACGACTAGCGGCACGGAGGTATGACGATGGCAGTTGACACGTTCCTGGCCTACGTCGGGGTGTATGACAACGTGGCCGACGCCGACGCCGATTATGCGGCGGTCAAGGAGCTGCACACCAAGGAGAACTTGATCGACGCCTATGACGCCGCGGTGGTCGAGCGGCGGGCGGACGGGAAGGTCAAGATCACGAAGAAGCACGAGACACCGACCCGGGTCGGGGGGGTGCTGGGCGGCGGGGTAGGCCTGGCCACCGGCCTGGTGGTGGCCCTGTTCCCGTTCGCGGCGATCGGCGGGGGCCTGCTGCTGGTCACGACCGGCGGTGGCGCGGTGCTGGGTGCGGTGGCCGGCCACGCGGCGGCCGGGATGAGCCGCAAGGACCTGAAGGAGCTCGGTGAGCACCTGGACGCCGGGCAGGCCGGCCTGGTCGTGGTCGCGGTGTCCGACATGGAGGCGAAGATCGAGCGCGAGATGAAGAAGGCGCGGAAGGTCGAGGCCCGGGAACTCAAGGCCGACACGGCCCAGATCGAAGCCGACGCCAAGTCCGCTGAGGCCTGACGCGGCAGACCGGCGAGCATTCCGCGTGCATCGACGGCGCTGGGCAGCCTAACGGATGAGCACCGTCGTCGCTGGGCGGCCTTACGGATGAGCACCGTCGTCGTGGTCGGCGCCGGGCTGGCCGGACTGGCGGCCGCCCGGCGGCTCGTGGCGCGCGGGCATGAGGTGATCGTGGTCGAGGCGCGCGAGCGCGTCGGCGGACGCACCGAAGGTCTGGTGCTGGCTGACGGCACGCCGCTCGAGCTCGGCGGGGCGTGGCTCGGCGAGGGCCACGCCCGCATGTACGGGCTGGTCGGCGAGCTGGGGTTGTCGACGTTCCGTACCTGGAACGACGAGGGGCAGCTGCTGCTCGATCTGCAGGGCAAACAGACCAGGATGAAGCCGGGCAAGGGCGCCGTCCCGCGCCTGTCGCCGTTCGCGCTCGCGGACCTCGCGCAGGGCCTGCTGCGCTTTGCCCGGCTCGCCGCGCGTACCGATCTGGAGCGACCGTGGCGAACGCCGGGCGCCGAGGTGCTCGACGGGCAGACGTGGGAGAGCTGGATCCGCCGCAACCTGCGGACCAAGGCGGGCCGCGCGTACTTTCATGTGGCCTGCGAGGCGGTGTGGGCGGCCGAGGCGAGCGACGTCTCGCTGCTGCACGCGCTGTTCTACACGCACTCCAACGCCGACCTGGAAACGCTTCTGTCCGTCGACCGGGGAGCGCAGCAGGACCGGGTGGTCGGCGGATCGGTCCTAGTTGCCGACGCCATGGCCACGGCGCTGGGCGAGCGGGTCGTCCTAGGGCGCCCGGTGCGCCGGATCGAGCACGACGACCAGGGGGTCCGCGTGGTGGCCCGCGATGGTTCGGAGTACCGGGGGGACGCGGCCGTCGTGACGCTTCCCCCCACCCTGGCCGGCCGGCTGGAGTACGACCCGCCGCTGCCCTCCTGGCGCGATCAGCTCACCCAGCGCACGCCGGCCGGCTCGGTAATCAAGGCCTACGCCATCTACCCCGAGCCGTTCTGGCGCGCGGACGGGCTCAACGGGCAGGCCGCCTCGGATGTCGGACCGGTGAAGGTGACCTTCGACACCTCGCCGCCGTCCGGCACGCCCGGCGTCATGATGGGCTTCCTGGAGGGCAAGCAGGCGCGCCTGTGGGCGCGCCGGAGCCAGGCCGAGCGGCGGGCGGCCGTGCTCGGCTGCTTCGTCCGTTACTTCGGCTCCGCGGCGGCGCGCCCCGAGCAGTACGTCGAGCGGGACTGGATGGCTGAGGAGTTCACCCGCGGCTGCTACGGCGCGCATTTCGCGCCGGGAGTCTGGACGTCCTACGGCGAGGCGTGGCGCGCGCCGGTCGGGCGCCTGCACTGGGCCGGCGCCGAGTGCGCCCCCCAGTGGAACGGCTACATGGAGGGCGCCGTCCGCAGCGGCGAAGCCACCGCGGAGGCGGTCGCTGCGCTCTGACCGTGGGCTGATCGGGGGCTGACCGTAGGCTGATCGGCTGATCGTAGGCTGATCGTGGGCGCGGTCTTCCGCGGCAGGGTTCGGCCGGCGTGAAATGGCCGTGTGGATGAACAACTGCGGCGAGAACTGCTAACTCGGCGTGATGAGGATCAGCGGATCCGCACCGCGGTGTCCCCTCCCCCGGGGCAGTACACGTTCAGGCTCCCGGACGAGCTAGCGGCGGAGTGGGAGCGCATTGACGGGGACAACACGCGGTGGCTCGGGGAGGTTCTGGACGCCCGGGGCTGGCCGGGGCGGACGCTGGTCGGTGAGGACGGCGCCGAGGCGGCGTGGCTGCTGGCCCAGCACGCCGACCGCGATCCGGCCCGGCAGCGAGCGTTCCTGCAGGCCCTGCGCGACGCGGTCGATAACGGGGAAGCGTCCCCGGCGCAGCTGGCTTACCTGGAGGACCGGGTGCGTGTCAATGCCGGGCAGCCGCAGTTGTACGGCACTCAGTTCACCGTGACCGAGGGCGAATTCGGGCCCCGCCCGATTGAGGATCCACACCGGCTGGACGAACGCCGCGCCCAAGCCGGCCTGGAACCGTTCGCCGAGTACGACGCCCGCATGCGAGCCCGGTTACAGCGGCATGACGGCGAGGGCCTGCCCGGCACGATGCCGACCGGGACGGGAGAACCCGGCGATGGCCGTGCCGATCAGGGTGGCCTCGACGATGTGGTCACGGCGGCCCACGACGACCGGGCAGGCCCGCTGACTGACCTGCAGCTGCATGGCGGCGATCACCACGCCCTCGGCGCCGAGCCGCCTGACCTCGCCTTCCAGCTGGCCCCTGGCCTCGCGCCGCGACGCGTTGACCAGCTCGGTCCAGCCTGCGACCTCGACGTTGCCCGCCCTCCAGCGGACCTGACGGCCGGTGGCCCGGTCATCGTGCCAGGATCCGATCGAGATGCCCAGCGCGAGCCCGGCGGGCACCCAGCCCGCCATGATCAGCTTGGCGAAATCCTGCCCGCACAGATCACTGGTGAACGGCTCCGCCGGCCCGCGTCCGGCCCCTGGCGCCCGCACCGCGGTGCCGATGGCGGTGAACTCCAACCCGCCGAGGGGAAAGGACCCCCGGGACAGCCGCACGCCCACGACCCCGTGCCCGCCAAGCTGGGCACACTCGGTGGTCATCCGGTCGATGGCCGCATGGCGTGCCTGGTACATGGCCTGCACCAGCGGGCCGAACGACCCCGGGCAACTGGACCCGCTGGCGGCCCCGGCCGCATACACGGCCGCGCCGAGGACCTGGCCGACGGGCTCGAAGCCCGCGCTGCGGATGGCGGCGAACTCGCCGGAGGTCAACGCGGAACCCCACGTACCGCTGGACCGGATCTCGGCCATCCGGGCCGCGGCTACGGCAGGCAGCTCCTCCCTCACACGGCCAGCGTAGGCCTGACCGTCGAAGACGACGTGCGCGTGCCCGCCGTCCGCGTCGGGGCCTGATCTTCAGGCGCCCGTCGTATCCGGTACACCACATGCCGGCGGAGCGAGGGCTCCGCGACGTCCGGGTCGTCGAAGTCCTCGGCGGGATCGCGGGTCATCCCGATCCGCTCCATCACCGCCTGCGAGCGCAGGTTCGCGGCCATAGTAATCGCGACGATCTCCGGTAGCGTCAAGATGCCGAAGCCGTACTCCAGGGCTGCGCGCGCCGCCTCGGTCGCGTAACCGTGGCCCCACGCCGACCGGGCCAGCCGCCACCCGATTTCAACACCGGTGACCGGCATCTCCTCTTCTACGATGTCCAGCCCGGTAAAGCCGATGAAATCGCCGGACGCGCGGACCTCCAGGGCCCAGAAGCCGAAGCCGCGGCGGTCCAGGTCGTCCTGGAAGTTCAGCACCCAGGCCTCGGCCTGTCCGGGGGTCAACAGCGGGCCGACGTACCGCCGGACCTCCGGATCGGCGTTCATCGCCGCCCACGGCGCAAGATCGGACTCCCGCCAACTGCGCATGATCAGCCGTTCCGTGCTGATCTCCGCCATCTGGTCAGTCTAGTCAGGCTCGGGCTCTGCGACCGGGCGCACACATACCCAGCCGTGTCATGACGGCAGGCGGCCTGCCGCCCGGCAGGCGTTGGCCAGGTTGTTCCGCGAGGAATCGGTGCCGGGGCTGGTCCGGGCCAGCACCCGCTCCCTGTCGGCCAGGACCTACCGCCTTAACCGCTGGCCGGCTAGCCAGTGGATCAGGTTGCCCCACAGCGGGTCGTAGCCGGGCCAGGCCATGAAGCCGGGCGGGCACCAGTGCGGCGCGCAGTCCGAGGCGAAGGCCGCGCTGCGGCCCGCGCCGTGGCGGCCCACGGTTAGCAGCGGATCGGCGTCGCCGCGGACCAGCACCTGGGCGGCGGACTTGGCGGTCAGCTGGTTGTAGCCGAGCAGGGCGGGCCAGTCCTCCGGCACGCCGTCGAGCACCGGGTGGCCGGGCTGTACCACGGCGGGGTGCACGCCCTCGGGGTGTTCGGCCCGGTCATCCAGCGCGCTGATGGTCACGGGTAGGGCGGTCTCGACCGGGGTCCCGTGATAGCGGGCCTTGCCCTCGATTCCGGCGAAGGACAGGTAGCCGCCGATCATCAGCAGGCCGCCGCCGTCGCGGACGTACTGCTCCACGGCGGCCAGCCGATTCGGTGCGGCGACCGAGCGCTCGAACGTCTGCGGGGCCAGCAGCAGGCTGTTGGCGCCGATGTCGCTCAGGATGACCGCGCCGTAGGCGGCCAGCTCGGCGGCGGTGCCGGGGAACCGCGGCGGCACCAGGTGGCCGGGCAGGTAGTCCACCTCGAGGTCCGCGGCGGCCAGGGCCTCGCGGAGCCGGTCCGCGCCCTCGACGTAGGCACTCGTGGTGAACGAGTCGACGCCCTTGACGTGCACGCTGTGGGTGACCCAGCTCTCGCCGGCGAGCAGGACGCGCATGTCTTGGCTCCCCTGGTTCAGTGCGCCATGGCGGGCGCGGCGGCCGACTCGCGGATGACCAGCTCGACCGGCAGGACCTCGGTCCGGGCCGGGGCCCGGGGGTCGGCCAGCCGTTCGAACAGCAACTCCACGCCGGTCTGGGCCAGCCGGTCGACCGGCGAGCGGATGGTGGTCAGCCGCGGCCGGACGTACTGGGCGAACCGGATGTCGTCGAAGCCCACGATGGACAGGTCGTCGGGCACCCGGATGCCGTGCGCCTCGGCCGCGCTCAGCACCCCGAGGGCGATATAGTCGCTGGCCACGAACGCGGCCGTGGGCGGCTCGGCGGCGGCCAGCAGGTGGGTCAGCGCGCTCATGCCGAACTGCTCGGTGAACTGGCCGGACAGCCGGACCTGGTTGTCCGTGTCGATGCCGCCCTTGGTCAGCGCGTCGCGATAGCCGCGGAAGCGCTCCTGCACCGAGCCGAGCTCGTCGGGGCCCGAGACGAAGGCGATTCTCCGGTGCCCCAGGGCGACCAGGTAGCTGGTGGCCTGATAGCCGCCCGCGTAGTCGTCCATGACCACCGCGGAGACCGGCGGCAGGCCGGCGATCGGCTCGTCGACCACCACCACCGGCAGGCCGTCGGCGATCGCCACCGCCAGCCGCTCGTTGGACCGGAACGACCCGAGGTACAGCATCCCGTCGATCGCGCCCGTGGCCAGCAGGTCGATGTAGCTGGCCTGCTTGACCGCCTGGCTGCGGTGCGAGCAGAGCAGGACCAGGCGGCCGTGCCGCTCGACCTCCTCCACCACATGGTCGGCGATCGTGCCGAAGTACGGATTGCTGATCTCCGGCACCACGAACCCGATGACCCCGCTGCGGCGGCGGGCCAGGTTGCGGCCCGCGGCGTTCGGCACGTAGCCGAGCTCAGCGACGGCCTCGAGCACCTTGGCCTCGGTGGCGGGCGACACCTTGAGCTGGCCGTTCAGGTACCGCGAAACGGTCGAGGCCGCGACCCCCGCCGCGCGGGCCACGTCCTGGATCGTGGGCACGGTACGCTCCCCTGCCGCTCTAAGTAACCGATTGCGCTAACTATAACTGCACGTGCGCTTTCGCCTCACCCCTTGACGCTGCAGGTGAGCAGCTCATAATTGGACGAAACCGGTTGCGCAACGAGGAGGTCCCCGAGATGGCCGCTGAGGCAACCACCGCGACGAGCACCGGGCTCCGCAGGAACGTGCTGACCCTGCCGCAGCTCTCCTTCCAGGGCATCGCGCACATCGCCCCGTCGATCAACGTGGTGTTCACGTTCCCGGTCATCGCCCTCAAGGCGGGGCCGACCATGCCCATCTCGTTCCTGCTGACCACGATCGTGTGCATCTTCATCGCGAACACGGTCTCGCAGTTCTCCCGGTACATGCCGTCCACCGGGGGCTACTACTCCTTCGCCACTCGCGGCCTGGGAGTCCGCCCCGGGTTCATTACGACCTGGAGCTACCTGATCTACGACATCATCGGGCCGGCCGGGGCCCTCGGCTTCATGGGCTACCTGTCCTCGACCACGATCCAGGACGCGACCGGGACGGACGTGCCCTGGTGGATCTTCGCCCTGGCCTTCTTCGCGATCGTGTGGTTCCTCACCCACTACGGCATCAAGCTGTCGATGCGGACCACGGTGATCTTCGGCGCCATCGAGATCGCGATCATGCTGGCGCTGGCCTTCACCTTCCTGGTCCACCCCGGGCCCGGGTCGCACTACGCCGCGCCACTGCAGCCGAGCAACGCGCCGCACCACTTTGGCGGCATCCTGGCCGGCATGGTGTTCTCGGTGCTCGCGCTGAGCGGCTTCGAGGCGCCCGCGCCGCTGGCCCAGGAGACCAAGCGGCCCGGCAGCTTCGTCAGCAAGGCGGTCATGCTCTCGCTGCTGCTGATCGGGGTCTTCTACATCTTCACCTCCTACGCCAGCGCGATCGGCTGGGGCACCGGGAACATGGCGGCGTTCGCCTCCAACGCGAACCCGTACTACCAGCTGGGCCACGCGCTGTGGGGAGCCGGCTGGTGGTTCATCTTCATCGCGCTCATCAACAGCGCGGTGGGCTGCGGGCTGGCGTGTACCAACGCGGCGTCCCGGGTGGCGTACACGATGGGGAAGGCGGGCACGCTGCCGCCGCGGTTCGGGAAGCTCCACCCGGAGCACCGGACGCCGACGTTCGCCATCGCGGTGCAGCAGTCGATCGGGATCGCTGCCGTCATCCTGGTCGGCCTGCTGCTGGCGCCCGGCGACATCTTCGCCTTCCTCGGCACGATCACCACGCTGGCCGTCATCGTGCTGTACATCATGGCCAACTTCGCGCTGACCGCGTACATCCTGCGGGAGCACCGGGACGACTACAGCTTCTGGAAACACGTGGTGCTGCCCGGCATCGGGACGCTGGCCCTGCTGCCGGTGCTGTGGACGACCGTGTACCCGTACCCGTCCTGGCCGATCAACCTGGTGCCGTACATCTTCGTCGCCGCGCTGCTCATCGGGGGCGGCTACATGATCTGGCTGGAACGCCGCAGGCCGGGCGCGCTGCAGCGCGGCGCGACCGAGCTGGTCGGCAAGACGACCGATAAGGAAGGCGACGTGAACTGGGACGCGGCGCCCGGTGCCGGTCCCGACGTGGCGGGCGCTACCGGCGCCGCGTCGTGACCCTGGGGGTCGAGCTCGGCCCGGTGGACCTGCCCGACTACGATCTGCCGGCCGAGCCGCCTTCACTGCCCGCCTCGACCTACCATGCCCGGCTGGCCGCCGCGTCCGCCGCGGCCGCCGAGGCGGGGCTGGACGCGCTGCTGGTCTACGCGGACCGGGAGCACTTCGCGAACCTGTCCTACCTGACCGGGTATGACCCGCGGTTCGAGGAGTCGCTGCTGATCCTGACCCCGGACCGGGCCCCGGTGCTGCTGGTCGGCAACGAGGGCCTGTCGTACGCGGCGGTGGTGCCGCCCGAGGTCGAGGTGGTGTTGTACCAGAGTTTCAGCCTGGTGAACCAGGACCGTTCGGTCAGTCCGCGGCTGGAGGTCGTGCTGCGCAAGGCCGGGCTCGGTAACGGCGTGCGGCGGGTGGGGATCGCGGGGTGGAAGTGGTTTACGTTGGCCGAGGCCGATGAGCCCGCCTCGTGGGTCGACGCGCCCTCGTTCATCGTCGACACGCTGCGTTCGCTGGGCTGCGTGGTGGAGAACGCCACCGGGCTGTTCACCGCGCCGGGTTCCGGCCTGCGGCTGATCAACGACGCCGACCAGCTGGCCAGCTTCGAGTTCGCGGCCACGCACGGATCGGAGTCGATGCGGCGGCTGCTGTTCGGCGTGCGGCCCGGGCTGACCGAGCTGGCCGCGTTCACGCTGTACCAGCCGATCGGGCTGCCGCTGTCCTATCATCCGGTGCTGCTGTCCGGGGAGCGGGCGGCGCTCGGGCTGGCCAGCGCGTCGGGGCGGGTGCTGAGCCTGGGTGATCCGATGAGCGCGTCGCTGGGGTACTGGGGCAGCAACATCGCGCGCGGCGGGTTCCTGGCGGCTTCGGTTGGTGACCTGCCTGCCTTGGCTGCCGACTACGTGGACCGGCTGGTGGCGCCGTACTTCGCCTGCGCGGCGGAGTGGTACGAGACGATCGGGATCGGAGTGACCGGCGGGGAGCTGTTCTCGGTGGCGCAGCGATACCTCTCTGATCCGTTCTTCGGGGTGCACCTGAACCCCGGGCACTTCATCCATCTGGACGAGTGGCCGAGCTCGCCGGTGTACGCCGGGTCTTCGGTGGTGTTGGCGTCGGGGATGGCGATGCAACTGGACATCATCCCGGCGACCGGGACGGTCTACCACACGTCGAACATCGAGGACGGGGTGGCGCTGGCCGACGCCGAGCTGCGGGCCGAACTGGCCGCGCGGTATCCCGGGCTGTGGCAGCGGGTGTCTGCGCGGCGGGCGTTCATGGCGGACGTGCTGGGCATCCGGCTGAAACCGGAGGTGCTGCCGCTGTCGAACCTGGCCGGGTACCTGCCGCCGCTGTGGCTGGCGCCGCACCTGGCCATGCGCCGGACGTAGCCGCGCCTGCAATAAGTGGTTGGTCCGTTCCGGCGGGCCGGGCAGAATCCTGGTGTGGCCCGTCCCGTGCTGTCGGCCGCCGAAACGCAGGCGGTGTCCGCGCTGCTGGCGCGGGCCTGGGGTCCGGGCCGCGAGATACGCGCGGCGACGCCGATCTGGAAGCGCCGCCACGTGATCCGGCTGCAGGTCGGCACGGACCGTTCCATCGTCTTGAAAAGGCGGGGGGATCAGGACGGAAGTTTCGGAGTCGAGCTGGCCGCCCTGGAGTACCTGAACGCCATGCCGGTGCCCGTGGCGCCGCGGCTGGTGGCGGCCGACGCGCAGGCGGGCCTGCTGCTGATGGAGGACCTGGGCCCGGGCGCATCGCTGGCCGATGCGCTGCTGGCCGGGGACCGGGAGCGAGCCCGGGCCGACCTGCTGTTCTACGCCGAGGCGCTGGGCGCCATGCACGCGTGGAGCATGGGGCGGCCGGGCGAGTTGGCCGACCTGCGGGCCCGTTACGCGCCGCAGGTCCCGCTGAGCCCGGCCTGGCTGGGCGCCGTCGGCCGCGGCCGGGAGGCGTTTGTTGAGGCGGTGGCCGCGCTGGGCCTGGCCGTCGACGGAGTCAGCGCGGAGATCGACGAGATCTTTTTTCTATTGAACGGAACGGGGTACCTCGGCCTGGTCCACGGGGACGCCTGCCCGGACAACATGCGGTTCCGCGCTGACGGCTGCCGGATCTTCGACTTCGAGACCTCGGGCTGGGGCCCGGTCGTGCTGGACGCCGCCTACCTGCTGGCGCCGTTCCCCAGCTGCTGGTGCTTTGCCCGCCTGCCCGCCGAGGTGGCGGCCCCGGCCCTGGACGCGTACCGCGCCGTGGTCCAGGCGGCCGGCTTCGAGCTGGGCCCGGATTGGGACGCGGCCATGGCCGCGGCGGTGGCGGTCTGGATCGTGGCCCGGGGGCCGCTGATCAACCGGGTGCTCGGGTCCGACGAGGACCACGAGTGGGGCACGACCACGATGCGGCCCCGGCTGCTGACCTGGCTGGGCAGCTTCACCGACGCGGCCGGGCGGGCCGACGTACTGCCCCGGCTGCGGACCGCGGCGGGCGCCTTGCTCGAGCGGCTTAGCTCGCGCTGGCCGGAGACGGCCGTGCCGGACTACCCGGCGCTGGCCCGGCCGGGCTCGGCGCGGGTCGTGGTGCCGGAGTGGTGGCAGCCGGGCCTGTGAGCGGCTCCGGTCTACCTGTGAGCGGCCGACCGCGGTCTAAAGGTCCGGTGTGACCGGCTCGGCGGGCTCGGCCCTGGGCGGCGGCGGGGCACCGGGCCGGTGCGGCTCCGGACGGAAGGGGTAGACGAGCATCTTGTGGTATCCGAGCTTGTAGGCGCGCGAGAGGAACTGGCTCAGTTCGCTCTCGGCGTCGCTTTCCAACCGCCGGGCCAGCCAGATCAGGTCGTCGTCGGTGAAGGCCCGGATGTGCTGCGTGCAGGGGTGCTGCTGGAACGCGTCGCGCAGCCGGGCCGGGGAGGCGTCCAGGTCGATCAGCCGGACGCAGTCCATCTTGTGGACGATGGACCTCCGCAAGGTGTCCAGGATGTCCCGTGTGCGCCGGTCTCGGATCCGGCTCATCTGGTTCCAGTAGTACTGCGCCGTGTGCCCCAGGTACCGGGGCTCGGACTTCGCCGCCGCCATCCTGTAGTCGCACCAGGCCTGCATGTCGTCGCCGATCCGGTCGTACAGGCGGCTGAACGGCAGCGTCACCAGGTGGGCCCCGGTCCTGGGCCGCATCTCCAGGTCGCGTTGCGGGGGCACCCGGCTGAGCAGCAGGCCGGGCGCCACGATGATCCCGGCGTAAGCGGCGCCGCTGTGGCTGCTGGCGGCGACGATCAGCATGCCGACCGCGGTGGACACGGCGGCCGTGCTGACCGCGATGAAGGTGCCCCAGTACCGGGCGCGCGGCCCGAACGGCGGCCCGACTCCGCGGCAGCGCATCCGCAGGAACGTGCACGACAAGATCAGCGACAGGGCAAAGGTCACGACCACGCCCAACACCAAGCCAGGCATGCCAGCCCCCTCCGCCTCACGCCTTCGGCTCAACAGCCCAGAGGCCGCCTCCGGAGATTATGGTTGCAGGTGTGCGGCGATCTATCTACACTTTTGGGCGCCAACGCGTCAAATGAGCCAGGAAGCGTTGTTTGGTCAGAGCCACACCAGTCTCAGCCGACCCTGGGTGCGCTCCCGTCCCAGTCGAACCTGGGGGCGCGGTTTCCGTCGCTTGGCCCGCGGGCCTCCGGCGTATAATAACATTTTTATAACAATGACCCGCTCTGGCCTTGCCCCATCTCGGCCCCAGCGAGACTTTAGTCATAACTATACGTTTAGCTACAGCTAAGTACACCAAAAGTTACCTCGTCGGGCGCAGGGTCTGGCCGTAACCAAGTGGAGGCACTGATGGTCTTCCGAACAGGCGCTTCGCCAGACCACCGGGCGGTGGAGACCCAGATCGACGACGAGATGCTCTCGTTCGCCACGCAGCTGATCAACGAGATCAGCTGGTACATGCGCGAGCGCGACCTCACCCGGGCCGAGCTCGCGGAACGGATGCGCGTCTCCCCCGGCCGGGTCAGCCAGATCCTCAGCGGCGGTGAGAACCTCACGTTGCGGACGCTGGCCGCGTTGTCCACGGCCCTGGACGCGCGCTTCAGCATCGAGCTCCGTCCGGTCAAGGACGGCGACATCGACCCGAGCCCGGACCCGGTGCGGGCCGACGCGGCTCCGGCCGGCAACCACCACACCGCCTCGCGCGCGACGCATCGCGGCGTCCGCCCTCGGTCGTTGAGCTTATGCCGGCTCAGCTGGGCCCACCCTGGCCGTCGCGACGCGTGCCCTATCGCGGGCGAACGTTCCGGGAGCGGATCGAGGACCTCGCGCACAGGGTCGACGAGCCCTGGTGCTTCCTCGAGAACGAGGGGCCGCGCCGTGACCCGGATCCCGGCCGCACGCGGCGGCCAGACGCTGGGCGGAAGCGCAGCCGGGGCTGACCATACCCTGGGTTCCCGCGGGTGACTCGGTCTAGTCCGTCACACTTGCTCGTCTGGTGGAGTCATAGCAGTGATCTGCTCACCAGATACGGGAGAGAGCACGATGCGAGTCTTCGTCGCGGGTGCGACCGGTGCCATCGGCGCCCGGCTCGTCCCTCAGCTCATCGAGCACGGGCACGACGTGATCGGCACTTATCGGTCATCGGGAGGCGCCGAGCGGGTCGAGGCGCTCGGGGCCGAGCCGGTCGCGCTGGACCTGCTCGACGCGAGGGCCGTACGCCAGGCCGTCCTGGAGGCTAAACCGGACGCGATCGTCCACCAGGCCACCGCCCTGGCCGGGGTGCGCTTCGGTCGCAGCCTGGACCGCAGCTTCGGTCCGACCAACCGGCTGCGGACCGAGGGCACCGACGCGCTGCTGGCCGCCGCGCGCGAGGCCGGCGTGCAGCGGTTCGTCGCGCAGAGCTTTGCCAGCTACCGCTACGCGCGGGTGGGCGGCCCGGTCAAGACCGAGGATGATCCGCTCGACCCCGACCCGCCGGCCATGGCGAGCCAGACCAACGCCGCGATGCGTCATCTGGACGAGGCGGTCACGAGCGCGGGCGGGATCGCGCTGCGGTACGGCGGCTTCTACGGCGCGGCCAACGACGGGCTGGTCCCGTCCGTGCGCAAGCGGCAGTTCCCGGTCATCGGGGCGGGTGGCGGCGTCTCCTCCTTCATCCACCTCGACGACGCCGCGGCCGCGACCGTGCTCGCGCTCGGGCACGACGGGGCCGGCCTGTACAACGTCGTCGACGATGAGCCCGCCCCGATGTCCGAGTGGCTGCCCGCGCTCGCGGCCGCGCTCGGCGCCAAGCCGCCCCGCCACGTCCCGATATGGCTGGCGCGGCTGATCGCGGGCCAGGGCATGGTGATGATGGCCGCCGGGTCCCGCGGCGCCTCGAACGCGAAGGCCAAGCGTGAGCTCGGCTGGACGCTGCGCTACCCCAGCTGGCGCGAGGGCTTCGCGGCCGCCTACCGCTCCTAACCCGCTCCGGCGCCCGTCGTCAGTGGCGCCCGTCGTCAGTACAGCTCGAGGTCGCCCGTCACCGGATCGACGAGGTCGTCATAGTCCGGGCCGACGGCCAGGCACGTCCGGGTGGGCACCCCGCCGAACTCGGTCAGGCCCCGGTCGGTGACCAGGTGCACGACGAGCCCGGCCTCGATCGCCGCCTGGTAGACCGCCATCAACTCCTCCTCCGAGTTCACCTTGACGGTGACCTTACGGACGCTGCTCTCGAGCCAGGATCGCTCGGCCGCGGACAGCGCGACGTGATCCACGGTCCCGTTCGGTGTCATTCCCTGCAGGACGCGGTTGGCCAGCCAAGCCGTCGAGGCGTGCGCGCCCTGGGCGATCTCCTTGCCGCGGCGCATCCTCAGGTCACGCCGGATGACGATGACCTGCTTGGTCGGGCGGTGTTCCGGTTCGGGGGCCATGCTCTGCTTCCGCGGCGATCTGGGCCGGGACGATTCCGCGGCGATCTGGGCCGGGACGATCATAGCCAGCCGGCGCTGGTTCCCGATCGGGAGTGCCCGATGCGGCCTGGGGGGCTGCTGGGCAGAACGGGGAACAGAACGCGCGCCTTTCACCCATCCGACTTCCCTAACCGCATTGATAGCGGGCCGTACGCCCGCCAGGATGGGGATGCACATTCGGAACTGACAAGATCCGCGGGGACGATGGCGCCGGCCCGCACGCTCCGGTCGCGTTGAACCCGTTGCCGGTAGGCGACGTCTACTGGTTGTGAGACGGGTGACGGTCGTGGGCCGACATCGCCGACATCAGGCGCGAGGACTGCCGCTGCGAATCGCGGGGGCGATGCTGCTTTCCGTGTCCGCGGGTATTCACCTGGACCTGTACCTGACCGGATACCGGACGATCCCGACCATCGGCTGGCTGTTCCTGGTGCAGTTCATCGGCGGCTTCACCCTGGCGATTGCGGTCCTGGTGACCCACAGCCGACTGGCGGTAGCCGCGAGCGCGGCGTTCGCGCTGTCGACGCTCAGCGCCTACCTGCTGGCGGTGTGGATCGGGTTGTTCGGGTTCAGGGAGGTCCGGACGAGGGCGGGGATCGCCGCCGGGCTGATCGAGGTGGCCGCCTTCGCGGTGCTAGCCCTGGCCGCGGCCTCCGCGGGTCCCGCCCAGGAGTCCGACGGATGGATCAGCGCGGCGGCCCGCAGGGTGGCACGGGTGCACTCCGCCGTGTCGGTGCTGATCGGCGCGGTGGGCGTCGTCTCGATCCTGGCCCTGACCCTGCTCGGCGTGGCGATCGCCAACGCCAGAACCACACCGCCCGCGACCGCCGGCGGCCGCGGGATCACGCTGAAGACCGTCACGATCAAGGGCGTCAGCGTGCTCACCAACGCGAATGGCCTCACGCTGTACTGGTTCTCGCCTGACACCCCGACGGCCTCTAAATGCACCGGGTCGTGCGCCGCCTACTGGCCGCCAGTCATCGGTGACCCTAAGGCCGGACCCGGGGTCACGGGCACGCTGGGAACGGTGTCCCGCGGTGGCCACACCGTGCAGGCCACATACGACGGGCATCCGCTGTACACCTATATCGGCGACAACGGCCCCGGCCAGGCGAACGGCAACAACCTCGACCTCAACGGCGGCCTCTGGTATGAGGTCCGCGCGTCCGGGTGAGGCGCTGCGGAGAGGACCGTCCATGACAGCTGAGCCGAATCCGGCGCAGCGCCTGCACGCGCTGGGCCAGAGCCTGTGGTTGGACAGCATCAACCGGGTCATGCTCCGCTCGGGAGCGCTGGCCCGTTACGTCAGCGAGCTAGCGGTCACCGGCCTGACCTCCAATCCGACGATCCTCGGGCACGCCATGGCGGCCGGATCGGATTATGACCGCTCCCTGGCGCGCCTGGTGGCGGCGGGCGTCACCGATGCGCAGGACCTCGTGTACGGGCTGGCCCTGGAGGACCTGGCCGAGGCGGCGGCGCTGTTCCGGCCGGAATGGGAGCGCACCGGCGGCGTGGACGGGTACGTATCGCTGGAAGTCCCCCCCGATGTCGCCTACGACGCCACGGCGACGATCGCGCTGGCCCGTCGGCTGCACGACCGGGCCGGTTTCCCCAACCTGCTGGTGAAGATCCCCGGAACGCCCCAGGGCCTGACCGCCATGGAGGAGACGATCGCGGCCGGTATCGGGGTCAATGTGACGCTGCTGTTCTCCGACGCCCACTACCTGCGCACCGCCGACGCCTACATGCGCGCTCTGGAACGCCGCCGCGACGCCGGACTGGACCCGGCCGTGCCGTCTGTGGCCTCGGTGTTCATCTCGCGCTGGGACTCAGCCGCCGACCCGTTGCTGCCGCCCACACTGCACGGCGGCCTCGGCCTGGCGATGGCGCAGAAGACCTACTCCTCCCATCTGCGGCTGCTGTCGGACAAGCGCTGGCAGGCCCTGGCCGAGGCCGGCGCCCGCCCGCAACGGGTTCTGTGGGCCTCCACCTCCACCAAGGACCCCGACCTGCCGGACACCCACTACCTGGGCCGCCTGGCCGCCCCCGGCACGATCGACACGATCCCGGAAAAGACGTTGCTCGCATTCGCCGATCATGGCCGTCTTGACCAGCACCTCGAGCCGGATTACGCGGCGGCGGAGCGGACCATCGCGGCGATCGCCGAGGCCGACCTCGACGTCGACATCCTCGCCGAACGCCTCCAGCGCCAGGGGGCGGGCGCGTTCGGGGCGGACTGGGCCGCGCTCCTCGCCGCGATCCGGGAGAAGGCGGGCGAACCGGAGACCAGGAGCATGCCTTAGTTCCTGGCACGGCGGTCTACCGGGTTACACGACGGTGAACTCATGCTTAATGGGTGATGTTTCGCCCATTGCGGTCAGGCGACCATGACGTCGTGGCTCAGGTGCTGTGGCGTACCCCGAACCGGCGTCCCCGGGTGCTCCAGGGGCGGGAAATGAGGTTGATATGACCAGTCAGCCGAGCGGGGTAGCCCCGCCATCCGAGCCTGAACGGCAACAGGCCGTTCGTCACGCCGAGGTGGCCCTGCGGTCCATCGGGCAGCCGAACTCGGTGTCCGGTGAGTTCGACTTCTGGGACAACCGGTACGAGGGACGGCGGCTGTTCTCTGAGCTACTCGGGACGTTTCTCCTGGTCCTGGTCGCCGTGGGCGGCGGCATGGTCAGCGCCCGGTTCGGCGGCAACGCGGTCCCGTACGGCGCGAAGGTAGTGGCCCCGGCGCTGATGGTGATGGCCATCATCTTGTTCATGGGGACGGTCTCCGGCGCACACCTCAATCCGGCAGTGAGTATCGCCTTCGCCGCGCGAGGCGACTTCCCGTGGAAGCGCGTCCCGGCGTACATCGTGGCCCAGTTCCTCGGGGCCATCTTGGCCACGTTGGTGCTGTGGGCGTTTCTGGGCAAGCAGGGCAGCGCGGGGCTGACCCTGCCCGGCAGCGGGATCTCGACAACCAGCGCCATGCTGTGGGAACTGGTGCTGACCGCCGGGCTGGTGAGCGTGATCTTGGGCACCGCGTCGGGCGCGCAGCAGATCGGGACGCTGGCCGCCCTCGGCGTGGGCGCCTATATCGCGCTGGCCGGGCTGTGGGGCTCGCCGGTCAGCGGGGCGTCGATGAACCCGGCCCGCTCGCTCGGCCCGGCCCTGGTGAAGGGCGACTGGACCTCGTGGTGGGCGTACCTGGTCGGCCCGATAGCAGGCGGTGCCATCGCGGTGGGCATCGCCTATGTGCTGCGCGGCCGCGGCGGCGGCCGAAGCGGAGCCTCGGCGGCACAAGGCACGATTGGCGTCGACTGGCGCCCCGGTGCCCAGCCGCGGCCCTGACCGAGCGGATTCCGCTCTCGTTACTAAGGCTTGCGGCCGGCGGCGGTGAATCCGAGAACCGCCGCGAAGAACGTCTCTGCCTCGGCCGCCTGCGTGAGTGGAGCCCACCAGGCGGTCACCTCTTGCGCGGTGATCTGACCGGCTTGTACCGCCCGGTCAATCGTTCCGCGGTTGAGTTGCTCGTAGACGGCGAATCCGGACGCGCCGGAGAAGCAGATGACGTGCGGGCCCACGCGCACGTCACGCAGCCCGGCCCGGCGGAACAGCCCGAAGAGCTGGCGGCCGATCCAGGGGTGCGGCACCGCGGCATCCAGCACCTCCGCGATCCGGCGGGCCAGTGCTGGGTCTGGTGCATCGACCACGGTCTGGTCCGAGTCGAAGTCAAAGGCCAGCACGGATCCGCCGGAACGCGCCAGGCGCGCCATCTCCCCCACCACGGTCTCCGGGCGGTCTAGGTAGCGCAGGACGCGCTCGGTCCGGCACAGATCGAACGTGTGGTCTGGGAAGTCGATACGGTGGGCGTCGCCGACTTCGAAGGTGATGGGGAGGGTCAGGCCCGCTACACGCTGGCGGGCCTCGGCGATCATGGCGGCGTTGGCGTCGATACCGGTTACCTGTCCGTGCGGCCCGACCCGCTCGACGAGGCGGCGCGCTTCGTGCCCGAGTCCGCAGCCCACATCCAGGACCTGATCGCCTTCGCCGACTGGGCAGGCATCGAGCATATGCTGCCTGATCTGCTGGATCGCGGGATTCCCGTCCATGCGGTCGAGCCAGCGGAAGGCGGCCTCGGTGTCAATCGATTGACCTGTCTGCTGGAAACCCTGGTGCAGGCTGCTCACGGTGCCCTCGCCGACGATAGATACCTCTGCCGTACTCAAAATTAGCCGTTCGACCGCGTCCGGGCACCGGCCGCGGTTCCGGTACACTCGGTGGGTCGCCTGAGGCGTGGGCGGCTCATCGCCCCGTTAGCTCATTCGGCA
Organism: uncultured Actinomycetes bacterium; assembly: GCA_963722055.1. GTDB lineage: Bacteria > Actinomycetota > Actinomycetes > Streptosporangiales > Streptosporangiaceae > Palsa-504. The sequence continues at coordinate 11,592 of CAVRLA010000007.1, read as the reverse complement.
GAGCATTCCCCTCGTAAGGGAAAGGTGCACGGTTCGAATCCGTGACGGGGCTCTTAGGACGAAATCTGACGTGCCTATGAGTGCGTTGGGATACGTGCTCGTAATTTGCCCCAGACAGATGAGGTTTATCTCGTGCCGGTTTCCGGTGTGCCCGAGGGCAGCGCAAACCTCCGGATAGACCCGCCAATGAATAACCAGGGAAAAGGATTCGCTGGGCGAAAGATTGCCTCTGGGGATCGGTTGGGCGCCTATAGCTCTGGGTGAACTTCATTGTTATGTGGTGAAGGCAGGACGAGGACCGTAAGCTCGTCGGCGTGAGGCTTCCCGAGGGCGAAGCGCGGGCCCGGTTCGCCACCGTGCCCGTGGCGCGGCTGGGAACTGCGGACGCTGGCGGGCAGCCGCATCTGGTGGTGGTCACCTTCGCGGTCCAGGGAGACACGGTCTACACGGCCGTCGACCAGAAGCCGAAGTCAGGCAGCAACCTGAAGCGGCTCCGGAACGTCGGCGAGAACCCGCAGGTCACCATGCTCGCCGACGAATACTCCGACGATTGGGACCGGCTGTGGTGGGTTCGCGCCGACGGGCGGGGGGTGGTCCTGACTGACCAGCGGCAGATGGCCGAGCCGCTGCGGCTGCTGGCCAACCGGTACTGGCAGTACCGGGAGGCTCCGCCGACGGGGCCGGTGCTGGCCGTGACGGTGGAGCGGTGGTCGGGCTGGGCCTCGGCATCATCAGCCTGACCCGGATCGCGCCGGGGCAGGCTTGGTCAACCGGGGCCGCGTCGGTGTCCCGTATCAGCGGGCGGGAAGACGGCGCAGGGAGCCGGACCACCAATTACCGGCGGGCTTGGATCAGGAGTTGGTAGTCCCGGCCGGACGGCACGTCCCGGACGAGGTCGAGCAAGGCGTCGTGGATGTGGCCGTTGCTGGCCAGCACGGTGCCATTTCCGGACAGGACGTCATTGCCGTCCAGGTCCGAGACGCGCCCGCCCGCTTCGCCGATGAGCAGCGGGATCGGCGCGATGTCCTCATAGCCCATGGGCAGGCCGGCGATGATCAGGGCGTCGATCCGGCCGCAGGCCACGGCCAGTGTGCCCCTGACGTCGGGGAGGAGGAGGACCTCCCGGTGCAGCCGCACGAGCAGGTCCTCCGACCAGGTGGCCGGGTTGACCATCTCCACCCACGCGCCGCGTGGCTGCCGGGTGCTGCTCACGGTGAGGCGCTGCGGTGGGTCGTCGTTCACCTGATGCCAGCAGCCCAGGCCGCGGCCCGCGTAAATCAGGTCCTGGCTCATCGGGTAGCTTCGCACGGCGACCGCGCTGCCCTCGGTGTCCTCCACGGCCAGCAGGACGCCGAACATCGGAATGCGGTGAGCGAAGGCTGAGGTGCCGTCGATGGGGTCGATGACCCAGCGGCGGCCGGAGGTCCCGGGCGTGTCCTTCAGTTCCTCTCCGGTCACGCCGTCACCGGGGAAGCGGGCGGCGATCAGCGACCGGATCAGCTCTTCTACTTCGATGTCGGCCGGGGTGACCTCGGTGTCGTCTGCCTTCTTAGCCACCGGCACGCCTTCGAGGAACCGCTGAGCGGCCAGGCCGCTGGCCGCGCGGGTAATCTCGACGGCGGCCCTCAGCAGGTCGTCACGTGCATCCACGGCCCAGCAGTCTGCCAGACGCACGGCCCGCCCGCCCGCCAGATCCCGGGTTTAACAGCCGACTGTCCGAGCGATGGGCAAGGCTACGGCCGGGGCTTGACGTGCATTTCCTCGTACGCCTGCCGGGATCCGCAGACGCTGGCCTTCGGGCAGGCGCAGGCCCGGCCGTCCGCAGATAGCTTGACCACCACCGTGTCCGAGGGAACATTGTGGCCGACCACCGTGCCCGGCCCGTCGGGGGTGGTGACCGTGGTTCCCACCGGGGGGGCGTCCTTGCGGAAGTCCTGGTACAGCGGGTGCTCGTACTTCAGGCAGCACATCAGCCGACCGCATGCGCCGGCGATCCGCAGCGGGTTGACCGGCAGGTCCTGATCCTTGGCCATCCGGACCGAGACCGGCTCGAAGTCCTTGAGGAACGTGGCGCAGCACAGGTCCCGCCCGCAGGGGCCGATCCCGCCCTGCAGCCGGGCCTCGTCCCGCGGGCCGATCTGGCGCAGCTCGACCCTGGCCTTCAGCCGGCCGCCCAGGTCGCGGACCAGCGCACGGAAGTCGACGCGGTGTGGCGCGCTGAAGTAGACGATGAACACGTTCTCCGGACCGATGTAGTCCACCGCGGTGACCTTCATCGGCAGCTGGTGCTCGCGGATCAGCCGCCGCGCGGCCAGCCGGGCCTCGGCCCGGCGGCGGCGGTTCTCCTCGTTCCGGACCAGGTCGTCGTCGGTAGCCAGGCCCTCGCATACCGGGAGCCCGTCGATGTCCTCGGGCACCCACTGCGGGGCCCACACGCACTCGGCCACCTCGGGCCCGGAGTCGGTGGGCACGAGCACCTTGTCGCCGATGCCCGGCGAGTACGCACCCGGATCGAGGTAGTACAGCCGGCCGTAGCGCTCGAAGCTCACCGCCATCATCATGCCCACAGGGTCAGACTACGTTGCCGGTCCGGTAGCGGTCTTCCGGGCTTACCCGGCGTTCGGTTGCCGTTTTGTCAGAGCCGGGTGTCATTCTCTGTTCCATGTCAGTCACCGTACGAATCGACGGCCTGGGTGAGCTCCTGGACCAGCAGTTCTCGGTAGCCAGCCGCGGGCAGTTGTTGAGCCTGGGCATGAAGGACACCGCTCTGCAGTGGCGGATCCGGGCCGGCGGACCGTGGCAGGCACGCGTCGCTCTACGTCGGCGGCACCTTCCTGGCCAGGCCGGACGCCTGGTGGCCGGAGGCCGGGGTCAGCGCAGAGGCCGACTCGTACGAATGGCACCTGTCGCCTGCGGACGCTGACCGGACCCGGATGCGTCATGATCTGATGGGCGCGGCCGGCATCTTCCCGCTGCACTTCTCGCCCCGCCAGATCCGCCGTGAGCGTTCCGAAGTCGTCCGGCTGATCAAGGACGCCCTGGCCAGCGGTCTCAACCGCCCCCCTCTCCCCATCCGCACCATCCCGTGCCCGGACAGCCCGGCCGCGAGGTCGGCCGGCGAGGCCTCGGCAACCGGTGAGGCCTCGGCAACCGGTGAGGCCTCGGCAACCGGTGAGGCCTCGGCAACCGGTGAACGTGGCGCTCATAGGTTCGGAGCCCCAGCAGGAGCGGGAAGCGGGGGGCGCATGAGGTTCAGAGGGTGTAAGGGTCTGGTGGGACTCGGACTGGGTGGCTGGCGGCACTGGATGGCTGGCGGCACCGGGCGGAGGCGCGGCGCGCGGCGCGCGGCGCGCGGGGCAGGCGCGCCGCACGGGGCAGGCGCGGCGGACGGGCCCGGCGGCGCGGCGGGCGCGGGGGTCAGCCTTCGACTAGGGAGAGGGTCAGGTCTTCTACGGCGAGCAGGGGGGCGACGTTGAGGGTCAGGCGCTCGCGGCAGTGCATGATGGCTTGCAGGCGGCGCACGGTGGCTTCGGGGGTCGAGGAGGCGGCGACCTGGCGCAGGTCGGGCTCGCGGTCGCCGTTGGCGAGCTCGACGTCGGCGCCGAGCTGCAGCATGAGGACGTCGCGGTAGAAAACGGCCAGGTCGAGTAGGGCCTGGTCGAGGGTGTCCCGCTTGACCCGGGTGGCGCGGGATTTCTGCCGGTCCTCGAGGTCCTTCAGGGCGCCGGCCATGCCGCGCATCGCCTTGGCCACGCCCTTGCCTGTCGACCCCTCACCGAACGCCCGGCGCAGCGACCCCCGTTCCGGCTCGTCGAGTTCCTCGGTGACCGCCTTGGCCTCGTCCTCGGCGGTCCGGACGAGCGAGGCGGCCGCCGACAGCGCGGGGCCTAGCGATACCGCGGCCAGCGGCACGCGCAGCACGTCGGCCCGGCGCGCGGCGGCGGAGGCGTCCAGGGCCAGGCGCCGGGCGCGGCCCACGTGCCCCTGCGCTGCGCGGGCCGCGGCCAGCGCGGCAGCGGGCTCGATTCCGTCCCGCGTCACCAGTACCTTAGCGACCGCGGCCGACGCCGGCACGACAAGCGTGACAACCCGGCACCGGGATCTGACCGTCGGGACCAGATCCCCGGGCGACGGCGCGCACAGTAGCCAGACGGTGCGCGCAACCGGTTCCTCGATCGCCTTCAGTAGCGCGTTGGCCGCCTGCTCGGTACACCGGTCGGCGTCCTCGAACACCACCACCTGCCAGCGCCCGCCGACGGGTGCGCCCGCCGCGCGCAGCACCAGGTCCCGGGTCTGCTTGACCCCGTAGGACAGGCCCTCCGGCCGGACCAGCAGCAGGTCGGCGTGGGTCCCGGCCTGGACCTGACGGCAGGACGGGCACTCGCCGCAACCTCCGTACGGGCACAGCAACGCGGCGGCGAAGGCGCGCGCCGCCACCGACCGGCCCGACCCGGGCGGGCCGGTGAACAGCCAGGCATGCGTCATCGCGCCAGGGGGCGGGCGCTCGCCTTCGAGCAACGCGGCCGCCGCGGCGGCGGCGCGCGAAAGCTGCGCGACCACGGCGTCCTGGCCGGTGAGCTCGGCGAAGACCGGGGGCGGCGCGGGTGAGGGGAGGTTTCGCGGTGGCTGCGCAGGTGAGGGGGGATCCGATGGGCTTGGAGGTGCGGGGGGAAGCGCGGTCACCGGACTTCTTCTTTGATGGCGGGGAAGTCGCCGGTGGCGGCCTCGGCCACCGACGGCACCGGGTCGGGGAGCATGCCGCGGATCCGGTTCTGGATGTCCCGCGTGATCTCATCGGTCGGCCGGTCCGCGTTGAGCACGAGGTACCGGGCAGGCTCGGCCTGGGCCAGGGCCTGGAACCCGGCCCGGACCCGCTGGTGGAACTCGGCGGGCTCGGCCTCCAGCCGGTCCGCTGACCGCACGCGCCTCCGCAGCCCGGCTATCGGGTCCATGTCCATCAGGATGGTCAGGTCCGGGATGCGCCCGCCGGTGGCCCACCAGTTGAACCGGGCGATGTCCTCTACCGGCAGGTTGCGGCCCGCGCCCTGGTAGGCCAGCGAGGAGTCCACGTACCGGTCGGTGATGACGATCGCGCCCCGGTCCAACGCGGGCGCGATGACCGACGCGACGTGCTCGGCCCGGTCGGCCGCGTACATCAGCGCCTCGGCGTGCGGCGACATGCCGGTGTGCGCGGTGTCGAGCAGTAGCGCGCGCAGCCGCATCCCGACCTTGGTCGCGCCGGGCTCGTGCGTGGTCACCACGTCGTAGCCGAGCTCGCGGAGCCAGATGGAGATCAGCCGGGCCTGCGTGGTCTTGCCCGAGCCCTCGCCGCCCTCGAACGCGATCAGCAGCCCCGGCGGCGGGCCGGGCGGCGGCGTGTGGCCGTTCAGATGCGCCGTACCGGGCAGCGGCGGGGGCGACTCGTTGCGCACCGCGGCCAGCAGGTCCTCGCGGAGCGGGACGCCCTTGCGGTCGTCCATCTGCCGGTAGGCGCGTATGCCGAGGAAGAAGGCCAGCCCGGCGGCCAGCAGGATGACCGCGTTCTGACCGGCCGAGGCGTAGGTGATGTTGCCGATCCTGACGTTCCCGTTCCCGTTCAGCGACGCGATCAGCCGGGTCAGGCCGGCCGACAGCAGCGGCACAATGGCGATAACGGTGAACAGGATGACCTGGATCGAAGACTGGAAGAAGGCGAAGACCCGGCCGCGGGTGTCGTCGTCCACCTCGAGCCCGACGATGGTGAACCCGGTCGCATACGCGATCCCGGACAGCGCGCCGAGCACCGCCACGAACAGGACCACCGCGCCCAGGACCGGCACCAGGCCGATGAGCGCGAGCGGCACCGCGGCGGCCGCGATCGTGAGCCCGAACAGCCGACGCCGGCTGAAGGTGCCGAGCACCCGCGTGCCGAAGACCATGCCCAGGGCCATGCCGACGAAGATCGCGGCAAAGACCAGGCCCCAGCCGGCGTTGCCGCCGTGCAGCGTGTAGGTGATGTAGGTAAAGCCCAGGCCGACCACCACGCCGGCCGCGGCGAAGGCGCCGACCATGCCGATCACCAAGCCGCGTACCACCGGGGTTACCCCGATGAACCGCCAGCCGTCCCAGATCGACTTGGCGGTGGACGGCACGGAGATCTTCCCGCTCGCGTGGCGCTTGGGTATCTCGTGGATAAAGTAGACGGTCAGCGCGGAGATGAAGTACGAGGCGGCGTTGAAGTACAGGGCCAGGTTCACGTTGCTGGTGTGCACGTGGAACAGCGGCGTGACCCGGCTGATCCCCTCGCTGATGAGGGCGAGCACGCTGAACAGGCCAGCCGCCAGCGGCGCGGTGCCGTAGGTGGTGAGCAGGCTGAGCTGGTTGGCCCGCTCCAGCTTGTCCTTGGGTACCAGGTTCGGGATGGACGCGGAGGTGGCCGGGCTCCAGAACTGGGTGGCCACGCCGGCCAGGAACTTGGCGACGTAGATCCAGGTCAGGTGCGGGAACAAGGGAATGGACAGGAAGAGCAGGCCGCGGATCACGTCGCCGACGATCATCGTCATCCGGCGGTCCAGGCGATCGGCCAGCGCGCCGGCCAGCGGTCCGAACAGCAAGGCGGGCAGCAGCGTCGCGAGCCAGACGCCGCTGACCGCCGAGCCCTTGGCCGGCAGGCCGCCGGAGACGAGCGAGGGAGCGAGCGCGGTCAGCGCGATGATGCTCAGCCAGTCACCCAGGCTGGACAGGGACAGCGCGATCCACAGCCGGCGGAACGGCTTGATGGACAGGACCCCGGGTTCGCGGGCATGATGCCGCCGCGCAGCGCCTCGGCCGAGCTGCCCCCGGTCGGCACCACGCCCATGGCCCGCGGCGCGGAAGTTCACGGCGTAAAGCGTATCGGCACTGGTGGCCGCATAACTGGTTAGTCCTTGATCGTGATTTTAAGCTCAGCCCCTGGGTGCGCCTAGTCCTTAGTTCCTGCCGATAAAGATCTCTTTGATACTGAACGAGCCGTGGTACCTGTCTTCTTCCGGGTCGTGCTGGCCCGGGCGGTACTGGTCCGGCGGCGCGCCGCCGGCGGCGCGGCGCGCCGGTCGGCGAGCAGCTCGGCGGCGCGCTGGACACTGATCGCGGCCACGTCGTCGCCCTTACGCAGCGAGGCGTTGGTCTCGCCGTCGGTGACGTACGGGCCGAACCGGCCGTCCTTGATCACCATCGGCTTGCCGGTGGCCGGGTCCTCGCCCAGCTCGCGCAGCGGCGGGGCCGCCGCACGGGCGCCGCGGCCGCGCGGCTTGGGCTGGGCGAACATCTCCTTGGCCTCGGCCAGGGTCAGCGTGAACAGCTGATCCTCGGACTCCAGCGACCGGCTGTCCGAGCCCTTTTTGACGTACGGGCCGTACCGGCCGTTCTGCACGGTGACGGTCTCGCCGTCGAGCTCGCCCAGGGTCCGGGGCAAGGTGAGCAGCCGGATCGCGTCGTCCAGGGTCACGGTGTCCAGGGCCATGGACTTGAGCAGGGACGCGGTGCGGGGCTTGGCTTTGGAGTCTTCGGGCAGCTGCTCGGTCACGTAGGGGCCGAACCGGCCCGCCTTGGCGACCAGCACGTGACCGGTGGAGGGGTCGGTGCCAAGCACCACGTCCCCGTTCGGCTGATTAAAGAGCTCCTCAGCCCGTGCGACGGTCAGCTCGTCCGGGGCCATGTCCTCCGGCACGTTGACCCGCTGCCCGTCGCGCTCCAGGTACGGTCCGTACCGGCCGACCCGGACCACGATGTCGGAGTCGGGCAGGGGGAACGAGCTGACGTCCCGGGCGTCGATGTCGCCGATGTCGCTGACCAGATCCTTCAGCCCTTCGTCGCCGTCGGAGCCGAAGTAGAACCGGCGCAGCCACGGCACCCGCTCGGTCTCGCCGCGGGAGATGCAGTCCAGGGCGTCTTCCATCCGCGCGGTGAACTCGTAGTCGACCAGCTGGCCGAAGTGCCGCTCGAGCAGGGTGACGACGGCGAAGGCCAGGAACGAGGGGACCAGCGCGGTGCCCTTCTTGAACACGTAGCCGCGGTCCAGGATGGTGCCGATGATGCTGGCGTAGGTCGACGGCCTGCCGATCTCCCGGTCTTCCAGCTCCTTGACCAGCGAGGCCTCGGTGTACCGGGCCGGCGGCCGGGTGGCGTGCTCGGCCGCGGCCAGCCGGAGCACGTCCAGCGGGTCGCGCTCGGCCAGCGACGGCAGCCGGCGCTCCCGGTCGTCGCGGTCGACGTTGGGGTCGTCGGCGTCCTCGACGTAGGCCTTGAGGAACCCGTAGAAGCTGATGACCTTGCCGGTGGCGCCGAACTCGGCCCGTTCCTGGGCGGTCGAGGTGCCGGCCACCCGGACCGACACCGACTCGCCGGTGGCGTCCTTCATCTGGGAGGCCACGGTCCGCTGCCAGATCAGCTCGTACAACCGGCGCTCGTCGGAAGACAGGCGGTCCCGGGCGACCTGAGCCGGGGTGCGGAAGCTGTCCCCGGCCGGGCGGATAGCCTCGTGCGCCTCCTGCGCGTTCTTGACCTTGCTGGCGTAGATGCGCGGGGCGTCCGGCACGTAGGCGGCGCCGTACAGCTCGGCGGCCTGCTTGCGGGCCGCGCTGATCGCGGTCTGGGACAGCGTCACCGAGTCGGTGCGCATATAGGTAATGTGGCCGTTCTCGTACAGTCGCTGCGCCACGGACATCGTGTGCTTGGCCGAGAAGCCTAGCTTGCGGGAGGCCTCCTGCTGCAGGGTGGTGGTGCGGAACGGGGCGTACGGCGAGCGCTTGTACGGCTTGCGCTCCACGCTGGCGACCGAGAAGCTTGCGTCCTCGAGCCGCTGGGCCAGGGCGGCCGCGGCGGCGGCGTCCAAGTGCAGGACATCCTGCGTGCGGAGCTCACCCGTCGAGGTGAAGTCGCGGCCCTGGGCCACCCGGCGGCCGTCGACGGCGACCAGGCTGGCGCTGAAGCTGGTCGGCTCGTCGGCGTCGGGCTGGCCGTGATCCTTCGTCGCGAACTCGGCCTCGAGGTCGGAGTAGGCGGCCGCGCGGAAGGCGATCCGCTCGCGTTCCCGGTCCACGACGAGCCGGGTCGCGACCGACTGCACCCGCCCGGCGGACAGCTTGGGCATGACCTTCTTCCACAGTACGGGCGAGACCTCGTACCCGTACAGCCGGTCCAGCACGCGGCGTGCCTGATAGGCGTCCACCAGGCCCTCGTCCACCTGGCGCGGGTTGGCGATGGCGCGGGCGATCGCCTCCGGGGTGATCTCGTGGAACACCATCCGGTGGGTCGGGACCTTGGGCTTGAGCTCCTCGAGCAGGTGCCAGGCGATGGCCTCGCCCTCGCGGTCTTCATCGGTGGCGAGCAGGAGTTCGTCGGCGTCCTTCAGCAGGCTCTTGAGCTTGGCCACCTGCTGGCGCTTGTCGCTGTGCACGACGTAGAGCGGCTCGAAGTTGTGGTCCACGTCGACGCCGAGCCGGGCCCACGGCTCGCCGCGGTACTTGGCCGGGATCTCCGCGGCGCGGTCGGGCATGTCGCGGATGTGGCCCACGCTGGACTCCACCACGTAACCCTGACCCAGGTACCCGGCTATGGTCCTGGCCTTGGACGGCGACTCCACGATGACGAGTTTCGTGCCCCCGTTGTTCTTCGTGGTCTTCGCCGTTCTTGTCCTTGCTGGCACGCTCTTCCCGTCCTGTAATCTGCGCTATGGCCGTCTGAGGAGACCCTACGGCCACGCGCCGCCCTTCAGCTGTAACCGCCGGCCCGGTTCGGTGTGTTCCCTGGGGCTCACCGGACCGGGTGGCAGATTCTGCCACCACAGGATGAAGCACTGGTGAACTCAAGCACAATAGGACCGATGGCTGATTACGCCTACCTCGTCGTGTACCTGCCGCGCGGAACGACGCGAGACGCTCGCGACACCGCCCGGCGGATCCTGGCCGACTACGCCGAATACGGAGACTGGGAACTGTCCAGGCTCCGGCTCAACGCCGACGGCAGCAGGAAGGCTACCCTCCGAAGGCGAATCATACGCCCGGTCCGTACATTCCGACCCACCGCCGCAACAGGGCGGATGCCCCGCGGTCAGCGCTAGCAGCAGTCCAGGAAACGATCCAGGACCCGGACGCCGAAGCGCAGGCCGTCGAGCGGGACTCGTTCGTCGATGCCGTGGAACATTCCGGAAAAGTCCAGATCCGGCGCCAGCTGCAGCGGCGTAAAGCCGAAGCAGCGCACGCCGAGCCGGCTGAACGACTTGGCGTCGGTGCCCGCTGACAGGCAGTAAGGGATCACCTTGGCCCCGGGATCTTCGGCGGTAAGCACGCTGGTCATCGCGTCGTACAGGGCGCCGTCGGGGGTGGTCTCCAGCGCGATGTCGGTATGGATGAACTCGCGGGTCACGCCGGGCCCGAGCACCCGGTCGAGTTCGGCGTAGAACTCGTCCTCGTAGCCGGGCAGGAAGCGGCCGTCCACTTCGGCGGTGGCGGTCTGCGGGACGACGTTGACCTTATATCCGGCCTTCAGGACGGTCGGATTGACCGTATTTCGCAGGGTGGCGCCCACGACCCGCGAAACGGTGCCGATCTTCGACAGCAAGAGCCCCGGATCGTTCGGGATAAATTCGATGCCGAGGGCCTCGGCGGCACCTTCCAGGAAGGCCTGGACGGACGGGAGGAGGCGGACCGGCCATTCGTGGCGGCCCAGCCGGCCGATCGCCTCGGCCAGTTCGGTGACCGCGTTGTCCGGCTGGATCATCGAGCCGTGGCCGGCCGTGCCGCGCGCGGTCAGCCGGATCCAGGCCATGCCTTTCTCCGCGACCTGCAGGAGATACAGGCGCTGGCGGCCGAGGGTCAGGCTGAAACCGCCGACCTCGCCGACCGCCTCGGTGGCCCCCTCGAACAGGCCCGGGTGATGGTCCACCAGCCAGCGGGCGCCCCAGGTGCCGCCGGCCTCCTCGTCCGCGGTAAACGTGAGCACGACGTCGCGGGCGGGCGGGCGCCCCTCGCGCCGCCGCTGGCGGACGACGGCCAGCATCATCGCGTCCATGTCTTTCATGTCGATCGCGCCGCGGCCCCAGAGGCAGCCGTCGGCGATCTCGCCGTCGAAGGGGTGGTGACGCCAGTCGGGGGCGTTCGCCGGGACGACGTCCAGGTGGCCGTGGATGAGGAGGGCGGGCCTGGTCTGGTCCTGGCCTTCGATGCGGGCCACGACGCTGGTGCGCTTGGGGTGCGATTCCAGGAGCTGCGGCTCGAGGCCGACCTCGGCGAGGAGGGCGGCGACGTGCTCGGCGGCGTGGCGCTCACCCGGGCCGGAGTGGTCGCCGGGGTTCGAGGTGTCGATCCGGATCAGGTCGCGGCATATGTCGACGACCTCGTCCTGCGCGGTGGCCGGGTTCGCTGTCATCGGTCTATCGTCGCACCGTGGTCCGGCCGTGACCCTGGGCGGTCCAGATTGGGCGTCCTGGGCCCTTCGCCAGACGCCCTTCGGTTTGCTAACCTAAGCCAGCCGACGCGTGCGACGCGTCGCAGGTCCGGGTGGCGGAATAGGCAGACGCGCTAGCTTGAGGTGCTAGTGCCCGTAAAGGGCATGGGGGTTCAAGTCCCCCCTCGG
>CAVRLA010000006.1:0-148454 GCA_963722055.1 uncultured Actinomycetes bacterium | reverse complement strand
GACTACTAAGCCCGAATTAGGGAACTTGCCGCCGCGCTGCGGGCAATGAAGGGTGGCCATAACAACCACCCGGAGGACCGCCGATGGCGCCCGATAGCCGGCAGATCCCGCGTAGCGACGCTGACCTCATCGGATGCTCGCGGACCGAGCCCGAGGAGTTCACCGAGCTGTTCCGTCGGCACGCGCCGCATATCCAGCGGTATGTGACGCGGCGGCTGGGGTCGGCTGTGCTGAACGGATCCGGTGCCGACGACATCGTGGCGGAGACCTTTCTGCTCGCCTTTCGGCAGCGCGACCGCTATGACCCGAGCCGGGCCGATGCTCGGGCCTGGCTGTACGGCATCTGCACCAACCTGATCGGCCGGCACCGCCGGGCCGAGATCCGGCAGTACCGCGCCTTCGCCCGTACCGGGGCCGACCCAGTCACCGAGTCCTTCACCGACCGGGTTGATGACCGGGTGAGCGCGGCCAATGCCAGCCCGCTGCTTGCCGCGGCACTGGCCAGTATGTCCGCCAAACTGCGCGACACGCTGCTGCTGGCCGCCTGGAGCGACCTGTCGTACGAGGAGATAGCGGTCGCGCTCGGCGTGCCGGTCGGCACCGTGCGGTCCCGATTGAGCCGGGCCCGCAGCAAACTACGCAAGATTCTGCCCCAGGAGCCACAGTCATGAACGAGATGGAGCAGCTCAGCCGGTTCCGGGACGGCGTTCCGCTCGGTGTGACACCGCGCGCCGAGCAGATGTTCCGCGCCGCGCTTGATAATGAGATTTCCGCAGAACAGCACGTGGTGTCGAGGTCACCTGCCGGGATCCTCGGCCGAGGGCTGGCCGGGCTGCGCGGCGCCCGGTCCAGCTGGCGCTACGTGATGGCCATCTCGGTGGCCGCCGCGCTGGCGGCGGGCCTGTTCGCGGCTGTCCAGCCGTCCGGGGCGCAGCCGATGACCGTGCAGCTGCTGGCCGACCGCGCCGCCGCCGCGGCGCTGACCCAGCCGAACCTGTCCGCTGGTCAGTGGATCTACCAGGTGCTGGAGTGGCGGACGCCGGGGCCGCACCGCGCTGGCAGGCCTAACCCCAGCGTGCAGTCCGGCTGGATGACCGCCGACGGCAGGATCACTTACGGCGGGGCCGGCATCATCGGCAACCCCATCTTCCCCTATAGCAAGATCGACTCGCTGCCGCGCGACCCGGCCGAGCTCCTAGCGTATTTCCGCAACCTGGACCCGGTTAAAACCGACAACAACAGCGTCGTGGAGTTCAGCCAGATCGAAAGCATGCTGTTCGGGATGGTGCTGCCGTCCTGGCTGGAGGCGGAGATGTTCCACGCTCTGGCCCTCATCCCGATGATCCAGGTCAAGGACCACGTCACGGACATCGCCGGCCGAGCCGGGGTCGCCTTTGTAATGCCGGAGACCGGGCAGAGCGAGAAGGAGGAGATCATCCTCGACGCGTCGGACTACCACCTGCTCGCACACGCGACCTGGGATAACCCCAGCACACCCTCACCGGACATCGAGACCGCGATACTGCAGGAATATCCGGTCGCGCAGCTGGGCAGCACCCAGCAGGCCATCTCACCGCCGAGCGCGGCCGAGCTGGCGGCTGAGAAGATCGATTACTACCAGCAGTACCTGTACTACACGCCCAAGATCAGCTCCGTCACACCCGGCCAGTGGCTGTACCGCGAGCTGCGTACCGGCGGCAAGGAGCAGCAGATCTGGGCAACCGCCGACGACTCGGCACAGGCCGAGTATGTGAACGGCACCCTGACCGTGTGCCAGCGGACGGCCCCCTGCGCCGCCTCCGAGCAGTGGCTGATGCCGGTCGGCCCGAGCTTCACCCTGATCTACCCGCAGTACCCGCACCTGACCCAGGCTGAGATCAAGCAGCTGCGCAAGCTACCAGCCAAGCAGCGCATGGCCAAGCTGGCCAAGCTGGAGAAGGCACTCCAGCCGGCCACGCCGCTGCCGACGCTGCCCGAATATCCCCAGCCACTGCTGGCTAAGCTCAACACATACGCCACCGGCTGCACTAACGTGACCGGCGACTGCAACGTCGTCAACGTGGCCGCGAACGTCCTCACCGGGTACGGCAACTACCCCTCGCTGGCCGCGAGCTGGTTCTTCGCGCTCGCCGACGTGCCCGGGCCGGCCTGCAGTACATCAGCGACGCGGCGGGGAATCAGGACATCGAGTTCACCTTCCCGGCCCAGGACGGTGTCACCGGCATCCTGGTCAACGCCACCCTGCTCAACAAGGGCGACGTCCAGTACGAGGGATACATCCGGAACGGCCAGCAGACCCTAGTGCTGAATCAGACCCCGGTATCCGGCCCAGGAGTACAGCCCGCCAGCTGATCACGAAGCGGGGTGGGGCCGGGCCCCAAATCATCGAAGGGCTGTCCCGGCCGGTCAGCAATGTGCCCGACTGAGCGGCGTCTTCGGGGCTTGGAGCCTAATGGCGCTTCTCCGGACGGGTGGGGTTGATCGCGGTGGTTTTCCCGAGCCAGCAGGAGAGCCAAGTCTGGTTCGGACGAGCGTAAGGTCAGCCGACGGTTTTACAGACCTGCACTGCAACGCGCCCTGATCTGCGGAACTCGGACGGGAACCCCCTATCTGAGCACGTATCGGGCATGATCAAGCGCTTAGAGCCGATCTGACGGGGCGCCGGGATTCTGGATACCCGGCGGCGGGGGGACGAGCGCCGCGACGCCGGAGCTGGCCGGCATCGTGGCGATCGCCGACCAGTACGCGCACAAGCGGCTGGGCCTGATCAACCCGGCGCTTTACCGCCTGGAGCAGGAACATGCACACGCATCGCCGGTTCGCCCGGCGTGCCAGGACCGCGCTGCCAGGCCAGCCCGACCCGGGCGGGCGAGGCTGACGCCGGGCCTCACCGCTCGCGAGCTCGAGGTGCTCAGGCTCGCCGCCGCTGGCCGGAGCAACTGCGAGATCCCGGCTGAGCTGTTCACCTTGGTGAAGACCGCCAGCGTGCACGTGTCCGGCATTACCGCAAGCGCAGCGCCGCCAGCCGCGGCGGGGCCGCCTACCAGCTCGGCCTTCTTCTCAGCCCGCGCTGCGGTAGAAACCGGCCAGCAACATCTGGCATCCGGGTTCGCGGCCTGCGTATGGTTTTGCCATCAATCCGGCGGTGAACGGAGGGCGAAGCGGTGAGGCCTGGTATTCGTGGTGTTCCGCGCATGGTCATGTCCGGGTTCGCCGCGGCGGCGCTCGCCGCCGGGCTGGTGACCTCCTTCGCGTTCCCGGCCGCCGCAGCCAGCGCCGCAGGGGCGGGCAGGCACAGCCCGCACGTGCTGCTGGTCGGCACGTTCAACGGCGTGCCCGGCAAGTACCAGAGCATCCAGGCCGCGGTCAACGCGGCCCGCCCGGGCGACTGGATCCTGGTCGCCCCGGGTGACTACCACGAGAATGCCGACGAGACCGGCCCGTTCGGCAACCCGGCCGTAGGTGCGATGGGCGGGGTGTATATCAGTAAGTCCGGCATCACGCTGCGTGGCATGAACCGCGACACGGTGATCGTGGACGGCACCAAGGCCGGCTCCCCGGCGTGCAGTTCCGATCCGGCGGCCCAGGACTACGGGCGGGCCGGGGCCAAGGGCGCCCCGGTCGGCCGCAACGGCATCCTGGTCTGGAAGGCCAGTGACGTCAGCGTGGAGAATCTGACGGTCTGCAACTTCCTCGCGGGCACCGGCGCGTCAGGCAACCAGGTCTGGTGGAACGGCGGTGCCGACTCGGGCAAGATCGGCCTGACCGGCTACTGGGGCAGCTACCTGACCGCCACCTCGACGTTCTTCGGCAATGAGACCACCGCTGCCGAGTACGGCATCTTCGCCGGCAACTCGGCAGGCCCGGCCTCGCTGACCCAGCTGTACGGCAGCAACATGAACGACTCGGGCGTCTACGTGGGCGCCTGCCTGCGGCAGTGCGACGTGGTCCTGAACCACCTGTGGATGGAGAATAATGCGCTGGGTTACTCGGGCACGAACTCCGGCGGCACCATCGTCATCGAGAACTCGCAGTTCGACGGCAATCAGGACGGCCTGGACACCAACACCGCGGTGATCGGTGACCCGCCCGCCCCGCAGGACGGCCGGTGCCCGAACGGCGGGGTCAGCCCGATCACCCGCACGATCTCCTGCTGGGTATTGATCCACAACTACATCCATGACAACAACAGCGCCACCGTGCCGGCCGCGGGCAGCGCGGCGGCCGGGCCGATCGGCACCGGCTTGACGATCTCGGGCGGCCGCTACGACACGGTCATGGACAACACGATCGTCAACAACGGCGCGTGGGGCGCCCTGTTCGTCCCCTACGCCCAGAAGGGCACGCCCAGCCTGCACCAGACGTGCACCGGCTCCGGCGGGCATGAGGTGCCGGGGTTCGGCTGCGTGCTCGACCCATGGGGCAACGCGCTACTGCACAACACGTTCCGGCACAACGGCTTCTTCGGGAACCCGAGCAACTCCGATTTCGGTCAGATCACGCTGTTCGGCGGCGAGCCGACGAACTGCTTCGCGGGCAACCACGCGCCCAGCGGCAGCGCCCCGCCCAACCTGGAGAAGACGCAGCCGACCTGCGGCGGGACCACCACCGTCGGGAACAACGGCGGCGGCCTGTTCCCGCAGGTGCTGTGCGACGCCGGCCTGGCCCCGTGTCCGGCGGGCGCCAAGTACCCCAAGCCGAACGGCACCGTCATCATGAAACCGTTCCCGTCCGGCCTGCCGACCATGCCGAACCCCTGTGCCGGCGTGCCCGCCAACCCGTGGTGCCCCGCGCACCACAGCGGCGGCTACGTCCAGCCCGCCGCGGCCGCCGGCTCCCTGGCCCTGATCGCCCTACCCGCCGCGGGCTGGCGGCCGCGCAGGAGGCTGCGCATCAGATAGTCAACGTGACACGCTCAGAATCAGGCGGCTACGCGGGCAACTGCCGCCGGATGGTTGACCATGCTCTGCGATCAACGTCCGAACCGGAGGCCAGACCTACGCTCCCCCGAGCCGAGACGACCGACGCGCTCGATGGTCCGGCGACGTCCCTCATCGCGGCATGACCGGACGTCTCTGCGGATACCTCCGATCGGTGATACGTTTCCGCGGAAGCGTTTTGTGAATTCGTGCACAAGCTGTTTCCGCGGAAACGCCAGAAGCCACGGCGCCTTGATCACCCGCCCGGTAGGCGGCAGATGAGGATGGTCATTCCGAAGGGCTGACCACGGGCCAGACGACCTTTCCGGCAAGCTGCTCGAGGTTGATGAGCACGACTGCCTTTGCCGCCAGCTCCTTCGCGGAGCGGGTGCGTCCTGCAGCGAAATTCCATTCGCTCAGGTTGCATCTAAACCCAGCGGCCGTCTTGGAGATATCGGAACTCTCCGGTCTCCACTAGGAACATGGACCTCATACCGGCTATCAGGCGGCTGACGCCGCCCAGAGCATCGCAGCTGAGTGCCAGCGGCGCGCTCAATCCTCGCGCTCAGGACCCGAACAGCGCAGCACGGCAAGCGCGACGCCTGCCCGCCGGCGGGGATGGCCGGCGGACATCCCCGGCCCGGGCAGATCGACGCAGGGTTCTTCCCGCGGTTCCCGGCGCATCCTAGCCAATTATCGAACACTTATACTAGAGTACGTCCTGAACACAGGCCCACAACCGAAACCAGGTCAGATGAACACCCTCCCACCCAGGATCACCACGCACCTGCGCCCGGCAGTCAGGCGCCTGACCCTCTCCTGGATAGCAGCCGTCGTCATCGTCGCCACAATGACCATCGCCATGGCCTATAACGCCCGCCAGGTCACCGGAGCCTGCTGGCTCACCGTAGCCGCCCTGTTCATCTACGCACTATCCGTCCTGCGGCGCCTGCGGCCCTAACCGCCCGACAAGGCCAGACCCGGCCCTGCCCGCGGCAGGCACCCCAGACCTCCCATCGACCCGCCAGCTGCCCGTGCCCGCCACCAACACCGCCAGCAGGCGCGGACGATCCGGTACCCGGGCTCCCGGCCAGATCCCACAAGACCACCTCGCGCTGTGCGTTCTGCCCCTAGTTCAGCTCGGGGGCCGGCATGTTCCAGATGTGGCATGCGTGGTGGACTCCGTGGGGCGGAACGGCTCGTCTGAGAGCTCGAGCGCCAGTCCGGACTTGCCCACCCCGGAGTCACCAAGCAAGGAAGAGCAAATTACACGAATCCACTATCCGTAGGTGTTCACGGTTCCAGGGGATGGCCGGAAGTTCAGGATTTCGATGGTGCCGCTGCCCTCGTCGGTTACGTAGCCCTGGCGCCCGTTGGGCAGGAAGTCGATGCTCGTGGGCTGTTTCCCGGTCTTGATCGTGTCGATGACCTTGTTGGTCGCGGCGTCGATCACCGAGACCGTGTTGTCCTCGCTGTTCGTGGTGCAGATGTAGCGTCCGTCGGGCGTGTACTCGACGTCCAGCGGTTCCCGGCCGACCGGGATCGTCGCGACGACCTTGTTGGTCGCGGTGCTGACGATGAAGACCTCGGCGCCGCCGTAGCTCGTGACCGCCAGGCGGCTGCGGTCGGGCGAGGTGTATATGGCGTGCGGGGTCTCGCCCACCGTGAATACTTTGACGACCTTGTTCGTGTTTGGGTTGACGATCGTGATCTTGGCGGACGTGTGGTTCGTGACATAAAGCAGCCCGTCCGGGCCGACTGTGATCCAGTGCGGATTCGGCGCGACGGTGATGGTGTCGACCAGTTTTTTGGTGGCTGTGTTGATCACGTCAATGTCGTCCTGGCCCGGGCCGCTCATGGCCGTCATGGCGCCGCTCATCGTCATGCTGTTGTGGTTCGGCACGTACAGGTACCGGTCGTTCGGGCTGACCTGCGAGGGACCCGGCGTGTGGTTGGTCACCGGCACCTGGCCCGTCACCTGGCCGGTCGCGGTGTCGATGAACACAATGAGGGGTTGCCCCGAACCGTTCGTGTTGTAGACGCTCACGTAGGCCGTCGTGCCGTCATTGGAGAACGAGACGAACTGGGGCGGTCCCTCCGGGATCGGGATGGTCTTGGACACCTTGTCAGTGACGGTGTCGAGCACCGTGATCGCCTTCGCCCCGACGTCGGTGATGTAGGCGAACTTGCCGTTCGGCGCGACCTGAACGAAGCTGGGGTTCTGCCCGACCTGTATCGTCCCCGCCACCGTGGGAGGGGCGAGGCTGGTCACGCTGCCTGGGTTCTGTGTAGGAGAAGCGCCGCCCGCTTTCGTCCCGGGGGAAGTCCTGACGACGAGCACGATCGCAACTGCCAGTGCCGCGGCTGCTGCCAGAATCGGCACGCCAAGTCGGCGCCACGCAGGTCTGCGCGCCGGCCCGTCTGGCGCCCCGCCCGAGGGTGGGCCGCTACCGTCTGGATTGAGACTGGTGCCCTGAGGCCTGTTCTCAGGTGGTCGCGCGTCGCCCCGATCGTCAACGCCGTCCGCGGTCACCGTTTGCGCCGGGCTGTAAGGGAGGTCCTGTGTGGCGGGGTCGCCTGCTGGCTCCGGGCCGGGAGCCAGCGGCTCCGCCACGCCCGGCCAGGCTGCGGCGGTGGTCGCGGCCTGGCGCGTTGGATCCGGTGTTCCGGTCGATGTGTGGGGCTGCAGATCCGCCGTTTGCGAAGCCGGCGCCTCGGGCGGCGCGGCTTGGCGGGCCGCTGCTGCTGTTCCGGCTGGTGCATGAGGCTGCGGATCTGTCATCTGCGGAGTCGGCGCCTCGGCCAGCAAGGCTTCGCGCGCCGCGGCGGCCAGCGCGCCAGCGGTCTGAAAGCGGTCCTTCGGGTCTTTGGCCATGCCGCGGGCGATCACGGCGTCCAATGCTGGCGGTATGCCCTCGATCAGGCTGCTGGCCTCCGGCGGATCAGAGTAGAGCTGGGCGTACATAAGCGCGGGCAGATCTTTGCCGCTGAAGGGTGGTACGCCGGTCAGGCACTCGTGCAGCAGGCAAGCCAGGGAGTAGACGTCGGCCCGCCCGTCAATGTCGTGGCCGATGAATCGCTCCGGGGCCATGTAGTCCAGCGTTCCGATGTATGCCCCGGTGTGGGTCAGCGGTGTCTGCCGGCCGCCAAACGACCGGGCTATGCCGAAGTCGACCACATAAACGAAGTCACTGGATGTGACCAGGATGTTCGAAGGCTTGATGTCACGGTGGACGAGGTGGTCAGCGTGCGCGGCATCTAGGGCCTCGGCGACCTGACTGATGAGGTACGCAGCCCGCTGCGGCGCGATCCGGCCGTTCCTCTTGAGCAGCGTCGCGATATCGGAACCGTCCACCAAGCGCATGTCAATGAAGAGCCGGCCATCGATCTCGCCGAAGTCATGAATGGGAATGACGTGCGGATCCCGCAGTCGCGCAGCGACGTTCGATTCACGCCGGAATCGCGCGAGGTACTCCTGGTCCCCAGACAAGGCTTCGGGCAGGAGCTTGAGGGCGACGTACCGGTCACGGTGTGTGTCGTACGCCCTATAGACCTCTCCCATTCCGCCGACGCCCAGCGAAGTCTCAAGGCGATAGCTCCCGACCTGCCGTAGGGTCATGAGAACCGCCCTCCCCCACAAAGTCACTACATCAAGCCTGTGCACCGCTCACGCTAGAGCCTATTCCAGCCATCGCCCCCTTCGGGTTCTATCAAGCTCACAACCGCACCTAACGCGGGTACGCGCGGGGTTCACCGAGGGCGGCCGCACTCCGTGTCCGCGGGCGCTTCCGCTACAGGCAATGGCCGGTGGGGACGGTTGTGCGCGTGCTCGTCACTTTGCCAGCACCCGGCCAGCGGAATCGACACGGCGGGCCGGATCAGCGGCCGCCCAGCCGGACCTTGCCGTCGAGGAGTTCCCTCGCCAGGTCCAGATGCCCGGCATGTCGCGCCGTCTCCTCGATCATGTGCAGCACGACCCAGCGAACGTCTGGCGGTTCGTATCGCCCGTGCGTACCGCGTGGCGGCGCCGAAAGCGGAGTGGCGGCGAGGACTGACTCTGACTCCGCGCACTGGCCGCGGTAGAAAGCCAGGACCTCCGCGGGGGACGCATCCGTCGTGAACACCACCGACGCGGGATCGTAGGGCGGCTGATCCTCGCCGGCGTCGCCTGGCAGCTCGGGCTGCTTGCCCGCCACGACGCCCTGGAACCAGTGCCACTCAGCGCCGCCTAGGTGCTCCAGCATCCCGGCCGGCGTCCAGCCCGTCGGCACGACCGAGCGGTGCCATGCCTCCTCGCTGAGGCCCTCGACGATGGCGAGCACCGATTCGCGCTGCGCCCGCAGAAAGGCCCGCAGCATTTCGTCGCTGGCGTCGCTTGCGTCAGCTGCGTTGCTGGTCATCTCGGTGTTCCTCCGCTCGCCGTCCGCTGGGTGAGTGATTCGCCATAGCCATGACGAAGCCTGGAAGCGCGAATCATCGGTCCGCGCTCATCCAAGGTGTCACAAGAACCCGCCGGTGACCTGCGGCCGGGCACGGCGCACAGAATGGCACTGATACTCCACTCGCCCCGGCACGCCGATTCGGCAGGATCTGATTTCCTGCCAGAACGATAGAAAGACTGCGTGGTAATCGCTGATAAAGTCAGCGGGCCCTGAGTGATTATGCAAACGGGAGGACCATGGCCAACCAGCAGCCGCCGGGCCCGTTCGGGCCTGACGTGGCGGTCACGCACATCCTGGTGGTCACCGACCCGGCGCGGTCGCGGGAATTCTGGGTCGACGTCCTGGGCGCCGAACTGTACCGCGAGTACGGCGGAACCAGCGTGGTGCTGCGATTCGCCGGCACCTGGCTGTTGCTGGTCAGTGGGGGCGGCCCGACCGCCGACAAGCCCACCGTCGTCTTCGCGCCGCCGGCCGACGCCAACCTGGTCAGCCACGCGATGACGCTGCGCGTGGCTGACTGCCAGGCAGCCTATGAGGCGCTGCGGTCCAAAGGCGCCACATTCCTCACCCCGCCGCATGACTGGGGCTCTGAGATCCGCTGCTTCCTGCGAGACCCAGACGGCCATCTCATAGAGATCAGCCAGTCAACAGCCAGCTGACAGCGGCATGTGCGGGCGTTCTCGGTGAGGTGGCGATGCGTCTTTAGCAACCTGGTCCGGTGGCAGTAGAACCTCGTCGCTAGGACGTAAATCTCGTGACATGGCCGGGGCGGTGTGCGATAGTCCGGTTCGTGGCTGAGACGATGATCGCTGTCGACGGCGGTGAGGTGTGGGCCGACGACAGCGGAGGCGGTGGCCCGCCGGTTGTCCTGCTGCACCCGGGTGTCGGTGACTCGCGAATCTGGGAACCGGTGATGCCCGCGCTGACCGTGTCCTGGCGAGTTATCCGGTACGACGCCCGTGGCTTCGGGCGGTCTCCCGCACCGGCGGTGAAGTTCTCCTTGCTCGCCGACCTGATCACGGTGCTCGATCACTTCGGCCTGGATCGTGTCGCGATCGTGGGCTGCAGCCAGGGCGGCGGCTCCGCGCTGGGCCTAGCCCTGGAGCATCGCGCGCGGGTATCCGCGCTGGTACTGCTCTGCCCGGGCGTGCCTGGCTATCGGTGGCCTGAGGAACCCGATGATGAGCTCGACGCCGAGTACGGGCGTGCGCTGCAGACCGGGGACGTCGAGGCTCTGGCCGGGCTGATGCAGCGCGTGTGGGCCGCCGCCGGGCCCACACCCGCTGTCCTGGACCAGCTCCGTTCGGCCGCCCGGGCGGAGATCTCATCCCGCGATCTGCCGCAGCAAGATCCACCGGTTTTCGACCGGCTGGGCGAGATCTCGGTGCCGACATCGCTGCTGGTCGGCGACGCGGACTATCCCCCGCTGATCGAGGCCGACCGGGACGCCGCCGCCCGCATCCCGGGATGTGAGCTGACCGTGGCGCCGGGGATGGACCACCTGCCGCCGCTGCGTGAGCCAGATCTCGTGCTGCGTGTCATCAAGAGCACGCTGGCCCGAGCCGGCTGGTAAGAGGGGATCACGTCTTCCACGTCCACACCAGTTGTCATCCTTGTACCGGACCTGTCCGCGGCCAGAGCGCGCTCGATGAGGGTCTGTGCGGATGTCCGCATGAATGGGGTGGACCAGAATCGGGTGCCGCCCGGCCTGCCGCCGGGTTAAGCCGTCGGGCGTGACGGTCGCGGACGGAATGGATGACGGGCGAACGCTTCGAGGTCACGGCGGGAGCGGGAACGATGATGTCCCGCTGTGCCGCTGCGGTCTGCTTCGCGCCCGGCGGGTCCCCGGCGGCGTTACGGCGGACGCCGGTTTCGCCGGCGGATCTGGGCGGGCGCCGGGCGGGCCCGGTGATGCCGGTCCCGGTTCCGGTTACCGCGCGGGGGCAGGGCGCGGGGGGGCCGGGACGGGCGGCCAGAAGGCGCCCGGCCCGGCCCCCCGGCGGCGGTCAGAGCGGGCGGACTTCTTCTGCCTGGGGGCCCTTTTGTCCCCGGCCGGCGGTGTAGGCGACCCGCTGGTTCTCCTGCAGGCTGCGGAAGCCGTCAGCCTGGATGGCGGAGTGATGGACGAACACGTCGGCGGTTCCGTCGTCGGGGGCGATAAAGCCGTAGCCCTTGTCGGCGTTGAACCACTTGACGGTGCCTTCAGCCATGTACTTCTCCTGTAGAGACGATCGTTCGGGAGGCACGTGCATGCCCCCCGGGTTATCGCGACCGCCCGCGTGCCGGGAAGGACCTGGCCGTGTACTCGCGGCGCCCGCGGTCAGAAGTTCGCAAGCGCAGGTACACGTAACGAATTTCGACTTCAACCACCACCCATTAAACACCATGCCCGGCACCCGGCCGGCCAGCCGCGCCCGCCGAGCCGACCCCGGGCCCCGGGCCCCGGCTCAGCTCAGCCCGCCGGCGCGCACAGCACCAGGCCATCCACGCGATGAGGCAGCCACCCAGGCCACCGCGAGGCGGCAGAAGAGGATGTCCGACGAGTAGTTAACATAACGCGTCCGGGAATAACTGCTAGGCAATGAACAAAAGGAATACCGGTGTTCATTTTCTTCGGCCGGATGCAGGCGGGCAGGATGAAGTCCGCGACCGGTGATGACGACAGGTAGTCGCGCCGGCGGATTCCCGTATTCCCGGTCGGAGTTCGCCGGCATGCCCGGCTGTCAGGGTGTCGCGGCGAAGTGCTCCGCGAGCAGCGCCGCCACCTGGCCGGCGGCCTGTTCGGGCAGCCAGTGCGAGGCGCCGTCGAGTTCGGTGAAGCGGTAGGGCCCGGCGACATAGCGCCCGCACCGCTCGGCCGCGGCCCGCGAGACGAACCGATCGCGGTTACCCCAGGCGAACATCGTCGGCACCCGGATCGGCCCGGCCGGCTCGCGCAGGCTGAACGGCAGGGCCCGGTACCAGTTGAGCGGACCGCGCAGCGCAGCCGGGTCCCGGGCCCGGGCGGCGTAGCGGTCCGCGCTGGCCGGATCGAGCCCGGTGCGCAGCAGGGTGTCGCGGAAGGCCTGGCCGTCACGGCGGCCGAGCGCGCGCTCGGGCAGCCAGGGCAGCTGGTAGGCGGCCATGTACCACGAGCGGGCCGCCTGGTCGCTGGTGATCAGGGCCTGGGCGAACGCCTGCGGGTGCGGCACGGACAACGCGGCCAGCGAGGTCACCCGCCCCGGATGGCGGTCGGCCACGTACCAGGCCAGGGCCGCGCCCCAGTCATGCCCGGCCAGGTGGAACCGGTCCGCTCCGGCCGCGTCGGCCAAGGCGAGCACGTCCGCCGCCAGCTGGGAGTTCCGGTACGCGCACCGGGCGGCCGGCCGGGCCCCCGGGGAGTAGCCGCGTAGGTCCGGCGCCAGCACTCGGTACCCGCCCCCGGCGAGCGCGGACGTCACCGGGTCCCAGCAGCGGCGGTCCTGCGGAAAGCCGTGCAACAAGATGGCGACGCCTTCCGGCCCGGCCCCGCCGGCCGCGGCGGTATCGGTGACCTCAAAGCTGAACGCCGCACTGGTAAAGCGCTCCATGCCGCCATCTTCTCCCCTCTCAACGAACCCGTCCTGGCCGGCGCCCGGAACGCGTCACGATCTCCGGCCGGTCGTGACTGGCCTGGAGTGCCGCGGTTATCCCGGCACGGCCTGGACGGTCCACGTTTCCCAACATCGTAGGAATACAGCGGTACGGAATCGTTACGGTAAGAACACTGGGCGACACGGCCCGCCCTGGTCACCTCAGGTCTGAATGGGCAGACGGCTGAATAGCGGCCAGGAACCGGCGGGCTTCCCGCGTTCAGAACCGGTCGATGTGTATCAGTCAACCCATGCGGTCGGTGCGATCGTCAGCCGTGCCGAACTGGCGACCTGGCCATGCGTCCCTATGAAAGGCTGCGCAGCAATTGCCAGCGCGACGCAGGCTGCGCTGGCTGAATCGTGGAAGATCATGCATGGCTGGGCATAAACGCTTTAATAGGCAGCGCACTCTATTTGGCAGATCCGGGTGTCAACCACTGTGCAGGTTATCCGCGGCCGGTGACGGCGAGAATCCGGGCGATGCTGTCGGCGAAGCGGGGAAGCGCATCGGGGTCGCCGGCGCTGCGGGTCGGGTTGAGTTCGCCGATCGACAGCGCTCGCACCCGCGGATCTCGCGCGGCCAGCATGAGCGCCTGTTCGGCCTGGCCGAGGGTCGGCCCGGTGTTACGGCCGCCGGTATCTTCGGCCAGCGGGGCATCGGTGAAGTCCAGCACATCGACGTCGATATGGACCGCGAGCGGACCAGCCGGGAGGCGGTCAAGCGCGGCCGCGGCGACGGCGGCCGGATCGGCGGCCAGGGCCTGGCTGGTGGCCACGTGCAGGCCCAGCCGGGCCGCTTGCTCGCGCTCCCAGTCCGTCGCCCGCTGCGGCTGCACCCCGAGCCAGGACACCTGGGAGGGCTCCAGCAGCGGCCGGGGCCCGAACGCGTCGGTGAGGATGTCCACGCACCCCGGCAAGGCCAGCGCGTGCGCCAGGCCCATCCAGTCCAGGGCGCCGTCCGTCGTGCTGTCCGGGGTGTTGAGGTCATAGTGGCGGTCGACATACAGCAGCCCCGGGGCGCCGGCCTCCAGGCGCCGCAACGCCGCCATGACCCCGAGCGCAACGGTGCAGTTGCCGCCGAGGACCAGCGCAACGTCGCCGCGCGCCAGCACCGGCCCGAGGCCGGCTAGCTGGCGCAGCGACTCGGCCGCCTCGCCGGCGTTCTGGGCCAGCGGGTGCTCCCGGTCAGGCTTCCATACCTGAACAGGCAGGTCCCCCTCGTCACGCACCTCAAGCCCCGCCGCGATGAGCCTGGCGGGCAAGCCAGTTGAGCGCAACGCCGCAGGCGCCAGGTCCTGGCCGGCCGCGTAACTGGCAGCGCTGCTCGGCACACCCACGATCGAGATCCTGCTCACCGGGCGAGCATACCGACGTGCGCCGCAGCGCACAGGCCAGTCCTGCCAGCGGAACCATGATCCAAGATCGTGAGCCAGGATCAGCCGCCAAAATTATCGCGCTGGAGTGACTGAGCCTGGACGGGACCAGGCTTGGCGGCGTGAGGGATCGTGACTGTCTCCTGACTGCAGATAGCAAGCATTCATTAACCAGTACGACGTTGTGCCGAAACGCGAGTTTGCTATCGTAGCGAGATGATTATCCATTTCGTATGCCGGGGGAACTCGTTCAGGAGCATTATTGCTGAAGCCTATCTGAAGTCGCTTGAGATCAAGGATTGGGCTGTTCTGTCGAGCGGCACGACTGCAGCCTTGCATAAATCGCGGAATCTGGCCTATTACAGAGGGACGCTCGAGCTCCTTGAGAAGCACGGGATACGAGAATTTGCTAAAGTCGGCTATGGGGATCAGCTGACGCAATCGCGCCTGGAGGAAGCTGATATTTCAATTTGCATGAATCAACGGGTCTTCAACGAATGCCTGGAGCTGGTGACTTTTCCCGCCTGCCCGCATATATGGTCGGTCGCCGATATTGGCGAACCGGGTAGGATTTCCAATGTCGAATCAGAGAGGCATATTTACAGGGAAGAGGCTTATCAGGAAATTGTCAAGAATGTTGATCGATTGATCTCGGATATTCTCGGCAGCAAGCCGATTTAAACGCTGGTCGCTTATGAAACAGGCGCGTTCTCACATCGGCAAAGTAGTCGACTCCGCCGCCTCAGGTAATCTATGCTCCGCTGCGCATCAAGGTACGCCCGGGCAGTTCGTTGACCTCCCGCCGGGCCTGGATCCGCTGCGGGCGCAGCACCAGGAACCGCATCTGGTCTCCGGAGTTGCGCGGGTCCCAGCCTGCTTGCAGCGCGTACCGCCGGGCCAGGCCGGCCGGGACCTCGTCCAGGCTGTAGGCCTGTTCCAGGCCGGCGTTGATCATCACCACGTCGCGGGGGGCCGGGTCATCCGGTCGCGGTGCGAGGATGCGGTTTTGCTTGCCAGGTAGGGGTCAGGTTGGTCCGGTCGTAGCGATGGCAGCCCTGGAGCCAGTTGAGCCGGAAGCACGGCACAGATAGCGTCGAGGCGTGACGCGGCGGGGCGTGAGCATCGATACGGACGTGGGCCACCGTCGTTTCCTGGACCTCGCGCCCGGTCTTCGGCCACCCCGGGACGGTACCGTGTTCGGCTGCATTGGCGGGCAGGCCACGGTCGACCGGCTTGTGGACTCCCTCTACGACCGCTTCGAGACCGACGCCGTGATCCGGCCGTTCTTCGGCGGGGACCTCGCGAACGGCCGCGACAGGCAGAAGCGATTCTTCGCCGAATGGCTCGGGGGACCGCCCCGCTACAGCGACTCGGCCTGGGGCGGGCTGTATCAGCACCACGAGGACCTGTTCATCACCCGGGCGGTTGCCGAGCGCTGGCTCGACCATTTCCGCGGTGCGCTGGGCGACGCAGTGCCAGCTGAAGGCGACGCTGCCAGCATCCTGGAACGGGCTCGGGCGGTGGCTCTGGCACTTGTCAACTCCGAGCACGAGCCTGCCGGGCAGACGCCGGGGCCGTCGAGACACCGTTCGCAGTCGGTCGCCTCCTGCGGCGTCGGCGCCCGGACGGTGAAGCAGGCGGTGCTCTTGGCCCAGCGCGGCAAGGTGGAGGAGTTGGCCACGCTCGTCGCCGGGGTTCCCGACGTCGTCGAGCGTGCCCCGTTTGCGGCCCGGTTGCTGCAAAGCGCGACGCTGGCGGGCCGGATCGAGGTCGTCGAGTGGCTCCTTGACCATGGAGCCGACGCGAACATTCCGTGGCCTTTGCCTCTCCGCTGGGTCGGCGGCGCGCTGGAGCTCGTGTTCTTCGTCACGCCGTGGTGCGCGGCAGGCATGACGCGCCGCTCGGAGATCGGTGCGCTTCTGCATCGGCGGGGCGCCAGGAAGGACGTGTTCACCGCCGCCTTCCTGGGCGACCTGCCGCTGGTACAACGGCTGCTCTCGGAGCAGCCGTCGTTGGCGCAGGTCTCTGATCCTGCCACCGATGTGCTCACCATCACGCCGATCCACCACGCGGTGGCCGGTAATCAATTGCCGGCCTTGCGCACCCTGCTCGATCACACCACCGAGCCCGTCCGGACGGGAGCCCGTGCCCTTCGCGCTGCGGCCGAACGCGGCGGCCGGGAGATGATCGAGCTCCTGCTGGAGAACGGAGCCGACGCACGTGCCGTCGGCGCCGGCCGATGGGTGCTTGATCCCGAGATCGCAGCGCTGCTGGCCAGTGCGGGGGCCTCGGCCGGTGTCGGAATCGGTGGCGAGGCCTCCGGCGACTGGGTGAGGATCAGCTGTACCGGTAACCGGGGCCGCAGGGACGACCCCGCGTACGTCGCCGCGCTCCTCCGCCGCGGGGCGCGCGTCGACCACCGCTACCACGGCGCAACCCCGTTGCACTACGCAGTGAAGGCCGGATTTGCGGAGACGATCCAGGTTTTGCTCGAACACGGCGCCGACATGAATGCGCTCGACGACCGCGGCCGCACGCCTGTCGACTGGCTGGATCAAGCGGCCAAGCCGGTGGACCGAGATGCGGTCCGCGACGTACTGAGCAGAGCCTCACGCCTCCGCTGAGCCCAGTGCGCACCAAACTGGCCCAGCTAGGGTCCATTTCATAGGACGCGGCTTACATAGGCGTTCTCGCGAGCGGTATAAGCACTCACTATGACAGGCCCCACATTCGGGCTTCGTAGTCAGCAAACGGTTCAAGCCCGGCTTCCGCGCGGCGCCCGGGAGACGATCCACATGGCAGCAACAGTGACGGCGTGGAATGGAGATGCCGGATGTATCAACCTCTGCCCGGCAGCCCCTGTATGGGTTGATGCGACCTAGTGACTGTCCACGCACTCGAACGGGAGCGGACCGATCATGGCACCTGACACCGACTTGCCTGCTGTGGCTCGCGACCACGAGCCCCGCCACAATAGGCCCGGGACCGGCAGTGTCGGCCGGCCAGATCGAGAGGCCGCTCCCTCCACGACCGCCGGTCAACCTGAGGGCCTCTCGTGCGTGGCGGCGTCCGTACTTGTCACGGAAGCCTCGTGGCGAATTATCCGGTAGCCCAGTGGACGGCGTCAATGTGCATGCTCCCTTCCGGAGGTGCAGCTGATGATCGCACGCTTTTCAGGCTGTTTGTTTAGATCGATTTGGGGGTCCTGATGATAGGCGTGGTTCTTGCCGTCGTGGTCGTGCCGGCGATTTTCTTCATTGTCGTCCTTGTTAATGCCAGGCGTCCCCGCCAATCCGCTATCTCGGTCGCGCGGCGCTTGGCCAGCGCGCCGACGGATTTCGCGGCCCTGAAACGCGCTGCTGACGCCGTCGCGCTGCTAACCGCCGATGGGCTCGCGGCAGGTAGGCTGGGCCGCTTCGCGTGGGCAACTCTGGCGCAGCCAGGGTCGCCCGGGGTTCGGTCTGGCCTTGAGCAGCAGTTGCGGTCGGTCGAGAGCGGTACGGCCGAGCTGGAGCGCCGCGCGGATACGTTTTGCGAGGCAGGTTCGTGCCTGGCGGCACTTGCCGCGTCGGGCAGCGGGAGCCAAGAGGTGGCCGCAGCGTCGGCGCTCCAGGCGGGCTTCGCCGAGACCGCTGAGTTCAGGGAGCGCAACGAGGCCATCGGAGCGGTCGTCTCCGCCAAGGCGGAAGCCGTACAGCAGGAGTGCACCAGCGCCAGGCACGCCATCGACGCAGCCGCGCAGACCGTGCAACGCGAGGCAGATGCCCTCGGACTCAAGCGGAAGCCCTGAGAACCGCCGACCCGCAGCCGCCTTGCACACGTAACGGCCGCAACTCACCGCCGGGCCGGCGCGGCCGACCCGGACCCTAGCCGGCCCGGGCGCGCTAAGCCCCGGGTAAGCCGGCTTCGGGCCCGGCTAAGACGTATCTCAGCAGGCAAAATAGGGATTTCCTCCGATGCGCCAGCCACGGGCTTACGGCGAGACTCAATGGTGATAGGCGAAGAGATGACCGGAAACCGAGGAGGAACGATGACCCACAACGTGACGCAGGATGTCCGAGGCCCACTGGCTCGGATCGGTCGGCGCCTCGCCGCTATCGTCGCCGAGTGCAACTACGCCCAGACCGAACTGAGCAGCTTGCGGGACACCCCGGCGCGATTCTGACCTGGGGCCTGGTGCCCGGCGCCGGCCCGGATTCCCATCCGGGCGCCGAATCCGCTCCTGTACGAACCAGCCGTTAGCCGGCCGGGCTAGGACCCGGTTGGCTAACGCGTTCTGGTCACCGGGGATCGCGGCACCATCGGTGTCCCGGTCGCGGGTGTCCTAAGCGCTGGCCAGTGCCTCACGGTGGTGCGGAGTGTCCCAGTCCGCGGGCACCGGCTCGACGGCAATCCGCCAGGGCGCGTCGTTGACGAAGCTGGGCTTGGGCCCCTCGGCGAACCTGCCGAACGCGCCGAAGTCGGTTGTCTCCCGGAACGCCGGATGCTGGTACAGGTCACGGGCGTAGCCCCACAGGTTTGGGTAGCCGGTCAGCCGCCGCTCGCTGATCTTCCCCAGCGGGTTGTAGCTCAGGTCGAACCGGGCCAGGGTGGGCCACAGCCGCACGTCGGCCTCGGTGATGCCCGCGCCGAACAGGAACCGGCGCCCGGCCAGCCGCTCGTCCAGTTCGCCGAAGGTGCCGATCAGGAGCTGCCGCAGCCGCTGGTAGTCCTCTTCCGTCGTGGCGCCCGCCACCAGGTAGGTGCCGTTGTTCACAGTCTGGTAGACGCGCTCGTTCAGGGCGTTGATCTCCGCCCGGAGCGCCATCGGGTACAGATCCAGGGCCGGGTCGGCCCAGGGCCCGAACTGCGTGCCGAGGTCGATCGTGATGTCGGGGAAGTTGTTGCTGACCAGACGGCTCGTCTTCCTGTCCCACAGCGCCGGGACCGACACGTGCCCGTCGTATCCGGGTTCGGTCGCCTCGTAGGCCTCGGCCAGGAACCGGAAGCCATTGACCGGGTCGGGCCCGCGCCGCTCGCGGAACGCCCAGCCCCGGCCATCGCGCTGGTCGTCGACGTAGGACAGCGAGACCACGTCTTCCAGCCCCATGAGCTTGCGCACGATCGCGGTGCGCTGCGCCCACGGGCAGCCCCACGAGATGTACAGGTGGTACCGGCCCGGCTCGGCCTGGTACCCGCTGCTGCCGTCCGCGGTGATCCGGCCCTGGAAGCGGTACCGGGGCCGCTGGAAGGACTGGCCGCGCTCGAAGCCGCGGCCCGGCCCGTACTCCCCGTAGGCCTCGTAGTCGACCGGGCTCGCGTACCGCGGCGTGTCCTGGATCGTCGTCATGGCCACCTCCACCCAGAAGCTACCCCGGTCACCCAGAAGCTACCCCGGTCACCCCGAGGCTGCTCCCGCGCGAGCCGATCAGCAGAGTGGCGATCCCGAACGCGAGCAGGCTCAACCCGGCCCCGGGGCCGGTGATCGTGGACGGGGCCACGGCCGAGGTGAGCCCGACGCCGAGCGCCGCCGCGGCCACCGCGACCAGCAGGATCCCTAGCGGTCGCAGCGTCGGGTTCTGCAGTGTGGAGGCGAGCGGGAAGAAGTGCACTCCGACGCCGAAGCAGATCAGCACCGCTATCCAGCGGTAGTGCCCGGTCGCGCCGAGGACGGCCGCGCCCGCGCCGAGCAGGCTGAACTCCAGGCCGACGATGATGCCGTACCTGCGCCGCACCGCGGGGTCGCTCATGGCCGGCAGCGTGCCCTCGGACCGCCTGGTCACCACGACTCCGGTCGCGGTCAGCAATACGGCCAGCGCGGTGCCGACGGCGAGGGGGATTACCAGCCACGACGGCGCGTCGGCCTGCCCCCAGCCGAACCACACGAAGGCGAAGAACCCGTCGACGGCTACCGTGACCCCGCGGCTGCGTCCGCTGGGGAAGCCGAGCCATGTGCTCTCCACGTGCCTGATGTCCTTCGTCGCGATAGGGCATGAAGGGCTAGCAACACCCTACGTGGCTCGGGAACGATAGTGGGGACACGAGGAGGTAGCGATGCGTCTGGGGATGGTCCGCACCGCCGCCGGTGAGCCGAGCGTGGCCGTACAACGCGAGTCCGACGGCGGCTGGGTGCCGCTGCTGACGATGCCCGGCGCCGATCAGCTGGGCCCGGCGCGCACCGATCTGCTGGCCCTCCTCGCGGCGGGCGAGCAGGTCCACCAGCTGGCCCGGGAACTGGCCGCCGAACAGGTACCGGCCGGTGAGCCGGCCCCGCACCTGCTCGGCCTGCCGTTCCGTCCGGCGGCGTTCCGTGATTGCTCGCTCTGGGAGGAGCACATGATCGGCGCGGGCCGCGGCCTGCTGCGGCTGCGCGAGTCCGCCGCCGGGCGGGTGGCCGACGGCTACGAGCGGCTGACCCGGCGACCGTTCCCGCGGCTGCGCCCGCGCCCGCTGTGGTACGAGCGGCCGTTGTACTACAAGGGCAACCCGGCGACGTTCATCGGCGACGGTGACACCGTCCGGTGGCCGGCGTACGCCCAGGCTCTCGACTACGAGCTGGAGGTCGGGATCGTCATCGTCAGGGACGCAGAGAACCTGACCCGCGAGGAGGCGCTCGGCGTGGCGGGCGGCTTCGTGCTGCTGAACGACTTCAGCGCCCGCGACGTGCAGTTCCGTGAGATGGTCGAGGGTCTCATGGGGCCCGCCAAGTCCAAGGACTTCGGCACCGCGCTTGGCTCTGTCGTGGTCACGGCGCCGGAGGTCCTGCCCGTCCTGAACGCCCTCAGCGTGGAGGTCCGGGTCAACGGCGAGCTGTGGGGTTCCGGGAGTACCGAGAAGATGCAGCATGACGTCGCGGACGTCATCGCCTACGCGAGCGCGGGCGAGCAACTCGCGGCGGGCACGGTGATCGGGCTCGGCACGGTTCCCGGCTGCAGCGGGATCGAGACCGGCCGGTGGCTCTCACCCGGCGACGTGGTCGAGCTGTCCGCCGGCCCGCTCGGCCGGCTGCGCAATACGGTGGGGGAGCCGGAGCCCTGGCGGCAGGCAGGCACCGTGACCCGCGCCCGGTGGAGCATCGTGAACCGGGCCGGGGAGCAGGCCGACCTGCTGCCCGACCCCGCACCCTGGACCCCGCCGCCGCGGCCGGCCCTGACCGGCGTCCTCGCCCCCAACCACGTGCTCGACCGGGTCGAACGGTGGGAGGTACCCGGCGGGACCGGGCCCGAGGACGTGGTGGTCGACGCCGCGGGTCGGCTGTACGCCGGCGTCGAGGACGGCCGGATCTGGCGATGGCCCGCGACCTACCCAGACTCCGGCCAAGCTGAGCTCTTCGCCGACACCCACGGCCGCCCGCTGGGCCTGGAAATCGATCCGCGCGACGGCGCCCTCATCATCTGCGATGCCTACCGCGGGCTGCTTAAGGCCGACCAGGCCGGTCACCTCAAGGTCCTGGCCGACACTTACCACGGCCAGCGGCTCAAGTTCACCAACAACGCTGCCGTGGCCGCCGACGGCACTATCTACTTCTCCGACAGCTCGACCCGGTTTCGCATCGAGCACTACAAGCGGGACCTGCTCGAGCACCGGCCCAACGGCCGCGTCTTCCGCTACGACCCGTCCAGCGCCGAGCTCGCCCTCGTCGCGGACGGGCTGGTCTTCCCGAACGGCGTGGCTCTCGCCCCGGACGAGTCGTTCCTGCTGGTCGCGCAGACCGCCAGGTACGACATCCTGCGTATCCCGCTCACCGGGCCGGCGGCTGGCCGGCCCGAGCCGTTCGCGTCTAACCTGCCGGGCCTGCCCGACAACATGTCCCCAGCCGGAGGCGACAGAACCGGAGACGACAGAACCGGAGACGACAGAACCGGAGACGACAGAACCGGAGACGACAGAACCGGGGGCGGCGGCTACTGGGTCGCGTTCCCGTCGCCGCGGTTGCCGCTGGTCGACCGGATGATGCCGCACCCGGCCTCGCGCCGCGTCGCCGCGCGGCTCCCGGAGCGGCTGCAGCCCGCCGCGCAGCACTATGGCCTCGTCGCCCGCGTGGGTGCCGACGGAGCGATCGTGCAGTCCCTGCACGGCCCGGCCGGCACCTACCCCGAGATCGTCGGCGTGCGCGAGCACGACGGCTGGCTCTACCTGGGCAGCCTGGTTGAGACTGCGGTGGGCCGGGTGCCCGTACCGGCCGGAGCCGGAGAGCCGGGGAGCTGAGAGCCGCAGAGCCGCAGAGCCGCAGAGCCGGACTTAGCGAACCCGCAGACGAGCCGCCGCATCACCGAGAACCGGGTGGCTGGCCGACACGCGCACGGTCCCCGCCCGCCCGGGAAGCGACCGGACCCAGACCGCGCCGACCCCGCCCGCCGCCTGGAAGTCGAACGGGTTGTCGCCGATCAGCACCGCCGGGCCGTCGACCGACAGCGTGACCTGCCCCGTCACGTAAGGCCGCGGTGCCCCGTACCGGTCCACCGCGCGGAACATCACGCGGGTCGCATCCACGCCGTCGCCCATGATCTCGGCGTCGTCACACGCCAGCGCCAGCCGGTCGAACGACGGATCGGACGCCAGTGTCCGGGACGCGACCAGATCCGGCCCCAGGTACCCGTCGATCCGCAGATCGGGCCGCAAGGATCCGTCGACGGCGCGGAAGTCGACGAACGACGGCCGGTAGGCGAGCGAGCCGTAATCCCCGTCATCCGGCGTGACCGTACCGAAGTGCGCCTCGCCCACGTACACCTCGAGCCGCTCCAAGTTGGCGCAGATCATCGCGGCCGGCAGGCTGGTCACCGGCGAGGAAGGGCCGAAGTCCCAGTAGAACGCGGGCGCGATGACCGGCCTGACCTGCGGGTCGACCTGAGCCTGGTAGATGGCGGCGCCGGGCTTGGCCACCCGGAACAGGTCCACCACCCCGGTGTACTTCACGCCCCGGTACACGTTGCCGCCGCTGCCGGACGGATAGTCGATTCCGGACCAGGCCAGCAGCCCGCAGTACCGGTCGTCGGCGGCCACGATGGCGTGTACCCGCGCGTGCGCCGTGGCCTGCCCCTGCTGGACGGCCTGGGAGTCGGTGCGGCGGTAGAACCGGGCCGGTCCGGACAGCGTGCCGACCGCCTCGGTGACCAGGTAGGGCCGGCCAACCCCGTCCACCGGCGGCTCCAGAGACGGCTGCTTGGCGCCGTCCGGCCCCGTAACCGAGGAGTAGTCGTTCTCGGCGAACACGTCCTGTTCGTAGTCCGTGGTCAGCCGCATCCCGGCCATCGCGCCGGCCGTCGGCCGTGAGTCGTCCAGGGCGTGGGCCAGCTCGTTGGTGCTGGTATAGAACTCAGTATTGTTGGGCGTCTCGTTGAGCCGGGCGCCCCAGATCACGATCGACGGGTGGTTGCGGTCCCGGACGATCATCTGCCCGATGTCGCGGGCGGCCAGCGCCAGCCAGGCCTCGTCTCCCAGGTAGCCCCACCCCGGAGCCTCCTCCCAGGCCAGCAGCCCGAGCTCGTCACACGCGTCGAAGAAGGCCTCCGACTGCGGGTAGTGCGAACAGCGCACCATGGTGCAGTTCAGCTCCCGCCGGATGATCTCGGCGTCCCTGGCCTGGACCCGGGCGGGCATCGCGCCCCCGGCGAACGGGAAAAACTGGTGCCGGTTGACCCCGAGCAACTTCACCCGGCGGCCGTTCAGGTAGAACCCGTCCAGGGCGAACGTGGCCTCGCGGAACCCGATCCGGACCCGGTGCTCGTCCCACCGGTCCCCGTCCACCCGCAGCGCCGCCACCACGTGGTACAGCTTCGGTTCGTCCAGATCCCACAAGGTGATCTCGTCCAGCCCGGTCAGCGTCACGGTCACCGTCGTCTGGCCCGGTCCGCTGATCACCACCGGCACCTGCCCGGCCGCGATCACGAGCTCATCGTCCCGCAGCGAGACCGCGACCTCCGCCTTCCCCTCCAACGCCGCCGCCGCGTCCACCGTGACCTGTACCTCCACCTGCCGCGCCGCGGCGTCCAGCACGTTGACCGGTTTGGCGAACACGTCGGCCAGGAACGCCTGCGGCACCACCCGCAGCCGCACCTCCCGGTAGATCCCGCCCGGCTGCCAGAAGTCCACCGAGGTAGTCACGGCAGGCGCGGGCCGGTCCGGCGGCACGTTGAGGTTGAAGGTGGAGTCCAGCCGCACCGCCAGCACGTTCCCGGACGGCTCCGCCAACCCGGTGAGCTCGACGGCGAACGGCAGGTACCCGCCGAGGTAGCCGCCCACCTCGGTCCCGTTCAGCGTCACCGTCGAGTGGGTCAGGGCCGCGCCGACGTCGAGGAACACCCGCCGGCCCGCCACGTCGGCCTCAGGCCAGGCGTCGAAATGCTTCCGGTAGACCCACACCCGTTCCCAGGCCGCCGGGTCCCAGTCCTGCCAGGACAGCGGCACGACCGTGTGCGGCAGCGTCACGGCGGCCCAGCCGCTGTCGTCGAACCCGGGCCGGTCGCTGCCCTCCACCGCCGGGCCGAACTTCCAGCCGGTGCCGAACGGAATGACCCTAGACCCGGGTCCCATGGCCATGACGGGCTCCTCCCAGAGTTATGGTCGGTGCGTGTGCACCGTAGTGGTCAGTCTCGCGCCCGCCGCGCCCATGCCGCTGCTCCTGCTGGGTTTCCGTGATGAGCTCACCAGCCGCCCGTGGCTGCCGCCGACCCGGCACTGGCCGGGATCGGCGCTGGTTGGCGGCCGTGACGAGCAGGCGGGCGGCACCTGGCTCGCCGTGCATCCCGGCCTCCCGCGGGTGGCCTGCATCTTGAACGCACGCGGCCAGCAAGCCCCGCCGGACGCACGCACATCAAGGGGCGAGCTCCCGCTCCGCGCGGCGGCCGAGGGAACCCAAGCCCTCCGAGACCTGTACGCCGACCGCGGCACCCTGGCCCGCTACGACCCGTTCTTCCTCATCTGCGCCGACGTGGTCCCCGAGGCCCAGGCGCTGATGCTGAGCTGGGACGGCCAGCACGCCGCGCTGGAGCAGCTCCAAGCGCCGGGCACCCACCTCATCACCAACGCCGGCCACACGTACCCGCCGGGACGCCAGGACCCGGACGCCAAGGCCGAGCACTTCGGGTCTAAGTTCGCCGCGTACCGGCCCGACGCCGCCCCGACGGCCACGATCAAAGACGCCTGGGGCGACTGGCTCACGCTGGCCGGCGGCGACGGCCTGTCCGAGACCGACCCAGCCGCGATCCTCGTCCGGCACGAACTGCCCGACGGGCAGGTCTACGGCACCACGTCGGTCAGCCTGGTCGCCTTGGCGCCGAACGGCCTCCGCTACGACTTCCAGCCCGTACCCGCCGACCCGACCACCTGGTACGCGGTCGACCTCGACACGAGGTAGCAGGCTCAGAAGAACTCGAAGTACTCCCGCATCTCCCAGTCGCTCACGTCTGGTGCCCCGGGGCCCGCAGAAGCCTCGGCCGTCAGCGCGTCCCTGTACCGCTGGATCTCGGCCCGCTTCATCATCACCAGGTAGTCCACCAGCGTGGCACCGAACACCGACCGGTAGAACTCGTCCGCGTCCAGCGCGTTCACCGCCTCGGTGAGCGAGGTCGGCAGCAGCGGCGCCTCGGCCGTGTACGGGTCGGCCGTCACCGGGGGAGGCGGCTCCAGGTTCCGCCGGATGCCGTCCAGCCCGGCCGCGATGTTCGACGCCATGTACAGGTACGGGTTCGCGGCCGGCTCGCCCAGCCGCATCTCCACGTGGCTGCTGGCGTCGCCGGGCGAGCCCTGCACCCGGACCAGTGCGCCGCGGTTCTCCATCGCCCAGGTCACCCGGTCCGGGGCGAACGAGTAGGGCCGGAACCGCTTGTACCCGTTGACGGTCGGCGCTGCGAACACCGCCATCGGCGCCGTATGCGACAGCAGCCCGGCCACGTACCGCCGGCCGACCGCCGACAATGCCTCGGAGGACGAGGCGAACGCGTTCGACCGGTCCGGCCGGTTCAGCAGCGACTGGTGCAGGTGCCAGCCGGAGGAGAAGAAGTTCGGCAGCGCCGGCCGGCACATGAACGTGGCCAGCAGCCCGCGGCGCTGGCATACCTGCTTGACCGCCGAGCGGAACAGCACCGCGGCGTCGGCGGCGGCCATGCCCGCCAGCGGGGGGAAGCTGACCTCCAGCTGCCCGGGTCCCCACTCGTCCTCTATCGACCGCGGCAGCAGCCCGACCCCGTCCAGCGCATCGCGGACGGCCTCCAGCACCGGGCCCATGCTGTCCAGCCGTACCTCGGACAGGTACTGGTAGCCCCGCTCGAACACGCTGACCGGAGGCGGCGGTGGCGTGAACCCCGCGTTCTCGGGCAGCAGCGGTCCGCCAGACAGGACCACGACGTAGAACTCGACCTCGATCCCGGCCAGGAAGTCGTATCCCGCCTCGGCCAACGAAGCAAGCGTCCGCCGCAGCAGCCCGCGCCCGTCTAGCGGCATCGGCTGCCCGTTGCCGAAGTACACATCGCACAGCATCCAGCCGGTGCGATCCGCCCAGGGCAGCACGCGGAACGTCGAAGGGTCGGGGACCAGCATCACGTCCGGAAAGCCGGTGAACTCGTCGATGCCGAAGCCGCCGCCGCGGGCGAACGCGGGCACGAATACCTGGTTGCCGGTGTCCAGGCTGTAGATCGCGCCGGAGAAGTCGAGCCCGTCGGACATGGCCGCGATCGCCGCCTCCGGCGACAGCATCTTGCCGCGCGGCACGCCGTGCTGGTCGACCACCGCCAGCCGGACGGTCCGCAGCCCCTGCGAACGGATCGAGGCCGCCACTTCCTGGACGAGGGCCTCCCGCCCCGGCGAGGCCAGGCCGTGCCGGCCCACGAACCCCGGCTGCCCGACACCAGAAGGATCAATGCTCACAACAGCCAATCGTGGATGGCCACCCGCACTGAGGTCCAGGAATCGGTGAAAATAACGCAGTCATCACGGAAGGCGCGGCGGCAGGCCCAGCGTGGCGAAGATCCGCCCGGTGTCCAGGAAATACGTCAGCCGGCCGAACCGCCCGCCCCAGGCCTCGTGGACCTGCAGCGCCCACGCCACATGCCCGCCGGCCGGATCCGGCTTGTACTGGCCCCACGCGTACACGCCGTTGACCTGGCCCGCGGGCACCAGGATCGAGTCCCGGCACAGGCTCGGCCCCGGCTCGGTCATCCAGCGGCAGATGTCCTGCGCGCCCTTGAGCCACAGGGTGTACGGCGGCATCGTCATCACCGCGTCGTCGTGCAGCAGCGTGACCAGCTGGTCCAGGTCGTACCGCTGGAACGCGTCCACGTACCTGGCCAGCAGGTCGGCCTGGTCCGCCTGCACGGCCACCGGGCGCTGGTCCTCCGGCAGCGCCGCCAGCGTGGTCCGGGCCCGCTGCAGCGCGCTGTTGACCGCGGCCACGCTGGTGCCCAGCGTGGCGGCCGCCTCGGCCGCGGGCATGCGCAGCACCTCGCACAGGATCAGGGTGGCCCGCTGCCGGGCCGGCAGGTGCTGTAGCGCGGTGACGAACGCCAGCCTGATCGTGTCCCGGGCCACCGCGATGTCGGCCGGGTCGCCGTGCTCGGGCAGAACCCGCTCGTCGGCGACGGGGGAGATCCAGGCCTCGTCCGCGCGCCAGTCGCCGAACAGGGTCTCGACCGGCGGCGAGGCCGGCCCGAGATCCATCGGCAGCGCCCGGCGCTGCCGGCCGCGCAGCATGTCCAGGCAGATGTTGGTGGCGATCCGGTACAGCCACGACCGCACGCTCGAGCGCCCCTCGAACCCGTCGGCCGCGCGCCAGGCCCGCAGCATGGTCTCCTGCACGGCGTCGTCGGCCTCGAACCCCGAGCCCAGCATGCGGTAGCAGTACCCGGTCAGCTCCCGGCGGTACTCCTCGAGCTTGTCCGAGCTCACCTCGGCTGATGCAGTAGACGGCATAGTGGCACCCTACGTCAGCCGTCTGACATTATCCGGCGGGCTCCATTCCGTACCTGCTCATCAGCTCGCGCTCGGCCTCCGGCGTCGGTGGCTCGGGGCCGGACCACAGCGCGTCCAGCTCGGCGAAGTAGGCGTCCATGGCCGGGGCGTGCAGCACCAGCAGCCGGGCCGGCTCGGTGCTGCGGTTGCCGAACGTGTGGCCCGCCCCGCGCGGTACCAGCAGGAAGTCCCCGGCCCCGCCGGTCAGTTCCGCCGAATCCAGCCAGAAGGTGATCGCGCCGTCCAGCACGAAGAACGCCTCCGAGCAGTTCACGTGGCGGTGCGGCGGCGGAGTCCGGGCGCCCGGCGGCACGGTCCGCTCCATGAGCGAGAAGTCGCCGCCGGTCTGCGCCGCGACCGCCTTGAACGCCATCACGTTCCCGCGCGCGGTCAGCCGCCGCCCCTGTCCCGATGGCACGATACCGGTCATGCTGCCTATCCTCTCAAGATGAGCGACCTGCTGGCCGACGCGACGGCCGAGCTCTACCAGGCCGACCCCGAAGCGTTCATGCCACGCCGCGCCGAACTCGTCGCCCAGGCCCGCGAGGCCGGGGAGGCGGCCGCGGCCAAGCAGATCGGCGCGCTGCGCAAGCCGACCCGGTCGGCGTGGGTGGTCAACCGCCTGGTCCGCAACGACCCCGAGGTCCGCGACCGGCTGGCCGAACTGGCCGCCGAACTCCGCGACACCGGGGCGTCCATGGACGGCGGGCGGATCCGGGAGCTGACCGTGGCCCGGTCCCGGCTAGTCGATGAGCTCACCCGGCAGGCCTTCGACGACCTCCCCGCCCCGTCCGCGGCGGTGCGCGAAGAGGTGACCGCCACCCTGGACGCGGCCCTGGCCGATCCCGAGGTCGCGGCCAGCCTCGGCACCCTGGTCCGCGCCGCGCACTGGGCCGGCTTCGGCCTCGGCGACGGCCAGCCGTCCCCGTCCCCGCCAGCTGCGAAAACCAAGAAACCTGCGGTGGCTGAGCCCAAAGCGGAGCGCGAACGCCGTCACCGTGAGAAAATAATTTCGGCTGAACGGGCCGTGGCTGAAGCCGACCGCGCCGCTGACGCCGCCAACGCGGCTGAGCAGCAACTCCAGGACGCGGTCCGGCGGCTGGAAGCCGAGCTGGCGCAGGCCCGCCAGCGGCTCGCGGAGGCCAGGCGGCAGGCCTACCGGGCCGAGTCGCAGCAGCGGCGGGCGGGCGAAACGCTGAGTCGGCTCCGGGGGTAAACCTTCCCGGGCCGCTAACGTCTCTTATTACACATGAGACCGCCGTATTTTCTGGAAGATCTGTGCCGGGACGGAGGATCGGTGGACACGCTGACCGGGGTGGAACATCTGGCCGAGCCGGACGGTTTCCGTGATTTCGTCGCGGCGCGATCACCGGAGTTGCTGCGGTCTGGCTGGCTGCTGACCGGTGACTGGACGAGCGCGGAGGACCTGGTCCAGACCGCGCTCGCCGCGGCCTGGCCGCGCTGGTCCAGCCTGCGGCGGCAGGACGCGCCGGAGCTGTACGTGCGCCAGATCATGGTGAATACGTTCCTGCGCTGGCGGCGGCGGCGCTGGACCGGCGAGATCGCGACCGGCCGGCTTCCCGAGACGCAGGCCCACGACGTGTTTGCGCAGGTGGATGCCCGCCAGTCGCTGCTCGCCGCGCTGGACCGGCTGCCCGCCAGGCAGCGGGCCGTCGTCGTGCTCCGCTACTTCGCCGACCAGACGGAGGCACAGACCGCGGCGGCGATGGGCTGCTCGGTGGGCGCGGTGAAATCGCATGCGGCCCGAGCGCTGGCCCGGCTCAGGGACGCGCCCGGCCTGGCTGAGCTGATGACCGGAGGAGTGGCGTCGTGAATACCGAGGAACGACAGCTAGCCGACGTGCTGCATCGCGTCACTCCCGAGCCGCCGCGCCTGGTGACGGTCGAGCAGGTCGCGTACCGCCTGGTCAGCGAGCCCCGGCTGCGCCGGGAGCCGCGCCCGCGGCGTGGCGGCCTGGTGCTTAGCCGGGCCTGGGCTCCAGTCCTGGCCGCGGCGGCCGTGGTCGTCATCGCCGGCGCCAGCGCCGGCATCGCGGTGCTGGCCAGCTCGCACCACACCCCGCCGCCACCGGCCGGGGGCGGGCCGAGCTCATCCTCCCTCTCGTCGGCCCCGGTGTCCCCCTCCCCGACGCCATCTTCGACCCAGCAGGTCACGCCGGCCACCCGCATCGCCGGCGGGCCCTGGGGCGCGGAGCTGATCAACCGCCATATGTTCAGCCAGAACTCGCTGGTCAGCGGCAACGGCTCGCTGTACGCGGACGGGAACGGCTTCCTGGACCGGATCGACCCCGCGACCGGGACCATCGCGGCACAGGCCGCGTACAACCCGCCGCTGCCGGGCCCGCCGGTCATCGTCGGGAACACGGTCTGGGTGGTGTGGTCCTACAGCGGCGCCAACGTCGTCCTGCACGGCTACAACGCCCAGACGCTCGCGCAAACCGCGTCCGTGCAGGTGCCCTCCACCGGCCCGCTCAACGTTGGCTCGGCCTCGAACGTGCTGACCAGCGGACCCGACGGCCACCTCTACGTGGCCGCGGGCCTCACCGTGGCGGTGGTGAATCCGGCCAGCGGCGCCATCATCAACCGGATCTACCTGACCGAAGGCGCGGCCACCTCGGTGGCGGTCTCACCCGACGGGAGCACGCTGTACGTCGGCACCACCGTCGGCAGTGGCCCCTTCGAGCTCGTGGTCAAGAATCTGGCCAGCAGCTTTGTGGTCAACGTGTCCCGCCTGCGAGGCTCCGAGACCGGCGGGAACCTCGTCGCGACCTCGGGCGGAGTCTGGGGCACCACGGGCATCGGGATGAGCGAGTGGACCTGGTTCGCGCCCAACGGGGACCTGGCTCGCGCCGTCCGCATCGGCCAAGGCGCGGGCGCCGGATTCGATTCGGTCCCCAGCTACAGCGGGGGCGTGGTCTGGGTGGGCGGCTCGCACACCCTTACCTGTGCGAACCCCGCTAACGGGCAGATCCTGGACACCGCGACCCTGCCTACCGACCACAGCGTGGTGGAGTACTTCGGCAGTCCCGCGCTCGTCGGCAGCCGGGCCTACTCCTACTACCAGGACAACGCCTCCCAGCTGTCCGGCCTGGCCCGCATGACGCCGCCCGCCGCCTGTTTCGGCAACGTCAGCTCATAACCATCCCGCCCACGCCGGGCCCTGCCTCAGCGCGGCCCGCCGTCGCCTACTCAGCGGGTGACGGCGGGCCGACCGCGTCCCAGGCCCAGCTTTAGTCGATCATGGAGCGTCAGCCCTCCGCTGAACGAAGTGAATCCGGGCTTTCACCTCGTCAGAGCAAGGTGGAATCCGGGCTTTCACCTCGTCAGAGCGAGGTGGAACTGGGGTTTCACCTTGTTCCGGCGGAACCGCAGCCTGCGGGGCGCGTTGCTGGCGGTACCAGCGTGACTGAAGTCCGATTTCTGGTCCCGTAGAGCTGACCGCGGTCATCGAGCGGCACTGCGTCCCGGGCCTCGCTCACCCAGCCGGGGTCACGCGCCCTCCCAGTCTCACGATCAGACTGACCGGGACCCGCCACCGCCCTCCCAGTCTCACGATCAGACTGACCCGGGACCCGCCCTCTCCAGTCTCAAGATCGGACTGACAGGTTTAGTTAGGTTAGCCTAAGCTAAGTTCCTGCTGCCTGGAGCTGATCACGGAAGAGTACGGCGATGCTGAGGAGGGCTTTCGCGTTGGCCAGCACGAACCTCATTCCAGGCGCGGCCTCATGACGCGCAGGCGACTGGTCCTGGCGGCCGCCCTGACCCTCGCGATCGGCGGGGTACTTGCGGGCTGCGGCTCATCGGGCTCGGACCCGTCCGGCCCGTCGATCACCCTGTACAGCGGCCAGCACGAGCAGACCGTGAACGGGCTGGTGACCGCGTTCGAGAAGCAGACGGGTATCACCGTCAACGTCCGCAACGACGACGAGGACACGCTGGCCAACCTGATCGCGGTCCAGGGACCGCATTCGCCTGCCGACGTCTTCTACACCGAGAACTCACCCGCCCTGGAGTTCCTGCAGGAAAAGGGCCTGCTGGCCCCGGTCCTGGCCAGCACCCTGGCGCGTACGCCCGCCAAGTACAACTCGCAAGCCGGCGACTGGGTGGCGATCTCCGCGCGGGTCAGCGTGATGATCTACAACCCCTCCCTGATCGCCAAGAGCCAGCTCCCGACCTCGGTCCTGCAGCTTGCCGACCCGAAGTACCAGGGCAAGTTCGCCTTCGCCGCCGGGGAGACCGACTTCCAGCCCATCGTCACCTCGGTGGTCAAGGCCTACGGCCAGGCTGCCGCGCTGCGCTGGCTCCAGGGGATCAAGTCCAACGCGGCCAGCCACCTCGTCCCGGACAACGAGACGATCGCCAACGAGGTGAACCGCGGCCAGGTCGCCTTCGGGGTCATCAACCAGTACTACTGGTACCGGCTGCGGGCCGAGATCGGCGCGTCGGCGATGCACTCGCAGCTCGCCTACTTCGCCCCGCACGATCCTGGCTACGTAATCGACGTCTCCGGCGCGGCGGTGCTGGAGTCGAGCAAGCACCAGGCGGCGGCGCAGAAGTTCCTCGCCTTCCTGGTCAGCCCGCACGGCCAG
The DNA here is from genome assembly GCA_963722055.1 of uncultured Actinomycetes bacterium. GTDB lineage: Bacteria > Actinomycetota > Actinomycetes > Streptosporangiales > Streptosporangiaceae > Palsa-504. The sequence goes on along the minus strand of CAVRLA010000006.1, from coordinate 115,577 downwards.
GAGATCATCGCCCGGGCGGCGGGCAACGAGCAGAGCTACGAGTACCCTCTGGCGGACGGCGTGACGACCTCGGCGCCGGAGACCCCGTTCGACCAGCTTCAGACGAACCCGATCACGATCGCCGACCTCGGCGACGGTTCGGCGGCCATCGCCCTGCTGCGTCAGGCCGGGCTGCTGTGAGCCGCCCGGATCGCGGCCGATGACCGCCGGAACGCTGGCCGATCGCCCCCGGACTACCCCCCGGCGCGCCCCGCGTCCGGTGGCCTTGCTCACGGCCAGCTACCTGGTCGCCGCGATCCTGGCCCTGCCGCTGGTCTTCCTGCTCATCGAGGCCCACGGCGTCGGCTCCGCCGAATTGGCGCGACTGATCTTCCGGCCGCTGACCGGCACGCTGCTCTGGAACACCGTCCGGCTCACGGTCGTGGTCACCGCGGCCTGCGCGGTGATCGGGACCGCCGCCGCCTGGTGCGTCGAGCGGACCGACCTGCCGGGCCGCCGGGCGTGGGCCGTGCTCGTGGTGGTGCCGCTCGCCATCCCCGACTTCGTGGTGAGCTTCGGCTGGAACTCCCTGTGGACCTGGGCGCACGGCTTCCGAGGCGCGGTCATCGTGATGACCCTGGCCGTCTACCCGCTGGTCTACCTGCCGGTGGCGGCCAGCCTGCGCAGCGCGGATCCCGGTCAGGAAGAGGTGGCCCGGAGCCTGGGCACGGGCCGGATCAAGACCTTCGTCCGGATCACCCTCGGCCAGGCCAAGGGCGCTATTCTCGGCGGCTGCCTGCTGGTCGCCCTGGTTCTGCTGGCCGAGTACGGCGCGTTCGAGATCGTCGGCTACCAGACCTTCACCACCGAGATCTTCACCGAGTTCAACGGCTACAGTCTGGCCGCGTCCTGCGCGCTGTCCCTGGTGCTGGTGCTGCTCAGCCTGCTCGTCCTGGCCGGGGAGGGCGTACTGCGCGGCCGCGGACGGGTCAGCCGGTCCGGTGCCGAGCGCCGCAGCCCGCCGCTGCGGCTGGGCCGGTCGCGCTGGCCTGTGCTGGCCCTGTTCGCCGCGCTGGTGCTGCTCGCGCTGGGCGTCCCGGTCGGGTCGACCCTGTACTGGATGGCAGACGGCCTGCCGCCCGCGCTGTCCGGCGGGGCCAACGTCTCGCTGCTCAACGCGGCCGGGCACACGGCCCTGTTCGGCGGGGGAGCGGGGGCGCTGGCCACGGTCATGGCGGTCCCGGTCGCCCTGCTGGCCATCCGGCACCGCGGGCGGATGCGGCATGTCCTGGAGCGCAGCACATACCTGGTCTTGGGCATGCCCGGCGTGGTCATCGCGTTCGCCCTGTCCTATTTCACCGAGCGTTACGCGGCCGGGTTCGGCTACGGGACGGCGATGTTGCTCATCGCCTGCTACGCGATCATGTTCTTCCCGCTGGCCCTGGTCGGGGTCAAGGCGTCGCTGGCCCGGGCGCCCGTCAGCCTCGACGAGGTGGCCAGGTCGCTGGGCCAGCGCAGGCTGGCCGTGCTACTCCGGGTGACCCTGCGGCTGGCCGGGCCTGGCCTGGCCGCCGCGTTCTGCCTGGTCTTCCTGTCCGCCGTCACCGAGCTCACCGCCACGCTGCTGCTCGTCCCGACCGGCACGCAGACGCTGGCCACGCAGTTCTGGGCCTACGAGACCAACCTGTCCTACAGCCAGGCCGCGCCGTTCGCCTTGGTGATGATCCTGGTCGCCGCCGTGCCCAGCTATGTGCTGGGCCGGTTCTTCCAGCGCCCCGCCCTAGGATGATCCGATGCGGCAAGTCGCGGTGACCAGCCTGTACAAGGCCTTCGGCGCTCACCCGGTACTGGTCGGCCTGGACCTCGAGGTGCGGGCCGGGTCCCTGACGGCCATCCTCGGCCCTTCCGGCAGCGGGAAGACCACCCTGCTGCGGCTGCTGGCCGGCTTCGAGCGCGCCGACGCTGGCACGATCAGCATCGGCGATGGCCTGGTCGACGGGCCGGGGGCCTACGTCCCGCCGGAACGGCGCCGCATCGGTTACGTCCCGCAGGAAGGCAGCCTGTTCCCCCATCTGACCGTGGCGGCCAACGTCGGTTTCGGCCTGTCCGCCCGGGAACGCCGGGGCGGCCGGGTCGCGAGCATGCTGGAACTGGTCGGCCTGGGCGGGCTGGGCCGGCGGTACCCGCATCAGCTGTCCGGCGGCCAGCAGCAACGGGTCGCGCTGGCCCGGGCCCTGGCCATCGAGCCGGCCGTGGTTTTGCTCGACGAGCCGTTCGCCTCGCTGGACGCCAACCTGCGGGCCAGCGTCCGCGCTGACGTCCAGGAGATCTTCCGCCGCGCCGGGACCACGGCCATCCTGGTGACGCACGACCAGGACGAGGCACTGTCGATGGCCGACCGGGTTGCGGCCCTGCGCAACGGAGTGATCGCCCAGTACGCGGCCCCCGAGGATCTCTACGGTCGGCCGGTCGACGCCGACCTGGCCCGCTTCGTCGGCGACGCGAACCTGCTCGAAGGCGTGCTCGACGGGCGCCTGGTCAAGACGCTGCTCGGCAGCCTGCCCCTGGACTCCGCCGCCGTTGATCTCGGCCCCGCCGGCCAGGTCACCGTCTTGATCCGGCCCGAGCAGATCGAACTCGCCGCCGCGGACGGCCTGACCAGCCAGCCCATGTCCGACGACTACCCGGGCGGGGTCATCTCCAACGGTTACCCAGCCCGGGTCATGTCCTACGGCTACCACGGCCACGACGCCATCGTCCGCGTTCGGCCCGACCACGCCCCCGACGCCCTCGTCCGCGTTCGGCCCGACCACGCCCCCGACACCGACGCCCCCGACGCCGCCGCCCCCGACGACCGCACGATCGTGGTCCGCGTCGTCGGCGCGCCCCACCTGCCGGTCGGCTCCCGGGTTACCCTCCGAGCCCGCGGGCCCGTCTTCGCCTGGCCCCACGACTTACCCGCCCGTGCGTACGGGGTCTTTACCGCGGGTACCGGAAGTTAGGAGGCTTTCGGCTGGTGGTCCAGTGACGGGGGTGCTCATGGTGGCGCGTGCTCAGCGAGCGGTCCGTACGTCTGGATGGGTCGGCGCGGCGATCCTGGCCGCCTGTCTGGCGCTGACCGTCACCGCGCCCCCCTCGGCAGCCAGCGACGTCCGCGCGGGCGCGGCCCGCGCTAGCGCGGTCACCGGGCCGAGTGGCGTGCTGGCCAGGGCGGCTGCCATCGCGGTCGCCGGCACCGGCCAGGTGCTGTGGAGCCGGGACCTGAACACCGAGCTGCCGATGGCCAGCATCACCAAGGTGATGACCGCGCTGGTGGTGATCAGGGCGGGCGACCTGAGCCGGAAGATCACCATCCCGGCTGCCGTCGTCGGCTACGTCGAAGAACACGACGCCAGCAACGCGGGCCTGTGGCCCGGCGACACCCTTACCGCCAGCCAACTGCTGGAAGCGTTGCTGCTGCCCTCCGGCGCCGACGCCGCCTACACGCTGGCCGCGGCCTACGGCCCCGGCCTGGTGACGTTCATCGCAAAGATGAACGCCACCGCGAGGCTGCTCGGCATGACCCGGACGCACTTCAGCAACTTCGACGGGCTGCCCTGGCCGACCGCGTACTCGACGTACTCGACCCCGGCCAACCTCATCAAGCTCGGCCGGGTCGCGATGACCTCCGCGATCTTCCGCTCGATCGTGGACCGGCGCTCCTACCGGATCGCGGTCGGCCCGGGGCATCACGCGTACTTCTGGCCGAACCTCAATCCGCTGCTCGGCGTGTACCGGGGCGCCATCGGGATCAAGACTGGCTACACCCCGGCCGCGGGTCACTGCCTGCTCTTCGAGGTCACCCGGCGCGGCGCGACGTTCATCGGAGTCACCCTCGACAGTCCCGGCGTCGGCACCACGGTCAACGGAGCCGACGCGACCCAGATGCTGAACTGGGCCTTCAGCCTTCCCGGCTACTGATTACTGTCTGGACACTAATTGGTCCGGAACAGAAGAGGGACAGAAGAAATGCTTGACGACGCGGCGGCCCGGCCGGAATCATCGTAGGGCTTGTGCGCTAGTGAACCGCAGCGACGCCAGAGTGAAGGGGGATGGGGGGAGCACGGCGCCTGTAGTGGTCAGACTGTCGACCCAGCCGGACATATCCAGCGGATCGGAGAACAGGACATGAAGGGATTCAAGAACTTTCTTATGCGCGGCGACGTGATCGTCATCGCAGTGGGCTTCGTCGTAGCGCTCGCGTTCAGCATGCTGATCATCTCGTTCACCACCAACATCATCAACCCGATCGTGGCCGCGGCCGGGGGTAAGACGGGCAATGGCCTGGGCTTTTATGTCAGCGATCACAACTCTAAGACGTTCGTTGATATCGGCGCGTTCATCTCCGCGATCATCTACTTCGTCATTTTCATCGCCGTGGTCTACTTCCTCATCGTCGTGCCGTACAAGCATGTCCAGGCCCGGCGCGGGCAAACGGTGTTCGGCGACCCGCCGGACCTCAAGACCTGCCCCGCGTGCCTGTCCAGCGACCTTCCGGCCGCCGCCTCCAAGTGCAAGTACTGCGGCACGGACCAGCCCGCCGTGGCCGCCTGACCGCACGCCTGATCAGCCTGACCCTCCCGGGCCGCCCACGGGGGTGGCAGGAAAGGTGGGATATTCGTCATTGCTGCCATCTGGCGGCGGCCAGCACACTGAGATGCATGCGCACGGTGCTGATCGTCCTGTTCGACCGGGTGCAGAGCCTGGACGTGACCGGCCCGCTCGAAGTATTCGCCGGGGCCAACCGCTGGCAGTCCCGGCGGGATCATAGCCCCGAGAGCACCAACGGCCCGGACGGACCCGCGTACCGGATCCGCACGGCCAGCCTCGGCGCTCGCCCGGTGCGGACCTCCAGCGGGCTGCGCCTGGCTCCAGATCATGACCTCGCCGCCGTGGCCAGGCCGGATGTGCTGCTCGTGCCGGGCGGCGAGGGCACGCGGCACGCAGATCCGGACCTCGTCGCGTGGCTGCGAGCCCGCGGCCCTCACGCGCGGCGGCTGGTCTCGGTCTGCACCGGCGCGTTCTTGCTGGCCGAGGCGGGCCTGCTGGACCGGCGCCGGGTGACGACCCACTGGGCCTACTGCGCCACCCTCGCGGCCAGATTCCCCGACCTCACCGTCGACCCGGACCCGATCTTCGTGACCGACGGGCACGTCACCACCTCCGCCGGGGTCACTGCCGGGATCGACCTGGCGCTGGCCCTGGTGGAAGACGACCTGGGCCGGGACGCGGCGCTGGACATTGCCCGGCACCTCGTGGTGTTCCTGCGCCGCCCGGCCAACCAGGCCCAGTTCAGCACCCAGCTCGCCGCCCAGCTGGCCGACCGGGAGCCGCTGCGCGAGGTGCAGCGCTGGATCGCCGACCACCCGGCCGCCGACCTGTCGGTGGAGACGCTGGCCGGCCGGGCCAGCCTGTCCCCGCGCCAGTTCGCCCGCGCGTTCACCGCCGAGATCGGCATGCCGCCCGGCCGCTACGTCAACCGTGTCCGGCTCGAGACCGCCCGGCGCCGGATGGAGGACACCGCCGAGGGCGTGGCCGAGACCGCCCGCCGGTGCGGGTACGGCACGCCGGAGGCCATGCGGCGCGCCTTCATCCGCACACTCGGCGTCAGCCCGGCCGAGTACCGCCGCCGTTTCCGCCCCGTCCCAGCTCGCCCCTAGGAGAGTCATGCAAATTGCCATCGTGCTCTACGACCGGTTCACCGCGCTGGACGCGGTTGGCCCGTACCAGGTCTTCAGCAACCTTCCGGGCGCCGAAGTGATCTTCGCCGCCGAGCAGGCCGGCCGCGTTAGCGACGACGAGCAAAGCCTGCACCTGTCCGCCGATGCCGCGCTGGCCGAGGTCCCGCATCCGGACATTCTGGTGGTCCCCGGCGGGCCCGGGCAGAACGACCAGATGGACGACGGCCCCCTGCACGACTGGCTGCGGGCCGCCGACCAGAGCACCGTGTGGACCACGTCGGTGTGCACCGGCTCGCTCATCCTGGCCGCCGCTGGCCTGCTGGCCGGCCGCCGCGCGACCTCGCACTGGCTGGCCCTGGGCGAACTCGGCTCGCACGGCGCGGTCCCGGTCAGCGAGCGGGTGGTGTTCGATGGCAAGTACGTCACCGCGGCCGGCGTGTCAGCCGGCATCGACATGGGCCTGACCCTGGCTGGCCGGATCGCGGGCGACCAGACCGCCCAGGCCATCCAGCTGGGTATCGAGTACGACCCCCAGCCGCCCTACGACGCGGGCTCCCCAGACCGCGCGCCCGCCGAGATCGTCAGCGCCATGCGCGCCCGCAGCCGCTTTATCCTCACCGGCCGCCCCACCTAACCACACCCCAGCCCGTCGGGAGCGCTACCACGACGCGAAGACGCCCTCACGCAGCGAATAGTCGTACCGGTAGATCTCCCGGCCGTCAATGAACGCCCGCTCGGCCCGGCTCATCACGTCCAGCGGGTCGCCGGACCAGATCACCAGGTCGGCGTCCTTGCCCACCAGCAGCGACCCGATCCGGGCGGCGCAGCCGATGATCCGGGCCGGGTGGATCGTGACAGAGCGCAGCGCCGTCACCGGATCTAGGCCCTCCTTGACCGCCAGCGTGGCCTGGTGGATGAGGAAGTGGATCGGCACCACCGGGTGGTCGGTGGTGATGGCGATGGTCACCCCGGCCGCCGCCAGCCGCCCCGGGTTGGCCAGCGACCGGTTCCGCAGCTCGACCTTGGACCGGCTGGTGAACAGCGGCCCGATGATGACCGGGATCGACGCGGCGGCGATCTGGTCGGCCAGCAGGTGCGCCTCGGTGCCATGGTCGATGACCAGGTTGTAGCCGAACTCCCTGGCCATCCGCATCGCGGTCGCGATGTCGTCGGCCCGGTGGCAGTGCTGGCGCCACGGGATCTCGCGGCGCAGCACCCGGCTGAGCGCCTCGAGCTTGAGGTCGCGTTCCACCACGGGCCGTTCCGCTGAAGAAGCCGAAGCCGCCAGCTTCGCCTGGTAGTTCTGCGCGGCCACGAACGCGCCGCGGATCACCGCGGCGGTGCCGAGCCGGGTCGACGGGGTCTCGTTCCGTTCGCCGTAGACGCGCTTGGGGTTCTCGCCCAGCGCGGACTTCAGGCCGGCCGGCTCGCGCAGCACCATCTCGTCCACGGTGCGGCCCCAGCATTTGATCGCGGCCGTCTGCCCGCCGATCGGGTTGGCCGAGCCCGGGTTGACGTTGACCGCCAGCACGCCGCCGGTGATCGCGTCGCGCAGGCCCAGGTCGGCCGGGTTGATCGCGTCGAGCGCGCGGACCTGGGCGGTGACCGGATCGGTCCGCTCGTTGGTATCCTGGCCCGCCCAGCCCTCGGCCTCCTCGGACACCCCGACGTGGGCGTGCGCGTCGATGAAGCCGGGTAGCACCCATTTGCCCGTGGCGTCGACCACGGCGACGTCAGCAGGCACGGTGAAACCGGGCCCCTCGACCGCGGCGATCTTACCGTCGCGGAGCAGGACGATCCCGCCCTCGACCGGCTCACCTTCGACCGGGACGACCCGGCCCCCGACGATCGCCGTGCCGGTGCTCGTCTCCGTCACCCGCCCTCGCTGATGGCTCGGATCTCCTGCGGGCTCAGCTCCAGGGACGCGGCGCCGATGTTGTCCTCGGCGTGCGCGGGCGAGCCGGTGCCCGGGATGGGCAGGATCGCCGGCGAGATGGCCAGCAGCCAGGCCAGCACGACCTGGTGCTCGGTCACGCCGTGCCGCTCGGCGGCCACGGCCACCGCCACTCTCTTTTCCGTCTCCTGGATCGGCGCCCAGGGCAGGAAGACCAGCTGATCCTGCTCACACAGGTCGATCAGCGACTGCGACCGGCGGTCGGCCACGTTGAACCGGTTCTGCACCGACACGATCGGGACGATCTTCTGCGCCTCGCGGAGCTGTCCCTCGGACACGTTGGAGATGCCGATGTGACGGATCTTGCCCTCGTTCTTCAGCTCGGCGATCGCGCCCAGCGAATCGGCCAGCGGCACGGACGGGTCGGGCCGGTGGAGCTGGTACAGCGGGATCTGCTCGAGCCGCAGCCGCCGCAGGCTGCCCTCGCACGCCTCCCGCAGGTGCTCCGGGTGCCCGTCGGTGTCCCAGCGGTTCGGGCCGGGCCGGGTCAGGCCGCCCTTGGTCGCGATGACCAGGTCGTCCGGGTACGGGTGCAGCGCCTCGGCGATGAGCTCCTCGCTCACCGAAGGCCCGTAAGAGTCGGCGGTGTCGATGAAGTTGACGCCCAGCTCGACCACCCGGCGCAGCGTCGCGATGGCCTGGTCCCGGCTGGGCGGCTCGCCCCAGATGCCGCGGCCGGTAACCCGCATCGCACCGAACCCCAGGCGGTTGACGGTCAGGTCGCCGCCGACGTCGATGGTCCCCGCCGCCGCGGCGGTTGGCTGCGCGCTCACTGCGTACCTCCTCATCCTCGGTATGATCACGCTCAACGCCAGCCTCTCATGCTCAGGCGCTGATCTTCGCCCGGGCTAGGGCCAGCTTGACCGCCTTGGACAGCGTTTCGATGTCGTAGGCACCGTAATGACGCATGCCGTTGACGAAGAACGTGGGGGTTCCCGATACGCCGGACAGGTCGGCCGAATCGGTGTCCTCGGCCACCCGCGCCGCGCCCACGTGCTTGCGCAGGTCCGCGGTGAACCGCTCGGCGTTCAGGCCAAGTGAGCTGGCGTACCCGATCAGGTCGCGCGTGGTGAGCGCCCCCTGGTGCTCCAGCAGCAGGTCGTGCAGGCCCCAGAACTCACCCTGCTTAGCCGCGGCCTCCGCGGCCTCGGCGGCGAGCTGGGCGTGCGGGTGGACGTCGGTCAGCGGCAGGTGCCGCCACACGTACCGCACGTCGCCGAAGTCGCTGAGCAGTTCCCGCACCGCGGGCTCGGCCAGGCCGCAGTACGGGCACTCGAAGTCCCCGTACTCGACGACGGTAACCGGCGCCTTCTCCGGCCCTCGGATGTGGTCCCGCGCGTCGTCGACCGGAACGACCAGGTCGGTAATGACATCGGCCGTGCCCAGCAGCGCCCGGAGCCGCGGCCGGGCTGGCAGCCGGTTCACGGCCCGGAAGATGACCCAGGTCAGGCCCGTCGCGCACACCGCCGCCGACAGGATCCCGAGCTTCGCCTCCGCCAGATCCACCCCGGTCAGCGCCAGCGACGCGATCAGCAGCGAGACGGTGAACCCGATCCCGGCCACCGCGCCGGCCCCGGCGACCGCGCCCCAGCCGACCGACGGCCGCAGTCGCCCGTGGCTGAGCCGGGTGACCAGCCACGCGGCCCCGGCCGTCCCGACCGGCTTGCCGACCAGGTAGCCGATCAAGATGCCGAGCGTGACCGGTGAGGTGTAGGCCCGGGCCAGGAACGAGGCGCTGAGCACGATACCGGCGTTGGCCAGCGCGAACACCGGGACGATGACGTAGCTCGACCACGGGTGGAACAGCTGCGCCAGCCGTTCGTTCGGCGAGATCGCGGTGCGCACCACGTCGCGCGCCGACTGGGCCAGCTCCGCCGTGGGCTGCTCGCGGAAACTCCGGAACGCCTCGGAGGCCTGCTCCAGCGAGGCCCGGCTGGCCGGATAGGCGTACGACAGCAGGCCCATGACCAGGCCCACCACTACCGGATCCACGCCCGACTTGAAGAACGCCACCCAGGCCGCGATCCCGAGCAGCAGGTACGCGGGCCCGTACCGCACGCCCCGGGCCCTGATCAGCAGGACCAGGGCCAAGAACCCGATCCCGGACAGCAGCGGGACCATCCGGATCTGCCCGCTGTACACGATGGCGATGATCGCGATCCCGGCCAGGTCGTCGACCACCGAGAAGGTGAGCAGGTAGGTCCGGACGCGGTCCGGCAGCCGCAGGCCGACCAGGGCCAGCGCGCCGAGCGCGAACGCCGTATCGGTCGCCATCGTTGTGCCCCACGCGTGCGCCGACGGCCGTCCGGCGTTCGCGATCAGGTAGATGCTGATCGGCACGATCATGCCGGACAGCCCGACCACGATCGGCAGCGTGAGCCTGCTCCGTATCCGCAGCTCGCCCTGGTCCCACTCGCGTCGCGCCTCTAGCCCCACGACCAGGAAGAACAACGCCATCAGCCCGGAGTTCACAAACTCGTGCAGGCTCAGCGTCAGGCTCCAGCCGCCGACGGCTACCACCAGCCTGGTCGCCCACACCCGGTCATAGGAGGACACGCTGATGTTCGCCCACACGAGGGCGGCCACCGTGGCCCCGGCCAGCACCGCGGCACTGCCCGTCTCGGTGCGCAAGAAGTCCCGGAGCGCCGTCTTGTTGTGCCAGACCGTCCGCCCGAAGAACAGCGACCCTGACTCGTGCCCCGCGCTGTCAGCAGACGACGGCTCGCTCACCGCACGGACCCTTTCCCCAGGCGCCCACGAATTTTTATCCTGAACGGGCCGTGGCACTCGCACCCGCTCCCATCATTCAACCCCACCGGGAACCAGCGTGGATCAGTACCGCCCTCCGGCGGGTAGGAACGATCCACGATGACAGACTCGACCGGAGGCGGCGGCGGATGGCCCTGATGTTCTTGAACGGGGACGGGATGCACGGCGGGCGGGCGCACTACACGATCGAGGGGGTTCCGCTGATCGGAGAGCGCCGCACGGCGCCGCTTTACCGGTTCTACTCGATCCGCGACGAGTTCCCCGGCCTCTACCCGGCCGCCGAGGGCGGCCAGCCTGTGCTCGGCGAGCTGTACGACGTGCCGATGGGCCCGCTGAGCGCGCTGCTGGCCACCGAACCTCCCGAGCTCGAGCTCTCCATCATCGAGCTCGAGGACGGCGAGCTGTCCTTCGCCATGCTGCTCCGGGAGGCCGAACACGCCCGTGGCCTGCACCGGGACATCACCAGCTACGGCGGCTGGCGCGCCTACCGCGCCGCCTCGCTCAGCGAGGGCCCCTGACGGGCGACCCCCCTGATCCACACGCCGGCCACGTCCGCGGGGGTGGCCAGGGCGAAGATCCTGGCCAGCGCGTCGGTGGTGTCGCGGGCGTGCTTGAGGTTGACCGCCAGCGTGCTGCCCGCCGCCGGCTGCAGCCACACCGCGTCGAAGTCCTTGCCCACCGCGAAGTCACCGACCCGGTCGTCGAGGCCGAGCGCCCGCGCCCCGGCCCGCGTCGCCAGGTAGAGCAGGTGCACCGGGGTCAGGGTCAGCCCGCTCGGGCCCAGCATCTGCTGGATGAAGTAGGCCTGCAGCCCTTCCTTGGGCAGGAACAGGCCCGCTCCGGCGCCGACGTCGGAGCCGAGCGCGAGGCCCACGCCGTGCTCGACGTGACGGCGCAGCGGGAACAACCCGCTGCCCAGGGCGCAGTTGCTGGTCGGGCAGTGCGAGACCGAGGCTCCGTGTTCGGCCAGCAACGCGAGCTCGGCGTCGCTGGCGTGCACGTTGTGCGCGAAGACGCTGCGCCTGGTGACCAGGCCGTGCTGGCGGTAGGTGTCCAGGTAGTGCCGCGTCCCGGGGAACAGCCCGGCCACCGCGGCGATCTCGGCGATGTTCTCGTTGACGTGCGAGGTGAACCAGACGCCCGCCTCGAGCAGCTGCGCGCAGACGTCGAGCATGGCGTTGGACGCGGACAGCGAGAACCGGGGCGTGACCGCGTAGCGCAACCGCCCGCGGCCATGCCAGCGGCCGATCAGCTCGGTGCTGTCGGCCAGGGCCGACTCCGGTGAGCGCAGCAGATCGGGGCGCAGGATCCGGTCGCTGAGGACCAGGCCCGAGGTGATGTTCAGCCCGCGCTGCTCGGCCGCGACGAACAGCTCGTCCATGGCCGCCGCGAAGTGTGATCCGAACACCAGGGCACTGGTCGTCCCCGCGGCGAGCAGGCCATCGAGGAACTCGCCGGCCACCTCGCGCGCGTACGCCTGGTCGGCTAGCTTGCTCTCCTCGGGCAGGGCGCAGTGCTCCAGCCAGTCCAGCAGCGGCATGCCCAGCCCGCCGATCGCGCGGATCTGCGGGAAGTGGACGTGGGTGTCGATGAAGCCCGGGACCAGCATCCCGCCCGCCAGCCGGATGACCGGCTCGTCTGGGTGCTCGGCGCGCAGCGCGGCGAAGGTGCCCCGGGCACAGATGATGCCCTCCCGAACCAGCAGCGCGCTGACCTCCGCGAGCGCATCGGCCGGATCGCCGGCGAACGGGTCACCTGGCGTGTCGACGATCGTCCCCGCATACAGTGTCATTATTTCGCTCGCTCTGCTATCCCGCTCGCCGCCGGGGCGCTGTGTTGCCCCGCTCGCCTCCGGGCCGCCTCGCCCTTTGGCTCGCTCATGACTTCCAGCAACTCCGCGGCGATGGCGACGGCGATCGTGGCGGGGTCCTTGCCCGTGATCCCGGGCAGGCCGATCGGGCACGTGATCCGGGCGATCGCCGCGGGGCTGTGGCCCATCTCGGCCAGCTGGGCCTGGAACCGGGTCCACTTGACGGCCGAGCCGATCAGCCCGATGCCGCCCAGCGGCTGGCCGGCCCGCAGGGCCGCGTCACACAGTGCGAAGTCCTCGGCATGGTCGTGCGTCATGATCACGACGTGCGCTCCGCGGGGCAGCTGCTCGAGCACCTGTTCGCCGAGCAGCGTGTGGTGAACGCTGACGTCCGCGCTGCCGTCAATCACGTCCGCCAGCCGGACCCGGTCCAGCTGCTCGGCGCGCGAGTCGACCAACAGCAGCTGGATTGGCATCCGGGACAGGATGCGCGCCAGCTCGTAACCGACGTGCCCGATCCCGAACAGGGCGACGACCGGCGGGACCACGAGCGGTTCGAGCAGCAGCCGGACGACGCCGCCGCAGCACTGGCGGCCGTGCTCGGTGCGCGCGTGCGGGTTGAGCTGCATCTCGCTGATCGCCGGCTCCGCGGCCTCGGACGAAATCATCTCCCGGGCCCGGGCGATGGCCGTCGCCTCCAGGTTGCCGCCGCCCACGCTGCCCCAGCTGCGGTCCCGGCTCACCACCATCTTGGCGCCGGCCTCGCGCGGCGCGTGGCCGCGCACCTCGATGACGGTCACCAGCACGCCGGGCTGCCCGTCGTGCCGCAGCTGCTGCGCGGCCCTGAGCCAGTCCATCGTCAGACCTCCGCGTAAACCGGGGTCGGCTGCCCGGCCCGATCCCGCGCGTCCCGGACGGCCTGGATGGCCCAGAACACGGCTTCCGGTGTGGCCGGGCTGGCCAGGGTGACGCCCCACCCGGCCGGGCCGAACGCGCCCACCGCCTGCCGCAGCGCCTCGCGCACGCTGAACGCCTCCATCAGCGGCGGCTCGCCGACCGCCTTCGAGCCGTACACCACGCCCGATTCGGTGGCCCGTTCGAACAGGTGCACGTTGAACTCGGGCGGCATCTCCGAGAAGCTGGGGATCTTGTAGGTGCTCGCGGCCTGGGTGTTCAGCCGACCCCGGTGCGGCCCGTCGGTCTCGTCCCAGAGCAGTTCCTCCAGCGTCAGCCAGCCGGCGCCCTGCACGAAGCCGCCCTCGATCTGGCCCAGGTCGATCAGCGGGGACAGGCTGTCGCCGACGTCGTGCACGATGTCCACCCGCCGCAGCCGGTACGCGCCGGTGAACCCGTCCACCTCGACCTCGGCCGCCGCGGCGCCGTAGGCGAAGTACTTGAACGGCTCGCCCTGCATCCGCTCGGCGTCCCAGTGCAGCCCTTCGGTGCGGTAGAAGCCGGCCGCCCACAGCTGGACACGCTGGTAGTAGGCGTTGCGCACCAGCTCCGGCCAGGCGATCTGCCGGTCGCCGGCCCCCAGGCCGGTGACCACGCCGCCGGCGAACCACACGTCCGACGGGTGCACGCCGAGCTGGCCGGCGGCCACCACGGCCAGGCGCTCGCGGATCTGGTCGCACGCGTTCTTGATCGCGCCGCCGTTAAGGTCGGCCCCGGAGCTGGCCGCGGTGGCCGAGGTGTTCGGGACCTTGTCCGTACGGGTCGGGGCGAGCCGCACCGACCGCATCGGCACGCCGAGCGCGGTGGCCGCGACCTGGATCATCTTGGTGTGCAGCCCCTGGCCCATCTCCGTGCCGCCGTGGTTGATCAGCACCGACCCGTCCTTGTAGACGTGCACCAGCGCGCCGGCCTGGTTGAACGCGGTGAGGTTGAACGAGATGCCGAACTTGACCGGGGTGATCGCCAGCCCACGCTTGGTGTCCGGGTGCGCCGCATTGAACGCGGCCGCCTCGGCCTGCCGACGCGCGAAATCGCTCCGCTCGGCGCACAGCGACCAGATCGCCTCGAGCCGCTCGGCATGCCGGACCGGCTGCCCGTACGGCGTCGCCTGGCCGGGCACATAGAAGTTCCGGCGCCGCAGCTCGTGCGGTTCGACCCCGAGTGCGGGCGCGCAACGGCCGAGGATGTCCTCGATGACGATCATGCCCTGCGGGCCGCCGAAGCCACGGAACGCGGTGTTCGAGGGCCGGTTGGTCTTGGCGATGCGCCCGTGGACCTCGAGGTCGGGAATCCAGTACGCGTTGTCGATGTGGCACAGCGCCCGGGCCAGCACCGGCTCGGACAGGTCCAGGCTCCAGCCGCCGTTGGCGGTCAGCGTGGCGCGCAGCGCGCATAGCCGCTTATCGGCGTCGAAGCCCACTTCCCAGGTGGCGAAGAACGGGTGCCGCTTGCCGGTCATCTGGATGTCCTGGTTGCGGTTCAGCCGCAGGCTGACCGGGTGCCCGGTGAGCGTGGCCCCGAGCGCCGCGATGGCGGCCAGCCCGTGCGGCTGGAACTCCTTGCCGCCGAAGCCGCCCCCCATGCGCAGGCACTGGACGGTGACCTGGTGAGCCGGCAGGCCCAGCACGTGGGCCACGATGTCCTGGGTCTCGGACGGGTGCTGGGTGCTGGACTGCACGAAGATCTGGCCGTTCTCGTCGACCAGCGCCAGCGCGGCCTGGGTCTCCAGGTAGAAGTGCTCCTGGCCGCCGATCTCGAGCTCGCCGCTGAACCGGTAGGCCGCCGCCTTCAGCGCGGCGGCCGCGTCGCCGCGGCTGACCGTCCGGTGGTGACCCTGATAGCTGTCGGCCTCGATCGCGTCGTGCACGCTGATCAGCGCGGGCAGCGGCTCGTAGTCAGCCTCGACCCGGGCCGCCCCTTGCCGGGCCGCCTCGAGGGTCTCGCCTAGCACCCAGCAGACCGGGTGCCCGTAGTACATGACCTCGCCGGGGAACAGCGGCTCGTCGTGCTTCTCGCCGGCGTCGTTCACGCCGGGCACGTCGTCGGCGGTCAGCACCCGGACCACGCCGGGCACCTCGTAGGCCGCCGCCACCCGCAAGTCATTAACGCGGGCGTGGGCGTGCGGCGCCGGGACCGGCCAGGCGTGCAGCGTGCCCAGCGTGCGGCCGCTCAGGTCCTCGGTGTACAGCGCGGCCCCGGTCACGTGCAGGTCAGCGCTCTCGTGCGACACCTCCAGGCCGACCACGGCCCGGTCCGGACGATCGGCCAGCGGGCCATATGCTCTGCTCATTTGTACCTCCAGGGCGCTGCGTTTTCCCCGCTTGCCTCCGGGGCGCCTTCGAGGCGCCGCCTTGCTGCCTTGGCCGCCTGTGGCGGCGGGCCCTCGTCGCTCGTTCCTCGCGCCTGGGGTGGGTCCGGGGGGACAAACACAGTCCAGACGCCGCCGCGCCCCTTTGGCTCGCGGGTCTGACTCATGACTTCAGCCCTTCTCCCGGGTTCTCGGCGTAGAACTTCAGCAGCGAATTGCGCAGCATGGCAATCCGGTAGCGCTCGCTGGCCCGGTGATCGCTCATCGGCGTGCCCGCCCGGGCCAGCTCGTCTGCGGCCGCGGCGACGGTCTCACGGGTCCACGGCCGGCCCCGCAGCGCTTCCTCGGCCGCCGTCGCGCGCAGCGGCGTGGCCGCCACGCCGCCCAGGCCGATCCGGACCGAGGCCACCCGGCCCCCCTCCAGCGTCAGCGCGTAGGCCACGGCCGCGCTCGAGATATCGTCGAACCGCCGCTTGGCGATCTTGTGGAACGCGGTGACCGGCGCGAGCGGCAACGGGATGCGGATCGTCTTGATCAGCTCGTCCGGGCGCCTGACGCTCTGCCGGTAGCCGGTGAAGTAGTCGGCCAGCAGGACCTCGCGCTCGCCGGTGACCGAGGCCAGCACGAGCGAGGCGTCCAGGGCGAGCAGCGCCGGCGGGGTGTCGCCGATCGGCGAGGCGGTGCCCAGGTTGCCGCCAAGCGTGGCCCCGTTGCGGATCAGCCTGGACGCGAACTGCGGGAACACGTCGGCCAGCAGCGGCACCCGGCCGTCCAGCGCGGACTCGATCTCCGAGAGGCTCAGCGCGGCGCCCAGATCGATGCGGTCCGGGCCGACGGAGAACTCGCGCAGCTCAGCCAGCCGGTCGATGCCGATGGTCAGCGCGGCCCGGGCGTGCCTGATGTTCAGCTCGACGCCCCAGTCGGTGGATCCGGCCACCAGTTGCGTGCCCGGGTGGGTAGCGAGCAGTTCGAGGACCCCGGCCAGGTCGGCCGGGCGGACGTAGCGGCCCTGCTCGTTCGAGGTCGTGGTCGCCGCGGCCGCGGGGGCTGGCTCGGCCTGCCGGGCCAGGAACGGGTCACCGGATTCTGGCTGGCCCAGCGCGTAGGCCGCGTCCCGGATCGGCCGGTACCCGGTGCACCGGCACAGGTTGCCGGACAGCGCGTGCAGGTCGAACCCGTTCGGCCCGTGCTCGTGGTCCGCCGCCTCTGACCCGGATGCCGCGCCCGCCTGGTCCGCCGCTCCCGATCCGTTCACCGTGCCCGCCTGGTCCGCCGTCCCCGACCGGTTCACCGCGCCCGCCTGGTCCGCCGTCGTCCCCGACCCGCTCAGCGCGCCCGCCTGGTCCGCCGCGCCCGCCTGATCCGCCGCGCCCGCCGGGTCCGCCGCGCCCAACCCGTTCACCGCGCCCGCCTGGTCCGCCGCGCCCGACCCGTTCATCCCAAGGCCGTCCGATCCGTCCAGGATGGCCCCCACGGGTCGCCGCCCGGGCCGGTAGTACTCGGCGGCCATCGAGCAGATGAAGCCGGGCGTGCAGTAGCCGCACTGAGAGCCGCCGCGCTCGGCCATCTCGCGCTGGACCGGGTGCAGCTGGCCGGGCCGACCCAGGCCCTCGGCCGTGACGACCTCCTGCTGGTCGAACGCCGCGGCCGGCACCAGGCAGGCGTTGATCGCGACCCAGCGCGCGCGGTCTGGCCCGTCCGGGCGGGCGATCAGGACGGCGCACGCGCCGCACTCGCCTTCCGCGCAGCCCTCCTTGCAACCGGTGAGGCCGTCGGCGCGCAGCCATTCTAGGAGCGTGACGTGCCCGCCGACCTCGCCGAGCTCACGAGCCCGCCCGTTGACCACCAGCTGAGGTTTCACCGCACGCTCCTACCCCGCCGTCGTCTGCCTACTACCCGTCCCGCCACGATCTGGCCAGCACACGTCAGCGCGTTCTCAAATACCTCTACTGACGATAACTCTTCCCAGATTGAACCGCCAGAGTAGAATGAAAACTTTTTTCCGCATCCTGGATAGTGATCATCGATCCGTCGTGCCCGCCCCTTCGTCGGCGCGTCCCATCCCTGCCCACGCACCCTGACCCGCCTATCGTCGGACCAAAGCGTCCCTCTAGTCACCCAGCCCCCAAAATCGCGGAAATTCCGGCTTTCGCGGATACTTTGGGCCACTATAGCTATCCAAAATCTCCGTTAAAGCCGAATCTTCCGCTCAAATGTGAAACCTGATCGCTCTAGTGATCGAATAGCACCTGAACCCGGACTGCGACCCTCAGCCGCCCAACCCCGAACATGGTTGATGGGCCGCCATACCAGTAAGAGCAGGTACAGCGGCCCATCAACCAGGAAGCTCGCGCCTCCTTGGCAGCTCGCGCCTCCTTGGCAGCTCGCGCCTCCTCGGCAGCTCGCGCCGCCTCGGCAGCCGCCTCGGCAGCCGCGGCCACCCCGTCAGAAACCGGGGATGGCCTGCCAGGCGCGCCCTGGGTCGGGGGCGTCGTCGCGGGTCACCGTTCCCTCGATCAGGCCGTACGGGCGGTCCGCGGCGTAGTACACCTCGTTGTCGTTGGGCAGGCCGAACGGGGTCAGGTCGACCAGGAAGTGGTGCTTGTTCGGCATCGACATCCGGATCTCGGCCACCTCCGGGTGCGCCTGCAGCAGCTGCTCGCCCATGTAGTACAGCGTCTGCTGCAGGGCCAGGCTGTGCTTGGCCGCGAAGGACTCGATCAGGATGCGCCGCACGTCGGCGTAGCTCTTGGCCCAGTCCACGTCGGTGCCCGCGTAACGCCAGCGGGCGGTGACCGCGGTAGCCAGGATTCGGTCCGTGGTTTCCGTCAGCGAGGTGTACCGGTCGCGCGGGAAGCCCCAGAACTCCGACCCGGTCGACTTGAGCACCACCAGGCCGGTCAGGCCCGACACCACCCAGGCCTGCCCGCCCTCGATGGTGACGTCCGTGGTCCGGGTGCCACCCCCGGCCCGCGTGAAGGCGTGCCCGTGCTCGGCGCCATCCACCGCGATCCGATCCCAGCCGTACTCCTCGATGCTCACCTTCGCGCCGCGCACCCACTCGAAGTCGTCCACGAAGTGTCGGCCCAGGCGCAGCGCGAACTCCTCGATCTCGCCCACCCCGTATTGCTGGGCGAAGGCGTAGACGGTGTTCTTCTGCGTGTCGGTGGCCACGACGTAGGAGTTGTCGCCGGTCACGTGCGCGGCGGTGAAGTCCCCCCGCAGCGCGCTCGACACGTTCAGGTCCTTGATCTGGTGTCGGTCGCCGTCGCGGGTGACGTGGACCAGGCGGACCTCCGCCTTGCCGTACTGGTTGTCGCCGAGGGTGATAGCCATGATGGACTCCACGATCTCTCGTAATACAGAAACTCTTTTTCTTCTTATGGATAATTCCGAACGGATTCGGAATCGTTCGTGCGCCGCTGGCGGCAGGCCCGCCAGTCCGGCGCGTGCTTCCGCCCGCCGGGCCGCCTCATCCGGCGCCAGGCCGGCCGCCTGCAATACCGCCGTGAGCTGCGCATCAGGCAGCAGGCGGAGAAACCGGTCGGCGAGCGCCGTCCGAGCCAGCGGCGTCGGTACCCCGAACACCCGCAGCCGGGCCATGCCCCCGTCCGGGTAGATGTCGAGGCGGACCTCCTCGGCCACCGGACTCCTGGGGACCGCGAACCGATGGCGCGTGTCGGGCTGCAGCGCGGTCCGGGCCACCAGGTCCCCGGCGTCGTAGCCCAGCGCTGCCCAGCCCGGGGCGTTGCCCACGAAGTGTGAGGTGTCCAGCTCGACGACCTCGACGGATCCGGCGCACGCCAGCCGCACCGCCACCCAGTCGTTGCTCTGGTCGCGCCGCCGGGCGGTCTCCCAGCCGTCCCCCATCACCCGCGCCAGACCCGGCATGAGCAGGTTGGCGGGGGAGGAGTAGAACATGTTGCTGCAGCCGGTGACGACGGCCCCGTTTTCCAGCGCGGCCAGGTCGATGGTCGCGGGCAGCAGCCGCGGGTCAGGCACCGGCTCGCCGTAGACCCGCAGCCGGGCCACGCCGCCGTCGGGGAAGATGGTCAGCCGGACGTGGGTGAAGCGCTGCTCAACGGCGACGTCAAACTCGTTACGCGCATCGCCCGCCACCGCACTGCGGGGGACCAGGGTCGTCCACTGCGCCGTGAACAGTTCGGCGGGGGCCGGGTAGCCCTCCGCCCCGCATGCCTCGACCGACACCTCGGGCGGGTAGTTTCCGGTGAAGTATGAGGTGTCGACCACGACCCGGCGCACCACGCCCGCGACGCCGAGCCTGACGATCGCGCTGTCGCTGTGTCCATTTCCGGCTTCCTGTCGGCGACGCCGGGTCTCCCAGCCGTCCATGATCTGGCCCTTGTTTCCGAACGTATGCGGCTGGAACACCGGGTCCTCGGGCTTGATCAGGTTCTCCCGGTCGGCGAACAGCTCGTCGTTCGCGTAGATCACGCCGGCCCCGAGCGACCGGGAGGCCAGGTCCGCCCACTGCGTCGTGTCGCTGTTCACGATTCCGCCCTCCTGAGCAGTCGGCCCGTCGGCTCGTCGTCAACCAGCCTGCCGCGCAGCCAGGTACGCCGCACGACACCGGTCAATCGCTTCCCGTCGTAGGCGCTCACCGGGTTCCGGTGCCGGAGCGCGGCGGCGTCCACCACGAAGCTGGCCTCGGGGGCGAACGCGCACATGTCGGCGTCGCGGCCCACGGCCAGGGCTCCCTTGCGGGTCAGCCCGCACAGCGCGGCCGGCCGGGCCGACATCCACTCGACGACCTCGGCCAGCGGCACGTCCCGCGGCCGGGCGGCCGTCCAGACCGCGGCCAGGCCCAGCTGCAGCGAGGCGATGCCGCCCCAGGCGTCGGCGAAGTCGCCCGTCTTCAGCTCCGCCGTACACGGCGAGTGATCGGAGACCACGCAGTCGATCTGCCCGGCCCGCAGCCCCTGCCATAGGGCATCCCGGTTCGCGGCGCCGCGGATCGGCGGGCAGCACTTGAACCAGGTCGCGCCGTCCGGAATCTCCTCGGCGGACAAGCTCAGGTAGTGCGGGCACGTCTCCGCGCTGACCCGCACCCCCCGGTCCCGCGCCGCGCTGATCGCGGGCAGCGCTCCAGCGCTGGACAGGTGCAGCACGTGCACCCGGGCACCGGTCCGCGCCGCCATTTCCAGCAGGGTCTCGATCGCCCGCTGCTCGGCCGCGGGCGGGCGTGAGCGCAGGAAGCCCGCATACCCGCGGCCGGGCGGGACCTCGCCGATCTCACGGCCATCCTCGGCGTGCACGATCATCAGCCCGTCGAACGCCGCGATCTCCCGCAGCGCGAGTTCCAGGCTGGCCTCCTCAAGCGGCGGAAACTCATCGACCCCACTAGGCAGCATGAAACACTTGAATCCGAACGAACCGGCCTCGTGCAGCGGGCGCAGGTCCGCCGCGTTCCCGGGGATCGCCCCGCCCCAGAATCCGACGTCCACATGGCAGCGTCCCTCGGCCGACTTCCGCTTGACCTCCAGCGCTGAGGTGTCGCAGGTCGGCGGGATGCTGTTCAGCGGCATGTCGACGATGGTCGTGATGCCGCCGGCGGCAGCCGCCGCCGTGGCGGTCGCGAAGCCCTCCCATTCGGTTCGTCCTGGCTCGTTGACGTGCACGTGGGTGTCGACCAGGCCGGGCAGCAGCACCTCGTCCGCCGCCAGGTCGGTGACCTCGGCGGCCGCCAGCGCCGCGTCGTAAGCCGCCAAGGCCGCGATCCGTCCGGCTCGCACGCCGACCGAACACGGCCGCAGCGCGCCGGCCACGACCGCGCGCCGGGCCCGCACCACCAGATCCAGGTCCGCCCCGCTCATGGCCTGACCTCAGCAAGCCGGTCTCGGGCCAACGCCCGGCCCACCCGCCGGAGCAGCACGTCCGCCTCGGCGCTGGACCGCGCCGGGTCGGATTCCAGGTCGCTCAGCGTGTAGACCGCCCCGATCCCGGTCCTGGCCAGCTCGTCTTCGGTCAGCGTGCTGCGTCCAGCCACCGCCACGACCGGGATCCCGCGCCGGGCGGCGGCCTGCGCCACCCCCACCGGCGCCTTGCCCGCCAGGGTCTGGGTGTCCAGCGAGCCCTCCCCGGTGATCACCAGGTCGGTGCCGGCCAGCGCGGCGTCGAAGTCCAGCAGGTCGAGTATCACTTCGATGCCCAGGCGCCGCTCGGCGCCGAGTACGGCCAGGGCCGCGAAGCCGACGCCGCCCGCCGCGCCGGCGCCGGGAGCCTGCGACTGGTCATTCCCGATCGCCGCCGCGACCACCGCCGCCCAGCGGCGCAGCCCGCGGTCCAGCTCGCTGATCTGGAACGGCGTGGCGCCCTTCTGCGGCCCGTACACCTCGGCCGCGCCGTCCGGCCCGGTCAGCGGGTTTACCACGTCGGTGGCCAGGATGACCGAAGCGCCGCGCAGCGCCGGGTGCAGTCCGGCCAGGTCCAGCACGGCGACATCGCGCAGCGCCACCCCGCCCCGGTCCAGCGGCTCGCCGCGCGTGTCGAGTACCCGCGCGCCGAGCGCCTGGAGCAGGTCGGCGCCTCCGTCGGTGCTGGCGCTGCCGCCGACCCCGAAGATAATCCGGCGTGCGCCCGCCTCCAGCGCGGCCGCCAGTGCCTGGCCCGCGCCGAAGCTGGACGCCGTGAGCGGCTCGCGGCGACCGCCGGGCAGCCGCATCAGGCCACAGGCGCTGGCCAGCTCGACCACCGCCACCTCGCCGCGCCGCGCGTAGCTCGCCCGCACCGGCTCGCCGGTCGGGCCGTCCACGGTCACCGGCACTCGTTCGAAGTCGGCCGCCACGGCCGCGTCGACCGTCCCGTCGCCACCGTCGGCCACCGGGATGGTGACTACCTCGGCGCCGGGCAGCTCGGCGCGCAACCCGGCGGCGATCGCGTCGGCCACCTCGGCGGCCGGCAACGATCCCTTGAACTTGTCCGGCGCGACGACGATCTTCATCAGGTCCAGCCCTATCAGTCGAGCCCGGTCAGTCCAGCATGGCCACGACCGCGGTCGGCGCGTCCTCGTGCCGCGCCGCCAGGTCCTCGAACTCGGTCACGTTGTCCAGCTCGGTCCCCATCGAGATATTGGTGACCCGTTCCAGGATGACCTCGACGACGACCGGCACCCGGTACTCGGCCATAAGCTTCCTGGCCGCCTCGAACGCGGGCCCGATCTCGTCCGGCACGGTGACCCGCAGTGCCTTGCAACCCAGGCCCTCGGCCACCTTGACGTGGTTGACACCGTAGCCGCCGATATCGGGGGCGTTGACGTTGTTGAAGGACAGCTGCACGCAGTAATCCATGTCGAAGCCACGCTGCGACTGGCGGATCAGGCCCAGGTAGGCGTTGTTCACCAGCACGTGGATGTAGGGCAGGTTGAACTGCGCGCCCACTGCGAGTTCCTCGATCATGAACTGGAAGTCGTAGTCGCCGGACAGGGCCACCACGGTCGCGTCCGGTTCCGCGACGCAGACGCCCAGCGCGGCCGGCACCGTCCAGCCCAGCGGACCCGCCTGACCGGCGTTGATCCAGTGCCGCGGCCGGTAGACGTGCAGGAACTGCGCCGCGGCGATCTGGGACAGGCCGATCGTGCTCACGTACCGCGTCTCCGGCCCGAACGCCCGGTTCATCTCCTCATACACCCGCTGCGGCTTGATCGGCACGTTGTCGTAGTGCGTCCGCCGCAGCATGGTCGCCCGCCGGTGGCGGCATTCCTCCACCCACTGGGCGCGCTCAACAAACCCGCCGGCCGCGTTGCGTTCCCTGGCCACTTCGACGAACAGCCGCAGCGCCGCGCCGGCGTCGGAGACGATCCCGTAGTCCGGCGCGAACACCCGCCCGATCTGGGTCGGCTCGATGTCGACGTGCACGAACGTCCGGCCCTTGGTGTAGGTGGCAAGCCCGCCGGTATGCCGGTTCGCCCACCGGTTGCCGATGCCGAGCACGAAATCAGACGCCAGCAGCGTGGCGTTGCCGTAGCGGTGCGAGGTCTGCAGGCCGACCATGCCGGCCATGAGCCGATGGTCATCGGGCAGCGCGCCCCAGCCCATCAGCGTGGGTACGACCGGCGTATCGACCAGTTCGGCGAACTCGACCAGCAGGTCGGCCGCGTCCGCGTTGATGATCCCGCCACCGGCCACGATCAGCGGCCGCTCGGCGGCGGCCAGCATGTCCAGCGCCTTGGCAATCTGGGCCCGCGTCGCCGACGGCTTGTACACCGGCAGCGGCTCGTAGGTGTCGATGTCGAAGTCGATCTCGGCTAGCTGCACGTCGAAGGGCAGGTCGATCAGCACCGGGCCGGGCCG
The DNA here is from genome assembly GCA_963722055.1 of uncultured Actinomycetes bacterium. Classification (GTDB taxonomy): domain Bacteria; phylum Actinomycetota; class Actinomycetes; order Streptosporangiales; family Streptosporangiaceae; genus Palsa-504. The sequence continues at coordinate 91,774 of CAVRLA010000006.1, read as the reverse complement.
TCCCGAGCGCATCAGGTGGAACGCCTGCTGGAACGCTCCCGGCACCTGAGCCGGCTCGAGCACGGTCATCGCCATCTTGGTCAGCGGCGCGGCGATGGCCGAGATGTTCACTGCCTGGAAATCCTCCTTGTGCAGCTTGGCCACGGGCGCCTGGCCGGTGATGCACAGGATCGGGATCGAGTCGGCCGCGGCCGAGTACAACCCGGTCAGCATGTCGGTGCCGGCCGGCCCGGAGGTACCGACGCACACGCCGATGTTGCCCGCGCGCGCTCGCGTGTAGCCCTCGGCCATATGCGAGGCTCCCTCCACGTGCCGCGCCAGGGTGTGCGTGATCCCCCCGTCGCGGCGCATCGCGGCGTAGAACGGGTTGATGGCCGCGCCGGGCAGGCCGAACACGTTGGTGATTCCTTCCCGGCGCAGGATCGCGACGGCGGCGTCCGCGGTAGTCATCCGTGGCATGGTTGGTTACTCCCGTCCTGACAGCTGCGCGACCAGCTTGAGCAGCGCAGAATGATCGAGTCCGCCGTCTCCTTGCGCCTTGAGCGAGGAGACGAGCTGCGCGGCGACCGCGCCGAGCGGGATCACCACGCCGGCCTCGCGGGCGGCGGCGGTGACGATGCCCATGTCCTTGTCGTGCAGCGCGATGCGGAAGCCGGGCGTGAAGTCGCGGGCCAGCATCGAGGCGCCCTTACGCTGGATCACCGTGCTGCCCGCCAGCCCGCCGCCCAGCACGCGCAGCGCCGCCTCGGTGTCGACGCCGTAGGCCTCGAGGAAGACGATGGCCTCGGCCAGCAGCTCCAGATGGCCCGCCACCATGAGCTGGTTCGCGGCCTTGACCGTCTGGCCCGAGCCGGACGGTCCGACGTGCACGATGGTCTTGCCGACCGCGTCGAAGACCGGCGCCGCGGCCTCGAAGTCGGCCGCCGCGCCGCCGACCATGATCGACAGCACGCCCTCGATAGCGCCCTGCTCGCCGCCGGACACCGGCGCGTCGAGCATCCGGAAACCGCGCTCGGTGGCCTCAGCGGCCAGCGCCGCCGCCACGTCCGGGCGGATGGATGAGAAGTCGATGATCAGCGCGCCGGGCCGCGCGTGCTCGAACACACCGCCCTCGCCGGCCAGCACCGCCTGGACGTCGGGGGAGTCGGGCACCATCGTGGCCACCACGTCCGCGTCGCGGACCGCTTCGGCGATGTCCTTGGCGCCGTGACCTCCGGCCGCCACGAGCTGCTCGACCCGGGCCGGGCTCCGGTTATAGCCGGTGACGTCGAAGCCGGCCTTGATCAGGTTGGCCGCCATCGGCGCGCCCATGATCCCCAGCCCGATAAACCCGATCCGCGTGGTCATGACGGCTCCTTTCCTGCGCGGCGCTCCCGGGGCAGCCACGCCAGGCTCGCCTCGGTCGTGCTGGTCGGCTTGTACTCCAGGCTTACCCAGCCCCGATACCCGTGATCTTCCAGCGCGGCCAGGTATCGGTCCAGATCCAGTTGGCCGCTCCCCGGCTCGCCCCGGCCGGGCGCGTCGGCGATCTGTACGTGCGCGGTGACGTCGGCGTGCGCGGCGATCGCGGCGTCCACGTCGTCACCGTTGCTGGCCAGGTGGTACACGTCACAAAGGAAGCCCGCGTTGGCGGCGCCCGCCGCGCGGGCCCGCCGGACCACGGCCACTGCGTCGTCGGCCGTGCGCAGCGGATAGGGCTTGGGCCCGCTGACCGGCTCGATGAGCACGGTCGCGCCGATCCTGGCGGCGGCCTTCGCCGCCAGCGTGATGTTCTCGGTGGCCAGCTCGTCCTGGGCGGCGGGATCCACCCCGTCGACCCGGTTTCCGTACAGCGCGTTGAACCCGCGCACGCCCAGCCGCTCGCCGATCCCGGCGGTCACGTCGATGTTGTCGCGGAACTGGCTACTACGGTCCGGGATCGACAGCACGCCGCAATCCGGGCCGGCCAGGTCGCCGGCGAAGAAGTTCAGGCCGACCAGGGCCACGCCTGCCTCGCTGACCGCCGCGACAAAGGCGTCCACCTCACGGTCGGACGGTACCGGCGTCGCGAACGGCCACCAGAACTCCACCGCCGAGAATCCCGCGGCCTTAGCCGCAGCCGGGCGACGGAGCAGCGGCTCCTCGGTAAACATCAGCGAGCAGTTGACCAGGTAAGGAAGCGTATGATCCATAATTTTCCGTATCCCGAAATATCTTTTCCGTTGCTCGGATAAGCGTAGACCTTCCAGCGATACCCCGTCAACCGCCCCGAACCGCCTCTGCCCCAGCCTCTCGCCTCCCGCCTCCCGCCCCAGCTGCCCGCCCGACCGAGCCGCCCCACCGGACCGAGCCGCCGCCGGACCGAGCCGCCCGCCGGATGAAACCCGGGATTCACCTCGTCCCAATAGGGTGGATGCCCGGTTTCACCAGGCTTCAGCCCTGTCGGATCACCCCCGGCACCCAAGAATTTTGATCTGCGAATTACAAATTCTGTATCATGGAAGGGTGATCAACTCGACTCAGGAGAACGGGCTGGCCCAGCCCGGCCCGGACGGGATTGGCCGCGCGGCAGGCGGCGTGCAGTCCATCGAGCGCGCCTTCGACCTGCTCGAGATGCTGGCCGACGCGGGCGGGGCGCTAGGGCTGTCGGAGCTCGCCAGCACCTCCGGGCTTCCGCTGCCCACCGTTCACCGGCTGATGCGCACGCTGGTCAACCGGGGCTACGTCCGCCAGGAGGCGTCCCGGCGCTACACGCTGGGCTCGCGGCTAATCCGGCTCGGCGAGATCTCCAGCCGCACGCTCGGCACGTGGCTGCGGCCGGTCCTGGCCCAGCTGGTGCGTGAGACGGGGGAGACGGCGAACCTGGCCGTGCTCGACGGCGACGAGGTCGTCTATATCGCCCAGGTGCCCAGCCCGCACTCGATGCGGATGTTCACCGAGCCGGGCCGCCGGGTCCGCCCGCACTGCACGGCGGTCGGCAAGGCCCTGCTCGCGCAGCTTCCGCCCGAACAGGCGCGCGCGCTGCTGCAGCGGGACGGCATGCCGGCCTACACTCCCACCACTATCACCGACCCCGACCTGCTGCTGGCGCACCTCGAGGTGATCCGCCAGCAGGGTTACGCCATCGACGAGGGCGAGCAGGAGGTCGGCGTACGCTGCTTCGCCGTGGCCGTGCCGGGCGCGCCCGCCTCCCTGGCCATCTCCACCTCCGGCCCGCAGGCCCGGATGACCGACGACGCCGCAGCGCGCATCGTGCCCGCGCTCAAGCAGGCTGCCCTCCAGATTTCGGCGACGATCGCCGCGGAGGGCGCGGGCTGAGCAACGGCTGGCCGGGCCACCGAGAGCGGTGACCCGGCCAGGACCGGTGACGCATGCCTAGGTCGCGTCCGAGACCTTCACGCCGTCGTCGGGGACGTTGACCGCGACCGCGCCCTCGCGCACCGCGACCTCCACCGCCGACTCGGTGCCCTGGCGCCGCCACGACCAGTGGTTGAACACCAGGTTCAGGGTGAATACCACGATCACCGTGGATGTGATGCTGGACCCGAAGATGACCTGGAAGTTGTTGGGGAAGTGCTCGTAGAAGCTCGGCGCCACGGCCGGCAGCAGGCCCGCCGCCAGCGACACCGCGACGATCAGCAGGTTGTTGTTGCCGTCGAAATTCACCTTGTGCAGGGTCTGGATGCCGACCGCCGTCACCATCGCGAACATCACCGTCGCGGCGCCGCCGATCACCGGGCCGGGCACGCTGGCGACTATCTGCCCGATCTTCGGCAGCAGCCCGAGCAGGATCAGCATGGTGCCGCAGGTGGTGACCACCCACCGGCTACGAACCCGGGTCAGCCCGACCAGGCCGACGTTCTCCGCGAAGGCGGGTGTCGGGGAAGGAGTTCAGGAACCCGGCCAGCACCGCCGACAGGCCGTCGGTGGCCAGGCCGCGGGCCAGATCGGCCTGGGAGAGCTTCTTGCCCACCATCTCGGAGACGGCCAGCATGTCGGCGGTTGACTCGGTGTAGGTCACCAGCATGACGATGCACATCGAGATGATCGCCGCCGCCTCGAACTTCGGGTGTCCGAACCGGAAGAACCCGCTGAAGCCGACCCACTTGGCCGAGTGCACGCTGGAGAAATCCAGCAGGTGCATCGGCCAGGCGACCAGCGTGCCGATCGCGATCGACAGCAGCACCGCGATCTGGCTGATGAACTCGCGGAAACAGCGGGTGATCACCACGATGAGCAGCATCACCAGGCCGGCCAGCGCGATGTGCGAGACCTGCCCGTAGCCCTTGGCCGCCGGGTCGTCTCCGGCGATGAGGCTGACGTCCGCGCCGATCAGCGACAGGCCGATCACGCAGATCACGGTGCCAGCGACCAGCGGCGGGAAGAACCGGATCATCATCGAGAACGGCTTGGCGATGAGCAGGCCGAACACCCCGGAGCAGAGCATCGCCCCGTACACCGCGGGCAGCCCGTACTTCTGCGCGATGATGATCATCGGGCTGAGCACGGTGAACGTCGCCCCGGCCACCACCGGCAGCCGGACGCCGAAGATCTTGCCGATGCCGACGCTCTGGATCACCGTCGCGACGCCGGACACGAACAGGTCAGCGTTGACCAGCAGCCCGATCGTGGACCTCGGGAGGCCGAGCGCCCCGCCTACGATCAGCGGTACCGCGACGGCCCCGGCGTACATGATGAACAGGTGCTGTAGGCCCAGGATGAACAGCCGCGGCGCAGGCAGGACCTCATCCACGGGATGAACCCTGGCGTTGAGCGGCTTGGTTTCGGGTGCGTTGGTCAGCGACATCACGGCTCCAGGGTGGGACTTCGGCCGTTACGGACCGGCCGTCGATCTAGTTTTCCGTATAGTGAAAACTTATTTCCGAATAACGGATAAGCTAACTCCGAGACACCGAGAGATCAAGAGGGAGGCGGAATGAGCACGGTCACCACTCACGTGCTGGACACCTCGCTGGGTCAGCCGGCCGCGGGCGTGCCGGTCCGGCTGGAGTACCTGATCGGCGGCGAGCCGTCGCCGGTCGCGCGGGCCAGCACCGACGCCGACGGGCGGGTGCGCGAACTCGGGCCCGACGACCTGCGGCCGGGAACCTACCGGGTGGTCTTCGACACCGCCGCGTACTTCGCGCGCTCGGGCCGGCGCACCTTTTACCCGGAGGTCACGGTCAGCTTCCTGATCGACCGCGCCGACGGACACTACCACGTGCCGCTGGTCCTCAGCCCGTTCGCGTACTCCACCTACCGGGGCAGCTAACACCGCAGCTAAGACCGCAGCTAAGACCGCAGCCAATACCGCGGCTAACACCGCGACCGCCAGCACCGGGACGGCCAGCACCGGGACCGCCGGTACCTGGCCGCCAGCGCCGAAACCGCCAGCGCCGCTCGTCGTCCGATCCCCTTGCTCCGGCCTATCCCGAGGTCTAGACTGAACGTTCAGTCAAGCCTTGGAGCCCTCGAAGTCATGGTCACCGACCACCACCGCCCCGAACCGACCGAGCCGCACCGCACCGACCCGCACCGCACCGACCCGCACCACACCGACCCGCACCACCACCGCCCCGAACCGACCGAGCCGCACCGCACCGACCCGCGCAGCAGCGAGCCCATGGCCAAGCCCAGCACCAAGCACCGCGCCGGGCGGACCGGCCGCGTGATCCCCGACGCCAAGCTCGCCGAGATCATCGCGGCGCAGGAAGAGATTTTCGTCCGCCGCCAGCCGAACTCCGCGCACCTAGCCGAAGCCGCCCGCCAGCACCTGGCCGGCGGCGTCACCTCGAACTGGCAGATCACCGCCCCGCAGCCGGTCTGGCTCAGCCACGGCCACGGCTCGAAGGTCTACGACGTCGACGGCAACGAGTACGTCGACCTGCACGGCGGCTACGGCGCCGCCTTGGCCGGCCACGCCCATCCCGCTATCCAGCAGGCCATAGCCACGCAGGCCACAAAGGGCACGCACTTCGCCCAGCCGACCCCGAACGCCCTCGCGGTCGCCCGCGAACTCACCCGCCGGTTCGGCCTGCCCCGCTGGCGGTTCGCCAACTCAGGCACCGAAGCCACCATGGACGCCGTCCATCTCATGCGCTCCATCACCGGCCGGGACCTGATCATCAAGATCGAGGGGTGCTACCACGGCCATCACGACTCGGTCCAGGTGTCGGTCATGCCCGACCCTGGCGACGCCGGGCCGGCCGATAAGCCGTACAGCGCCCCCTCCTCCAGCGGCATCCCCAAGGCCATCACCGACCTGACCCTGATCGCCACCTTCAACGACCTGGGTAGCGTCGAACGGCTCCTCGACGAGCACAAAGACCAGATCGCGGGCATGATCCTCGAGCCCGTCATGATGAACGCCGGGATCATCAAGCCCGAGCCCGGCTACCTGGCCGGCCTCAAGGACCTCCTGCACCGCCACCAAGCCCTGCTCACCTTCGACGAGGTCAAGACCGGCCTCACCGTCGGGCCGGGCGGCGTCACCAGACAGCAAGACGTTCAGCCCGACCTCATCACGCTGGCCAAGTCCCTGGGCGGCGGCGTCTCGGTGGCCGCCATCGGCGGCACGGAGGCCGTGATGGATCACGTGGCCAGCGGCGGATACGAGATGGTGGGCACCTTCAACGGCAACCCGCTGGCCATGGCCGCCACCCGGGCCATGCTGTGCGAGGTGGCCACGCCGGAAGCGTACGAGAGGATCGAGAAACTCCGCTTGCGCGCTGCCGAAGGCATCGAGCAGGCCATCGTAAACTCGAATCTCACCGCGCACGTGGTCACCGCGGGGGCCAAGGGCTGCGTGGTGTTCGCGGCCGAGCCGGTTACCAACTACCGTGGCTTCCTCGGCGTGGACGACCGGTACAGTCACGCACACTGGCTTTACCAGCACAACGGCGGCGTTTTCCTCCCGCCCTGGGGCAAGATCGAGCAATGGCTGATCTCGGTCCAGCACGATGAGGCTGACATCGACCGCCTGATCGAGAATTTCGCCGTCTTCGCCCGAGCCGTCCGAGGAGGCTGATGCCATGGTGCACCCGCGAGAAGGCTGGCAGGGCCACGGCGCCCCGCGCAAACTGACCCGCCGGTCCTTCCTCGGCCGCAGCGCGGGGGCCGCGCTCGCCGTCGGCGCCGCCCCGCTGCTCAGCGCGTGCGCCTCCGCCCTGGCCGGCACCGGCACCGTCCCGCTGCCCCGCCCGAACAACCCGGTCAAGTGGCCCGTCTTCTCCGGCAACGAGGCCATCGCCAGCGGCCAGGCCCCGGAAGAAGGCGCCACCCTGCAGGTCTACAACTGGGTGGCCTACGTCAACCAGGCGGTGGTCAACAGCTTCGCCAAGAAGTACAAGTGCAAGGTGCAGGTCACCACGTTCAACACCATGGACGAGGCGATGGCCAAGCTGCGTAGCGGCCTGCAGTTCGACGTGCTGATGGGCGCCACCGTCGACGTGCTCGGCCAGCTGATCGAGGGCAAGCTGGCCCAGCCGCTGAACCACACCTACATCCCGAACATCACCCAGGCCTGGTCCGACTTCACCAACCCGTTCTACGACCAGGACTGGCAGTACACGGTGCCGTACACGATCTACACGACCGGGATGTCCTGGCGTAAGGACCTGGTCAACGAGAACCCGTACACGATGGCCAATCCCTGGGCCATGCCGTGGCAGTCGAAGTACAAGGGCCGGGTCGCCATCCTGGACGACTACCGGGAGAGCATCAGCCTCGGCCTGATGAAGAACGGCATCTTCGACCTCAACACCACCGACTACCGCCAGATCAACCTCGCGCGCCACGCCCTGGAGGAGCTCTCCAGCCTGGTCAACGTCCGCATCGACAACAACGACTACACCGAGATCCCCACCGGCGACACCTGGATCCACCACGCCTGGTCCGGCGACATGGCGGCCGCGGCGTCCTACATGCCCAAGGGCGTGAACGTCGACGTGGTCGGCTACTGGTTCCCCACCGACGGGCGGGGGCCGGTCGCCAACGACACCAACGTCGTGCTCCGCTCGGCGACCAACCCGGTGCTCGCCCACGAGTACCTGAACTACTTCCTCGACCTGCCCAACGTCATCGAGAACATCAGCTTCAACGGCTACATGCAGCCGATCGCCGGCGTGACCCCTCAGGTCCTGGTCAAGGAGCAGATCCTGCCGCCGTCCCTGGTGTCCACCGTCGTGCTGCCGTCCTACTTCCGCCGCGGCGTGGCCGAACTCCAGCTCCCCGTCGACGTGGACGCGCTCTGGCAGCAGGCCTGGCTCGTCGTCAGCAACGGCATCTAAGCAAAAGAGGCCCCATGAGAGGACAGAAGAAGAACGGGTTCTTCATCGCCCTGGCCGCGCCGGGGATCATCTGGCTGGCGCTGCTGTTCCTCGTGCCGTTCTACGCGGTGCTCGCGATCGCGATGGGCAAGCTGAACGAGCTGTACGAATCGCCGGTCGCGGTCTGGAACCCGTTCGCGTGGAGCTCAGAGAACCTCATCAACGTCTGGCACGATATCTTCGGCCCCGCGGCGTTCGCCGGCCCGATCATCGTCCGGACCATCGTCTACGTGGCCATCGCCTCCCTGCTCTGCCTGCTTATCGGCTACCCGGCCGCGTACTTCGTGGCCCGCTTCGCCGGCCGCCGCAAGGGGCTGTTCCTGGTCCTGCTCGTCGCCCCGTTCTGGATCAGCTACATGATGCGCATGCTGGCCTGGGTCGACCTGCTGCAGGTCAACGGGTACGTGAACAAGGCCCTGGGCTGGTTCGGCATCTCCGCGGTCAACTGGCTGGGCGGCAAGCCGACCACGGTGATCCTCGGCCTGGTCTACGGCTACATCCCGTACATGATCCTGGTCCTGTACGCCGGCCTGGACCGGATCGATCCCGCCCTGATCGAGGCCGGCCGCGACCTGGGCCTGGGCCGGGCCCGTACCTTCGTCCGGATCACGCTGCCGCTGTCCCGGCAGGCGATCCTCACCGGCATGCTGATCACCGTGCTGCCGATGCTCGGCGACTACTACACCAACCAGCTGATGTCCGGCGCCGCCTCCACCTCGATGATCGGCAACCTGATCCAGGGCCAACTCGGCACGCCCGGCCTGGAGGGCCAGGGCGCGGTGCTGTCGCTGCTGCTCCTGCTCGTCCTGCTCGTCCCGATGATCTACTACGTCATCGCGACCAACCGCACCTCCCAGGTGGCATCATGACCACGACCACGAAGGAAACCCCCGCCGCACAGCCCGTCGCCGCCGCCCGGCCGCGCCGCCGACTCCTGCGCCGCAACCCCTGGGGCCACCCGTGGTTCCTGGAGGGCTTCACCTGGCTGTATCTGATCTGGTCCCTGGTCCCGATCGCCATCGCGGTGTTGTTCTCGTTCAACAAGGGCAAGTCGCAGGCCACCTGGCAGGGCTTCTCCTGGCGCTGGTACTTCAAGGACCCGCTCAACTCGGTGCTGCACAACCCGGCGCTGCACGCCTCGGTCATCCAGACCGTCCGGCTGTCCGTGCTGACCACGATCATCGCGGTCCCGCTCGGGGTGGCGTTCGCGCTCGGCATCAACCGCTGGAAGGGCCCGGTCCCGGCGACGTTCAACTTCGTGATGATCCTGTCCTTCGTCATCCCCGAGCTGATCTTCGGCGTGGCCATGTTCTTCGTGTTCACGGAGCTGTTCACGACCGTCCACCTGGGCACCACCGCCGAGGTCCTCGGCCTGGTCACCTGGAACGTCAGCTGGCCCGCGATCATCGTCCAGGCCCGGCTGGTCACCCTCGGCCGCCAATACGAGGAGGCCGGCGCCGACCTGGGCGCCAACCAGTTCCAGGTCATGCGCCGGGTCATGCTGCCGCTGCTCGGCCCGGCCATCTTCGCCAGCGCGGTGCTGGTCTTCTCCGGCGTGATCGACGACTTCGTCATCGTCGACCTACTGTCCTCCAACGCGTCCAACACGCCGATGTCGGTGATCATCTACTCCACCCAGCACGGCGGGAACGGCGGCCCTGCGCTGAACGCGCTCGGCACGATCAGCCTGGTCATGACGTTCATCATCGCGATCATCGGCTACATCGGCTACCGGCTGCTCACCCGCGGCGAACGGGGCAGCCGACTCGAGGCCCTGACCACCATCGCCGGCAGCGAAGGCTGACCGTCCCGCTGTCTCATTTTTATACGGAACGGAACGTGGTGCGTGCCCCAGCATGACCCTAGGAGCCCACCCGAGGGAGACGCGTGCTCGACGACCTCGACTTCGACGACAGCGACTCACCCCCGATCGGCTTGGTGCCGCCCGGCGTCTCCTGGGCCGACGTGCGCGATCACATCAAGATCGCCCACCACTCGCTACTGGTCCCGCCGTCGGCCGACGGCGGTCAGTTCGCCGGCGCCTACTGGACCGGCACCGACATGGTCGTGATCGATGACCTAGGCCTGGACCAGGACCAGGCCGTCGAGGAGTTCCGCGCCCTCCTCCAAGAGCGTGGCGAAACCTGACCACCCCGGCTAGAACGGCGGCTCGTCGGAGAAGCCGCTGCCGCTGTCGGACGACCACGGGTCAGTGGCCTCACCCGACCCGCCCTGGGCCGCCCGGCCGCCGCCGCCGGAACCGCCCTGGGCGCCCTGGCCGCCGCCGTTCCCGTTGGACCGGGCAACCCGGTTGACCTTGGCCGAGGCGTTCCGCAGCGAGGGCCCGACGTCATCGACCTCGACCTCGTACACGGTCCGCTTCTCGCCTTCCTTGGTCTCATACGACCGCTGCCGCAGCCGCCCCGAGACGATGACCCGCATCCCGCGGGTCAGGCTCTCCGCCGCGTTCTCGGCCGCCTGCCGCCACACGTTGCAGGTCAGGAACAGGCTGTCGCCGTCCTTCCACTCCCCGCTGGTGTTGTCCCGGAACCGGGGCGTCGAGGCCACGCGAAAGCGCGCCACCGGCTGCCCGGCCGGAGTGAACCGCAATTCCGGATCATCGACGAGATTTCCCGTGATCGTGATCTGGGTGTCGCCTGCTGCCATCAGCAGATCTCCTTACGTGCGTCTTGTTCCTTCCGATATTGTGTGCGACACCACTGACATTTCTGCCGGCATAACCCCAGGTCGGCCTCAGAGCTCGCGCAAAGCGTGCGCCAGCCGGGCGACGCCCTCGACGATGGCACGTTCGCTGACCGTCGCGTACCCGAAGATCAGGCCGCCCGGACCCGGGTTCGTGATGCGGTACGGCCCGACCGCGTCCAGGCCCACCCCCGCCCGGCGGGCCGCGCCGATCACCGCGTCCTCGTCCAGGTGCGGCGGCAGCCAGGTGACCAGGTGCAGGCCGGCGGAGACGCCCACCGGCTCAAGCCACGGCAGGTGCCGGGCCAGCGCGGCCAGCAGCGCGTCCCGTCGCCGCCGGTACACCGGTCGCATCCGCCGCAGGTGCCGGTCGAACTCGCCGCGCGTGATGAAGTCGGCCAGCGCGACCTGCTCCAGCGCGGGCGAGCCGCGGTCGGCCGCCACCTTGGCCGCGGCCATCGGCTCGGTCAGGTGGCGCGGCAGCACGAACCACCCGAGCCGCAGCCCGGGCGCCAGCGTCTTGCTCGCCGATCCGGCGTAGACGACGTGGTCGGGCGCCAGGCCCTGCAACGCGCCCACCGGCGTCCGGTCGTAGCGGTACTCGGCGTCATAGTCGTCCTCGATGACGACCGCCCCGCGCCCGGTGGCCCAGCGGATCACCGCGGCGCGGTTTTGGGCCGACAGCACCGACCCGGTGGGCCACTGATGCGAGGGCGTCAGGATGAGCGCGTCGGCCCCGCTGGCTCGCAGCACGTCGACCCGGATGCCGTCGCCATCGACCGGGATCCCGACCACCTCCAGGCCGGCCGCGCGCGCGGCCGGGAGGGCGTCGTCATTGGAGGACGGGTCCTCCAGCGCTAGCCGTTTCGCGCCCGTGGCGGCCAGCACGCCCATGAGCAGCGTCACGCCCTGCGCGTAGCCAGTGCAGATCACCATATGATCCGGCTCGGCCACGGTGCCGCGTACCCGGTTCAGGTAACCGGCCAGCGCGGTGCGCAGTTGCGGCACGCCGCGGCCGGTCAGGTAGCCGAACACGTCGTTCGGGGCCTCGGTCAGCGCGCTGCGTATGGCCCGCAGCCAGGCGGCCCGGGGGAAGCTGGACACGTCGGCCCGGCCGTAGCTGAGGTCGATGGCCGGCTTGGCCTCGGAGGCCGGGCGCAGTTCTGTGGTCGGCCGAGCCGCTCCCGCCGCCACCTGGGTGTATCCACCCGCGCGGCTAGCCAGGTAGCCCTCGGCCGTCAGCTGCTGGTAGGCCTCGACCACCACGCCGCGGGAGACGCCGAGGTCGACGGCCAGCACCCGAGACGGCGGCAGCGGGGATCCGCGCGGTAGCCGCCCAGTCCGGATCGCCTCCCGGATCGAGGTCTCGATCTGCCGGTGCAGCGGGACATGCGCGTCAGGCCGGAGCACCACCAGCAGCTCAGAATTGGTCCTCATTTCAGGCATCAAACTGGACCTTATCATCAGGACCAATTTCTGTCAGGGTCGAGGTGTACCTAAGGAGACGATCATGGGAATCCTGCTCGGCCTCACCGCGGCCCTGTTGTACGGCGGCTCTGACTTCGGCGGCGGCCTGGCCTCGCGCCGCTTCGGACCTCTCCGAGTCGGCCTCGCCGGTTCGGCCGCCGCTACCGTGCTGGCCTGGGCCGCGCTCATCCTGGTCGGCGGCCCCGGGCCCAGCGTCCGGGCGGTCGCCTGGGGCCTGGCCAGCGGCCTGGCCGGCGGGGCCGGCACCCTCGTCCTCTACCGCGGGCTGGCCCGCGGGCAGATGAGCGTGGTCGGGCCGTTGTCCGCGGTCGGCGCGGCGGTGGTCCCGGTCGCGGCGGGCGTCGCGCTGGGGGAGCGCCCGAGCCTGCTAGCCATCGGCGGCGTCCTGATCGCCTTGCCCGCCATCGTGCTCGTCGCGGCCAGCGGCTCCGTGCGCGGCAAGCTCGGCTCCGGCCTGGTCGACGGCCTGGCCGCCGGCCTGGCCTTCGGCATCTTGTTCATCGGCCTGGCGCAGGCGGGCCGCAACGCGGGCCTGTGGCCGGTCGCGTCCGAACAGACCGGCGCGCTGCTGATCACGCTGGCCGTCGCGGTCAAGTCCCGGCAGCCGCTGCGGATCCCGGTCCGGGCCCTGGGTCTGCCCCTGCTGGTCGGGGCCAGCGGCATGGCCGCCACCTTGGCCTACTTCTACGCGACGCACTTCAGCATGCTGGCCATCGCCGCCGTACTGGTCTCGCTGTACCCAGGCGTCACCGTCCTCCTGGCCCGCATCCTGCTGCACGAGCGGTTCACTCCCGCCCAGCGCGCAGGCCTGGGTCTGTGCGTCCTGGCCGTAGCCGCCATCGCCCTGAACTGACCCACCAAGCAGATGAACCCCGTGATTCACCTGGTTCCAGCCAGACGGGAGCGCGCCGACTGTGCCAGAAGAACCGCCCCGATGGCCCATCGGGGCGGTTATAACCGGTCCAATGGGCCATCGGTGCGGTTGCGGGTCCGGGCCGAGCGGCCTGGACGGGGCTGCGGGTGCCTGTGGGCCGGATGGGGCCTGCGGGAGCGCGCCTGGCCGGGTCAGGCGCGGAAGCGACCCGTGCCGCGCCGCGATGCACCCCGGGGCCATGGCATGTGGCACCCCGGTCCTGGAGAACAAGCCCCGGGTTCATCCCGGTCAGCTGCCCGCGGTCAGCGCCTTGAACTGGTCAAATGACTCCCGGATCAGGGTCGGCAGGTCCGGCTCGTCAGGTTCGCTGACCCAGCGGGCGTACGCGGTCTTGAACGCGATGACCCCGGCTTCGGCGGCCAGGCTCGCAGCCGGCTCGGTTACGCCGCGTGCCCGCAGCGCGTCGGCCATGGCGGAGGCGAGCGAGGCGCGCTTCAGCAGCTCCCGCTCCTGCAGCCCTGGATTCGCGGCGATCACGGCCTGGCGTTGCCGGGCAAGGTCATGGCGTTCCCGGAATACCGGCGTGGCCGCCTGCAGGGCGGCCGCGACCGCCTCGATCGGCGTCGCGGATTCCGGCGCGCTGGCGATGGTGCTCACGTAGATCTCCTGCAGCGCCCCCTGACCCCAGAACAGCACCTCGCGCTTGTCGGTAAAGTACCGGAAGAACGTCCGCTCGGTGAGCCCCGCGCGCTCGGCGATCTCCGCCACCGTGGTCTGGTCGAAGCCGCGCTCGCGGTACAGCTCCAGGGCGGCCTGCTCGAGCCGGCCGCGCGCGTTCGGCTCCCATCGGCTCATGCGCCCGGCTCCCATCGGCTCATGCGCCCGGCTCCCATCCGCTCATGCCCCGATTGTAGGTGATGACAGCCACTGTCATCAGGTGATACGGTGATGACAGTAACTGTCATCGACCGTCGCCGGTCGCACAAAGCGGCCGGGCCGGCGCGAGACTGGAGGTCTTTCCATGCGTGTCTTCGTCACCGGCGCGAGCGGGCACATCGGTTCCCTCGTCCTCCCCGAGCTGCTCGCGGCGGGCCATGAGGTCACCGGCCTGGCCCGTTCGGACAAATCCGCCGCGGCCCTGGCGGCCGCGGGCGCCAAGGTACACCGCGGCACCCTCGACGACTTGGACAGCCTGCGGGCCGGGGCCGCCGCCGCGGATGGCGTCATTCACCTGGCCTACAACCACGGGCCTATGCTGGCCGGTAACTTCGCGGACGCGGCCGTCCTCGATTTGGCGGCGGTGGAGACCATGGGGGCCGCGCTCGACGGCTCAGGAAAGCCCTTCGTCGTCACCTCGGGCACGCTCCTCCTCGCGCTCGCCGGGCTGGGACGCACGGGGACCGAAACGAACACGGTCGGCACCGGTCAGCCCCCGCGGCCCCGGGTGGCGTCGGAGAACGCGACGGTCGCGCTGGCGGGGCGCGGGGTGCGCTCGTCGGTCATCCGGCTTTCGCCGACCGTGCACGGACCGGCCGACGCGCACGGCTTCATCCCGCGGTTGATCGCCATCGCGCGCGAGGCGGGCGTCTCGGCCTACGTCGGCGACGGGTCCAGCCGCTGGCCGGCGGTGCACGAACTCGACGCCGCGCGGCTGTACCGGCTGGCCCTGGAAGCGGCCCCGGCCGGGTCGCGGCTGCACGGGGCCGCCGATGAAGGCATCCCGTTCCGTGACATCGCCGAGGCCATCGGCCGCCAGCTGAACCTGCCGACGGACAGCATTACCCGCCAACAGGCTGACGCCCACTTCGGCTTCCTGGGTGCCCTGGTCACGATGGACAACCCGACCTCCAGCGCCGCGACGCACCAGCTCCTCGGCTGGCAGCCTGTTCACCCCGGACTGATCGCGGACCTAGCGGAGCGCCACTACTTCGACACCCAGGCCTAACCGGCCGGTCAGCCGGTCAGCCCCGTTCAACGCGCCGGCCTCGGCCTGTACGCCCTGGCCATCGCCGCCATCGCCCTGAACTGACCTCCGCCGCCTTGCGGTAGGCCAGTTAACGATGCCAAGGTCGTTCATACGGTATCGGCCGCGGGTGCGATGCCACGGGATCGTAAAGGTCTCGTGACCAGGTGCGCGATCGGAAGGGGAACCGTTGATCAGGTCGAGGCTCATGCGGTGCCGTTCAGCTGCCCCGCTCACGCGGCGCGGAGTTGCCCTGGCCGTCGGCTGCGGCCTCGTTGCCGTCCTGGCCATCGGCCCGGTGGGCGTCCCTCCTGCGGCCGCCCGGCCCGGGGTGTATGGCCTGGACGTCAGCGGTTACCAGTCCGTGGTCGGCTGGAGCGCGGTCGCCTCCGCCGGGGCGCAGTTCGCCTACATCAAGGCAACCGAGGGCACCGGGCTTGTCAATCCCGACTTCGCCTCCCAATACGACGGCGCGTACCAGGCTGGACTGATCCGCGGCACCTACCACTTCGCGTTGCCTAACCTGTCCAGCGGCGCGGCGCAGGCCAGGTACTTCGTCGCCCACGGCGGCGGCTGGAGCGCTGATGGCCACACCCTGCCGGGGGCACTGGACATCGAATCCAACCCCTACGGTGCCGAATGCTACGGGCTCAGCCGGAGCGCGATGGTGTCGTGGATCGCCAGCTTCACCGACGCCTACCAGGCCCTCACCACAGTCTGGCCGGTCATCTACACCGCTACCAAGTGGTGGGCGAAGTGTACCGGCAACTACAGCGGATTCGCCGATCTGGACCCGCTGTGGATCACCGGCCCCACCCCAGGTACGCTGCCCGCCGGCTGGAGCTTCTATACGTTCTGGCAGTACTCTTCGGATGGCACCTTCCCCGGCGACCAGGATCTCTTCAACGGCTCGAGCAACCAGCTGCTTAGGATCGCCCTGGGCTAGGACCTAGGCGGTCAGCCCGGGGACCGCCCCGGCCACCGCACCGTCGGTGTAGCTGACCGAGTTGGTCGCCACCGCCGGGATCCGCGGGCCGGGCAGCACGATGCCGACCAGGTTCAGCGGATCCGCGGCCGACAGGCTGACGGTCTCCTCGTCCCGGGGCCGCTTCCTGATCTCGCGCAGCATGGCCACCGCGTCCGGGTGCGCGAACTGCTCGCCGCTGAACCCGTTGACGAACCGCCCGCCGGCCACGGTGCCGCGCGCCTCCATCCGCCGGAACGCCCACAGCACCTCCCGCCAGGGCACGGCGATGTTCTCCCGGGCCAGCAGGTCCCGGAACACCACGCCCCACCGGACGGCCAGCTGCTCGGCGACTGCCTCGGCCAGCTCGTCCGGGTCGCAGTCCGCCATCGGCGCGGGCAGCAGCGACCACCGGCCCGCCGTCCGCGAGGCGAGCTGGCCGCCGCGGCGCAGCCGGTGCCGTCCGAGCGCGGTCTGGGCCAGCGAGCGCTGCGCGAACAGGGACCGTACAGCCCGGAAGCCGTCCGCGGTGAGCAGTCCCCGGGCCACCCCGTCCCACAGCGCGTCCTCGATCTCGCCCGGCAGCCGCCCGGTCATGCTGGTCAGGTCGGTCTGGAACAGCGCGCCGCGCTCGGCCAGCGCGTCCAGCACGTCCCGGGTCCGCCCCGGCCCCGGGACGGCCGGGCATGCGGCACCCCGGGCCGCCGCCAGCAGCCAGGGCAGGTCGTCCCGGATCACGAGCGTGATCGGGGTCGCCCGGGACGGCGTGAGGCCCCGGCTGGGCAACTCGTCCGAGGGCTCGCCCTCGCGCACCGACAGCCGTCCCCAGGCCACCCCGCCGTCCAGGCACACCTCGTCCAGCCACTCCTTGCGGTACCCGGTCACCCGGGCCGGGAGGATGGCCTTTTCCCAGGCGCCCGCGGCCAGCTCGAAGCCCTGCAGCTGCTCGACCACGGCCTGCACGCCGCGGCTGCCCTCGCGCCTGGTGTCCGGGGTGACGTGCTGCCAGCGCAGCAGGAACCGCATGAAGTCCCGGGCCGTGACGGGCTCGACCTCGCGCCGCTTCCGCTGCCGGCTGTACGCGTGGATGCGGGTCAGCACCCGCCGTGCGCACCACTCCTCCTCCGCCGCGGACGGGTCGCTGAACCGGCCCCGCAGCGCGAACCCCTCGGTCTCCAGCCGGACCAGCGCCAGCGATACATCGGAGACACCCAAGGCGGTCGTCCGCGCCAGCTCAGCCGCGGTACACGGCCCCGACACGTCCAGGTGCCCCCGCAGCATCTCCGCCGCCACCGCCTCCGGCTCCATCGGCTTCGACGCCGAGACCGCCGAGACCGCCGAGACCGCCGAGACCGCCGAGACCGCCGAGACCGGCGAGACCGGCGAGACCGGCGAGGCCGGCGAAGCCACGGCCGCCCAGTCAGGGAACAGGGGAGCGAGCACCACGGACCGTTCTGTCGCACACCACAGCACCCCGTCCGGCCCGCAGATTTCCGCGGCCCGCCCCGCCGCCGTCAGCGCATCGAACCACTCCCGCCACTCCACGGCCGGCCGCACGACGAACAGCGTCATGAGCAGGTCGTGCAGCTCGTCAAGATCGCGCGGCTGCGGCTGCACCTGCTCCCGGACGCGCGCGATCGCCAGCGGGTCCAGCCGGGCCAGGTCGCGGGCGTCCACGGGCAGCCCGCGGGGGAGCTGCACCTGCCGGCTCCGCCGGTTCCCGGCCTCCGTCTCGTCGTCCAGGAAGGTGAACGGTGGCCCGTGCAGGATCTCGTGCGCGAGCACCGAAGGCTCCGTGGTGTCCCGCGTGATCACGGTGATCCGGCCCGCCTCGATGCCGGCCACCAGCTCGCGCAGCCCGTCGATGTCCATCGCCTCGTGCAGGCAGTCCTCCAGCGTCTGCCGGACCAGCGGGTGATCGGGGATCTCGATCGGGCCCGGCGCCACGTTCTCCTGGCAGGCGGCCAGCGTGGGGAACACCGCCGCCATTAGGTCGTCGGCCTCCATCCGCTGGATCGCGGGCGGGTTCTTCCGGCCGCCCCGCATCCGCAGCACGGTCAGCGAGGTGTTGAGGTTCCACCGCCAGCGGGCCTGGAACAGCGGCGAGGTGAGCACCGCCTGCCGCACCACCTGTTCCACGGTGGGCGAGGCCAGGAAGTGCGGTACCCGGTCCAGCGGGAAGCTGTGCTGCGGTCCCAGCGACAGCAGGATCGCGTTGTCGCTGGCCGCCGCCTGCAGCTCGAAGTCGAACGTCACGCAGAACCGCTTGCGGAGCGCCAGCCCGAACGCCCGGTTCACCCGCGCCCCGAACGGCGCGTGCCCGACCAGCTGCATACCGCCCGCGTCGTCGAAGAACCGCTCCAGGATGATGGCGTTCATGGTCGGCAGCGCCCCCAGCGCGGCCAGCCCAGCCCGCAGGTAGCCGACGATCGTGTCGGCCGCGGCCTGGCCCAGACCGCACTCCTGTTCAAGCCAGCGGCGCGCGTCCGAAGCGGAACGGTCCGCGACGGCCTGGCGCAGCGCGGAAACCTCCTCGGACAGCTCCCTGGTCCGTCCCGGGGCCTCGCCCTGCCAGTGCGGCACCGACGGCGGTGCCCCATGCGCGTCCACCACCCGGACCGTTCCGGGTTCCACCCGGCGGATCCGCCAGGAGTGCGTGCCGAGCAGGAACACGTCGCCCGGCCTGCTCTCCACGGCCCACTCCTCGTGCACCGAGCCGACCTGCACCTCGTCCGGCTCCGCCACCACCCGGAAGTCGCCCAGCTCGGGGATGGCCCCGCCCGAGGTCAGCGCGGCCAGCCGGGCCCCGCGCCGGCCCTTAACCGTCCCGTTGACCTGGTCCCGGTGCAGGTAGTACGCCCGGCGCCCGCGGCCGGTCCGGATCCCCTCGGCCAGCAGCTCGGTGACGTCGTCGAAATCCTCGGCCGACAGGTCCCGGAACGGCGCTGCCCGCCGGGCCAGCTCCAGCAGTTCGTCCGACGGCCACTGCTCGGCCGCGGACTCGGCCACCATCTGCTGGGCCAAGATGTCCAGCGGCCGTTCGGGCACGATGATGGCGTCCAGCTGTCCGCGCCGCACCCCGCGCAACAGCGCCGCGCACTCCACCAGTTCGTCCCGGGTCGTCGGGTACAGAAATCCGCGCGGCGTCCCGTTCCGGGTGTGGTTGGACCGGCCCACCCGCTGCAGGAAGGTGGCGATGCTGCGCGGCGAGCCGATCTGGCACACCAGCTCGACCGGGCCGATGTCGATGCCGAGCTCGAGCGAGGCCGTCGCCACCAGGGCCCGCAGGTCCCCGGCCCGCAGCCGGGCCTCGACCCGCTGCCGGCGCCCCTTGGACAGCGACCCGTGATGCGCGGCGACGAACGCGCCCAGCTCTGACCCGAGCCGTTCGCCCAGCTGGTGGGCGACCCGCTCGGCCATGCTCCGGGTGTTGACGAACACCAGCGTGGTCCGGTGCCCGCTCACGTGCTCGGTGATCCGGTCCAAGATCTGCGCCATCTGCTCGCCGGTGGGCACCGCGCCCAGCTCGTCGTCGGGAATCTCCAGCGCCAGGTCCAACTGCCTGCGGTGCCCGGAATCCACGATCGCGCACCGCGGCGACCCGTCCGGGTTGTCCCGGTCCGCGCCCGCGCCGACCAGCAACCGCGCCACCGCCGATATCGGCCGGACGGTGGCCGACAGGCCCACCCGCTGCACCGGCTCGTCCGCGACGTGTGCCAGCCGCTCCAGGGTCAGGGCCAGATGCGAGCCGCGCTTGTTCGCCGCGACCGAATGGATCTCGTCCACGATCACGGTCCGGGTGGCACGCAGCATGGACCGGCTCCGCTCCGCGGTCACCAGCAGGAACAGGGACTCGGGAGTGGTGATGAGGATGTCGGGCGGGTGCTTGAGCATGGCGGCCCGTTCGGCGGCCGCCGTGTCCCCGGTCCTGACCGCCACGCGGATCGACGGCGCGGGCAGCCCGAGCTCCCCGGCCGCGGCGGCGATCTCCCGCAGGGGCACCTCGAGGTTCTGCTGGATGTCCGTGGCCAGCGCCTTCAGCGGCGACACATACACCACCTGCGGCCCCGCCCCCGCCTCCGACTCCCGGTAAAGCCGGTCGATGCAGACCAGGAACGCCGCCAGCGTCTTGCCCGACCCGGTTGGCGCGGCGATCAGCGTATGCCTGCCCGCCGCGATCTCCCGCCACCCGCCCGCCTGCGGCTCGGTCGGCCCCGCCGGGAACCGCCGCCCGAACCAGGTACGCACCGCGGGATGGAACGACTCGAGCACCCGCTCACCGTACCTCCGAACCCCGACATTCCACCGGGACCTGTTACTTAACTTGACCGCTAACTAACCAGATAGTAAATTAACCCGTACGGAAATCACATCTCGTAGCGACGGGGAAGATCATGCCAACTGTCCGCTCGGCCGACGGAACGGCCATTGCCTACGACCAAGCCGGCCACGGCCCGCTGCTGATCATCGTCGACGGCGCGATGACCACCCGCTCCAGCGGGAGTAAGCCGCAACTGGTCGACCTGCTTGCTGACCACGTCACGGTGGTCAGCTACGACCGCCGCGGTCGGGGGGACAGCGGCGACACCCAGCCCTACACCGCCGAGCGGGAGATCGAGGACATCGAGGCCCTGATCGATCAGGCCGGTTCGGCCGCCTGCCTCTACGGTCACTCATCAGGCGGCTGCCTGGCCATGGACGCCGCCCTCCGGCTCGGCCCCAAGGTCAGCAAGCTCGCCATCTATGAGGCGCCGTACAACGACGACCCTGCCTTCCAGCAGGCCTGGGCGCAGTACCTCGAGCAGCTTGCCGTCGCCCTGGCCGAGGGCCGCCGCGGCGATGCCGCCGCGCTGTTTATGAGACTCGTCGGGATGCCGGCCGAGCAGGTCGAAGCCATGCGCCAGGCTCCCTTCTGGCTCGGCATGGAGGCCGTGGCCCCGACGCTGGCCTACGATCACGCTGGCGTGATGGGCCCGGACCCGTCGGTTCCCGTTGAGCGGGCCGCGCAGGTCAACATCCCGGCCCTGATCGTTTACGGAACGGCCAGCCCGGCCTTTATGGCCGAGACCGCCACGACCCTGAGCAAAGCCGTCCCGCACGCCGAGCTCCGTGCCCTGGACGGCCAGGACCACAACGTCGACCCGGCGGCGCTCGCCCCGGTCCTGACCGCGTTCCTCGCCCCATGACCGTCGTCGACGACCGGCTCGACGCCACGTTTGCGGCCCTGGCCGACCCGACCCGCCGCGCCATCCTGGCCCGGCTGGCCACCGGCGATGCCACGGTCAACGAACTGGCCGCGCCGTTCGACATGACCCTGCCCGGCATCTCCAAGCACCTCAAGGTCCTGGAGCAATGCGGGCTCATCTCACGCACCAGGCACGCCCAGTTCCGCCCCTGCCATCTGGAGCGGGAGGCACTTGACGCCGCGGCCGACTGGATCGAGACCAACCGCCGGATCTGGGCCCAGCGTTTCGACAAGCTCGAGGCCCACCTGCGCGACATCCAGGACGCCGGCCATGGCTGAACTCACCTTTACCCGCGTGTTCGACGCCCCGCGGGATCTCGTGTTCCGCTGCATGCTCGAGCCCGAGCACCTGACCCACTTCTGGGGCCCGGCCGGCACCAGCACACCCCTGGACGGGATCACGGTCGACCCGCGCCCCGGCGGCATCTTCGAGACCGTCATGGTCAGCGACGACGGCGGCTCGTACACCATGCACGCCGTGTACGCGGAGATCGTCCCGCCGGAGCGGATCGTCTGGACCGAGCCCGGCACCGGAGTGACCACCACCTCCACCTTCACCGACCTCGGCGGCGCCCGCACCGAGGTCCGCATCCACCAGGCCAACGTCCCCGACTACGCCCGCAGCCCCGAAGCCCAGGCCGGCTTCCTGACTTCCCTGGACCGGTTCGCCGCTTACCTCAAGACCCGCGTGTCCTAGCCCGGAAATGTCAGTAAGACCTGCTAGAATCGAACACAAGATCAAAGGATATTTTTCTATTGAACGGACCGGCCTGCGAGCTCCTCCGCCAAGGGAGTTGAGGACCCGTGGCCACCCCCGCTCCCGCCGAGGCGATGGATATGGTCCGCCTTCCTGCCGCCAGCGACATTCGCTGATAGACGGACTGGCCCACGGCGATTTTCTCGAGTTTGGCTATCCGCTGTGCGATGGGAGGATGGGTGTCATAGAGGCGGTGATACCAGCTCTCGTGATGTTGTAGCGGATCGTCGATGCACATGGCGGCGGTGGCGTGGTTCATATTCTTGAACGGCTAACGCTGCGAGAAATGGGTGAGCACGACCAGCCGCGCCCGGCGCCTCGGCGTGCCGGGAGCGAGCCGGGATGTGCCTGCTGCCGTCACCGCGGTGCTGGGCGGTGACGGCAGCAGGGTCGTTCTGCCAGGGTGGGGATCCTTGGCCGGTGTGGCCGCGGCTTTGCTGTCAGCTGCCGTCGTTGACCGTTGCGCCTGGCGTGAGGGCGGTGTGACCCTGGCCGGCGCGTACCTGGATGCGCTTGGCCTGGACGTCCGGCGCCTTGGGCACCATGATCTGCAGCACGCCGTCCTGCGCCGAGGCCTCGATCTTGTCGGCCTCGACGTGGCTGGGCAGCGTGATCGAGCGGCGGAAGGGGCCGTAATAACGCTCGGCCCGGTGCATCTTCTCCTCGGCGGAGTCGTGCGCGAAGTGCCGCTCGCCCTGGATCGTCAGCAGGCCGTCCTCGAAGGTGATCTCCACCTGGTCGGGCTTGACGCCGGGCAGCTCGACCGCCACCAGGTAGGCGTCCTTGCGTTCGGATATGTCGACCGCGGGCATCCAGGCCGCGGGGGTGGTGCCGCTGGTGAACTGCTGGCCGGGGCGCCAGCCTTGTCCCCTGGTCGCGCGCAGCATCTCATCCTGCGCGGCACGCAGGTCCTCGAACAGGTCCCAGGCTGTCGTGACTGTCATGTCGTTCTCCCTTGCCTCCGGCCGGGCCACAGGCCCGGCGACCCGGAAGAACACCGCTCAGGTGAACACTATTCAGTTCCGAGCTACACTGTTCACAATATAGTGAACGGCGTTCACAGTCAAACGCGGCCATCGGAGGACGCACATGCCCAGGCAACGGCAGGCAGCAGCCGACGACGCGGGCACCCGCCCCCTGTGGTTCACCCCGCCGGGCGGCGAGCAGAACCGCCGCCCCGTACTCACCCGCGACCGCGTCGTCGCCGAGGCCCTCGCGGTCATCAGCGCCGACGGGGCGGCGGCCCTGAGCATGCGCGCCCTGGGCACCCGCCTGGGCGTGGTTCCCGCCGCGCTGTACCGCCACGTCGGCAGCAAGGAGCAGCTGTATGACCTCATCCTGGACGGCGTCCTGGCCGAGGTCGACTGCCAGGCTGACCCCGCCCTCCCCTGGGCCGGTCAGGTTACCGCGCTCGCGCACCGGCTGCGGGCCGTGCTGGAAGACCACCCCGGCATCGCCGCCCTGCTCAAGACCCGCGACCCCGTCAGCCCCGCATCCCTCGCCCTGGCCGAGGCGTTCCTCGCGCCGCTGCAGGCCGCCGGCCTGCCCGGACGCCAGGCCGCCCGGGCCTTCCGGCTGATCTACGACTACACCCTCGGCTTCGCGCTCAGCGACCGCACCTCGCCCGGCGAGCAGCGCGTCCACGACAGCGCCACCAGAGCCGAGCTGCACGCCTTCCTGCGCTCCCTGCCCGCCAGCCGGTTCCCCGCGCTGGCCGCCCTCGGCGCATACGCCTGGGCCGACGACCGCGACCAGCGGTTCACCGCCAGCCTCGACACCCTCATCGCCGGCCTGCGGGCAACCCTCCGCGTTGGTGAGGGATCACCGCGCCTGGGACTTCCCGGGCCGACGCCGCATTCGCAGGGCACCCAGAAGAAGGGCGCCAAGGAACACGACAATGCCGATGAACAGCAAGTACAGCAGGCCCTTGACGACGACGCCCACGAGGCCGAGGACGATCGCCACGATCACGAGGAGTAGGAAGAAGGCAAGCATCTGATGCTCCGCTCAGTCGTACTGGTCAGCGGCGGGCCAGTTGCCGTTCACCGCTGGCGCCTGCCTGATATGCCAGGCCGTAGTGCTGGAAGATGGCCTCTTCGTCGGCCGCTGGCAGCTCGCCGTCGGTGCTGATCGAGGGAGAATCCTTCACTTGCTTCCTGTCGTGAGCGACCTTGAGGTATCCGGGACCTACGGTCGCCTGGGCCAGGGGAACGAACACGAGCCGGTGCCGGGTAGGCATCCCGACTGTGACGGTGGCGAACGCTGGGAGGTCTGTGCTCGTGTCGACGTAGATAGCCTCCAGTTCCCCGATCTTGTGACCGTCGGCGTCAACAACGTCGTGGCCTCGCCACTCCCGGATATCGCCTGCCTCGAACACGCCCACCTTCCTCTCCGCGGCATTGCATGTGCTCACCGTCATTCCCCCCGCATGAGATGCCGTATAGAGCCAGCGTAGCCCGGCCAGGGTGGTGCCGTCGTCCCGCGCGCGTGTCGCTCGTCTCCTCCTCTCCCGCCGGGACGGATCAAGTGCGCAGACGATTTGGCTATCCGGGGTAGCGTGGCCAGACCATTGGAGGAGTGCAGCGGTGGCCGTACTGCAGGTCCATGACGATGCCTGAATTGCCGGCTACGGGTGATCCCCGGCCCTCGGCGACGGCAAGAGTTAGCCCCGGCCCGGCGGTGCAGGCCCGGCGGCGGGTGTACCATCGGCACGAGTATCCGCAAGCATCCTGCACCAGGCCAATGCGAAGGTGCAGTGCCCGCGTCGCTCCGGACCCCGGCGGCACGGCCAGTTATGGCCGGATCGGACCCAAGGTGCCTGAACGATGCGCCAGCTATCGCTTGCTTGCCGCGTGACAGCAGTAACTACCTCACCCGGGGCTTGCCGGGTATTCTCAGGCCGGGGCGATGATTAGCGACGCCTGTCCGGTGCGATGGACCGGCCGGCAGGCGATCGTGTCGCTGCCTGAGCATATCGGCCTGCCTAACGCCGGGCTGGTCCGTGAGGAACTGCTGTCGGTCATCAACCGCGGCGCGACCACGCTGATCGCGGACATGACTGCGACGATCTCGTGTGACCACGCGGGCGCGGATACGGTGGCGCGCGCCTTTCAGCGGGCCGTCATCGGCGGTACGGAGCTGCGGCTGGTGGTCACCGCCCAGATCGTCCGGCGCGTGCTCACCATCAACGGCCTGGACCGGCTGGTTTCCATCTACCCGACCCTGGAAGCGGCCACGGCCGCCCGGCCGCCAGCACCGGTACCCGCCCTGGTGGCCGAAAGTGCCGGAACCAACGGCCCCGCGCCGCCCCGCCGCCCTGGAGGGCCGACGGCCCGGTTCCCGTCCGCGGACGGGAACCGGGCAGCCATCACCGGGGCGGTGGTGTGGCAGCTGGTCAACGCCCTCCAGGACGGGGTGGCGCTGGCCGACGACAACGGCGCAGTCGCACTGGCCAACACGCGGCTGGAGCAAATGTTCGGCTACCAGCACGCCGAGCTGCTCGGCCAGCCGATAGAGGTCCTCCTCCCCGTCGACCTGGAGGCGACCCCCGGCAGCCACCGGGCCCGCCACGCCCTCGCACCCCGGACCCGGCCGATGGGCGCCGGGGCGCGGCTGGTCGGGCTGCGCAAAGACGGCACCACGTTCCCGGCCGAGATCAGCCTCAGCTCGGTCACGACCGCAGCCGGCCACTTCGCCGTCATCGTGATCCGGGACATCACCGAGACCCGGCGGGCCGGAGAACTCGCCGACCTCGCCGCAGCGGCAGTCGCGGCAGAGCAGGCACATCGAGGCCAGGAACTGCTCGACACGACCATCACCAGCCTCTCCCATGTCGGGCTCAGCCTGCAGGCAGCCATCGACCTGCCCGCGGAGCTGATCAGGCAGCGCATTGCAGAAGCCCTCGGCCACCTCGACGACACCATCCGGGAGATCCGCAACACCGCATTCACCATCGACCACCACGGCGGCCCCTTGAGTAACGATCCCTCCGGCCACCACCAGACGGTAACGGTCGCCCGGGGCCGCAAGCAGCAGGTCAGCCACCCCGTGATGCCTAGGTAACGGCATCTGATTCTGGCTTCGGGACGGAGAGTCCGCCGGATTCAGGTCCGGCCGCCACGGCCCGCGGTCGGCCTGATCGTCTTGTACTTCACCCGGCGCCCGGGCAGGCCGAAGCGCACCTGTCAGCGCTGAGGGATCGTCTGGTCCGGGCCGGCCCGCGATCTTTGCGATCCCGTCCGTTGCGGTCGGCGTCTACCTGATCATCGACGGCGTTACCGGCGTCGTGGGCAGCTGAGACGCCGGTAATGAGCACGATCACTGCACCCGAAGATCATGAGCGCCACGCGAAGCTGCCCGGCCCGGACGCGAGTGGGTTACCGCCGACCGGTCTGGAGCAGCTGACGGCCATGTCGGGGATGGCGATCCAGCAGGCCATCATCGGCAAAACCATAATTCTTTTAGTGCACTCTCGATCGGTGCTGCACCTGCGGCGATGTCCCTCTGTCCGGCGCGGATGCCCGGGTTCAGTGCATCGGAGTCCAGCGGCGGGAGGGGGCTCCGGCCCTGCCCGGGGGTAACGAGCAGGCTCCTGGTTGCCCGGTGCCCGGCGTGGCGGCCGGGGCGACTCGCAGGGTCGTCGGCTGGCGGCTGGATCGTGAGCGTCTTGCCGCCGTCACCGCCGCGGTAGCGGCCGGAATACCCGTCGTGGACGCCGGTACCGGTCCCGGCCTGAGCGTTGAAGGACAGGGCCAAGGGGCCACTGTCCCGGAGCTGGGGCCCGGAGACTTAAAGGGTGGATGCTGAGCGCTCCGAGGCATCCGGGCAAGTCCGGTCTGCGGAGCCACGAGGCAGTTCGCGCCCATCTCGTCGCCGGCCGTCCGGGCTGGGTGCGCCGACGTTGCCGCCCGCGCTGTGTAGCCGCACCCCCAGTGCGGTCAGGCCTGTGAGCTGCCGGGCTGTCTGGTATCTGGCCGGTCGGTCCGCAGCTGGACGCACGGCCCGAAGGCCGCACAATTTAGAGTCCGTTCCAGGACAAGGCCGCAGTCGTGCCCATAGGTGCTCGGGGATCGGCGAAGGCCTGTGCCGGGAACTGGCACGCGTCGGCGTCCGGGTCAGCGGTCATGACATGGTCTATCGGCGCCGTCGGCGTGCCGGTAGCATGCGGGTGCGGGGAGGTGCAGAGGTTGTCTGGGCCGGCTGATCGCCAGCGATTGCCGCTGCTGGAGGATGAGGACCTGACCGGCGAGGGGGTCATCGAGCCGAGTCGGCTGATCCGTCCGGTCGACGCGCCGGCGGTCGCAGTGGCGTGCTTCTTCCGGGACGTCGTCGAGGAACTCTCCAGCCGGGCGGATGCGAGGCCAGTGTGCCGCCTGCACAGCGAGATGGGTCCGGCATCGTTGTGGGAGATCGAGCATCAGGGCGTACGGCTGGGTGTGTTCCATCCCGGAGTCGGAGCGCCGCTGGCCGGCGCGATGCTCGAGCAGGTCATTGCCCGCGGGGTTCGCGGAGTCATCGCCTGCGGCGGGGCGGGGGCGCTGGTACCCGAGCTGGTGATGGGGCACGCGGTGGTGTTGACCGGCGCTCTACGCGACGAGGGCACGTCCTTCCACTACATGTCGGCCGGCCGGGTCATCTCGGCTGACCCGGGTCCGGCTGAGACCCTGGCCGACGCCCTCAGCGCCAATGGTGTGGAGACGATGCACGGCCTGAGCTGGTCAATGGATGCCATTTACCGCGAGACCCGAGCCCGGGTCTCGCGCCGGGTGGAGGAAGGGTGCCTGGTCGTGGAGATGGAAGCGTCGGCGCTGATGGCGATCGCCCGCTACCGCTCGATCCCGTTCGGTGAGGTGGTGATGGCCGGGGACTCGCTGGCTGGCCGGGAGTGGCAGCACCGTGGGTGGATGACGGCCGAGTCGGCGCGTCGGCAGTTGTTCGCCTCGGCCGCAGACGCCGCGGTCGCGCTGACGAGGTGACCGCGGTTCGGGACTTACTATTTTGGCATGCTCGCGGGGCGGGAGGCTGAGCAGCGGCGCATCGACCAGCTGCTCCAGCAGGCCATGGCCGGGAGCAGTGGGGTACTGGTCCTGCGCGGCGATCCCGGGATCGGGAAAACAACGCTGATTGATTATGCCGCCAGCCGCGCCGGGTCGATGCGGGTCTTGCGGGCGACCGGGATCGAGGCGGAGAACGACCTGGGCTTCGCCGGGCTGTATTCGCTGCTGCGTCCGGTGGCTGACTACCTGAAGGGGCTACCCGAACCGCACGCGGCGGCGCTGCGCTGCGCGCTCGGTCTCGATTACGACAAGGGCCCACCCGACCGCCTCGCGGTGGCAGCGGGCACCCACGGCCTGCTGACCACCGTCGCGGAGGTAGAGCCGCTGCTCATCCTGGTCGACGACCTGCACTGGCTGGATCCGGGGAGCCAGGAGGCACTGCTGTTCGCACTGCACCGCCTGGACCAGGATGCGATCGCCTGCCTCCTGACCCTGCGTCCGGGCACGGCCGCGCCCGCTGGCCTGCCGTGCCACGAGGTGACCGGGCTCGACCGCGATGCGGCGGAGCGTCTCGTCGAAGCCGTCGCCGGGACCAAGCCGGCCCCCGAGACGGCCAGGCGGCTGTACGCCGAAACCGGCGGTAACCCTTTGGCCCTGGTGGAGCTCGCGGCCGCCCTGACCGCAGGGCAACTGCAGGGCGCCGAACTTCCCGGGCCACCACTGGAGCCCGGCGCGGCCATCCGGCAGCGTTTCGCCGCCCGCCTAGACCGGCTCAGCCCGTCGGCTCGGACCATGCTCGTGGTCGCGGCCGCTGCGGGCCGCTGTTTCCCGGCGGAGGTGAAGGCCGCGGCCGCCCTCCTGGGCGTCGTTGACAGCCAGGCGCTGGGCGAGGCCGAAGCCGCCGACATGATCCGCCTCACCAGCACCGGGGTCGAATTCTCCCATCCTCTGGTGCGGTCGGTGGCATATCACGTCGCGGTCCCGGCGCAGCGCCGTGCCGCGCACCTGGCCCTGGCCGAAGCGCTTACCGGTCGTGATGCCGAGCGTGCCGCCTGGCATCTGGCCACGGCGGCGACCGGTCCGGATGATAAGGCCGCGGTCGCACTGGATGCCGCCGCAGACCTGGCGGTGGCCAAGGGCGCCCCGCTGGCCGCGGCGGCCGCATGGGAGCGAGCGGCGGCGCTGTCTAGTGCGGCCGAACCCGCGGCCGCGCGGCGGGCCGAGGCTGCGGAAGCAGCACTCAAGGGCGGTGACCTCGACCGGGCCAGGCGCCTGACCGAGACCTTGCCAGCCGCCGGATCGCTCGCGCACCGGGCCAGGATGCTCGCGGTCAGGGGTAGGCTGCAGCGGACCACCGGCCAGACCGCGGTCGCCCAGCAGGCCCTCGAGGATGCAGCGAGCCTTGTCTCGGAAACCGATCCGCGGCTGGCCGTCGAACTGCTTTCGGAATCCGTCACAGCCGGTTTCGAGGCCGGCCAGTTCGAAGAGGCAAGCCGGGCCGCTGCTCGCATGGCCCACCTGGCCGAGCAATCAACCGAAACCGCCAGGTTTCTCGCAGACCTGGCCTATGGTGGTCTGGCCTGGCGGCGGGGTGATGCCGAGCATGGCATGCGGCTGATCAGCCGGGCCGCGTCAGCGCTCGAGGCCAACCCGGAGACGTCGGACAGATCCGGTCGCCTGCTCGACGTGGCCGCCGCCTGGTGCGGCATAGGGAATCTCGATCGCGCCAGGCAATACGCCGAACGGGCGGTGGACCTGGCGCGCCGCGAAGGCGCGGTAGGCCGGCTTCCGGACGCGCTCCAGTGGGCCGCTGGAATGTGCAAGGAGACGGGCCGGTGGGTACAGGCCCTGGCCTACGGGAGCCAGGCCCTTGACCTGGCTCAGGCGACCGGTCAGGCCTACCTGGCGTGCAACGTGCTGGTCATCGTCGCCGAGATCGAAGCGGCCCAGGGCCGCGATGAGGATTGCCTCCGGCACGCACGGGACGCGGAACGGCTGGCCCGCGAAGCGGATCTCCGGCTACTGCAGGTCCGGGCGCGCCTTAGCCTGGCGCTGCTGGACCTCGGCCGCGGCAGGCTGGAGGAGGCGACCACTCGCTACGAAGAGCTGCATCGGCTGACCGTGGCCTGGGGGATCGGTCACCCGTACTACTCTGCCCTGCCCGACCTGATCGAGGCGTATGCCCGGTCTGGCGCAACCGACCAGGCCCGGGCGCTGCTTCCGCAGTATCTGGCCCAGGTGCCCGGCGATCACCCGCTACCAGCCGCACGTGCCGCTCGATGCCAGGGAATCGTCGCGGCCAGTGACTTTGATCGTCATTTCCAGGAGGCAATCAGTCTCCACGAGCGTAACGGCGTGGTGTTCCAGCATGCCCGCACGCGCCTGGCCTACGGGGAGCGGCTGCGCCGCGCCCAGCGGCGCCGCGACGCCCGGGTTCAGCTCCGCGCCGCGGCGGAGATCTTCGACCAGCTCGATGCCCGCCCGTGGGCCGAGCGGGCCCGCGCCGAATTGCGCGCCAGCGGGGAGACCCTGACCGTCGGCGGCGACGGCGGTGAGCAGCTCACCGCCCAGGAATTGCAGATCGCCCTGCTGGTCACCGAGGGGCAGACCAACGCCGAGGTGGGCCGGGCGCTGTTCCTGAGCACCCGTACCGTCGAATTCCACCTGTCCAGGGCCTATCGCAAGCTCGGCGTCTCGTCGCGGACCGAGCTCACTCGCCGGTTCGTCCGGGCCGGCACCACCCCCAGCTGAACATTGCGGACTTCACGGAAGAGAGGGCAGGCCTGCGCGGCCGATCGTGGTGGTGACAGCGCGAATCACCACCTCAGGAGGATCCGATGCGCAAGCTCACCGCCAGACTGTCCGCCGCCGCGATCATCGCGGCCGGCGCCGTCGTCGCCCTGCAGGCCGGCGCCAGCGCCGCCCCGTTCCCTCACTCCAACGCTGGCCTCGCCGCAGCCGCCGCCAGCCCGTCCGACCCGGTCCTGTCCTTCACCACCACCATGATCAGCTACGCCCCGGTCGGCTTCAGCTCC
The DNA here is from genome assembly GCA_963722055.1 of uncultured Actinomycetes bacterium. Classification (GTDB taxonomy): domain Bacteria; phylum Actinomycetota; class Actinomycetes; order Streptosporangiales; family Streptosporangiaceae; genus Palsa-504. The sequence goes on along the minus strand of CAVRLA010000006.1, from coordinate 60,443 downwards.
GGCGCCCCGGCGGCCGGAGACGGCTACGTGATCGCGGGCAAGGTCACCCGGCACGGCGTCGCGGACGGGCTGTCCACCGCACAGTGCACCTTCACCGACACCCACGGCCCGGTGCTGCGGGTCTGCACGGTGGACTATGCGCTGGATAATGGCCTGATCGTCACCGAGGGCTACATCAACGGCCCGGGCCAGGACGCACCGGTCACCCTGGTGGTCGTCGGCGGGACCGGCGCCTATGTCGGCGCGAGCGGCTACGGGCTGCTGCAGCCCACCGCGGCTGGCAGCGACGTCACCCTCCACCTGGCCGGCTGACCAGGCCGAACCACTACCCGACGGCGGCAGGTACCTGCCGCCGTCGGCCTAGGTTCAGCCGGTGAAATACCAGTACTCGGGATCGAGGTAGTACTGGGTCAGGGCCGCGAACGATCCCGGCGGACCTGACAGGTTCCTCGTCCATACCGCTACCTTGTCGGCGCCGGGCAGGAAGAGGACCGGTTGGTTCTCGGTCAGGTACGCTGCCTCGGCCTTGACCGCTGCCGGGTCACTGCTGGTCACCGAAGCGGCAATCAGCGAGTTCGCTGTCATGCTGTTGTAGCTGCCCGAGTTCAACGGGCCAGGTCCGTTGAAGAGCCCGAGGGTGGTCGGGTAAACAGAGTCGAGCCACCCGCCGAAGTCCTCCATGGCCCACTTGTCGACATAGGCCGCGCTCGTCGAGAGCGGATTGTCGTAATGGGCGACGATGTAGCTGAAGTTGCTGCTTTGCAGGTGGATGGTGATCCCCGCGCGGGCTGCCTCAGCGGCGAAGGCCGTGACCATGTCCCCGATAGTGGCCAACTCGCTGGCGTAGATCAGGTTGAACTCCAGCCTGGTTCCGGCCGCGATTCCGGCGCCGCAATCTCCCGGACCGGCACCCGCCCTAGCGCAGGCGTCGGTCCCACCGGTGATGACGTTCCATCCGTGGCTTCTCAGCAGCGAGATCGCGGTCGACACGCTGAACGGGTACGGATCGGTTACCGCATCGGCCGGCACGAAGGGGCTGGTCGGTACCACCGGGATGGGTCCGTAGGCCAGCCCGGCCGCGCCGCCGAAGAACGCCTTGATGTAGCCCTGCTCATCCACTAGGTGGGCGAGTGCCTGCCGGACGTAAAGCTGGGCGATGATCTTGTTGAAGTCGCCAGTGGTATCGGCGAAGTTGTAAGCGACGTAGCCGAAGCCGAAGTTCGGGTAGCCGAATACGTTGTAGCCGCCCGACTCGACGGTCTTCGCTTGACTGGTATCTATGAGTGGCAGGTAGCCGACGTCGACGCGGCCCCTCCGGACTGCATCGAACTCGGCTGTGGGCGAGACGTAAGGGATGGCCTGAAGCGCAGACACCGTAGTTGCGTGCGGGCCGCCGTACGAAGGGTTCGGCGTCATCGTGAATGCACTGGTGCTGCGATTGAACGCTGTGAGGCGGTAAGGGCCGTCCACGACCTGCCACAGCGGGTTGGTGGCGTAGGTGCCCAGCGACATCGACTCTTTGGACAGGTACTTGTAGATTTCCGTCGCGTTCGCGGCCACCGTGAAGTCCAGTATCGGACCGCCGTCCGACGCCTTGGCCCAGGCGTGCGCGGGCATCGGGCTGACGGAGGCAAGCTCGTCATCAAGGAACCACTCCGGGTTCACCGCATTCTTCATGGTGAACACCACGGTGCTCGTGGTAGGCGTGGTGACGCTCGCCACCTCGTCCGGGATGCCCAGGCCTGGGCTGTAGGGTCCCCAGTTGGCCGGGTCCTCCCTGACCGCGGCCTTGACTTCGTCGTAGAAGAACAGGACGTCCCTGGAGGAGATCGGCTGGCCGTCGGACCACTTGTAGGTGCTCTTGAGCGTGACGGTGACCGTCCGGTCGCCGTTGGACCACTTCGGGGCGTAAGCCAGGCTCATCACCGGGGTCTGGACAGGCCGGACGCTATAGCCGAACCAGTACAGCGGCCGCCACATCTCGTACTCGAATTCGTTGACGTCGGTGGTGTCGTACGCGACGGCCGTGGTAATCGGCAGGATCCAGGTCGGCCCCCCGGTGGGTGGCTCCGCCCAGGTGATCGTGCCGCCATGCTGGGGACCGGGCGCGGCCGCGGGGATCGTGCCGAACGAGCCGCCTGGCCCGGTCGGCTGCGTGCTGCTGGCGGTAGTGGTGCAAGCGGTAATCGTCGTAGCCCCGGTTAGCGCAAGCACGCTAATCGCGAGGCTCGGGCGCGCGATTCTCATCGGATCGCCTCCCCCCAGGCCTTTCCTCTTGGGTAACCGATGTCCGCGCAGGGGGCAAGGTAGATGCGCGCGAGGGTGCGAAACCGTTACCGGCTAGCGTGTCCTGCGCCTCCCGTCAGGGACTGTACGGGGGCAGGCTTCACCTCTGCGGGGTGATGACACGGCGGATGTTGTGGCTTAGCGTCCGGAAGTAGCTGCCGGACAATTCCGGTAGGCCTGATGATCCGGGAGCCGCTTTCCTGACGAGCAAGCGGCGACCTGATGGGGACGGCGATGAGAAGCAGGGAAACATCCGGGAGATCACAACCCCGTCGGCATGGCGCTCTCGCTCTGGTCTTGCTGACCTTTGCCGCCGTGGCCGTGGTGGTGTCGCTGGCCGGTTGCAGCAGCAGTAAGCCTGCTTTCTGCTCGGACCGAGCCAGCCTGCAGGATTCGGTTAAGGGGCTGACCAGCTCGATCACCAGCGGGAACTTCAGCGGCCTGAAATCCCAGGTCGACACGATCCAGAGCGACGCCACCACGGTAGCCAGCTCGGCCAAGAGCGACTTCCCGACCCAGACCAGCGCGATCACCTCCTCCGTCGACGCGCTCAAGAGCTCGCTCGGGGCGCTGCCATCCAGCCCTTCCGCTACGGAGATCGTCACGATTACCAAAGAGGCGGCCAGCGTAGTGAGCTCGGTTAAGAGCTTCACAGACGCGAGCAATTCGACGTGCAGCTGACCACGTCCATGGCTCACTCATGCGGACGTTTTCGAACGCGGGTCGGCGCGACCGGCGGAGCCGGAACCGGCCAGCGCGGCTGCGGCGTCGGCCCTGATAGCGATCACTGACATCGGGAGAAGGTAGATACATGGGCTCATCGACGAGGATCATCCGGGCGGCGCTGCTGGCGGCCGCTGCCGCCGCCTTGGCCTTCGCGGCTTACCAGCTGCGTGAGAAGCATCAGGTGGCCGAGGCTGTCGTGCAGAACATCCATGACCAGCTCGACGCCCTGGACCCGGCCACCCGGGCGGCAGTCGTGGCCCGGCTGACTTCAGATGAGGTGAAAAAGGTCCGCGGCGATTAACCCTGGCCACACGCGGTGCCGCTACCGGGCCGGGTCGATGTGGACCTTGGTCCCCGATCCGGCGCTGATTTGCCCGGCCAGTGCCTCGGCGGCCTGGCTGAGGCCGACGGTCACGTCCACCAGGCCGGACGGATCCACCCGGCCGTCCGCGTAGTGCTCGATCGCGGGCGCCAGCCCGGCCGAGGCGCCCAGGATGCCCACCGCGGTGAGGTCGCCGAGCACCAGGTCCCGGCTGTCGATCAGGCTCGGCGCGCCCGACACCCCGATGAAGACCACCCGGCCGGCCGGCTCGGCCAGCGTTAGCGCGAACGCGGGCACCCGGTGATCGTCCGTGCCGTCCACCACCGCGTCGTACGTCAGCGGAGGCGGATCCTCGGCGGTCCAGTACCCGGTGGCGCCGAACGATGACGCGAGCGAGCGCCGGCTCCCGTCCAGGGCCAGCACGTGCACCTCGGCCCCGGCCGCCGCCGCGAACGCGGTGGTCAGCAGCCCGATGGTGCCCGGCCCGCAGACCAGCACCCGCCGGCCCGGTGCGGCACCCGCCGCCGACGCGGCGCGCCAGGCGTTGCCGCCGGGCTCGACCAGGGCCCCAGAAAGGTCGTCGATCGCATCCGGCAGCCGGTGCAGGCTCCGCTCCGGAACCAGCACCCGCTCGGCCAGCGCCCCCGGCCAGCCCACGATCCCGACCTCGTAGCGGTCCGTGCAGACGTGCCAGCGGCCGGCCAGGCAGCGCGCGCACCGCCCGCAGCCGAGCATCGTGTCCCCGGTGACCCGGACGCCGAGCCACTCGGCCGGAACCCCGGCTCCGACCGCCGACACCACGCCACACCACTCGTGCCCCGGCCGGATCGGGAAGCCGATCTTGCCCTGAGCGAAGTACGCCAGTTGCCCGGTGAACAGCTCCGCGTCCGTCCCGCAGATCCCGGCCCGGCGAACGTCGACGATTACCTGCCCCGCCCCGGCCACGGGGGCCGCCACATCCGCCACCCGCGCCGACCCGGGCCCGGTGATCACCAGGGCACGCATAAGCCCGGAGCCTCGGACCCTAGGTGGCGACCAGCGGCTCGTCCTCGGGGGCCGGGGCGACGTCGTGCGCCCCGGCCAGGACGCGCAGCGCATCCGGCGGCAGGTAGACGTGTACCGGCGTGCCCTGGGCCAGGTCCGGATGATCGCCGTCGTTCTGGACCAGGGCCTGCAGCGGGACGCCGGGCGCCAGGCGCAGCATCACCTGGGTGGCGGAGCCGAGGAAGACCACCCGCTCGACCATGGCGGGCACCCGGTTCTCACCCGCCGATCCGTGCACCTCGATCCGGACCCGCTCCGGCCTGATCACCGCGTGCGCCTGGAAAGGAGTACTGCCCGTCCCGTCCGCCTCGCAGCGCTCCGAGGTCAGCGCCCAGTCGCCGAGCCGCAGCACACCAGGCGGCCCGGCCGACTCAACCGAAATCTCCATCAGGTTGGCCGCGCCCAGGAAGTCCGCCACGTAGGTGTCCGCGGGCTCCTCGTAGACCAGGCGGGGGGTGCCGATCTGCACGATCTTGCCGGCGTTCATCACGGCCAGCCGGTCCGACATGGTCAGCGCCTCCTCCTGGTCGTGGGTGACGTAGAGGAAGGTGATGCCGATCCGTTCCTGCAGCGCCTTCAGCTCGACCTTCAGCGAGCGGCGGAGCTTGGCGTCCAGCGCGCCGAGCGGCTCGTCCAGCAGCAGCACGGCCGGGTTGAGCACGAGGGCGCGGGCCAGCGCGACGCGCTGCTGCTGGCCGCCGGACAGCTGGCCCGGGCGGCGCTTGGCGAACGAGGTCATCCGTACCAGCTCGAGGGCCTCACCTACCCGGCGGTTGAGGTCCCGCTTCTCAAGCTTGCGATGCCGCAGCCCGAACGCCACGTTGTCGAACACGTTCAGGAACGGGAACAGCGCGTAGCTCTGGAAGACGGTGTTGACGTTGCGTCGGTGCGGCGGTACGCCCGACACGTCGACCCCGTCGAGCAGGATCTTGCCCGAGGTCGGCTGCTCGAAGCCGGCGATCAGGCGCAGGGTGGTGGTCTTGCCGCAGCCTGACGGGCCGAGCAGAGAGAAGAATTCACCGCTGGCCACGGTCAAGTCGATGTTGTCGACCGCGATCTCACCGAACCTCTTGGTCAGCCCGGACAGTTCGATGCTTCCTCCGGCCACGGAGCCACCTCCAGCTATCTACCGCGTTTGCCCGCCCGCTTGGGTGCGGGCTCCCAGTCGAATCCCAGCTCCCCGGCCGCGAACCGCATCGCCAGCTCGTACGCGCGCTGCGGTGACACCTCCGGGTCTTCGAGTGCGATCTGCACCGCCAGCCCGTCGAGCAAGCCAGCCAGCGTGATTGTGAAGTCGTCCGCGTCTACCGGCGCGAACTCGCCGACCTCCTGGCCGGCCAGCACGATGGAGCGGATGGCGTCTCGCCAGCGCTCGTCAGACTTCTGCCGGACCGCGGCCACCCCCGGGCTACGCGGCGAGAACGCCCACAGGTCCAGCCACATCGTCCAGTAGCTGCCGGGCTCGGGGTCGGTGCCGGGCAGGCAGTTCATGGCGATGAGCTCGGTCAGCCTGGCGGCGGTCGGGATCTCCTCCATCCGCCGCAGGTACTCGGCGTACCAGGTGTCGTCTGAGTACCTGATCGTCTCGGTGAGCAGCTGATCGCGGGTCTTGAAGTAGTAGATGACCAGCGCCGGGCTCGTCCCGGTCCGCTCGGCCACGTCGGCGATTCGGGTCTCGGCGTAGCCGCGCTCGAGGATGACCTCCAGCGCCGCCCGCAGCATCTGCTCGCGCCGTTCGCCGGCGTCCCGCGAACCCCCCGCGCGCTCGGTCTTCCGCTCGCCTCTGGGGCGCTTCGAGGCGTCGCCTTCCCTCGCTCGTTCCTCGCTCAGTCCAGGCACCGGCCGCGCCCCTTTGGCTCGCTCGGGTCCGCTCCTCCGGGGGGCGGTCTTGAGAATTTATCGTAGCAGCTTCTAGACTGAATGTTCAGTCAATCTTTTGGAGGGCCAGGTTCATGGCTACGAAGGCAACCACGGCGACCAGCACGACGGGCGCGAGGGGAGGAGCCACAACCGCAGACTACGACGCGATCATCGTCGGCGGCGGGCATAACGGGCTAGTGGCGGCGGCCTACTTGGCCCGCTCGGGGGCCCGTACCCTGGTGCTCGAGGCCAGGAACAAGACCGGCGGCGCCGCGACCACGGAAGCCCCGTGGCCGGACGCTCCCGACTTCAAGGTCACCCGGCTGTCCTACGTGATGTCGCTGCTGCCGCCGACCATCATCAAGGACCTCCGGCTGGAACAGCACGGCTACAAGATCTTCCCGATGGGCCCGTACTACCAGGCCTTTCCCGAAGGCGGGTCGATCAAGCTCTACGCCGACGACGCCCAGCGTAACCACGACGAGGTGTCTCGCTGGTCGAAGAAGGACGCGGACGCCATGCCGCGCTGGGACGCCTGGCTCGCCGGCCTGGCCGAGGTGCTCGGCCCGCTACTGCTCACCGTGCCGCCGAACCTCGGTTCCCGCCAGCCCAGGGACCTCAGGGAGACCCTCCGGCTGGCCTGGCGGCAGCGCGGCCTGAACGTCCGCACGATCGCCGACGTGACCCGGCTGATGACGATGTCGATCGCCGACCTGCTCGACGACTGGTTCGAGTCGCCGCAGGTCAAGGGGGCGCTCGCGGTCAACGGTGTGATCGGCACCTGGGCCGGCCCGTACGAGCCGGGCACCGCGTACGTGATGGCGCACCACTCGATCGGCGACGTGGGCGACGGGCACCTGGGCAACTGGGGCTTCCAGGAGGGCGGCATGGGCGCCGTGGCCGACGCGATCGCCCGCGCCGCCCGCGAGAACGGCGCCGAGCTCCGCACTAACGCCAGGGTCCAGCACATCCTGATCAGCGGCGGTCGGGCCGCGGGCGTCGTCCTCGACAACGGGCAGCAGCTCACCGCCAAGGTCGTCGTCACGAGCCTGCACCCGCGCACCGCGTTCCTGGACCACGTGGGCCGGGAGAACCTGCCCGACGATTTCGTCACCGACATCGAGCACTGGAAGACCCGCAGCGGCGTGGTCAAGATCAACCTGGCCCTGGCCGAGCTGCCCGACTTCACCGCCGATCCCGGCACCAACCTGCAGGAACACCACACCGGGTCGGTGGAGATGGCCCCCACCATGCCCTACATCGAGCGTGCCTTCCAGGACGCGCGCGAGGGCCGCCCCGCCATCAGGCCGTTCAGCGACGGCGTGATCCCGACCGCGTTCGACAAGACGCTGGTCCCGGAGGGGTACCACATGATGTCGCTGTTCACCCAGTGGGTGCCGTCCGACTGGAACGAGCAGCCGCACACCGAAGAGCTCCAGGCCTACGCCGACCGCATGATCGACTGCTACAACGAGGTCGCGCCGAACTTCAAGAGCTCGATCCTGCACCGCGACATCGTCGGCCCGTACCAGATGGAGCACGACTACGGCCTGATCGGCGGCAACATCTTCCACGGTGAGCTGTCGCTGGAGCAGCTGTTCCACATGCGCCCCGCGCCGGGGTTTGCCGACTACCGCACGCCGGTGCCCGGCCTGTACTACGCCAGCTCGGCCACCCACGCCGGCGGCGGCGTGTGCGGCATCCCCGGCATGCAGGCGGCCCGCGCCGCGATCGCCGACCGTAAGGCGGCCCGCCGCAGCCCGGCCCGCCTCCGGGGCCGCCGTTCGTGACCGTATCCGTCCAGGGCGACCCCGCAGGCCCCGTCGGCGCCGCCGGCCCAGCCAGCCCCGTCGGCGCCGCCGGCCCAGCCAGCCCCGTCGGCGCCGCCGACTCAGTTAGCCCCGTCGGCGCAGCCAGGAGCGCGGTGACCGCCATGCTGGAGGCACGCAGCGTCGCCCTGGTCGGGGCCAGCGCCCGGCCCGGCAGCCTCGGCGCGCGGATGATCGACCAGATGACCCGCAGCCCGGCCCGGCCGCGTACCTACCTGGTCAACCCTCGCTACGCCGACATCGGCGGCGTGCCATGCTTGCCGAGCCTGGCCGAGGTGCCCGAACCGGTCGACCTGGTCCTGCTGGCGGTGCCAGACGCCGCGCTGGCCGATCAGCTAGCCCTGGCCGCACGCACCAAGGCCCGTTCCGCCGTAATCTTCGGAAACGCCTTTGACGCGGATGGCACGACCGGGCTGCGGGACCGGCTGGCCGCCATCGCCACGGCGGCGGACATGGCGGTGTGCGGGGCGGCGTGCATGGGGTTCGTGAACGTGGCCCGCGGGCTGCGGGCCGTCGGGTACGTCGAGCCGGACCCGGTCCGGCCGGGCCGGTTGCCCTGATCACTCACTCCGGGTCGGTGTTCTCCACGCTGCTGCGGGCGCGCCGGGGGTTCGGCTACAGCCTGGCCGTCTCGTCCGGGCAGGAGCTGGTCACCCCCGCCGCGGCCTACGCCCGGTACGCCCTCGGCCTGGCCGAGACCCGGGTGCTGGGCCTGGTCCTCGAGGCGATCAGGGACCCCGCGGGGCTACGTACGGCCCTCGAAACCGCCCTGGTCAACGACGTGCCGGTCGTTCTGCTCAGCGTCGGCCTGTCGCAGACCGGGAAGCACCTGGTGTCCGCGCACTCGGGCGCGCTGGCCGCGGCGGACGGCGTGTGGGAGGCGCTGGCCGGGGCGTACGGCGTGCACCGAGTGCGTGACCTGGCCGAGCTGGCCGACACCCTGGAGCTGTTCGCGGCCGGGCGCAGGTGCCGCAGCACGACCGGCATCGCGACGGTCCACGACTCCGGCCTGGAACGTGCGCACGTCGCGGACCTGGCCGCCGAGCTCGGCGTGCCGTTCGCCCCGATCGGCCGGGCGACCGCCGACCGGCTGGCCCAGGCCATCGATCCAGGCTTGAAACCCGGCAACCCGCTCGACGTATGGGGGACCGGCCGCGACACCGAGCCGCTGTTTGCCGAGTGCCTGTCCGTGCTGGCCGCCGATCCGGAGGTCGCCGCGGTCGCCCTGGCCGTAGACCTGGTACCGGAATTCGACGGCGACGAGGCCTACCCGTACGCCGTCCTGGCCGCCGCGGCAAGCACCGACAAGCCGGTCGCCGTGCTGGCCGGCCTGGCCGCCGGCGTCGACCCGGTAGCCGCCGCCCAGGTACGGGCCGAGGGCGTGCCGGTCCTGGAGGGCACCCGCAGCGGCCTGCTCGCGCTGCGGCACCTGCTCGACCACGCCGCCCGCCCCGAACCGCCGCGCGCCGCCGCGGCCGGGCCCGGCCGCTCGCGCTGGGCGCCGGTGCTCTCCGCCGGCCCCTCGGACAGCGCGGTCCTGTTCGACCTGCTGCGCGACTACGGCATCCGGGCTGTGCGCGCCCGGGCCGCCAGCACCCGCACCGAGGCCCTCGCGGCCGCCGCCGAGATCGGCTACCCGGTCGTGGTCAAGACCGATGAGCCGCACATCGCGCACAAGTCCGACGTCGGGGGCGTGCGGCTGGGCCTGGCCGACCCGGACGCGGCGGGCGCCGCCTACGACGACCTGGCCGCCCGCCTCGGCCCGCGGGTCCTGGTCTGCGAGACGGCCGCGCCCGGCACCGAGCTGGCCCTGGGCCTGGTCCGCGACGCCGCCCTCGGACCCCTGCTGGTCATCAGCGCCGGTGGCGTCTTGATCGAGATTTTTTCTGAACGGGCCGTGGTGCTTCCTCCCGTCACCCGCTCGAGCGCCCGCGGGGTGCTTGCCGGGCTCCGGCTGGCCGCCGTACTGGCCGGAGCCCGCGGCCAGCGGCCCGCCGACCTCGACGCGATCGCCGATGCCATCACCGCCCTGTCCCGGCTCGCCGCCGACCTGGGCGACCTGGTGGACGCGCTGGACATCAACCCGCTGATCTGCGGCCCGTCCGGCGCCGTGGCCGCTGACGTCCTGGTCGTGCCCCGTCAGCCGTTCGGTGCAGGCCGCACCTGAAGCCGTAACGCCCCGCTACGATGATCGCCAGCACGGGCCGGAATCAGGCACCCAGGGCTACGTCTACGTGCCGGGCAGTCCGGTCGCCATCTGGCAGTAACGCCTCGAGGATCCGCTGCGCGTTGCGCATGGCCAGTGCGATCACGGTCTCCATCGGGTTGATGCCGAGGGGCCCGGGGAACAAGCTGGCGTCGGCGATGAACAGCCCGGGCACGCCGTGCACCGCCCCGAAGCTGTCGGTGATGCCGCGCCGCGGGTCCTCGCTCATCCGGGCGGTGCCCATCAGGTGGATCGAGTACACCTGCATCGAGGCCTTCGGCACCGGCCGGGCCAGCAGGCTCCGCAGCTCAGCGACGCTGCGGACCGCGGGCGCGCCGTCGAAGGGGAGCAGCATCCGGCGCGCTCCCGCCTCGAACAGCGCCACCGCGGTCAGCTCGACGCCGCGGACCAGGCGCGCCGCATCGGCGTCGGTGAGCCGGTAGAAGACCTGGGTCCCGAGGCCGGGGATGGTGCGCACCCGCCCGGTCCCGGTGTCTTCGACCAGCGGTCCCGCCGTCACGATGCGGTTGTAGTCCGCCATCAGCTCCCCCAGCTCACGGCCGTACGCGGGCACGATCCCGGCCAGCATGGGCGGGGGCAGGTTCTGCGCGGTCAGCACGAGTCCCTCGGCCATGAACTCGCGGACCTGGAACGCCTGGTGCACGCCGTGCCACCCGGTGACGTCGGAGTCGAAGAACGCGACCACCGTGGTGTTCGGGTGCAGCGACAGGTTGCGGCCCAGTTGTCGTCGGCGCAGGCCCGACCGGGCCAGCAACGCGGGGGTCTGGATCGCCCCGGCCGCCACGACTACCGTCCGGGCCCGCACGGTCAGCTTCGGGCCTTTGGCGAAGTGGCCGGTCAGGCCGGTGACCGCGCGCCCCGTGCGGGTGATCCGGTCCACGCGGCAGTCAGCGTACAGCCGGGCGCCCCAGGCCAGGGCGCGCGGCACGCTGGTCACCAGCATGGAGCGCTTCGCGCCGGTCGGGCATCCGCTGGAGCAGTTGTTTGTGCCGGCGCAGTGCAGCTGGCCGCGGCGGTTCGGGACCACGGCCCAGCCCTGGGCCACCGCGCCGGCCCGCATCAGCTCCGAATCCCGCCCGATCGTCTCCGGGTCCTGCCGCCCGACCGAGTGCCGTGCCTCGGCCCGGCTGAAGTAGGGCTCCATGTCTCGCTCGCCGATGGCCAGCACACCCTCGGCCGACCAGCGCTCCAGCACGCCGGCGGGGGTGCGCCACGACATCCCCCCGTTGACCACCGTGGACCCGCCCACGCACCGCCCCTCCGCGAACAGCACCGACGGCCGCCCCACCGCCATCCCGCCGCCCCCGTCCCGGTACAGGGTCCGCAGCGCCCGCATGCTGTCCGCGGTGAACAACTCGGTCGGGTGGTATCCGCCCTCCTCAACCACCACCACGTCCACGCCCGCCTCGGCCAGTTCCACCGCCATCGTCGCCCCGCCGGCCCCCGACCCCACGATCACCACGTCGCACTCCACGCTCACGTCCCCCGAGACGTCAGCCCCCGTGGTGAGCCCTTGCGGAATCCTCACGCCCGCCCACCCCCCTTACGCCTGCCCATACGACGGCCCATCGACCTGCACCGTGGCTCATGATCCCGGCCCGTTGCGCTCGGGCGCGGCGGTGACGGCGGCCTCGCCCGCGTCGATCTCGGGGCCATAGGACTCCAGGCGCCGACGGGACACGGCAGCGATATAGGGGTCCGGATCGTAGCCGATCTCGCGCTGCACGGTGGGCAGCTCGTAGTAGCACATCGCGACCAGGCCCCGCAGGCGCTGCACCAGCTGCGCCGGGAGGCCCCCACGGGCCATCAGCGCCCGGATGTACGCCTCGGCGGCCTGGTCGTCTAGCCGGGTGAACCGCCGTCCCCGGGCCCGCGGGTACAGCCGGGCGCCCTGGTCCAGGACGATGATCGCGGTGATCAGGGCCTTCCTGGCGGTCGGAGCGAGCGCGCCGAGCATGAGCTCGAACTCGGCCAGGACCCGGTCCGTCCGGTGGTGCGCCCGCATCCCGGGCGGGCAGACCACCTCGGCGAAACGGCGCGTGACCCGGCGGGCCCGGGCGCTGAGCGGCGGGTCAGGCCGGGGCGTCGGCGCGGAAGATGGGCCAGCCAATCTCGGTCCTCCATTCCGACTCGTCGGACGTGTCGTCGGCGCCGCGCAGGTAGTACTCGCGGAGCGGCCCGTCGATGCTGATCTCGCGGGTAGTGGCGTACGAGCCGAGCTTGGCGTAGCTGAGGTCCGCGTCGCTAAGCGAGCCGTGGTGGCTGATGATAGCGAGTTCGGCCGCCGGGATCACCAGCGGCGCGACCCGCCCGACGGGACGCACGCGGCCCGCAACGGGGACGAACACGGTGGCTCGGCCGCGGTCGTGCTGGAACAGGTCACTGGCGAACACCCCGCCGCTCGGCCCGGTGGCTCGCAGGCCCTGGGCCCGGACGGTGCCGCGCAGCTCGCCGAGGGCGCCCTGCCACCAGGCCAGGACGTCGGCGCGATCGACGACCGCCTCGATGGCGGCCGCCGCGGTGGCAGGCACGCTGCGGTGCTCGATGGCCGTCGCGCCGTCCGGCGGCTGCAGCAGGCTGCGCAGCGACTCGACCGCGACCCGGGTCTGGGCCAGTTCGGCTTCCAGCCGGCCCAGGTGGGCGGCGATGAGCGCATTGCGGCCGCCCGCGTCCGGTGCGGCCAGCACCGCCTTGACGTCGGCGACCGGCATTTCCAGATCGCGCAGGCGCCGGATGACCTGCGCGATCGGGATCTGCCTGGCCGAGTAGTAACGGTAGCCCGTGTCCGGGTTGACCGGCGGGCTCGAGCAGCCCCACCTGGTGATAGTGACGCAGCGTCTTGACGCTGAGGTGAGTCGCGCGGGAGAAGTCGCCCACCGTAAGCCCTGCTGCCACCAGGCCATTGTCAACCCTCCCGCTACCGGAGGGTCAATCGTGCGGTGCGCGCTTGACCCTCCCGCGGCGGGAGCACCGAGGGTGGAGCTATCAGCAGGAGGTCAAGCCCGCACTAGGAGCCCCACATGACCGACACCACCGTTCTCGCCCCCGTGGTGGCCGAGCACATCGCCGCCGTCAACGCCTTCGACCAGGACGCCATCGTGGCCACCTTCGCCGACGACGCCCTGGTCAACGACGCGCACCGGGAGTTCTGGGGCCGCGAGGCCATCCGCGCCTGGGTGGCCAGGGAGATGGTCGGCGACCGGGTCAGGATCGAGGTGACCGAGGTGCTCGACCACCACGGCGACACCATCGTCCGCGGCCGCTACGACGGCGACTACGACAAGACGAACCTGCCGGACGAGCTCATCCTGACCAACTATTTCACCGTCCGCGACGGCAAGATCGTCACCCTCATCGTCATTAGGAACACCCCGGTCGGCTACTGAGGGCCCGGGGCCCCCTGCGTTAGGCTGAACCCAGGCCCGCAGGGGGCCTCCGGTCCGCGGGAAGGGCAGAGCCCGCCTGATATCGCAGTGAGCAGATGGCTGCCTTACCTCCTTTCGGCCTGACGACGCGGACCGCAGGCATTGCGAAAGGAGCCCCCGTGGTCGGCCTTCCCGATGAGCCTAGTTTCGAGCAGCTCCGCAACCAGGCCAAGGACCTGCGGCGAGCCGTCCTGGCCGATGAAGCCGATGCGCTCGCCGAGGTCGTCGAGCGCCTTGGCGATGTGCCCGACCCGTTCCCGCTGCACACTGCACAGCTCGTAGTGGCGCGCCGGTACGGCTTTCCCAGCTGGACCCGCCTCAAGCGGCACATCGAGGTCATCGAGCGTTACAGCCGCTTCCCCGACCGCATGCCGGACGCCGGCCCCGCCAGCCTGGCCGATGAATTCCTCCGCCTGGTCAGCCTGTACTACGCCGACGACGAGCCGGAGCGCTGGGCCGAAGGGCGCCGCCTGCTCGCCGGTCATCCGGAGATCACCCAGGCCAGCGTCCACGCGGCCGCCGCGGCAGCCGACACCGAGGCGCTACGGCGCATCCTGGTCGTCGACCCCGGCGCCGCCCGCCGCGAGGGCGGCCCGTTCCGGTGGCCGCCGCTGATGTACCTGGCCTACGCCCGGCCCGACCCGCAGATCGGCGAAGACGCCGTCCTGACCTCCGCCCGGCTGCTCCTGGACGCGGGCGCCGACCCGAACGCCGGCTACCTCTGGCACGGCCTGTGCCCCCCGTTCACCGCACTGACCGGGGTGTTCGGCGAGGGGGAGCTGGGCCCGGTCCGCCAGCCCCGGCATCCGCACTCGCTCGCCCTGGCCCGCCTGCTGCTCGAAGCGGGCGCCGACCCGAACGACGGCCAGGCGCTGTACAACCGGATGTTCGAGCCCGGTAACGACCACCTGGAGCTGCTCTTCGAGTTCGGCCTGGGCACCGGCGACGGCGGCCCGTGGCGCAGGCGGCTCGGCGACGCCGCCGACACCCCGGACGAGATGCTCCGCGGCCAACTCGTCTGGGCCATCGCCCACGGCATGACCGAACGGATCCGGCTCCTCGTCACCAACGGCGCCGACCTGACCACCCCGTTCGAGGGCGGCGCCACGGCGACCTCGCTGGCAGCCACCACCGGCCATGCCGACCTGGTCGACTACCTCGTCGCGCACGGCGCTCCGCCGCTGGGCCTCGATCCGGCCGATGCGTTCATCGCGGCCGTACTGGCGGCCGACCGGACCACCCTGGACCAGCTGCGCGGTGATCATCCGGGCCTGGCCGACCAGGTCCGTTCGGCCCGGCCGGCGCTGATCACGTGGGCTGCCGCCTGCGGCCGCCCGGAGCCGGTCGAGATCCTGGTCGCGCTGGGCTTCGACGTCAACGCTAAGGGCCGCACCGACATGCCCAGCGATCAGCCCTGGCAGACGGCCCTGCACCATGCGGCCGGGGAAGGGAACCTGGAGCTGGCCCAGACCCTGCTGCGCCTGGGCGCCGATCCTGACCTTCGCGACCACCGCTTCGACTCGACCCCGCTCGGCTGGGCCCGCCACTTCGGCCAGCAACCGCTCATCGACCTGCTCGAGCCGCTCACTACCCCTCAACTCCAGGACGGGTAGGTTCGTCGGGGTGAGGTTCGATGTCAGCGCGGACGCCTACCTGCGGTTCATGGGGCAGTACTCCGAGCCGCTCGCGCGACCTGGCCGGGGTCCGGCCCGGGCAGCGGCTCCTGGACGTCGGTCTTCTTCCGCAAGCTCCTCACCTGACGGGCGAACCCACCTGCGCCGCACGGACAGCCTGCCCGTCCGGCCGTGCTACCGCGATGAGTCAGCTGATCGAACAGCTCACCGCCTGAGCCGGACCGGTCGTCAGCCGTCTACTTGGACCTGGACGCGGGCGATGTCCTGGCAGATCTGTGCGAAGATTTCGCGGCGCAGCCGGTTGTGCTCGGGGTCCGCGTCGTAGACCCGGTACGCATCGGCGTCTTGCCAGTCATTGGTAATCGCGAAGCTCCATCCGCCGTCGCGCAATCCGAGATCCGTTCCGACGTTGTTCGCGATCATCCCCGGGAACCTGAACGCGGCGATGGCCGCTAGGCCCTCCTGGAGAAGCGCGACATCGGCCGCCCGCTGGGCAGGATCCTCGGCCGGCCGCAGGCGCCCGACCACGACGTTGCGTATCACCAGCGCGCTCCCGGTCGCACCGGCACCACGCGGCTGAGACGGATTATGATCGCCACACCGGGAGTCTGCCACAGCCTGGTGCGGTCGGTCCCCCGGTGCCGGGCTCTTGCCTGACCTGCGAACCCTGCATCATCCTGTGAACAGGTTGGTCAAGCTCAATCGTTACTACCCCGGGAGTGGACCCATGACCGGTGATGAATATGAGCCAAAACGGGTCCTGGGCTTTCCGGTCACGAGAGATCCGCACGCCCCGCAGGACGGAGAACCGCAGCGTGTGATGGGTTTTTCGTCCGATCAGTTCGACGGCATCGACATGGACTGGATTCGGTCACTGGCGCATCCGATCCGGGGGTACCGGCGGTGGCTGCGGCGTCGGCGCTTCGGCCCGTACACGGTCGACGAAGGCGAGCCCGGGCCAAAACGCTGAACGCCGGCGCACGGCTCGGCATCATGCCACCGCGCACCGAGGTTCCGTGTCGTGCACCCGGTGCATGGGCATCATGCCCAGCCGGCATTTCCTTCCGCTGACGGTAACCGCGAAACTGGTCTGGTAACCGTCACCTCAGCCGCGAGGATCATGCGAGCAGGCAAAATGACCCTTACAAGCAACCGGACCAGGGACCGGGGGATCGCCCTGGGGCTGGTCACGGCTCTGCTGTCTGTCGCCCTGGCCGCCTGCGGCTCCTCGCCCACGACTTCGACCAGCCCGGCTTCGACCAGCCCGGCTTCGACCAGCCCGGCTTCGACCAGCCCGGCTTCAACCGGCCCGGGTTCAACCGGCCCGGGTTCAACCGGCCCGGCTTCGACCAGCCCGGCCTCGGTGGTGTCGGCCCCGGTGCGGATCGCCCACACCGCGCTCGGCGCCGTCGGGTACCGGGTCGTCGGGAGCGGGCCACCTCTGGTCATGATCATGGGCTACGCCGGGACCATGGAGGTGTGGGATCCGCGGTTCGTGGACGCCCTGGCCCAGCACCACCGGGTGGTGATCTTCGATAACGCCGGGGTGGGCCAGACGCAGGCACTGCCAGCCCCGCTGACCATCGACGCCATGGCCGACCAGACCAGCGCCCTCATCTCCGCTCTCGGCCTCGGCCGGCCCGACGTCCTGGGGTGGTCGATGGGCGGGATGATCGCCCAGGCCCTGACCGTGCGGCACCCAGCCCAGGTGCGCCGCCTGGTACTGTGTGCGACGTTCCCTGGAACGGGCGTGGCGGTAGTGCCCTCACAGACCACGGTCCAGGCGCTGACCAGCAGTAATCCCGGGCCTTATCTCTACCCTGCCGATCAGGCCGCGGCGTGGGACGCGTTCGTCGCAGCGATCTCCCGCTATCCTGCCGCTTCCTCCGTTCCGGCCGCCGTGATCGCGGCCCAGGGAAACGCCTCACTCGGCTGGTTCGTCGGCACCGATCCAGCCGGGCGCAGGACCGCCACCATCGAGGTTCCCACGCTTATCGCCGACGGCACCGCCGACCGGATCGACGCGGCAGCCAACGACCGCACCCTGGCCGGGCTGATCCGAGGCTCCCGGCTGGTGCTCTACCCCGACGCCGGGCACGCGTTCTTGTTCCAGGAGGGGACGCCGTTCACGGCCCTGATCGAATCGTTCCTCGGCGGAGCACAGAACTGAGCCGGCGAGCGGCGGCGGCCCCTACAGTTGGCCGACGTCGGTGATACGTATCACGGCCGCGCCGGCCACGTCGGAGGCGGCCAGGTCGACCACGGCGCTGATGCCCCAGTCGTGGTCGCCCGCGGGGTCGTCGAAGATCTGCCGGACCGCCCAGCTGCCGGGGCGCTGGTCGATGATCAGCAGCCCGGGGCCGCGGGCGTCCGGCCCGGTGCCGATCTCATCGTGGACGTCGAAGTAGCCATCCAGCGTCTCCTCCCAAGCGGAAGCGGCCCAGCCGCTGGCCGCGTCCAGCGCTCCCAGCTCGTCGTAGTGCCCGAGCGCGGCCAGCTTGACCCGGTGGAACAGGGCGTTGCGCACCAGGACGCGGAACGCCCGGATGTTCCCTGTCACGGCGGCAGGCTGCCCGCTGGCCCCAGCCGCGTCCGGACCGCCCTCGGCCGGATTACGCAGCCGCTCCCACTCATCCAGCAGGCTGGAGTCGACCTGGCGCACGACCTCGCCCAGCCACTCGATGAGATCGGTCAGCTCCTCGGTCTTGGCCTCGTCCGGCACCGTCTGGCGCAACGCCTTGTAGGCGTCGGCCAGGTAACGCAGCACCAGCCCTTCGGAGCGCGACAGCCCGTAGAACGCCACGTACTCGGGGAAGGTCAGCGCCCGCTCGTACATGTCCCGCACCACCGACTTGGGCGAAAGCGAATAATCCAGGACCCACGGATGCCCGCGCCGGTAGATGTCATACGCGCCGTCCAGCACGTCGGCCAACGGCTTGGGATAGGTCACGCCGTCGAGCAGCTCCATCCGTTCCTCGTACTCAACGCCGTCCGCCTTCATCTGGGCCACCGCCTCCCCGCGGGCCCGGAACTGCTGGGCGGACAGCACCTGGCGCGGATCGTCCAGCGTCGACTCGATCACCGACAGAACATCCAGCGCGTACGACGGCGAGTCCACGTCCAGCAGCGAAATGGCGGCCAGCGCGAACGGCGACAGCGGCTGGTTGAGCGCGAAGTCGTACTGCAGGTCGACGGTGAGCCGCACGAACCGCCCCGCCTCATCCGGCTCGGCCAGCCGTTCCACCACGCCCCCGGCCAGCAGCGCCCGGTAGATGGCGATGGCCTGGTGGATATGCCGCCGCTGGGCCGCACGGTCCTCGTGGTTGTCGGTCAGCAGGTGGCGCATGGCGGCGAACGCGTCGCCCGGCCGGGCGATGACGTTCAGCACCATCGCGTGCGTGACCTTGAAGCTTGAGGTCAGCGGCTCGGGATCGGCCGCCACGAGCCGCTCGAACGTCGGCTGCCCCCAGGACACGAACCCGGGCGGCGGCTTCTTGCGGACCACCTTGCGCCGCGCCTTCGGGTCATCGCCCGCCTTGGCCAGGGCCCGTTCATTCTCCACCACGTGCTCCGGAGCCTGCACGACCACACGGCCGGATACGTCAAACCCGGCCCGTCCGGCCCGCCCGGCGATCTGGTGGAACTCGCGGGCCTGCAGCAGCCGGGTCTTGCTCCCGTCGTACTTGGACAGCGCGGTGAACAGCACGGTGCGGATCGGCACGTTGATGCCCACGCCCAGCGTGTCGGTGCCGCAGATGACCTTCAGCAGCCCGGCCTGGGTGAGGGTTTCCACCAGCCGCCGGTACCGGGGCAGCATCCCGGCGTGGTGCACGCCGATGCCGTGCCGAACCAGCCGGGACAGCGTCTTGCCGAAGCCCGCCGCGAACCGGAAGTCGCCGATCAGGTCCGCGATGGCGTCCTTCTCGGCCCGGGTGCAGACGTTGACGCTCATCAGCGCCTGTGCCTGCTCCAGCGCCGCCGCCTGGGTGAAGTGCACCACGTAGACCGGCGCCTGCCCGGTGGACAGCAGCTCGCCGAGGGTCTCGTGCAACGGCTCGACCGAATAGGCGAACACCAGCGGCACCGGGCGCTCGGCCGAGGAAATCACCGCCGTCGGCCGCCCGGTCCGCCGGGTCAGGTCGGCTTCGAACCGCGAGACGTCGCCCAGCGTGGCCGACATCAGCAGGAACTGCGCGTGCGGCAGCTCGATCAGCGGGACCTGCCAGGCCCAGCCGCGGTCCGGGTCGGCGTAGAAGTGGAACTCGTCCATGACCACCAGGCCCACGTCGGCGTCGGCGCCGTCGCGCAGCGCGATGCTGGCCAAGACCTCGGCCGTGCAGCAGATGATCGGCGCTTCCGAGTTGACGCTGGCGTCCCCGGTCATCATGCCGACCTCGGCCGGGCCGAACGCCGCGCACAGGTCAAAGAACTTCTCCGACACCAGCGCCTTGATCGGCGCGGAGTAGAACGTCCGTCGGCCGTCGGCCAGCGCGGCGAAGTGGGCCCCGGCGGCCACCAGCGATTTCCCCGAGCCGGTGGGCGTGGACAAGATCACGTTCGCGCCCGACACGATCTCGATGAGCGCGTCCTCCTGATGCGGGTACAGCGCCAGCCCGCGCCGCTTCGACCACCCGGCGAAGGCGTCGAAGACTGCGTCCGGCTCAGGTGTCTCCGGCAGGAGGTCTATAAGGGTCACAGGTCACCAAACAACGAAATCGAAATCTTTATATCCCGAACGGACCGTGGTTCGTGATCTGAGCCCCGGTTTCCTCGCTATCGCGGTCTTGCCGCGGCCCGAGGGTACTACGCCGCGCGGTGCCGCCGGGCAGGTGCACTAGGGTCGTGCCCGTGCAGACTGTACTCATCACCGGCGCGAGCTCGGGCTTCGGCACTGCGGCCGCCCGGCGGTTCGCGGCCCGCGGCGACCGGGTCATCGCCGCGGCCAGGCGAACCGAGCGACTCCGTGACCTGGCCAAGGAACTCGGCCCCGACGTCCTGCTGCCGCTAACCCTCGACGTGCGCGACCGCGCCAGCGTCGAGCGGCTCCCGGCCGAACTCCCGCCGGACTTCGCCGAGGTCGACATCCTGGTGAACAACGCGGGCCTGGCCCTGGGGCTCGAGCCGGCTCAGCGGGCCGACGTCGGCCAGTGGGAGCAGATGATCGAGACCAACTGCACCGGCCTGGTCTACATGACCCGCGCGCTCTTGCCGCAGATGGTCGCGCGCGGTCGCGGGCACGTGGTCAACCTCGGCTCGATCGCCGGCACCTACCCCTACCCGGGCGGCAACGTCTACGGCGCGACGAAGGCGTTCGTGCACCAGTTCAGTCTCAACCTGCGTTCCGACCTGCACGGCACCGGGGTCAGGGTCACCTGCATCGAACCGGGGCTGTGCGGTGGCACCGAGTTCTCCGAGGTACGCTTCGGCGGCGACCGTGAGCGGGCCGCCGCCGTGTACACCGGAACGCAGCCGCTGACCGCCGACGACATCGCCGCCGCGATCGAGTGGGCCACAAGCCAGCCGCCGCACGTGAACGTCAATACGATCGAGCTGATGCCAGTCAGCCAGAGCTTCGCTCCGTTCCAAGTCGACCGAGAGGCTGCTCCATAGGGCCGCGGTCAGGGCGGTCGCGGGCTGCGGCCGGCCAGAGCGGCCCCGTCGCGGCGCCCGCTGTCCGGGCTTGTAGCACCAGCACAGCAACGCTAACTTCGTGCAGTATCGTTTAACGCATCCCCCGGAGCGCCGGTGGCGCCCCGGGGGGCCAGGACCTGCGCCAGTAGGATTGCACCCGTGGCCCCACGGATGTTCGCGGACGGAAACGCCCCTCCCGAGTCGCTCGATCGCGGCGCGCTGATCGGGGCGAGGCTGCGGCAGCGCCGGATCGAGCTCGGCATGACGGCTCGTGAGCTGGCCCGCCGGGTGGACTGCTCGCCCAGCCTGATCTCTCAGGTGGAGCGGGGACGGGCGGTCCCGTCGGTGAGCACGCTGTGGGCTCTGGTCACCGCGCTGCGGATCTCGATGGACCGGCTCTTCGATCCGGCCCAGGAGGGCCCGGCCGATTCAGGGGATAACGCCACGGCCGCGGCCGACAGCACCGCTGACGGCCCGGTGCTGCGGCGATACGCCCGGCCGCGGATCACCCTGGAACGTGGCGTGATGTGGGAGCGGCTCACTGCTGCGGCCGAGAAGGACATGGAGTTCCTCGAGGTGTGCTACCCGGTCGGGCAGAGCGTGCCCGAGGCCGAGCACGCCATCCAGCACACCGGGCAGGAGTACGCGGTCATCATCGAGGGCGCGCTGTCCACCCAGATCGGCTTCGAGCAGTACGTCCTCGAGGAGGGCGACTCGCTCACGTTCGACTCCGCCATTCCGCACCGGTTCTGGAACGCGGGGACCGTCCCGGCCCGGGCCATCTGGGTCATCCTCAACCGGTCCCGCTAGGCCTCGGTAGCGACTCAGCAGCGACCCGACAGCGGTTCGGCCACGGTTCGGCCGCGGCGCGACGGCCGCTAGGCGACCGCCTGTACGCACCCCGAAGAATTAGCGTTACTTACCCGTGTCCCAATGGTTGTGTAGTGATCTTGACCACATTGTTTAGTATTACTAAACTCATGCCTCACCTGGACTTACCCGCCGAGGCCCCTGCGAGGAGGGCGGACGAGGGCGGACGCGGACGGACAGGTCGATGAAACCAGGAGGTGCGGCATGCACCACGTCGGGCACGTCGACTGGGACTTCTCGGAGCCGCCTGCCGAATACACCGGATCCGCGGAAGGCTACGCGAGCTCCTGCCTCGTTGGCAGCCATACCGGCGCGGTGCACACCGATCTGTCCATCAGCAAGCTCGAGCCAGGTGGCTGGACGGGTTTGCACCTGCACTCATTCGAATCCGCCGTCTATGTCCTGGCCGGCACCCCGGTGCTCAACATCGACGGCCATCACAATCAGCTGCGCGCCGGCGACTACGCGCTGCTGCCCATCGGGATGCCGCACGGCTGGGCGAACCCCGCCGACGGAGGCGGCCAGGCCCGGCTGCTCGTGCACAGCACGCCCCAGCGCCGGCCGCCCGGCCAGCGTCCGGCCGACACGTTCTTCCTGCCGGCCGACTCCGCCTTCCTGCGGGCCGACTCCGCGGCCCCCCCGGCTCGGCCCAGCCTGGTCAGCAGCCCGGTCGGCCGCTATCTCGGTCACTACGCGGGCACGCCGCCGCAGCAGGAGGCGCTGCGTGTGGATGACCGGGTACGGGACCGGGAACCGGCCGGCATGGACACCGCCCTGCTCGCCTACAGCGGGATCTCGGTCAAGATGATGGTCGACCGCGGCCTGGGGGCCGAACTGCTCGTGATGTTCATGGTCGACTACGAGCCGGGCGGCGCCGCGCAAGCCCACGATCACCCCTTCGAGGAGGCGTACTTCTTCCTCGAAGGGGTGATCGAAGCCGAACTCGACGGCATCGCCTACAAGCTGCGGGCCGGAGACGTCCTCTTCGCCGGGGTCGGCTCGACCCACGGCTTCTATAACACGAGCGGCGGGCGGGTGCGGTGGATCGAGACCCAGGCGCCGCAGCCTCCCGGCCGTCATTCCTACCGCTGGACCGGGCCGTGGCAGCACCTGGAGTCGCAGACGTCCGGCAACACGGGCCGGCCCTGGCTCCGTACCTGACCCCTCCACAAACCCCGACGGCCAGCGCGCGCGGCCGTCACGGATCAGTCCTACCCATCCTCTCCGGCAGCGGCTCACCGGGACACCCGGTGAGCAGGGACAAGGAGTCTGGCCGTGCCATCCATCCCCGTACAGCCGCGGCAGTGGCGCCGTGGCGCAGCCCTGGCAGCCGCCGCGCTCATGCTCGCGGCCTGCAGCTCGAGCACGAGCTCAAGTTCAAGCTCATCGACCAGCAGTTCGCCATCCGCGAGCGCGTCCAACAGCAAGCACCTGACCATCGCCTATCTATCGTTCGCCGTGGAGAACAGCTACGACGCCCCGATGCTCGCCGCGGCCGAGGCCGTGGCCAGCGACAACAACGCGACGCTCAAGGTCTTCGACGCGAACAACAGCCCGCAGACGCAGTACTCCCAGCTCCAGGACGTCATCACCTCCGGGCAGTACGACGGCATCATCCTGCAGCCGATCTTCGGCACCGGCCTGATCTCCCTGGTCCAGCAGGCGATCGCCAAGGGCATCAAGGTCGTGAACATGGACCAGGTCCTCGGCCCGAACTACGCCACCGACGCGCCCCAGGTCGCTGGCCTAGCGGCGAACGTGATGTTCGTGCCGACCGAGATCGGCACCAAGCTCGGCAACATGGTGGTCCAGGCCTGCCAGTCGAAGAACCTCAACCCGTGCAACGTCGGCTACCTGTACGACATCAAGGCCTCCGCCCTGGACGTGGCGATCTCCGGGGCATTCAACAAGGCGATCGCGGCAGACCCCGCGGTCAAGGTCGTCGCGCAGGGCCAGAGCTTCTTCAGCCCCACGGTAGGACTCACCGCCGTGCAGAACATGCTGACGGCCAACGCGAACCTGAACCTGATCGTGGGATCTGACCAGGGCATCGAGGGCGGCGTCCAGGCCGTGGCGGCCAAGCACCTGACCGGCAAGGTCATCCTGGTCGGCTACGGCGCGAGCGCCGCCGCGCTGGCGGGCGTGGCCTCCGGCGCGTGGTTCGGCGACGTGGCCCAGGCACCGGCCAGCGAAGGCCGCCTCGCGGTGCAGGCGCTCGTCAAGGCCCTGCGCACCGGCCAGAACAGCGGTGGCATCGACCCGGTGGCCCAGCTTCCCGACAACGGCATCGTGACCAAGGCCAACGTGACCCAGTTCACCGCCGAGTGGCCGGGCTGACCGTGCCCCAACCGACCGCGAAGGGCACGCACGTCGAGCTGGTGGACATCTCCAAGTCCTTCGGCGGCGTGCGTGCCCTGGATGAGGTCAGCCTGAAGATCGGCCGGGGGTCGATTCACGCGCTCGTCGGCGAGAACGGCGCGGGGAAGTCGACCCTCGGCAAGATCCTGGCCGGCGTCATCACCCCGGATCGCGGCCAACTGCTGATCGACGGCGAGCCGGCCACGTTCCACTCCCCGCGGGAGGCCATCATCCGCGGAATCGTCCTGATCGCGCAGGAGCTGTCGATCGCGCCCGCGCTATCGGTCGCGGAGAACGTCTTCCTCGGTACCGAGCCGCGCCGGGGCGGCTTCGTCGCCCGGCGCGCGCTCCGCCGCCGGTACGACGAGCTCGCCGCTACCGCGGGCTTCGAGCTCCGCGGCGACCTGCCCGGACGCGGCCTGCGGACGGCCGATCAGCAGAAGGTGGAGATCCTGCGCGCGCTGTGCCGGAATGCCCGGCTGATCGTGATGGACGAGCCGACGGCCGCCCTGAGCCGGCCCGACGCCGACCGGCTGCACCAGGTCATCCGGCGGCTCGCGACCGGCGGCACGACCGTGGTGCTGGTCTCGCATTTCCTGCGCGAGGTGGCCGAACTCGCCGATCAGGTGACGATCCTGCGCGACGGCCGCCTGGTCCGCACCGCGCCCGCCGCGGACGAGACCGAGGAGACCATGCTGAGCTCGATGCTGGGCCGGTCCCTGGGCACGACCTTCCCGGCCCGGCGGCCGGTCCCGCCGGACGCGCCGGTGGTGCTGCAGGCGCGCGGCCTGAGCGCACCGGGCGTCCACGACGTCTCCCTTGAGATCCGGGCCGGCGAGATCGTGGGGCTGGCCGGCCTGGTGGGCTCGGGCCGTTCCGAGCTGGCCCGCGCGCTGTGCCGGGCCCAGCGGGTCACCGCGGGAACGGTGACGACGGCGAGCGGGCCGCTGACCGGCCGCCCGCCGGGCACCCGCCGACGGCCAGAACGCCTGTGGTCGGCCCGGGGCCCGGACGCGGCGCTTCGCGCCGGGGTGGCGATGATTCCCGAATCACGCAAGGAACAGGGCCTCATGCTCGGCCGCCCGATCGTGGAGAACGTGAGCCTGGCCAGCCTGGCCCGGCTCAGTGAGCTCGGCCTGGTCCGGCGCCGGGCCGAACGGCAGGCCGTGACGAGCGCGCTCGGCCAGGTCGGCGTGCGGGTACCCGCACAGGCGGCACCGGTCAGCACGCTGTCCGGGGGCAACCAGCAGAAGGCCCTGTTCGCCCGGATCCTGCTGCGGGGACCGCGGGTCCTGGTCGCCGACGAGCCGACCCGGGGCGTGGACGTGGGCGCCAAGCGCGCCATCTACGAGCTGCTCACCTCGCTCGCCGCCGAGGGCCTCGGCGTGCTGTTCATCTCCTCGGACACCGAGGAGATCCTGGGGCTCGCGCACCGGGTGCTGGTGATGCGGGCCGGCCGGATCGCCGCCGAGTTCGG
Source organism: uncultured Actinomycetes bacterium (assembly GCA_963722055.1). Lineage (GTDB taxonomy): Bacteria > Actinomycetota > Actinomycetes > Streptosporangiales > Streptosporangiaceae > Palsa-504. Next base: position 34,754 of record CAVRLA010000006.1, on the reverse strand, counting down.
TAGCGAGGCCATGACCGAAGCGGCCATTCTCGGGGCGGCCTTCGGCGCCCCGGAAGTAGGCAGGGAAAGAGGTGCGTGATGGACCAGCAGGACATGACGCGGGCCAAGGCCCCGGCCAGCCGCCTGCCGTCGCTGCGGCCGTCGGCCGCGGTCGCCACCGGGCTGCGCCGGGCCGGGATCCTCTATCCGTTCCTCATCTTGTTCATCGTGCTGTCCGTCTGGAGCGGGCCGTTCTTCACCAAGGTCAACCTGCTCGACATCCTCGACCAGCAGGCCTCGACGCTTATCATCGCCGCGGCCGGCACGCTGGTGCTGGTGGCCGGGGGTATCGACCTGTCGGTCGGCGCCGTCTACGCGCTGGCCGGGGTGACGGCGGCCCACCTGGCCCTGTTCACCTCACCGGGCGTCGCCATCGTGGCCGGCGTGGCGGTAGGCCTGGGGGTCGGGCTGGTCAACGGGGTGATCGTCACCGCCTTCCGGATCAACGCCCTCATCGCCACGCTGGCCATGTCGTTCGTGGTCAGCGGCCTGGCCAGCCTGGTCACCGGCGGGAACCTGGTCATCGACTACAGCCATCCTGGCTTCGCCGACCTGGCCCGCAGCTCGTTCCTGACCGTGAACACCTCGACCTGGACCATGCTGGCCGTCGTGGTGGCCCTCGCCGTGGTGCTGTCCCGGACCACCACGGGTCGTTACATCTACGCGAGCGGCAGCAACGCGGAGGCGGCGCGCCTGTCCGGCGTCCGGGTCCAGGCCATCAAGCTGCTCACGTTCGTGATCAGCGGCGGCGCGGCGGCCCTGGGCGGGGTGATCGACGCCTCGCGGGTGCTGAGCGCCCAGGCCTCCAACGGCGAGACGGCGCTCACCTTCACGGTGCTGGCCGGCATCGTGGTGGGCGGGACCAGCATCCTCGGCGGCGAGGGCGCGATGTGGCGAACGGTGGTCGGCGTCCTGTTCATCGCCCTGATCGGCAACGGGTTCGACCTGCTCGGTCTCAACCCTCTCTACGAGCAGATCGCGCTCGGCGGCATCCTCCTGATCGCCGTAGGCCTCGACGCCTGGTCCCGCCTGCGCCAGAACTGACTTATTTTCTATGGAACGGGCCGTGGTACCCGCAGTCCTCCACAGCGGGCCAGCGCAGCCCTAGAAACGCCTGCGACCGAGCGGAGCCTGTCGTGGCGTAGCCGAGCTGACCTCAAGCACGACCGTTCCCGGCTGGCTATCCCGCGCCGAAGACGCATCGAGAGCCCTGTCCGGGATGTTCGCGGACCGCGGCGCGGGCCCGGGCCTGCTCGCCGCCGCCGACGTTATCGTGCGGGCTTGACATCCTCAGAGATAACGGTTATCTATTTATGGATAACCGTTAGGGAGGAATGATGCAGCAGGGTGGGTCATGAACGCCACGGACGGGGGCACCTGCGTGCTGCGCACCCGGGGGCTGCGCAAGGAGTACGGCCGGGAGGCCGGCTTGGTCCGCGCGGTCGACGAAGTCGACCTGGACGTCGCGCGGGGCGAGACGGTGGCGGTGATGGGACCTAGTGGCTGCGGGAAGTCCACGCTGCTGTACCTGCTCGGGGGGCTGGACCGGCCCTCGGCCGGGGAGATCTGGGTCGACGGGCAGGACATCACCCGGCTGTCCGAGCGCGCGCTGGCCCGGCTGCGGCGCGACGCCATCGGATTCGTATTCCAGGCCTTTCACCTGATGGATGAGCTGACCGCGGTCGAGAACCAGCTGCACCAGGCCGGGCAGACGCTGGTCATCGTCACCCACGACACCCGGATCGCCGCCACCGCCGACCGGATGATCGCCATGCGCGACGGGGCGTTCATCGATCAGACCCGGCTGCAGGGCGGCACCACCGGCAGCCTGGCCTCCCTGGCTGGGCTGGAGGGATAGCCAGGGTCAGATCGTGCTCGTCTGCCGTTACTCCTCGTCTTCCTTCCACGCCGCCTCGCCCGTGTAGGTGTACGGGTTAGAGAGCTGCTCGTGCTCGGGGATCTCGGGGTTCATGCCCTCTTGCCAGGCCTGCTCGCCGAGTTCGCTCCGCAGGTACCCGGTGGTCTCGTCGATCGCCCGGCGGGCCTTGGCCAGGTCCACGTCGACCAGCTTGTGGTCGAACTTGACCACCCGCCCGTTGACCACCACGGTGTGCACGTCGCCGCGCTGCGCCTGGTAGACCACGTGGCCGTAGGGGTGCAGGATCGGGAAGCTGACCGGTGAGTCGTCGTTCTTGATCAGCACCAGGTCGGCCTTCTTGCCTTCCTCGATGCTGCCGATGACCGAGTCCAGGCCGATGGCCTTGGCTCCGCCACGGGTGGCCCAGTCCACGACCTGCTCGGCCCGCAGGTGGTGGTTGGTGACCGCCTTGCCCTCGTTGTGGTTCTCGAAGTGATCCATGACCCGGTCCGCGCTCAGCGTGGCCCGCATGGCGGAGAAGATGTCGCCGCTCCACCACACGCTGGTGTCCTGGGACAGCGAGACCGGGATGCCGTACTTACGCAGCTTCCAGGTGGGCGGGTAGCCCTGGCCGGCGCTGCACTCGCTCTCGGTTGAGACCGACACCGAGCCGCCGGTCGCGGCGATCATGTGGTACGAGTCGGGAGACAGCGACGCGGAGTGCACGTAGACCGTCTGCGGGGTGCAGAAGCCGTTCTCGTACATCCGCCGGACGCCCGCGTCCAGGGTGATGCCGTACACCCCGGCATGCGTGGTCACCGGCACGCCCATCTCGCGGGCCACCTCGAACGTGGCCTTCTCCGGGAACGCCGGGTCGTCGCCGGGGATGTCGAAGGCGATCGCGAACCCGTTCATGTCGCCCTTGCCGTCGAACCGGCGGACGTAGAAGTCCCGGAACTCCGGCGTGGTGCTCCACTCCCACGAGCCCTGCTGGATGTTCCCGTAGGCGAGCACGAACCGCCCGCGCGCCTCCTCCAGGGCGTCGGTGGCCGCGTCGGCGTGGTCGGTCGTCTGCAGCCCGTGCGACCAGTCCACCGTGGTCGTCACGCCGGCGTTGATCGACTCGATGGCCGACAGCAGGTTCCCCGCGTAGACGTCCTGCGGGCGGAACTTCTTGCCCCAGTTCAGGTAATACCAGACGAAGTACTGGGTGAGGGTCCAGTCGGCCCCGTAGGCCCGCATGGCCGTCTGCCACATGTGCCGGTGGGTGTCGATCATGCCCGGCATGACGATGCCGCCAGTCGCGTCGATCTCGACGGTGCCGTCGGGCACCTGCAGGTTCGGGCCGACCGCCGCGATCCGCTCCCCGGTGACGAGTACGTCGGCGTCGGCCAGGACCCGGTGCCCATCGTCCATGGTGAGCACGGTCGCGTTGCGGAAAACCAGCGGCCGTCCCGCTACCAGGTCCGCTGCCGTCGTCATAGGAACCTCCACTATCGGCGCTGAAAGGGCAGTCTCCAGGCCGCGCTGGCGGACGAGTGTCCGTGAACCGGTCACGAGCGGCCTGATCGGAAGCCTTGCCGCTCCTCCCGGTGGCTGTCAATAGTGGGTCACCCCAAGATCGAGCAGCACGAACGCGCCGTAGGCACGCCGAACGGGTCCTGGCCGAGCCCACCCGGTCCGGCATCACCGCCCGCCCGCAGCCCGGTCCGGACGAGCGGATCGCGGCCCTGCGCGAGGTCCGGGCCCGGGGCTGGGCGCTCACCGACGAGCAGCTGGCCCCCGGCATCCGGTCGGTGGCCGCGCCGCTGCGGGACGGGGAGGGCCGGGTGATCGCGGCGCTGAACGTCACCGTGCACGCCGCCGAGACCCCGGTCGAGGTGCTGACCGGCGAGTACCTGCCGCTGCTGCTGCAGACCGCGGGCGCGATCAGCGCCGACTGGGCCGCCTGCCAGGCCGCCCCCCAGATCGTCAAGCCCGGTGGCGGCCGTATGTCCGCTGAGCGGACGGGTTAACCACCGCCGCCCCGCTGGCCGTCGCCCGCAGCCGCCTGCCCTTACGGACGGCCCGGCTGACCCTCCGTGGCACGAGCACGCTGCCCAGAGCGAGATTAACCAGGCCCATGACCAGCAAAAAGACCGACGACTGAGCCGCTGACCACCACAGCACCAGGGACACGAACATGATCATGGTCAAGGTAGTGGTTACCGCGCCCAGCACGAGCTGGGCGGCTCGAACCCGGGGAGCGATCGTGAGGTGCCTGGCCGTGCCGACCGCCGCGGCGGCCCACAGTCCGATCGCGACCGCTATCGCCAGTCCGGCCGCCAAACGGCCGAAGGAGAAGATCCATGAGGTGTCCTGCTCAGCCAATGAGCGTGAACCCGAGGCCACAGACAGACCGGCCAGGACGCCACCGGCGACTACGGCCGCTCCCGCCGCCCACGCCACCCGGCGCCGGATCTTCGGCCAGCCGCCCGCCCGCAAGAACCTGATCAGCGCCGGAAGGGCCGTCAGGCCGCTGACCAGGACCACCACGCCAGTCATGGCGACGGCTGCCAGCATCCCGTCGGCCGCCGCCGCCTGCCATCCTCGCGCCTGAGGCGGCGGTCCCGTGACAGCCACCGGCACGGTGGCCAAGACCAGCCCGGTTACGAACAAGCTCCACCGGTCAAGCACGGTCCGCCACTTGACCGACGCCCGGACCACGCGGCCCGCCTGGTGGCCCCGCTCGCGCAGGCCGCCCCAGGCCACGCCGAGGCGCAGCCGCCACGTCGGCCGCCCGTCCTCCAGGGTGTCCTGGATCAGCGCCAGCAGTTCCTCGCCGTACCGTTCCCGCCACGCCCTGGGGTACCAGCGGAGCAGGCTCGCGGGCCTCATGCCGGGTCCAGCCCGAGCCGGGCCACGCCCGCGCGGGTGATCCGCCGCAGGTCGGCCAGGGCCTCGGCCAGCGCGGCCGAGCCCGGCGAGGTGATCCGGTACGGTCGGCGCCGGTCGTCGCCACCGACCGGCTCGATCAGCCCGCGCTCTACCAGCCGGGTGATCGCCCCGTACAGGGCGCCCGGCCCGAGCTTCACTCCGGCGAAGTCCTCGATGTCCTTGGCCAGCGCGTGACCGTGCTTCGGCCCCTCTGCCAGGCTGACCAGGATGAGCAGCGGCGGGTCGTTCGCCCGGCGCAGCCCGCTAGGTGCCATGCACCCTTCCTACTACGTCGCACGTAGCTACGCAAGACGTAGCATCGCCCAAGGTAATGAATCCCCGGTTTCACCCCCCCCAGCCACCCCCTAGCCTGATGAATCCCGGGTTTCACCGCCCTCTGGCCGCCCCCAAAGCCTGGTGAATCCGGGGTTTCACTGCCCCCTAGCGTGGTGAATCCCGGGTTTCACTCCGGTCAGGAGCGGGTGCCGAGGGGTGCGCGGCGATCAGCAGGAGCGCGTCCAGCAGCCGCCACCAGTCCGCCTCGGCTAGCTCCCGGCCCATCATCTGCCCGAATGCGGCCAGCGCGGCCACCAGCTGAGCTGCGAGCTCGTCGGCGTCCCGGTCGAGGGCTGCGGCCATGGCCGTGACCGTCTGCCGGAACCGGCGGGTGCGGCCGAGCCGGACCAGCGAACCAGGAATCTCCGCTCGCGCCGCCGCGCCATCGCCCTGCGGCGCGAGGGTAACGACCAGCCGCAGGTCCAGGGCCTCGGCCAGCCTGCGCAGGGCCGCCGTAGTCGGGTTGCCCCGGCCGTTCTCCAGGTTGGCAATGTAGGGGACCGACAGGCCCGCGTCGGCGGCGACCGAGGCCACGGTCCGGCCCGCCGCGGTCCGCCGGGCCCGCAGCTGCCGGCCAATCGCCGTATCCTCCACGCCCCTCCTGTTCGCTGTATCCTCCACGCCCCTCCCGTTCGCTGTATCCTCCACGCCCCTCCCGTTCGCTGTATCCTCCACGCCCCTCCCGTTCGCTGTATCCTCCACGTCCTCCTGTCTTGACAGAACAGTAATTGACAAAGCTATTCTGATGAAATATTAACTGGGCCGGACAGAACGGGCAGCCGAATGTTCCAGGCACTACGGATACGGGACTTCCGGCTGCTGTGGGGCGGCAGCGTGATCAGCGCCCTCGGCACGTGGCTGCTGGTCCTGGCCATTCCTGCGCACGTCCTCCTGGTCACCGGCTCGCTGCGCGACACCGGGCTCACACTCGCCGCACAGTACCTGCCGGTGCTGATCCTCGGCCCGGTGGCCGGGGTGGTCACCGACCGGTGCGACCGGCGCCGCCTGATGATTGCGACCAGCCTGTTCCGCGCGGGTGCCGTGGCCGCGATGCTGCTCGGCACCGCTCCCGGCCGCTACTGGGTACTGTATGCCGCCCTGATCGCCGAGAGCAGCGGCGGCGTGCTGTACCTCCCGGCCTGGCAGGCTCGCACGCCGGCCCTGGTAGGCACCGGGCCGCTGCTGAGCAGCGCCAACTCGCTCAACGCCCTAGCCGACGGCGCCGTGCGGCTCGTCGGCGGGCCGCTCGGCGGCATTCTCCTGGCCGCCGTCGGCGTCCGGTGGCTGATCTGCGCCGACGCGCTCAGCTACCTGGCGGCCGCCGCTGCCAACGCCCTAACGTCGCGGCCCGCCCTGACGTCGCGGCCCGCCCTGACGTCGCGGCCCGCCGAGACGAATGCCGCCCGCACCGCCACGATCACCGGGGTGGCCCGCGACCTGCTCGAAGGCGGCCGCGTCCTGCGTGCTCAGCTGGTAGCCCGGGCCCTGCTTCCGGTCACGGTCATCTTCCTGGCCGCGAACGCCTCGCTGAGCGCCATGCTCATCCCGCTCGGGATCCGGCGACTGGGCGGCGGCGAAAACACCGGATTCGTACTATCCGCGCTCGGCGTAGGATTCCTGCTCGGCGCTCCGCTCCTGCGCGTCCTGCTGGACCGCGTCCAGCCGCGCACGCTGCTGACCGCTACTCTGGCCGCCACCGCCGCCGGGCAGTTCAGCCTGTTCACCTCGACCTCGCTGGCGACCGCGCTGCCCGCTGCGGCCGCCATCGGCATGTTCGGCTCGATGTCCGAGGTCATCCCGCAGACCGCCATGCAGCGCGTCATCCCCAACGCGGTCCTCGGCCGGATCAGCGCCGTCTTCCTGACCGGCGAGGCCGCGGTCGGCCTGGTCGGCGCCGTGGCCGGGCCCTTCCTGGCCCAGGCGCTGCACCTAGCCGGACTGGCCGCCGTGGCCAGCCTGGTCACACTCGCCGCGGCCGCGCTGACCCGCCTGTCCGTGCCCCGGATGGCGCCGGTGGTCCGGGAACCCACGCCGCCGCGAACAAAGCGGATACCACGGCCCGTAGAAGAAGGCCTGGCCGCGCCCGTTCACGGCCCGGGTCAATCAGCTGGTTTAAGCCCTGCCTGAAAGGGTTTGCGGCGCGCGCGGGTCACTGGTGATCCTGAGGCTGGAAACCACAGCCGGTGGTCCGAGCTGGTCATGGTCCGGCCGACCATGGCCAGCCCACCGCCCGCCGTCCCGCACCGGGGCCGGGACCCACGAAACCGGGCGCTATCCGGCGTGCAGGAGCTCGGCACCGAGCGGCGTGAGCACGTGCAGCACCGCGCTGCCCTGCCGGTGCGTGGTGATGAGCCCGGCGTCCCGCAGCACCGAGGCGTGCTGGCTGGCCGCCGCGAGCGAGATGCCCACCCGGCCGGCGAGCTCGGTGGTCGAGCAGCCGTCCGCGATGGTCCGCAGCACCGCGGCCCGGTTCCGGCCGACCAGCGCGGCCAGCGCCGCTCCCTGAGGCCCCGGGTTATCCCACAGGTCCCGCAGGCCCATCCGGCCGTTGGTGGGCGGCAGCACTAGCCAGGGCACCGCCCTGGGGTCGTTCGGGTTCTGGTGCAGGCTGGGGACCTGGCCCACGAACACCGAGGGCATCAGCGCGATGCCCTGGCCGTTCAGCGGCACGTCGTAGTCGGCAGGCACCAGCACCTCGAGCACCGGCGGCCGCCAGCGGACCCACTGACTCTGCAGCGAGGCCAGCAGCCGCTCGGGCCCGCCGGCCGCCAGCGTCCGGAGCCGGGCGACGTGCTCGGCGTGCAAGCAGGCGTGGATGCGGGTCCAGTACGGCTCGACCAGTACCTGGTGGGCCGCCACGGCCGCCGCGGCGAGCTGGAGCCGGGCCTGCCCGCCGATCTCGGCGGCTGCCCACACCGCGGCGGGCAGCTTGTGCATCCGGTCGGTGAACTCCATCTCCACCAGGAGCTGCTCGCGGGGCACCGCCAGCAAGGCTCGGACGCCCTGCTCCATCGTCGGCGCGATGCCGGTGAGCATGGGCAGGTCCACGCCCTTGGACCCGGGCGGGATCAGCGCCGTCAGCGCGGTCATCTGCGGCGTGAGCCGGTCCTTGACCCGGCCGCGCCACTGCTGGTATGGCGCGCGGGGTTGCTGCGTGCAGCGCAGCAGTCCCATCGCCTTCACGGTCTCGGCCAGCGGGCCGAGAGTCGGCCTGACCTGGATCCGTTCGAGGTCCTCGGCCGTGAAATGGATCCGCCAGACCATGACATTCAGCGTGGCGCACCACGGGGAATCGGTCAATGCTCCCGGTTTGTCCTGCTGAGCACTTACTCCCGGCTGAGCCAGACCGAGGCGTACACGGGCTCGAACGAGCGCTGGGTCAGCGGAACAGGGCGCTGTAGGCGTTGAGGGCGGGCTGTCCGCCCAGGTGGGCGTACAGGACGGTGGAGTCCGGGCTGATCCGGCCGTCGCGGACCAGGTCAATGAGCCCGGCCATCGACTTGCCCTCGTACACCGGGTCGATGATCATGCCTTCCAGCCGCCCGGTCAGCCGGATCGCGTCCAGCGTGGACCGCACCGGGATGCCGTAGAAGTCCCCGGCCCAGCCCTCCAGCACGGTGATCTCGTCGTCCCGCAGGTCCCGGCCCAGGCCGATGAGCTCCGCGGTATTCCGGGCGATCTTCTCCACCTGGGCCCGGGTCTCCGCGATCCGGGCCGACGCGTCGATGCCGATCACCCGCCGCGGCCGGTCCTGCCCGGCGAAGCCCGCGATCATCCCGGCGTGGGTGGAGCCGGTCACGCTGCACACGATGATGGTGTCGAAGAACAGCCCGAGTTCGGCCTCCTGCTGCTGGACCTCGTATGCCCAGTTCGCGAAGCCGAGGCCGCCCAGCCGGTGGTCGGACGCACCCGCCGGGATGGCGTAGGGCGTGCCGCCCTCGGTGCGGACCTCCTCCAGCGCCTGCTCCCAGCTGCTCTTGATGCCGATGCCGAAGCCCTCAGCCACCAGCCGGACGTCGGCGCCCATGATCCGGGAGAGCAAGATGTTGCCCACCCGGTCGTTGACCGAGTCGGGCCAGTCGACCCAGCTCTCCTGGACTAGCAGGGCCTTCAGGCCCAGCTTGGCCGCGACCGCGGCGACCTGGCGGGTGTGGTTGGACTGCACCCCGCCGATCGAGACCAGCGTGTCCGCGCCCTGGGCCAGCGCGTCCGGGACCAGGTACTCCAGCTTGCGGGTCTTGTTCCCGCCGTAGGCGAGCCCGGAGTTGCAGTCCTCCCGCTTGGCCCAGATGGCCGCGCCGCCCAGGTGGGCGGTCAGCCGCTCCAGCGGGTGGATCGGGCTCGGCCCGAACAGCAACGGATACCGCGGGAAATCAGCCAGGGACACCAGGACCACCGTCCCGTCAGACCTAGAAGAGTACGTACAGCTTCCGGATAGTCTCGTGGATCTGCCAGGTCCCGGTCCAGCCGCGGGGGAACACCGCGGTATCGCCCGGCCCGATCTCGGTCGGCTCGCCGCCGTCGGGCGTCACGGTCATCCGGCCGGACAGGATGTGCACGAACTCGTTGCTCTCCAGGCTCCACCGGGACGGCCCCGCGGTGCACTCCCAGACCCCCGCTTCCTGGTCGCCCTCTCCGGTCCACAGCGTGGCCCCTGAGGTGTGCATCGGCTCGCCACCGGAAATAGGCAGGGCCTCGTCCAGCGGCCCCCAGTCCTCGAGCTTGGCGTCGGCCGCGGCGGCCAGGAACGGGGTGGCAGTGATCATGACGAGGAGATCCTTTCCGGGAACGGCAATGCGATGGGGTCACTGGCCAGGCGGCTGCGCCCGGCCTCGTCGAAGCGGTCCAGGCCGAGCGAGGACACGTCGAGCACGTCGGTGGCGCCGGTGAGCGCGACGTCGGCGGCCGCCCGCGCCACGCCGGGTCCCCACATCATGCCCGCGCCGCCGGCGCAGGCCACGGTGACGTGGTCCAGCCCGGGCGCGCGTCCGATGATGGGCAGGTGGTCCGGGGTGTAGTCGATGGTCGCGGCCCAGATCCGGCGCAGTCCGAGCCCGGCGGTGACCGGGACCAGGCGGCCCAGCCGCGCCCGCATCCGGGCCAGGTAGGCCTCGTCCACCTCGCGGTTCGTGCCCGGCGGCTCGTCCGGATTGCTCATCCCGAACAGCAGGCCGCCCTCCTCCGGCCGCCAGTACAGCCCTGCGGCCAGATCGAACACCATCGGTACCCGGGCCGGGTCCAGGTCCGGGTGCCGCTCGGTCACCGCCACCTGGTGCCGGACGCCGCCCGCCGGGATGCGCAGGCCAGCCAGCCGGCCGACCTCGGCCAGCTTCGGCCCGCCGGTGAGCACCACTAGGCCGGCGTCGATCCGTCCGCCGCTGGTGTCGACGCCGCCGCGCGTCAGGCCGCAGAACGTGACGTGCTCGGCGACTTCCACTCCACTGCGCAGCAGCGCCACGGTGTAGGCGGCCACGTTTCGCGGCGGCGTGATGTACCCGTCCTGGGCGCAGAACGTGCCGCCCAGCGTCTGCTCCGGCGCCAGCGTCGGGTTGAGCTTGTCCACCTCATCGGCATCGAGCCAGCGCACCGGCACACCGAGGGCGGCCTGCATGGCCATCCGCTCCCGGGCCGCGGCGATTTCCGCCTCGGTGAAGCAGGGGAGCAGGTAGCCCTGCTCGGTGAACCCCGAGTCGGTGCCGATCTCCTCCCGTTGGCGCAGGTAGAACTCGCGCGACCAGATGCCCAGCCGCACGGCCTCGGGTGTCCCGCCCTGCATCCGGACGATGCCGGCCGCCCGGCTGCTCGCACCCTGGCCGAGATAGCCCTTCTCGACCAGGACGACCCGGTTCAGCCCGGCGCGCCGGAGGAAGTACGCGCACCACGCGCCCACCGTCCCGCCGCCCACCACCACGGCATCAGCGCTTGTCATCTGGCCCACCCGCCGTCCGCCAGGGCATCAGCAATTCTCATCTGGCCCACCTGCCACCCACCACCGCCTCAGCGGCTCTCATTGGCACACGACCGATGCTGACATAGACTGAACATTCAGTCAATACAGCTGCGCGCCCCAGGAGGATCTGCCGGATGTACGGCTTGTCGACCGAAGACCTGGCCATTCAGGCCCGGGCCCGCAGTTTCGCGGACGAGCTCATCCCGTTCGAGGAGCAGGCCGAAGCCTCCGGTGGCGAACTGCCCGCCGATGTGACCGCCGGGCACGCCAAGCGTGCCCGGGAGCTGGGCCTGCACTCGACCAACATGCCCGCCGAGCTCGGCGGGGGCGGCTGCACGACCCTGCAGCAAGTGCTGGTCCAGGAGCAGATGGGCCGGGTGACCAACGCCCTGGGCTGGGTGGCGGCCACCCCGCCGTCCTGGTTGCCCGAGGTAGCCACGGCCGACCAGATCGAGCGCTACGTCCGGCCCGCCATCAGCGGCGAGCGGGAGGAATGCTATGCGATCACCGAGGAAGGCGCGGGCTCCGACGTCGACGCGATCGAGGCCACCGCGCACCGCGACGGCGAGGAGTATGTCCTCAACGGGGTCAAGTGGCACGTCACCTCGTACAACACCGCTGACTTCGCCTTCTTCCAGGCCCGGCTGCGTGGTGGCCCGCACGACGGCGAGCACGCCATGTTCCTGGTCGACCTGCCCAGCCCCGGCGTACGGGTGGTCCGTACGCCGACCTACACCCACACGATCAGCCACCATCATCCGATCGTGGCGTTCGAGAACGTGCGCGTCCCGGCTGCGAACCTGGTTGGGGCCGAGGGTGACGGGATGGCATTCGCCTACGAGTGGTTCCGGTTCGAGCGCCTGATGGTGGCGGCCCGCTGCCTAGGGGCCGCGGAAAGGCTCACCGCGGAGATGACCGTGTTCGCCGCCGCCCGTCGGGCGGGTGGCGGTCCGATCAGCGACCACGGGCTGGTGGCCGGGATGCTCGCGGACAGCCTGACCGAGCTGTTCGCGGCCCGGGCCCTGGCCTACGAGACGGCGCGCGGCATTGACCGGGGCATCGACACCAAGGTGTCGCACGTCCAGTGCTCGATGGCCAAGCTCTACTGCTCCGAGATGGCCGGCCGGGTCGCCGACCGCGCCGTCCAGGTCTTCGGCGGCCGCGGCTATATGCGTGAGAACGTCGCCGAGCGCTTCTATCGCGAGCTACGGGTCGAGCGGATCTGGGAGGGCACCAGCGAGATCCAGCGCATGATCATCGCCCGCCAGATGATCAAGCGCGGCCCCGCCGTCCTGGCCTAGCCGCGGCCGTGCCACCCTCACTCACCAGCAGCCTCGCTGCTCTTACTAGGCCCCACGTGCCCCGTCCCTGCACCGCGTCGAACGTGGTGAACCTGGACTTTCACTACGCTAGGACGTGGCGGATCCGGGGTTTCACTCTGCCGCCGCGGTCCGCCTACCAGGCGGCCACACTGATGTGCGGGGACCACGGGATGGGGGTGGACTTGCCGTGGGACATGATCGTCGCGTTCGTGCCGGGCCGCAGGTACGAGAGGACGAGAACGCTGCCGTCGGCGTTGGTGTAGAGGATCTGCTCGAACTCGCTGCGCTTCAGCGCGTTGAGGTTGTTCAGGACGGCGGTCTGCTGGCCGGTGACGGTGGACCAGCTGACCAGGTGCTCGCGGACCGGGGCATTGCGTCCGCGAGACCGTTACCACACGCGCCCCATAGGCCACGGGTCCGGCGCGCGTACGCCCTAGCCGAGGAAGTGCCCTGCGGGAAGGTTGGCCTCGATGGCGGCCATCACCGCAGGATCGTCGGGGGTAGTACGCGGGCGGAACCGGGCGGCGACCGTGCCGTCCGGCCGGACCAGGAACTTCTCGAAGTTCCACTGGATGTCGCCGGCCTCGCCGCCCGCGTCCGGCGTCTGCGTGAGCGAAGCGTAGAGGGGATGCCGGCCCGAGCCGTTGACCTCGATCTTCTCGAACATCGGGAACGTGACCCCGTAGGTCGCCGAGCAGAACTCGGCGATCTCATCCGCGGTGCCCGGCTCCTGCCCGCCGAACTGATTGCACGGGAAGCCGACCACCGCGAACCCGCGGTCGGCGAACTGCTCATGCAGCATCTCCAGCGCCGTGTACTGGGGCGTGAGCCCGCACTTGGAGGCCACGTTCACCACCAGCAGCGCCCGGCCAGGCAAACCGGGGCCGGGCGAAGCGACGGCGCCGAGCGAGGAATCCTGCCCGGCCAGGGTCTTCACCGGGATGTCGAGTATGGTCACGCGCCCTACGCTACCTGGCCCCACGCGACCTGGCCGAGGTAGCCCCGGGCGATGGTGGTGACGAACGAGTACACCGCGTCCTCGTCGGGCGCCAGCGGGCCCGGCGACGCGTGCGGCGAGGACAGCCCGCGCTGCACCGACTCGCACGCGGACCAGTCCTGCCGGTTGGTGATGTCCCAGAACTCGACCGCGTAGCCCGGGTCGAAGTCGGGCCGGGCCACGGCCTCGGGTGCGAACGCCCAGGTGCACTCGATCTGGGTCTTATCTGGGGCTACGGGGACCAACCGGTGCGTCATCACGTAGTCGGGATGCAGGCTGAGCAGGACGTTCGGGAGGACGTTGACGTAGATGACGGTGCGCAGCCCTTGCTCATCCAGGCCGCGAAGCGGCACTCCGCTGCTGCTGCCGTCCAGCGACATCGTGGCCATGCCGTCCCGCAGGTCCATCCAGCCGCCCACCCAGGGCCCGTCGGAGGCGTAGTTCTCGCCGCTCTTGGGCGGGCTGACCCGGCACAGCTCGGGGTGGATGGACGGACAGTGGTAGCACTCGTGGTAGTTCTCGGTCAAGATCTTCCAGTTGGCTGCGGCGTCATAGCTGTGCCGTCCGGCCGTCACCAGGCGCTCCGGTTCATACGGGGCGATTATCTCGTCCAGCTTGGCCAGTGTCTCGGCCAAAGACGGCGCGGCGCCGCCGGAGGCGTCGACGAAGACCAGCCCGTGCCACTCGGCCACCGGCAGCTGCGGCAGCCCCCACTGCCCGAACTCGAAGCCGCGGACCTTCTTGAAGTTCCCGGCTGCGCGCAGCTCGCCGGCCAGGGTGTACGTCCAGGCGTGGTACGGGCAGATGATCATCCTCTGCTGTGCGCCCTCGCCGCATGGCAGCAGCTCGTGCCCGCGATGGCGGCAGGTGTTCGCGAATGCCCGTAGCGTCCCGTCCTCGTCCCGGACCAGCAGCACGCTGCCTGCCCCGGTCACCTCGGCCCGCTGGTCGCCCGGCTCGGGCAGCTGCTCGCTGCGCGCCACGCACATCCAGCCGCCGCCGAAGAAGTGCCGCTGCTCCCACTCGAACACCGCCGGGTCCACGTAGGCGGCCCGCGGCAGCATCCGGCTCTCCCCGAACGGCCGCAGCGCTAGCTCCAGCCCGGCCCGGTCGAGCGGAGCCGGGTCACGCCGGTAACCCAAATCTTGACTGACCATACAGTCAAGACTAAGCGGCCTGCCCGAGCCCTGTCCAGCCGCCAGCACCCGTGAAACCGCCAGCAACCCCGGGGGAGCCCCAGCGCCCGGAGCGTCAGCAAGGCTACGGCGCCGTATCCGGCGTGACGCCCACGTCCACGGTCACCCAGCCCCGGCTGCCCGCGGGTCCGGTCGCCGCGATCCGCCAGTAACCGGCCGAGGGGAACGACACGGTGATGGTGGCCTGGCCGCCGGACAGGGTGACCGAAGCCGGGAACGACGACGGCACCGCGGCTCCCGGCGGTGGCGCCAGCCTGAGCGCGACCGCGCCGGTCACCGTGGGATCGAGCACCAACCCGCCGGTCTCGGCGTCCAGGTTGATCGTGACCGAACGACCCGGGCTCGTCACGCCGATGTCAGTCAAGATGCCGCCCGAACCGTGGAATCCTATGGTGTCCGAGGGCGCGGCCGGCACCGACGGGGCGGCCAGCGGCGCCTGGCTGAAGTTGAACGCGGAGAACAGGTCGTTCTGCCTGGCGTTGAGCGGTGTCAGCGCGGGCAGGCCCCACAGCTTCTGCATGAACGACAAGATCGAGACGTTGGTGGTCTGCGGGTGGTAGACGCCGTGCCGGGCGTACGGGCTGATGATGATCATCGGGGTCCGGGCCCCGTAACCGGTGCTGGCCGCGGGCGCCACGTGGTCCCAGAAGCCGCCGCTCTCGTCGTAGGTGACGAAGATGGCCGTCGACGCCCAGTACTTGCTATGCGCGACCGCGTTCACCAGCTGCCCGATCCAGGTGTCACCCTGCCCGATGTCCTCGGGCGGCTCGGTGCTGTAGTCCGCGCCGGGCCGTACGAAGGAGAAGTCAGGCAGGACGCCGGACGCCAGATCGGCGAAGAACGCCGATGCGGTCGTCAGGTCCGCGGCGTGCCCGGGCGGGAGGAGCTGCGGCCAGATGGTCCCGACCAGGGCGGACGGCGGCAGTGCGTAGTAGATCTTCCAGCTGCGGCCGTGCGCGGTCAGCTCATCGAAAATGGAGTTCCACGGCTGGCTCGGGCTGGGCTCGAGGTTGTTGTAGACCCAGCCATGATCGGTGCCGTTCAGCGCCGTCATCACGTTCGGCTGGGTCGGGGCGATAACTGGCTGGAAATTGTGGTCGGCGAGTTCATAGGCCGAGGCCAGGTACTGCTCGTTCGGGTCGAATTGCGGACCGAATTCGGTGATCGCGGCCATGCCGTCCTGAGGGAAGACGGTGTAGTGGTCCATCAGGTAGCCCTGGCCGGGCTGGTAGTCCATGGCCATCTGCTCCGCGACCGTGCTGTTGTTGATCTCGCCGTTGACGTCACCCTCGTTACCCGTGGCCCAGACGGGCTGCACGTTGGGCGCGGAGGCGAAGTAGGCGTTCGGGTTGAGCAGCGAGGTGCCCGCCGGGATGCCGTCCGCGCCAGGGAACTTGCCGAAGAGGTTGTCGAAGGAGTGGTTCTCGAGCATGATCTCGATGACGTGGGTGACCGGCACGGCCGGAGCCTGCGCCGTGACCGGCACGGCCGGAGCTGTGGCCGCCCTCGAGGGCGCCACGACGGCGGACACCGCCGCCGCCGCGGCCAGCAGGGACAGGCCGCCCGCGGTGAGAAGTCTGGACTGCTTCACCTGACCAATTCTGTCGGCGCCCGTACCCCGCGTCTCGTTCCGCGCGCGCGTTTCGCGGTTATTACGCGGCAGGGTGGCCGTGCTGGTGATCTTGCGGTCGTGCTCCCGCCGTGCCAATACTGCAAACATGGGCGACCGAAATGTACTCGGCGGCGAGCTCGAGCCATGCGGAACCGATCCTCTCACCGGGTTCTACCGGGACGGGTGCTGCACCACTGGACCCGAGGACCTCGGCAGCCACACGATCTGCGCGGTGGTGACGGGGGAGTTCCTCGCGCATCAGCGCGGCATCGGCAATGACCTGTCCACGCCGATGCCCCAGTTCAGCTTCCCCGGGCTGGTGCCCGGAGACCGGTGGTGCGTGACCGCGGCGAACTGGCTGCGTGCGCATCGCGACGGCGCCGCGGCTCCGGTGGTGCTGGCGTCGACCCACGAGCGCGCGCTGCAGATCGTCCCGCTAGACGTGCTCAGGCAGTATTCCGTCGACGTTCCCGCCGACGCCGGCGCCCTCGAGGAGTAACCGCCTCGATGATCACCGGCTGGCCGGCTGATCGGCCCGGATGACCATGAGGGAATCGAAGAACCAGTAGGCCTCGCCCGTTCCGGCCGTGGTGTGCCGTGCGCCCGCCTGGTACGTGTCGGTCATGATGTCCTCCCCTGGGGTTGAGATGGCGGCTCGCCGGCCATCTGGTTCTCCTGCCTGAGCTCGCTGACCAGGGCGCGGATGGCCCAGACGATACCGAGCTGGGCGTCTTCCGCGCTGAGCCCGCCTTCCTCGCTGACCGTGATCCAGGCTGACAGGCTGCACAAGTAGACGATCGCCCCCTCCCGCCTGCGCGCCTCGGCGGCCGGCAGGTGCGAGGTCACCTCGCCCAGCGCTGCGACGATGGACTCCACCCGCCGCCGCCGGTGCGACGAGCGGGCGCGCCGGCCCAGCCGGGTCCACAGCAGCGCGCGCATCAGTCGCGGGCTCTGTGCTCCGCGCCTGGCTGATTCCAGGAACACGGGCGCGATGTCGTCCGCGCCCTCGATCTGGCGCGGTAGTCCGAGGCGCGCCACGACATGGTCGCCGACGGCGTTCGAACATGGCTTCCCGGGTGGGGAAGTAGCGGTACAGGGTGCGCAGCGAGATCCCGGCCGCGGCGGCGACCTGCGGCATCGCGATGTCGTCCGGGTCGTCGTGATCGAGCCGGTCCGCGAGGGCGTCGAGGATCGCGTCCCTGATGACAGCGGCCTGCCGTTCCCGGAGACTGGCCCCTGACTTCATGGCACGATCGTGACATAAATGACATACTCATGTCAATACGGCAAGATCGTGCCTAATTGTGGCGCGCGGGACCATGATGCACGGGGAACTGGTTTGCTAGCGCAGAGAGAGGGGGAGCCAATGAGCACCACGGGCAAGGTCAGCGTCGGGACGCCGACGCGGCTCCGGTCTTTTGATCCCATCCGTCTCGCCGCCCTCGAATACCGCGTCTGGGTGGGCTACTATCAGCGCCGCTGGCTCCGGGTGCTGATCGCCTCGGTCGGCCTGGTCCGGCGAGGGTTCGGTATGGACTGGTACCGCACGATGCACGGTGCCTGGCTGGTGCTGCGGGCCAATCAGCTGTGGGCGCCGTATCCCGACAACCACCCCAAGCGGGCCCAGACCTGCATGCGGCGGTTCTACGCCCTGGTCCGGCTCACCTACGGCGAGCCCGCCAACCCGGCCAAGGCCGCCGAGCTCGAGGTCGAGTGGTGGCGCGTACACCGCGAGGGCCAGCACCGGGACCGGCCCCATTACTCGGACGGGATCGGGGACGCCGAGCCCAGCGAGGAGCTGGTGGAGTCGCTGACCCGCCTGTACTGCTACCTGTACGGCGAGCCCGAGGCCGCCCTCCGGCCGGCCGCGGTGCACCGGGCCAGGGCCATGGACCTGTCCGATCAGTGGGTCCGAGAGGGCTGCCGGGAGGACAGTCGGCTGCTCCCGCTCGAGCACGCGGCGCTGGTCCGGTCCTACGCCGCCATGCTCGCCGCCGTCCACCATTGACCGAGTCCGGTGGGCCGCAAGCCGGCCTGATCAGGCGGGGTGCCGCCGCGGCTCACATCCGTGGTATCGGCCCATGACCGATGCGGATCGGCCCGGACCCAGGCCGAGCGACATCGCGGCGAAGCGGGCGGCCGATGTGGACCGGGAGGCCGTCGCGGAGCGGCTGCGGATCGCGGCCAGCGAGGGCCGGCTCGAGCTCTGGGAGCTGGATGACCGGCTCGGCCGCGCCTACCGCGCCAAGACGTATGGCGACCTGGAGACCCTGGTGGCGGACCTGCCCGCGCAGCCGCCGTTCATCTCCTACCCGGGGATCGGCGTCGAGCCCGAGACGCTGGTCCTGCGGACCACGACGCCCAACATCAAGCAGGCGGGGCGCTGGATCGTCCCGGCGCGGATCACCGCCGAGTCCACCACCGGGTGGATCACGATCGACTTCACCCAGGCCTCGTGCGCCTATCGCGAGGTCACCGTGGAGGTGATTACCCAGACCGGGTGGATCCAGCTGATCCTGCCCGAAGGCTGGGCCGCTCGCGTCGGCCCGCTGAGCACCTACACCGGGCACATCAGCAACCGGGCCGCGCAGACGCCGGACCCGGGTGCCCCGACGGTGATCGTGACCGGCCACCCGTTGTTCGGCTATATCAAGATCAGGCAGCGTCACCGGCGGTACTAGGGTCCGCTATCTCTTTAACTGAGACATAGCCGTGACATGCTGGCGCTGAGGAGGGCTCATGCCGCCGCAGCTGCCAGGCAGTGCCGCGCCGGGTCCGGGTCGGCCCCTCGCCACCTACGCCAGCGTCGCGCACGTCGCCCGGGTCTACGACTACCTGCTGGGCGGTAAGGACAACTTCGCTGCGGACCGTGAGGCCGCCGAGCAGGCCATGCGGATCAACCCGGACATCGTTTCCACCGCGCGGGCCAACCGCGCGTTCCTGGTCCGCACCACGAGCTACCTGGCGCGCCAGGCCAGCCTCCGCCAGTTCCTCGACATCGGCACCGGCATGCCGACCAACCGGAACATCCACGAGGTGGCCCAGTCCATCGCACCCCGGTCCCGCGTCGTCTACGTGGACCACGATCCGATCGTGCTGACCCACGCCCGCGCGCTGCTGACCAGTGCCCCGGAAGGCGTCACCGACTACCTCGAGGCTGACCTGCGCGAGCCGGGGAAGATCCTGGCCGAGGCCGCGCAGACGCTGGACTTCAGCCGCCCGGTCGCGATCATGCTGATCGCCGTCCTGCACCTGATCCTGGACCGGGACGACCCGTACGACCTGGTGGGCCAGCTGGTCGACGCCGTGGTCCCGGGCAGCTACGTGGTCATCAGCCACGCCGCCAGCGACCTCGACACCGGGGCGATGATCAGCATGACCAACCGCCTCAACGAGCTGATGGCTCAGCAGGCCGTTCCCCGCACCCACCGCGAGGTCGCGGCGTTCTTCGCCGGGCTGGACCTGATCGAGCCTGGCCTGGTGCGCATCCCGGAATGGCGCCCCGCCTCGGTCAGCGACACCGCCGTCCGGGCCCAGATGTGGGGCGCCATCGGACGTAAGCCCTGACCCCCCGTACGCGAACGTCCGCGCCGCGGCCGGCTCTTTTTCTATGGAACGGACCGCCGTGCCCGCCTCCCGGCCCGCTCGACGAGCCCACGGCCGGAAGAACGGGGCTCTGCGCGCTGTTCGGACAAGTCGTGGACGATGCCCTTACCTTCGGCCCCGAGCAGGTCCCGCTCTCGGTTCTCGACCTGGCCCCGGTCCCGGACGGCGGGAACGCGGGCGAGGCGTTGCGCGCGACCACCGACCTGGCCCGGCACGTCGAGCGGCTCGGGTTCCGGCGGTTCTGGGTCGCCGAGCACCACAACATGCCCGGCATCGCGAGCTCGGCCCCCCCGGTGCTGATCGGCCACATCGCCGACGCGACCACGACCATGCGGGTGGGTTCCGGCGGGGTGATGCTGCCGAACCACGTCTCGCTGGTGGTGGCCGAGCAGTTCGGCATGCTGGAGGCGCTGCATCCCGGCCGCATCGACCTGGGCATCGGCCGCGCCCCGGGCACCGACCAGGTCACGGCCACCGCGCTGCGCCGCTCACCCGAGGCGCTGTCGGCCGATGACTTCCCCGACCAGCTCATGGACCTGCTCGGGTTCTTCACCGGCCGCTGGCCGGAAGGCCACCCGTTCGCGCGGATCACCGCGGTGCCCGGCCGGGGCCACCAGCCCGCTATGTGGCTGCTCGGCTCGAGCGGGTACAGCGCCCAGGTGGCCGGCCTGCTCGGCCTCCCGTTCGCTTTCGCGCATCACTTCAGCCCGACCAACACCCTCCCGGCGCTGGCCCTGTACCGCTCGCACTTCCGCCCGTCCGAGGCGCTCGACCGTCCCTACGCCATGGTCGCCGCCGCGGTCATCTGCGCGGATACCGACGACCGGGCCCGCTGGCTGGCCGGACCGGGGGTGCTGTCGTTCCTGCGGCTGCGGGCCGGCCTGGACCGTTGCCCTCGCCGGAGGAAGCGGCCGCCTATCCGTATGACGAGCTCGAGCGGGCGTTCGTCCAGGATCGGCAGGCGACCCAGATCATCGGCGCGCCCGAGACCGTCCGCCGCGGCCTGGCCGACCTGCTGACGGCGACCGCCGCCGACGAGCTGATGCTGACCACCATGGTCTTCGACCCGGCCGACCGGCTGCGCTCCTTCGAGCTGGTCGCCGCCCTGGCCCGCACCCCGAGCACCGAGGGTCTGCCCACCAGCTGAGCCGATCGCACCGCAGCCACCGTCCATCCCCGGCGGCCGAGCCGATCGCACCGCAGCCACCGTCCATCCCCGGCGGCCGAGCCGAACCCGGGGACGCTAGACCCCGGAGGACGCCTGCGGTTTCACCACCCGTCTCGTCTGTATCCTGCGACGCCAGCGTTCGACGCGGCGGTCGGCCAGGATCTGCCCGACCACGTTGCGGCCGGGGATGCCGGTCACCCCGCCGCCCCCGTGGGTGGCCGACCCGGCCTGGTACAGGCCGCGTACCGGGGTGCGCAGATCGGCGTAGCCGGCCGCGGGCCGGCCGTGGAACATCTGGCCTAGCGACAGCTCCCCGTGGAAGATGTTCCCGCCGATCAGCCCGTACTCCTCCTGCATCTGGTGCGGCCCGATCACCTGCCGGTGCAGCACCGAGTCGGTGAACCCGGGCGCGACCGCCTCTACTCGGGCCAGCACCCGGTCGGCGTAGGCCTCGAGCTCACCGGCGAACGGCGCGTCAGCGTAGCCGCAGGGCACCCACTGCGTGAATAGCGACATGACGTGCTTCCCGGCCGGCGCCAGCGAGTCGTCGAACACGCTCGGGATGCAGATGTCCGCGAACGGCAGGTCGGCCGGGGCGCCCGCGACGGCCTGCTGGAACGCGGTCTCGATGTCGTCGAGCGATTCCGCGAGCACGATCGTGCCGCCGTAGACCGAAGGGTCCGGATCCGGGTACGCGGTGAACACCGGCAGCCGGTCCAGCGCCAGGTTGATCTTCACGGTGCCGCTGCGGCTGCGCCACCCGCGGATGTCGGCCACGAACCCGTCCGGCAGCTCGGCCGGGTCGAGCAGCCGTAGGAACGAGATCTGCGGGTGCGCGGTGGTGACCACCACCGGCGCGTCGATCGACTCGCCGCTGGCCAGCGTCACCCCCGTGACCCGGCCCTCGCGGGTGCGGATGCGCGCTACCTCGGCGCCGGTCCTGACCTGGGCGCCGAACATCCGGGCCGCCCGCGCCAGCGCCCCGGACACCGCCCCCATCCCGCCGCGCGGGAAGCCCCAGGCCCCGGACTGCCCGTCGGTCTCGCCGATGTGATGGTGCAGCATCACGTACGCGGTTCCGGCCGACCGCGGCCCGGCCCACGTGCCGATCACCCCGGAGACCGACAGCAGGCCGCGCATCGCGTCGCTCTCGAAGTACCCCTCGACCAGGTCCGCGATGCTGTCGGTGAGCAGCCGGGTGACGTCGACCGCACCACGCTGGTCCAGCGAGCGCAGCTGGCCCAGCAGCCGCGCCTGCCGCAGCAGGTCCGGCGGGCGCTTGGACCCGAGCCGCGGCGGGATCTGGTGCAGCAGCGGCCCGAGCACCCGCCCGAGGCCCGCCAGGTGCGCCTCATACCCATCGTAGGCGTCCGCGTCGCGGGCCGAGAACCTGGCGATCTCGGCCCGCCGCCGCACCGGGTCCTCCGGCAGCCGCAGGTACCGCCCGTCCCGCCGGGGCGCGAAGTAGGGTCCCTGTGGGTACACCCGGTAGCCGTGCTGGTCCAGCCGCAGGTCGCGCACCAGGTCGGGCGGCAGCAGCGAGACCACGTAGGACAGTGAGGTCACCGTGTACTCCGGCCCGAACGGGTGCTCGCTGACCGCCGCCCCGCCGGGCACGTCGCGCCGCTCGCACACCACCGTCTCTAGCCCGGCGCGGGCCAGGTACGCCGCCGCGACCAGCCCGTTGTGCCCGCCGCCGACCACTACGACATCCGCGTGTCCCGTCACCGCCAGCCCTTCCTTCCGCAGTCTCCCAAGGGAGACGGTACGGGATCCCGGCCTGCCGGCCCGTAAGCCAGGATGCTTTCATGGCCTGGGACGTCCATCCGCCCACGACGAACGGAGCCCGCGCAGTGGACCAGACCGTCATCGCCGTCGCCCAGCTGGCCATCTCCATCGGCGAGCCCGACGCCAACCGCAAGGCCGCCGCCGCCGCGGTGACCGAGGCGGCGGCCGCGGGCGCCCGGCTCGTGGTGCTGCCCGAACTGTGCGACTCCGGCTACGTGTTCGGCGACGACGCCGGCCAGGCTTCCGCCGAGGCGGCCGCGCTCGCCTCGCCCGCGGACGACAGCGACACCCTGCGCCAGTGGCAGGCCCTGGCCGCCGAGCACGAGCTGGTGATCGTCGGCGGATTCTGCGAACGCGGCGCCGATGGCCGCCTGTTCAACAGCGCGGCCGTGGTCGACGCGTCCGGGATCCGGGCGGTCTACCGCAAGGCGCACCTGTGGGATAAGGAGAAGCTCGTGTTCACCCCCGGCGACGCGCCGCCCCCCGTGGTGGACCTGGGGTTCGGCCGGGTCGGCGTGATGATCTGCTACGACCTGGAGTTTCCCGAGTGGATGCGGCTGGCCGCCCTGGACGGCGCGGACCTCATCGCCGCGCCGGTGAACTGGCCCTACGCGGCCCGTCCGGCGGGGGAGCGGCCTGCCGAGGTCATCAAGGCGCAGGCCGACGCGGCCACCAACGGGGTCTTCGTCGCGGTGGCCGACCGTTGCCAGACCGAACGCGGCGTGCCCTGGATCAGCGGTTCGCTGATCGTCGGCCCGGACGGCTACCCGCTGGCCGGACCGGTGCTCGACGACCGTCCCGCGGTACTGACCGCCACCTGTGAGCTGCAAAAAGCCCGGGACAAGAGCCTGGACGGCGACAACGACCTGCTGGCCGACCGCCGCCCCGCGCTGTATACCCAGACGCCGCAGAGCAAACAGGACGAGCGCGTCACGGCGGCGAACGCCCACTGGGCGGCGCGCTTCATCGCGAACGGCACCAGCTACTCCGACTTCCAGGCCACCATGGCCCGCATCACGGCCTGGGACGACTGGTGCCATGAGTGGGGCCGGACCGCCCAGTATTACGAGCGGCTGGCGCAGGCCGCCGACGCGGCGGGCCAGCAACTCACCGCCGGCGGGGCCTGGCGGCGCGCCGCGCTGTGCTGGCACTGGGGCAAGTTCGTCTTCGTGGACGACCTGGACCAGCAGCGGGCGGCGCACGACCGCACCGTGGCCTGCTTCCGCCGCGGCGCCGCGACGCTGAGCCCGCCCGCCGAGCCGGTCCGCGTCCCGTATCAGGGCACCGCGCTGGCCGCCTACCTCCGGGTACCAGCCAACCGAACCAGGCCACCCATCGTGATCATGATGCCCGGGCTGGACTCGGTGAAGGAGGAACTGCAGGCCACCGCGGAGTACATGCTCGCCCGAGGTCTCGCGGTGATCGCCGTCGACGGACCCGGCCAGGGGGAGGCCGAGTACGAGCTGCCGATCGAGCCCGCCTACGAGCGGGTGGCCACCGCGGTGGCCGACTACCTGGAGGGGCGCGATGACATCGATCCGGGCCGGATCGGCGGGTTCGGGGTCAGCCTGGGCGGCTACTACGCGGCCCGGGCCGCGGCCTACGAGCCGAGGATCAGGGCCGCGGTGGCTCTGGCCGGGCCGTACCAGTGGTCACTGGACTGGGACATCCTGCCGCCGCAGACCCGGGCCACGTTCCAGCGTCGTTCCGGCGCCCAGACCGAAGCCGAGGCCCGCGAGAAACTATCGGCACTGACCCTGGAGGACGCCGCCGCCCGCATCACCTCTCCGCTGCTGGTCGCGGCCGGCGGCCGGGACCGCCTGGTCCCCACCTACCACGCCGAACGCCTGGCCCGCGAGGCGCCCGGCGCCGAGCTGATGCTGGACCCCGAGGGCAGCCACGGCCTGACCAACCACGCGTTCGAGTCCAGGTCAAAGATGGCCGACTGGCTCGCCGCCCACCTGTAACGACTGCGGCAGCCTGATGACCGTCATGCCGGCCCCCTCCGAGGGGCCGTCCATCGCGGCCAGCGCCCGCCCGGTGTCCTCCAGGCCAATCACCCGGCCGACCAGCAGTCCGGGGCGCAGCGTGCCGTCCGCGACCATGGACATCATCGGCGGGTAGTCGCGGGCGGCCATGCCGTGCGAGCCGTAGATCTCCAGTTCCCGCGCCACGACCAGGTCCATCGGGATCGGCGTCGGCCCGTCGAGCAGCAGGCCGACCTGGACGTGCCTGCCGCGGCGGCGCAGGCTGCGCACCGAGGTAGCCGCAGTGGCCGGTGATCCGAGCGCGTCCACCGAGACGTGCGCTCCGCCGCCGGTGATCTCGACGACCGAGGCGACCGGGTCTGCAGCGCCCGCGTCCACGGTGAACTCCGCGCCGAGCTCGCGGGCCCGGTCCAGCGCCGAGGCGGCCACATCGGTCGCCACCACGCGGGCCCCGAGGGCCGCGCCGATCATCACCGCCGACAGCCCAACCCCGCCGCAGCCGTGCACGGCCAGCCAGTCGCCGACCCGAACCCGGCCGTGCGTGGTCACCGCGCGGAACGCCGTGGCGAACCGGCAGCCCAGGCCCGCGGCTGCCACGAAGTCGACCGTGTCGGGTACCGAGACCAGATTCGCGTCGGCCGCGTGGACCGCCACCAGCTCCGCGAAGGATCCCGGTCCGGTGAATCCCGGCTGTGTCTGCTCCGGGCACACCTGGGCGTTACCCGCCAGGCAGTACTGGCATCGGCCGCAGCCGCACACGAAGGGCACCGTCACGCGGTCACCGGCCCGCCAGTTGGTCACCTCCGGCCCAGTCTGTGCGACCACCCCGGCCAGCTCGTGCCCGCCGATGTGCGGCAGCACGACCGGATCGTGTCCCCGCCAGGCATGCCAGTCCGACCGGCACACACCGCTCGCGCCGACCGCGATGACCACCCCGTCCGGTGGGCAGGCGGGGTCCGCGACCTGCGCCAGCTCCGGCATGATGCCGTGGCCGGAGTAGACGACCGCCCTCACGAGACCGACCGCAGCAGCGCCCGGTCGAGCAGGGCGAGCCCCAGCTCAGAGGCCTGGTACAGCACCTTGCGGCCACTGCGCTGCCGGTCGACCAGGCCGCTCCGGTGCAGCACGGCCAGGTGCTGGGAGACGGCGCTGGGCGTGACGCCGAACCGGAGGGCTAGCGCACTGGTGGTAGCCGGCGAGCGCAGCGCGCCAAGCAGCCGGGCCCGCGCGGGGCCGAGCAACTCCTCGACCGCGCCCGAAGCAGCGACCCCGCAAGAGTCGCCCTCCCACACCGTCGCGGTACCGCGTGCCGGGTAGAGCAGCATCGTCTGGCTACTCGTCGCCTTGCTGTACGAGACCTGGGGCCAGTTGAATACGCTCGGCATCAGCACCACGCCGTCGGGCCCCAGCATGACCCGGCCCCCCGGCGGCCCCTCGTCGGTGTCGTTTATCATGAGCGTCCCCTGCGACCAGCGCAGGTCAGGATGCAGGTCGCTGAACAGCGACCGAGCGCCGCCGTCGGCCAGCAGCCCAGCCCGGTAAGCGATGTCGGCTTCCAGTACCGGGAGGATCCGCTCCCAGTGCGGCCTGACCAGCCGCTCGTGGCATTCGGCCAGCTCGGCCGCTATCTCCGCCAGCGATTCCTGCGGCCGCTCGAAGAGCTCCGTCGCGCTGTCCGGCCACGGGTGATCACCGAACACCCGGCGCAGGCTGGCCGACACCGCCTCGGCGGGCGTCGCGCGCACCCGGGCCAGCTCGTCATCGAGTTCTGGCGCCCGGACGGCGGGCGCAGGGACGAGGAATTCCGGATAGTACGGCAGGCCGTTTACGATGAGCGGCCACGCCCGGGGGAGCCGCAGCGGCCGCCGGGCTAGCTTCGCTCGCGCCCACCGGACCCACGGCAGGTTCACCGCAGCTGGGCTGGGCCTGCCCAGCAGCAGCATCGCCCTGGTGGTCTCACTCAGCGGCGAGATCGCGAACCTGGTCGCAGCCAGGTCCGCCACGTCTAGCTCAAGCACTACCAGCATGCTGCTTAGCATCTCCCGGCTCGTCGCCGCACACCAGGATTTAGCGATCCGCTTAACCGTGGAACGCGCGCGACGGTCCCGGCCACCCTGGCGAGCATGGCGCAAGGCGTGACACAAGCACCGAGGCAGCCGGCCACCCGTCTGGGCCGGGACTATTGGCGGCTGTGGTGGGCCAACACGATCAGCAGCACCGGCGACGGCGCGTTCGTGGCCGCGCTGCCGCTGCTGGCCGTGACCATCACCCGCGATCCGCGGCTGGTCGCCGTGGTCACCGCCGCGACCTTCCTGCCCTGGCTGCTGCTCTCCCTGCCGGCCGGCGCCGTGGTCGACCGTTACGACCGGGCCGCGCTCATGTGGCGGGCCCAGGCCGTCCAGGCGGCCGTGGTCGCCGTCGTGGCCATCCTGATCGTCGCGCACCGGGCCGACATCGAGGTACTCGCCGTTGGCGGCCTGTTGCTGGGCAGCGCCGAGGTCATCTTCAGCAACGCCGCCCAGTCGGTCCTGCCTGCCCTGGTCCCGCCCGACCTGCTGCCGAAGGCCAACGGCAGCCAGCAGGTGAGCCTCACGATCGGCGAGTCGTTCCTCGGCCCGCCGGTGGGCAGCCTGCTGTTCGCTGCGGCCGCGGCGCTGCCGTTCGGGCTCGACGCCGTGTCGTTCGCCGGCTCGGCCGCGCTGCTGGCCGGCCTGCCCAGGACCAACGGCACCCGCGAAGACACCAAACGCCCCACGATCCGCGCCCAGATCGCCGAGGGGCTGCGCTGGCTGGCCGGGCACCGTCTGCTCCGGCTGGTCGCCGTGCTGCTCGGCATCTACAACTTCGCCAACCAGATGGGCCAGGCCATCCTGGTCCTGCTGGCCACCCAGGTGCTGCACGTCAGTACCCGCGGTTACGGCCTGCTGCTGGCCGCCTCCGCCGTGGGCAGCGTGGTCGGCGGGCTGGTGAACCCGGTGCTGACCCGCAGGCTGGGCCTGCTGCCCTCACTGATCCTGCCGGCGGTGGTCGACGCCGCCGCCTTCGTCGGCCTCGGGCTCGCGCCCGATCCGGCCGTCGCGGCGGCCCTGCTGGCCGTCCAGGGGTTCTCCGTCACCATGTGGAACGTCGTCACGGTCAGCCTCCGCCAGCGGATCGTCCCCGCCCACCTGCTCGGCCGGGTCAACAGCGTCTACCGCATGCTGGGCTGGGGCCTGATGCCGGTCGGCGCGCTAGCCGGCGGCTTCGTGGCGCACGCGGCCGGCCTGCGTGCCCCCTACATCGTCGCCGGCCTGCTATGCCTCCTGTCGGTGCTGGTCGCCCTCCCGCTCCTGCTGGCCGCGCGGCCCGCCCCGCCCCCATAACGAGCTCTCACTGCTCTCGCGCGGGATCCCGAAGAACGGGGAGCGGAGCCCGAAGCGGGCGACGACCATCAGGATCAGGCCGACGACCACGATGCCGACGATGGACCAGTTCTGGTTCGCCGGGGCCTGCAGCATCGACTTCACGATGATCCAGCCGAGGAACCCCGTGGCTCCCAGCGGCAGCACGCCCAGCCAGACCAGGTCCCGGGGCCGGGCGATGATGCGGCGCCGGTAGTAGGCGATGGTGGCCAGCGCGGTGAGGATGTAAAACGCCGAGTACAGCAGCCCGGTCGCGTCGACCACGTTGGTGAACGCGGTCTGGACCGAGGTGGCCAGCAGGTACACCCAAGTGATCGCGATGACGAATACCCCGACCACCACGGTGGCGGCGACCGGCGTGGAGAACCGGCGGTTCACCGTGCCCAGCACCGGCGGCAGCGTCCGCTCGGTCGCCATCCCGTACACGATCCGGGCCGTGATCACGATGCCCGCGCCGGTGCTGGCGATGGCCGACAGCGCGACCGACAGCGCCATCACCTTGCCCCAGCCGTTGCCGCCCAGCGCCTGGGCGATGTAGACCAGCGCCGACGCGGAATTGGCCTGCAGCTTGGCCGGCGACACGACGCCCTGCAGGCCCACCGTGGCCAGCGTGTAGATGACCGCCAGCAACGCCACCGCGATCATGACCGCCTTGCCGGGGTTGGTGTGCCGCCGCGTCGTCTCCTCGTTGACGTAGATGGCCCCGTCCCACCCGGTGAACATGAACACCGCGATGAGGAAGCCGGCCGCCGGGCTGCCCGCCCCGCCGACCCCGGTCGGGCTGAGCCAGCCCCTGGTCACGGGGTAGGAGCCGTGACCGTGGCCGAGCACGAAAACCAGCCCGGCGATCCCGAACCCGACCAGGATCGCGTATTCGATCACCGCCATGCCGATCTGGGTCCGCGCCGTGATCTTGATACCGATGACCGCGATGGCCACCATGACCAGGGCCAAGGCGGTGTCGATGGCGATGTTCCCCCAGGTGCTGGACGAACTGGAGCCGAAGGCGGCCAGGACGGTCGGCGCGAGGACCTCGACGCCGCTGATCGTGCCGAGGATGTAGGCGGCGATCATCAGCCAGCCGGTCTCGAAGCCGAGGTACGGGTTGATCGCCCGGCCGACCCACTCGAAGGAGGCGCCGCACCTCGCGTTCCACATGTTCAGCCGCCGGTAGGCGTTGGCGATGACGAGCATGGGAATCGCGGTGAGGATGATGATCGGCCCGCTGCCGTAGGCCACGGCCGCGGCCAGGAAGGCGATGGTCAGCCCGGTCGAGGCGGCCGGCGCGGACGCGGCCATCCCGATGACGGTGTCTTCGGTCACCCCGATCGCGTCGGGTTCCAGCCCCGTGTGGTCCGGGGTGGCGACGTCAACTCCTGTCATCTGGGCTCCGCTTCGGCGTCGGTGAGGGTGGCCGTTCATTTTTATACCGAACGCACCGTGGTTTACCCCCCGCGTTTATACCGAACGGACCGTGGTTTATCCCCCGCGTTTATACCGTACGGACCGTGTTTTACCCCCGCGCCGCCTTGGCCCGCTGACGGATGGACGCCGCCCGCCCGGGTAGCAGTAGCCGTGAGAGGAATAACCGATTATCCTAGTCGAAATTATAGATATATATCACTTACTGGAGCTTCCGTGGCGATGCCCGACTTCCTGGTCATCGGCGCCCCCAAGGCCGGCACCACCGCCCTGCACGTCGCCCTGTCCGAACATCCGGGGCTCTACATGTCGGCCATCAAGGAGCCGAAGTTCTTCCTCACCGACGGCCCGCCTCCGACCAAAGGCGGACCGGGGGACGCGCTGACCTACCGGGAGCACGTCTGGCGCCGGCCGGACTACGAGGCCCTGTTCGCCCCGGCTCCGGCCGGGACGCTGCGGGGCGAGTCGACCCCGCTCTACCTGTACGACCGGGCCGCCATGCGCCGGATCCGAGACACGCTCCCCGGCGCCGCCCTGATCGTCATCGTCCGCGACCCGATCGAACGCGCCCACTCGAACTGGGCCCATCTGTGGTCGGCGGGCCTGGAGCCGGTCGCCGACTTCGTCCAGGCCTGCGACGAGGAGCAGCGCCGGATCGCGGCGGGCTGGGCCAGCTTCTGGCACTACACCGGGGTCGGCCGCTACGGCGAGCAGCTCCAGAACCTGTTCACGCTGTTCCCGCGCGAGCAGGTCCTGGTCCTGCGCTACCGGCAGCTGGTCGACGAGCCCGCGCAGACCCTGGACCGGATCTGCGCCTTCCTCGGCGTCCAGACCGGTGTGCTGACCGAGATCCCACGGCAGAACGTCACGTCCCATCCGGAGCACACGCTGGCCCACCGCGCCGTGTCGCTGGCCCAGCGGGCGGCCAGCGCGGTCGGCGGCCGCGTCCCCGGCCTGACCGCCGCGACCCTGACCGGCCCGCTCGAGCGGTTCCTGCAGCGCCACAGCCGCGAGCGCCAGCCGCTGAGCTGGGAGCAGCGCCAGGCGCTCCTCCCGCGCTTCGAGCCGGACATCGAGCTCCTGGAACGCGTCCTCGGCGAGGACTTCCGCGACTGGGTGCGGCCGCGGGAACGCTCCGGCGGCATGGTCGGCGCCCGGCCGGCCGGGCAGGGCCAGGCCAAGAACGGCCGCCGGGCCTGAGCGTGAGTCAGCGCAGCTCGGTGACCAGCGCGTGCGATCCGTCCGGCCCCGTCATCTCGTAGTACAGCCGGTGCCGGCCGTCAGGCAGCGGCACCATGTCCAGGTACCGCAGGCCGCCGCCGAGATAGGGCGAGGATGCCAGCGGGCCATCGCTCACCGTGCTGAGCGCCGACGGGTCCGTGCCCGTCGCCACCCCGGTCCGTTCCTCAAAATTCTCCGCCGCGCTGGCCCGCCCGTCGTAGTAGGCGGTCACCCCATCCTCGCCGAAGTCCACCGCGGTGACCCGCGTGCCCCGGGCGTCCCAGTGGCCCGGCGTCCCGCTCAGCGCGGTGCCGTGCCAGGTCCAGTTCAGGCCGTCGGGGCTGGTCGCGTACTCCGTGGTCATCTGGTCGGTCTGGTCCGGGTCAGCCAGCGGATGGCACGACGCCCACAGGTGCCACCGGCCGTCGCAGTATCGGATCACCGGGTCCTTCACACCGGTCTTAGTGTCCCCGGGCAGGATCATCTCCCGCTGTCCGGCGTCGAACTCGCCGGGGTGCGCGGCTTCGGTCATCTCCACCCGCCAGTGCTTGGTCCCGAACGTCGCGCAGCTCAGGTACAGCCGCCAGCGTCCCTCTGGCGTGCGGACCAGGGCGGGCCGTTCCAGCGACTCGGTGGCCACCTCATCCTTGCCGATCACCAGCAGCGTCTCGAACCGTTCCCCATCCGCGGACCGGGCCACCGCGACCGCGTAGCCGCGGTTCTGCCTCTTCTCGGGGCCGACGGGCCGCCTCAGCCGGTAGGCCAGGAAGATCTCCCCGTCATCCGCCACCGCGCAGGGCGCCCCGGCCCAGTACCCCGGCCCGGTCCCGGGTGCTTGAACCGCGACTGCGCCACGCTCGGGCCAGGGCAGCAGCATCAGAAGCTCGCTTTCTCAACCATTAATATCGGAATAGTAGATTTTACCAGACGCCCGCCAGGCGACGAGCGAGAAAACACCCTCACCCTAGTCAGATATCACCCGCCAGGCAGCAGGCGCCGCGCTCGAGCAGGCGCCAGGCTTTTCATGGGGGTTGCCGTGTTCTGGGCGGTCGAAGGAGGAAGCCATGGCCGAGGGAGTGCTGGACCAGGATCCGCGCGCGCGCCAGCTGAGAACCCCACGGGCGGCGGCGGTGGCCGGGATCATCTTCTCCGTGCTGATGATCTCCGCGCTCGTGCTGCTCAGGATCTCTGCCCCATCCCGTCCCGGTGTCGGCGGCGTCTGGCTGACCGATGCTGGGAAGAGAGCCGCGGTGGCCGTAGCCTTGAACCTCGTCCCGTTCGCCGGCATCGCTTTTCTCTGGTTCATCGGAGTGGTGCGGTCCCGGGTCGGCGAACGCGAGGATCGTTTCTTCGCCACCGTGTTCCTGGGCAGCGGCCTGCTGTTCGTGGCCATGCTGTTCGTGGCCGCAGCAGTATCCGGCGGCCTGATCGCGGGCGCATCGTCTGGCTTGCCCGACTCCGCCACTCTGGTGTGGGCCCGCAACATCACCTCGAGCCTGCTGAACGTCTACGCGATGCGGATGGCGGCGGTGTTCACGCTCACCACGGTGACCATCGCCCGTCGCACCCAGATCGTGTCCCGGTGGCTCACCCGGGCCGGCCTGGTCTGCGCGCTGGTGCTGCTGATCGGCGTCGGGATATCACCCTGGGTGGAGCTGGTCTTCCCGGCCTGGATCTTGGCGCTGAGCCTGGAGATCCTCCTGGCCAGCCTGAGGGGCTCATCGGCCGAAGGTCTCCCGGGGACGGGACAGGCAGGAATGCCCTCTCACCCGTAACGAGGGGTACGGCTCACCGGGATCGGGCTGATCATCCCTGACCGGCCGCTGGCCATGGCAGGGCCCTCCGCTGGACTAAACCGGGATCAGCTCCAGGCCTGATACGCCCGGCATGGGCAGGTCGAAGCCGAACTCCAGCACCCCGCCCCCGCCGGCGGTCACGCGCTCCGGCGGGCCCAGCTCGTCGAGCGTGTTGCGCTCGCGCAGCTCCGCCCACTGGCCCGGCGACGGCCACAGGGCGTCGCGCCGCATCCGTTCCCAGGCCAGCGCGATGTTGGAGTGCCCGGCGTCGATCCGGTAGTGCCGGGCCGTAAAGCCGGTGCCGGGCGGCACGGGCACGCGGATCCGCACCCGGCGCTCCAGCAGCGGGTCCCCGCCGATCTTGCTCTGGTCCAGGGTGACGTTCCAGGCCAGGACGCCGATCCGCCCGTCCTCGTGCCGTGCGGCCAGCGACTCCACCAGCCCGCCGGCCCCGTCGCCGGACACCACCACCGGGAGCCGGGACTCGCCGAGCCGGGCCAGCAGGGCCAGCGCCCAGTACCGGGGCTTGCGCAGGTTCCCCACCGAGAGCAGCCCGAACCCGCCGTGGAACAGCTCCGGCGGCGCGCCGAGCTCCTCGAAGTGGTCCGAGGCCACCCAGTGCGACAGCGCCTCGATCCGGCCCAGGGCCGACTTCATCCCGCGCAGCAGGAATGCTGCCGCGAACACGGTGTCGCCGACGTGGTGGAAGTGGACCGGGTGGGTGCCCCACTCGGTCCACCAGATCGGCGTCCCGGCCCGCCCGCACGCCGCGAGCACCGGCCGCAGGTCCAGGGGCACGTTCCCGTAGACGTGGGTGGACAGGAAATCGAGCGGCGCGCCCGAGTCCTTCAGGTGGTCCAGCAGCTCCCAGACCCAGCCCGCCGCCGCCGAGGACGGCCCGCCGACCCGCAGCCCCGGATCCACCGACTTGATCGCACGCGCGGAGACGTCGTAGAGCCGGAAGTACTCCTCGCGGGTGCCGGACCAGAACACCTCCAGGTTGGGCTCGTTCCACACCTCGAACGCCCACTGGGACACCACCTCGTCCCGGCCGTACCGCTGGACCAGGTGGGCAGCCAGGTCGCCGGTCAGGGCCGCCCAGCGGTCCCAGTCCTTCGGCGGGGAGATGATCGCCCCGTAGCTGAACACCGTCCGGGCCGGGTCGCGGGCCAGGTCGCGGGGCATGAAGGACAGCTCCACGACCGGCCGCAGGCCGATCTCCATGAGCTCGTCGTACACCCGGTCGATCCCGCTGAAGTCGTGCACCGCGCGCCCGCCCGATTCGCGGTACACCCCGAGGTCATCGTTCAGGATGCCGTGCGCGCGTACGGCCCGCACGCCAAGCTCGTCGCGCGCGATCCGCAGCGCCTCGCGCAGTTCCGCGCCGATCACCCGGCCGCCGGTCCGCTCCCCGCTCAGCAGGCAGCTCAAGTGCTCCGACCCGATCATGGCCTCCCACGGCCGCCCCAGCTCGCCTGCTCCCGCCGCCCCGCCAGACCCCGCCCGGCCCGATCCCGCCGCTCCGGATCCCGCCGTCCCGCCGACCTCGATCGTGACCGTCGGCAAACCTTCGGCCTCGCCCCCGCCCGCCGTCGCGGGCGCCGCCGCCACCGCATCCGACAGCGGCCCGGCCGACGCCCCGTCGGCCACCGCGGCCACCGCGTAATGCCTGACCCGGCCGGGCTCGCCCGTCGTGTCGGCGTACGGCCCGGCCGGGACCGCGAGCACGTCCCCGCCGCCGTGATCCAGCGGCTCGTACGGCTCGCCCGCGGCCCGGTACACCAGGTAGCCGGCCGCTCCGGGCACCGAATCCCAGTCCAGCGTGACGTGCCCCCGCCCGGATACCGCCCGCAGCCCGGTCGGCCGCGCCAGGCTGGCCGCCGCGTCCCTGGCCTCAGCCCCGCCGGGCACCCCGATGCGCGGTTCCCGGTCGGCAGGCGCCGCATCCGTCATGGCGCCAGTGTCTCAGCCGGCCGGTAGATGCGCGTCGCCCCGGATATCCCAACTTACATCGTGCTCCGATATAGGTCGGTTGCCATCGGCTTGCCGTTCCCGTCGTAACCTGCGCGGGAACGGCAAGCAAAGCGTCCCCCAGGGCGCTCCCAACGAAGTGAACCCCGGGTTTCACTTCGCTCTAG
>CAVRLA010000005.1:0-253786 GCA_963722055.1 uncultured Actinomycetes bacterium | reverse complement strand
CGACCCACAGCAACAGCATGGCCTGCTGCAAGCCCAGGCGCGGGTACAGCCGGCGCGCTTACGCGAGGGCTGCGCCCCGGCGCGGGTGCCGCCGGGCGGGGCGCGCGCGGCGTAATTGGCGTCGATCAGCGCGGGGTCCAGGCCGCCGGGGTTGTCAGCGGTCCGGCGCAGCAGCGTGGTCGGTGCGATGAGCACCAGCCGGTTGATCCGGGCGTCGCCGTGGCGGGCGAGGTAGCGGGGGGCTTCCTTAGACCCGAGACGTTCACGCTTGCCCGCCGGCGCGGCTGCGTCCGGGTCTCCGCCGACGAGGGCGCGCCGATGAGCGCGCTGCTGGGACGGCTGCCGGTCGGCTGTCTGGCCGGGCCAGCAGTACGCGGCTCGCCGCCTCAGCCTCGGCTACCCGGCCGCGCTGTTGCGCGCCTGGGCCAAACAGACGCCAGGGCGCCACGGAGGGGCTGCGGCCGGGCCGTCGGCCCTGGCCGAGCCGCTGACCGGCTGCGAGCTGGAGGTGCTGCGGCTGCTCGCCGCGGGCAAGTTCCACCAGCGCATCGCCACGACCTGGTGGCGCTCAACACGGTCAAAAGCACGTGACCCACGTCCTGGGCAAGCTCGGCGCCGCCGACCGCACCGAGGCCGTGGCACGGGCCCGGGCAGCTGGGCCTGGTCCCCTGACACCGCACCCCACCCTGCCCGGTAGCACCTTCGGGTGAGGGATCGCGGCGCCGCGATTTTCCACCCGGCGGGCACTTTTGGGTGACGCCCCACGCGGCGGGAGTTCGTACCGTTTCCCGGAAGAGCTGGGTTGCCCGTCTACTGATGGAGGTTGTCATGTACGACCCGCCTGCCTACGTGTGAGCGCTCACCATCGGCGGGCCCGCCGCGATCGCGGCTGCGACCGGCATTGCGCTGTACGGGGGCGCGGTGCGCGCAGGCCTGGGCCGGCGGCGCGCAGCCCTGCTCGGCGGGGCCGCGGCCGTCGTGCTCGGCGGCTGGTTCACCGCCACCGCGGTGATCGCGGGTCACGGCTGGTACAACACGCGACCCAGCCAGGGCCCGGCAGGAAACGGGGCAAGTCATGAAACTACGACACAGAACGGGGGCCGCGATGAGCGTCCTCGAAATGCGGCAGGTATCCCGGACCTACGGTCAGGGCGCCGCGGAGGTCCACGCGCTGGATCACATCAACCTGTCGGTCGACGCCGGAGGCATGGTCGCGGTCATGGGGCCGAGCGGCTCGGGCAAGTCCACCCTGCTGACCATCGCCGGCAGCCTGGAGGACCCGACCAGCGGCCAGGTCGTCGTGGCCGGGGAGGAGCTGATCAAGCTTTCCCGCAACGCCAAGGCGCGGCAGGCGCGCTCGACACCGCGAACGGCGAGGCGGTCATGCGGCTCATCCACGCCGCGTGCAGCCGCCGCATCATCCCGGCCTGCGCATCCCCGGCTGTCCGGAGAGTGCGAAATCCAGCGAACCCGGCACGCTCCGGCCATCGGCACGGCATCCCTGTGACCGCAAGTAGTTCGACCTGAAAGGCGTTGACGTGACAGACATCCAGATCGAGACCCAGTACTCCACCGGCGCTTCCCAGCAGGCGATCGAGCAGGCGCTGGTCGCCGCCGGGAAAGACCTCGGCCACCTTCGGCCCGAGGACCTCGCTTTGCTAGAGGATTTCCACACGATGGGCCGCATCGCCACCGCCCAACTGGCCAACCTGGTCGAGATCACCTCCGACGACGAGGTCCTGGACGCGGGCAGCGGAATCGGCGGAACCGCCCGCTACATCGCCGAACGCAGCCGCTGCCACGTGGTCGCCGTGGATCTCACCGAGGAATACTGTGCGACCGCACGGTGGCTCAACCAGCTTGCCGGGCTGGACGACCGGATCTGCGTGCGCCAGGCAGACGTCACGGACCTGCCGTTCGCGGACGCGGCCTTCACCTTGATGTTCAGCCAGCACGTGCAGATGAACGTGGCCGACAAGGCCCTGCTCTACCAGGAGGCACGCCGGGTCCTGGCCGGCGGCGGCCGGCTGGCCGTGTGGGACATCGTCGCCGGCGAGAACGGCGAACCCGACTTCCCGGTGCCCTGGGCCGACCGGCCCGAATACAGTCACCTGACCACATCTGACCGGTTGCGCACGGCCATCGCAACCTCGGGTTTCGAGATCGAACAGTGGAACGACCTCACCGGCCAAGCGGCCACGATGATGCAGACGCTGCTCACGTTGCCTCCCAGCCCGATCGGACTGCAGGCCTTCGTCCCCAACTTCACGTCGAAAGCCAAGAACCTCACCGCCGCGCTGGCCGACGGCCGGCTGCGCGCCGTCCAGGGCGTCGCACGAGCGGTCTGAGACGTGTCGCCATCCGTTCAGGCCGGAGGCGAACCATGACATTGAAGATCGTCGTCGGAGGGCTCGGCGACCTCACGGCGGGCGGCGCCACGGTGATCGCACAGGCGAACTTCCCGGACGAGCCGGCACCACAAGCGAGACGAAACCCAGTCCGCCAGCCGGTGACTGCTACTGACGATGAACGGCCCTGTTCCCGATGCAAGGGTGAACCATGAAGATCGATGCCACCGCGGAAGACGTAGGCCCACTCACGCCGGCGGCCGCTCGAGCCGAGTTTGACGCTGATCTGACCTATCTGGACACCACCGCCGTCGGCCTGCCGCCACGGCGCAGCTGGATGGCGCTACAGCAGGCGCTGGCGCAATGGCGGGCCGGCACCGCCGACGCGGGTTGCCTATCAGCGGCCAGGGCGAGGAGACGGTCATCTACGGCTTGCTCGCTGACCAGCTCGCGCTGATGGGCTGCTGACCAAAGTCCGCGATCTGGGGCTTTGCCTGATCTCCGTGCGCAGGCTGGACGCCGGCCAGGCCGGAAACGAGGCACCATGATCAGACCTAGCCTGCGCCGCGGCCGAGGCCCGCCAGCGCCGCGGCCATGTAAGGACGACGACACCGGCCTCGGCTACTACGACACGCTGGCCGGCGACATCTGGCGCCCCGCGCCGATCCGGGCAGCGGGCCTGCGGCAACGTACCCGGCGGCCCGACGGCCCTTCCGGCATCGGCCACCACAACGCGCCCCGAGCCGGAACTCGCGGCCAGAACAGGATTATCAGCAACGTGGAGGAAGACATGACCGAGTTCCTGGGCACCGACGGCGGCCAGATCGCCGACGAGGTGACCGGGCTGACCGCGGCCGCCAAAGAGGTGGTCGCTGTCCGGCCGGACCTGGTGTGGGACCTGGTTGCAGACATCACCCGGGTCGGCGGATGGAGCCCGGAATGCATCCGGGCGGCCTGGCTCGGGGAGCCCGGCCGGCCGCAGCCCGGCGCCAGGTTCACCGGGCGCAACCGGTTCCCGGATGGCTTCGAGTATGAGGTGACCTGCGTGGTCACCGAGGCGGACCGGCCCCGCGCGTTCGCGTGGGTGGTCCTGGATGACAGGAGTGACCCCGCCCGCCCGTCCTCATCGTGGCGGTACCGGATCGACCCGCTCCCCGGCGGCGGCAGCGCGGTCCGGCAGCGCTTCACCCACGGACCCGGCGCCAGCTACCTGCGGGCAGCCGCCGCGAAGGCACCGGACCGGGCCGCTGAGATCATCGCTGCCAGGCGGGACGGGCTGCGCGCCAACATGAGCGCCACCCTGCGTGCGATGAAGGCCGCCGCGGAATCCTCTCACGGCACCGGCGCCGGCCCAGGGTAATGCGCATCCGGCCTGGCTGACGAGGCCGCGGCGCGGCTGGTCGAGTGGCACGTCGGGACGCTGCCTCGGCGCAGCGAGGGCGCGACCCGCCGCGCCGCCGGGCCTGGCCGAGCCGCTGACCGGCCGTGAGCTGGAGGCGCTGCGGCTGCTCGCCGCGGGCAGGTCAAACCGGCGCATCACCCACGACCTGGTCGTGGCGCTCGACCCGGTCAAAAGCACGTGACCCACATCCTGGCAAGCTCGGGGCCGCCAACCGCACCGAGGCCGCCGCGCGGGCTCGGCAGCTCGGCCTGATCCCCTGACACCGCCCCCCAGTCGGCCCCGGTAGCACCTTCGGGTGACCGATCGCCGCGCCGCGATATTCCACCCGGCAGGCACCTTTGGGTGACGCCCCACGGCGACCAGGATTCGTACCGTTTCCCCGAAGAGCCAAGCTGCCCATCTACCAATGGAGGATGTCATGTACGACCCGCCTGCCTACGTATGGGTGATCACTATCGCGGCGACTGCCGCGATCGCGGCTGCGGCCTGCGTTGTGCTGTACGGCGGGGCGATGCGCGCCGGCCTGGCCGGCGGCGCGCGGCGCTGCTGGCCGGGGGCGCGGCGCTCGTGCTCGGCGGCTGGTTCACCGCCACCGCGGTGATCGCGGGTCATGGCTGGTACGACACGCGGCTCGGTCACGGGGTGCCGTGGTTGCCGATCGCGGTGGCCGGCTTCTTCGGCACGCTGCTGGCCCTGCGCCGGATCCCGGTGGTCGCGCGTGCCGTGGCGGCGCCGGGCCTGGCGAGCCGCCTGGAGTACCCGCACTTGTTCCGGGTGGAAGGGGTGGTCTTCCTGATCATGATGGCCCTCGGTCACCTGCCCGCGCTGTTCGCCGTGCCCGCGGGCCTGGGCGACATCGCCGCCGGTATCGCCGCGCCGCTGGTCGCGTACAGCCTCGCGCGGGGCGCGGGCCGCCGCGCCGCCCTGTGGCACAACGCGTTCGGCATGACCGATCTGGTGGTGGCCCTGACCCTCGGCGCCCTCACCGGATTCCAGCTGCTCAACGTCACGCCGTCCGCCGCGCCGATCTTCGGGCTCCCGCTTGCGCTGATCGTGACAGCCGGCGTGCCGCTGCTGTTCGTCCTGCACATCACGTCGGTGTCCGCGCTGGCCAGAGCCCCGCGGACACCGCTGCCGGCCACCGGCCCGCTCCCTGCCGGCGCGACGCCGGGTACTGCCGGGGCGGAAACCCCGGCAGCCGGTACCCGGTGACGCACTCAGCGCAAAGCAGACAACAGTGCAGCTCAAGATCGACCCGCTCACGGAGGCGGCGGCCCGGCCGGGCGCCGGCAGGCGCACCCCCGTCGTGCTCGCCAGCCAGCGCATGGCCGCCGGGCTCTACCAGGAGGGCCATCCGCCCGCAGAACTGAACGCCGGGCGTGGGCCCGGTCCACGGAAACGAAACGCACTGAACCCCCGGAGTCCCTACCCAGACGCCGAGGCCCCGGAGATCTCCCAGCCCAGGTTCATCCCTGACCCAGCCGATGAGCGAGGTACAACGGTCCCACTCATGGGTCCCGCCGACCCGGGCACGGCCACGCCGCTGATGCTCCCAAGCCGGTAATGCCCCGCTCAGACCGCAGGACGGACGTGTCGCCCGGTCCGGCCGCCGTCCGGCAGGCGGGCCCAGCCGTCTCGGCTGCGCGGGCCGCGCGACCGCCGACGACGATGACCACCCCGTTCCCCACCGCACCATGCAAAGGTGAGACATGAAGATCGATGCCGACGCGCATGACGCAAGCCCCGTCACCCTGGCAGCTGCGCGGGCCGAGTTCGACGCCGATGTGACCTATCTGAACACCGCCACCTTCGGCCTGCCGCCACGGCGCAGCTGGGCGGCGCTTCAGCAGGCGCTGGCGCGATGGCGGGCCGGCACCGCCGACGCGGTTGCCTATGACGTGCCTGTGGCCGCGGCCCGGGCCTCATACGCCCATCTGGTCGGCGTGGATCCATCCGTCGTGGCGGTGGGGAGTCAGGTGTCGGTGTTCGCCGGGCTCATCGCGGCCAACCTGCCTGACGGCTGCGAGGTGCTGACCGCCACCGGTGACTTCACCAGCATCCTGTTCCCCTTCTACGCCCAGTCGGGCCGCGGGATCCGCGTCCGGGAGGTGCCGCTGGAGCGCATAGCAGAACGCCGTCACCTCCCGCACCACGCTGGTCGCGGTCTCCGCGGTCCAGTCCGCCGACGGGCGGGTCGCCGATCTCGATGCCCTGCACGCCGCCAGCCGCGCCACCGGGGCCAGGGTGCTCCTGGACACCACCCAGGCCGTCGGGTGGCTGCCGGTCAACGCGGGCCGCTTCGCCTACACCGCCTGCGGCGGGTACAAATGGCTGCTCTCCCCCCGAGGCACCGCCTACTTCACCGTCAACCCCACGCTGATCGACGACCTGACACCGCATTACGCGGGCTGGTATGCCGGCCATGACCCGTGGTCCAGCATCTACGGCGGCCCGCTGCGCCTGGCCAGCGACGCCCGCCGCTTCGACGTCTCCCCTGCGTGGCACGCCTGGGTCGCCGCCGCCCCCGCCCTGCGGCTACTCGCCCAGGTGGGCACTCAGTCCCTGCACCGGCACGCCCTTGGCCTGGCGAACCGGTTCCGCGCCGGAATCGGCCTGGAGCCCGCAGACTCCGCGATCGTGTCACTAGCCACCGACGGCACCGCCGCCGAAGCCATGACCGCCGCACGGATCACCGGATCGGCCCGAGCCGGCCGCCTCCGCCTCTCCTTTCACGTCTCCAACAGCGACCAAGACGCCGACCTCGCCACCGACGTCTTGCGGCGGCACGTCACCTCCCGCCACCCAGCCGCGCCGTGACAGCCGCTCTTACCCCGGGCCAGATCGCCCGGATCTGTACGGTTCCCGGTCTGCCTGGACCTGATCGCGAGGCCGCGCAGATCGACGGTTCGCGTGTCGCTTTACGGCTGCGGCCCGTTACCACCGCGCGGCCGTGATGGTGGATGACAAGGGCCTGGCCGCCCTATGGGAACTAGCGGGTCATCTGTGCTGTGTGAGATGCGTGGTGCGGGAGACTTGTTACGGCCAGCAGCCGGCAGGTGAGCACTTGCTTCGCCCCGGACGTGAAGTCCTGAAGCAAGATCGTGCCCCTGCCGGTGACCGGGAGGATGGATTGCTGATGGGGTGGCGTGCCCGGCACCGGCCGTGAGCACTGATCCATTAGGGCGCTGGCGGTTCTCCCTGATGCTGCCGGGCGTTACGGAGAGTACGGGAAGGGACGAGGTTGCTGTTCATCGGCGATGACTGGGCCGAGGACGTGCGACACGAGGTCGCATGGTGCGAGTGAGCTTGCAGACTGGAGGGCCGATGATGTCGGTGGCATAGCTTCTGGCCAGTGTTCAAGGCCAGTCCCCGCCCTGACGTGCGCCGCGGGCAACTGCGGGGTGCGAAGCTCAGGGAAGAAGCCGAAGCGTTCCCGCTCCATCCGGGAGCGCAGGCGAGGGGAAGACCGGACGGGCGAACGTGAGTGAACCCCCGCTGATGCCTCGTTACCCAGAGCCCCGGCAGATGGGATGAACACCGGGGTGCAGGGCCTGGCCGTGGAGGAACGGCAAGCGGCGGCCGGAGAGTCTTCGCCGGTCGTGTGAACACCGCTGGCCTCGGGGTCGAGGGGGCGCCCACCCCGGTCGCTGCTCGCGCATGCGGAACGTGGAAAACCCGTCAGGTCCGGCGCTCGGTGCCGGTAGGCCAACCGTGAGGGAGGCGGAATCCCGTGGCGGGAACAGGATGCCCAAGAAGCGAACGCCGGTGCGCCGTAAGGCGACGGGAAACCGGGACAGATGGCCGGCCCTCCGCCGGCCGTCCCGCATAACCGGCCGGATACCGGGCCGCTGCCCGGACCCGAAAGGGTGCTGACGTGGGCAGGTGAGTCTTTGTAGTGATGCGGTCAGACCCGCTGGAACCGAAGGGCAAGTTAGGCGCGTGACGGGCTACAGCTTCTCCACCCCGGTATGGGACGGCCGCACCTGGGTCCGTCCCGCCGTGGCCGAGGTCGCGGCGGCCCCGAAGGTGAACGGACCTGAGGGCAGGCCCCGGGAACGAGACGCACCCGCTGAATGGAGCAAGATCGACTGGCGGGAGCAGGAGGGGCAGGTACGGCGGCTGCGGCAGCGGATCTTCAAGGCGTCGCAGGAGCAGGACTGGCCCAAGGTCAGGAACCTGCAAAAGCTGATGCTGCGGAGCCGCGCCAACACGCTGGTCAGCGTGCGGCAGGTGACGCAGCGCAACGCTGGGCGCAAGACCGCCGGGATCGACGGGGAGGTCGCGCTGACTCCCGAGGCCAGGGCGCAGGTGGCGGTGCGGGTGCACCAGTCTGCCTCGTCCTGGGCACCCGTCGCGGTCAAGCGGGTGTATATCCCGAAGGCATCAAATCCGGCAAAGTTGAGGCCGCTCGGAATTCCCGTGCTGATGGACCGCTGCCACCAGGCTCGGGTCCGTAACGCGCTGGAGCCCGAGTGGGAGGCCCGGTTCGAGCCCAGGTCATACGGGTTCAGGCCGGGCCGCGGCTGTCATGACGCGATCGAGGCGATCTATTCCGCCTGCAAGGGGCCTGGCTCCAAGCGGGTGTGGATCCTTGACGCCGACTTGGCGGCGGCGTTCGACAAGATCGACCACTCCCGGCTACTCCAGGCGCTTGGATCTTTCCCCGCCAGGGATCTGATCCGGGGCTGGCTGAAGGCCGGGGTGTTCGAGGCGGGCAAGGAGTTCGCGCCGACCGAGGAGGGAACCCCTCAGGGTGGCGTGATTTCACCGTGCTTGCTGAACGTCGCCTTGCACGGGCTGGAGGGGGCTGCCGGGGTCCGGTATCGCACCACCGGAGTACATGCCGGTGAGACGGAGCCGGGCTCCCCGGTCGTGATCAGGTACGCCGATGACGGTGCGCCACGAGCGCTGATGGGGGTTGCGATGTAGGAGATCGTGATCTTTGGATGCGGTGCTGTGCTGGTGATGGAGGTATGGCCCTCCGGGACCGCC
Organism: uncultured Actinomycetes bacterium; assembly: GCA_963722055.1. GTDB lineage: Bacteria > Actinomycetota > Actinomycetes > Streptosporangiales > Streptosporangiaceae > Palsa-504. Next base: position 245,044 of record CAVRLA010000005.1, on the reverse strand, counting down.
CTGCAGGGGGAGGTCTCAAACCACCGCAAGCTGCTGCGGTTAAGAGCCGTGGTGGTGAGCGTTGCGGAAAAGGCGCACGTGATGCGTCAGGTGCGGGCCGGGAAGGCGAACGTGAGTGAACCACTGCTGAAGCGTCGAAAGCGTAGCGGCGTCATCAGAACCGGGGTCCAGTCGTTGCCCCGGGAGGAGCCTGGCGGGTGCCTGCTGACTGGCCAGGTGGTGACCGGCGTGAAGGTGGCGCGAGCCCGGTTCAGGGACCAGCACGGAACGTGGGAACCTGTCGCCCCGATGGTGCTGGCCGGGTGTTGGGCGGGCGAGCCGAAGGGAGTCCCCCAAGCAGCAGAAACTGCGAGGGGCCGAGTACCGGTGCGGGGCACAGGGGCGGACCGTCTCGTAGTAGCGGTGAGGCCCGGTAATGCGGGCGGAGCGAAGGGGACGGGTCGCCCAGGCGAGCTTGGCGGTCAACCGGGGTTGCCGGGAGGAGCCGGGTGAGCGAGCCGAAGTCGCAGGACAAGCCGTTTCAGATCTCCAAGTGGAAGGTCTGGGAAGCGTTTGAGAGGGTCAAGGCCAACAAGGGCGCGGCGGGGGTCGACGAGCAGTCGATCACCGAGTTCGAAGCAGACCGGGACCGGAACTTGTACAAGATCTGGAACCGGATGTCGTCGGGCTCGTACTTCCCGCCGCCGGTGAAAGCGGTGGAGATTCCCAAGGCAGGAGGCAAAGGGGTCCGTGTGCTCGGAGTACCGACCGTGGCCGACCGGGTCGCCCAGACGGTAGCCAGGCTGTATCTGGAGCCGGAGGTGGAGCCTGTGTTCCACCCTGACTCCTACGGCTACCGGCCGGGTAAGTCCGCGCTGGATGCGGTCGCCGCATGCCGCCAGCGGTGCTGGCGGGCGGGCTGGGTGATCGATCTGGACATCCGGGCGTTCTTCGACACCGTTCCCTGGGATCTGGTGCTCAAGGCGGTCGCCCGCCATATCTCACCGGGCCAGGAGTGGATTCTGCTGTATGTGGAACGGTGGCTGAAGGCGCCGCTGCGGCAGCAGGATGGCACGCTGGTCACCCGGGATCGCGGAACCCCCCAGGGATCAGCGATCTCACCGTTGATCGCCAACTTGTTCATGCACTACGCGTTCGACACCTGGCTGGCCCGGGAATGCCCGGGGGTCCAGTTCGAGCGGTACTGCGATGACGTGGTGGTGCACTGCGCCAGCGAGGAGCAAGCCCGGCACGTGCGGGACGCGATCGCTGAGCGCCTGGCGCACCTGGGCCTGGAACTGCATCCGGGCAAAACCCGGGTCGTGTACTGCAAGGACGACGACCGGCGCGGCGATCATGAGGTCACGTCGTTCACGTTTTTGGGGTATGAGTTCCGGCCCCGGCTGGCCAAGAACAGGCACGGCAAGCATTTCGTGTCGTTCCTGCCCGCGGTCAGCACCGAGGCGATGAAGGCCATGGGAGCGGAGATCCGCTCCTGGCACTGGGCCAAGCGCAGTGACAAGTCCCTCGGCGACCTTGCGCTGATGTTCAACAGCAAAGTGCAAGGGTGGATCAACTACTACGGGCGCTTCTACCGGTCCCGGTTGCTCTACTTCCTGCGGCGGCTCAACGACCACCTGGTCCGGTGGGCCTGCCGGAAATACGATAAGCGGCTGCGCAACCGCGAGCGCCGCGCGATGGAACTGCTGGCCGGGGCCGCGCGGCGGTCTCCCCGGCTATTCGCGCACTGGCGGCTCGGCGCACATCCTGACGGCTGGGCGATGGGAGCCGGATGAGTCGAGAGGTTCAAGTCCGGTTCTGCGAGAGCCGGGGGGTGCGATTCCCCCCGGCCACTCACCTAGCGGTGCTCTGCCACAGCCAGGAGCAGGCACGGCAGGTCAAGGCGCGGCTCGCTACGTGGCTGGCACCCCGGGGCCTGTCCTTCAACGAGGACAAGACGAAGGTCGTGCACCTCACCGAGGGGTTCGACTTCCTGGGCGTCAGCGTGCGCCGTTATCCAGGCGGCAAGCTGCTGATCAAACCGAGCAAAGCGGCCATCAGGCGGCTCCGGGAACGGCTCGCGGCCGAGACGCGCGCACTGCGCGGCGCGAACGCGGTGGCGGTCATCGACAGGCTCTCCCCGATTACCAGGGGATGGGCGGCCTATTACCGGACGGTGGTATCGGCTGAGGTGTTCTCAGCCTTGGATCATTACGTATTCAAGCTCACCTACAAGTGGGCGAAATACCGCCACCCGAACAAGCCGAAGCACTGGGTCGTCGGCCGGTACTTCGGCGCGTTCAACAAGTTCAGGAACGACCGCTGGGTGTTCGGCGACCGCGACAGCGGCGGCCACCTGGTGAAGTTCGCCTGGACCAGCATCAACCGGCATGTCATGGTCAAGGGCGCGGCGTCCACCGACGACCCCGCCCTGGCCGACTACTGGGCCAGTCGGCGACGGCGCAGCAAGCCCCCGTTGGACAGCTACACCCTCAGCCTGCTCACCAGGCAAGACGGGCGCTGTCCGCTCTGCGGGGACCACCTGCTCACCGCCGACCAGCCGCCGCAGTCCCCGCAGCAGTGGGAACGATGGTGGCTCCAGGTCACCCGCAAGGCGATAGCGGCCAGCTACCTCGTCCACCACGGGAGACCCGGCCCCGCCGGGCACGGCACGACCCGCCTCGTGCACGCCTCCTGCCATCGCGGGCTCCAAGCCCGCCAGCGCGGGAACCCGGCACAGCCGACCCGCACGCCCTCGCGGCTTGCCTGAGCTGCCTGCGGTGAAAGTCGCACGGGCAGTTCTTAGGGGACCGGAGCGCAGAAATGCGCTCCGGTTACCCGACCACCACGACGTGGTCGTGCAGGACGAGAACGGGAAGACGCTGGCCAGGCGGCGGCTGCCGGAGGGCGTGGACGGGATCGCGCGGTTCCACGAGCTGGTGGCGTCAGGCTGCGGGGAGGACTCCGAGCCGGACCCGGCGCAGGTCGTGGTCGTGATCGAGACCGACCGCGGGCCGTGGGTGAAGGCGCTGGCAGCGGCGGACTACCGGGTCTACGCGGTCAACCCCAAGCAGGCCGCCCGGCACAAGGAGACGATCGCGGTGTCGGGGAAGAAGGACGATTTCTTCGACGCCGCCGCCCTGGCGGACATGGGCCGGACCCGGCGGCACCAGATCCGCGAGCTGGCCGCGGACAGCGACGTCGCCGAAGCGGTCAAGATCGCTGCCCGCGCTCACCAGAAGCTGGTCTGGGAACGCACCAGGCACCTGCTGCGGATGCGGTCGGCGCTGCGGGAGTACTTCCCGGCCGCGCTGGAGGCCTACGCGGACCTGACCCTGACCGGGCCGGACGCCCTGGAGCTGCTGTCCAGGGCCCCGGAGCCGACGTCGGCGGCCCGGCTGACTGTCACGCAGATCACCGCGGCGCTCAAGCGGGCCAGGCGGCGCGGTGACCTGGCGCAGCGGGCACGGGACATCCAGGCCGCGCTGCGCGTGCTGCACCTGGCCCAGCCCGCCGTGATCGCCGAGGCGTACGGCGCGTCGGTGCAGGCCGGCGCCGCCGTGATCACGGCCCTGAATGAGCAGATCAAGATCATGGAAGCCAAGGTGAGCGAGCTTTTTCACCGTCACCCTGATGCCGGGATCTACCTGTCCCAGCCCGGCATCGGGGACGTCACCGGAGCCAGGATGCTCGGCGAGTTCGGGGACGCGCCCGGCCGGTACGCCTCGGCCAAGGCCCGGAAGAACTACGCCGGCACCTCCCCGCTGACCATCCAGTCCGGCAAGAAGAAAACAGTGCACGCCCGCTACATCCGCAACAGGCACCTCATCGACGCCCTGCACGCCCAGGCCCTGTCCGCGCTCACCGCATCCCCGGGAGCCCGCGTCTTCTACGACGAGCTCCGCGCACGCGACGTCGGCCACGACGACGCGATGCGCCGCGTCGCCAGCCGCCTCACCGGCATCCTGCACGGATGCGTGAAGACCGGAACCAGTTACGACGAGGCGACCGCCTGGTCCCACCGCGCTGAACCCGCGCAGGCCGCGTGAACCGCTGACAGGGAAACCCCGCGACCGGCCTTCCGGACGAACAGGAAACAGCACCGGACGGCCACGTCAGCATGCCCTCAAACAGGCCGTCACCAAGGCACCGCAGATCACCCGATTTGACAACTTAATCCCTGGGGTGTCTTGCGGGTGATGGTCAGCGTCCGGTGCCCGCGCTCCAGGCCCAGGTGCTCGATGCCGGCGCCGGTGGCATCCGATACCCGCAGCCCGTTCAGCGCGAGCAGGGAGATCAGCGCGTGCTCGCCAGAAGTGCCGAGCCCCGGCGGCGACCAGCATGGCGCCCAGCTCGTTACGGTCCAGGGCGGTGGCGTGCGACTCGCAGTCCAGCCGGGGGCGCCGGACGTGGGCCGCCGGCGAGTGCTCGAGGAGTTCTTCTTCGACCGCGTAGCGATAGAACCCGGCGATGGTGCACAGCCGCCTGGTGACGGTGGCGCGAGCGCGGCCCCGTGCCTCCAGGTCGCGGGCGAAGGCCTCGATGCCGGCGCGGCGGACGCCGGACAGGTTCAGGGAGCGGGCTCGGCACCAGGTGGTGAACTGGCGCAGGTCCAGCGCGTACGCCTCGCGGGTCAGCCCGCGGTACCCGGCCAGGAAGCCGGCCAGCGCGAGCCGTTCAGCGTCGGTGAACGCGGGCTGGATGGGTACCAGGGCAGCAGTTGTCGTCGTGGCGGTCATCGGGTACCTCCCGGATCCGGGCTGAGATCGCGAGACTGGGCCAGCTGCGGGTCCCAGCAATTTGAGCGGAAACCCAAGGTAAGCCGCTGAGCCGGTCACGCCGTGTCACAATCTGCCGGACATCGGAGCAACAGCTGCTGCTCGAGAAAGGGCTCCAGACCGCCGATTTAGCGCGTCGCCGGTTGGTTGTGGTGGAGCGTCAGGGACAGGCACATATCATCCGCTTCTGCGCCAAGGTGACTCCCTGGGTCAAGCCGGATCCTGAATGCGTGCCTCCACTGACATCCGCGGCCCGGACCGGGCCTAGCGCAACGTACTCACATCTGCGCAGTTCCTGCCTGTCATCGATAATGCCCTGGCTGGGCGCCGGGGGAGCTGCTGAACTTGGCCGCCGGCTGGGCACCAGACGACGCCGGCATCGGATCCTCGTCGCCTTTCCCGGCGTGTGTGCTTTCCGGCTGACTGCGCGTTTCGGGGCGACCGTGTCGTATTCGCTTGCGGCTATACCCCTTTCGCCGGACGAGTCGTGGCAGGCCCTCCACTGCGCGCTGCGTGCGGGCCCGACCTGCTGACGCGGCTGGCCGATCAGTGGGCTGGCCTGGCCGCTAGGCCGGGGGAGTGCGCCCGAGGAAGGCGGCGAGCCGGTCGCTGGGGCCGGCCGTAGCCGCCACGGCGACCGGCGCCGCGAACAGCGGGTGCCGGCCGGCGCGGGGGACCAGCACCGGGGCTATCGCCAGCAGGTCGGTGGCCAGGGCGCGCGGGATCGGCTGGCGCTGCCCGCACGCCCGGGAGATGTCCCACCCGTGGACGGCGACCTCGAGGGCTGCCGCAGCGGCCATGACGCTGGCCGCCAGCGGGCAGCCGGCGATGTCGACGACCTGGCGCTGGTGGCCGGGGCCGGTCCAGGCGTCAAGCAGCTGGCAGGCACGATCGCGGAACGCCCGGGCCGGGTCAGCTGCCAGGTCCCCGTCCTCCGCGGCCGGGTCCAGCCCCACGCGTCCGGCTTCGATGCCCTCACCGAACGCGGCCAGGGATTCGCAGGCGTGCCGTAGCAGCATCCGCAGGTCCCAGTCCCGGCATGGCGTCGGGCGGGACAGGATCTCCGGCGTGACGGCCAGGATCGCGCCGAGCGCGTAACTGACCGACGGTTCGAGCAGCCGGGCACCATCGGCCGGCCAGGCCGGCCGGGCGGCCGGGGTCATCGGCCCGGTACCGGTGCCGCGGCAGCCGCGACGGTCTGTGGCAGGCCGAACGTCGCGAACAGGCCCGGGTCGTTGAACGAGGTGACCCGTGTGACGCGCGATGCGGCGATGGTGAGCACGCATATCGAATGAGCCCGGTACCCGCCGTCGTGGCTGCGCAGGTAGGCGGCGAGGGCGGGCTGGCCGTTGGCGGCCACCGGGATCATCTGGAAGTGGCCGGGTTCGGTGAGGACCCGGGCCTGCAGGAAGCGCCCGATCAGCTCACGGCCGGTGAACCAGGTCGGCTCGGGCGGCATCTCGAACACGGCGTCATCGCGCAGCAGTTGCATTACCGCCTGGATGTCGGCGTTCTGGAACGCCGCGGCGTATTTGTCGAGCAGGTCGAGGTCAGCCGGATCGGCGGGTTCATGAATCTGGTCCTCGTCGGGTGCCACCTGTTCAAGCCGCGCCCGGGCGCGCTGCAGCATGCGGTTCACCGCGGTGGTGGTGGTGCCGAGCAGGTCGGCGACCTCCGCGGCCCGCCAGCCCAGCACGTCGCGCAGGATCAGTACCGCGCGCTGCCGGGCGGGCAGGTACTGCAAGGCGGCGATCAGGGCCAGTCGCACGCTCTGCCGGGACGCGACGACCTCGGCGGGATCGGCGGACCCGGCGCTCACCAGCGCGTCGGGAATGGGCTGCAGCCATGGAACCTCCGGCCGCGCCGGGGCCAGCGGAGCTTCCGGGTACTCGCCCGGGCCGCCCAGGCCGGACGGCAACGGCCGCCGGCCGGTGTTCTCCAGCGCGCGCAGGCAGGCATTGGTCGCGATCCGGTATAGCCAGGTCCGCAGCGACGCCCGCCCCTCGAAGTCGCCGTAGGACCGCCAGGCCCGGATCATGGTCTCCTGCACCTGGTCTTCGGCATCGTGGACCGAGCCCAGCATCCGGTAGCAGTGCGCCAGCAGCTCGGGCCGGAACGGGTCGGTGAGACGCGCGAAATCCTCGCTGACTGCCATGGCTGCTCCCTCGGGGCGTCGCGTGCTGCGCCGTCACTGGTACAGATCCGGCCCGGCCGCGAAAGTAACCGGCCGGCGGCGCATTATCTGCCCCGCGGATTCCCCGGTCAGTTTTCCGTCCGTCCCGGATCTGAAGAGGTGAACGCAGATGAGGCCCCGCCTCACACACCTCAGGGAGTCCGCATGTCAAGCCACCAGGTTTCAGGCACGATCGCCTACCAGGAGGGTCAAGGATCGAATCAGGTCCATCGCTGGCGCGCGTTCGCGGTGCTGGCTGTTTCGTTCTTCATGACGGTCGCGGACCTGGCGATCGTCAACGTCGCGCTGCCGACCATCGGCCGCAAGCTGCACATGCCGGAGTCGGACCTGCAGTGGGTCGTCACCGGCTACGCGCTCACCTTCGGCGGTTTCCTGCTGCTCGGCGGCCGCGCCGCGGATCTGCTGGGGCGCCGCCGCGTCCTGATGGCCGGCCTGTTGGTGTTCACCGCGGCATCGCTGGGCTGCGGGCTGGCGACCGCGGACACGGTCCTGATCCCGATGCGTTTCCTGCAGGGGCTCGGCGCGGCGATCGTGCTCCCGGCGGCGCTGTCGATCGTGATGAACATGTTCCCCGAGGGTGCCGAGCGCAACAAGGCCCTGGGCGTGTGGGGCGCCATCGGGGCCAGCGGCGCTGCCGTGGGGGTGATGGCCGGCGGTCTGCTCACCCGCTACGTCGGCTGGCAGTACATCTTCTTCCTCAACGTCCCGATCGGGGCTGCGGCGCTGCTGCTCGCCCCGCGCCTCGTGCCCGAAAGCCGGCTCGCCACGGCACGCCGGCGCTACGACCCGTTCGGCGCGGTCACGGTGACCGGCGGCCTATCGCTGCTCGTCTACGCGATCTCGACCGCCCCGCAGGCCGGGTGGAGTACAGCCAGGACGGTGGCGCTGCTCGCGGCCTCCGCCGCTCTGCTCGCCGCCTTCGTGGTGATCGAGACCCGCGCGGAGGCGCCGCTGATGCCGCTGCGGATCTTCCAGAACAAGACGCTGGCGGGCGCGAACGCGGTCGGCGTGCTGCTTGGCGGCAGCTTCTTCGCGTACATCTTCATCGGCACCCTGTACCTGCAGCAGGTCCTCGGGTATTCCGCGCTGAAGGCCGGGCTCGCCTGGCTGGAGATGGCGCTCATCTCGGTCGCCTTCGCCGGCCTGTCGCAGGCGCTGGTCACCCGCGGCTGGGCCAAGCCCGTGATGGCGGCCGGAATGGCCATGATCGGCGGCGGCATCTTGTGGTCAACCCAGGTGCCTGTGCACGGCCAGTTCTGGGCCAGCCTGGCCGGCCCGTTCTTCATCGTCGGAGTCGGCACCGCATTTGCCTTCATCCCGGTCTCGATCGCCGCCCTGGCCGGGGTCGCCGAGCACGAGGCCGGCCTGGCCTCCGGGCTCATCAACACCTCCCAGCAGCTTGGCGGGGCGATCGGTATCGCCCTGGCGTCCACGATCGCCGCCACCCACGCCAGCACCCTGCTCCACCAGGGCGCCGCACCAGCCGCGGCACTCACCAGCGGCTTCCAATGGGCCTTCTGGGCTTGCGGCGCCATCGGCCTGGCCGCGGTCCCGGTGACTTACCTCCTGGTCCGCCGCAACGAGCTGGCCACGGCGGTTGCCCGCACATCCCAGAAGCCTCAACCAGCACCTGCCGACGTTTAACCCAACCATCGCCTCATACGCATCAAGGGAGTCCCGCATGCCAACGCAAGAACTTTCCGGAACGACGGCACTGGTCACCGGCGCCAGCCGGGGTTTCGGGCGCGCCATCGCCGTCGCCCTGTCCAAGCACGGCGCGCACGTCGTCGGGGTCGCCCGCGACCCCGACCGGCTCGAGGAACTCCACCAACAACTCGGCGGCACCTTCACCCCCGTCGCCGCCGACGCCACCGACCCCGTGCTCGCGGGCCAGCTCCTCGACAAATACCGCCCCCGCACGCTGGTCCTCAACGCCGGGGCAGCCCCCCTGACGCGGCCGGTCCACCGGCAAACCTGGCAGACCTTCAGCCGCAACTGGGAAGTCGACGTGCAGCACGTGTTCAACTGGACCCGCGAGGCGCTGCTGCTTCCCCTGGAGCCGGGCAGCGCGGTCATCGCCTTCTCCAGCGGAGCCGCGGTCAACGGCTCGCCACTCAGCGGCGGCTACGCCGGAGCCAAGGCCACCATCCGGTTCATCGCGTCCTACGCCGCCGCCGAGTCCGGCCGGAACGCGCTCGGCATCAGGTTCACCTCGGTGCTGCCGCAGCTCACCCCGGAAACAGACCTGGGCGCGGCCGGAGTAGCCGCCTACGCCACCAGGCAGGGCGTCGATATCCCCGCCTTCCTCGACCGCCTCGGCCCGGCGCTCACCCCGGAGCAGGTGGGCACCGCGATCGTCGACATTGCCACCGGCGCCGCCGATGACCGCGACGCGTACCTGCTCACCGCCACCGGCCTTAGCCCGGTGCGGTAACGCCCTCGTCACCTGTTCGGCGGCGGCCCACCACTGCCCGGGGTCCCCAAGCCGGGACCGTGCTCACCGGAACACCCGAGCAGGGCGCCCCGCCTGACCGAAGCCCAGACGCCCTCTCCGACGGCCGCGTCGACGGCCCCCTAACCTGCCGGACGCCAGGGCGCGCCGTGCACCGATCGGCGCGCACGCGCAGGCCACCCTGACGCCTTGGCCCGTCCGAAGCTGGGCCCGTGATCACGAGATCAACCACTCGAGAAAGAGAACCACAATGCGCAAGCTGATCGAATCGACCCTCGTGTCGCTCGACGGCGTCATCGAAGCGCCCGAACGGTGGGCCAACTTCGATGCCGAGGCCACAGCGTTGTCCCTTAAGGAACTGGGCAACTACGACGCGTTCGTCATGGGCCGGGTGACCTACGAGAAGTTCTTCGCGAACTGGGGCCATATCGCTGGCAATCCCTACATCGACCTCATCAGCGCCATGCCCAAGTACGTCGCATCTCGATCGCTGACCGAGACGGCATGGAATGCCACCCTCCTCGGGCCCGACCCATCCAGGGCGATCGCCCGGCTGAAGGACCAGCCCGGCAAGGATCTCATCAAGTACGGCACCAGCCGCTTCGACGACACGCTCGTGCGAGACCACCTGATCGACGAGTTCCGCTTCTGGATCATGCCCGTCGTGGCCGCTCGGGGCAGCGGCTGTTCGAGGCCGTGGACACCTCCGGGCTCGACCTCAGGCTCACCGACCAGAGGAGGCTGGAGAACGGGTCAGTGATCCTCACCTATGCGCCCGGCTGACCTCGGTCCATGGTCGGCGGGGCGGGAATGTCGTGCAATAGCAGGTGTACCCGTCCGGCGAATGGCAGCGGGCGGCGCGGCTCGACGCCCTGCCGAATATTTACCTCAGACGGGCGTGCGGAGCACGCGGGTGGGCGGCACGCAGATTGCCCGGTTCCGGGCGTCCTCGTCCTGGTGTGCCCGGCGTCTGCAACGGCGGGCCATTGGCTTGGGCAGGGCAACTGTCTTCTGCCTGTCATCGGGGCCGCCGTCATCTGCGCGGTGCCGCCGGGAGCTGCGGAAAGGGTCTGCGGTGTGCTCAGCGCGGTGGTTGCGGCGGGATGCCCCGGGCGCGGAGGGCGGCCTGGGTCCGGTCGGCGGCCTGGAGCTTGTCGAGGATGTGGGAGACGTGGTTTTGCACGGTCTTGAGGGAGATGCCGAGGGAGCGGGCGATCTGCTGGTTGCTGGCACCTTCGGCCAGCAGGTCGAGGACCTGGTGTTCCCGGGTGGTCAGGTCGTCTGGCCGGGGCGGGCTCGCGGGGCCGGACAGCCGGCCGGGCGTCCGGGCGAGGAGCCGGGTGGCGACTCCCGCGCCGAAGGTGGCGCCGCCCGCGGCGACGGTGCGCAGCGCCGCGGCGATCTCGTCGGCGGACGCGCCCTTGAGGACATAGCCGCGTGCGCCCGCGGCCAGGGCGGCGAAGACGGTGTCGTCGTCGTCGACCATGGTGATCACGAGCACCGCGGTGGCCGGGGCGAGCTGGGCTGCGCGCCGGGTCGCCTCGACGCCGGAGGTGCCGGGCAGGTTGATGTCCATGAGCACCACATCGGGCGCGGTGTCCCTGATGGCCGCCAGCGCCTGGTCGGCGGTGCCGGCCGTGCCGGTCACCTCGACCTCGGGCAGGGTGGCGAGCAGGCCGGCGAGGCCGTCGCGGAAGACGGGATGGTCATCGACGATCAGGACCCGGGTCACGCGGGCACCGCCGGAATGCTGGGAAGCTGCGCGGGCGTGGTGACGGCCGGCAGCCGGGCCTGGACCGTGACGCCGGGGGAGGCGTCCGTGACCGTGACGGTGCCGCCGAGTTCTTCGGCCCGTTCCCGCATGATGGCCAGGCCGTGCCCGTGACGGGCCGGCCTCGGCTAGCCCGGTGCCGTCGTCGGTGACCTCGACGGCCAGCCCGGCCGGGATGCAGGCGATCGATACCCGGCACTGGCGGGCGCGGGCGTGCCGGACGGCGTTGGTCACCGCCTCGACCACGATGCGGTACGCGGCGACCTCGACGGCGGCCGGCAGCGCGGGCAGGTCGTCACAGGCATCCACGCTGGCCACCAGGCCTGCCCCGGCGGTCAGCCGCTCGACGGCCTGGGCGCATGCGCCGGCTAGGCCGAGCTCATCCAGCGCGGGCGGCCGCAGCCCTTCGACCAGCCGCCGGACATCGACCACGGTGCGGCGGATCTCCTCGCTGAGATCGTGCAGCTGGCGGGAGGCGTCTTCGCTGCCCGGCGGGAGCAGCGCCCGGGCCGTCTCGCTCTTCAGCGTCAGCCCGGCCAGCGCCGGGCCGATGCCGTCGTGCAGGTCACGGCGCAGCCGGCGCCGTTCTTCCTCCCGGGCCAGGACCAGGCGCTCCCGGGCGCGCTGCAGGTCCTCGTGGAGCAGCCGCGCGTGCAGCGCTCCGCCAAGCTGCCGCGCCAGGTCGTGCAGCAGCCGTTCCTCGGCCGCGCTCAGCGGGCGGTCCGGCACCCGGTAGATCAGAGAACCGACCGGGGTGCCGTAGGCCAGCAACGGAATCCTGGCCGGACCCGGATCGGCAGAAGCGATCATGGCCAGGTCGGCGGCCGCAGCGGAGCCCGGGACGGCACCCGGGACGGTGCCTGGGACGTCACCGGTGCCGGTGACGACGGTCCCGTCGAGATCGCGGACGCTGACGCCGCGCAGGTCCAGCCCGGTGGTGAGCTCGGCAACCACGGCGTCCAGCAGCCGGTCGATGTCGGCGGCGGCTTCCAGCCGCTCACCGAGGCCGGCCAGGACCTCATACGGCTCGTGCCACCGGCCGTAGACCACGCGGGTCACGCCCCGCTGCAGCTTTTCGCGCAGCGGGATCAGCGCCAGCGCGGCGATCGCCGCCGCGAGCGCAGACGGCCACCAGGCGTGGTGATCCGGGACTAGCGCGGCGACGGTGATCACCACCGCCGCGTAAATGCCGACGACAGCAGCTGACATGGTCAGCCACAGCAGCGTGTGCTGGGCCGCGCGGCGAAGATCATACAGGCCGTGGTGCAAGATCGCGATCGCGATCGCGGCCGGCGGCGCCAGCAGCACCACGCCGAAGATCCAGCCGGGAGCGCCATTGGTGATCAGTATGGCGAGGAAGACCAGCGCGGGCGGCCAGGTGGCCAGGGCCAGCAACAGCAGCTGCTGCCGGACCAGCGGACCCCCGCGCCGCCACCGGATGACGAGCCCGGCGACGGCCCCAGCGCCGGCGCCCACGGCCAGCAGGACACCGGCGCCGCTGAGCGCGCCCGCGACGTTCCCGTAGCGGACCGGCAGCGCGAGCGGGCTGTGCCAGCGGGCCAGCCGGTTCTCGTTCGAGGTAGGGCTCAGCACGTTGCCGAGGAACAGGCAGGCCGCCGCGGCGGCGGCACACCAGGCCAGCCAGCGCCACCGCGGCCCGGGCAGGCGCCCGTCGGGAAACACGGCCGGCACCCACACCACGGCGATCACCAGCCCGGCCGCCTGCAGGCCCGGGCCGAGGGCGGCCAGGTACGCGGCGCCGGGCACCGCGCCCGGGGCGGTTACCACGCCGTGGATTCCGGCCTCGGTGAACGCCGTGCCGACACCCAGGACAGCGGCGGCGGACAGCATCAGCCAGCCGACACGGTTACCGGGAACCGCGAGGGTGACCACGGCGCCCACCACCGCGACCACCGCGATCGCGACAGCGAACGAAACCGTGTCGGCGAACACGCCGGTCCCGGGCCGGTCATAGGCGGCCGCGGCGGCCGAGCCGACGACCGCGAGCACGACCGCGCCTACGACCGCGACCGCGGTGACACGGCCGCGGTCCGCCGCCCGCGGTGGGCGCTTCATACGCTCATCGTGCACCACGTGCGGATCTCCGGCCAGAGTCACTGTCTGGGGCGGGGCAGCGCGTCAGGCCGCGACCCGGTGCCGGAGACGCCCCGCCAGCACCGTGATGGCGCCGATCAGCCCGGCCAGCGCCACGACGGCGAAGACGGTGTCGTACGTCCAGGTCAGGGCGCTGTGCTTGTACCAGCTGGGGTACGAGAGGATCTCGAACAGGCACAGGATGCCGACGAAGACGGCACCCGCGGTGATCCGCCCGCGGCGCAGCAACCAGGCAACGATCAGGAAGAAGACGCCGAACGCCACGCCAAAGGGCCATCCCGAACGATTAGGACCGTCCTCCCCCAGCCCGATCTGGATCGCGCTGGCGAACTCGCCGAGGGCGAGGATCCCGGCGATGGCGGTCAGGACGGTGAGCTCGCGAGTGTTCATGGGTTACCTCCGGTGGAATCTGTGGTGTGGTCACGATGCCTCCAGAAGGTTCCCGGCCAGAAGAGGCGCCTTCCCGAGTCAGCCGGGAAATACTCCCGGGCAGCATCCGGGAACGGCGCGCGTCACACGATCCGCGGCATGCACCCACCGCCTGACCGGCCGGCCGGAGAGCCCGGCGATCTCGCATCAGCCCCGGCATCTCACACAGATGATTTCCCGTAAACACGGCCGCCCGGCCGGTTCTGCGGCCGGGCGGTGCCCTGACGACCTTTCGGGCACCACATGTCACGACGGCCAACCCGGCGACCGCCCCCATAAGGCGGGTCGGCGCGTCGTTATCACAGGCTCAGGACGTTGTTGTCTGCGTAGCGGTCCCTGGCCACAGTCCGGCGGACGGTCGGGTTGGGCTGTATTTTTATTCATCGCCGCCCACGTCGAGAACTCACTATTTTGCCGCTGGTCGGATGGTGCGGTCAGATGGCCTTGGTTGCGTGACCGGTCTTGCGGATACAGGCTGGCCCGCCCGGGTGCCGATGGTGTAGCCGCGGTCGGGGTAAGGGGAATCCCTCCGGTTCGAGGCGCGGGCCGGTTCCAGCATCGGCTGGTTATCTGCTCGTTGCTGTCCGATTCGGTCGGCAGGGCCGCCAGGATGGTGAGATGGACGGGCCGCGTGGGCCGGACGTACCGTCGGAGCCATGGCTGCTCCGATCTTCGTGCCGTTTTCCGCCGAGGATGCCTTCTGGGCCGACGCCGACCGGTACCTTGTCCGTTACGCCGGCGCTGGCGCGTTCACCCGGGAGATCATTGACCATGCCGCCGGGAGCTTCGTGTTCACCGAGGACGGCCGGAAGATCCTCGATTTCACCTCCGGCCAGATGAGCGCGATCCTGGGCCATTCGCACCCGGAGATCGTCGCTACCGTCACGCGGCAGGCGGCCAGGCTGGATCACCTGTTCAGCGGCATGCTGAGCCGTCCCGTCGTCGACCTGGCCCGTCGTCTGGCCCAGACACTGCCAGAACCGCTGGACAAGGCGCTGCTGCTGACCACCGGCGCCGAGTCGAACGAGGCGGCCATCCGGATGGCCAAGCTCGTCACCGGCAAGCACGAGATCGTCTCGTTCGCCCGGTCCTGGCACGGCATGACGCAAGCGGCCGCGGGCGCCACCTACAGCGCCGGCCGGAAGGGCTACGGTCCGGCCGCGCCCGGCAACTTCGCCATCCCCGCGCCCCACCGCTACCGCCCTGACTTCACCACTGCCGGCGGGGAGCTGGACTGGCAGCGGCAGCTGGATTTCGGTTTCGACCTGATCGACGCACAGTCGGTCGGCAGCCTGGCCGCGGCCATCGTCGAGCCGATCCTCAGCTCCGGCGGCGTCATCGAGCCGCCGCCCGGCTACTTGGCGGCGTTGCGGGACAAATGCCGCGAACGCGGGATGCTGCTCATCCTTGATGAGGCCCAGACCGGGCTGTGCCGCACCGGCACCTGGTACGCCTTCGAGCGCGACGGCGTCATCCCCGACATCCTCACCCTGTCCAAGACCCTCGGCGCCGGCCTTCCGCTGGCCGCCGTACTGACCAGCGCCGAACTCGAAAAAGCGGCGCACGACCGGGGATTCCTGTTCTTCACCACGCACGTCGCGGACCCGCTGCCGGCCGCGGTCGGCATCACCGTCCTGGACGTGCTGCAACGCGACCGGCTCGACGAGCGCGCCCGCCACCTGGGCCGCATTCTCCGGCATGGCCTGGAGGAGATCGCGCACCGGCACGAGATCGTGGGCGACATCCGGGGACGTGGCCTGCTGACCGGCCTGGAACTGGTCGTCGACCGTCAGACCAAACGCGGTTCCGACGAGCTGGGCGCGCTTGTCACCAGCCGGTGCCTCGAACTGGGCCTGCACATGAACATCGTGCAGCTCCCCGGCATGGGCGGCGTTTTCCGGATCGCCCCGCCACTGACCGCCACCGAGGACGAACTCTCGCTCGGCCTGGCGATCCTCGACCAAGCGATCAGCGACGCCACCGGACGGCTCTGATACCCTCCACGAGGTTCATATGCACAGGTAGGGACAAGACACCCGCCTCTGCCGAAATGAGTAATTCATCTGCCCGAATATCTATGCAGGAAGTGGAATACTCGCTCACGTTATCTCGACCTTGCCGACGATCGCCGTAGAGTATTTCCCATCTCTGATAGGAAACCAGATCGATGCTCCGGGCGCCTGATAGCTCGCTCATTGAGGCGAGAATAGATGTGCGCGACATCCAGATCTGTGCGCAGATGGAGCAGGAGG
The DNA here is from genome assembly GCA_963722055.1 of uncultured Actinomycetes bacterium. Lineage (GTDB taxonomy): Bacteria > Actinomycetota > Actinomycetes > Streptosporangiales > Streptosporangiaceae > Palsa-504. The sequence goes on along the minus strand of CAVRLA010000005.1, from coordinate 229,074 downwards.
CATTCAGTTCCGGCTTGGCAGAGTTGGCACCGGGCTGCGGGTTTCCGTTCACGGGGAACGGCTCGTTTCACGGAGATCGCAAGATGTGCCAGCGGCCAGCGGAAGCTTCTGGCCTGAGTAGGCTGGGCGGCTTTTGACTGGTCAGGTGAGTGGTACGTCGGCGCGGATGCAGGTGGGCCCGCCGGGCGGGCTGTTCACGGTCAGCTGGCCGCCCGCCACTTCGACCCGGTCCGCGAGCCCGCGCAGGCCGCGCGCAGCGGATATGGCCGCGCCGCCTTTGCCGTCATCGATGACGCTCATGGTGAGCTGGCTGGCGTCAAGGCGGACTTCTATTGTCGCGGCCGTCGCACGGGCGTGCCGGGCTACGTTGGCCAGGCATTCGGAGCAGAAGAAGAAGGCTATCGCCTGCTGGGTATCGGGCAGCTGGGCCAGCGGGCCGCCGGTGATGACCTGCACCGGTATGGGCATTCCCGCGGCGAGCTCGCGCAGGACCTCCTGCAGCGGGCGGGTGCCGAGCGCGCCGGGGAACAGGCCGCGGGCGAGCAGGGCAAGATCATCCAGCGCGATGGCCAGCTGAGCACGGATGTCCTGCGCGGCCCGGTCGCCCAGCCTGGCCAGGGCCCGGTCGACGCGCTCGAGCCGGCCGACCGGGCCGGCCCGTAGCCGGGTCTCCAGGACCTGGCGCTCGGCGTCGGCCACCACGAGCAGCCGCCGCCGGGACTGCCTGACGGCGGCGGCCTGCTGGCGCACCTCGGCGGAGAGGCGGGCGCTGTCCAGCGCCAGCGCGGCCGCCGCGGCTGCCGCGGCCGCCAGCGCCGGCCCGGCCGCAGCCGCCGGGCCGTGGACCAGGACGACCTCGCCGCCGTCCGGCGCGGCGACCCGGGTCACCTGCTGGCCGCCGGGACGGCCAGCAGGCGGATCCGGGACGCGCCGGCCGTTCTCGTCGAACCAGCCCAGTCCCGGAACTGCGTAGCGCACCTCGAGCTCCGGATCGGCCAGCGCGTCGGCCAGCACAGCCGAAACCGGGGCTGCCGGGCGCCGGGACGGGCCGAGTTCGACGACGAGCGCGTTGATCGCGCCCTGCAGCCCGCCGCCGCGTGCCCATCCGGCAGCGAGCACCGCGGCCACGGCGACCAGCGCCAGATCGTTGGCGAGTTCCGCGGCTTCCCCTCCGGTCACGCTGGCGGCGGCGAGTGACCAGATCACGGCCAGCACGGCGGCGCAAACAGCGGTTGCGGCCAGGGCCCGGCGGCGGTCGGCGGGGGAGCGCTGGGCCGACCGGGCCGCCAGCGCCGCCAGGCCGGCCACGATCGCGGCAGTGGCCAGGCCATCGGCGGGCACGGGCAGCAAGACGGCCAGGTAACCGGCCGCGATCAGCAGGCGCCCAGCGCCAGCCGGCCGCTGCTCCCGCAGCGCGCGGATGAGCAGGTGCAGCAGGAAGGCGCGGTAACCCAGGGCCGCCACGTCACCCGGGTAGGAGGGCAGCCACGGCGCCGCGGCCGCCGCAGTGCCGGCGAACCAGCCCGCAGCCGTGGCCAGGCTGAGCAACCCCCAGCCCCGGCCGGCCACGACCAGCCAGGCGCCGCACACCGCGAAGGCCGCGCCGACCGCGTAGTCGGCCGCTGTCAGCAGGACCGTCGGTCCGTGTCCCACGGCCTCGGCGGCCGCGCCGGCAAGCAGAATGGCCGCGCAGCCTGCCGCCGCGGTCAGCCGGCTTTGCGCCACGGGTGCGCGGTGTAGATGACTCGCGCCGCCTCGTCCTGGACGTTCACGAGGCTGAAGGTCAGCTGCCCGTCGTAGTAACTCCAGCGCAACGTCTCAGCCGCCTCATCCATGTACTTTTCGTAGCTGAAGGTCACCTCGTCGCCTTTCACGACGTAGCGGCCGCGGCCGAAGGGCTGGTCGGGGTAGTCGGGTTGCTGGGTCTGATAGAACGTCCCGTTCGGGTACAGGTGCCAGGTCCAGGTGATCGGCTCGTTCCAGTCAGTGCCGAACACGCCGCCGGCCTGGAGGTCCGCCACGGTGTCGGTGGTGACGTAGGTCCCGGGCGGGATCGTCGCGGTCTGGCCTTTTGGTCCGCCTCCCGTGCTGAGGTGGTGCAGCGCGATCGCCTGTGCGGCCGTGCCGGCGGTGCGGCACTGCGGGGGCGGCGGAACCGCGGCCGGCTGCGGCCCGAGGCCGGAGACGTCTGCCCTGATCATCTGGGTCATGGCGGCGGCCGCGGCGCCTGCCGGCGCCGCGCTGGCTGTCTTGTGCGCGAGTGCGGCCAGCTGAGCTGGCGAGGGCTCATCCAGGACCAGCCCGCCCGCGCACAGGCCCGCGAGTTCGTGCTGTTCCAGGGACGTCACGGTCCGGTCCGCGTAGGCCAGGGTGTCCGCGGCCGCCTGCCGCATCGCGGCCTGCTGGGCCGCGGTCAGTTTCCGCCAGGCCGACGTGCTGGCGATGATCGTCTGGAACTTGGGGAAGATCCCGTACACGGTGAGGTAGGACGCCTCCACGTTGTAGGAGTTATCCAGCACATATTGCGGTGATGTCTCCACCCCGGCGATCGACCCGGACCTGAGCAGGTCGCCGGCCTGGCTGGCCGACTTGCCCTGCAGGGGGTGCGCGCCGAGCGCCCCGACCAGCGCCGCAGTCTGCGGGTCGTCGTTGATCCGCAGGCTGATCCCGTCGAACGCCGCTGGCGTGATCAGCGGCCTGACCGACAGGAACTGCCGTGGCTGGGCCGGGATCAGCCCGATGCCCATCAGCCCGAGCGGCGTCAGCTGGCGCAGTAGCGCGGCGGCGACCGGGCTGGCTGCCAGCGCCTCGCTGGCCAGCGCCGTGGTCACCAAGAACGGTGTGTCCAGGGCCTGGAATCCCGGCACCCCGGCGGCCGCCCAGTCCCGGGCCGGCTGGTAGCTGAACCCGACCCGGCCCGCCCGCAGCGCAGCCACCAGCCGGGCCTCATTGGCGGGCAGGGCGCTGGCATAGCTGTTCCCGTCGACGTGAACCTCCAGCGTGCCGTCTGAGCGCCGCGCCACGTCCTGGGCGAAATACGTCCCGTCCGGGTCGCCCGCGTCGGGCATCTGCAGCGTGATCACGGTCACGGCCTGGTTTACCGCGCCCGACTTGCCGATGCCGGGCGTGCCCGTGCACGCTGTGAGACCGGCCAAGGCGGCGGCGAGCGTCGTAGCGGCCAGCGGCACGCTCATCGTTCGGTTCATACCGGTCACGCTGCCCCATCGCAGCAGGCCGGACATCAGTGCGCACACTGAAATCCGGAGATTGATCCTCAGGGTGCTCGCCGGCCGCCGATGCCGTCAACCCCGGCATGCTGCTTCCATGTGGTCAGCTCGCCCACCGCCGGCCGCGACAATCACCCCCGGCAGCCGACGGCGCGTCAGCTGACCTTACGCCAGGGGTGCGCGGTGTAGAGGACCACTCCACCCGGGTCCTGGACGCTCACGATGCTGAAGGTCAGCTCCCCGTCGTAGTAACTCCAACGCACGATCTCCGGGTTGTCGGAAAAGAACGGTGAGCTGAACGTGACCTCGTCGCCTTTCACGACGTAACGGCCGTGGGCGGGAGGCTGGTCGGGGTACTTGGGCTGCTGGGTCTGATAGAAGGTCCCGTTAGCGTAGAAGTAGGTGGTAGTGGTGACTGGCGCTTCAAAGTCGGGCCCGTCCACGCCGCCGTTCTCGAAGTCCGCCACTGTGTCGGTGGTGACGTAGGCTCCGGGCGGGATCGTCGCAGTCCGACTGCCGGATCCGCCCGGGGTGCTGACCTGGTGCAGCGCGACGGCTTGCGCCGCCGTGGCGGCGGTCCGGCACTGGGAGGGCGGCGGGACCGCGGCCGGCTGGGCCCCGAGGCCTGGGACGTCTGCCCTGATCATCAGAGTCATGGCGGCGGCCGCGGAGCCTGCCGGCGCGGCGCTGGCGGCCCGGCTTGCGAGTGCGGCGAGCTGAGCCGGCGAGGGCTCATCCAGGACCAGTCCGCCCGTGCACAGGCCGGCGAGTTCGTGTTGTTCCAGCGACGTGCCGGTCCGGTCGGCGTAGGCCAGGGTGTCCGCGGCCGCTTGCCGCATCGCCGCCTGCTGAGCCGCGGTCAGCTTCCGCCAGGCTGATGCGCTGGCCACGATCGTCTCGAACCTGGGGAACATCCCGTACGCGGTCAGGTAGGACGCTTGGTGGTTGTAGGAGTTGCTCAGGATGTACATCGGCGAGGTTTCCACGCCGGTGACCGACCCGGAGGTGAGCATCCCGCCGACCTGCGTGGACAGCACGCCCTGCACCGGGCGGGCGCCGATGGCCCGCACCAGCGCCGCGGTCTGCGGGTTGTCGATGATCCGCAGCCTGGTCCCGGCGAAATCGGCCGGCCCGATCAGGGGACGTGTCGACAGGAACTGGCGCGGCTCGTTCGGGATCAGCCCGATTCCGACCAGGCCCAGCGGCGTCAGCTGGCGCAGCACCGCGGCGGCCACCGGGCTGGCGGCGAGGTCCTCGGTGGCGGTCACCGTGGTCACCAGGAACGGGGTGTCCAGGGCCTGGAATCCCGGCACGCCGGCAGCGGACCAGTCCCGGGCCGGCTGGTAACTGAAGCCGACCCGGCCCGCCCGCAGCGCGGCCACCAGCCGCGCCCCGTTGGCGGGTACGGTACTGGCGTAGCTGTCGGGGTCGATGACGACCTTGAGGGTGCCGCCGGAGCGCCGCGTCACGTCCTTAGCGAACCAGACGCCATCCGGCGAGGACCCGTCGGGCATCTGCAGCGTGATGATAGTCACGGCCTGGTGCGCCGCGCCCGACTTGCCGATGGTGGGTGTGCCCGCGCACGCTGCGAGCCCGATCACGGCGGCTGCCAGCCCCACGGCTGCCATTGCCTTAGACACAGTTCGGTTCATGCAGGTCACACTGCCCCGGCGCGGCGGGCAGGACATCAGTGCGGGCACTGAAATCCTTCCGTTAGCCCTGAGAGTGCTCGCCTGTTGCCGTCGAGGTCAACCCCTGTCAGGCTCCTGCTATGAAGGTCAGGCCGCCGTTCGCTGTGTTGGCGGGCGCCCTGCTCGTGCTGGCGCTGGGCATCGCGACGTCCCGGCTGGCGGCTGCGCACCCCGATGCCGTACTCGGCGGCGGTGACCTGGCGGAGAGCATCATCCAGGTGGGGGCAGCGGTCGCCGCGGCCGCCGCCGGGTTGCAGATGGCCCTGGACCGCGGGCTCGCCGCGTGCGGTGCGCTGCTTGCCCTGACCGGCCTGGCCATCTTGCTGGCCCAGCTACCTGCCCAGGACTCTGGCTCTGCGGTGCTGTTCACCGCGGCGCTGGTCGGCGGGCAGCTGGCGCCGTTCCTGGCCGGCTCGGCGGCGCTAGCCTGCCCGGTCGTCCCGGTCCGGCGGCCGGACTGGGCGATCATCGCGGTCAGCCTGGCGGTGGCCGCGGTGATCCGTGGCCTGCTGCCGACTGTTGTGTTCGACCCGCCGGCCGCCGGGTGCTTCACCTGCCCGGCCAATCTGGTGGAGGTCCGGTCCGATCCTGGCCTGTACGCCGCTTTGGGGCAGTGGGGGCTGGTGCTGACGATCGCGGCCGGCGCTGGCCTTGCCGCCCGGGCGGGGTGGCGGCTGGCGCGGGCGCCGCGCATCCTCCGCCTGATCTACGCCCCGATCGTGGTCGGCGGGATAGCAGCGGCGCTGCTCGCGGTGGCAGCGGCGGCGCACACGTTGCAGCTGCCGACCCAGGAACTAGACCTTGTGCTGCGGGTGCTGTGGCTGGTGATGTGCTGCTGCGTCGCGGTGATGGCCGGTGATGTGGCCGCCAGCCGGCTGCGGGCGCGCTGGCTCGCGGGGAAGGTAAGCCAGGCCGTGCTGGAGGCCCTGCCCGGCCCGGAGTCGCTGCGGACGGCGCTGGGCGGCAGCATCGATGATCCCGATCTTGCCCTGGTATTCCTCCGCGACGACGGCACCGTGGTGGATGCCAGCGGCATGCCGGCCGACCCGGCCGATCCCGGGCTGGCCGTCATCCGGGTCACCCGCGCCGACTCGGCGGTGGCCGAGATCCGGTACCGGGCGGACCTGGCCGGCGCGTCGCATCAGCTGCTGGCTGCCGTGCGAGCCGCCGGGCTGGCCATCGAGCATGTGGCCGCGGGCGCGCGGCTGCGCGCCGAGCTCGCCGACCTGGCCCAGTCCCGGCAGCGGATCGTCCAGCTGGGCGATGCCGAGAGGCAACGCCTCGAACGCGACCTGCACGACGGCGCCCAGCAGCGCCTGATCGCGCTGCAGGTGCTGCTGGAAATGGCCGCATCGACGGCACCCCCGGCCCTGCGTCCCGGCTACACCACGGCCCGGCAGGACATCGGCGCGGCTCTGGAAGAACTCCGCGGTATCGCGCACGGCATCTACCCGGCCGCGCTGGCCGACGGGGGCCTGCGTGTGGGACTGCGCACCCTCGCCGAGACCAGCCCGGTTCCGCTGGTCATCAACGGATCAGGCCCGCGGCGGCCCTCAGTCGCGGCGGAGGCAGCAGCCTACCGGATGGTCGCCGATGCCGTCCGCACGGCCGGGCAGGATCACAGCCGGGCGGCCGTCACCGTGACCATCGCCGACTCCGGCGGGGTGCTGCGTGTCCGGCTGACCGCGGACGGCCTGGACCGGGCCGCCGGCGAGCTCATCGTCGCAGCGGCCCGGGACCGGATCGCGGCCGCGGACGGGACCCTCACGCTGGGGGCCGCCGACGGGCAGATGACCATCGAGGCAGCGATTCCTGCCCGGCCTCAATGACCTGGCGGATACGGCCCGGGCGGAGGCGGTGGCGCTATTAGCAGACGGGCCCGCAGCGCTGATGCGCGTTTCGCGCTGGACCAGCGCCGGCCCGGTGGTGGCGCGGCTGATACGGCGGCTGGGACGGATGCCGCTGGCGATCGACCTGGCGGCGGCGCGGGTGCAGGCGCTGCCGTCGGGGACCGGACGGCACCGTCGCCGCAGCGGTCACTGGCGGCCACCGTCGCCCGCGGCCAGCCAGGCGCCGCCGTGACTAGCAAGCTCAGTGGCCGGGAACGGGAGCCGGTCACCCTGGCGCGCCGACGACCAGATCACCGCCCAGCCGTCCGTCAGCGTCCGCACGGTCAGCTCCCACCTGGACCGCACCGGGACAAAGACCGGCTGCCGCCGTCGCGCCGGCCTGACCCGGCTCGCGCTGCACGCGGGCCTGGTCTAGCCCGCGGGATGCTCGCTGTCTGCGCTGGCCGGGGCTTAGGCTAGGGCGGAGAAGGGTCGATTATGGTGGTCGATTGTGGTCCCAGTTTCCCGTGAGATTATGGTCCCGGCTGCCCGTGAGGAGCCGGCCGGTGTGATCTGCGGCGGGTGTCGCGTCCCGGAGCTGCGGCCGGGCGGATCTAGTGCCGGGATGGCCGCCGGGGCGGGCATCCCGGCGACCGCAGGATGGTTGTCCGGGCCTGCACGGGCGATGCGCGGCGTGGTGGCCCGGTGAGCGGGGTTGCGGGCGGGCCGGTCACCTTCTTGTTCAGCGATATCGAAGGGTCGACGCGGCTGGTCAAGGCGCTGCGGGAGCGGTATGCGCAGGTGCTGGCCGAGCACCAGCGGCTGGTCCGCGCGGCTATCGCCGGCCATGCCGGGCAGGAGGTGGACACCCAGGGGGATGCGTTCTTCGTCGCGTTCGCCAGCGCGAAGCAGGCCGTGCTGTGCGCGCTGCAGGTGCAGCGGGCGCTGGCGGCCCATGACTGGCCGGACGGCGCGCCGGTCCGGGTGCGGATCGGCATCCACACCGGCCAGGCGATCCAGGCCGGGGAACGCTACACGGGCCTGGCCGTCCATCGGGCAGCCCGGATCTGCGCCGCAGCCCGCGGCGGCCAGGTGCTCATCTCCCAGGCGACGCAGACCCTCATCGCGGATGAGGAGGAGGAACTGGGGTTCGCGCTGGAGGATCTGGGCGAGCACCAGCTGAAGGACCTGGACCGGCCAGTCCGCCTGTTCCAGCTCGCCGCGACCGGGCTGGACACGCGATCCCCGCCGACCGCAGGGCAGCGGCCCGCCGAGCTGCCGGGCGGGCAGGCTGCCAGCGTCCGGATCCGGGACGCCAGCGCCGATCCGGTCGGCATCACAGCGGCGTGGGTGTACTCGCCCGCGCTGACCAGCTTCACCGACCGGGCTGGGCCGGCGGCCGAGGTGGCCGGCCTGCTAGAGCGGCACCGGCTGGTGACGGTGACGGGGCCGGGCGGTTCGGGCAAGACCCGGCTGGCCGGCGAGGTGGCAACGCAGGTAGCGGGCCGGTTCGCCGACGGAGTATGGCTGACCGAACTGGCGGCGGTGGCGGACCCGGCGCTGGTGGCTTCGGTGGTAGCGGCGGGGCTGAGGATACCGGAGCAGCCGGGGGTGCCGGCCGCCAAGGCGCTGGCGCAGGTGCTGGCTCGGCAGCAACTGCTGCTGGTGCTGGACAACTGCGACCACGTGATCGGCGCGGCGGCGGAGCTGTGCACCGGGCTGCTGGCCGCCTGTGATGACGTGCGGGTGCTGGCCACCAGCCGGGAGCCGCTGGCCGTGGCGGCAGAGGCCGGGTACCGGCTGGCGCCTCCGGCCCCCGTGCGCCTCGTGATCGCCGAGGACATGGCGCTGCTCCGCGAGGGCCTCACCCGACTGCTCGCCGAGGCCGGATTCGACGTCGTGGGCGGGGCCGCCGACCTGCCCGGCCTGCTCGAACTGGTCAACAGGACAGCTCCGGACGCCGCGCTGATCGATATCAAGATGCCGCCCACCCACACCGACGAGGGCCTGAAGGCCGCCGCGATCATCCGCCAGCGGCACCCCGGCACAGCGGTCCTGCTGCTATCGAGCTACCTGGAGTCCCGCTACGCGTCCTCGCTGCTGGAACAGCATCCCGCCAGCTCGGGATACCTGCTCAAGGAACGGGTCTACGACCCGGCCGTCCTGGCCGACGCACTGGAACGGGTGTGCTCAGGCCAGTGCGTCATCGACCCGGCCATCGTCAGCCAGCTGCTCGGCCGCAGCCGGGAGCGCGGACCCCTCGATGAGCTCACCGAGCGGGAGCGGGAGATCCTCGCCCTGATGGCCGAGGGCCACTCGAACCACTCGATCTGCAGCCGGCTTGTCATCTCCCCGCGGACCGTCGAATCGCACGTGCGCAGCGTCTTCATAAAACTCGGCATAGCCGAATCACCCGACAATAGCCGCCGCGTGCTCGCGGTCCTCGCCTTCCTCCAGGCCTGACCGCGGGCCACCAACCTGCCGATCAACGGCTGCGAGCCAGGCGCCACCGGCAGCAGGCGGTTCAGGCGGCGCTCGCCGCGCTCGCGGCGCTACTCGCGAACAGCACCGCAACGGTCACAGCGGACAGCGAGGCAGCAGCGCCGATCAGATCACGGGCCGTAAGAACGTCGCCGGGCTATTTGCCGGCGTGGTATCTTCCCTGCCCAACGTGCATACCGCCATAAAAGACGCTTTCGGGCAGGGCGACGAGGTCCTGGTGCGCATGGTGGTAAGCGGTACGCAGGAGGGAGCTCTACTAGGCATCCCTGCCACTGGCCGCAACGTCCGGTGGGACGCACTCGATGTCTTCCGCCTGAACGGCGGCAAGATCAGCGCGATCTGGGCCGGCGACGACTGGACCGCGATCCTCTTCGACACAGGTACGTTCAAGGCGCCCTGGATCCCGTGACCCAATCCGCCGTCTAGGCCCGGACGACGGCGGCAAGTCGCGGCCAGCGACGCTCCGCTGTCATCCGGCGCCCAGGTCACGGGTGGTCTTCAGTTCCTCGCAGCCAGCGGTGATTTGCGCGAGTACGGCGCGGTCATCGCCGGGCAGGGTGAGGATCCAGCTGGCCACCTTCTTGGCCTAACTTTTGTGATTCTGTCTTAAGCCCTTCGTGCGGAGGGCGCGAGCAGGCCTAGGACGCGGCCGCGGTCCACCGCCTCGCGGCGGCTGTGGACGCCGAGCTTGGCGTACAGGTGGCGCGTATGGGTGCTGACTGTGTTCACCGACACGTACAGCTCACCGGCGATCTCGTGCGTCGTGAGGTGGGTCGGCAGATAGCGCAGGACGCGGGTCTCGCTGTCGGTGAGCTGTTCATCCAGGCCGCGCTTGCGGGCCCATCCCGCGTGGCTGCCGGGCGGCGGCGCGGACCTGTTCCCGGCGAGCAGGGTCTGGATCTCAGCGATCAGGGCGGCGTGGGCGGTGCCGTGCCGCGCGTGGCGCTCGAGTAGGCCCGGCGCGGGGTGAAGCAGGAACAACAACAGCGCGCCGTCGGGCTCGGCGAGGTCGAGCGCGCGTTCCAGCGCCCGCCCGGCGGCAGCCCGGTCGCCGAGCGCGTCCCGGGCGATCGCCTCCAGCAGGAAAGCGTGAGCCAGCCCAATCCATGGGAGCATGGAAGGGCCGCCGTCAAGGATCGGCGCGAGCGCGGCGACCGCCGCGTGCGGATCGTCTTGGGCGAGCCGCAGCACCGCGGTGGCGATGTGCGTCTCTCCGTGATCGCGGTCTTGGCTGCCGAGTTCGGCAAGGGCCTGCTCGGCGCCCTCGGTATCGCCAAGGCGCACCAGGACGTGCACCATCAGCGCCCGTGCCCGAGGGACGGTGTAGTGCGGGGCGGCGAGCCGCCGGGCCAGCGGCTCGGCAGCCCGGAACGCGGCCAGCGCGTCGGCGTCCCTTCCGCGCGCCAGTTCGAGCAGCCCGCGGATGTAGCGGATGACGTGTCCGGTCGCGGGCTGGGCTTCGGCTGTGATGGTGCGTTCGGCGCGCCGGACCCAGGGCTCGGCCTCGTCCAGTCTTCCCTGCCAGGTCAGCATGGTTCCCAGTGCCATGCAGGCGGTGCCGGCGGCCGGGTCGCTGGCCCAGCCGTGTCGTTCGGCCAGCTCGATAGCTTGCCTGCTGCGTTCGGCCGCCTGTGGATATGACCGGAACATCTCGACCGGCGCCAGGTGTGCCAGGCCAGTGAACTCCAGAAACGGCCGCCCGATCAGGCGCGCCAGCGCGACGCCCCGCTCCAGGTGCCGCTCTGCCTCCTGGAACCGGCCTGTCCAGACCTCGGTGATGCCAAGGCCGATCAGCGCGAGTGCGCGCAGGTCCTGGCCCAGGGCGGGCTGCGTCGTGTCCGGGGCCTCGGCCAGGACCCCCAGCCGCCGGACCTCCTCGGCCACCGTCGGCAGATCGCCGCGCTGGCGGACTACCAGCAGCCGGACGATGCCAACCAGCAGCTGCGCCTGTACACCCCGGGTGTCCGGCGCAGAGGCCGTTCCGCGCTCTGCCAGGCCCAGGTAGCGCTCGGCTGCCTCCAGCGACCCGTACGCCAGCTCATCCGCCGCGGCCACCGCCGCGAGCCCGGCATCGACCGCGCGGACGCTGGGCGGGAACCCGGCGAGCAGCTCGTGGGTGGTGGCGACCTGCCCGTCCGGGTGCAGACCGGGCCAGTGATCGGCGAGCAGCCCGGCCGCCAGGCCCCAGTCCCCGGCGGCCTGAGCGTGCCGGATCGCCTCCACCGAGTACCCATGTTCCGCGAGCCAGTCTGCGGCTGTCCGGTGCAGCGCGGCGACCTCATCCGACGCGGCACGGCGCAGTTCCAGCTGGAGCAGCCCGGCGAACATCTCATGGTAGCGGAACCAGGACCGCGACCCGTTCAGCGAGACCACGAACGCGTTCGCGTGCTCCAGGTCCAGCAAGACCCGCTCTCCGCCCTTATCTCCAGTCAGCAGGTCGGCTAGTTCCCCGTTCACCCGCTCCAGGATGGAGGTGCGCAGCAGCAGCCGTCTGACCTCTTCGCGCTGCCGGTCCAGCACCTCGGCCAGCAGGTACTCGGCCACCGTCCGATCGGTGCCGGAGAATCCGGCCGCGAACCGTGCCGGATCGGGATGCCCGGCTAGCGACAGCGCAGCCAGCCGCAGCCCCGCCGCCCACCCCTCCGTCCGCTCATGCAGCATCACCACCGCCGAATCGGGCAGCTGCACTCCCGCCGCCGCGAACAATTCTCGCGCCTCCGCAACGGTGAACCGCAGATCGAGCTCGCGGATCTCGGTCAGCTCGCCCTCCAGCCGCAGCCGGTGCAGCCCCAGCCGCACATCATGCCGGGTGGCCAGCACGAACCGCAGCCCCGGCGGCGCGTGCAGCACCAGCAGCTCCAGCTGCCGCAACACGTCCGGGCCCAGCTCGTGCACGTCATCGATGACCAGCCAGACCCGGTTCGCCAGCGGCGCCAGGTCCGTCAGCAGCCGCTCCACGATCGCCCAGCCGTCCACGTGCGGCGCCGCCGTCAGCGCCCTCACTAGTGCCGCCCCCGGGGCCGTCTCGCGCAATGCGCCGAGCACCGACAGCCAGAACCGCTGCGGATCCCCCTCCTCGCTATCCACTGGTACCCACGCGGCGTGCCGGGCCACGGCAGCTTCGGCGATCCAGGACCGCAGTAGCACGGTCTTCCCGCTCCCGGCCGGCGCCGATATCTGAACCACGCGTTCGGCTTCGGCCAGCCGCCGGAGCAGCGCGCGGCGAGACACGGCTCCTCCCCTGATGGGGGGAGCGGCCCGAACTTCCGGGGTTCCTGGCTCCTCGGCGGACGCTATGGCGCCCTTTCTCGGCCAGGGACCAACAGTGATGGGCCCGTCGGGACGGACTCGGGAAAGCCTCAGCTCGCGCGGGACCACCGGGCGGGTGGCTAGCTCACTCATGCTGCCCGACCCCGGTCGGCCGGTCAGCCATCGAGATCGGCTGGTTCGTCATGCTCGTGCCCGGCTGGTTTGGAGGGAAGCGGACTCCACCAATACTGCGGGCGCCTATGGCGCCTTGCCTTGAGTCAACTGACTTCGCCCCGTCGCAGAGTGGCTCAGCGAGTGACTCAAACCGCCAGATTCCGCTCCGTGCCCCCGCACCAAGGTGGGCGCCACCGGCGCCAGGGGCTCTGGTCAGGGGTGGACCCGTGAGCTGGGCCCGAGCTTGAGGCGGATTGATTGCAGGATCGGAATCTGGTGCTGGTGGTGAAACGTCCATGTCCGCGGCGGCCAGCACGCCGGGTCTGCTTCGCGATGGCTTGCCGTGGCACGTCTGGCCGCTCAGACTGCTGGGGTGACCCTTGCCTGGGGCGCCCGATAATGGCGCAAGAGCTGATCGGGCGGGACCCGGAGATCGCCGCGGTGGAGTCGCTGCTGGCCCGCATCGGCGACGGCGGCGAGTCGCTGCTGGTGCTGGGCGATCCGGGGATCGGGAAGTCGGAGCTGGCGGCGGTCGCCAGCCGGCGCGCGGCCGATCGCGGGATGCGGGTGCTGGCCTGCTCGGGCGTCCCCGGCGAGGCGCACCTCTCGTTTGCCGGGCTGCACCAGCTGCTGCGGCCGGTACTGGCCGAGGCCGACGTGTTGCCGCGCGGCCAGCGGGATGCGCTGCTGACTGCCCTGGGGATTAGCGACGAGGTGGCTCCAACCATGCCGCTGGTCGGGCTGGCGACCCTGGAGCTGCTGGCTGTCGGAGCCGGGCGGGCGCCGTTCTTGGTTATCGCCGAGGACGTGCACTGGCTGGATTCCTCCACCTGCGAGGTGCTGGCATTTGTGAGCCGCCGGCTGGGCGCGGACCCGATCGGGCTGGTGGGCACCGCCCGCGAAGCCGAGCTGGAGGACAACCCGCTGGCCAGGGCCGGGCTGGCCGAGCTGCGGCTCGGCCCGCTGGACCCAGCGGCGGCGGCCGCATTGCTGGACGCGCACGCGGTGCTGGATCCGGTGGTCCGCCGACGGGTGCTGAAGGAGGCAGCCGGGAATCCACTGGCCCTGGTGGAGCTACCGGTGACGGCCAGCCAGTACGACAGCCGCGGGGCTCTGCCCGGATGGATTCCGCTGACCAGGCACCTGGAGCAGGCGTTCGCGTCCCGGCTGCCGGGGCTGCCTGCCGTGACCTTCACCGCGTTGCTGGCGGCGGCGCTAGACGACGGGGATGCGCTGGCGGAGGTGCTGGCCGCGGCGAGCGTGGTAGCGGGCGCGCCAGTGTCGGTGGCGGATCTGGCGGCGGCGGTGGCGGCAGGGCTGGCCGAGGTGGACGAGCCGAGTGTGCGGTTCCGGCACCCGCTGGTGCGGTCGGCGGTGTGTGATGCGGCCGGGCCGGCGGCGCGGCAGGCCATGCACCGGGCCCTGGCGGAGGTGCTGGCGGGCGAGCCGGACCGCCAGGTGTGGCACCGGGCGGCAGCCAGCCTGGGGCCGGACGAGGACGTGGCCGCCGGACTGGAGGCTGCCGCGGACCGGGCCTTCGGCCGCGGGGCGATCGCAGAACAGGCCGCGGCGCTGGCCCAGGCGGCCCGGCTTAGCCCGGGTTCGGCACGGCGCGGGCAGCGGCTGCTCCGCGCCGCGTGGGCGTTCCAGAACCTAGACCGGGTGCAGACGACGCTGCGGCTGCTGGATGAGGCCGAGCCGCTCGACCTGACACCGGGGGACCGGCTCCGGCTGTCCTGGGCCCGCGAGGCCTGGGGGGCGGCCACCCGGTCCGGCGCTCGGCCGCTGGTCGCGCTCGCCGAGGTGGCCGAACAGATGCGCCAGCACGGGGACATCGACCAGGCGCTGCTCACGCTCGAGAACGTGGCGTTGCGGTGCTACTGGTCCAACCCGGACCCGCCGACTAGGCAGCGGATGACCCCGCGGTGGCCGAGGCCGTGCCGGTCGCCGGCGACGATCCGCGGGTGCTGTTTGTCTTGGCACTGAGCGACCCGGCCGGGCACGGCGCGGCGGTCCTGGCCCGGCTGGCCCGGCACCAGCCCGGCTCGGGCACTGCCTATCAGGACTACCTGCTGGGCTACGCCGCCGGAGCCGTGGGCGCATGCGAGCAGGCGGTGGGGTTTCTCACCGCGGCAGCGGCCGGACTGCGGGCCCGCGGCTGGCTGGGGTTGCTCGGCCCGGTGCTGCTCAGCCAGGGGTGGTCGGCACTGCTGCTCGGCCAGGCAGGCCTGGCCGGGCCGGCCGCCGAAGAAGCCGCCCGGCTGCTGGCCGAAGGCGGCAGCCCGCTGTGGGCGGCCTGCGCCCAGCTCGTCCAGGCGGTCCTGGACGGCAGACGCGGCGACACCACCAGCGCCGCCGAACTTGCCGCCCAGGCCGAGCGAGTCCTGCTGACGGCGGGCCTGCCCCCACTGCTGGCCCAGGTCCAACTCGCCCGCGGAACCGCGGCGCTCGGCGCCGGCCGTCACGACGAGGCCTACGAGCACCTGGCCCGGATCTTCGACCCGCATGACGCCGCCTATCACCCGCACGTGCGGGCCTGGGCCCTGGTCGACCTGGCCGAGGCCGCCGAGGGCGGCGGCTACCTGGACGCGGCCCGCCGCCACTGCGCCGAGCTGATCCCCGAGGCGGCCGCGACTAGTTCGCCCTTGCTGCGCGTCAGCCTGGCCGTGGCGGCGCCGATGCTGGCCACCGACGACACGCCGGCGCTGTTTGCCGCTGCCTTCGACGCCGGCCTGGCGGGCTGGCCGCTGCACCGCGCCCGGCTGCACCTCGCCTACGGCATGTGGCTGCGCCGCCGCCAGCAGGCCGCCGACTCCCGCGCGCCGCTGCGCGCCGCGAGGGACACCTTCGGCGCGCTCGGCGCCGATGCCTGGGCCGAGCACGCCCGCCGCGAGCTGCGCGCGGCCGGCGAGCGCAGCGGCCAGCCCGCCACGCGGGCGCTAGACCTGCTGGCCCCGCAAGAGCTGCAGATTGCGCGGCTGGCCGCCGAAGGGCTGAGCAACCGGGAGATCGGCCAGCAGCTCTACCTGTCGCACCGCACCGTCAGCAACCACTTGTACCGGATCTTCCCGAAGCTGGGCATCACGTCACGCGCCGAGCTGGCCGCCGCCGTGGGCGCCTCTCCAGATCCTGGCGCAGGACACTAGGTTCTGATGTCTTCCGTTTGTCACCTGATCTCTAGCTCGTTTTCGCGTGCGTCACGCGGAGGTGACCCAGAAGCGGCGTGGGCGAGGTCTTCTGCCGCTGCCAGCGGTCGAGCGCGACAGGCTGGGACGGATTGCTGTTGAGCATGTTGGCGGCGTTGGCCACCGATTCGGCGTGTCGCGCGAAAACGAACAGGCGGAGCACGTCAGCAGGCATCGCAGGCCTCCTTCCGCTAGTACCTATCGCATCCGGAGGTCATCCGGGACCGCTCAGATTGCCCTGGAGCATTGGCTTCGTGTCCCCGCCGCCGTACTCCAGCAGGAGCACCTGGTTGTCCGGGTCCTCAGAAAGCCGATTGACCAGGACACAGCCCACGGCTCCGGCGCCGACGTTAACGTAGTCGAAGTCCACCGTCGCAATCCTGTTCGCCGTTCAAAGAGTTGCCTCCCGGACCGAGACGCATCGACGCTCTACTGTCCAGGACAGGCCCTCGAGGTGCTGCTCCATCTCCCGCCCTGCGCCGTCGGCGTCTCGTGCTCGGATCAGTGCCAGCAGTCGGCGATGCGAACTGGCAATGATGTCGTCCGCCGCTGGCCCAACAATGACTATCAGCTCATATAGGTGCCCCGGAAGGTTCCTGACCAGAAGGGCCAGGACCGGGTCCGCAGCCGCGTCGGCCAGTAGGTTGACGATCTCGGCGTACGCCGTGGCCTTGCGGTCCCAGGCGAACGTGGCCGGCAAGCAGCACACCTGCTCGATGCTGTCGGACAGGGCCTTCAGGTAGCGCGGGGTCATCCGCTGGCAGGCGACACGGGTTGCTAGCCCGGCTACCCGGATCAGCTCATCGTCCATAGCGCGAACCCTTTGGCGCACGCGGGAGCGGATGATGCCGGCCTGATCGCCGAGAGTCCCACCGCCAGGTTCCTGCCGGGGCAGAGCTGTCGACCAGGGCCATCTGCCGTGTCCTTGGGACCGGGTGACCCTCCAGGATCGCCACCATGGCACGAGCCCACCGCATCTGGACGGCTGCGGTCTCCGGGTGGTCGCCGAACTTCTGGGCGACCCGTTCGGCGCAGCCCGCGCTGCCGTAGGCGTGCAGGGCCACCATGACGGCCCACCGGATCTGGCTGTTGTTCAGTTCATCGCTGCACGGCAGCGCCGACACGAACAACGCGTCGGCCTGGAGGGTGCGGACGCTGCGAGGGTACATCGCCGTCCTCCCTGACCGGCTCAGCGGTCCCGAGCCTGTGCCGGAGCCTTTAAGGGCGAGCCTGCGCTGCAGGCCCGCTTCTGTCTTAGCAATGAGCCTCGGCCACGGCAGGGTGAGCGAGCGTCACCTAATCGCAGTGATCTGAATGTCCTGCTCAGCCGTCAGCGCGGCTGTGCGAGGTTGCGGCCGTCATGACTAGTGCTCGCAGCCTGATGGCCGGGCGAGCCGGCGGCCAGCAGCACCGGGGCCGCGGCCGAGCAGACCGCACCCCACCACGGCACGCCGTGGCCCGCGCCATGGCCCACCAGGGCGCGGGCGGCGGCATGCCCGGCTATTGGTTGAGCCGGAGGATCCGCTCGGCGTTCACGTGCGCCACTCGCGCCTGGTCAGCGGGAGCCAACGGCGCGGTCCGGATGAACTGGACCGCTGCTTCGGTGGACTCAAAGGGGTAGTCGATCGAGAACATCACATTATCGACGCCGACTTCCTGGATCGCGGCGATCAGCGCCGCGTGGGAGAACACCCCGGTGGTGGTGATCGCGATGTTGGTCCCGAAGTATTCCGAGGGCAGCCTCTTCAGCGGATGCTTGAAATCGAGGACCTCGAAGCGGGAATCCAGCCGGGAGAGCTGGAAAGGAAGAAATTCCCCCATGTGCCCCAAGATGACCCGGGCGCCCGGGTACCGGTCGAAGACGCCGCCGAGGATCAGCCGCATCGCATGGCCGCCGGTCCGCGGCGCCCAGCTCCACATCGCGGTATCCATCCCCGGGTATCCCTCCACGACCTTCCAGCTGTCGGCCGGGACGGCGTTGGGGTGGATGTAGAGCGGCACGTCAAGGTCCTGCAGGGTTTCCCAGAACGGGGCATACTGCGGCTCGTCCAGGTAATGGCCCAGGGTGTGGTCGTTGACCAGGGCTCCGTGCAGGCCGAGCCCGATGGCGCGGCGCAGCTCGGCTGCGGCCCTGGGCGGGTCCTGCATCGGGATGGCGGCCAGCCCGGCGAACCGCTGCGGGTGCTCCTTGATGATCTCAGCAAGGAAGTCGTTGGCCGTGCGGGCGTCAGCCACTGCGATGTCCGGGTCCGGCTGCACCTGGATACCGGAACTGTTCAGCGACAGCACCTGCATGTCGACGCCGTTCCGGTCCATGTCCGGGAGCCTGTACTCGGTGAAGTCGACCAGCTTCCGCTGCCAGTCGGCCGCCACCGCGCTCTTTAGCTGCAGCCAGGCGCGGGCCGTACTACCGTCCGTCGCTAGCTTGTCGTACCAGAACGATTCCTCCAGCGCGATTATCTTCATCGGATTGTCCTTCCTCTATCGGAGCGAGTTTCCCGCCGACGGCATCACCTTCTGACCCACGGTGCGGCCGGGCCGCGAGATACCACGGGCCGTTCGGAAAGTAAACGAACACCCCTCGTACGTCGGCCACTTCCCTCGCGGACACCGCGAATCTGCGCCGTGACATCATGCTGGGAGGGCGGGGCCCGGCCTTGGCTTGTGCGGCTGGCGCTTCGGCCCCGGCGAGGGACGGCGCGCTCGCCGGGCGCAGTGGCCCGGGGCGGAGCAGGGCGCCGCCGACAACCGCGCCGCCGGCGAAGATGCCGGCGGTCCACCAGAACGCGGTGTCGTAGCCGTGCGCGAGCGCCAGCCCGGTCAGGGCCTGCCCGCCGATCAGCCGCGCCGCGGCGAGATGCGCGGCGAGGTAGGAGGTGACGGCGGCGGCGAAGATCGTGTTCAGCAGGGAGGTGCCGACCGAGGCGCCGAGCTGCTGGCCGACGGTGACGGTCGCGGATGCAACACCCGCGTCCTGCGGGGCTACGCCGAACGTCCCGGTGTTGATCGCCGGGGCGATCACCATGCCCAGGCCGATTCCGGCCAGGATGATCGCGCCGAGTACGCCCGCGGCGTACCCGGTGTGCGGGCCCAGCTGGGCCAGCCAGACCGCCCCGCCCGCTGCGGCCAGCAGCCCGGAGGTGACCAGCGGCCTGGGCCCGAACCTGGGCATCAGCACGATCGTGGACAGGTTGGACGCGAGCACCAGGCCGGCGCTGATCGGCAGGAATGCCACACCGGTTACCAGCGGGGAGTACGCGAGCGTCTGCTGCAGGTAGTAGGTCAAGAACAAGAAGGTCCCGAACAGCCCGGCCGAGGCGATGAGCATCGACAGGTAGGCGCCGCCCCGGTTGCGGTCCAGCACTATGCGGGGCGGCAGCAGCGGGTGGGCCGCCCGGGTCTGCCACAGCGCGAACACCACGCCCAGTGCCACGCCGGCGGCCAGGAATCCGTAGGTGGACGGTGTGTGCCAGCTGTGGGCGGCGGCGTTGGAGAACCCGTAGACCAGGCAGAACACCGCGCCGGAGACCAGCACCACGCCCGGGATGTCCAGCTTCGGCTTGCCCGGGGACGGCTGACGCGTCAGCAGCAGCGCGCCGCCGGTAAAGGCCACCCCGGCGAAGAACAGGTTCACGTACATGCACCAGCGCCAGGACAGGTACTCGGTCAGCGCGCCGCCGAGCAGCAGCCCGATCCCGCCGCCGGCCCCGGCGATCGCCCCGTAGACGGCGAACGCCTTGCCGCGGTCCTTCGGCTGGGTGAACGTGGTGGTCAGCAGCGATAGCGCCGACGGCACCAGCAGCGCCGCGAACGCGCCCTGGCAGGCACGCGCGATCACCAGCATGGCGAAGTTGACCGACGCGCCGCCGATCGCCGACACGCCCGCGAAGCCGACCAGCCCGATCAAGAACGTGACCTTCCGGCCCACCAGGTCCGCCAGCCTGCCCCCGAGCAACAGTAGGCTGCCGAACGCCAAGGCGTAGGCGGTAACCACCCACTGCCGGTCCACCGTGGAAAAGTGCAGCGCCCGCTGCGCCGACGGCAGCGCGATGTTCATCACCGTCAGGTCCAGGACCACCATCAGCTGCGCCAGGCCGATCACGCCCAAGATGGCCCAGCGCCGTCGGCCCAGGCCGCCGCTAACGGTAGTGGCATCAGACATGAGACTCACCACGTCTTCCTCTGTTACTGCGCGCGCACCGAAGCATCTGTGGACTTGGAGATGCTTGTTCTCACAGCGCGTCTTCCTCAGGGTCGGTCTGCCGGTTGGGAGCCAGGCTGGCGTACGGCAAGGTGATGCGGCATCACTTGCTTTAGGTGATTGAGTCGGCTCGCGGAGCGGCGAGCGAATCCCGCACCGGATCAGGTCGACTTCTTACGCGGGGAACCGCATCAATAGGTGGATCACGGTGACATATCCGGACAGCACGGTGGGGCAGATCCTGGCCGGGCTGCTGCCGACCGCGGCCATCCTGGTCAAGGCATTCGGCACGCTGTCGGCCCCCTCGCTGGCCGCGGCCTCCGGGCAAGAACCCGACCGGGCGGTGTTGTTCTACGCCGCCGACGACGACGCGGCCGGGGACCTGGTGGCCGGGCTGATCCGGGCCGCCGGGTTCGACCCGGTCCGTGTGGGCGGCCTGGACCAGTCCATCCGCATCGAGATGTTCGGCGACCTGCACGAATACGGCGCCCTGGGCCGGGTCGTGACCAGAACCGAGGCGCTGAAGGCCATCTGACCTAGCCCGCCTCGACAGACGTTCCGCACCACTACGCAAATCACCGAAATCAGGTGACAGTCGCTCACCTTGATGGCCGCTAGCTTCGAGCGCACCGGAACTCTGCTACGAGAAGGTGACGCTCCCATGGCCAGTGCCCTAGTGCGCGGCCGCTGTCAGACCATTCGCGCAGGGCGCGGGCCCGTGTGAAGGATGAAGAACAGCGACTGGGTGCGGGCTAGGCCTGCGCAGAGGAGGAAATCTTGATGGAGACCGAGTTCCGGCTGACCGTGAACGGCGCAGAGCGCAGCGTGACCTGCGAGCCGGATACGCCGTTGCTCGATGTGCTCCGCCATGACCTGGGCCTGACCGGGCCGAAGTTCGGCTGCGGGATGGAGCTGTGCGGGGCATGCGTGGTGCTCATCGAGGGCCGCGCCCGCGCGTCGTGCCGCCTGCAGGTGTCGGCAGTCGGCGGCCCGGTTACCACGCTGGAGGGGCTGGCGGGTGGTGACGGCGGGCTTCATCCGGTCCAGCAGGCGTTCATCGACGAGCAGGCCGTCCAGTGCGGCTATTGCACCTCTGGCATGGTGGTAGCCGCGGTCGGCCTGCTGCACGACCGTCCAGCCCCGACCGAGCAGGAGGTGCGGGAGGCTCTGGACGGCCATCTGTGCCGATGCGGGACGTACGACCGGATCGTCCGCGCGGTGCAGAAGGCAGCCGCTCAGACGTCCGGCGGGTCGGCCGTCGTCCCGCGCCCGGCCGCCTGGCAGATGCTCGTCAGCCAGGTCCCCGTTAGCGGCGAT
The DNA here is from genome assembly GCA_963722055.1 of uncultured Actinomycetes bacterium. Taxonomy (GTDB): domain Bacteria; phylum Actinomycetota; class Actinomycetes; order Streptosporangiales; family Streptosporangiaceae; genus Palsa-504. The sequence continues at coordinate 207,699 of CAVRLA010000005.1, read as the reverse complement.
CAACCCAGCGAGGGCCCGAGGCTCGCGCCGGCGTCCAGTTCACCTCGCCCGCCGGTTGCCGAGTCCGGCGTGCTGTCAACCGCCTCCCCGCTCCCGGCGGACTTGGCGGCGAACCCGGTGCTGGCGCGGTGGCTGGATTTCAGCCGGGACGGGGAGGTCACGATCCGGGTCGGGAAGGTGGAGTACGGCCAGGGCATCTGGACCGCGCTGGCGCAGGTCGCCGCGGAGGAACTCCAGGTCGCGCTGGCCCGGGTGCAGATGGCCCCGGTGTCCACCAGCACCAGCCCGAACGAGGGCATCACGGCGGGCAGCTTGTCGGTCCAGGACTCCGGCTCGGCGCTGCGGCAGGCGTGCGCGCAGGCCCGTGACCTGCTGCTGGCCGCCGCCGCGGCCAGGCTCGGGGTGCCCCGTGCGGTGCTGGCCGTGGCCGACGGGCAGATCCAGGCGGCCGACGGTCCGGCCGGGGTGAGCTACTGGACGTTGGCGCAGCCGGGACTGCTGGACCGGCCCGCCGAGGCCCCGGTGCCGTCCCGGCCGCCAGATGAGTGGTCGGTGGCCGGGCGCAGTGCCCCGCGGCTGGATATCCCGGACACGGTGACCGGGCGTCCGCGGTTCCTGCACGATCTGGTGCTGCCGGGCATGGCCTACGGCCGGGTCGTGCGGCCGCCCGCGCAGGCCGCCGACCTGACGAAACTCGCTGATCTGGATCTGGACAGCGGGGTCATCCTGGTGCGGGACGGCTCGTTCCTCGGTGTAGTGGCCGAGACCGACCGGGCCGCGCTGCGGGCCGCCGGGCAGGTCGCCCGCGCGGCGCGGTGGCGGACGAGCCCGTCGCTGCCCGACGCCCGCGACTTGCGCGCGTTCTTGCTGGCGGCGCCGTCGCAGCAGGAGACGGTGGTGGACCAGCCCGGCGGGGATCCCGCTGGCCCGGCCGCCCGCACGCTGACCGCCGAGTTCACCCGGCCGTTCTTGGCCCACGCGTCGGTGGCGCCCAGTTGCGCGATCGCCCGCTGGGACGGCGGCGCGGTCACCGTGTGGGCGCACAGTCAGGGCATCTTCCTGCTGCGCGACGCGATCGCGGCCGGGCTGGGGCTGGCGACCAGGCAGGTAACGGTGAACTACGTGGAGGGCGCGGGCGTGTACGGCCAGAACGGCGCGGACGACGTGGCCATGGACGCGGTGCTGCTGGCCCGGGCCGTCCCCGGCCGGGAGGTCCGAGTGCAATGGACCCGCGAGGACGAGATGTGCTGGCCGCCGATGGGGTCAGCTATGCTCGTGCAGGTCTCAGCCGACCTGGACGCCGGAGGCCGGATCGCCACCTGGCGGCAGGATGTCTGGAGCAACGGCTTCATGGGCCGTCCCACCTTGGGCGGGAACCCCCGCCTGCTCGCCCTGACCCACCGGGCCGGGGGGCGCCCGATGCCGCCCGCACCCGACCTGCAGGCGGCCAACTGGATGGGCGCCTCGCGCAACTCGGTGCCCGGCTACGACATTCCCGGCGTTCAGGTCACCCGGCACCGGCTGCTGGACATGCCGATCAGGACATCCTCGCTGCGCTCGCTCGGCGCGCACCTGAACGTGTTCGCGATCGAGTCGTTCATGGACGAGCTGGCCGCCGCGGCCGGCGCCGACCCGGTCGCCTTCCGGCTGGCCCACCTCACCGACCCGCGGGCCCGGCAGGTCCTCACCGAGGCCGCGTCCATGGCCGGATGGGACACCCGGGGGCACCGTGACGGCACCGGGTACGGGGCCGGGGTGGCCCGGTACAGCGGAGTCGCGGGGTACTGCGCCGCCGTGGCGGAGGTGGAGGCGGACACCGATATCCGGGTGCGCCGGCTGTGGCTCGCGACCGACGTAGGCCGGGTCATCAATCCGGACGGGGTGATCAACCAGGTCGAGGGCGGTGCCGTGCAGAGCGCGAGCTGGACGCTGCGTGAGCAGGTCCGGTTCGACCGGTACCAGATCACCTCAGCGGGCTGGGACAGCTACCCGATCCTCCGGTTCACCGAGGTCCCGGAGGTGATGGTGCACGTTATGGACGCGCCCGGCGAAACCGAGGTCGGCGCGGGCGAGGTCTCGCTGGGACCGGTCGCCGGCGCCATCGGCAACGCGGTAGCCGCCGCGGTCGGGGTGCGCGTCCGCGACCTGCCGCTTACCCGTGAAAACGTCACCCGGGCGATCCAGGAGAGCTGACCTGATGAGGATCGATGTACATGCGCACTACTGGACCGAGGAGTACCTCGATCTGCTGATAGACCTGGGCAAGGCCGACGCGGGCCAAGCGCTTGGCATCGGCGCGGGCGGCGGCGCCGAGTTGGAGGCCCGGCTGCGGCTGATGGACCGGGCGGGAGTCCAGATGCAGGTGCTGTCGGCCTGCCCGCAGTCGCCGTACGGCGAGGATGCGGACCAGGCGGCCAAGGCGGCCAGGTTCGTCAACGACCAGTACGCCGACCTGGCCGAGCGGCGCCGGGACCGTTTTGCCGCCTTCGCCGCGCTGCCGATGCCGCATCTGCAGGAGTCCGTCGGCGAGCTGGGCCGGGCTCTGGACGAGCTGGGCATGGCCGGGGTGGCGATGAACACCAGCGTTCTCGGGCACGCGCTGGTCGAGCCCGGTTTCGAGCCGGTCTTCGCCGAGCTGAACCGCAGGGGCGCGGTGCTGTACCTGCACCCGGCCGGCAACAGCGCCTGCACGCCGCTGATCGCCGATTACCACCTGACCTGGATGGTCGGCGCGCCGGTCGAGGACACGATCTCGATCATGCAGCTGATCACCGCCGGCCTCCCGGCCCGCTATCCGGACATCACGATCATCAACTCGCACCTCGGCGGAGCGCTGCCGATGCTGCTGCAGCGAGCCGACGACCAGTACGGCTGGGAGGCGCCGGACACTCCGGAGCGGCCCAGCGTGGCCGCGCGCCGGATGTGGTACGACACGGTCGGGCACGGGCACGTCCCCGCGCTGCGGTGCGCGATCGACTCGTTCGGCGCGGACCGGCTCGTCCTCGGCACCGACTTCCCCTACGAAAACGGGGACACCTTCGCCCGCGCGGTCGATTACATCAACGACCCGCAGATCGACCCGGACGCCGCCCGGGCCATCCTCGACCAGAACGCCAGCGCCCTGCTCGGCATCGCACAGGAACGCCAGCAGCCGCCCGCTCCTCGGTGAGGACGAGGTGATCTCCCAGGTAATCCCCCCCGTTTGGCGTCCACCGACCGTGACGTCCCTAGCGCCGTGCGCGAGCTGAAACTCGCGTCGCTGTTCAGGCGGATGAGTGCTTGGGATCCGGTACGGCCGTCAGAGCTGAAGCTGAAGAGACGACCTCAATGACCCGCGCTCCGTCCATTCAGTGCGACCCTTCAATGCCTGGGGGCCGTGGGCGCTGCGAGCTGATGCGGGGTTATCTCGACTTCGAGGTGCTTGGTGACCGGCTGGCCGCTCTGAGTGCTGTAGTCGGCGATGCCGCAGAGGACGTTCAGCTCAGGCATGTACCCCGCCGTGCAGCCGCGCGGGATCTCATAGCGGACGGCGCGGTAGCCGTAGACGACCCGCTGGCTGCCGTCCTTGCTGAAGCTAGTGATATCTGCCTGTGGACCTACGCCGCGTCCACAGTGCCTGTGTCGCGGCTCGAACGTTCCGTCCTCACCCGGGACGGCACCCTGGTCATCGCCTCGGCATCGGGCAGCCAGCTGTCGACGCCATGGACTCGCTCCAGCACAGCCTTGCCGTGGCGGTCACGCTCGAACGCCGCCAGATCCAGCCCGGGCTGGACCGCGTATCCCGCGCAGGTCGCCGCAACGGGTCGGCATCGGGCCCTGGCGACCGATCCCGTGTTGCGCTCCCTGACATGGCGGATCACCAGATTGCGGTGATGACCAATCACGTGCATGGCGGCAAGCCTGAGCTCGTCCGACCACACTGCTAAGGAGTACGACATGACCTTGAACAGCGAGCAGATCGTCCGGAAGGCCTACCAGATCGCCGAGGACATGGACCTCACCGGATGGGTCGCGGCCTTCACCGAAGACGGCACGTTCACCGATGAGTCAATCGGTGTCACCTACCGCGGCCCTGACGAACTCCCCGTGCAGGTCGAGAACTACAAGCGGGCGTTCCCGGACATGCACCGCGAGCTGTACCAGATGTACGTCAGCGGCAACATCGTAGTGGTCCAGCTGGCTCTCCAGGGAACCCACCTCGGCCCGCTACACCTGCCCGTCGGGACGCTGCGGCCGACCGGTAAGCAGATGGACGCACCGTGCTGCGACGTCTTCGAACTGGCCGACGGCAAAATCAAGCGCTTCGACTGCTATCCCGAAGGCTCGGTCATCCTCACCCAGCTCGGCGTGATCGGTAATCTCAGCGCCGCGCTCGAACAGTGACCCGAGACCAAGCAGATCAGTTGCTGAACTTCACCGGCTCGACCAACCAACGTCGGGCGGATCATCGGGTCCAGACCGCCCAGACTCTCAAGCCGGCGGTGCTCGAGCTCGGCGGGAAGAACCCGCTGCTCATCCTGGAGGAATGGCCCGGGCCGGAGGCGTTCACCGTGGAGATGCCCGGTGACTTGCCGCTCGAGGATCACCGCGCCAACGGCGAGCTGTTCGCGCGCCGTTGACAGGCCGTTGCGCTGGCCTGGTAGCGACAGTATCGCGCCTGAAATTAGTGGATTAAATCGGTAGCCTCTCGGTATGCCGCAGGCTGCTGCGCCGCTGGCGCTGACCGATGAGGACCGTGCTGAGCTGGCCCGCTGGTCGAAGGGCGGGCTGGCGGAGCGGGCGCAGATCGCGGTGGCGTGCGCGGAGCCGGGATCCGGCGTCGCGCGGGTTGCGGCGGAGCTGGGGTCGACGCGGACGACGGTGCGCAAGTGGCGCTTGCGGTTCGCCGAGGATGGCCAGGCCGGGGCTGGCCCATCATGACCGTCCGGGCCGTCCGGGCCGTCCGGGCCGTCCGGTGGCTGGCCTGGTGCTGACTGGTGCGGAGCGTGATCAGCTGACCCGATGGGCGCGGCGGGCCAGCAGCGCGCAGGCGCATAAAATCACGCAAGTGCGCGGGAGTCGCTTCGCCGTCAAGTTCAGGAATTTACGCTGTATTTTCGATATTAACGAGAGCTTTGGCGTTAATTATCGGAAAATTGCACTTTTACGCTCGATTATGCCGTGGAGCTAGCGATTAGACATGGTTACTTGCATGTCCATCGCCATCAGGCGGACGTTGAACGGCTGTGCGTCGTCGAAGTTGTACATGCGCCCGTATTTGGGTCGCAGCCGTTCGATGATCTTTGGTACGGCCTCGTCAACGGCTTGCTGCCGTGCGGCCGTCCATTCAGGGATGTTCCCGATCTGGTACGGGTCCACGCCATCCCAGAAGGGTTTCGAGCCGTCCACGATCTGCTTGCCGTACACGTAAAGGCCGAAGTGATTGTTGAGCTGGGACAGCAGCCGGGACTTGGCTTCGAGATCCAGCCCGGCGGCCAGGTAGTCGGTCAGCGAGAGGTCCGGCACTTCCGTCGGCCGAGGCACGTACTCGTTGACGAGCGCCGCGACGTCGTCCAGGTAGTTCAGGTAGAAGTCGACATCGGATTTCTCACCGATGTTGCCGTGTCCGCCGCAGAACCAGTCGAACTCAAGCGACCGGATGAACTCCAGGTTGGCCGCCAGCAACACGAGCGGTTCCTGCCCGCCGAAGCCGCCGAACGGCAACTGGTCGACGTTGACCACGTCAGCCGTGTGCCCGACGCGCTCCTCTTCAATGAGGAACATCGCGTGGTCGGGTGCGTGAGAGGGAAAGGGAAACCCGGCCAGCCGCACCGTCACGTCCTCGAACCGCACGGCGCCCGACGGCCAGTCGATGACGTCGGCCGGGCGGGGAAGGTCCGACCGGAACCGCGACATCCAGATGGCGGTGTGCTTCGAGGCGATCACCCGCGGCGGTGCCGCGGCGAGCAGTTCGAACAGCCGCCGGGACCCGCCGACGTGGTTGGCGTGGAAGTGCGAGTACACAACCGCTGTCACCGGTAGCGACGTCACCGAGGCGATCGCCGCCAGGGTCGCGTCGGCTCCGCCGAGGAAGGGATCGAACAGCAGTACGCCCCGCTTCCCGACATAGAACAGGGACCCGTAGAACTGCCGGGTAACCCACCAGACCTGCTCGGTCACCCGCTGCAGGACGAACTCCTCCATAACCGCGCGAGGAAACAAGTGGGAGACCCGCTGGCCCGGCTTGATGAGTTCCGTCGCCGACGGCTCGACATACTCCGCGCCGGTAGTGGAGACCGGCTCTTCCTTCCACTCATCCCGCATCGTAAACGCCACATCGTCTCCCTTGAGTTGGGTGTTTTCGCCGAAAGTCGCACACGCCGTAGCGCGCCCACTGCAGGCGCGAGCCGCGCTAGCTGCGCGCCACAGCGAGCGCGCTGACGATGTTGGACCTGCCTGCCGACCCGGTGATCGTCAACGTCGTGAAGTTGCCGAAAGATCCGGCTGCGCCCTGCCCGAACAGCCGTGCGCGGCCGGCTGCGCCGCGGCCGCAGGCGTCCCCTACCGGTATCGAGACACTTAGATCGGGTGCTTCGGGGTGCTGAAACGGGAACGCGTCCAGGAGCGAGAATAGCCCGTGCCCGAAACGCACAGAGTCCAGTTGGCCGGCGACCAGCTCCCCGTCGCCGGCGGAGGGATAGATGCCGGTGAACGGGACTCCCTGTTTGTCGAGCGGAATCCCGATCTTCTCTACATAGGCGATCAGTTGATGATCAAGGAAGTAGTCGACCCAGGCCTGTCCGCCGTGGCGGGTGAGCGCGATGTCTAGGTGATGCCGCTGGTCAGGCTGTACCGGGACCTCTCGGATGATCTGTGTGTACATCGTGCTGAGACCGACCTCGGTGGCGGCGCCGCAATCGGGGTTCCCGACGTTCCCGGTGACAACCGTCGGCAGCCGTTCGATCAGCGCGAAGGCCGTCTCCGAGGCGATGAACCAGTCGAACACCTGCCCCGTGCAGAAGTCGAGCACGTTCATCACGACACCAGCCTGCTGTGCCTGCAGCCGCCGGGCCGTGTACTCCGGCCGCGCCGGCGGCTTGGCGGGGTCACGCCACGACCCGGACGGCCCGTAGACACCCAGCTGGGTCAGCCCGGGCACCGTACCGGGAGTCGAGGCTTTGACGTCCGCCGACAGGACGAGCGTCCCGTCGCGGGGCACCGCAAAGGTGTACGTTGAGACGGCCAGGTACTTGCGGTGATCATCGACACCGACGTCGGATCCGGTCTGGAACGGGACCGCGCTCACGTGGAGGCGCCCGCCGCTGAAGCTGCGGGTATCCTCGACAGCGATCTCTCCCAAACCGTTCGGTGTCATCCACTTCTCGTTGTAATCCGTCAGCGAGTAGCCGGCCTTGCCGAAGTTGTCATATATCTGCAGGCTCATTCCTGCTCCACTTCCTCCCGGCCTTCAAAGAGGGCTACGGGGCCCCCTGACGCTCGCGCGGATCCTCACAACGGCCAACGGTCGCCGGCGGGAAGGTGAGAGGTCATCACCAGATCTCGGTGATTCGCCAGGCCTACCAGCTGATCCGCCTCGCTCGGGCCGGAGCGCGCCCCGCATTACAGATGACCTGCAGCCGATGCTCGACACGATGCCACGCCGGGGCGGGTTACTGCCCGATCCGGCGTTATCACCCCGCGGTCGTCGCGCCGAAGCGCAACCACCATTCGGCTATCCGACGGCCGGTTCACCCTCGACCCCGGCGCCGGGGGAGAATCTAGCCGTCCGGCGCGCCGGTAGTTTGCATCCAGGTGACCAGCCTGGCCGTCGGCATCATGCCCGGCGGGTGCGGTTGCCCCAGATGCTGACGGGATTCACCCGGATGAAATGCGCGGGCACCCCCGCGACCCACGGTTCGAGCCCGGCATCGATGAACGGCAAACGCTCGGCCTCGGCATCCAGATGATGCGCCGCCCCCCGGACCAGCACGATCCACCCCTGACGCGCTTTGACATCGATCTGGTCTGCCTCCACCGCGACCTGGTATTCGGCTTGCGCGATACCCGTGCGCAGGTCCTCGTCGAACAGGACGGGATCCCACGTCCCCAGGACAAGCGACCCCTCGTCGACCCTGTACACCACTGGCAGCGCCGTGGGCCCGTACCGGCTGGTGTACACCAGCCGCCCGAGCGCCCCGCTCGCGAGCAGCTCCCAGCATTCGGCCTCACCCAGGAGCTCGACCACACGCTGGGCACCCACTCCCGGGCTGGGCGGCTCCGAACCGCCAGGAGTACTGAGGTCGGCGTCATCATCCGGCATAACTCCACACCCTAGCCGCCCCATCAGGCAGTCGCACAGGCCCGGCTCGGCCAGCCGGTCGCGGGGGTCGCCGTGACAGCGGCAGCCTTGCTGATCATGCCGTCCTTGGCTCTGGCCAAGCATCGCACCGCCCAGGACTTCGAGAACGCGGCGGTGCTGCGCGACAGGGAACAGCATTTGCTCGGCGACAAGGCCGCTCGCCTGCAGGAGTGGGCTGCCCTCCCGTCCCTGAGCGATGAGGTCGAGCGGCTCCGTGACCTTCTCCGTCGGTACGGCATCGACCCGCAGGACGGCGCGGCATAGATACCCAGACGCGTCCCCGGTGCATCGGTGACCTGCCCTTGTGTGAGTCGAGCCGATCGGTGCCTACGAGGCGATCGTCGGCTTGAGTATCTCGTCGCACCATTGGCGGAAGCTGGTCGGCGTCGAGTTCTGCGGGGTGCGCTGGACGCCGTTGTCCAGGCCTTCGTTCTTCGCCCAGGCCATGTCGGTATACCCCTGAGCCATCGCGTCGGACGTGCCGAGGCGGATGAACCTGTTCTTGTAGGCCTCGAACGTGATCTGCTGGAAGCGCACGTCCTTGCCGAGCACCTGCGACATGATCTCGGCCATGTCGTTGTAAGACAGATCCTCGGGTCCGAGCAGCGGGACCTCGCCGGTACCGCTCCAGCTCGCGTCGAGCAGCAGCCGCGAGGCGGCGGCCGCGATGTCGCGGGTGGCGACGGTCGGCCGTTTGCGATCGCCCGCGAGCGGCCAGAAGAACAGGCCCTGGTTCTTGATCGACTCGGCCTGGCGGGCCGTATCTTCCATGAAGTAGGGGTTGGTCAGCGCGCGGTAGGCCACGCCGCTGGCCGCGATCAGGTCGTCCATCGCCAGCGAGCCGGCGACAAAGCCGGCCTGGGCGGCCCAGGGCGTACCGCGGCCGAGCATGGAGACGCCGACGACGCGCCCGACGCCGTGCCTGTGGAACGCCTCGGCAGCGGGCCGGGTGAAGTCGGCAAAGGCGGCGTCGACCGACGGCGCCCGCGGGTCCGTCGGCGTCACCCAGAAGACGGCGTCGGCGTCGGGCGAATGCCTTGTCTACCACCGCGGCGTCGCCATGCGAGCCCTCGACAATGTCGAGGTCCTCGCGGACCCCAGCCGGGAGCTGTGACGGATCGCGGGCGATGACCCGGAGTTGTTCGCCGCTCTCGAGCAGGTTGCCGAGCACCTGACGGCCGATCTGGCCGGCGGGAGTGGTGATGACGATCATGGGAGCCTCCGATGCCGATGATGACATTGCGTGCGGGCATGTCTGCGGGATGCGCCCTTCACAGGGTCAGAATGATGCGCTCGTGGACGGTGCCGCTTTCCAGCTGGCGGTGAGCCTCGGCGGCCTGCTGCATGGGCATTGACTTGTGCGCGCGCAGCCGGAGCCGGCCGTCGGCCAGCAGGGCGATGGTCTCATCCAGGGCACCGGGAGCACGGTCGGGCCCGGGCTGGGAGAGCGTGACGCCGAAGTCGGCGGCAGCCGGGTCGGACAAGGTGATGACCCGCTCGGGCCCGCCGGCCAGGGCGATCGCGTCGGCCAGGACACCCTGGCCGGCCGCGTCGAAGACGGCGTCTACCGTGCCCAGCGCGCGGACCCGGTTTGCCACGCCCGCGCCGTAGAGCACTGGCGTCGCTCCCAGCTCGCGGGCGAGCGTTTCTTCGTACTCGCTGACCGCGCTGATCACCGTGATGCCCCGGGCGACCGCGAGCTGCGTGGCGATGATGCCGACGGATCCGCCGCCGCCGAACAGCAGCAGCGTCTCACCGCTCGTGACCTTGAGTTGCCGCAGGACACCGACAGCCGCCTCCGCCGAGCTGGGTAGCGCGGCCGCGTCGAGCCACGAGACGGATTCGGGCTTGTGGGTCCAGATCGAGGCCACCGCGTACTCGGCGTATCCGCCCAGGCTGAACAGCAGGGCCGTGACGGCGTTGCCGGCGGATGTGCCGGTGACACCGGAGCCGACCTCGTTGACGGTGCCGGCGGCCTCAAAGCCGAGCACGGCGTCGGGGGGCAGCGGGATGTCCTTCAGATACCCGGCGCGCAGGGCCAGATCGGTCGGGCTGATGCCGGCCGCCTTGACCTTGATCCTGACCTGTCCCTCGCCTGGTTCCGGCAGCGGGACCCCGGCCCACTTCAGCACCTCAGGCGGTCCGTATCCGGTCATCACGATCGCGTTCGGCATGGCAGTTCTTCCTTCCTGGCAGCGGCCTGGGTAGGTCCGCAAACGGTAACTTCAGCGTGGGCGCTGTTTCCCGCTGTATCGATCGCACCCGGCGATGGTGCCGGCGCGTCCCGGCCTTGCTCGCGGGTCACCTACCCCCAGCACGGCGCGGGCCGCGAGCATTACCCCGATGCCCGGCGCCAGCCCGGCGATCACGTCGGAGACCAGGACCAGCGCGCTCAGGCCTACCAGCACCGCACGCCGCTCCAGCCGAGCCGAGCACAAGGTGAGCAGCGGCGCGGCTACCGCGGCGGCCACGGCCGGGACGACCACCATCAGCCCGCCGGCCCCGACCGACACGTGCAGGTGCCCGCTGATGTCCCCGAGCAGCCCTATCGGGATCACCTCGGAGAACACCAGCGCGAACGACCCCAGCGCGATGGCGGCCACCGCCGGCCAGGTGTTGCGCTCCCCGGCCCGCGCCCGGGCGCCGGTGCGGCAGGCCAGGTGCGCCGGGACCACCCGGTGGACCAGAGTGCCGCTGCGCCCCGGGTTCACCGGGCCCGCGGGCCTGGCGACCCGGTCACTCCCGGCGCTGACGACATCGCTCCGCGCTTCACCGGGTCGCGGTTGCGCCTTTGTCATTGTCCAGGCTCCCGATGTCGCTGGTCAGATGTCACGGCCCTGGAGGGCTGGTCACCGGTTCTCCTTGGCCAGCTTACGTGATATATCACGTAAATGGCAAGAGGAAGGACGTGATATGTCACGTAATTGCCAACGGGAAGGCAGCCGGCGTCCCAGATTGCATAGGTTGGCTCCCCAGAGCTCCCGGGGACCGGGACGTGCGGGCCGGTCCCACCCGTCGGGAGGCAGCCGCAGGTGCCTCCCGGAGCTCAGCGGGAACCGTGCTTCCGCGGGGCCTCGCCGACAGCCTGGGTGATCTCGTCCACGGGGCCTCCGCCGACGGATTTCGGCTTGCAGCCGCCTGGCATGGGCAGGCAGGCGGGATCTCCGGCCACGACGCCCGCGGCGCCGCGGACGGCGGCCCCGGCGTTTTTCCCGGTAGCGTGAAGGAGCGCGGCGGGCCCGGGCCTCGTCAGCCCTCCGCCGGGTGCCAGTCGACCGGCGGCGGGAGCGAGCCCCGTTTGATGATGTTGGCGTACACGCTTTCCAGTGCCTCGCTGAGCGGCCCCGCGAGACCCTCTGGCAGCCCTCCGAAGAATAGGCGCCGGACAAGATCCACGTGCCCGGGCGCCGCTTCCTTCAGAGCCTGCCACCCGCAGCCGGTCAGGGTCACCTCGGTGACCCGTCTGTCGGCGGTCGACAAGCCGCATGTCACCAGGCCCCTGGCGCTCATCCGCCGCACGTGGTGGGACACCCGGCTGCGCTCCCAGCCGATCTGGGCGGCGAGCACCGTGATCGGCATCCGACCCCCGCCGGCCACGCTTAGCGCCGTCAGCACGTCGTAATCGGGCAGCGACATGCCGCTGTCCGCGAGGAGCTGGCGGTTCATCTCGTACGACAGGCGCAGTTGCACTCGGATATAGGCCAGCCACGCCCGGTGCTCGTCCCCGTCGAGCCATCCGCCGGCGGGCGCCGGGTCGGCCTTGCCGCTACGTGACATATCACCTGAGCTTACTGCTCGCGGCGCGCCGCTAATCTTCTATCTGGGCAGATCCGGCAACACCGCACTCGGGCCCTCACAGAGCACCGACGTCGCCTGTACTGTCCATCGTGATGATCTTCTCGGGCCACCCAGCGCCACGCGCGCAAAACCGCATAATTCGGTGCACTCTTACCGCAGAGTTTGAATCGCCGGCCCAGCGCGCCGAATCGGTCTGGAGCGTGTCGCGTGGGCGCCCGGTCACTCCGCGCAGGACAAGTTCGATGGTAATGGCCGACAAGGAGGAGCGTCGCGGGGTAGATGGGCGTACCGTCTGCCTGCCGCGGACCTGTCGGCGGGTCAGCTTCTCGGTGGCAGTGACAGGCCGGTGCCCGGCCGGTGTGTGGTTACTGGCCAGCGGCAGGCGGTGCAGACTTTCGTTATGGACGGCCCGATCTCGCAGCATCATGCTGTCCGCCAGAGTTATGACGCTGTCGCCGAGGAGTACCTGGAGCGCTTCCGCAACGAGCTCGCCGGAAAGCCGCTCGACCGGGCTCTGCTGGCCTGCCTTGCCGAGGAGGCTGAGGACGGTGCGCCGGTCGCCGATCTGGGGTGCGGCCCGGGGCATGTGGCAGCCTGGCTTGCCGGCCGTGGCGTGGCCTTGGTCGGTATCGACCTGTCGCCTGCCATGATCGCCGCCGGCCGCAGGGGCTATCCGCAGGTGGAGTTCCGTCAGGGCGATTTCCTCGGGCTTCCGGCGACCGACGGTGAGTTCGCGGCGGCCGTCGCGTTCTACTCGATCATCCATCTTCAGCCTGCCGAGCTGGGCCGGGCGTTCGGCGAGATCCATCGGGTGCTGCGGCCCCGCGCGCTTTTCCTGGTTGCCTTTCATATCGGCTCGGAGGTGAGGCACCTGGCCGAGTGGCTGGGCCACGAGGTGGACGTGGACTTCCGCTTCTTCGAGCCGTCGGATATCGCCACGGCCATGGAGCGGGCAGGATTCCGGGTCGAGATGCGCCTGGAGCGGTTGAGCTATCCCCAGGAAGTCCAGACGCGGCGCGCGTACCTACTGGCCCGGCGCCAGCCCTGAACGGCCTGGTCACGCTATGCCACCATGAACGAGCTCCAACTCGCAGCAAACCGCCCGAGAAATGCTCCATACCGATGCTCCTATGCCTTGTCAAGGGATTCGTGTGGCATTTTCCTGGTCTCATTCCTGGGGTTCTGAAGGATGGTGAACGGAGTATTTTTCTGGGTTGCGGACACGACAGGGAAGGTCCACTCGGGTGAGCGAAAGCTCTTATTAGGTCACGCCCAGCAAGGCGAGGATCCGGGGACGGCCGACGAATCGTTAGCAGGCCAGCGGGTGCGGCAGCCGATTTGAGGGTCAGGCCGTCCCCGGGCAGTGAGCGTTAGCCGGCGGCGCGGAGGTGGCGGTAGACCTCGCGGGCGACGTAGCGCTTCAGGCAGCGGATGATCTCTTTCTTCGACAGGCCTTCCTTGGTGCGCCGCTCGACGTAGATCAGAGTCGGCGGATGGGCGCTCATCCGGGTGAGCACGATCCGCCATAGGGCGTGGTTGGCCTGGCGGTCACCGCCGGGATTGAGGCGGTGGCGGGTGACTTTCCCCGACGATGCCTGGAGCGGGGCGACCGCGCACAGGTGCGCCCAGGCGGCCTCGCTGCGCAGCCGCTCGGGGTGATCCCCGGCCGCGACCAGGAGCAGGGCGGCGGTGTCGGGGCCGACCCCGTGCAGGGCGAGCAGGCCGGGGGCACGAGCGGCGACGAGCGGGGCGATGAGCTCGTCGAGGCGCTCGAGCTGCCCGTCGAGGAACTCGGCGCGCCGTCCCAGCTCGCGCAGCGCGATGCGGGTGGCGTAGCCGACGACGTCGCCGGGCCGGGGCCGCAGCGACGCCAGGCCGCTGACCAGGGCAGCGGCCGTGTGCCTGGCGAACCGGGTGCGCAGGTCATCGGGCCCGGTCAGGACCAGGGCCCTGGCCTGGTTGATCGTCTGGACCCGCTCGGAGCGGGCGCTGCGCCCGTCGGCCATCAGCGCCCGGATCGCCTCGACCGCGCCGTCCCGGCCCTTCGGCGCGCCGGCCGCCCGGCCCGACTGGGCAGCCCGGGCGGCACTGACCGCATCCAGCGGGTCGGACTTGCCCTGCCGGCGGCGGTCCTGACGGTCGGAGCGGTCCACTTCGACGACCCGGATGCCAGCCGTGGTGACGTGGCGGGCCAGGCCCGCGCCGTAGCTGCCCGTGCCCTCGATGCCGACCAAGGCGACGGTCCCGAACCCGCCCAGCCAGCCAAGCAGGCCGGCGTACCCGGCCGCGGTGGCCGGGAACTCCTGGACGCCGAGCAGCCCGCCGATGGGGTCCAGCGCGGCCGCGACATGCACGTCGGCGTGAGTGTCCACGCCACCAGTGATGGCGCGTGTCTTTACGATAGTCATAGCCATCCCTTTTCTGAGGTTGAGGGATGGCACGCACCCGCTGGCCGCCGGACCTGTGAACCCCGGCCTCTTGCACAGGACGGGCAGATCGGGACGGCACGCCGGTGGGTGCCAAATAAACCTGGGACCCGGCCGACGAATCGTTAGCAGGACAGCCCGAGAGGGCGTCAGCCGATTCGCAGGTCAGGCCGGGACCCAGGCTCCCGACCCTACGCCCGTACTCAGTCAAGATCGGGGAAGCCGGGCCGGAAGCACTATCCACATCCTCCCTGCCGAATCGGTATTGGGCTGGTCATGTGTCTGGGAGGAGACGGCGGGACGCAGGACGTCGCGGTCTGGGAGCACGGGCCGTTCGGCGGGCCGGAGTGAACCAGCCCGATGTGCCTTGGCGTCGGCTGGGCGGTGGCCGCGGGCCGGAGTTGCGGGGCTGCAAGCCCGGCTTGTGCTGTTCTGGCTGGCACGATGATTTGTTCTTTGCTGCCGCGCGTTGCCTGCCGGTGGGTGCCGACTGTGGTGGCGGCACCGGTTAGGGATTGGTCAGAGGCCGTATTTTGCCTTCGCCTCCGGCGTGACGGGGGTGAAGAGGTTGACTAGTCCGCCGTCGGGGTCGCGCAGGATTACCGAGCGGTTGCCCCACGGCATGTCGGTCGGCTCCAGGACGATCTCGGGGATGGTCTGGGGGACGAGGCCCTTGATTCGCTCCCAGGTCGCGTCGATGTCGTCGACGCGCAGTTCGACGAAGACGGAGCGGTTCTGGCCGGGCACCGGGCCGGCGTCGCCGAGCGTCGCGACGGTCGCGGGGGCGCCGATGGCGATGGTCCCGGCCGGCGTTCGGAGTTCGGCGAAGACCGGGACGGGCCGGGTGACGGGCAGGCCGGTCAACTGCTCCCAGAAGGTCGCGAGGCGTTCGACGTCGTGGGTGATGACGCGGACTGAGACGAAGTCCATGACAGGTCCTTTCGCTGCTGAGGGTGGTGGTGGTGTGGCGAAGTTCGTGCTCATACGGCTAGATGGGCGGCGACGATCTCTTTCAGCGCGGTGACCCGCCCGGCTGGGGCCTGGCGGGCGGGGTGGGGATGAAGTCGCCGGACTGCGCGGTCCCTCGACGATGCCGGTTATGTGGTCGCTGCCGCGGTCGCCGACGACAACCCGGTGGCCGCGGGCCGCGGGACGGACCGGGGTGGTGCGACTGATGCCGCTGCTGGCACCGGTGACCAGGGCAGTGCTGTCGAGGGCGCGGGGGCTGCTGCTGCTCCGTGTCGTGGTCATGCCTCGACGCTAGATGGAATACTGGACAGTATCGGTCCACTATGTCTGGAAAGTTTGCTGGCATGGCCAAACCCCTCGCCCGCGTTCTGGCGCTGCTCGACATCCTGCAGGCCGGCGGCACCCGCACCCTGCACGAGCTCTCTGACCGGCTGGGTGTCGACGAGCGGACGGTCCGGCGCTACGTCGGCCACCTGCTCGACCTCGACGTGCCGGTGGAGTCCGTGCGCGGGCGGTACGGCGGTTACCGGCTCGCGCCGGGCTACCGGATGCCGCCGCTCATGCTCACCGACGACGAGGCCGTCGCTGTGCTTCTCGGCCTGGTCGGGACGCGGCGCGCAACCCTGCAGCCGGACACCGCGGTCGCCGTCGAGAGCGCGACGGCCAAGGTGCACCGGGTGCTGCCCCGCGCCCTCGCCGGCCGGCTCGACGCCCTCGTGGCGGCAACCTCGTACGCGGATCAGGGTCGCGCTCCGACGACCCCCGAGACAGGAGTGCTGCTCACCGTCGCCCAGGCCGCCGTCCGGCGTCGGCCGCTCGCCATCACCTACCGCGACAACAAGAACCGGCCCACCGAACGGGTGCTCGAGCCGTACGGCGTTGTCGCCCTCCGGGGACGGTGGTACGCCACCGGACTCGACTCGCGCAGCGGCCAGGTGCGCTCCTTCCGCCTGGACCGGGTCGCGCACGCTGTCGTCCAGGAAGGGCAGTTCTCGGTGCCCGGCGGGTTCGACCCGGCGGCGCAGGTAGCTGAGGCGGTCTCGGGGGCGTCGTACCGGCACGCGGTCTCGGTCCGGGTCCAGGGCAGCGAGCGGGTGGTGCGGATGCGGATGCCCGGATCGATCGCCACCATCGAGCCGGTCAACGGGGAACCCGGGTGGGTGCGGGTGCGATGGCGAGCTCAGCGGCTCGACTGGGTCCCGTCGGTCCTAGCGGGGCTCGACCGCCCGTTCGCCGTCGAGGAGCCGGACGAACTGCGGGAGCGAGTGCGCGCGCTGGCAGAACAACTCGCATCTTGGGCCGAAGCCCGGTGAGCCCGCAGCCGCACCGATCGGCGGTTCGCGTTCATCCTGGGGTCGCTGTCCGTGGCCATCGGGTTATATGGGCAGCTTCGCCCGGCCGCTGCCACCGCCGGGCGAAGCTACGCCAGTTAGGTGTTGCGTTACCGGGCGGCGCCTGCGACGTAGGCGGCGACGATGTAGGTCGCATGCCGGTCCAGGCTGCCGCGGGCCCGACCGCGGATCATGGTGCCCGAGCGC
Source organism: uncultured Actinomycetes bacterium (assembly GCA_963722055.1). GTDB lineage: Bacteria > Actinomycetota > Actinomycetes > Streptosporangiales > Streptosporangiaceae > Palsa-504. Next base: position 190,630 of record CAVRLA010000005.1, on the reverse strand, counting down.
GCAGATCATACAGTTCGGGGCGGCCCCCAAATCGGTATCCGCTGGCTGCCGTCAGGGTAAGTTATCTTTCCCCGCAGGGATTTCACCGGTTGAGTCAACTTGGGTTGCGTGTTACGACTGGTGCCTGAGGTGAGCGGCGCTTGGTGGCGGAGCGTGGCTGGATGCCGAGTGAGGCCTGGGCGGCGAGGTCGGCGATGGCTGTGTTGTAGGCGCGGTCGGCCTGGCGCAGGGGGCTGCCGGGCGGCGGGCCGGTGCCGGCGATCTGGGCGAGTGCGGGGATGATGACGCGCCTGGTCAGCCGGGTGAAGAACAGGGCCGTGGACAGGCCGTCGGGGGTGAGCTGGTAGGTGCGGCTGTGCGGGATGCGCTCGATGATCTGGTGGGCGCGGAGCCTGCGCAGGTCGTAGCTGATCTGGCCGCCGGACATGTCCCCGGGATCTTTTCCGAGCTGGGGGGCGAGGAGGTGCCGCAGGTCGCGGCTGGTGAAGCCGGCGGGGCGGAGCGCGAGCGTGCAGCAGGCCGCGAGGAGCGCCTGGACGCGGGGGTCGGGGAAGCGCATGCCCGGGACGCGGGTGCAGGTGGTGGAGATGACCGGGCTGGTGAGCATCTCCAGGGCGGCGGTCCCGGCGGCGGGGTCGTGGCTGATGCATTCGGCGTCCAGGAGGCGCCGGTTGGCGGCGTAGCCTGCCTTCGCCATAGCGGCGAGGTTCGTCAGCTCTTTGCCGATGCCGAGGTCGCGGGGCTGGTTGACGGTGGTCTCGGTGCGGAGCGCCCTTCCTTCCTTCAGGTACTGCCCGTCCTGGGTCTTCTTATAGAACAGGTAGAGGTAAGGGCAGGTGCCGGTCGTGATGACCTGGGTGCGGAAGGTCCCGGGGGTGCGGTACTTGCCGTGCTGGCGGATGGTCCGGCCGAAGACGATGTTCACCTTGTCCGGTCGGCCGATGTCCAGGTTGTCGCGGATCAGCTCCTCGAAGAAGATCCGCCCGCTCACCGGCCGGTCCAGGGCCATGGTGGTGGAGAACTCGACCTGGTGCACCGGCAGCTGCCAGCGGTAGTCGGCGTCCTGGTCGGCGCGGGTGAACGGCTGCGGCAGCCGGGCCAGCCACTTGCCGGCGAACCGGTAGATCTTCTGGTCGGTCAGCCCGTCGCAGATCCGCTGGACCGCCTCGGCGTCGCTGACCGCGCCGAACGCATTATCCAGCGAGGTGAACGCGATCCCGGCCTTCAGGCACTGCCGCTTGGCGTACTCGTGCCCGTTGAAGTAGATCTGCCCGGTGAAGGGGAAATAGCCGCAGAACTTGACAAAGAACGGGCCGAAATCAGCGTCGAACCCGTAGAAGTACCAGTGGTTGACCATCGCCTGGTCCTGGTACAGCCACGGGTACCGCTTCCCGGTTGCCGGGTCCCGGCGCCGCGAGGTCCGCCACACCCGGGCCTTCTCCTTGGCCACGCCGACGAACAAGATGCACTCCCCGCCGTCGTGCCCGGCCAGGTACTCCTTGGCGACCTGGTCCTTGCTCTGCCCCTTCGCGAACCGGACCAGGTCCAGCCGGCGGGTATCGATGTAGTGACGGATGTCGGCGGCGAACCACTCGGTCATCGGGTGCATCAGCGTCGAGGAGACGAACTGGTTGCCGCGGTGCTGGCAGAAGAACCCGTGGATGCCCTGCCCGTACTGCAGCCGCGGCTGCCGCAACGTCAGCAGCACCCGGTCAATGCACCGGATCTCCAGCCTCACATGAGCGGACAGGACCTCAGCAGCAGTACGCGGTAGCGTCATAACGGGCTCCGGCTGGAGGCTCGGCCGGCAACGGCCACCCGACCGCTGCAAGCGGCGAATGAACAGCTCACATTGTGAACTGCCTTGAGCGCCAGCCGGAACCCCACCCACCGGCCGACGACACCAGCCCGAGGGGGCATGCCTCGTCGGGTTGGGGCGAAGCCCCGTTATGCATTTAGGTCTGCTATTGCGTGAGATCTGTTTGCAGTGCGTAACTGCGTGAGGGCAGGTTTCAGGCGCTGGCAGGGTTGGAGGGCATCCAGGGGTTCCCGGCGATTGCGTCGCGCAACGCGGTGAAGATGCTGATGCCGTGCTTGGCCGCGGTGGAGATGTAGCCGCGGATGGCGTACCTGTTGCGGGTGGTGGTTTCGGAGCGGAGCCGCCCGGATATTTTCTGCTGGGTTTTCGCGGGCCGCAGGTCTCGCCCGGCGCCGTCGGAAGTCGGCGGGATCCGCAGGTCAGACAGGAAGCGCAGGATGTCAGGCTCGCGGTGTTGCAGGCATTCCAGCAGCAGCCGGGCCGGCGGTTGCTTCTGGTTCGCGCCGGGGACGCGGCGTATCTGGGATAGGCCCACGAGGACGCCGTGGCGGAACAGCCGCAGGTCAGCTGCTGCAGCGATGGCGGGGACAGCGTCCAGGCCCTGCTCGCGGGCGGTATTGGCGGCGTGGATGAGGGCGCGCAGCGCATCGGCGATCTGGCCGGGCCAGATCGCTCCCGGATAGGACTGGGCGGCGTCTTCGATGTCCCTGAGCAGGTGAGCTGTGCAGAGCTGGTGGATGACGCCGGGCAGCTTGTCGTAGTTCTGGTACCGGTCGTGGACGATGATGGTGCCGGACAGGCCGGGGAACACCAAACCATCGAAGGTGTCCATGGACCGGTCGCCCGGGAAGTAATAGGTGAGCAGGTCCGTGCGTGCGACCAGCAGGTATTTCTTGCGGGTCTTCGGGCCGGGCCCGGCCCGGATGGGGGTCTCATCGGCGCAGATCACCGCGGCGGTGATGATCAGCGCCCGGATCAGCGCGTTCGCATACCGCACCGCGGCGGCCGCGCGGGCCAGCATGCCGTGCACGAACCCCGGCGACGGTTCCGCCCCGGTCAGCGCGGCGATCAGCTCCGCGCAGCGGCGCACCGGGATGGCGTGCGCGGCCATCAGGGACACGCACCAGGCCTGCAGGCTGATCCCGCAGGTGACAGGGCCAGGCATCCCCGCCGCGGGCGGCGCGGGAGCCCGGTGCACCCGGCCGCACCGGCACGCCACCTCGTGCCGGTCATGCTGGATGACCCGCGCGGTCATCTCCGCAATATCCGCCTGCTGATGCCAGGCCGCCACGCCCAGGTGCGCCGCATCGGCCAGGTCCGCGCCGCACGCGCATGCCCCCCGCGGGAACAGCGGCACCGTCTGGTCCGGGATACAGCGAGCCACACGGACCGGAACTAAATCAGTCGACCGGACGCTCGCGGCGGGGAATGCTAGGCGGAATGGACGGAGCCGACCTGGACCAGGTGCTGTATGCCCGGATGCGCTGGAACACCCCCCTGTCAGCCGGGCACGCCGGCCTGCTGATAGACCGGCTGGACCTGCGGCCGGGCCTGCGGATCGCCGACCTCGGCTGCGGCCGGGGCGAACTCCTGCTCCAGGTCGTCGCCCGCGCCCTGACCGATGGCGGCAGCGCGGCACGCCAGGCATCCGGAACCGGCGTGGACACCGACGCCGCAGCCCTCAGTCATGCGCGCAGCCTCGCCCGGCAGCGTCACCTCGACCAGCACGTCCAGTTCACCCAGGCCGACGCGGCAACCTGGCGCAGCCCAGCAGACCGGACGCTGTGCATCGGCGCCTCCCACGCCTTCGGCGGCACCGAGCCCGCGCTGACGGCACTGGCGCAGCTGATCCCCGCCGGAGGCCGCCTGCTGTTCGGCGACGGATACTGGACCAGCACGCCTTCCGCAGCCGCTACAGGCATCTTCGGCAACGCAGTCCTGCCGCTACCGCAACTGCTGGAATCCTGCCGTGCCGCAGGCTGGCGAGTCATCCACATGAGCACCGCTGACCAGCGCGAATGGGACGACTTCGAATTCACCTTCCGGGCCGGCAAGAATGGCTGCTCACCCACAACGCTGACCCCCGCGCCGCGGAAGTCCGCGAATGGCTCGACACCCGCGAACGCCAGTACATCGAGGTATACCGCGGCATCCTCGGCTTCGCCTACCTGATCCTGGCGCACTGACGACGCGGCTGGCCCACAGATCGCGAACACGCTACCGCACCAACCTGATGTTTACCCGTCAGGTACGGGCATAGGACTTCCTTATGATCGCCATCGGTGACTTCGATATCCGCAGAGAAATGCTCCGGGCCGTCGGCGTGCTTACCTGGCCGCACGCAAGATAGTCGCGCCTTGGAGGACGCTATGAGCAACCCGAGCTACTTCGATGCTTACGAGAATCTCGCCATGAGCCGTGATGACGATGGGGTGCTGACCGTGCGGTTCCACACTGGCGGGGGTCCCGTCGTTTTCACCGGGCAGACGCACGAGGACTTGCCCCGGGCTCTTGAGGACATCTCGCTCGATGCCGGCAACCGGGCGATGGTTCTCACCGGCACCGGCGACGCATTCATGGATCAGATCGATGGCCCCAGCCTCGGCGAGATCTTCAAGCCCGCGCACTGGGAGAAGATCCGCACCGAGGGCCTGAAGGTGCTCCAGCGGCTCCTCGAGCTGCCTATGCCGGTGATCGGGGTTGCGAACGGCCCGGCCACCGTCCATTCGGAGTACCTGCTTCTGTCCGACATCCATATCGCGTCCGACCGCGCTGTCTACGGTGACTTCCCCCACCCGGCGTTCGCGATCACGGCCGGCGACGGGCTGCAGGTCGTCTGGGAAGAGGTCGCCGGCCTCGCGCGGGCCAAGTGGCTGCTGTGGACCGCCGAGACCATCGACGCGGCAACCGCGAAGGAATGGGGCGTGGTGAACGAGGTCGTCCCCCACGAGCGGGCCCTCGCCCGGGGGCTGGAGATCGCGACCAAACTAGCGGCCAAGCCCGACCTCTACCGGAAGCTGCAGAAGCAGACGCTGAACCAGCGCCTGCGCCGCCGCATCGTCGAGGGCGTCCCGTACGGCATGGCCCTCGAGGGCCTCACCGCCTCGGACCTGTCCTACCAGCAGCAGGCCAGCTGACGGCTCCGGCTAGGTCCGCGTTTCGATTCCTCCGGGGCGTGGCGGACCGAACCACCCGCCGTCCCTGACCAGCCGATGCCTTTCAGGGGCCTTGATGACGTTCCTGGAACCGGAAAATTATCGCGTTGCCGGTCGGGCGCGTCAGCCAGCGCCTGGCCGGTCCAGCGCTGTAATGAGGCGCCCCAGGTCGCGCCTCCGCGAGTCCGCAGCCCAGACAGCCCAGGTGCGGCGCACCAGCGGCCTTCCGGCCAGGGGTGCCCAGCTCACCCCGTCCGGGATCGGCTGCGACCAGTCTGGCGGCGCCAGCGCGAACGCCCGCCCGGCGCTGACCGCGGCCAGCTTCACCTCAGCGACCAGCCGCTGACCCTCCGGAGCATCGGCTCCGGGATCAAGCCCGTGACTGCGCAAGATCGCCGTCACCTCGTCATACCAGGCCGGGCTATCCGACCGCGGGAACGACAGCCAGTCCAGCTCGCCCAGAGCGTCCAGCGGCACGCCATCAGCACCGGCTAGCTCCGCCGCCCGCTCCGCAGACAGCAAAACCCCCAGCTCCTCCCGGGTGACCAGCATCGCGTCGAACTGTTCACCGGATGGCCGCTCGCGCGCGAGCCCGACATCCAGTTCCCCGGCACGCAACGCGGCAAGCTGCTGGGCCGACGGCAGCTGCCGCACCTGGACCTTCGCGTCAGGGCACGCTTCGGCCAACTCGGCCAACGCGGGGCTAAGCACTGAAGCCGGGAACTCCAGGGGGATCCCGAGCCGCAAGACCCCCCCTCCCTCTTCGGTGTACCGGGCCATCACCCGCATGGCCTGCTCATACCTGGCCAGCACGGCCCGCGCCTCGCCAGCTAGAGTCATGCCGGCCTCGGTCGGCCGCGTGCCGGTGCTGCCACGCTTCAGCAGCTTTACCCGCCGCTCCCGCTCCAAGCCGCTGATGGCCTGGGACAAGGCTGGCTGGCTCACGTGCAGTCGCCGCGCAGCCGCGGACAACCCGCCCTCCTCGACTACCGCGACGAAGGCCGCCAGCTGCCGCAACTCCATGACCTCATCCCACCACGGTCTCCGCAGAACACGGCAACCGGCGGAAGCCAATTAGTGGGGACCCATCATCGGCCGGCACCGAGCTCCGTGCCCGCGACGCCTGACCGGCCCGGCGGGCCGGCAGCGTAGCGGACCTTCATTTCCTGGTGTCCGTCGGTGTCCGGCTCGCCGAAGCTCATCCGGAACGCTCGGTCTTCGCGCGTGCCGCCATCGCTGGCGGTGACGAACTCGTACGGGGCGTCCGGCCGGAACGTGGTCGGGTTGGACCGCCCGGCGTCCGGGTTGACGGTAACGACGAGCGTCGATGTGCCCGGCGTCTCCGGAAAAACGTATATGTCGCACAGGTTGAGCCGACCGTCCTCGATCGCTGTCGGGCTGTCGAAATGGTGGGACATGCCTTCTCCTCATCAAGGTGGTGGCGGTGGAACGGCTCAGGGCAACAGGCTGGTTTCGAGGGCTGCCGGAGACGGAGCTGTGCAGGCGGCCGGGATGCTGGGATATGTGGCAGCCGGGCAGCGCCGACGGCCCGCCAGTGATGAGTGGCCGGGCACCTGGCGCTGCCCCGCTGCCGGGCGATGCTGCGGTTAGGAGGCGACGATGCCCTCGCCGCCGACGGCGCCGGGGACGGTGACCGAGCCGGTCTCGGTCAGTGAGCCGCCGGGACCGATCCGGTAGGCGTCGACATTGCCGGGTCCGCCAGCCTGCACGTACAGGTACTGGCCGTCAGAGGACACCGCCGCATCGACGGTGCCGGCGTCGGTCGGTGTCGTGCCCAGTTGCGTAATGCTGCCGCCGGGCTCAGTGCTCAGGATGGATTCGGTGCCGCTGCCGGCGTTGGACGCGAACAAGGTGCCCTGCGGGGCTGCCGTGATCCAGCAGGTCGCGGCCTGCCCGGTGGCGACGCTGCCCAGCTGCGTGAGCGTGCCGCCAGAGGCTATCGCGAAGGTGGCGACAGTGTTGATAGCCGTCTCGGTGAGCGCGAGGTGCCCGTACTGGTCGAAGGTGAACCCGAACGGGATGGTGCCCGGCAGCGACGTCACGGTCGGCTCGGCGGACGGGCCGAACAAACCGTCCCGGAACACATCCACGGTGTTGGCCGCGTTCTTGGTCGTGACCACCAGCTGCGAACCGCCGGGGGTGAACCCGATCTGGCCAGGCGTCCCGGTGAACACGGTGGAGGAACTCGTGCCCAGGCCGAGATCGCGGGTCCAGGACGGCACCGAGATCAGGTGACCGCCGACCTGGAGGTAGCCGGCCACCGAGGCGCCGCCCCATGCGTTCAGGACGAAAACCTGGTTACCGTGAACGGCGATGCTGACCGGGAACTGTCCGCCCGAGAGGATCACCTGACTGCGGATCAGCCCGTCGCCGCGTACCTGGAACACAGAGATCGTGTTGCTGCCGGCGTTGACCGCGTACAGCAGCCCGGCCCGCCGGTCAAAGGCCAGCGAGCCCTCCGACGACAGATGATCGACGACAGATCCCATCGTTGCTCCCCCGTTCCCTCCGGTCGGGTAGCTGCCGACCTGCTGCAGTCCGCCCGCGGCGGTCCGCGTGTAAGCGACGATCGTGTTGCCAGCCGCGTTGTCGGTCTGCACGAACACCGCACTCGCCTGGCCTGGCCACGTATGCGCGGTAGCTGCCCTGGCGGCAGGGCGGAGAGCACGGCAGCCGCCGCTCCAGCCATAGTGGCCACGGCCAGCTTCGAGATGGATTTCATGACTCCCCTTCGACACGAGACGGATCTGGTGGTGACCGACCATGACGCCACCGTCGACGTCCCAGATGGCGTCTGTGACCCAGCTGGTGGCGGGCTGAACCGTTGCAGTGACGGCCACTATCGGGCCATCGAACGGGCGCCGACATCGTCAAGATGGCTAATTTCTCGGCGCTGCGCCGTCCGCGGCCTGCTCGATCACGATGCGGGCGAGCTCAACGCGTGAGGTGATGCTCAGCTTGCCGAAGGCCTGACGGAGGTGATGGGCAACGGTGTGGGTGCTGATGTACATGCGAGCTGCGACCTGGTTGTTCAGTCCCTCGGCGACAAGGCAGGCGACGACTTGCTCGGTGCCGGTCAGGCTGTGCCAGCCCACAGCAAGCCTGATGCCGGGACTTGCACATACCTGCGAGTCCGAACTCGGCGGCGATGGTGTCGACAAGGTAACACTTCATCTATAAACGACCACGGTCTGTGCGAGTTCGGCGACCTTGATCCGCGCACCGAGAAGGAGCGGCAAAAGCCACGGCGTCTTCTTCCCGCTCGGGCCGACGGTCGGGTGTTCGGCTTCCTGCACGAGCCGAAGCTGCATCGCCGCGTATTCCGGCCGCCAGCCGCCGCGCCACGAATCCCAACTGCTGCAAGTTAAAAGCCGTGCAGGAATAGTTATCTTTCCAACCAATATGTCCGCTTGGCGGTTGCTTGATTGTGAGAACCGCAGAGGGCTGAGGTGGCGGCGGGCTGCCGGATGGCGAAGGCGATGGCCTCGGCGATCGTTGATGGGGGCATGGCGAACTGGTCGCGGTTTTGCTTGAGTTGCTGTTGCACGTCCGGGTTGGTCACGGTGTCGGCGAAGTTGGTGTCCGTGTAGCCGGGCGAGATCAGCGTGACCCGGATGGTTTCGCCGGTTTCGACGGCCGACGCGATGTCTGCTAAGCCGCTGGCCGGGTCATGCCGGCTTGCCTACTGCGGTTCGGTTGCCTGCGGCGCGCCAGGAGCGGCCGCCATGCTGTCGCTCGCCATGTCGGCTGCTGCTCCTGCCAGCCGGTAGCCGACCTCGGCGTGCTCGCTGAGATCCAGGCCGGCTTCCTCCTCTCCGGGACTCACCCGCAGCCCCACGGTGCGGTCGACGACCCACAGGATGATCCAGGTCATGACGAACGGGTAGGCGATCCCGACGACGGCCAGCACCGCCTGGCGGCCGAGCTGGGTCCAGCCCCCGGCCTCGCCGGCGGCGTTCACGGCGAGGCTGGCGAACACGCCGGTGAGCAGGACCCCGATCGCCCCGCCCACCATGTGGACGCCGACCACGTTGAGGGAGTCGTCGTAGTGGAATACGTCCTTCAGGTGAACGGCGCCGTAGCAGAGCAGGCCGGCCGCGGCGCCGATGATGATCGCTGCCCACGGCTGCACGTAACCCGATGCCGGGGTGATCGCGGCCAGGCCGGCGACGGCGCCGGCCGCGATGCCCGTGCCCGATGGCTTGCGGCGGCGCCACCACTCGATGCCCATCCAGGCGAGCATCGCGGTGCACGCCCCCAGCTGGGTGTTCACCAGTGCATAGCCGGCGACCGGCCCGGCGGACAACGCGCTGCCCGCGTTGAAGCCGAACCAGCCGAACCACAAGATTCCGGCGCCGAGCAGCACCAGCGGCACGCTGTGGGGCCGATCCAGCGGGTGGCTTCGCCTCAGGTAGATGGCGGTAGCAAGCGCCGCCGCGCCCGCGAGCTCATGGACGACCGAGCCTCCGGCGAAGTCGATCGCGTGCAGGCCGCCTGAGCCGAGAAACCCCCCGCCCCACTCGGCATGGGCGAACGGGCTGTAGACGAGCAGCGACCACAGGCCGATGAAGACCAGGTAGCCCCGGAAGCGCATCCGCTCGCAGAACGCCCCGGCGATGAGGGCCGGGGTGATGACGGCGAACATCATCTGGAACGCCATGTACACCAGTGACGGAATCGTGGGGGCATAACTGTTCGGGGTGCCGTTGACCCGGCGCAGCCCTACCCACTGCAGGCTGCCGATCACCCCCCCGTGATTAGCGCCGAACGCCAGCGAGTACCCAAGCACTACCCACAGCAAGCTGATTACGCCGATCGCCACGAAGGACTGAACCATCGTCGCGATCACATTCTTCGCGCCTACCAGCCCCCCGTAGAACAGCGCCAGCCCCGGCATCATAAAGAAGACCAGCGCCGTCGAGGTCAGCATCCAGGCGGTGTCACCAGCATTAACGTGCATGCCAACCTCCAATGACCGCGGCGCCTTTGCCCGCCATTTCCTTGATCACCGTAGCCCATGGGCGACGCGCGCACCTGAGATCGCGGTGCCGAGCATGACTGGCAGCAGGCAGACCCCTCACGTTCACGATGAAGGTGATGACGCGACCAATCGCCCAGCAGATCCCTGATAACTAAAGCAGCCTCGCGGCCCCTGCCGCCTGCCCCGATCATCACGCTGGGCTCGCAGGCGGCGGCGGTTAGCCGGCCGATCCCCGGCACCGCCGCCAGCCGGGCGGGTGTCGTAAGCCGATCCGTGGCCAGGTCAGGATCGGCTGAACGACAAGCTGCTCGAGGGGGGCGTCACCGGCCATCGCGATTCATGGAACAACGTCATGCCGCACATCCCTCCGCCGGGATCCGCCTGACCGAGCTGGCCGCGCGCGCCAACATGACCAAGCAGGCGACAGCCGAACTCGTCGCCGAGATTGAGCGCCGTGAATACCTCCAGCGCACCACCGACCCGGCCGACCGGCGCGCCAAGATCATCGAATTCACCGACCAGGGATGGGCCACGGTGAACCTCGCCCTATCCGCGCTCGCCGAACTCGAGGCTGAGATCGCCGGGCGCCTCGTGATCGCGGCCGGCAACTTCTCGGTCATGGCTGCCGTGCTGCGCCGCGCCGCCTCGATGGCCGCGCAGCACCTGGACCGCTGGGAGATCATCGACTATGCCAGCGACGATAAGCCCGACGTGCCCAGCGGCACCTCGCGGGAACTCGCCGAGACTCTCGCGCAGGTCCGCGAGCCTGCGGTCATGGTGGCGCTGTCAGACCTGCACGGACCAGTTGAGGCGCGCGGCGCCGAGGTCGCCGGCACCCAGATCCACTCGGTAAGGCTGCCCAGCTTCGCGGTCACCACCGAGGTCGTTTTCGGCGGACCGGACGAGCGGCTGATCATGCGCCATGATCCAGGGCTGACCCCCGCCCCTTACGTGACCGGGACCTTGCTGGCCGTGCGTCACGTGACCGATGCGGCAGGCGTGCGCAGGGGACTGGACTCACTGCTATTCGGGGAACACACTCAAGACCCCGGTCCCTAGCCCTACTACAAGGGAACTGCACCACCACGCCCGCAACCGGCCGGTGGGCAGCCCTAGATCTGGGCGTGCAGAACGCTCGGATCTGCGCGCTTACTGCGGTGATCGTCAATAGCTGAGCTACCGCATCAGGCGGGTATGCGTGCGCCCTAAGCCAGGTCGGCAGTCACGTTCTGTGATCAGGTTGCCTGCGATCCTCGCCTAGCTGTGCCGAATCTTCCAGCGGTGTCGGTCAGCGGCTCAGAGACCGGGGGAGTCCTGCGCTTCTCGACTGGCGTCATGTCTCGTCCATCGGGCTGGCGTGCGTTTCGCGCCAGGTCTGCGGACGCCTATTCATTGACCCCCAGCGGTCTTCTTGCCAGGGCGGGTGGTCCTGGCCGTCGCGGATGTCGTATACGCAGCCGTCCGTCAGCAGTCACCGGACCGGCGCGCCGTCGGGGGACAGTAGGACGGCACCCGCGATCCCGGGCCACGACAGGCCTTCTGTTAACCGGCAGGTTATAGGTTCGAGTCCTATCGCGGGAGCTTTCTAAACTAGCCCCTGACCAGGGGAAATGCACGTAAGGTATCGGTGCGGGCGTGACTGGCGGGGCCGGTTAGCTGTGGGGATTTTTGTGGGATCTTGCTTTGGTCGGCAGGTTCCGTTTCGTCCGCGGGATTCCTGCGGGGATCAGGCACCGTGCAGCCGAGTCGCGGGGTTTCTGCGGGGTTCGCAGAAGCCCCTGACCGGCCCGGCCGACCCTGCGCGGGGTACCCAGCTACCGTGACTTCCGGATCTTGATGACCACCAAACGCGAGAGCCGGTTCCGGGGGTCGCAGACCTCATCCGTGCGGAGTGATGCCCTCCATCGTGATCAGGCGCATCGTCGGGACGGAGTGTGAGGACTGCTGTGCCGCCTGATCGGAGACGCCAGCAGCGTGATCGGGCGCGCCCCCCTGGGGAGGGACATCATGAGCCAGGAGCCACGGGGCGCATCTGGCCGGAAGGGCCCGTGTCTGCGGCTGCGCGGATGGCTGGCCCGCTACGTATGGCCGAGCTATGACCAGGCCCGGTTCATCGACGCCGCCAAGCGCGACATCAAGAAACTGGTCGAAGGCGAACCGGAACTGCATTAGCGGGCCTGGGACGACCGGGCCTTCGCCGCGGCTGTCCTGCTCCGCGCCGCGGGCCGGGGGACAAGCCAGTCTCGCCCCGGGGAGACCTCCACCCCAGGACAGATCCTGCGCCGGGCAGGGACCTGGCGGGCAGCGCGGAGGCCGGCTCGATGATCTGGCGGGCGAGCCCGCTGCGATCGGGCAGCGGGCGGGTGACGGCAACAGAGCGCAACCAGCAGACTGTAACTAACCAGTTGCAATCCGCGCCTGCCGAATCGGTATTGGGCTGGTCATGTGTCTGGGAGGAGACGGCGGGACGCAGGACGTCGCGGTCTGGGAGCACGGGCCGTTCGGCGGGCCGGAGTGAACCAGCCCGATGTGCCTTGGCGTCGGCTGGGCGGTGGCCGCGGGCCGGAGTTGCGGGGCTGCAAGCCCGGCTTGTGCTGTTCTGGCTGGCACGATGATTTGTTCTTTGCTGCCGCGCGTTGCCTGCCGGTGGGTGCCGACTGTGGTGGCGGCACCGGTTAGGGATTGGTCAGAGGCCGTATTTTGCCTTCGCCTCCGGCGTGACGGGGGTGAAGAGGTTGACTAGTCCGCCGTCGGGGTCGCGCAGGATTACCGAGCGGTTGCCCCACGGCATGTCGGTCGGCTCCAGGACGATCTCGGGGATGGTCTGGGGGACGAGGCCCTTGATTCGCTCCCAGGTCGCGTCGATGTCGTCGACGCGCAGTTCGACGAAGACGGAGCGGTTCTGGCCGGGCACCGGGCCGGCGTCGCCGAGCGTCGCGACGGTCGCGGGGGCGCCGATGGCGATGGTCCCGGCCGGCGTTCGGAGTTCGGCGAAGACCGGGACGGGCCGGGTGACGGGCAGGCCGGTCAACTGCTCCCAGAAGGTCGCGAGGCGTTCGACGTCGTGGGTGATGACGCGGACTGAGACGAAGTCCATGACAGGTCCTTTCGCTGCTGAGGGTGGTGGTGGTGTGGCGAAGTTCGTGCTCATACGGCTAGATGGGCGGCGACGATCTCTTTCAGCGCGGTGACCCGCCCGGCTGGGGCCTGGCGGGCGGGGTGGGGATGAAGTCGCCGGACTGCGCGGTCCCTCGACGATGCCGGTTATGTGGTTGCGACTCGCCGCCATGCGGGGGCGGACTACGGTTAGGCGCATGCAAGACCGTGAGCTCGTCGCGGCCATCGTCGCAGGCGGCCAGGACGGGCTTGCCGAAGCGTACGACCGTTACGCGGCGCCGCTTTACGCATACTGCCGGTTGATCTTGCCCGACTCGCAGGCGCCGGGTGAGGCCGCTAGCGCCGTGGCGGACACCTTTATCATCGCGGCCGTCAAGCTTCAGGAGCTCCGCGACCCGGACCAGCTTCGCTCCTGGCTGCACGCGGTCGCGCGGAACGAATGCCTGCGCCAGCTCGGGGCCGCCGCCGCGGTGACCGGGGCGACGGGGAGCGCCGGGCGGCCGCCGGATGACGCGACGCCGGCGGTCCCTCCGCCCGCCGGCCTGCGCGAGCAGGTGCTGAAGGCCTGCTCCGATAACACGCCGGCCGGGCGCGCTTACCGGGTCAGCGTGGCGCACCGCGCGGAGCCGTTCGGCCGGACGGGCTTCCCGAAGCCGATCGTCCCGGCCGGGCCGCGGTGGTGGCAGGGGGCCCAGCGGCATCCCGGGGCGGTCGCCGGCGTCGGAGCCGTGGCTGCCGCGGTCGTGGCGGGCGGGATCGCCGTGCTGCTGCTCACGGGCGGCCCGCACGGGGCCCAGGCCACCACCCTCGTGCTCGGCCGTGACGGCTTCTCGACGCCGGGCGCGGCACCGGGCCCGGGCGGGCGATCATCGCTAAGCGGCACGCCCGCGCCTGTATCGGGCCAGTCGGCCGCGTCGGCGCCCTCGGCGGACGGGCCCACGGCCGACCGGACGGCATCGCCGGGCGCGTCCCGCTCCCCCGCGCCGCGATCGGTCTCGCCCTCGCCGTCCCGCTCGCCGTCGCCGTCCCCGTCGCTGTCCCCCTCCCGGTCGCCGTCGCGGTCGCCGTCCCCGTCCCCGTCGCGGTCCCCGTCCCCGTCGCCGTCGCGGTCGCCGTCCCCGTCCCCGTCGCGGTCGCCGTCCCCCTCCCGGTCGCCGTCCCCCTCGCCGTCGCCGTCCCCCTCCCGGTCGCCGTCCCCCTCGCCGTCGCCGTCCCACTCCTCCTCACCGTCCGCTCGCCCCACAGAAATCCCACAAGTCCGGGCCGCGGCGGCGTTCCCCACGGGTTCCCACAGACAAAACGGCATTCCCCGGCATACGGCGGCACACCTGCTAAGGTGGCCTCGTAAGCCCGTGACGAGCCTTTATGCAGGTCAAGCGGGCTGACGGCCATCTGCGGCAGCAGATCGCTCCCGCCGGTACAGACCTCCCGTTAACCGGCAGGTTATGGGTTCGAGTCCTATCGCGGGAGACTATCGCGGGAGCCAGCTATATAGCTTCTGACCTGCGGGTTCTGTTCATACGGGACTGTCCAATGCGTGATGATGACGCTCCTCGGCGCGCAGATTGATATACAATGATCTCGTCAATAGATATCACTATCGTGGAGGATCTGATGTCGAGGACGGTGGTTGACCTGGATGACGACGCGCTGTCGCTGGCGAGCGAGGAACTCGGCACCACGACCAAGGTGGCGACCGTGAACGCCGCTCTGCGCCGCGTGGCGAACCAGCGGGCCGCGGCCCGCATGCTCGAGATCCTCGACGAAACGGGCACCGACCTGTCCGATGAGGCGCAGCGCGGGGCGTGGCGGGACGGCGGCCGCGGTTGAGCGTGCTGCTCGCGGACAAGTCCGCGCTGGAATGGGCCAGGCGAGACACCCGCGCCCGGGCCGCGTTCCTGACGCTGCGCAGTGCGCACGTCATTGCGGCATGCCACATGACAGCACTGGAGATCTGCTACTCCGCGCGGGACCAGAAAGATCTGGAGGCTTTGCTCGCGGGCCAGCGGGCACTGGAGTGGATGCCGGTCAGCGAGGCGGCGATGGACCGGGCGCTTGAGGTCCAGCGGCTGTTGGCCCAGCATCGCGGCAATGGTCACAGGCGCGCGATCCCAGGCCTGATCATCGCCGCGACCGCCGAACTGCACGGTGCCGAGGTGCTGCACGTCGACAGCGACTACGACCTGATCGCCGAGGTGACAGGCCAGCCAATGCGGCGGTTGCTCGATCCCGGCCACGCATAACCATGCCGACGCGAGCTGCCCTGCCGCCGCCCGGCACGAAGCCGAAGACCCATTCGGCCGGGGACCACCCTGTGCGGGGTGATGACACAGACCCGGCAGGCGACCAGGCTGGACGGTACACGCGAACAGGCGGACGCACAATCCCCGGAACTGATGACCGCACCGGATCTCTCGGATGCCCCGGGTGGCTGAGCGTCGCGTACTGTCCGGCCGTAACCGCTCCGCCGCCCGGATGTGACGATGACGAGTGCAGTACCCAGGGGCCCCCTCGGGCGGGGTGTCCTCAGCCTCGAAGTCCGATGGATCCTGCCTGGTCGGCTGGACACCGCGGTCGTTGCGCAGTTCGCGGCATCCGGGGCCTGCATGGAGTCGCGTGAGGACGCCTACCTGCTTCGCCCGGACCTGGGTGCGCTGTCGGTCAAGATTCGCGGCGGCCGGGCCCTCGAGGTGAAAATGTTCCTCGGTAGCCCGGGAATTCTCGATCTCCAGGGACGAGCGCGCGGTCGCATGCAGTACTGGCAGAAGTGGTCCTTTCCGTGCGGCTCGCTCAGCCAGGACGCCAGCGAGGCAGAGGGCTGGAGGCGGGTGCGTAAACAGCGCAGTATCATCCGGTTCGCATTCACCGGTGGGCGGATCACGCCCGCGGAGGCGTCGGCCCGGGAACTAGTCGACGAGGCCCGATGCGCCGTGGAACTGACCGAGTTGCGCACGCACCACGGGGACTGGTGGTCGCTTGGCCTGGAAGCGACTGGTACCGCCGGGTTGCTTCGTGCCGGGCTCGAGGCCACCGCCGCGCTGGTGTTCACTCAGGTCCCACCGGGCGGCTTTGAACTCCGGCTGGCCGACTCTATGTCCTATGCGGAGTGGCTTCGCCCGCGTCTGCGCGCCGAGGGTCACGCCAGCGCCTGAAGCGCGGCGTGGGTGACCGGGTCAGACGTATTCGCGGCGGCGCATCCAGGTCAGGGTGGCGAAGCCCCAAACCAGGGGCAGGTAGGCGGTGAACAACCGCTGGATGAGCACCGCCGCGACGGCCTGGTGCTGGGGAATGCCCGCGCTGGTGAGCCCGGCAATCAGGCCGGCCTTGATGACGCCGGCGCCGCCGGGCACCGGCACGGCGCCGCCGATGATGGCGGCCAGCGTGTTGACGGTGATCAAGGTGGCGAGGCTGGCGTGCTGCCCGACCGCGTGCAGCGACGCCCCGAGGGCGAGCACGATCACGAGCTGGGCCAGGGTGGAGCCGGCCAGGACATAGACGATCTTGCGTGGCTCGACGGCGATCGCCTTGACGTACCCTCGCTGGCCACCGCCGTGATCAGGCTCCTCCTGTGGTACGTCAGGCCGGACCGGAGTGGTCGCGTGCGCTTTTCTTTCCGGTCACCCGCCGTTCATATTCGTGGTTAACATATCAGCCCGGCCGCCGCCCATATCCCAGGTCTACGGCCCGTGATCGGGGCCAGAGCAAATGCCAATCCGGCCACCATGATGCCATGTGATGGCCCTTCGAATCGATGACCGGAGTTATCACCCCTTTTGGGTGATCAATCTGTTTTCCGCTGGTGCCTATAAAGGCAGAAGGATGGCCGCGAAACAGAGAGGGAGCGCGATGGGCGCCGAGCGTGACCGGGTAGCCGAATTCGGAAAGCTCGAGGACGGGCTGCTGCAGGCCGGGGAGTGGTACCGGTGGGGGCCGTACGTCAGCGAGCGGCAGTGGGGCACGGTGCGGGAGGACTACAGCGCCGACGGCAACGCCTGGGACTACCTGCCGCACGACCAGGCGCGGTCGCGGGCCTACCGGTGGGGAGAGGATGGCCTGGCCGGGTTCTGCGACGTCAACCAGCGGCTGTGCCTGGCCCTGGCCCTGTGGAACGGGCGCGACCCGATCCTGAAGGAGCGCGCCTTCGGGCTGACCGGGCCGCAGGGCAACCACGGCGAGGACGTCAAGGAGTACTGGTGGTACCTGGACGCCATCCCGAGCCACGCCTGGAACCGGTGGCGTTACCACTACCCGCAGGGCCCGTTCCCGTATGAGGACCTGATCGATACCAACGCCCGCCGGGACCGTTACCAGCCCGAGTACGAGCTGATCGACACCGGCGCGTTTGACGGGGACCGGTACTGGGTCACCGAGGTGCACTACGCCAAGGCCGGCGCGGACGACCTGCTGATGGCCATCCAGCTCACCAACCAGGGCCCGGACACCGAGACCATCCACGTGCTGCCCACCGCCTGGTTCCGCAACACCTGGGCCTGGGATACTGATCCCGACGAGCCGAAGCCGGCCCTGCGGGCCTCGGGGGAGGCGTCGGTCACCATCGAGCATCCCCTCTTCGGCGCCATGGAGCTCATCGGAGCGGTCGGCCCCGACGGTTCCCAGCCAGAGCTGCTGTTCTGCGAGAACGAGACCAACGACGCTCGGCTATACGGCAGCAAATCGGCCACCCCCTATCCCAAGGACGGCATCAACGATCACGTCGTCCACGGCACGCCCACCGTCAACCCCGAGCGGGCCGGCACCAAGTGCGCGTTCTGGTACCGGGTGACCGTCCCGGCGGGTCAGACCGTCGAGCTGCGGCTGCGGCTGCGTCCGGTCGGCCATGGCGAGGAGCCCGCCGTCGCGCTCGGCGCCGGGTTCACCGAAGTGATGGCCGAACGCCGGGCGGAGGCCGACGAGTTCTACGCCGAGCTGACCCCGGCCAGCGCCAGCGCCGATGAGGCGATGGTGCTGCGGCAGGCGTGCGCCGGCATGCTGTGGAGCAAGCAGCTGTTCTACTACGACGTGGAACGGTGGCTGGACGGCGACCCCACCCAGCCGACCCCGCCCGAGGTGCGCAAGAACGGGCGGAACTCCAAGTGGCGCAACTTCGACGCGTTCGACATCATGTCCATGCCGGACAAGTGGGAGTATCCCTGGTTCGCCGCCTGGGACCTGGCCTTCCACACCATTACCCTGGCCCACCTGGACCCCGCGTTCGCCAAGTACCAGCTGATCGTGGTGTGCCGGGAGTGGTTCCAGCACCCGAACGGAGCGCTGCCGGCGTACGAGTGGGACTTCGGCGACGTCAACCCGCCGGTACACGCCTGGGCGGCGCTGCAGGTCTTCGCCATCGACGGCGCCCGCGACACCCAGTTCCTGGCCCGGGTCTTCGACAAGCTCCTGGTCAACTTCACCTGGTGGGTGAACCGGGAGGACGCCGAGGGCAACAACGTCTTCGAGGGCGGCTTCCTCGGCCTGGACAACATCGGCCCGATCGACCGCTCCCATCTGCCTCCGGGCTACACCCTGGAGCAGTCCGACGCCACCGGCTGGATGGGCGCCTACGCGCTGTCAATGATCGGTATGGCCGGTGTCCTGGGCTGGACCGGCGAGCGCCAGTCGCAGGACCTGATCATGAAATTCCTGGAGCATTTCGCGGGCATCCGCCGGGCCCTGGACCAGCAGGGCTTGTGGGACGACGCCGACGGGCTGTTCTACGACCGGCTGCTCCTCCCGTCCGGGGCCGCGGACCCGGTCAAGGTCCGGTCCATGGTTGCGATGATCCCGGCGCTGGCCGCCGCGGTCATCGACGGCCAGACGCTGCAGAACGTGATGAACATGGACAAGCTGTTCATGCGCTTCCTCCGGCGTGAGGGGATCACGGGCATGGAGCAGTTGAGCGAAAGGCCGCAGCTGCGCGGCGAGCCGGGCCACGAGCGGCTGCTGCTATCGGTCGCCAAGCCCGACCAGGTCCAACGGCTGTGCGCCAAGCTCTTCGACGAGTCCGAATTCCTCTCGCCGCACGGGCTGCGCGCCCTGTCGGCCTACCACCGAGATCACCCCTACTACTTCGACATCGGTGACTACCGGGCGTCCATCGACTACGAGCCGGCCGAGTCGACCACGTCCATGTTCGGCGGCAACTCCAACTGGCGCGGCCCGATCTGGATGCCGGTCAACTACCTCCTGGTCGAGGTGCTGGAGCGCTACCACCGGTTCTACGGCAAGGATCTGGAACTGGAGTACCCGACCGGCTCGGGTAAGACGCTGACCCTGGACCTGATCGCCGCCGACCTGCAGGACCGGCTCATCTCCCTGTTTACCAACGACGCCGACGGGCGCAGGGCCTGCTTCGGCGGGACCGAGAAGATGCAGACCGATCCGGCCTGGCACGACAACCTGATCTTCAGCGAGTACTTCCACGGCGACAACGGCGCCGCGATCGGCGCCTTCCATCAGACCGGGTGGACCGGCCTGATCGCCGACCTGATCTTGCGCCGCCACGGCGCGGTCCGGGCCCTCGGAGACGTCCTGCGAGACCTGGCTCCATAAGGCCCCGTAACGCCCCTAGCAGAAGGACACAGCAGTGACCAGTAACCAAGCCACCGCAACCGCGGCCGCCGCTGTCCCGGCCGCCCGAGTCGCCCCTGATGCCGCCGTGGCCGCCACGCTGCCCGGTCGGCCGTTCCCGCTAGGGGCCACGCCGGGCGAGCACGCCCGCATCGCCGGGACGAACTTCGCGATCGCCTCGTCCGTCGCCGACGGCGTCACCTTGTGCCTGTTCGACGAGACCGGCGCGGAAACCCAGATCCTGGTGCAGGACAATGACGCCGACGTCTGGCACGTGTTCGTGCCCGGCGTCGGCCCGGGACAGGCCTACGGGTACCGGGTCAGCGGCCCGTGGGATCCGGCGCGCGGCCTGCGGTGCAACCCGGCCAAGCTGCTGCTCGACCCGTACGCCAAGGCGATCAGCGGGTCGGTCACCTTCGGGCCCGAGGTGCTCGGCCAGGACGAGAGCGACCCGGCCAAGCCGAGCGCGCTGGACTCCTCGGCGCACGTGCCGCGGAGCCTGGTCACGGACTCGCAGTTCCGCTGGCAGGACGAGGGCCGGATCCGGCACCGCACCTCGGACACGGTGCTGTACGAGATCCACGTCAAGGGCTTCACCATGCGCCACCCCGACATCCCGCCCGAGCTGCGCGGAACCTACGCCGGGCTGGCCCACGAGGCCGCGATCGCGCACCTGACCGGCCTGGGCGTCACCGCCGTGGAGTTGCTGCCGGTGCACCAGAACGTGCCCGAGGCGTTCCTGACCGGCCGGGGCCTGACGAACTACTGGGGCTACAACACGATCGGGTACTTCGCGCCGCACAGCGGCTACTCCGCGGCCGTCCGGGCCGGCCAGCCCGGCGGTCAGGTCGCCGAGTTCAAGGCCATGGTCGACGCGCTGCACCGGGCCGGCCTGGAGGTGATACTCGACGTGGTGTTCAACCACACCGCCGAGGCCGGGCCGGACGGTCCCGCGCTGTGCTTCCGCGGCATCGACAACACCGCGTACTACCGGACCGAGCCCGATGACCCGGCGGTCTATATCGACACGACCGGCTGCGGCAACTCGCTGAACACCGGCGATCCGATGACGCTGCAGCTGATCATGGACTCGCTTCGCTACTGGGTCCTCGAGATGCACGTCGACGGCTACCGGTTCGACCTGGCCCCGACGCTGGCCCGCCAGGAGGGCGCCTACAGCAAGGTATCGGCCTTCCTGGACATGGTGGCCCAGGACCCGGTGGTGTCGCGGGTCAAGCTGACCGCCGAGCCGTGGGACGTCGGCCAGATGGACAGCTACGACCTGGGTCGGTTCCCGCCGCTGTGGCGGGAGTGGAACGGCAAGTACCGCGACAGCATGCGCGACTTCTGGCGCAGCCGCCCGGTCGGGATCGGCGAGTTCGCCACCCGCTTCGCCGGCTCCTCCGACCTGTACGGCACCACCGGCCGCCGGCCCACCGCGTCGGTGAACCTGATCACCGTCCACGACGGCTTCACCATGCGCGACCTGGTCTCCTACGACGACAAGCACAACGAGGCCAACGGCGAGGACAACCGCGACGGGACCAGCGACAACCGGTCCTGGAACTGCGGGACCGAGGGCCCCACCGATGACCCCGACATCCTCGCCCTGCGCGCCCGCCAGTCCCGCGCCATGCTCACCACGCTGATGCTGTCGTTCGGGGTGCCGCTGCTGCTCGGCGGCGATGACCTGGGCCGGACCCAGCAGGGCAATAACAACGCCTACTGCCAGGACAACGAGATCACCTGGGTCGACTGGGAGAACGCCGACACCGCGCTGCTGGCCTATGTCAGCAACCTGATCGACTTCCGGCGCGGCCACCCGGTCTTCCGCCGCCGCCGCTTCCTGACCGGCATCCAGGCCACGCAGCTGGAGTGGTTCACCCCGGCGGGCGCGCCGATGGACGGCGGCGACTGGGCCGACCCGAACGCCCGCGCCATCGCCATCTACCTGAACGGGTCCGACGACCCCGACCGGGCCGAAGACGGCACGTTCCTGGTCGACGATGACTTCCTGGTCCTGGTCAACTCCTGGTGGGAACCGCTCGAATTCGTGCTGCCGGATACCAGGACACAGGCGCGGTGGCGGGTCGAGATCGACAGCTACGATCCGGCGTCCCCGGCTGGGACGGCGGCTGACTGCGGCGCCGGTGACCGGATCACCGCGGGTCCCCGTTCCGTCGTCGTGCTGAGGAGCCCGCTGGCCCGAGCCGCGTGAGAGCACTTGGCCCGGTCCGCGTGAGCGGACCGGGCCAAATGTCGGCTAGAACGAACCTGGTCCGTGGTCGAGCTGGCGGTCCAGGTTCACCGCCGCGCTGATCAGCGATAGGTGGCTGAAGGCCTGGGGGAAGTTCCCGAGCTGCTCGCCGGTACTGCCGATCTCCTCGGAGTACAGGCCCAGGTGGTTGGCGTAGGTGAACATCTTCTCGAACACCAGCCGGGCCTCTTCCAGCCGCCCGGAGCGGGCCAGCGCGTCGACGTACCAGAACGTGCACAGCGAGAAGGTGCCCTCGTCGCCTCGCAGCCCGTCGGGGGAGGCGCCCGGGTTGTACCGGTAGACCAGGCTGTCGGAGACCAGCTCGCGGTCCATCGCCTTAAGCGTGGACAGCCACATCGGATCCCGGGGGGAGATGATGCCCTGCAAGGGCATCATCAGCAGCGAGGAGTCCAGCACCTCAGTGTCGTAATGCTGGGTGAACGCGCCGACTTTAGGGTTCCAGCCGCGTTCCATGATCTGGGTGTAGACCTGGTCACGAACATCGTTCCACCTGGCGACGTTGGCCGGGCGGGCGCGGCGGGTCGCCAGCCGGATGGCGCGGTCCAGCGCCACCCAGGTCTGGAGCCGGCCGTAGGTGAAGTTCTTCTGGCCGCCGCGGGTCTCCCAGATGCCTTCATCCGGCTGGTCCCAGTGCTCGCACAGCCAGTCGATGATGCCAGCCAGCTCGGTCCAGCCCTGGTGGCCGATCTGGATGCCGTAGCTGTCGGCCAGGAAGAAGGCGTCGGCGGCCTCGCCGTAGATGTCCAGCTGCAGCTGGTCGGCGGCGCCGTTCCCGATCCGCACCGGCCGGGAGCCGCGCCAGCCCTCCCAGTGCTCCAGGCTGTACTCGACCAGGTCGGAGGTGCCGTCCACCCGGTACATGATCTTCAGCGGACCCGAGCCCTCACCGGCCTGCTCGGCCGCACGGTCCCGCAGCCAGGCGCCGAACGCGGCGGCCTCCTCGACGTAGCCCAGGCCGAGCAGCGCGTAGATGGAGAATGAGCCGTCCCGGATCCAGGTGTAGCGGTAATCCCAGTTGCGTTCGCCGCCTTCCTGCTCGGGCAGCCCGGTGGTGGGCGCGGCGACCGGAGCGCCGGTGGGCCCGTAGGTCAGCAGCTTGAGCGTCATGGCGGAACGGGCGACCATCTCCCGCCACCGGCCGGTGTAGCTGGACCGGTGCAGCCACGACCGCCAGAACTGCGCGGTGTCGTCCGCGAGTTGCTGGGCCTCCTCCGGCGAGACGTGCCGCGGCGTACCCCCCATCGACTCCAGTACCACCCCGCCGATCTCGCCCTCGCGCAGCGTACGGGTCCACCGCACCCCCTCCCCGACCCGCTCCGGCGTGATCCCCAGGCTCGCGGCCGAGACTCCCTCCGGCCCGATGGCGTGCACGGTCAGCTGCATCCCGTCGGAGGCGAACACCCCGCCGTGCTCGGTGATCTCCAGCTTGTGCGCCGTGCGGCCGTAGTCGAAGCGCGGCTGGATCTCGATCGCGAACCGCATCACGCCCCGGACCACGCGGATGTTCCGCACCAGCCGGTGCCGGTCGGTGGCCGGGCCCTGGATGACCGGCATGAAGTCGTGCACCTCGCCGACCCCGTCGGGGGTCATGAACCGGGTCACCAGGATTGCGGTGTCGGGCAGGTACAGCTGCCGGACCACGTAGTCGTCCCGGTCCGGCGCGATCCGGTAGAAGCCGCCGCGCTCGGCGTCCAGCAGCGATCCGAACACGCTCGGCGAGTCGAATCGCGGGCAGCAGAACCAGTCCAGCACGCCATCAGTGCTGACCAGCGCCGCGGTCTGCAGGTCGCCGATGAGCCCGTGATCGCCAATATTCGGGTAACGAGCCATCGTTTCCCTCCTTCGGAGGCGGAGGTGTCAGTGCCCGGACGGCTTCGGCAGCCTCGGTCGCACACTGCACCCAGGTGACGATCTCATAATCGCGATGCGGGCCGTCCGGCACATCACCCGGCGCGTATGAAGGGAAAACATCGCATCCTACGAGCATGGTGGCCGTGGCTGATCACCCGCCACGGGTGATTCCTCGCGTCGAGTGGTCTCGTCACGGTGAAGACCGTTGCGCACGCGAGGATGGTGACATTCGTAATGCCGGAACGGCAGGAGCGGGACGCAGATCGGTTCTGGCCCCCTGATATCACTGGCGCGGCGATGGTGGGAACCGGTACCGTGCCCGTTCTGGGCGGCCTGGCCGGACGGACCGCACGTCACCCTCGCGAACGTTTCCTGACCAACCCGCGGGCGGCTGGCCTCATACCAGCCCGAATGCCGCCTGGGCCGCCGCCAGGAAGTCCTTGCCGCAGCTGACGGAGTCACGGATTGTCCTGGTTGCCACGTGGATCCTGTCCGTGCAGCCGGCGGATCTCCAGGACCTGGACCCCGAAGGCCTCCAGCCTGGCGAGCAACCCGTTCAGAGCCGCCTGATCTCGAATCGGGCCGTGCAAGACAGTCTCGACCGGTTCCACCGAGGCGGTCAGCCGGTCGAAGTCAAGCAGCGCCTCGGGCGGGAGAACACCTGACACCCGGATCTCATAGTAAGACGATGGCACCGCAGCCCCTTGCCTGTCGGAATCACAGCGGCTAGGCCATAACAGTCCCGCGTCAGCACCCGCCGCACCCCATTCATGGCGGGTGAATATCCGTCACCCTGGTGAGATCGCCCAGCGGGTGATGACTTCTCCCCCTGCGGGGGATAAGGAAGGATAAGGAGTGGGAATACAGGCCCGCCTGGTCATCATTCTCGCGGGTCGTACGGCACTTGCTGGTCGTGCCGCCGGTCGGATCAGGTCCCCGGAGGGAACGAGGATGTCCAGTACTGACCCGCGAGAGGCAGCCCGGCTCCGAGCCCGCGCCGATACCGACGATCCGGTCTTGATGTCCAAGGTCACCGTGCCCGAGGTACCGGGCTGGGCGGTGACGCGTCCGCGCATCGAAAAGCTCATCGCCGAAGGCGCGCGAGGCTCGCTGACCTCGGTCACCGGGCCGCCGGGGGCAGGTAAGACCATGGCCATCGCGTCCTGGGCCGCCGCTAGCACGTATCCGTGCACCCTGGCCTGGGTCACCCTGGACGACTACGACAACAAGCCGAGGGTCTTCTGGTCCTACGTCGTGGCCGCGCTGCGGCGGACCGGCCTCACCGTGCCGCGGGTCCTGCTCGGGCCCACCCGCGAGGCCGTGGAGCATGCCTTCCTGGTCCGGCTGGCCTCGGCGCTGGCCGCGCAGGACCCGCCGGTGGTGCTGGTCCTCGACGACCTTCATCTGCTGACCGACCCAGCGACCCTGTCCGGCCTGGATTACGTCCAGCGGAACGCCCACCCAGGCCTGCGTCTGGTGGTCGCCTCGAGGGTGGACCCGCTGCTGCCTTTGCACCGGTACCGGCTCAGCGGGGAACTCGCCGAGATCAGAGCCGACGATCTGGCCTTCAACGTAGAAGAGTCCGGTCTGCTCCTGGCCCATCACGGCATCGCCTTGTCCGAGGCGGCGATCGAGGGCCTCAACGGACGCACCGAGGGCTGGGTGGCGGGGATACGCCTGGCCGCGCTCTCCCTGCACGGGCATCCCGATCCTGAGCAATTCGTGAAGGAACTGGAGGCCGAGGACAGCGCCATCACCGGTTATCTGGTCGACGAAGTCCTCAACGCCCAGCCCCCTTCGGTCCGCGACATGCTGCTCCGCACCAGCATCCTCGATTGCGTCAACGCGGATCTGGCCTGCGAGCTCACCGGTGACCAGGAAGCGGCCCACGTCCTGCCGGACCTCGCGCGGGCGAACGCGTTCGTCCGGCCGATCGGGCACGGCTGGTACCGCTACCATGCGCTGCTGGCCGCGGTGCTGCGCCTCAAGCTCCGGATCGAGCACAGCGGGCGGCTCCCCGGCCTGTACGAGCGCGCGGCCCGGTGGTATCAGCGCAACGGGCTGCTCAACGAGGCAGTACGGTACGCGGCCGAATCCGGTGACTGGCCGCTCGCGGCCGGCATCGTCGTGGACGAGTTCGCGGTGGGCCAGCTCATCGATCCGTGGAGCAACCACCCGCTGACCGAGGTGTTTCAGCGCATGCCGCGGGATGACGGATGGACACAACCTCAGCCGTGGCTGATCCTCGCCGCGCTCGGGCTGTCCGGTCCGGTGCACGAGGCGAGCATCACCGCCGCGCTGGCCGCCGCGCAGAGCATCCTTGACGGCCTTCCCGCCGACGCCGAGATCCCGGCCCGGATGGCCGCGTGCCTGATCCGGCTGGCGCTGGCCCGGCGGACCGGAGATCTCGAGGCCGCCACGGCCGCGGCCGGGCAGGCCGAAGTCCTGGCCGGGCGATTGCCCGAGGAGGTATTCGCCCGGCATCCCCAGCTTGCGGCGCAGCTGACGTCGGGCCGCGGAACGGTAGAACTATGGGCGGGTCGCCTCGAGCGGGCGGCCGACTTCGAGGCCGATCTGGCGTCGGGCGCGCCCGAAACGGCCTATGAGCGGGCCGACGGCCTGGGATACCTCGCCCTGATCGAGGCCGTGCAGGGCCAGCTGAGCCGCGCCGCCGAGCACGCCGATGAAGTCACCGAGGCGCTGCGCGGCGTCAGCGAGTCCGTGACCGAGCACATCACCTCGGCGGTAAGCGTCGCGCTAGCCTCCGTGCACCTGCAGCGCGGCGATCTGCAGGAGGCCCATACGCAGCTGAAACGAGCCGAGGCCGCCCTCCGGATCTGTCCCGACAAGCTGGTCAGCGCACTGGCCTGCCTGGTCGCGGCGCAGCGTCGGCTAGCCGAAGGCCGCGCGGCGGCGGCGGCGGAGATGATCAGCCGGGCCCGCCAGGACTGGTCACCCCCCGGCTGGCTCGAGCTGAGGCTGACCATCCTCGAGTCCCGGGCCTATGTCCTGGCCGGAGACATCCCGGCCGCGGTGGCCGCGGCCCGGCGCGCCGATCCGCGGTCGGTACCCGAAGCCGCAGCCGCCCTCGCTCAGGCCTGGCTAGCCTCGGGAGATCATCAGGCGGCGCGGCACGCGCTGGCTACCGCGGCCGAGAGCCGGAGCGAGACACCCGAGGGCATCGGCTTGGCGGGATGGCTGGTCGATGCCCAGCGTAGCTACGGTGCCGGTGACACCGGGCGTGGTCGCCGGTCACTGGAGCGGGCGTTGCTGCTGGCCAGGCCCGAGCGGATGAAGCTTCCCTTCATCATGGAGCAGGCCTGGATGCGACCCGTGCTGCGGCGCGACCCGGAACTGGCCCAGGCCGCCCGCGAGATCCTCGAGCCCGCCGCGGCCAGCGTGGCGACGGTCCCCGCTCAGGGACGAAAGCCGCCGGGGGGCGAGGAGGCGCCGCTCGTGGTGGAGCCGCTCAGCGAGCGCGAACGTGAGGTGCTCACCCTCTTGTCGGGAATGCTCAGCACCGCCGAGATCGCCGCCGAGATGTACCTCTCGGTGAACACGGTCAAGACCCATCTGCGGAGCATCTACCGCAAGCTATCCGCAGCTCACCGCGGCGAGGCGGTGCGGCGCGCACGACAATTGGAGCTGATCTAGGGTCATAGGGACACGCCGGGTCTCCCGGCGAGTGCCGCTCGTTCCGTAGCGGGCCATCGCGGGCTCCCCGCGCCCCCAGTGGTCTGCGCGACGAGCCTGGTGTATCACCCGTCCCGGGTGGGGCGCGGCAGCGGCCGGAGTGGTGGTCTAGAGCGTGACTCAGCCGGCCCAGTGAGAAAGAGAGACGACATGTCTGACCTGATCGCGATCGCTTACCCCGACGAAGCCACCGCCCAAGAGGCGGCCGAGGAGGCGCGGCGGCTGGCCGCGGACCTGATCATCCAACCCGATGCCATCGCCGTGATCACGCGGGACAAGGACGGCAGCTACCACACGAGCACCAACCACCACCTGGTCGGCGGCGGGGCGACGTGGGGGATGTTCTGGGGCTTGCTGTTCGGCTTGCTGTTCTTCATTCCGGTCTTCGGGATGGCCATCGGTGCGGGCATGGGAGCACTGATGGGCAAGATCACCAAGTCCGGCATCGACAAGCAGTTCCAGGATCAGGTCCGCGGCCTGCTCCAGCCGGGGACCTCGGCGCTGTTCCTCATGGTGGAGAAGGTCACTCCGGACAAGGCCGTCGAGGCGATGAGCAAGTACGGCGGCACGGTGATCAAGACCTCGCTGTCCAAGGAAGGCGAGCAGGAGCTCCAGGACGCGCTGCACGGCGGCGGCGCCGCCTGATCACCTAGTCATGCCGGCTGGTCCGCCTGGAGCCGACCAAGCGCAAGGTCATGACCCGGGCATTCTGGCCCGGCTGACCGGGCAGGGCCATGGCCGTACCAGGTCGTCACAGCGTGGCGGCCGGTACGGCCTCCTGCTGCTGCTCCTCATCACGAGCTACCTGCTCACTGCGTTCAGTGGTGCGACGCTGACCACCGAGCTGCAGGTCGTCCTGTTCGCCGGGGTCTTGCTGCTGTCCCTGCGCACGTCGCCGCTGCCTGCTCCGTGGCCGGTCGTCATCGGAGCCGTCGCGGTGATCGGCTCGGCCGTGACGGTCTATACGTCGCTGAACGACGCCCGGGTCGGGAAGGCGTCCGAGGATTTCTGGAAGGCGCTGCTGCTGCTGATGGCCGTGATCATGGTCGTACGCCGGGTCCTGGCCCGGCCCACGGTCACCATCCAGAGCATCTACGGTGCCCTCAGCGCATACCTGATCACCGGGCTGATGTTCGCCGCCACCTACGCCGGCATGCAGCACCTGGGCACGTCTGACTTCTTCGCCAGCAATCAGCCCGCCAATACCCAGACGTTCCAGTACTTCAGCTTCACGACACTGACCACCCTCGGGTACGGGGACTTCACCGCCAAGGAGAGCGGCGCCCGCTCCATCGCGGTCCTGGAGGCGCTGACCGGCCAGATCTTCCTCGCTACCCTGGTCGCGCGCCTGGTCGCCGCGTACCGGGTCCCGGCGTCGCCGACGCCGCCTGACCGCGAACTACTTGAGGATGTTGACAGCGCGGGAGACGACGAGGATCGCGACTAGCAGCGAGATCACCTCCTCGGTCATCATCATGAGCTTGGCCCAGGGCCTGATGGCCGAGACGTCCGTCGGGCTGAACGCCATGGCGGTAGTGAACGAGAGATGGAAGTAGTCCAGGAACTTCGGATACCAGCCAGGTCCCACGTACTCGGCGTAGGTCATCTCGGGAAAGACGAAGGCAGGCGGATGGCCCGAGCCGCGCGCGCGGGCGGCCGCGCCGCCGCGGTCGAGATCCCAGTACCACAGGCCGAAGGTGATCACGTTGCTGAGCCAGATGGCCCCGCCGCTGGCCAGCAGGACATTGGCGTTGGTGCTGAAGCCCGCCCCGTCGATGATCCCGGCCACCAGGCGGATCGCGGCGGTGGCGTTCACGGCGGAGATCACGCCGATCAGGGTGACCGTCATCACGCGCAGCCAGGTGGAGTCGCGGTCGATGCGGCCGGGATCGCCGATGATCAGGACACCGAGCAGCACGACGACGATCGCGATGAAGGCCCAGCGGGCATCTCCGTTCCTGAGCTGCGCCGGCAGGGCCGCGCGGAGAGCGCCGGCGGCCAGCACGGCCAGCGCCATCGGCCAGCGGCTCTCCCCAACCACGCGTGACCGGCGGGGACTTGGATGCGCGGGCGGATGGGTCGTCATCACGTATAGCTGAGCAGAAGGTAGATGCTGTTGCCCGCCAGCCAGAAGCCGAGCAGCAGGCAGATAAGGATGATGACCTGGTCCTGGTGGGATTCCAGCCATGTCCGCAGCCGAACGAGCAGGGCGCCCGCCCGGGCAGGCCTGAGGACCGCGTACAACTCCAGGTACAGGTAGCTGGAGGTGGCCAGCAGGCAGAAGATGATCAGCGCCAGGAAGCTGCCCGGAGTGCTGAGCTTGGCCCCGGCCACCGTCGCGGCACCGGCCGCGACCAGCGTCCAGGGCTGCAGGAACGCGGCCAGCCCGGCTGCGGCCCACAGCGACATCCGGTCCACCCTGGCCATCCAGGTCGGTGGCTTACGCGGGCGGCCCCTCCGGCGCTGCGCATGCACGGCCAGCAGGATCAGCACCACGCCTGCGGCCAGCTTGACCGCCAGGGCGGCGTCGGACGGCGCCGTCTGCGGCCTGGGCGGGTTGTTACCGGTGGCCAGGATGACCGCGGCGATCACCGCTACCAGGCAGGCCAGCCAGCCGAGAATGTACGCCAGGCCCTTCCAGGTGCCCTTCTGGGCCGCCAGCACCAGGACGAATGCGGTCAGCGGAAACGGTACCA
Organism: uncultured Actinomycetes bacterium; assembly: GCA_963722055.1. Classification (GTDB taxonomy): domain Bacteria; phylum Actinomycetota; class Actinomycetes; order Streptosporangiales; family Streptosporangiaceae; genus Palsa-504. The sequence continues at coordinate 160,452 of CAVRLA010000005.1, read as the reverse complement.
AGGCGATCCCCAGCCCGATGAGGAGCAGGTTAAGTACCACGCCGCCGCAGCCCCAGGCACCCGGGGCGGCCCGGCCGTCACAGGCCTTGCTCGGCGGTTATCCGCCCCGCTTTCACCGCGTCGACCACGGCCTGGTGGTCACGCTCGTTCTGATCCGCGTAGGCGGAGGCGAACCGCGCGATGGCCCGGTCGAAAACATCCGAGCCACCCAGGTAGGAGGCGATGGCGATGCGGTCCCCGGACCGCGCGTGCGCCCGGGCCAGGGTCCAGCCGCACATCCCGCCGTACATCTGCAGCCCCTCCGGGCGCAAAGTGGCGGTCTCGACGGAGAACTTCCAGTCCCGCAGCTGCCGGACGTAGAAGTCCCTGGACTGCCCGTCCAGGCCCGCCTCGATACGTTGCCAGCCCAGGAAGATGTCGCTCGTCGCCTGCATGAGCCGCTGGCCGGCCACCACCCGCTGGCCCTGGTTGGGGTATTTGCTGGCGCCGACGAACCGGCTGAGCACCGACGCCTCCGCCTCCTTGACCTGCAAGAACAGCGGATCGGATTCGTCGCGGCCGAGCATCAGGACGATCCAGCAGCGGGTCCCGACGCTGCCGACCCCGACGACCTTGCGGGCCATGTCGGAGAACTCGAACTGATCGAGCAGGTACCTGCGGTCCGTCTCCAGCGTGCGCCGGTACTTGGCGACCAGGCTCGTCAGTTCTCCCTCCAGGTCGGCCCGTTCGGTCTCCGCCGGTATCAGCTCGTCGACGGGGACCAGGAGCGGCGGGTCGGAGATGATGCGCGGGCGGCCATCTACCACCCGGGTCAGCTTGCCCAGTTCCTGCATGCTGTCCCTGGTCTGCGCCTTGGCCAGGCTCTGGTCCAGCAGCTTGCGCTGCCGGGCCCGCAACTGGGCGTCGATCTGCGCCCGCAGCTCGGTGACATCGAGGTGCGCGTACCACACGTCCATGTTGGTCATGGCCGCGAAGTCGCGCATGGCCGTGCGGTAGCGGGCGACGGCGGCGATGACGACCTCACGGCGCTGCTTAACCGGCAACCCGTTGTCCCGCCCCGCGATCTCCAGGCTGGCCGCCAGCCGTTTGACGTCCCACTCCCACGGGCCGGGCAGCGTCTCGTCGAAGTCGTTGACGTCGAACATCAGGCGCCGTTCGGCCGAGCCGAACAGGCCGAAGTTGGACAGGTGCGCGTCGCCGCAGGCCTGCACGGCCAGCCCGGACACCGGTGTGGTGGCCAGGTCGCTGGCCATGGGCAGGGCCGCGCCGCGGTAGTAGGTGAACGGGGACACCATCATCCGGCCCCACCGGATCGGTACCAGTTCGGGGACCCGTGTCTTCGCCTGCTCCTCCAGGAGGGCGATGGGGTCCGGCCGGTCCGAGGGCGGGTCGAACACCGCATGGCTCTCCCGCGGTACCGCGCGGCGCGCCGCCTTGCCCCGGGCGGCACGCACGGCGACGCTGAGGCGGCAGCACTCGGTGTCGAGCTGGTACCTGCCCGCGGTTCGGACCGTCATCGTCTGTTCACTCATGATTCGCCTCCGCGTTAGTCGCGAGACACTACGCCACTAGACCATCCCGCAGCGGGCCCACTTACCGCCTCACCCGGGCTGGGTGAGGTGGAACGCCAGTCGGCCAGGCTTATCGTCAGGGTGCGGACGAGGTGAGGGGCATCCCACAGTGACCATCGAAGGGAGCGGACGCGAGGGTCCGGCGGCATCGGCCGACGACGCTTCCAGCCCGGCCGCGCCGCCCGGTGGCGTCGGCCAGTCGCCGCGGCAGCGGCGCATCACGCGCGCGCAGGTCGCCCGGTTCGTCCAGGCCGTACGGGACAGCGACCGGGCGGTCGTTGATGAGATGGTCTTGCGGCTGGCTCGCTCCCGGCCCTGGCTCGCTCCCTTGGCCCTGGCCGTCGGCGCCTTCGCGATGCTCTTGGACGGGGTCAAGCTGCTGTTTACCAACTGGCGGCTCACCCTGATCCAGGTGCTGCCCGCGATGTGGATCTGGGCCGCCATGTACGACCTGAAGCTTCACCTGTCCCCCCTGCACAACAAGTCACTTCGTGTCTTCACGGGCCCGGCGGTCGTGATCCCGCTCGTGTTGGCTATCGCCGTAATCACCGTCGCGAGCTTCTACCTGAACGCCGTGTTCGCGTTCGCGATCATCCAGCCCGGCCGCCCGCAGATCCGGCCGGCCTTCAGCCAGGCCCGGTCACACCTGCCCGTCGTCCTGATATCCGGCGGGATCGTCGGCATCCTGCTCGGTGTGTCCACGGTGGTTGTGACGCGGTGGGGGCTGTTCTGGTTCGCGGTATCGCTGGGCATCGTGGTCGGTCTGATGATGGTGTGCTATGTCGCCGTACCCTCCCGGCTGATCGGCATGAAACCCAAGCAGTCCAAGCGGGACAAACTGACGGCCACCGCGGTGGGCGGCGCCGTCGGAGCGGTAATCTGCACCCCTCCGTATGCCCTGGGCCGCGTCGGACTGCTCATGCTCGGATCGCACACGCTGTTCGTTCTCGGCGTCATCCTGTTCACTATCGGGCTGACCTTGCAGGCAGGCGCGACGGGCGCGGTCAAGGCGGTCAAGATGAGCGCCAAGCTCGTCTCAGGCGTCGATCGTGACGCTGCTGCTACGGTGGACGTCGGCCAGCAGGGTCCTCCCTAGCGGATGAGGTCGCCGCGCCTGGTCGGCGGGATCATTACGACGGCGCCCTGGTCCACGGGACTACGAAAGGATCAGCATGCGGCATCCAGTAAAGGGCCTTATCCTTGCGGCGGCCATCGTCGCCGTCGCATGCCTGCTGGCCGGATGCGGGAGTACGGCCAGCAGCGTTCTCAGCAACCTGCCCAGCCGGACCGCGACAAACCCCGGCGCCGGCACAACCTCAGCCGAGCCCCCGCCCACCTCAGCCGAACCCCCGCCCACCTCAGCCGAGCCCCCGCCCACCTCAGCCGCGCCCCCGCCCACGGTGACGGTCACAGCCACCCCGTCTGCTACATCAGCGCCAGCCGTCTCTCCCACGGCGTCCCCGACGCCGGGCACCGGGTCCGGTACCAACCTGCTCTGGCTGTGGATCCTGCTGGGCGCCGCGGTCCTGGCCGGCCTGATCTTCTGGATCGCTCACTCGAGCCGCCGCCGGTCGGCGAGCGCCGCCAGCTGGCAGTCCAGGCTCATCGACGCGTACGCGAAGGGCTCGGCTCTGCACGACGCGATGGCCGTGGCGGAAGGGCCGGGCGGCCTGGTCGCCGCTGACGCGGGCGCTCGGTGGGCCGACATCCAGCGGCGTGCGGATGATCTCGCCCAGACGCTGTACGGCCTGCGCGAAACGGTCCAGGATCCGGCCGAACAGGCGAGGATCGCCGACGTGCTCGCCTCGCTGCAAGCGGTCCGCTCCGCGATGGACGCCGAGCGGGCGCCAGGCGGGGCCAGCCCGAATCAGGCCGAGGTCGTGCGCAGCCGCCTGTACGCCTTCGAGTTGTCCCTGCGCGCGCTCCGCGGCTCCGGCCAGGAGTACACCTGACGACCCCGGCCTGCGGCACGCCACCGCGACCTACGGCGTCTTCGCCGTAACCCAGCTCGTTCTGACCCGCGCCGACCGGCTGGTGTTCCGGCGGCTCGCCCAGATGGAGGTGCGCCGACCGGAAGAACAGGTCAGCGCGTCCTTCACCGATGCGGCCGACGAGGATCCACTGGCCGGCGCGGGCTGGTGTCACTTGGTCAGGAATTGAACAACTTGGCCTTGGCCGCGGCGAATTCGTCGTCGGTCAGGACCCCTTGCTGGTGCAGGTCCGCGAGCTGATTCAACTGGTCGATCATGGGCGAGGACGCAGCCGGAGCCGGCGCTGGCGGCTGCTGGTACTGCGGCGGCGGCTGCTGATACTGCTGCTGCTGCTGCTGCTGCGGCGGCGGCGGCGGCTGCTGATACTGCTGCTGTTCTAGATCGCTGATGCGCGCGTTCTGATCATCCTCCGCCTGGGCTGCCGCTTCTTGGTGCCGGGCCCTACTCTTCCCCGCCATGTACGCACCGCCGCCCACCACGGCCGCACGCATCAACGGACGTCGTTGAAACATCGCTACCTCCCTCTCATCCCGAGGCCGGGCCGGGCGCTACGCGCCATCCGGCAGGCTTAGGCCCAGAGCGATCATGAGCTCCGGCGCGGCCGCCACTATCTTCGGCCCGCCGACCTGCGGTGCGACGGCGATCAGCACGCCGATGAGATCCTCTGGCGTGACCCCGGCCTCCACCGCGTTGCCCACCTGCCAGAGGTAGGACGCCGGGGGGGCATCGAGCGCTATGAGGACGGCCAGCTTGACCAGGGCGTAGGCGCGCGGGTCAAGGCCGCTCCTTTCCTTCCACTGGGTGCGAAGCTCCAGGCCTTCGGCGAGGAGGTCGGGGTCGCCCAGCGCCAGGGCCGTCAGCACCTCCCTGGTGCTGTCGGAGACATCCACATTGGCGGGCATGGTCATTACTACGGTCCTTTCGTCGTGGGCGCGGACGGGGAGCCGCGCTGCTTCGCTGAGTCAACGATGAGGGTACCGGGCAGGCATCGCGTCACCCGCAGCGGATGGGCCAGGTACATCAGACGGTATCAGCGGCGGCCGGCTCCACGGCGGCGGCGGGCCTGCCGATCAGCTCGATCAGCCCGAGGACCACCAGCAGGAGGATGACCAGCACGATGACGGTCACCGCGGTGGGCTGCCCCAAGAAGACGAAGATCAGGGCGAACAGGGCCACCGCCGCGATACGTAGAATCCTGCGGTGCGCGTACGTCCACACGCCGACCGGGCCGGTGGACACTCCCCGGCGCTCGCCGTAGTGCCGGATCCAGTCCACTCCCGACTTGATGCCCGAACGGGTCCCGACCGCCGCACGAGAGGGCCCGGTGAAGAACGCCCCGATGGCGACGACCAGCCCGACCGCAACACCACACGCAGGCCCTCCTTCAGGAAGTGGACGAGCGCGTCGTACGCGGCGGCAGCCGCATCGGCGGGCAGCACGCTGCAGGGGACGCTGCCAAGGTAGATGCTGCGGGCGATCTGCAAGCCGATGGCCAGGATCGAGCATCGACGCGGCCAGGCCGAGCCCGGCTCCGATCAGGGCCCGGCGACGGCTCCGCGCCGCGAGCACCCCGCCGGCCAGCAGGAGCAGCGCCAGTATCGGGAACGCGATCTTCTCGGCCTTGACCAGACGGTAGCCGGCCTGCGCCTTCCCGAGGTCCTTCGCCTCGAACAGCGCCAAGGTCGGCGTTGACCGTCGGGATGCTGTTCGCCAGCGTGAACCCATGCGCCACCAGCTGCTTCTTGGCCACGGCGATGAGAGGACCGAGGTTGAGAACGATCTGGCCGTTGCTTGGGCTGAGGGAAGTATTGCTGTTCTGCCCGGAAAGCACGGTGACCAGCGACTGGTGCGCAATGGTATTGACCTGCACCCAGGCCACGGCCATGGGGTGACTGGTGATGATCGAGTGCACCGTGCTGTGGATGAAGCCGTTAACCGAGCTCGTGATCTGCGGGCCGAAGGTCGTGAGCAGCGAGCTGATCCGGGTGAACCCCTTGCTGTTCAGCTGGGCGGAAGCCTGATTGATGAGCCCGTTGACGTCGAGTCGGCTCGTTATCTGGTTGGAGATCTTGTCGGTGAGGTAGTTCTGGATGGCCGGGTCGTTGATCAGCGGCTCTACGGTCGCCACGTACCGGTCGGTATTGGAAACCTGGTTGCCGGCCCATACGCCGACAACGGTTCCGGAGCGAGCACGCAGCCGAGGATGATGAGCACGATAGACAGGGTGGCCCGCCAGCTGAAGTGCCGTCGGCGCCGCGGACTGGCCTCCGCGTGATGGTGGAGTTCAGTCGTCTCAGCGCGCAGCCGCTCCAGCTCAGCTCGCTCATCCTGGCTGAGTTCGGAGTCCGCTGCGTGCAACTCGGAGTCTGCTGCGTGCAACTCGGAGTCTGCTGCGGCCGGTTCCGGCCGCGCCGGGTTCGCGTCAGCCGGTTCGGGCTGCGCCGGGTTCGCGTCAGCCGGTTCCGGCCGCGCCGGGTTGGCGTCAGCCGGATCAGGCTGCGCCGGGTTCGCGTCAGCCGGATCAGGCTGCGTCGTGTTCGGCTCAGCCGGCGCCTGCGAGTGCTCGGTCACCACACCATGGTGGAAGCGCGGGGCCATACGCAGCATCACCCGCGGAAGGTGAGAGGGCGGTCATCCAGCACCGACTGGTGCGCTCCGCGTCGCAGCCGCAAGCCGCCTCGCCGGCCGGGATGAACCGAGCCGGACCGGCCGTGCCCACGGCGGAAATCGGCCCCCGGAAAGGAACGGATCAAAATGTGACGCGCTCTTATTTAACATTGAGTACCGAGTCAGCAATTCGGAAGTACCCACCCGTATATCGTCCGTACCGGGAAATGACACCACCCAGTCTGGCGGATACGCGGGTGCCCTGGTCACCGCCCCAGACGACGCCGCAAACCGGCGAGCACCGCGGCGGTCGCCGGCCGTACGGGCGCAATATTAGGAAGGTTGCCTATTCTGCGGGCTTTCCTCCTCGCCGCGGCCGGACTAAGCTCTGTAGCTTCCCTTTGCCGAGGAATACGAGGGGAGTGAGGACCGCGCAGCTGATGTCCGCGCCCAGAGCCGAAAGCCATCCGGCGTGCTGATCGAGACCAAGCTTCATCCGCCCGCCGTGCGCAAAGACTGGGTGGAGCGGCCGGAGCTCATCGCTTCCCTGACCGATGCCGAGGTCAAGCTGATCCTCGTCGCCGCGCCGCCTGGCTTCGGCAAGACCACGCTCGTCGCGCAGTGGTGCGCCAGCGGCGTTAGTCGCGGAAGGTTTGCCTGGGTTCCGCTGGACCGTGCCGACAACGACCCCGGCAGGCTGTGGTGGCATCTGGTCGCCGCGCTGCACCTGGCGTGCCCGGCGTTCGACTGCAACAAGGTCCTGCCCACGCTGCGCGGCCAGGCGGCTGACCTGGGCGAGACGATGATCCCGGTGCTCGTCAACGAGCTAGCCTCGCTCCCGGAGCAGGTCGTCATCGTCTTGGACGACTATCACCTGGTCAAGAGGCGCGTCTGCCACGAGCAGATGGCCCTCCTGCTCGGCCATCTGCCGCCCACCGCGCAGGTCGTCATCATCACCCGCGCCGACCCCCCGCTGCCGCTGGCCCGCATGCGCGTGGTCGGCGAGATGATGGAGATCCGAGCCCGCGAACTGCGGTTCGATTTCTCTCAGGCGGCCGAGCTGATCAGGGCCGTGGTAGCGGTCGAGCTCACCGACCGTGACGTGGCGGATCTGGTCGAACGAACCGAAGGATGGCCCGCCGGGCTGTACCTCGCGGCGCTCTCCCTGCGCGGTCAGCCGTCGTCGGCCGCCTTCGTACGCCACTTCACCGGCGATAACCGGTTCATCGTCGATTTCCTGGTCGAAGACGTACTCAGCCAGCAGCCGACCCAGATCCGCGAGTTCCTCACCCGGACCTCTATTCTCAGCCGGTTCTGTGCGCCGCTGTGCGATGCCGTCACCGGTGCCGTCACCGGTGCCGTCACCGGTGCCGTCTCCGATTCGGGCGACGCGGCCGCGCTCATCGACACGCTCGAGCGCGAGAACCTGTTCGTTGTCCCGCTGGATGAGAACCGGCAGTGGTTCCGCTATCACCACCTGTTCGCCCAGGTTCTGCGTGGTCAGCTGGCCAGCACCGAACCCGACCTGGTGCCTGCCCTGCACGCCCGGGCCAGCGCCTGGCACCGGACGTCGGGCTCGACGAACGAAGCGATCACGCACGCGCTGGCCGCCGACGACGTGGACGGGGCCACCGACCTTATCGCCCGCCATTACGGCGGCTACATCAATTCCGGCCAGGTCGCCACCGTGCGCCGCTGGCTAGGCCTGCTCGGTGATGACCGGATCGCCGCCCATCCGCTCGCCGCGCACTGCGCGGCCTGGACCGCGGCCCTGTCCGGGGACCAGCGGGTCGTGCGGCTCTACCTGCCGCTGATCGAGGCGGCCGGAGACGCCGGGCCGCTGCCGGACGGCATGCGGTCGTTTGCCTCCTCAGCCGCCATTTTGCAGGCCATCTTCGGATTCGACGGCCTCGGGCCGATGCGTGAGGCCGGCCTGCGGGCGGTCGCGCTGGAGACCGACCCCGAATCCCGCTGGTACTCGGCGGCCCGGACCGGGCTGTGCGGCGCGCTGTACTGGGCCGACGAGTTCGGGCCCGCCACCGCGCATGCGCAGGAGGCCCGCCTTAACCCCGCGGCCCCGGCCATGCTGCGCCTGGCGGCCACGACCGTCATGACCATGCTCTCGGTGGAGGCCGGCCAGCTCGCGCAGGCCGAGGAGCTGGCCCTCGAGGCCAGAGAACTCGCCACCGATCCCAGCCTCGGCCTCGGCGGCACCCCGCAACGGGCCCACGCCGACCTGGCCATCGGCGCCGTGCTGGCCGCGCAGGGTCACCTGCGCGAGGCGCAGAGCGAGCTGGAGCAGGCGCTCGAGGTACGGCGGAAGTGGCCGGCGCTCAGCCCCTGGCCCAAGCTGGAAATCTCTCGCAGCCGGCGGGCGCCGATGCTCAGCTGGCGCGGCTGGAGCGGCTGCAACGGCGGCTCGTCGGCCGGTCCCGACCCGCCGTGTCGGGCGAGCCGCTCACCGTCACCGGGCCCCGGCCGCAGGAGGACGCCCACCATGACCATGCCGAGCGACGCTCCCCGCCGCTACCAGATCGTCTTCCTCGGAGAATGCCGGGAGGTGCTCGCGGATGTCCTCGGCGACGCCGCGATCGAATCACGCCACGGCTATACCCGTGTTGTTGCCACCGTGCGTGATCAGTCGGAGTTCTACGGCCTGCTGGACAGGTTCGCCGATCTCGCTCTGTGGCCAGTCAGCCTCATCGAGCTCAGCGCCGATCACCTGGTGACCCGCAACGGCCGGCCCGCACACGCGACCCGGGAGGCAGCCGATACGATCGTACTGCTCAAGGACCTGGTCCTGATCCAGCTGCGGGCCGCGCTCATCCATCGCGGGTGATCTGACCCCGGGGGCCTTGTCCCTAGGGTCAACCCGGAGGCGATCAAGGAAAGAGGCAAGGACATGGCAATCGGCCCTGTGCAACTCATCGTGCTCGGGTTCAACCACCCCAACTTCCACGGTGAGGTCATCGCCGAGTTGGAGCGGCTCCGCGCGAGCGACACGGTGCGCGTCATCGACGCGCTCGCCGTCTACAAGGACGCCGAGGGCGAGCTCGAGGTCGAGCACCTCAGCAACCTCACCGAGGACGAGGCGATCGAATACGGTAGCAAGATCGGCGCGCTGATCGGCCTGGGCTTCGAGGGCGAGGAGGGCATGGAGGAGGGCGCGATCGCGGGTGCCGAGGCCGTGGCCGAAGAGGGCGGCGTGCACGTGTTCGACGACGAGGCCTGGGATGTGCTCGAGGACATCCCGAACGATTCCGCGGCCGCCCTCATCCTCCTGGAGCACCACTGGGCCGTGCCGCTGCGCGACGCGATCGTCCGGGCCGGCGGGTTCCGGATCAGCGACGGCTTCATCAGCCCGCTCGACCTGGTGGATATTGGCCTGGTCACCGCCCAGGAAGCGCAGGAGCTGCACGAACTCGAGACCACGGGCGCTGCGTAGCGGCCCGCCAGACCAGATCACGAACCTGGAGGCATGAGATGTTCGGAGGACGCAGGGTGGCCCGCCGTACGGGGCGTCGTACCGCCCGCCGCGTTTCCCGCCGCAGGTAGCGACGGGTTCGCGACCGTAGCACCACGGACCGTTCGGACCAGGAATTTTAGCCGAACGGTCCCTGGCGCTTGCTTCCGTGCCCGGCCGGAAGCAAGCGACATCATCCGCGACGGGCGATGACATCCACGGGCCCGGCTGCCAGTATCGAATCCTCTGCCGCAATGCGGCAGCACGTGCCGGCCGTTCGCACGGGAGGAGCGCGACCATGGCGACGGAGTACACCCTGGGGGCCAGCGCAAGCTGCTCGGATGGTCACTGCGGCGAGGTCATCCGCGTCATCCTCGATCCAGCCGCCCGGACGGTCACGCACCTGGTCGTCGAACCCCGGCACCGCCCGGTCGATGGCCGGCTGGTACCGGTGGCGATGATCGACGCGGGAGCCACCGAGATCGGGCTGCGCTGTACCCTGGCCGAGTTCGACCGGCTCGATGCGTCCGAGGAAATCGAATTCGTCGAGGGCATGGATTACGGCGGCGGCTACGGGTCGCCGGACGCGGTCCAGGGGTACGGCAACCTCGGCGCCATGGGCGTCGGGGCTGGCAGCTCCGGCGGGACGATCGGCGGCAGCCTGGGCCACCACCGGGCGACGGTTAGCACGGACGCCGTCCCCGAAGGGGAAAGCGAAGTCGGTGCCCACGAGCAAGTCCACGCCACCGACGGAGAAGTCGGGCGGCTGAAGGGCTTCGCCGTGGACTCTGCCGACCACCGGGTGACCTACGTCCTGCTTCGCGAGGGCCATTTGTGGGGGCACAAGGACGTTGCCATCCCGGTCAGTGCCGTCGCCTCTCTCGACGACGGCGTCTGGCTCAACATCACCAAGAAGCAGGTGCAAGAGCTGCCACCGCGCGCCTAAGCCACGGCGACCGGATCCGGCAGGCGCGTCAGTTCCAGCAGTTCGAAGCCAAATATCAGGATGCGGTTCAGCGCGCCGTACAAGGCGGCCTGATCGAGGTCGCCCACCAGGGCGGTGTCCGTCCCCTTGGCTTCGATGCGGAAGTCGCCGAATGCTTCGCAGCCGATCTCACCGAGCGCCCCGGAGATCGTAATCCGGTAACGGTGCGTGCGCACATCCCCTCCGACCCGAACGAGCGGCAGCGGAACTACATACGTCCGCTGCCGCTCGGCTACCCGCTAAGTGGGCACCTATTCGTAAGCGTTACAACCTGCCGACGTGAGCACGACCGGGGAGCCTGGTTACAGCGTTGCTGCCTCGATGGTGTCCTCGGCCCGGTGAAGCGTGCGCCGGATCATGAAGGCGCCGATGATCTCGAACACGCCCTCGACGATGAACCAGATCCCGACCAGGACCGCGAGCGCCGTGACCGATTTCACCGGGACCGCCGTGATCACGATTCCGCCGATCAGGCTGATGATCCCGAAGAATATCCACCAGCCGCGGCCCTCGCTCGAGTCGCCGGAGAAGCCGACGGCCAGCGCCGAAATGCCCTGGACGATCCAGGTGATGCCGACGATCAGGCCGATCAGGGCCACGGTGAGGTGCAGGTCACGGAGCAGCACCACGCCGAGCGTGACGAGCAGCAAGCCCGAGATCCCCAGCCACACCCGATGCGACTCGCCGCCCCTGAACATCCTGATCAGGTGGAAGAGCCCTGAGACGATCATGAGCACGCCGATTAGCACCGCGATGACGTTCAGCGAGCCGCTCGGGTGGAAGGCCACGATCAGTCCGAGGATCAACGTGACGATGCCGGCGACCAGTGTCGCCTGCCATGTGGCGACCGCGGCAAAGGCCGGAGGCAGCGCCGTTCCTGGTTCGTCCGGTTGCATATGAGTACCTTCCTGCAGCTCTCACGCCTGTAGTCGGCGTGGTTGGTGTGCGCCGATACTGCGATGCTGCGCTTGGTACCCGCCGCTGACTTCACCCGTCCTGGGTGAGGGACCACCGGGTGAGATGCGGTCGTTCCCGGTAACGTCCGCCGTGGTTCCTCACCGACGGCGCCGGCCCGGCAGGATGGCCCCGACTATCCACAGCACCGGGAACACGAACCCGATCAACCCGAGCACCCAGTGACCCTTGCGGAAACTGAGGACGGCCAGCGTGAGCAGCAGAACAAGGTAGATGATCCCGAGCGTGGTGAACCACAAAGTTCCCGACATGATGTCAGCTCCGTTCTGTCGGCTGGCCGCTCCCAGCATCGCTTCGGCCGGCGCCCGTCGGCCTCACCCCGGCGGGATGATCTGCCCACGGCGATGACGCCGACGAGGAGCCAGCTCCCAGAGCCTTGATCCAGGCGGTCAATAACGTCCTGCCGTGCGTGGTCGCCGTGGCGGTCGAGACAGTACTGACCGGTGCCGCTAGCTGGGATTTCTCTCGTAAGAGGATGATTTCATACCAATCGCATGATGCCTGGGCAGGCTGGTAGGCGTTGGGTAGGTGGTAGGGCAAAGCGCCCAGGCGGCCCAACGGCGGTCCGCTAGCGCTGGAGGTATCGATGGCTGGCCATGCCGGCAACGGTGGGCCGACCCGCAGCAGGCGGGCGGCGGTGCTCGTGGACGACCCGATCCTGACGTCCAAGATCACCGCGCCGGATATTCCGGCGTGGGCAGTCCAGCGCCCGCGGATCACCACGCTGATTGCCGAAGGCGCGCGGTGGTGCCCGCTGACCGTGGTGACCGGTCCTCCGGGTGCGGGCAAGACCATGGCCGTGGCCTTGTGGGCGGCGGGGCAAGCGGGTCCGGTGGCCTGGGTCGGCCTCGATGAGTTCGACAACCGGCCGGGTACGTTCTGGTCGTACGTCCTCGCCGCGTTGCGCCGGTCCGGCGTCGTCGTCCCGAAGCCGCTGCAGGCGCTTTCGCACGGGCAAGACTATGACGACGAATTGTTGCCATGGCTTGCTGCGGCGCTGGCCGCGCAGGACCCGCCGGTGACGCTGGTCCTCGATGACCTGCACATAGTGACCGACCCCGGGGTGCTGAAGGGGCTGGACTTCGTGCTGCGGAATGTGGGATCCGCGTTGCGTGTCGTGGTCACCTCGCGTGTGGACCCGATGCTTCCGCTGTACCGCTACCGGCTGGCCGGGCACCTGGCCGAGATCCGGGCCAGTGACCTCGCGTTCAGCATCACCGAAGCAGGCCTGCTCTTGGCCCAGCACGGCAGCACGCTGACCCCGGACTCGCTGGAGAGCCTGACCCAGCGCACCGAGGGGTGGGCGGCCGGCTTGCGCCTGGCCGCGCTGTCCCTGGCTCCGCATCCCGATCCCGGCCAGTTCGTCAAGGAACTGATGGCCGAGGACAACCCGCTGATCTGCTACCTGGTCGACGAGGTGCTCAACATCCAGCCACCGCAGGTTCGCGAGGTCCTGCTGAGCACGTGCATCCTGGAGCATGTCAGCGCCGATGCCGCCGTCGCCCTGACCGGTGACGAGCACGCCGCGGGCATCCTGGCCTCGTTGGCGCGCACGAACGCTTTCGTCCAGCCCATCGGCCCCGGATGGTACCGGTACCACACGCTGTTCGCTGAGATGCTCCGCCTGAAGCTGCGTCACGAACATCCGGACCGGGTGGCCGTGCTCCACCAGCGCGGGGCCCGGTGGTATCAGCGGCGAGGCATGCTCGCCAACGCGGTGCAACACGCCGGCCGGGCGGGCGACTGGCCGCTGGCCGCCGCCATGGTCGTCGATGAGCTGGCCATCGGCCAGCTCATCGAACCGAACGACGGCCAGCGTCTGGCCGAGGGGTTCGCGGGCATGCCGTCCGGCCAGGCGTGGACCGAGCCCGCGCCGTACCTCGTCGTAGCGGCCCTGGCGTTTGCCGCGGGCCAGCACGAATCCTGTACCGCCGCGCTGGACGCCGCCGACGACCTGCTGGACCGCCTGCCCGCCGAGCGGGAGGCTGCGGGGCGGCTGTCCGCTGCGGTGGTCCGCCTCAGCGCGTGCCTGCGCACCGGGGATCTGAGCTCGGCGGCGTCTGCCGCCGACCGCGCCGAGGCCATGCTCAGCCAGGCCCCCGGCCGAGAGCTGGGCCGGCATCCGGAGCTCATCAGGCGCGTGCGGTGCGGCCGGGCCGCGGTCGAGTTGTGGTCGGGCCGTCTGGAGGAGGCGGCCCGCGTCCTCGAGACCGGGCTGTCCGCCGAGGCCGGGCTGTCCGAGGCCGGGCTGTCCGAGGCCGGGACGTCTGCCGAGGCCGCCTCCGACCGTGCGGCGGGACGAGCCGACTGGACCGGTCCGCTGGCCCTGGTCGAGGCCCTGCGCGGCCGGCTGTCCCACGCCGCGGAGCTGGCCAGCCAGGCCATCCCCGCGATCGGCGAGCGTCGGCCGGCCGCCGGCATCCGGACGTCGCCCCGCTCGTGGCGCTCGCCTGGGTGCACGTGGAACGAAACGAGCTGCCCGAGGCGCGCCGGTTCCTCAAGCAGGCGGACGCCGCGCTCGGCGAGAGCCCGGACAAGCTGATCGGGGCGGTGGCCTATCTGGTCGCCGCGGGCGGTGCCCTGGCCGAAGGCCGCCCCACGGTGGCCGCGCAGATCCTCACCAGGGCACGGTCCGGATGGCCGGTCCCGGCGTGGCTCCACCAGCAGCTGAGCCTGGCCGAGTCGCGGGCCCGGGCGGCGGCAGGCGACGTCCGCGGCGCGCTGGCCGCTGCCGGACGAGCCGGCGACTCGGCGCAGACCGCAGTCACCGTCGCGTACGTCCGGGCCGTCGCCGGCGACGGCGACGCCGCTGCGCGCGTGCTCGCTCCCGTGCTCGCCGCTAGCGGTAAACCGGCGGACCGGGTACGGCTGCGGGCCTGGCTGACCGACGCCCGGCTCCGTTACGCCAGTGGCGATGCTGCGCATGGCCGGCGTGCCCTGGCGTCCGCGCTGCGGCTGGCCGAACGCGAGCAGCTCAGGCTGCCGTTCGTGCTGGAGCGTGGCTGGCTCGGGCCGGTGCTGCGGCGCGACCCCGAACTGGTGAACACCCACCTGCGCCTACTGACCCCGATCCTCGGCCACGATCAGCTCCCGGCTCCGGTCAAGACCCCGGGCCAAGCTCCGGTGCTGGTCGTGGAGCCGCTCACCGAACGCGAGCTCGAGGTGCTCACGAAGGTGTCGGGCATGCTGAATACGGCCGAGGTAGCCGACGAGATGTACATCTCCGTCAACACGGTCAAGACGCACCTGCGGAACATCTACCGCAAGCTTGCGGCGGAGCACCGCAACGAGGCCGTCCGCCGGGCCCGCCAGCTCGAGCTGATCTGACCGTCCGGGATTCACCCCGGCCGGATGAGGCACGCCGGGCGGCCAGCGGACACCATGATTGTCAAGCCGGGTACGTCATCACGAAAGCGCCATGGACGGGACACCAGCCCGCCCTGCTCCGCTTCGACAAACGGATTTCCGAAGAGGGCGGCGCCGACGTGCCGGCCACCTGGGCCGCTCCTCGCTGACCGACGTCACACCCGCGGGTGAGTTCGCGTCAGTCCAGGCCGCATTCGGTGTAGCTGCCGCGCCGGACGACCTTCCCCTGCCGCAGCACGATGATCTCGTCGACCTGATCGAGCCCGTCCAGGTCGTGCGTGATGAGCAGCGTGGCGCGCCCGGCCGTGGCGGCGAGCAGATCCCGGGTCAGGGCGCGGCGGCTGTCCGGGTCGAGGTGGGCGGTGGGCTCGTCGAGGATCAGCACCGCCGGATCGGCGAGCAGGGCGCGCGCCAGAGCCAGCCGCTGGCGCTGGCCGCCGGACAGGGCCGCGCCATGCGCGCCGGCCGGGGTGTCCCACCCGCGCGGCAGCGACCGGATCCAGTCGAGCAGCCCGGCCCGGCGGCCCGCGTCGTCGAGTTGCTCGTCGGAGGCCGTCGGCCGGGCCAGCCGGAGGTTGTCGCGCAGCGACGCGTCGAAGATATGCGGGTCCTGCGGGCAGCCGCCGAGCACCGTCCGCACGTCGTCAGCGGAGTAACTGGCCAGGTCGTGCCCGTTGAGGGTGGCGGTGCCCGCGGTTAGGTCGACGAACCGGAGCAGCACGCTGGCCACGGTGGACTTACCCGCGCCGTTCGGGCCGATCAGGGCGATGCGTCGTCCCGGCGGCAGGTCGAGGTCGATGCCGTCGAGCGCGGCCGGGCCGCCCGGCTCATAGCGGACCTGGGCGCCGTGCAGCTGCACCCAGACCGGACCGTCGGGCCGGGGCCGCGGTGTGGCGGGCTCGCGGATGGGGTCGGGCGCGTCCAGGACCGCCGTGATCCGGCGGGCCGATTCGCGGGCCTGGCCGAGCTGGATGGCGGCCGCGGGCAGGGCGGTGACCGCCTCGAAGGAGGCTAGCGCGGTGAGCGTCAGCACGGCCAGCGGCACCCTGGTCAGGGCGCCGCCGCCGGTGGCGGCCACGCCCAGCAGCAGGACACCCCAGAGGGTCACCCCCGCGATCGCCGAGCTCAGGCCGGTGCCGAGGCCGTGTACCGAAGCGTTCCGGCGGGCCTGCCTGGCCAGGTCCGCGTCCGCCGCCGTCACCGCGGCCAGCGCCGTCTCCTCGGCGCCGAAGGCATGCAGGTCGGCCGCGCCGGCCAGCAGGTCGGTAAAGGTCGCGGCCAGCTGTCCCCGGGCCGGGGCGATCCGCCGCGCGGCGCCGCGCGCGGTCCTGGCCGCGAGGACCGGGACGCCGATCCCGGCGGCCAGCAGCCCGGCGGCGAGCACGGCCCCGGCCGGCGCGAGGATCACCAGGCAGGCCGTGACCGCCCCGGCGCCGACCAGCGCCGCCGCCAGCGGCGGGGTAATGCCCCGCAGGAACAGGTCCTGCGTGGCGTCGACGTCGGAGATCAGCCGGGCCAGCAGGTCACCGGAGCGCAGCGCGGTCAGCCCGGCCGGAGCCAGCCGCTCCAGCCGCCGGTAGATGCTGACCCGCACGTCGGCCAGGATCCGGAACGCGGCGTCGTGCGAGGCGAGCCGCTCGAAGTAGCGGAACACGCCGCGGCCGGCGGACAGGGCGCGGACCGCGACCACGGCCACGGAGATCGCGAGGATGTTGGGATGCTGCGACGCACGGGCGAGCAGGAACCCGGAGACCGCCAGCAACGCGACCCCGCAGCCGGTGGCGGCCGCGCCGGCGGCCACGGCGATCAGCAGTTGCTTGCGCAGCGGGCGGGCGAGCACGAGCAGCCTCAGCAGCGGATCACGGCGGTCCGGCTCCGGTTCCCGGCCGACCTGCCGCGGGCCGTTCGTTCCATGAAAAATCTTTTTACGGAACGGACGGTGGTTCGACGGTCCGGCCATCTGAGTTGCGGAGGTCATGGCGTAACCGCCAGCCCGGCGTGCTGGACCGGATCATCCAGGCCGGTAAGCCGGCCGTGGTCGAGGGTCAGGACGCGGGTGGGCCGACCGGCCCGGCCAGGCGGCGGCGGCCGGTGGGTGACCAGGACGACGGTCCGGTCGGCCAGCTGGTCTTCGAGCGCGGCCATGACCCGGTCCGCGCTGACCGGGTCGAGATGGGCGGTGGGCTCGTCGAGCAGCAGGACCGGGGCGCGGCGCAGGAACGCTCTGGCCAGGGCGAGCTTCTGCCGCTGCCCGGCGGACAGGCTCCTGGCGCCCTCGGTCAGGACGGTGTCGTAGCCGTCCCGCAGCCGCCGGATGAAGTCGTCGGCGCCGGCCAGCCGGGCCGCCGCCGCAATGTCCTCCCGGCTGGCGCCGGGCTCGCCCAGGGCGATGTTCTCGGCGACGGTCGCGGTGAACAGGTGCGGATGCTGCGGGACCCAGGCGATCTGGGACCGCCACCGATCGGCCAGGATCTCGGCCAGGTCGACGGAGCCCGCCGTGATGGTTCCGCTGGCCGGCGTCGCGAACCGGAGCAGCAGGGCCAGCAGCGAGCTCTTCCCGGCCCCGTTCGGGCCGGTCAGGATGATCTGCTCCCCGGGCCTGATGGTCAGGCTGACCTCGTCGAGCGCCGGCCGTCCCCGGCCCGGGTAGCTGAGCGTCACCGCCCGGAGCGCGATGTCCTCGCGGCTCAGGTCGGCGTCGGCGCTGGTGGCGGCCGCCGAGGAGGCGGAGGGCGGGCTCTGCTGGCCACGGGGGGACGACCCCCCTGGCACCCCCCGCAATTGCTGGCCACGGGGGGACGACCGCCCTGGCACCCCCCGAAGGGGGGTGTCGAGGATCTCGAAGGCGCGCTGCGCGGCGGTGGCCCCCTCGGTACTGGCGTGGAACTGGCCGCCGGCGTTGCGCAGCGGCAGGTAGGCCTCGGGGGTGAGCAGCAGGACCAGCAGCGCCGTCTGATAGCTGACGTGACCGTACAGCAGCCGCAGGCCGATCTCGACCGCGACCAGCGCGGTGGCCAGGGCCGCGGTGAGCTCCAGGACCAGGGAGGACAAGAACGCCACCCGCAGCGTCGTCATGGTCGCCTTGCGGTGGGCGCTGGTCACCTCCTCGATCACCTCGGCCTGGGCCCGGGCCCGGCCGAACAGCTTCAACGTCGGCAGGCCGCTCACCACATCGAGGAAGTGCCCGCCGAGCAGGGCCAGCAGCCGCCACTGCCGCTGGGTCTGAGCCCGGGTGTGCCATCCGATCAGGATCCCGAACAGCGGGATCAGCGGCAGGGTGGCCACGATGATCACCGCGGAGATCCAGTCCGCGAACGCGACCCGGACCAGGACCGCCAGCGGGACCAGCACGGCCAGCATCAGTTGCGGCAGGTACCTGGCAAAGTAGGCGTCCAGCCCGTCCAGGCCCTTAGTCGCCAGCGCCGTGATCTCCCCGGCCTGCTGACCGCCGAGCCAGGCCGGGCCCAGCCGCAGGGCGTGGGCGCTGAGCCGTCGCCGCAGCCCGGACTTGACGTCCGCCGCGGCTCGCAGCGCGGCGGCCTCGCCTCCGGCGGCGGCAGCGGCCCGTCCGGCCAATACCACGCCGAGCCAGGCTAGCGTCCCAGCCAGCGCCCCGATCCCGATACCGCGCGCCGCACCGGCCAGCGCCGTGGCTAGCAGGCCTGCCTGCAGCAGGATCAGGACCGTGCCGGCCGCGCCCAGTCCGACCGTCACCGCCAGGTACCCTCGGGCCGCCTTCCCCTGCCGCAGCAGCCGCGGATCAAGTGGCCTCACAGATTCCGATGCTGCCCGCGGTCCGCGGCCCGGTCATCACCCCCGGCGAGTGATGAGCCCGCCCGGCAGGCGCGCAACCATGTGACGATGGCCGTCTACGATCTGCTGGCCCCGCATTACGACGCCGTGACCGGCGATTCCGCGACGGAGGCGGCGTTTATTCACGACATCATCGAGCGCCGGCACCCTCAGGCGGCCACCCTGCTCGACCTGGCCTGCGGAACCGGCGGCATCACCGCCCTGCTCGCTGACGCGTACCAGGTGAGCGGGCTGGATATATCGCCGGGCATGCTGGCCGTGGCCCAGACGAAGCTGCCCGGCGGGACCCGGCTGTACCTGGCCGATATGACCAACTTCCGGCTGGACGCCAGCTTCGACGTCATCGTCTGCGCTTACCAGGGCCTCAATCACCTGCTCACCCTGGCCGCGTGGCAGAGTAGCTTCGATTGCGCGTGCGAGCACCTCAACCGCGGCGGCCTGTTCGTCTTCGACGTCACCACGGTCAGCGACCTGCGTCAGATGGCGAGCGTCCCCCAGGTCGTGCAGGAGTTCGCCGGCCATTACCTGGTGATACGGGTACGTACGACGGACGGGGCGGTGTTCGACTGGCACATCGAGGTCTATGAGCTCCAGCCCGATGGCCGGTACCGGCTACTGACCCAGACCGTGCGGCTGAGATCATTTCCCCTGGCCGACATCCGGGAAGCGCTGCACGCGAGGTTCGCTGGCGTGGAAATGATCAGCGTCGGCGGTTCGGCCGATAAAGAAGACGAGGACCGTATCTGGTTCGCGTGCCGCAAGGCCGCATGACCGTGCCGTAGCCGCAGCTACGTCACCGGAGCGTCCTCTGCGGGGTCGGCTTCGTCGGCGGCGTACGGGCTGATCAGTGTTACGTCGTCGATGGTAAAGGTCCGTTCCCGGCGGATGTCGCGGGTGAACGCGAACCACCAGCCGAGTACCGCGCCGACGCGATTGCGGTAGCCGGTGAGAAAGCCGATGTGGATGAACAGCCAGACCCACCAGCCCAGGAAGCCGCCGAAGTTCAGCTTGAACGCGGAGACCACCGCTTTCCCGCGGGAGATGTAGGCGGCCGAGCCCAGGTCGCGGTAGGTGAACGGCTTGTCGAAGCTCTCCCCTCGGGCCAGATGGCCGATCTTGCGCCCGGCGTACAGCCCGGTCTGCATGGCGACCTCGGCCACGCCGGGCAGTTTGTCCAGGCACATCACATCCCCGACGACCAGGATCTCCGGGTGGCCGGGGATGCTGAGATCCTTTCCGGGCACGATCCGCCCGGCCCGGTCCTGCTCCGCGCCGGTGGCCTTGGCCACCGCCGTGGCCAGCGGCGGCGCCTCGACGCCCGCGGTCCACAAGACGTTAAGCGCCTCGTACCGGGTCAGCTTCCCGTCGTGGTCCTTGACCTCCAGGCCGGTGCGGTCCACGTGGGTGACGATCGAGCCCATGTGCAGCTCGACGCCCAGTTTGCCCAGGTCGCGGGCGGCCAGCGCGGACAGCTTGGGGCCGAACGTGGCCAGCGGAGCGCTGCCGCCGTCGAACAGCATGACCCGGGCGTCCTCGGGCTTGATGCGCCGGTACTCGTCGCGCAGCGTCTTGGTGGCCACCTCGCGGATCTGGCCGGCCAGTTCCACCCCGGTGGGTCCGGCCCCCACCAGGGCGAAGGTGAGGAAGCGCTGGCGTTTCGCCGGGTCCTCCTCGGCTTCGGCCAGCTCGAACGCGCCGAACACCCGCCGCCGGATCTTCATGGCGTCCTCGATGGTCTTCATCCCGGGCGCGATGGGGGCGTACTCGTCGTGCCCGAAATAGGACTGCCGGACGCCGGCGGCCAGGATGAGGTAGTCGTAGCCGAACTCGATCTGGCCGCCGAGCGGCCGCCGGGCCAGCACCCGCCGCCGATCCGGATCGATGCCGGTCGCCTCGGCGATGACGAACTCGACGTTACGGTGTTTCTTGAGCAGCTCCCGCAGCGGCGCGGCGATCTTGCCCTCGGACAAGATGCCGGTCGCGCACTGGTACAGCATCGGCTGGAACAGGTGATGCTCGGCCCGGTCGATGAGGGTCACCTGAACCGGCGCCCGCCCCAGCGCCCGGGCCGCGAACAATCCCGCAAAACCGCCGCCCACGATCACGACCCGGCGGGGGCCGGAAGCCTCAGTCATGGCTCAGCCCGCCGGGTCGTACCAGGTGTCCCGGTCGGGCAGCAGCCGTGTCGCCTCGTCAGGGCCCCAGCTGCCCCGGGCGTAGGGGTGCACCGGGACCACGTTGCCGAGCACCGGGTCCACGATCTTCCAGGCCGACTCCACGGTGTCCTGCCGCGCGAACAGCCAGCGGTCCCCGTCCAGGGCCGCGCCGATGAGCCGGTCGTAGGGGCGGATGTCCGACCCGGGCTGCTGGGCGAACGACAGCAGCTCGGCCTGCGGCTCCCACCCGGCCCCCGGCTTCTTGCCGTGCAGGATCATGCTGACGGCGGTCTCCGGCCAGATCCGGAACCGCAGCTGATCCTCCGGGGCCATCGGCTCGATCCCGAACACGTCCTGCGGCGGGGCCTTGAACGTGATGCAGATGTCGGTGGCGGTGACCGGCATACACTTGCCCGCCCGGATCAAGATCGGCACCCCGGCCCAGCGCCAGGTATCGCAGGCCAGCCGGACCGCGACATAGGTCTCCACCGTCGACTTGGGATCCACCCCGTCCACGTCGAGGTAGCCCTCGTACTGGCCGCGGACCGTCGTCTCCGGGGTCATCGGGCTCAGCGCGTTCACCACCTGCTGCTTGGCGTCCCGCCAGCCGGACAGGCCCTTCCCGGTCGGCGGCTCGGCCAGCACCGTGGCCAGCACCTGCAGCATGTGGTTCTGCAGCACGTCGCGGATGGCGCCGGTCCGGTCGTAGAACCGGCCGCGGTCGGCGACGTCGAACGCCTCGGACATGGTGATCTGGATGGAGTGCACGTAGTTGCGGTTGAGCAGCGGCTCGATCACCGAGTTGGCGAACCGGACGAACAGCACGTTCTCCACCGGGTCGAAGGCCAGCCAGTCATCGACCCGGAAGATGGCCTCTTCGGGGAAGTACTGGTGCATGGTGTCGTTGAGCTGCCGCGAGCTGGCCAGGTCGGTGCCGAACGGCTTTTCCACCATGACCCGGGCGCCGCGGGCCCGGCCCGCGCCGGCGATCCCCTCGGCGATCCGGCCGAACAGCTGGGCCGGCACCTCCATGTAGTACAGGATCTTCTCGCCCGTGCCGATCTGATCGGACATGGCCTTGTAGGTGGCCTCGTCGCCCAGGTCCCCGTCCACGTACCGCAGCAGGCTGAGCATCTTGACCGCCGCCGGCTCGGCGGGATCCATGTTGTTGAGCTTGAGCGACGCGGTGGCGTAGTCACGGAACTGTTCCAGGCCCCAGCCGCTCTTGGCCACCCCGACCACCGGGACGTCCAGCACGCCGCGCTTGACCAGTCCGACCAGCGCGGGGAAGGTCTCTATCTTGGCCAGGTCCCCGGTCGCCCCGAAGATCACCAGCGCGTCGACTTTGTCAGACATATCGATCCCCTTTTCACAGCTTGTTTCTCATCGGATCGCATCCTGGCCCGGAGCGCATCCTCCGCGGCGGAGGATTCAGCTCAGCTCCCCGGCGCCGCCGTGGGCGAGGAGGGGTGGGTCGGCTCCGGCTCGGCTGCGGCCGGGGGCGGCTGGAATTCGGATCTGCTCACGCGGCGCCGGAACACGTAATAGGTCCAGGTCTGGTAGGCCAGGACCACCGGCAGCACGAGGATGACCACGACGGTCATGACCTTGAGCGAGTAGTTTCCGGACGCCGTGTTGTCCACGGTGAGGTTGTACGCCGGGTTGGTGGAGGAGACCATCACGTTCGGGTACAGGTCGGCGAAGATCGTGATGATGCAGGACCCGATGGTGACGGCGGTCGCGGCGAAGGCGAAACCCTCATGGCGGTCGTAGACCAGCCAGACGGCGGTGAGGACGGCCAGGATGGCGGTCAGCTCGATCAGGTTGAGCCAGAAGGCCTTGCCCGCGGTCACGTGCGTCCAGATGATGAAGCCGATGACGGCGGCGGCGGTGAGCGGGGCGACCCGGCGGGCTATCTGCCAGGACCGCTCGCGCATGTCGCCGGTGGTCTTCAGGCACAGGAACGTCGCGCCGTGCAGCAGGCAGATCAGCACCAGGGTGACCCCGGTCCACAGGGCGTAGGGCTGGAGCAGATCCCAGAACGACCCGGTGAAGTTCTGGGCCGAGTTGATCGGCAGCCCGTGCAGCAGCCCGGCCAGGGCCACGCCGATCAGCAGCGGGGCCAGCACGCTGCCGGTGGTCATCAGCACGTCCCAGGTGCCGCGCCAGCGGGCCGCGTCCCGCTTGCCGCGGTACTCAAAGGCCACCCCGCGGACGATCAGGGCGGCCAGCAGCAGCACCAGCGCGAGGTTGTAGGCCGAGAACATGGTGGCGTACCAGCCGGGGAACGCGGCGAACATGCCGGCCCCGGCCACGATCAGCCAGACCTCGTTGCCGTCCCACAGCGGCCCGATCGTGTTGATGGCGGCCCGGCGGCCGGCCTCGTCCCGGCCGACGAGGCTGTGCAGCATGCCGACGCCGAAGTCGAACCCTTCCAGGATGAAAAACCCGGTCCACAAGATGGCGATGATGATGTACCAGAACGGGATGAGACTGCTCATCGTGACCCCTAGTACAGGACGGCCGGCAGGGGCGCGTCCACGTCGGCCTCGGCGCGGGGGGGTGGGAGCTGCTCGCGGGAGTACTTCAGCATCAGCAGCAGGTCGACGGTGGCCAGCGTGCCGTAGATCACGACGAAGGCGATCAGGCTGATCCACAGCCACGACGTGGACAGGGTCGGCGAGATCCCGTTCTTGGTCAGCATGATGCCTTGCACGATCCACGGCTGCCGGCCGCTCTCGGTCAAGAACCAGCCCGCGGTATTCATCAAGAACGGCAGCACCGCAGCCCACACCGCCACCCACAGGAACCGCCGGGAGGTCGCGAGTTTCTTCCGCCGGATCAGCCACAGCCCCCAGACGGCGATGAGCAGGACCACCACCCCCAGGTAGGCCATCACCCGCATGCCCCAGTACTGAATGAACACATTTGGCACGTAATTGCCCGGCCCGTACTGCTGGGAGTACTGCTGCTGCAGCGGGGTCATCCCGACCACCTTGCCGTTCCAGGAGTTGGTGGCCAGCAGGGACAGCAGGTGCGGGATCTCGATGATCTGGGTCGGGGTCTGGTCGTTGTTGCCGCCGCCGATCTGGAACAGCGAGAACGAGCACGGCTGGCAGGTGGTCCACTGCGCCTCGGCGGCCGCGATCTTCATCGGCTGGTATCGGGCCTCGATCACCCCGAGCTCATCGCCAACCAGCATGGTGAACAAGATCGCGGGCACCAAGATGAGCAGCCCGAGGCGCGCCGACCGGGTGAACACCTCGCGTTCCCCGCCGTGCCGCAGCTGCCACGCCGAGACGGCCAGCATCACCATGCACCCGGTGACCAGCGCCGCGAACAGCACCTTCGTGTACCCCCACACGAACACCGGGTTGGTGAACAGCGCCCAGATGTCGTTCAGCTGGGGCTTGCCGTTGACCATCACATAGCCGACCGGGTGCTGCATCCAGGAGTTGGCCGCCATGATGAACGCCCCGGACAGCACGCTGCCCAGCGAGACCGCCCAGATCGTCGCCAGGTGCAGCCGCCGCGGCAGCTTGTCCCAGCCAAACAGCCATAGCCCCAGGAACGTGGATTCCAGGAAGAACGCGGCCAGTCCCTCCATCGCCAGCGGCGCCCCGAAAATGTTGCCGACCAGCCGCGAGTACGCCCCCCAGTTCATCCCGAACTGGAACTCCTGCACCAGACCGGTCACCACGCCGATCGCGACGTTGATCACCAGCAGCGTGCCGAAGAACCGGGTCAGCCGCAGATAGTCATCCCGCCCGGTGCGCACCCACGCCGTCTGCAGCAACGCGGTCAGGAAGGCCAGCCCGATCGTGATCGGCACGAAGAAGAAATGATTAATCGTCACGAACGCGAACTCCACCCGCGCCAGATCGACGTTCATCGACCGCCTCCGGTTCCTTCCGTCCGTAACATTCGGTGATGTGCCGTCAGGGCCAATGATGCGAGCCCGCGTCCGGCCGCACCTCATCCGTTCCGGGTGGTGCGGCCGCACGCCTCTCACCCGTGCTGGAGGAGGCGGTCCCCTCCCGCGGCTGTGACCATGCTCGCGTGAGCCTGGCCGTGGACGGTGCGTGATGCTGCACGTCCGCGTGGTCAGCCCGGCGGCCCGGACCGAGTCGCTGACCGACCTGCTCGCCGCCGCCCCCGGCGTCCACAACCTGGTGGTGCGGGCCGGAGCCGCGCGTCGGCCGCCCGGTGACGCGGTCCAGTTCGACGTGCGCGACGTCGCCGCCAATCCTGTCCTGGCCGCCCTGCGCGACCTCGGCCTCGACCGCGACGGCGTGATCTGCGTCGAGCGGGTGGACGCCACGCTCACCAGCTCGGCGTCCCGCGTCGCCGACCACGGTGCGCTGCGGCGGGAGAAGGCCCCGGTGTGGGAGATGGTGGAAGCGGTCATCCACGAGGGTGAGGCCTACGCGCCCAGCTTTTACATCCTGCTGGCCATCGCCGGCCTGATCGGCGCCGTGGGCCTCCTCACCAACTCGCAGATCCTCATCGTGGGTGCGATGGTGGTGGGTCCCGAATACAACGCGATCATGGGCGTCGCGCTCGGCATCACCAAGCGGGCGCGGGCCGAGGTGCGCGACGGCCTGCTCGCGCTGGGCGGAGGCTTCCTGGCTGCCATCGTGCTGACGTTGCTGTTCGGGCTCGCGGTGCGTGCGTCGGGCAAGACCCCGGAAGCCTTCCTCAAGGGCGTGCGGCCGGTCGCGGACCTGATCAACACGCCCAACATCTTCTCCGTGATCGTGGCCGTGCTGGCCGGTCTGGTCGGCGTGGTGTCCTTGACCGAGTCCCGGGCCAACGCCCTCATCGGCGTGTTCATCTCGGTAACCACCATCCCGGCCGCCGCCTCGGTGGGCATATCGATCGCGTACTCGAGCTGGCGCGAAGCCCGCGGGTCAGCGTTCCAGTTGCTGCTCAACGTCGTCCTGCTCATCGTGGTCGGCGCGGTCGGCCTGCGTACTCAGCGCGCGATCTGGCGCCGGCGCAGCTGAGCTGGCGATCACCTGCAGCGGGTGATGACCCCCGGGCCCGGCGCTTCGACCATGGAGTAATGAGCGAGCATTATGACGTAATCATCGTCGGTACCGGGGCGGGCGGCGGCACGCTCGCTCGTCACCTGGCTCCCTCGGGCAAGCGGATCCTGCTGCTCGAGCGCGGGGACTGGCTGCCCCGCGAGCCGGAGAACTGGTCCACCGTGGACGTGTTCGTGGACGGCCGCTACGTCTCGCCGGACAGCTGGTACGACCCGAAGGCCAAGTCGTTCTACCAGCCGCAGGTGCACTACTTCGTCGGCGGCGCCACCAAGCTGTACGGGGCCGCGCTGTACCGGATGCGGGCCGAGGACTTCGGCGAGCTGCGCCACCATGACGGCCTGTCGCCGGCCTGGCCCATTTCCTACCAGGACATGGAGCCGTATTACACCGCGGCCGAGACGATGTACCAGGTGCACGGCGCGCGGGGCGAGGATCCGACCGAGCCGCCGGCCAGCGCGCCCTACCCGTACCCGGCGGTCTCGCACGAGCCCCGGATCCAGCAGCTGTCCGATGACCTGGCCGCGGAGGGCTTTCACCCGTTCCATGCGCCGTGCGGCATCTTGGTCAACGAGGCGAACCTGCCGTACAGCATCTGCGTGCGGTGCGCGGACTGCGACGGCTTCCCGTGCCCGCTGCACGCCAAGTCCGACGCCGAGGTCATGGGCGTCCGCCCGGCCCTGGAGCACCCCGGCGTCACCTTGGTCCGCAACGCCCGGGTGACCAAGCTGGAGACCAACCCGGTCGGCACCGCGGTCACCGCCGTGGTGGCCGAGCACGGCGGCCAGACCGAGCGGTATGAGGGCGACGTCGTGGTCGTGGCCTGCGGCGCGGCCAACTCCGCCAAGCTGCTGCTGGCCTCGGCCACCGACAAGCACCCGCACGGGCTGGCCAACGGCTCCGATCAGGTCGGCCGCAACTTCATGTACCACGACAGCCAGGCCGTCCTGGCCCTGTCCAAGGACCCCAACCCGACCGTGTTCCAGAAGACCCTCGCCTTCAACGACTTCTACTTCCGCGGCCCGGACTTCGACTATCCGATGGGCAACATCCAGATGATCGGCAAGTCGCAGGCGGCGATGTTCCGCGGCGAGAAGCCGCTGGAGACCAAGTTCGCGCCGAACTGGGCGCTGCGCGACGTCGCGGAGCACGCGGTGGACTTCTGGCTGTCCACTGAGGACCTGCCGCTGCCCGACAACCGGGTCACCCTCGGCCCGGACGGCGGCATCCACCTGGCGTACACGCCGAGCAATCCCACCGCCGCCAAGCAGCTGTTCGGCCAGCTCCATTCGATGCTGGGCTCGCTGCGCATGCAACCAGGGCACCTGGCTCACCGGTTCGCCTACATGAAGACCGACATCCCGGTCGCCGGCTGCGCGCACCAGGCCGGCACCGTACGGTTCGGCACCGACCCGGCCACCTCCGTGCTCAACTCCGACTGCCGGGCCCACGAACTCGACAACCTCTACGTCGTCGACACGAGCTTCTTCCCCAGCATCAGCGCGGTCAACCCGGCCCTGACCGCGATGGCCAACGCCATCCGGGTCGGCGACCACCTGCTGAGCCGGATGTCGTGAACAGCTTCCGTACCGCCCGCGCCGGAGGTGACCTGCGGGCGCTCCGGCTCGGCCTCGGACCGGGGCGCTGATCGGCGTGACCGCGAGCGCACCGCCGTCCTCGTGTCGCGCCATGGGTGACAGCAATTCATCCGCCAGGAGTGGGGCGGATGAACTGGAGATGAACGATCATCGAGATCTGGCTCGTTCCGACACCGACCTGGCGGGAGCTGCCGTGTGCTACTACGAGATCCGGATCGCCGGTGTTCTCCCGTCCGAGGCTCTGCTTGACTTCGACCGGCTCACCGCTTCGGTGGAGCCGGTCGAGACCGTGGTACACGGCCCGCTGCGCGATCAGGCGGCCCTCCAGGGGCTCCTGGCCAGGCTGGAGGCCTTCGGTATCCAGCTCGTGGAAGTACGTCGGCTCCGCGCCAGGGAACCGTCCGCCGACCAGTGACTACTGGCGCACGACGCAGCGGAAACCCAGGTGGGAGGTTGACGTGTCAACCGGTTGGGCCATCCGGGCCGAGGGACGGTAGCGGCGGCAGTAGTTCGGCGCGCACAGATGGGACCCGCCCTTCATGACCCTGCGCGGGATGCGCGCCGGATCCCGCCGGTCGACGCTCTCCTCGCGGCGGTCGTCCAGGTCCGGGCCGCAGCAGGCGGGAACATCGACGGCGTGCCCGGCGTACCAGTCCGACGTCCACTCCCAGACGTTGCCGATCATGTCGTACAGGCCGTAGGCGTTGGCCGGGAACACGCCGACCGGCGAGGTCCGCTCGTACCCGTCCTCCTGCGTATTCTGCACCGGAAACTCGCCTTGCCAGGTGTTGGCCATCCAGCGGCCGTCCGGGTTGAGCTCGTCGCCCCAGGCGAACTCGGCGCCGTCGAGGCCGCCGCGCGCGGCCAGTTCCCATTCGGCCTCGGTGGGGATCTGTTTGCCCGCCCACTCGGCGTATGCGGCCGCGTCGGCCCAGGCCACGTGCACCACCGGATGGTCGGGCACGTTGCGGATGGAGCTGCCGGGGCCCACCGGATGCCGCCAGTCCGCGCCCGGCACCGGCCGCCACCAGTGGTACGGGTCGGTCAGGCTGACCCGCTGGGCGGGTGCGACGAACACGGTCGAGAACGGCACCAGCAGGTCCGGCCGGGCGCCCGGGTAATCCGCCGGATCGGGCGCCCGCTCGGCCACGGTGACGTGCCCGGTCTTGCGTACGAACCGGCCGAACTCCCGGTTGGTCACCGGACAGGCGTCGATCCAGAACCCCTCCACCGTGACCTCGTGCGCCGGGGCCTCCTCCGGATAGTGCCGGTCCGAGCCCATCAGGAAGGTGGCGCCGGATATCGATACCATGCCGTCCATGGCCGCCCCTAACGGTGCGCGATCCGGTCGATGTTCGGCGTCCGGTAGCCCATCAGCCCGCCGCTGTAGCAGCTCAGGTTCGTGATCCCGATGTCATCCCCCCAGATCACGAGGATGTTGGGCTTGTTGCCATCAGCCATAACCTGCTCCCCGCGTGTCAGCCTGCCGCCTCAGGGATCGAGTGTGCTGTGCCCCGGGAGGAGTTGTCCTCATCCGTCACGAATGACCCGGTGGCACACGCACCCCAGCCGGAGCTCGCCTGCGTTTGAGGCTCGTGGCACCCGGTAACTGCTTTATGCCGGTGCAGGATGCGGGTGAGCGCCGCCGTCCGTCGGCTCGCCTTCTTGCCGATGCGCGGTCAGGCGCGGCCCTATGTGGGCGACCGCGACGTAGGCGACGACAACCGCCACGATCACCAGCGGCATGACCTTCACCGCGTCCGAGAGCAGGAGCAGGCTGGCGAGCAGGACGGAGGTCAGGGGCAGCTTCATCACGGCCGCGGTCATCGCGCCGATGCCCATGGCAACGGCGGCCACCAGCGGCAGCCCGGGCAGGTGAGACATGGCGACCCCGCCGGCCGCGCCGATGAACAGGCTCGGGAAGATGGGCCCGCCCCGGAAGCTGCCCCGCGATACGCCGTAGGCGAGCGTCTTGCAGACCAGCAGCAGCAGCAGCGCGCCCACCGAATAGCTGGAGGCGTGCTGGATGAGCGGCCCGATTTGGGACTGCCCGGAGAACAGTACGTCCGATGACGGCTTGCCGGTCGCCTGCGTGTAGATGATAGTGAGCACCGCGACGGCTACGCCGGCCAGCGGGAGTACGATCATGACCCACTTCTCGGCGTAGCGGTGTACGGACAGCGACAGCCACTCGATGGCCGGGCCGAGCAGCGCGGCGGCCAGCCCGATCACGATTGCCCAGCCGAACTCGGCCAGGTCGGGTCGGCTGAAGGGCGGCAAGCTGGGGATGGCCAGCGAGAACGTGCCCAGCCCGGTCAGGCTGTCCAGGCCGACGAAGATGAGCGCGCCCACGCCGGAGGCCAGCAGCCCGGGCACCAGCACTAGGCCCATCGTGGGGCCGCCCAGCCCGGACGCCTCCATCAGCAGGAACGCACCGGTGAGGGGCGATCCCAGCAGGGTGCTGATGGCTGCGAAGGCGCCGGCGCCGCCCAGCACCCTAACCCCTTGCGGGGGCACCGGGCGCCGCCGAGCCGCCTTGGTGGCCAGCACCGCCAGGCCGCTGCCGAGGGCGATGAGCGGCATCTCGGGGCCGATCACGGTGCCGAATACCAGCGACGCCAGCGCCGCCAGAATGACGCCGGGGAGCTGGACCGGGGTCGGCGGGGGATGCACAGCGAAGCCCGGCGCCGGCGACGCCCCGCCGTTACCCGGCAGGTACCGGATCGCCAGGGCGGCCAGCACACCGCCGATGACCAGCATCGGGAGCGGCCACCAGGCCGGCGCGGTACTGTAGCCGAGCCCGTGCGGCAGGTGGGTGAACAGCTCCTTCTGCAGGTAGCTGACGAGAGCCAGGAAGCCCCAGGCGGCCGCGGAGATCGGCACGCCGAGGATCGCCGCCACTACCAGCAACATGAGATAGGCGCGGCTGCGCAGCATCGCCATGGGGTCCGTGGAGCCCGGCGGACCGGGTGCGCTCTGCGAGGCTGACGCCCCTCCCGGGGCTGGCGTACCGCCCGACGTCGTGGCATCCGGCGGGTCATGTCCTTCGGCCATCAGCCTATGCTGGCGCTCTTGGGACCGGAGCGGCTCACCTCTACAGGGTGACCTCTGTCTTCCTCGCGCCGTTCGGCGAGCCGGAGCGCGGCCGACCAGTTACCCGGCCGTCGGCCCTCCCGTCGTCCCCGCCAGGTGGCGCATGTTGCGCAGGGCCACGGCCATGAGGGTGTTCGTCGGGTTGTGCGCGCCGGAGGTGACGAACACCGAGCCGTCGGCCACGTAGACGTTGTTTAGCCCGTGCACCCGGCCGTACGTGTCGGTCACGCTGGACCGCGGGTCGGGCCCCATCATCATGCCGCCCATGATGTGGTTGCCGGTGGGCAGCCCGCCGCTGTTGAGCGTGGCGGGCACGGCCAGGGCCACGCCCGCGCCAGCCTTTAGCATCATCTGCTTGAGCCTCGGGATCCAGAACTGCTGGGCCACCTGCTCGTGCGGCCCGGCGCTCCAGGTGATGCGGGCCACCGGGAGGCCGAAGACGTCGCGCACCGCAGGGTCGAGGGTCACCGTGTGATCCAGGTAAGGCAGGTCGTGGCCGATGAACGAGCAGCCCGCCAGCCGGTCACGCAGCACCGAGGCGCGCATGAGCTGCTTGAACTCCGTGCCGAACGGCCTGGCCGAGCGGGCCAGGTTGAGCAGGGTCTGATAGGACTGCGCCTCGCTAATCGGGTCCTGGCTGCCGCCGAGCTCCATCAGGCCGCCACGCAGGTAGGGCAGCCCATGCGCGCGCGCGAAGGCCCGGGCCCCGGGGAAGTCCGGATCCACGGCGTCCTCCACGCACTGCGTCACCGAACGGCCGCGGTAGCCGTGCATCCGCTCGTCCAGGAAGATCGCGCTGCCGTCGACGAACGAGTGGAACATCAGCCGCCGGCCCAGCTTGCCGCTCGCATCGGGGAATGACGACAGTAGCGCGAGGCGGACCGTCTCGATGGCCGACGCCGCCATCACGACGATATCCGCGTCCTCGGCGCCCCGCACCGGCCCGTCCGCGGTCATCCGCACCCACCGCACCCCGGTCGCCCGGGCCGAAGCGCCCGACCCGGACCACGACACCGACGTCACCATCGTCGAGGGGACCAGCGTCACCCGCCCGGTGCGCAGCGCCTGCCGCAACGGGATCAGCGCCGACGGCCGGGCCACCACGGGGCAGCCGAAGCTGCTGCAGAACCCGCAGTTGTTGCAGGCGTGCTGGCCGTTGTAGCCGCTCGTCGAGTTGGCCGCCATCGGGAACGGGAACGGGTGCAGGCCGAACGCGGTGGCGCCCGCGGCCACCGCGACCGACGAGCGCATCTGCGGGCCCGGCGGCATCGGGTACTGCGCGGCGCGGGGGGCGTGCTTGCGCACGATGTCGGGGAACGCGGTGACGTCGCCTTGCACGCCGATGAGCTGCTCCACCTCGTCGTAGAAGGGCGCGAGGTCGGCGTAGGTGAACGGCCAGTCGGCCACGTCGGCGCCCGGCACCGGACCCAGCGCGGACAGCTGCTGGAAGTCCAGGTCCCAGAACCTGGGCACCTTGGCGTCCCAGTGCACGGTCCCGCCGCCGACCACCTGGGGCAGCTCGTCCACGTTCCCGGTGAACTGGGTCGCCGGCACACCCACCGGCCGCCAGGTGCGCGGGAACACCTCCGGGTCCGGGCCAGGGTAGTTGCGCACGATCATAGCCAGGCTGTCGTTGGCGAAGACCGTGCCGATCGGGCCCTCGCCGGCCAGGTTGGAGAAGTGGTTGGGGCCCTTCTCGAGCACCACGACCTGCCATCCGGCCTGCGCGAGCACCATCGCGGCGAAGGAGCCGCCCGCGCCGCTGCCGATGACCACCGCCTTGCTCATGACGCGCTCATCACAGGGAGCCGAGCAGCTTGAGCACCTCGGCCACGATGCCGGTGTTATCGACCGGATCGGGCCCGTCCGACCGGGAGACCTCGTTGGCGGTGTAACCGCGCGGCTGGATGTCGCCGGGGAAGCTGATGTCCTTCCAGCCGGCCAGGTCCCGGTTGCCGCCGTACTCCGGGGCGGCGTACAGGCCCTCGATCGTGTGCTCGAACAGCAGCGGGGTGAACGCGCTCGCGCCGGACCCGGCCAGGATCTTGTCCTGCACGGCCGCGGAGGCCTTGGTGAAGTCACCCCCGGCTAGCTTGTCCAGGTTCGCGATGCCCTGCCGGTACTGGTGCTGCCAGCCCTGCAGGCGCCGTCGCCACGCGATGCGCGCGACCGGGTCGAGCCCGGTGAACCGCGCCATGAGATTGGGCCCGGACGTGTGCCGGTTGCTCCACGGCCCGCCCGCATACACCAGTGGCGCGGCGCTGTCGAGCGCGCCGAGCGCGCCCAGCATCGAGTCGATGTAGCCGGTCACGTCGGCCTCGCGGGCGCCCGGGTGGCCAGCTTCCGCGGGGTCATCAGCAGGCCCGGGAGCGATCCGCGCGGTCGCGGCCTCGACCACCGCGGCCTGATGGCTGGTGAAGAACTGGAAGGTCCGGGGTCCGGCCGAGTCGGAAGACGAGGTACAGCCGGCGGCGCCCAGCACCGCCGCCGAGGCGACGGCGACCGGGATGGTGCCGATTACCGCGCGGCGTCGCACGCCGCGAAACTCGAGGGACACGCTGATCAGCCGGTCATGTTAAAGGCTGGGAACGCGCGGACCTGCGGGTCGGTGATAGATGGCACCCGGCAAGTCTAGAGGTCAGGGCCCCGCGACGCCCAGTCAAACACCGGGGGCCGCGGGGCCCGAACCCTGGAGGCCGACCGCTCAGTCGGTGGGCGCCGCCATCGGGTTGATCCCGGACAGGTCATCTCGCTTGACCCGGATCAGGACCAGCGTGATGACCAGCGCGAGCGCCATGATCCCGGCCGAGAGGATGTACCCCTGGGAGAACCCGTGCGCCAGGGCATGATTCGTCGCCGCCTTCTGCAACGCGGCGGCCTGAGCGGCGGACAGGTGCGCGGTGGCCGTCTTGGCCGCGGCGGCCGCGGCCGCCGCCTGCGAGTGGATGCTGTTCGCGACCGCGCTCCAGGCCACCGTGCCGAGCACCGCCAGCCCGAGCGCCCCGCCGACCTGCTGGCCCACGTTGACCAGGCTGGAGGCCACGCCCGTGTCATTGTTGGCCACCTTGGTCAGCGAGACCAGCAAAAGCGGCGCGAAGATCAGCCCCAGGCCGGTTGCGGTCACCAGCATCGGCCCGAGCAGGCCGGAGACGTAGTGGCTGTGCTCGGTGACCCGGGACAGCCAGAACATCCCGCCGGCGCTGGCTGCGCTCCCGGCGATCATCAGCGGCCGGGCACCGATCCGGCTCACCAGCTGCGAGGACGCCGCGGTCGCGACCAGGATCATGCCGACCATCGGCAGGTAGGCGACGCCGGTTCGCAGCGGGCTGTAACCCAGTACGTTCTGCACGAACAGCGTCAAGAAGAAAAACATGCCGAACAGCGCGGTGCCGACGCACAGGCTGATCAGGTAGGCCCCGGACCGGTCCCGGCTGCGCAGCACCCGGATCGGCAACAGCGCGTACTTGCTCCGCACCTCGATGAACCCGAACGCCACCAGCAGCACCGCCGCGGCCACCAGCGAGACGATCACCTTGGTGTCGCCCCAGTGCGACACGCCGTTCGGGGTGGTCGCGGCGCTGGACAGCCCGTAAACCAGCGCGGCCAGGCCGAGCGAGCCGGTGATCGCGCCCGGCAGGTCGAAGCGGCCACGCTGCCGCTCGGACTCGCCGAGCACGCGCGGCGCGAGGAAAGCGACCGCCAGGCCGATCGGCACGTTGACGAAGAACACCCAGCGCCAGTTGAGGTAGGTGAGCAGCACCCCGCTGGCGAGCAGGCCGACCGCGCCGCCGGCGACGCTCATCCCGGCGTACACGCCCATCGCGCGGTTGCGCGGTGGCCCTTCGGGGAAGGTGACGGCGATCAGCGACAGCGCGGTGGGCGCGGCGAACGCGCCGCCGACGCCCTGCAGGACGCGCGCGGTGAGCAGCCACTCCTGGCTGGTGGCGAACCCGCCGAGCAGGGACGCCAGCGTGAAGACCAGGATCCCGGCGATGAAGACCCGGCGGCGCCCCAGTAGGTCGCCGGTCCTCCCGCCGAGCAGCAGCAGCCCGCCGAACGCCAGCGCGTACGCGTTGACGACCCATTCCAGGTTGGTGCCGGAGAAGCCGAGCGCGGTCTGGATGTGGGGGAGGGCGACGTTGACGATGGTCGCGTCGAGCACGACCATGAGCTGGGCCGTCGCGATGACGGCCAGGGCCAGGCCAAGCCGCCGCGGCGCAGCGGACCCCGTACTTGGTGAGGCGGCGACCGACGCCACCGCGGTACTGACCTCCCGGGCGCCGGAGCCGTTGAAGGCGGCCTGGTGCCCGGTGTCTGGTGGTGTGGCGGACAAGGTTAATCTCCCTCGATTTCGAGCGCACTGAACTATCGCCGTGACCGGTCAGGCGTCATGGTCACGGTCAGTGCTAGCTTTTTAAGACATTTTTGGCCGAACGGACCGCGGTATCAGCCCCCGTAACGTGTCTTCCTTCCCCGTGTGGTCGCCATCTGTGCGACGACCTTGCGGCTGAGTTGTCATCGGTCATGACGCGGCAGCCGCCGCGGTTGTGACATCATCACCTCCCGCCCCGTGATCTGAGCATCTTCCTCATCAGCCCGAGCAGGCACCGGCGCTCGCTGGTATCGAGCGTCGTGCACCAGGGCGCCCGGGCCGAGAGCGCGGCACATAGCCGGTCCCTGAGCTGCATGCCTTCCGGGGTAAGCACCAGGTTCTTGCTCCGCCGGTCACGCTGGGAGGGTTCCCGGCGAGCCAGGTCGCGCTTTTCCAGTGCGTCCGCGACCGAGGTGACAAAGGAGGGGTCGCAGCCCATCCGCAGCCCGAGGTCCTTCATCGTCATCGGCGCCTCGAGCATGATCAGGGCCTTCATATCGCTGACGGTCAGCCCGAAGTCGGCCGCGATGCCCTGGCCGAGGTCGTGAGCATGCCTGAAGAGCTCGCCGAACGTGTCCGTGATCTGCTGGTTCAGCTCGTCGTCGCCGCCGTCGTGGCCGGTCCCCGTGGCCAGTGGCGTCGCGTGCGCGACCGGTTCGGCGTTCAGGATCGTCGTGGTGCCGAGCAGGTCATCCATCCATGCTCACCCCCATCCATTGCCTGAGTTCCTCAACAGTTGAGTAACTCAACTATATTGCCGCTTGCCCGAGCAGGCAAGTCAATAACGGTCTGTTTAGGTTCGCTACTGGCTCAATCGCTCGTTCCTCTCGTGGGAGGGCGGTGCGCCGGGGTTCAACTGGCAGCTACCTTGCAGCGTCTTTAGGGCTGAGCACGCACACTGGTGAGTGTCGTGATGGAAGACAGCAACAGGGGAGGGGTGCCGCGATGGCCGGAAGCGGACGTCAGGGTGGAGATCCAGGTCGCCCGGGGACCTCAGGTTCTTCGGGGGGGCCCGGTTCTCCCGGGCGGCGTGCGGTCCTTCGTTTCGCCGCGGCGGCGGGGGGTGCCTCGCTGCTCTCGGCGTGCAGCGGGACTGGTAGTGCCACGGCCAACTCCTCGTCCCCGGCCGGCGCCACGGCGGCGGCAGGCCCGCCGACCTCGGCCGACTGGGCCGCGCTGGCCCGCGACCTGTCCGGGCCGCTGATCCGGCCGGGGGAGTCCGGCTACACCACGGCCAAGGAACTGTTCGACCCGCGCTTCGACTCGCTGCATCCAGCCGGGATCGCCTACTGCCGCAATCCGCACGACGTGGCGACCAGCCTGGCCTTCGTGCGCAAGTACGGCCTTCCGGTGGCCGCCCGGTGCGGCGGGCACAGCTACGCGGGCTGGTCCTCGACCAGCGGCCTGATCGTCGACGTGACCCGGATGGCCGGGGTGACCGTCAGCGGCGGCACTGCGACCGTCGGCGCGGGCACGCGGCTCATTGACTTCTACAACGACCTGGCGGCCCACGGCCGCGCCGTGCCCGGCGGCTCCTGCCCGACGGTGGGCATCTCAGGCCTGACCCTGGGCGGCGGCATCGGCGTAGTAGGCCGGGCCTACGGACTGACCTGCGACAACGTGACATCCGTGCAGATCGTCACGGCTGACGGCCAGATCAGGACGGCCAACGCACAGACGAACTCCGACCTGTTCTGGGCCTGCCGCGGCGGGGGCGGCGGCAACTTCGGTGTGGTCACCTCGTTCACCTTCACCACCCATCCGGCCGGGGATATCTGCCTGTTCTTCCTGGGCTGGCCGTGGTCGCAGGCGGCCCAGGTCATCGCGGGCTGGCAGTCCTGGGCCCCGCACGCCCCGGACCAGCTCTGGTCCAACCTGCACCTGGCCGCGGCACCCGGCGGCTCGATCCCGTCCATCCAGGTGGGCGGGACCTATATAGGCTCCGTCAGCGAGGCGGGCGCTCAGCTGGAGAAGCTGTACGCCGCGGTCGGCTCCGACCCCTCCTCGCCCTTCCTGGAGAGCACCACCTGGCTGCACGCGATGCTGGTCGAGGCGGGCTGCGCGAGCCTGACCGTGAACGAGTGCCACCTGCCCACCCAGAATGCCCAAGGCCAGCTCTCCCGGGCCTCGGAATCCGCCAAGTCCGACTTCTTCACCAAGCCGCTCAGCAGCCACGGGATCGGCACGCTGCTGACCGGCGTGGAGAACTTCCAGCAGATCAGCGGCGCGCCGGGCGGGTCGGGCGGGATCGCCTTCGACGCGCTCGGCGGCGCGGTCAACCGGATCGCGCCGTCCGCTACCGCGTTCGTGCACCGCGACGCGCTCTTCGGCGCTCAGTACACCACGACCTGGCCGGTGGGCTCGGCCTCCGCCGCGGTGGCCCGCCAGCAGGCGTGGCAGCAGTCGTTCTGGCAGTCCATGCGCCCCTACGCCAGCGGCCAGGCCTACCAGAACTACATCGATCCCAGCCTGACCAACTGGCGGCAGGCCTACTACGGCGCCAACTACACCCGGCTCACGCAGGTCAAGGCGGCCTACGACCCGCACCGCCTGTTCAACTTCCCGCAGGCCGTCTGACCGCGTACAGCGAACGGGCCCTCAGCCAGGGCTGAGGGCCCGTTCTTAATGTGCCGGCCTGACTACAGGCAGGGGTTGTTGTGCGTCGGGCCGACGAACTGGGGGTAGCCGAGCTTGGCGAACTGGACCGTCCCGTACTGCGCGTCCTTGCCGAAGGTGTTCCCGGCGGACACGTTGCCGAACTCGAGCGTGCAGGCGCCGCCCGACTGGAACTGGCTCCAGTACGGGTAGAACCCGCCCGGGCCCTGCGGCGGCACAGTGCAGCCGCTCAAGCTGCCGGTGCCGTTGCTGTAGCTGGACGGGCCGCAGGTGTACTCGCTCAGCGCCACGTCGGTCTCCAGGAAGAACTGCGAGTACGGCCGGCCGGCCGAGGTCGGGAACGATTCCAGGAAACTCCCCGGGTACCTGCCCGGCGTGAGGCTGGTCGGCCATTCGGTCCAGTACGGGCTTCCGTCGAAGTCCAGGTCGCCGTTCTGGACCAGGTTGGCCTGGCACGCCGTGTACAGGTCCGGCTGCGTCTTCGTGCCCACTCCGTCGTATCCCGGGTGGGTGTCGCCGGCCTGCCAGCAGAGCGCGTCACTGGCCTCAACCGTGTTGGCGTCCGGCGGTCCGGCGTCCTCGTACGGGCCATTGCACTCGCTGTACAGCGTGCTGCCGTCATTTGGGTCGAGCGGGTTAGCGATCGGATCGCTGACCGAGGTGCAGGGCTCCCAGTGGCCGGTCTCGAACTCGGTGCTGATGTTCTCCAGGCCTGCACCCCATGGGCTGATGTTGCCGGCCTTGTCCGTGTCATACTCGGGCTGGAAGTTGAACGGCGTGCCCGAGCAGTCATTGATCGAGGTGTTCTGGAAGCCGTTGGCCGCCGAAGCCTGCATGAAACCGCTCTGGTGCGTCGTCAGGTCGTCCATGACCACCTCGAAGGCTTTACCGCCTCCCGGTGCGGGCGCGTCGTACATGTGGAAGGCGACCCTGTCACCGGGGTTCATGAGCAGCGTCTCACTGTTCGGCGTCGCCGTCGTCGCGCCAGCCGAGTCCTGCGGCGCTGGCGGCCCGGTCGGCACGCCGTTCCGCTGGATGAAGGCGAAGTTGACCGGTTCCTCGCAGTTGTTGTTACAGCTAGCGTACCCGGGCGTGCACTCAAGGCTGTCGATGCTCAGCGCCGCGCACCAGTGCGTGTCGTCGCAGCTGGTGCTGTCCACGAAGGGCGGCTCGCCTGGCGGGTAGAACTGCATCTCCATGAACGCCGAGCCCCCGCCCAGGCCCGAGACGCAATTGCCGACACATGTCGGCGCGTTGGAGTCCGATTCGGGCGTGCATGGCGTCAGCGGGAACGAGTTGGGGTCGCACATGTTCATCGAGAACCACGGCGCCGGGGAGAGCTCGACCCAGTGCGAGACGTCCTGGCCAGGATGGGCGACGGTCGCGGCTGCCTTGGGGTCGCGGCCCAGGGTGATCGTCCAGTTCACGTTGTTGCCGGAGCCCGGAGTATTGGACAGGAAGGTGGCGTCGGGCTCGTCATGGCCGATGTAGTGGCCGTTGTCGTAGAACCTGCCGTCCCAGGAGTTGGCGTTTCCCTTGCCCGGGATACCCCGGATGTCAGTGCAGTTCATCAGCCGCACTGGCTTCTGCACCGGGCTGAACCCGTTGCAGTCCAGCTCGCCCTGTGAATTCGGGATGTACTTGGCAGTACTCCCCACGCTGGCTGCGGCAGGCACGCCGCTGGTCCAGGCGACGGCGAACAGGAGCGCGACCGCGCTCAATGTCCCGAGCAGGATCCTCGAACGTTTCCCGTACCCGTGCAATCGTGCCCTCATCATGTGCTCCCGTCGGATAACGGTAGTTACTGAGATGAAATGTTCTTAGTCTCACGAACGGTCTCGCAAGGGGCTCCGCTAACCTTGATCAATTTGTGCTGTGGGCAGACCGATCCCACCGCACCCTTGAGTCACCCGCACAGCGAACGGGCCCTCAGCAGGGCTGAGGGCCCGTTCTTAAGTCAGCCCGTCTATTACCGGCAGGGGTTGTTATGGTTCGGGCCGATGAACTCCGGGTAACCGAGCGTGTTGAACTGGTTCGTCCCGTACTGCGCATCCTTGCCGAACGTAGACCCGGCGGACACGTTGCCGAACAGGAGCGAGCAGGAGCCGCCCGACTGGACCTGGCTCCAGTACGGGTAGAACCCGCCCGGCCCCTGGGGCGGCACGGTGCAGCCGCTCAAGGTACCGGTACCGCCACTTTGAGGACCGCAGGTCGACTCGCTCAGGGCGATGTCGGTCTGGATGAAGAACTGCGAGTACGGGCTGCCGTTCGTCGTCGGGAACGATTCCAGGAAACTCGACGGGTAGGTGTTCGGCGTAAGGCTGGTCGGCCATTCCTTCCAGTACGGGGTCCCGTCGAAGTCGAGGTCGCCGTTCTGGAACAGGTTGGCCTGGCACGCCGTGATGGTATCCGGAGGCGTGGACGTGCCGACCCCGGCGTAGCCCGGGTGGGTGTCGCCGGCGTACCAGCACACCGCGTCGCCGGTCTCGGCCGTGGTGCCGTCCGGCGGGCCGGCGTTCTCGTACGGGCCTAGGCACTCGTTGTACAGCTGGCTGCCGTCGTTCGGGTCGACCGGGTTGGTGATCGGGTCGCTGAGCGAGGTGCAAGCCTCCCAGTGCCCGGTTTCGAACTCGGTGCTGACGTCGACCCGGAGCGCGGTCCAGCTGCTGATGTTGTTGGCCTTGGCCGTGTTGAACTCCGGCTGGAAGTTGAACGGTGTGCCCGAGCAGTCGGCGATCGAAGTGTTCTGGAAGCCGTTGGCGGCGGAGGCCTGCATCCGGCCGCTCTGGTGCGTCGTCAGGTCGTCCATGACCACCTCGAAGGCGTTACCACCTCCCGGCGCGGGCGCGTCGAACATGTGGAAGGTGACCGTGTCGCCCGGGTTCATGAGCAGCGTCTCCCTGTTCGGCGTCACCGTCGAGGTGTCCGCGTCCTGCGGCGAGGGCGGCCCGGTCGGCACCCCGTTCCGCTGGATAAAGGCGAAGTTGACCGGCTCCTCGCAGCTCGTGTTGCAGTTCACAAGGCCGGCGGTGCACTCGAGGCTGTCGACGGTGAGGGCCGCGCACCAGTGCGTGTCGTCACAGCTGGTGCTGTCGACGAAGGGCGGCTCGCCCGGCGGGTAGAACTGCATCTCCATGAAGGCCGAGCCCCCGCCGAGGTTACTGACGCAATTCGCGACGTTGCAGGTCGGGGCGTTCGAGTCCGACTCGGGCGTACACGGCGTCAGCGGGAACGAGTTGGGGTCGCACAGGTCCATCGAGAACCACGGCGCCGGGGACAGTTCGACCCAGTGCGAGACGTCATGGCCCGGGTGGGCGACGGTCGCCGCCGCCTTCGGGTCGCGCCCTAGGGTGATAGTCCAGTTCACGTTGTTGCCGGAGCCGGGAGCACTGGATGTGAAGGCCGTGTCCGGCTCGTCGTGGCCGATGTAGTGGCCGTTGTCGTAGAACCTGCCGTCCCAGGCGTTGGCGTTTCCCTTGCCCGGGATGCCGTGGATGTCGGTGCAGTTCATTAGCCGCAGCTGGCTTCTGCACCGGGCTGTAGCCGTTGCAGTCCAGCTCACCCTGTGAATTCGGGACGTACTTGGCCGAAGCCGTCACGCTGGCCGCCGCAGGGATGCCGCTGGTCCAGGCCACGCCGAACAGGAGCGCGACCGCGCTCACCGTCCCGAGCAGGACCCTGGAACGTTTCCCGTGCAGTTGCAATCGTGCCCTCATCATGTGCTCCCGTCGGATACCGGTAGGTATTGGGATAAATTGTTCATAGTCCTCCGAACCGGTACAGGCAAGTGGGTGCGGCGCAGTTCATCAAGTTGTTCTTATTACTGATTTTGATAAGGCATCCGCGATTGTGCGGACGCACCGCGCCCCCGTGCCCCCGGGCCCCCCGGACCTGCCGGCGCCGTCCCACCCCGCGTAGGCCAGGGCCGGACGTCTCCTGGGCAGGCGGCGGGCGGGCATGATGGTATGTCCGCAAAATTTGGGTACCCGACGCCCATACGGCTGCGACCCCGATGTAGGTACCGATGACAAGTAACGCTGAGCTTGATGCCGCCGCCACTACGAGCGGCCACGGCCAGGTGCCTGTCCTGCTCGTCGAAGACGACGACGGCGACGCCCTGCTCGTCGAGGAGCTCTTGCTGGAGGTGGACGCCCCGGTCGTGGTGAAACGGGCCCGGTCCCTCGGCCAGGCCACCACGCTGATCTCGGACGCGGCCTGCGTGCTGCTCGATCTGGGCTTGCCCGACTCGCAGGGCCTGCAGGGCCTGCGGCAGCTGCTGGGCATCGAGCCCGAGGCGGCCGTCGTCGTGCTGACCGGGCAGGCGAGCGAGCACCTCGGCGAGCAGGCGGTGCGGGCCGGAGCGCAGGACTACCTGGTCAAGGGCGAGGTCGACGGGCCGATGCTGCACCGCGTAATCCGGTACGCGGTCGAGCGGCGGCGCGCGACCGAAGCCCAGCGCGAGCTGCGCATCGCGCAGGTCCTGGCCCAGGAGAACGCCCGGCTGGAGCGCGGCCTGCTGCCGTCGCCGCTGCTGGCCGACTCGCGGCTGAGCGTGTCGGCGCGCTGCCTGGCCGGCGGGCAGCAGCACCTGCTCGGCGGGGACTTCTACGACGTGGTCGAGGCAGCCGACGGCTGGGTGCACGCCCTCATCGGCGACGTCTGCGGGCGCGGCCCGGCCGAGGCCGCCCTCGGCGTCTGCCTCCGGGTGGCCTGGCGCACGCTGGTGCTGGCCGGGCCCGCCGACGAGATCCTGGCCACCCTCAACCAGCTGCTCGAGCATGAGCGGCAGGACGACACGATGTTCGCCACCCTGTGCATGGTGTCGGTGACCCCGGACCGGCGCACCGGCTGGGTGCGCATGGCCGGCCACCTGCCGCCGCTGCTGCTCACCGGCGGCGGCGTGCTGGAGCTGCAGACCCCGACGTCCCCGCCGCTAGGACTGGGCCAGGTACACGACTGGCCCGGCACGCCGGTCCGGCTCGACGGCAGCTGGTCGATCCTCCTGTATACCGACGGGCTGATCGAGGGCCGGATCGGGAAAGGCTCCGAGCGGCTCGGCAGCGAAGGCTTGATGGAGCTGATCAAGGACGCCCTGCGGGCCGCGCCGGAAGGAAACGGCGAGGCCGGTGCCAGGGCCACACCTGCGGATGGCCGGCTGCTGGACCGGGTGATCGAGCACGTCCGCGACCTTAACGGCCGGGACCTGGATGATGATCTGGCCATCCTCGCGCTCGGCTACTCCCCGGACCGGTGAGCGAGGTGAAACGGGCTGACGCGGGGCGGCGCTGGCCGCTCAGTCGCATCGTGAACGTTGCCGTGCTGGCCCTGCTGCTCTTCTCGGTCGGCCGCCGTGATCGCGTCGGCGCGCTCGCCGCTGCTCAGCCTGCACCACACCCGCAACCGGGTGGTCAGACTCATCGACCCCGCCACC
The DNA here is from genome assembly GCA_963722055.1 of uncultured Actinomycetes bacterium. GTDB lineage: Bacteria > Actinomycetota > Actinomycetes > Streptosporangiales > Streptosporangiaceae > Palsa-504. Next base: position 117,370 of record CAVRLA010000005.1, on the reverse strand, counting down.
CTCCAGCGGCGAGCAGCTCGACAACTCCTTGTCAACCAGGAGACCGGCGTGCGCGGCTATGCGCTGAGCGCGCAGCTCACCTTCCTGGCGCCCTACTACAGCGGCGTGGCCGAGGAGCAGACCGCGGTCGGCACCCTGCGCCAGCTCGCCAGCCAGCTGCCGCCCGCGACGATGGCGGACCTGGACAGCGTGACCGCCCAGGCGCAGTACTGGCGCACCCACTACGCGCAGCCCACGATCACCCTGGTCCAGCGCACCGGCAAGCCGACCGCCGGCGGCAATGTCATCGCCGGCAAGGCCTACTTCGACGCGCTGCGGGCGAAGGTCGCCGTGCTCCAGGCCGACGTACTCAGCGCCCGGACCGCGCCCTCGCCGCCCTGAGCGACTCCTCCACCACCGCTCGACGCCGTATTCATCGCGGTCGCGATCGGCCTGGCGGTCATCGTCCTGCTCCTCGCGCTGGGCTTGCGGGCCGTCGCGATCAGGCCGCTGCACCGGCTGGCGGCCCAGGTCCGCCAGGTCGCCGACGGCGACTTTGATCATGAGGTCACCGTGCGCGGCTCGCGGGAAGTGACCCAGCTGGCCGCCGATGTGAACACCATGCGGGAGCGCATCTTGCAGGAGCTGTCCGCCACCCGGGACGCGAACGTGATCCTGCAGGCCCACACCACCGAGCTCCAGCGCTCCAACACCGAGCTCGAGCAGTTCGCCTATGTCGCCTCGCACGACCTGCAGGAGCCGCTGCGCAAGGTGGCGAGCTTCTCCCAGCTGCTGCAGCGGCGTTACGCCGGGAAACTTGACGCCCGGGCCGACCAGTACATCGAGTTCGCGGTGGACGGCGCCAAGCGCATGCAGGCGCTGATCAACGACCTGCTCGCCTACAGCAGGGTCGGCCGGTCCGACCGCGAGCCGGCCCTGGTCTCGAGCGACGTGGCGCTCACCCAGGCCCGGGCCAACCTGGCCGAGCAGATCGAGGAAACCGGTGCCACCATCGAGACCGGCCACCTGCCGCTGGTCCTGGCCGAGCTGCCCCTGCTCATCGCGGTGTTCCAGAACCTGCTCAGCAACGCGCTGAAGTTCAGCGGCGGAAAGCCGCCCCGGGTGGTGATTACCGTCGGCCGGGACGAGCCGTTCTGGCTGTTCTCGTTCAGCGACAACGGGATCGGTATCGAACCCGAGTACGCTGAGCGCATCTTCGTGATCTTCCAGCGACTGCACGAGCGGACGGCCTACACCGGTACCGGCATCGGCTTGTCCATGACCCGGAAGATCATCGAGAACTTCGGTGGCCGGATCTGGCTCGACACCGCCTTCACCGGCGGCACGCGGTTCTTCTTCACGCTGCCCATGCCACCGGAGACCATGAGCCCCGAACTCCTGGAGCCCTTCGATGCTCAGGAGCCCGAAGCCGACGAACACCGACAGGACGAGGAGACCGATGGCCGAGTACGGTGATTCCAAGGTTATCGACGTGCTCATGGTCGAAGACGACGAGGGCGACGTCCTCATGACCAGGGAGGCCTTCGAGTACTACAAGATCGGCAACCGGCTGCACGTCGTGCCCGACGGCGATCAGGCCCTGCAGTTCCTGCGCCGGGAGGGCCCGTACGCCGACGCCCCGCGCCCCGGGCTGATCCTGCTCGACGTCAATCTGCCCCGCCGCAGCGGCCTGGAAGTGCTCGCCGAGCTGAAACAAGATCCCGACCTGCTCCTCATCCCCGTGGTCATGCTGACCACCTCGCGGGCCGAGGAAGACATCGTCCGCAGCTACTCGCTGCACGCCAACGCGTTCGTCAGCAAGCCGGTCGACTTCGAGCACTTCATCGAGGCGATCCGCCAGATCGACAACTTCTTCCTGACCCTGGTCTGCCTGCCGAGCTGATCCGAGGCCCTCGAAGGGAGCCTGATGTACGACGCCATGCTGGCCGAGACCGTTACCGTCCGCGGCGACGGCGGCGATGAGATCGAGGCCTACCTGGCCCGGCCGATGAGCCCGGGCCCCCGCGGCGGCGTGGTGGTGATCCACCACATGCCCGGCTACGACGCGACCACCAAGGAGATCACGCGGACGTTTGCCGTGCACGGCTACAACGCGATCATGCCGAACCTCTATCACCGCGTCGCTCCGGGGGCCAGCCCGGACGACGCGGCCGCTGCGGCCCGGGCGCAGGGCGGCGTGCCCGACAGCCAGCTGGTCGCCGACGCGGCCGGGGCGGCGGCCTGCCTGCGCGGGCTGACCAGCGCCAACGGCAAGGTCGGCGTGATCGGCTACTGCTCCGGCGGGCGCCAGGCCTTCCTGGCCGCGGTCAGCCTTCCGCTCGACGCCGCCGTGGACTGCTACGGCGCGTTCGTGGTCGGTGCCCCGCCCGAGGGCATGCCGCTGAAGGTCGGCCCCCTCGTACAGCGGACCAAGGACCTGACCTGCCCGCTGCTCGGCCTGTTCGGCGCGGACGACCAGTACCCGTCACCCGAGCAGGTCACCGAGCTGGAGCAGGAGCTGAAGGCCCAGGGCAAGACGTACGAGTTCCATACCTACGAGGGCGCCGGGCACGCGTTCTTCTCGGTGAACCGCCCCGCCTACCGCCCCGAGGCCGCGATGGACGGCTGGAACCGCATCTTCACCTGGTTCAACCGCTACCTCACCTGACCCCGCTCCGTCCCCGTTCCCCCAAGCCCGACCTAGCTCGTTCAAGGTTCCAGCTCGGTCCGCCCCGGACGCTCAGTGTGCGCTGGAGGCGGCCCAGATGTTGATCCCGGCGTCCACGGCGTCGCGGTCGATCGCGGCCAGCTCTTCGTCGGTGAAGTCGGTATGGGCGGCCGCCGCCAGGTTCTCCTCCAACTGCGCCACGCTGCTCGCGCCGATGAGCGCCGAGGTTACCCGCGGGTCGCGCAGGACCCAGGACAGCGCCAGCTGGGCCAGCGTCTGGCCGCGGGACCTGGCGATCTCGTTCAGCGCCCGGACGTGCCTCAGCGTCGCGGGCGCGATCTGCTCCGACGACAGCGAGCCGTTCAGGCTAGCCCGTGAGCCGGCCGGCACGCCGCCGAGGTACTTGCCGGTGAGCACGCCCTGGGCCAGCGGCGAGAACGCGATGCAGCCCACGCCCTCCCGGCCGAGCACGTCGAGCAACCCGCCCTCGATCCAGCGGTTCAGCATCGAGTACGACGGCTGATGGATCAGCAACCGGATGCCCATCTGACGAAGCAGGGCCAGTGCCTCGGTGGTCCGTTCGGCCGAATAAGAGGAAATACCCACGTACAGGGCCTTGCCCGACCGGACCGCGGTATCCAGCGCGCTCATCGTCTCCTCGAGCGGGGTATCCGGGTCGAACCGGTGGGAGTAGAAGATGTCGACGTACTCCAGGCCCATCCGGCGCAGCGACTGGTCCAGGCTGGCCAGCAGGTACTTGCGGGAGCCGTGATCGCCGTACGGGCCGGGCCACATGTCGTAGCCGGCCTTGGTCGAGATGATCAGCTCGTCGCGGTACGGCCGCAGGTCCTCCCGCATGATCCGGCCGAAGTTGATCTCCGCGCTGCCGTACGGCGGACCGTAGTTGTTGGCCAGGTCGAAGTGCGTGACGCCCAGGTCGAACGCCCGGCGGAGGATCGCGCGCTGATCCTCGATAGGCTTGCCGTCCCCGAAGTTCTGCCACAACCCGAGTGAAATCTCGGGCAGCAGCACACCGCTGCGCCCGCAGCGACGATAGGGGATCTTGCTGTAACGGTCATCGGCGGCGATGTAAGTCATGCCAGAAGTCTGTCATTCCCGTCTGGCCGGGAGCCGGCCGCCGCGTAACCTGATGGGGGAGAGGAGCCGCGATGTGCACGTACCTGACGGAGAAGGTCTCGATCACCGGCAGCGGGAAGGGGCCGACCGGCTGGTTCACGGTGACCGACGCGAGTGTGTATTTCGACCACCCGGTGCACGCCCCGGCTGAGCACACCCTCAACATCGACTTCCTCGACCCGGGCGCCGGCCCTTCGGCGCGGGTCGCGGTGGAGCTCACCGCGGACTCGGCCCGGGCCCTGATCAAGGCGATCCAGGCCACCCTGGACGCCGCGCCTCCCGGCCTGGCCACCTAACCCGCTGCTCATCCGGAAATGTCAGTGCCGCATGCGAATATGCGTATGAAGGCAGATGGCTTACCCGGGATGGAGGCGGCAGGAATGCGGTTCGTGGTGGAGCGCGACGCGCTCGCTGAGGCGGTCGCCTGGATAGCGCGCTCGCTGCCGTCCCGGCCGGTGCTCCCGGTCCTGTCCGGACTCCTGCTCCAGGCGGCGGCGGACGGGCTGACCATGTCCTGCTTCGACTATGAAGTATCGGCCCGGATCAGCATCGACGCGGACGTGACCGAGCCAGGGACCGCGCTGGTGCCCGGGCGGCTGCTGGCCGAGATCACCCGCAGCCTGCCCGGCCATCCGGTCGAGGTCGACGACAAGGACGACGTGACGTTGACCTGCGGGCCCGCGTCCTTCAGCCTGGTCACGCTGCCCATCGGGGAGTACCCGCGGCTGCCCGAGCTGGCGCGGCTGGCCGGCACCGTCGATGGCGGCGTATTCGCCACGGCTATCGGCCAGGTCACTCCCGCGGCGAGCCGCGACGACACCCTGCCCGTCATCACCGGGGTAAACGTCGAGATCGAGGACGACACGCTCACGCTCGTGGCCACCGACCGGTACCGGCTGGCCATCCGCGAGCTGGGCTGGAGTCCCGCCCGTCCCGGGACCAGCAGCACGCTCCTGGTCCCGGCCAAGACGCTGGCCGACGCGGCCCGGATGATGGCGCCCGGCGTGCCGGTCCGGATCATGACGCGCGGCACGGACGGGGACTCCAGAGCCACGGCCGCCAAGCACGCCCAGGGGAGCGGGGCAGCCGACGCGATGATCGGCTTCGAGTCGGGCGGGCGGCGGCTGACCACGCGCCTGATCGCGGGCGAGTACATCAAGTACAGTTCCAAGTTCCCCGCGGACTTCGGCAGCTACGGCGACATGCCGGCCGCCGCGCTCGCCGAGGCGGTCCGGCGGGTCGCGCTGGTCGCCGAGCGGGGGAGCTCGGTCCGGCTCTCGTTCGAGCCGGGCAGGGTCACCATCGAGGCCGGGACCAAAGGCCAGGCGCGGGCCCGGGAGACCGTGACCGCCGACTTCAGTGGTGACGAAACCGCGATCGCGTTCAGCCCCCAGTACCTGCTCGACGGCCTCGCCGCGGCCCTGACCGCAGCCGCCAGCGCCCCGGCCCCGGGATCTCCAGCCCCGCAGGCTCAGGATGGGACCACGACGGCCACGCAGGGGCGTATCCGCCTGCAGTTCACCGGCCCCACCAAGCCGGCCCTGATCACCGGCAGCCCGCGTATGACGGAGGCAGGGGAGGTGCGCGGAGCTATTCGCGGTGAGTCCGCCCCGGACTACCGCTATCTGGTCGTCCCGCTCCGGGCGCTGGCCAGCGCCTGACGCGTCAAGATCTGAATAAGACACAGTAAGGCAACAGATTCCCTGGTCAGGCTTCCGCCCGCCGGATCCGGGCTGGATAGTCGGAGTATCGGGAGCGCACGAGGACACCGGGGGCGCGGCTGGGGCGTAGGCGCCGCGGCCGGCGGTACGTTTGCGCTGGCCCTCCTGGTGTGCGGCTGCGTGTTCGCCGCCATAGCCGGGCCCGCGGTCAGCCTGCATCTGCGCACCGAGGCCCTGCACCAGGCGCTGAACCGGCCGGGCCCGCTGGGCACGGCCATCGAGGTCAACGCCAGCTGGAACACCTTCACCGCGGGCTTTGCCAACCAGTCGGCGCTGGCCGAGGACGACCTGTCCGCCGCGACCAGCACGCTCGCCAGTGGCTTCGCGAACTCGGTGCCGCTCGCGGGGGGCGGCTGGGGCGGCCTGACGACCACCATGCACGATGTGATCTCCGGGACCGGCCCCCTGCCGGTCGGATACCACCCCGAGCTGGAGGTCACCTACCGCGAGCAGCTCACCAGTAACGTCCAGGTCATCGCCGGGCGGGTCGCGGATGCCGCGATCCCGCCCGGCGTGCTGGGCGTGGCGGTTACCCAGCAGACCGCGGCGCGATACTCGCTGCACCCCGGTTCCCGCCTCAAGCTGGGAGGTCCCAGCGGCAAGCTGGGAGGTCCCAACGGCCCGATCGATCTCCTGGTCACCGCGGTCGTCCGCGCGCGCAACCCCGACTCGACCTTCTGGACCGCCGATCCGCTTGTCACCACACCGGACCTGACCCTTAACCTGGTCACCGACCAGTTCAGCGTGCTGGCCGGGGCCCTGGCCGACCCCGGTCAGCTGGCCGCCGTGCAGAGCGCGTTCTGCCCGGCCGTGAACGACGGCTGCGACAACATGCAACTGGAATGGGAGTTCCCGGTAGCCGTCGACCAGGTGAACGCGGACCAGGCTCAGGCCTTCGCCAACGCCCTCGCCGTCGCCGCCGGCTCGCCCTACGCGGGGGTACTGCAATCGGTGGCGCCCGACCTAGCGGTCACCGAGCCGATGGTCGACCCGCTGACGGCTTTCATCGCCGCGCAGAGCGCGGTGCTAGCCGTGTTGCTGCTGATGTTTGCGAGCCTGGCGGCGATCGTCGTGGTGGTCATCCTTCTCGCGGCCAGGATGGTGGTCGCCCGCCGGGACGACGAACTGGTCATGCTTCGCCACCGCGGCGCCTCGAGCCGCCAGATCGCGATGCTGATCCTGACCGGCGTCGCGCCCGCCGTCATCCCGGCCGCCCTGGCCGGAGCCGCCCTAGCCCTCGCGATCATCCCCGGCGCCAGCATCACCGGGGACTGGAGGCGGGCCGCCGCCGTGCTCGCGGTCGCGCTGGCCGGACCGCCGTTGATCGCGGTCTGGCGGTACCGCAGGCCCTCGCCCGCGGTCAACCCCGCGCTCATCTTGACGCCCGAGACCCGGACCCGCCGGGCCTCGGTGGCCGCCCAGCGCCGCCTCGTGGTCGGCCTGCTGGCCTGCGCCGCCGCCGTCGGCGGCCTGGTCGTCCTGCGCAGCCAGGGACTATCGCCAGCCGGCGCGACCAACTGGTATCTCACCGCCGCCCCCATCCTGGTCGCCGTGCCCGCCGCCCTGATCGCTATGCGGCTGTACCCGCTGGCCATCCGGGCGCTGCTGCCGGTCTGGCGCCGCCGGGCCGGGGTCGCCGGATACGTCGGCCTGGCTGGAGCCCTCGAGCGCCGGACCGCCACCGCTCTGCCCGCCTTCACCCTGGTCCTCGCCCTGACCCTGGCCGCCTTCGGCGGCATGGTCAACGGCTCGATCGTCGGCGGGCAGATCGCCTACTCCTGGCAGGCGACCGGCGCGGACGCCGTCATCGACACCAATGGCGCGGCGTACGACATCACGCCGGCCGTGAACAGGTCGATCATGGCGATCCCGGGCGTGCGGCACAGCACGGCGGTGTGGACTACGACGTGGCTGACCCCCGAAGGGCAGCAGCAGATCAATGTGGCCGCGGTGGATCCGGCCGGGTACGCCGCGATGACCGCGGACACCCCGTTCCCCCGCATCCCGGTGAGCGCCTTCGGCCCCGCGGACAGGTCCCCGGCCGGCGCCGGCACCGTCATCTCGGTGCTCGCCTCGCCGTCCGCGGCCGCGATTCTGGGCCGCGGGATCGTCCAGCTGACGTCACACGAGCTGATGGGGCCGGTCCGGGTCCGGGTCACCGGCGTCGTGGCTCGCACCCCGGCCGAGCCGGCCGGCGGCCTGTTCGTGCTCATGCCGTTGCGCACCTTGCCCGGCGTCCTCGGCCAGCCGACGCCCAACCTGGCCCTGATCACCGGTCCGGACATCGACCGGGCCAAGCTGTCCCGGCTGGTCAGCAGCGCGCTGCCCCCCGCGACCCTCGCGTTCCGCACCGATGTCCTGAACGGGCTCGGCAGCGCGCCGCTCGAGCACGCCGCAGCGCTCCTGATGACGCTCACCGCCCTCATCGCCGGCGGGCTGGCCCTGGTCAACCTGGTCTTCGGCTTCACCCTGGGCGCCCGGGACCGGGCCCTGACCCTGGCCCGGCTCAATGTCATGGGTTACGAACGTGATACCACGCTCGTGCTGCTCACGGCCCTGCCCGCGGTGCTCGCGGCCTTCGCCGCCGCCGCCGGGTGCGCCCTGGCCCTGCCGGTCCTGATCGGGCCGGCGCTGGACCTGTCGGTCTTCACCGGAGCGGGCGCGTCGGTTGAGTTCCGTCCGGACCTGGCCGCGCTCGCCCTGCCGTGCGCGGTGATTCTCCTGCTCATCGCGGCCGCCCTGGTGGCCGAAACCAGCCGGTCACGCCGCCAGGGAGTCACCGGCCTGCTTCGGGTGCAGTAACCGGTTAGCGGCCGGGGGGGAACTGATACGGCCCGTAGTAGGCGTGGCGCGACATCCAGGCCATGATCAAGATCCAGGTGGCCAGCGCGAACAGCAGCAGCGCGAACACCAGGAACCGACCTGCGTCCTGGTCGGTAACCGGCTGGGGCGGTTCGCCGCGGGCGGGCCGGGGCGACCGCGGCAGGTCGGCCATCAGGCCGTCGATGTGGCCCTGCGTCTTGGCGGCCAGCGTCAGGTCGAGGCGCTCGGTCAGCTCGTCGAGGGTGAGCCGGCCCGCCACGAAGTGGTCTCGCAGCAGGGCCATCGTGGCGTCGCGCTCGGCGTCCCCGATCCGCAGCTCGTAGTCATAGCGGCTGTACCCGGGCACGCGCCACCCCGGTACTAGCTGTTCACGCGGCGGCCCCGCGTCGGGATCGTGTTCTAGCATTCCGCTTCGGACGTCGTATCGCCTCGTCATCGGGTTTCCGGGTTCGCCAAGCCGACTACCTGACTTCCACCATAAGTCGGCGCGGCCCGGCGCGGAACCCGGCTGAGCAGAGAATCGGCGGCGACCCCCTCGCTTTAGAAGCGCGGTCCCTTGGGTCCCCGCCGCCCCCGCGGACCGCCAGAACCCCTGCGCCGACGGCCGAATCCGAACAGCCGCCTGAGGAACGCGAACGCCGCGATGAGCAGGACGATGACCAGCGGCCGGTCCCCGCCGCCGATGCCGAACAGCGTCACCGCGCCGAACACCAGCGCTACCCACATCAGCAGGAGCAGCGGCGCGAAGGCGGCGCGCCCGCACCGGTGCTGGTTCCCCGCACCGTAGTCCCAGCCAGACCGCCCCGCGGGTCCCGGCCAGGCCGGATCCCGATCCCCCTGCCACGCGGTATCGCTGAAGCCCGCGGCCGGCGCGTCAGCGAGCGGCCGCGCAACGTGCGGCAGGTCGCGTAGCACGACGTCGAGGTCGGCCTTGGTCTTGGCCGCGAACGTCTGGTCCAGGCGCTCGTTCAGTTCGTCCAGCGTCAGCCGGCCGTCCGCGTAATGCTCACGCAACTGGGCTGCGACCGCCTCGCGATCGGCGTCCCCCATGCGCACGTTGTATCCCGTTGCCATCGTGCCCTCCGTAGCAATAAACCGGGGAATCCCAGGTGCCCTCCACGATATATCGCGAGACATCGGACAGCAAGCCGAAACCCGCCAAGCGGGGAAGCCTGAACGCCAGCCCGCCGAACCCTGAACGCCAGCCGCACGAACCCGCAGCTCGCAGCCGCACGAACCCGCAGCTCGCAGCCGCACGCCGCCCAGCGCATGGCTCAAGTCTTGGCGATCATGTGGCGATCATGTCTCGGCGGCGGCTACGGCGTCACCGACCGGGGTGCGGCGATACAGGACGGAGCGGCCGGACCGGGCCCGGCTGATCAGCCCGGCCTCGCGCAGGACGGCCAGATGATCGCCGATGCCGCCGAGCGACTGGCCCAGCGTGGCGGCCAGCTGAGTGGTGCTGGCCGGCTCCTCCAGCGCGATCAGGATGGCGGCCCGCGAGGGGCCGAGCAGCCGGTCGAGCGCGGTGCCTGGCCGCGCCGCGGCGTGCTCCCGGCCCGGTCGCTCCCACAGGGCGGCGACCCCGCGCGCCGGGTAGATCAGCGCCGGCGGCCAGGGCGGGTCCAGGCCCAGCGCCAGCTTCGGCCAGATGAACACCGACGGCACGAACAGCAGCCCGCGTCCGCCGAGCGCGGCATCCGTGTCGCCGGGCATCCGGGGCAGCACGATCCGGCCCTGCTCCCAGCTCAGCTCCGGATGCAGGTCGCCGAGCGCGGCGGCCCAGCCCCGGGAGGTCAGCTGCCCGGCCCGGTACACCACGTCGCGTTCGAGGATGGCCCGCAGCGTGCGCCATTCGGGCTCGAGCAGCGCCTGCCAGGCGGCCGCCAGGACATCGGCGATGTAGGCCGCCACCCGGTCACCGGTCAGGATGCGCCTGATCCTCGATGACACAGGCGGCTGGCGTCGCAGCGCCTCGGCGACCTCGAGGTGCGCCTGCCGGGTCGGCGTCGACCGGACCTGGTTGAGCAGGTCGCCGATCGTGGTGGACACGCTCGTCGGCACTGGGGTCAGGAAGTCCGCCCCCCAGCCCGGCGGGGTCAGGGCGAGAATCACGGCGATATCGGCTTCGCGGGTCAGCGCCCGGTAGCGGTCACGGGCCCGGACCAGCCACGGGCGGAGCACGGGCTCATCGGGCGGGTTCGCGAGCAGGCGCAGCGCGTGGGTCAGCTCCCATAGCGGCGACAGCGCGAACCGGCTCATGGTCAGATCCTCGTTGCCTACCTCGAGCCGCAGCATCGCCACCAAGACCTTTCGTCCTACGACGAAAGAGTATGCCCCAGATCACCCGCCGCGCACGCTGGGCCCATGACCGCTACCATCTCGAAATCCCGCCCGGCACCTGCGACGGCCACGGCGCGCACGACCTACTGGTCGGTGTTCGCGGCCGGGGAGTTCCGGGTGCTGTTCGCCGCCCTGCTGATGTATGTCCTCGGCTTCGAGTTCGAGATCCTCGGCCTGTCGGTGCTGGTCTACGCCCAGACCCGGTCTCCGTTGTGGACCGCGCTCGCGTTCAGCATGGGCTTCGCCCCGCAGGCCGTCGGCGGGGCGCTGTTCACCTCGCTGGCCGACCGGCTGCCACCGCGGGCCGTGATCGCGGTCGGCCTGCTCACCCGGGCCGTGCCCGGGCTGGTTATCGGGCTGTGGCCGACGCTGCCGGTCCCGGTCATGCTGGCCCTGGTCGCGGCGGCGGCGACGGTCGCCCCGGTGTTCACCGCGGCCACCTCCGGCATGCTCCCTGACGTACTCGACGGGGATCGATTCGTGCTGGGGCGCTCGGTGTTCAGCCTGACCGGATCGGCCACCCAGATCATCGGGCTGGGCATCGGCGGCGCCATCCTCGCCGCGCTGCCCGCGCGCCGGCTGCTGCTGGCCGCGGGCCTGTCCCTGCTGGCCGCGGCCGTCATCGTCCGCCTGGGTCTGCGGCCCCGAGCCGCCCGCCGGGGCGGGCCGGCCGCGGGCGGCATCGTGCGGGCCACGGTCACCGGCAACCTCGAACTGCTCGCCAACCGGACCGTGCGCGGCCTGCTGCTCGCGCAGTGGCTGCCCGCCTGGTTCGTCACCGGCGCGGAATCCCTGATCGTCCCGTACACCGGGTCGCTAGGCCAGCCGGCCAGCGCGGCCAGCCCGTTGCTCGCCGCGGTGCCTGCCGGGATGCTGCTCGGCGAGTTGATCGTCGGCCGATTCTGCCGCCCGCGAGTGCGCCAGCGGCTGGCCTTCCCGCTCGCGGCGGCCATGGGCGTGCCCCTGCTCGCGCTCAGCTTCCGCCCGCCGCTGCCCGTCGCCGGTGCCGCCCTGTTCGCCTGCGGCTTGGGCTTCGCCTACGTCCTCGGCCTCCAGCAGGCCTTCCTCGACAGCCTGCCGGCCCGGTTGCGGGGCCAGGGGTTCGGCCTGAACTCGACCGGGACGATGAGCGGGCAGGGCCTGTTTCCGCCCGTCGTCGGCGGCCTGGCCTCGGCCTTCGGCGCGGGAGCGGCGATGGCGATGGCGGGCGCGGCCACGCTGCTCGCCGCCCTGCTCCTGCGTGCCCCGCTCACCGGCCGTGCGCCCGGGAGCCGCCGCGACCGCGCCCGCCGTCACCCACCCCTAACGCGGCGTGGCGAAAGGGGACAAAGTTTCGCGCCGGGGCCATGATTCATCTGACGGTGCGCACGAGCGACGCCAGCGTAAGGGGGAGGTCATGGACGACGCGCACGCCGTGCTGTCCGCGGTACGGCTGGGCTGGTCGGTCGCGGAGATGCGCGGCCGGAACTGGCCCGAGGGGCCGCCCGGCGAGGTGACCGGCATGCCCGATCACGTCGACCACCCCTTGCCGCTGCGGATCGAGCGCGGCCGGACTGAGCTCCGCATCGAGATCCAGTCGGTCGTCGCCGAACTAGCCCAGGAACTGCGCGTCGACGACGCCCCCGACGGCACCAGTTTCACCGCCGCCCTCGGCGATAAGACCAGGCTGCTCGCGCACGCGGGCGCGAACAAGGCGGTCGACGCCCTCCAGCGGGCTCTGCGCATCCTCCAGCAGCTCGACGCCACCGATACGACCGAATCAGCCCGGCAGGCGCTGGCCGTCGGCCTGGACACCCAGCGGGACATGGTGGCCCGGCGCCAGCAGGCCCTGGCCGCGGTGCAGTTCTCGCACGCCTCCGAGGCCACCGTGCAACTGGAGCAGGCCTGCTGCGCAGGAGAGGAAGCCGGGCAAACCGCCCTGGAGGACATCCTCGAAGCCATCGTCCAGCAAAGCCCGCAGGCCGTCGCGCAGGCCGTCCTCCAGCACCTGCAGGAACTCGCGGCCGCCGCCCGCCAGCCCTGGGCCGATTTGGCCGAACTGATGTGGCAATTCGACGCCCACGTCCAGGACCGGCTCGCCGCGCTGTCGCAGACCCAGGCCATCGGCTACCAGCTGGGCCGCGGCCTGGCCGAAACCTACTGGGCCCTCGACACCACCCAGCAGGACGGCTCAGGCAGCTGGGGCTTCCTGCTCGGCGAGCGGCGCTGCGACGAGCTGTCCCGGCTGACCGGCCGGCTGGCCGCGTACATGGGGGAGTACACCGCGTCGGCCATCGCCGGCTCGCTCGAGGTGTGGAAGACCGTAGTTACCACGCCGGCCTGGCTGGGCCACCCAGCCCAGGCCGATGTCGCCCTGTACAACCAGATCCGCCGCTGGTACGAGCTGGTCATCCTCGGGCAGGATCCCACCACGCTGATCGGCCCCGCGGCCGTGATACGGAACTACCGGACGGTAGCCCGGGCCGTCAAGCTCTTCTGGCCCCAGCTGCTGGCTACCATCCTCGGCGTCGGCGCGCTGGTTACCCTGCTGTACCTGGTCAATAAAGGCGGCACCGAGGTCTGGGCGAAGACCCTGTCCGGCGTCGTGGCCGCCGTCGGCCTGTCGGTGGCCGGCCTGACCGGCGCGCTCAAGAACTCGGCGCAGGCCCTGCTGAAGCGGCTGCGCCAGGACGCCTACACCGACCTGGTCGCCGTCGCCGTACAGACCGCGCCCCCGCCGCCGGACAAGCAGGCCCTGCAGCGGGCCATCAACCGCCGCAGGCTGACCCCCGTCACGCCCAACTAGGCCGTGCGGCTAGGTCGGCCGGCTAAGTCGGCCGGCTAGGCCGGCGGCGCTCCGTTCCTGGCCGCGCCGTAGCCCATCAGCGCGGCGATCGTGAGCGCGCTGCGCGGCGCGTAGGCACTTCGCCACAGCCCGCCGTGGGCGGCCGCGTGCGCCTCGTCCTGCCAGGGGTGCGGCTGCACCGGGCCGCCGTCGGTGTGCAGGTCATGAACGAGCAGGGCCGCCATGAGCGTCTTGGTCGTCGCGGGCTCGAAGACCTCGACGCCGAACCGGGGTGCGCCGACGTACGCCGCGGCCAGCGCCCGGTTTTTCAGTACCGACCGGGTGCGGGTCGGGGGGGCTACGTTCATCGACACCAAGGCCCCGAGATCCCGCGCGACCGTCGCGCGCCACCGGTGCACGCGCTTGGCCAGCGCGTAGTTGGGGCCCTGCTGCGGGATCAGGCTGTCGCAGATGCCCGGGTCGGCGCCGGGCGGGTAGGCGGGGCGCAGCAGCCGCCCGCCGGACAAGGCGCGCAGCGGCCACCGGCCGAACTTGGCCCAGGCTGGCCGGGCGGCGTACGCCCGGGCGGCCTGGGCGACCGCATCGGCCGGGACGGCGAACACGTCGGTCGGGGTGGCCAGGAACGCGAGCGCGACATCGGCGCGCGCGGCCCGCAGGCGCACGGTCAGCACGTCGACGGCGCTGGCCAGCAGGACGTTGGCCGCGCCGTCGGCGTATACGTAGTTGCCCAGCACCAGAGAGCCGTCGACGGCGGCGAGCCAGTCGGCCACGGCCGGGATGTCGTCGGTCAGGTCCAGCCCGGCCCGCTGCGCGAGATCCGCGTCGCCCGCGGCGGCCGGGACCAGCAGCGTCCCCGCGCTGCGCCGAGCCTCGGCCAGCACCCGCTCCCAGATGATCGGCCGGGGCAGGTCCACCCCGATGACCCGGGCGCCCCAGCCCAGCAACACCGGCAGCGGGCCCACCTCGGCGCCGGCCCCGAGTACGACGACCGTCCGGCCCGGCAGGGCCAGCCAGTCGGGATGTGCCGCGACCGTCCGCATGGCCTCGGCGCAAGACGGCTCGATGATGCCCGCGGTCACCCAGGCGTCGAGCCGGGCCAGCAGCGCGCTGCCGCGCAGGTGCTCGCCTCGGTACGGTACCGACAGCTCGCGGACGGCCGTCCCGGTGCCGGTCACCGTGACCGTGGCCGGCCCGCCCCGGCGGGGGCTGTGACCAGCGCGGCGAGCCCGGCTTCCTCGCCGTCGCGGCCGATGACCTGCATCCGCTGGTGCAGCGACGCCAGCCCGTCGCGGGCCACCGACACCGCGGCCTGCCTGGAGGCCAGCGCGGCCTCGACCAGCCCGCGGAAATGGGCCGGGTAGCCCGTGCGCCAGTTGGCTTCCTGCTCGGCGGCGCGGGCCGCCGCGGGGTCGACCTGGCTCAGCGCGTCGGCCACGACAGCCCGGCCCAGCGCCGAGGTGCTCCGGCGCCCGTCCGCCGCCACCGGGAAGGCCACCCCGGCCGGCCCGCCGCTGCTCGTCTCTCCCGCCGCCACCAGACCATCATCCACGCGGGTCCCGCCGCACGCACCAGGTCCGTTCGGGTAAAAAATCAAATTTCACTGAACGGGCCGTGGTGCACCCACCTGGCCCCGGATCCGCCCGGCCGTGACAGATGTCATCCCCGGCCGGTGGCATCCGGCATTGGCGCGCAGGCCCCGCCGCCCAGCACAGTAGAGGAGTGCGAATCCCGCTCACGAGAACTAAGGACGGCGGCCCGATGAACGCCACGCTGGAGAATTACCCCGCTGCTGAGATGAGGGCTTCCGACGCCGACCGTGACGCGGTCCTGTCGGAGCTGAGCGAGCACTTCCAGGCGGGCCGGCTCACGGCCGGGGAGTTCGACGTACGAGCGGGGCAGGCCCTGGCCGCACGAACCCACGGCGAGCTGAGGAATCTCTTGCGTGATCTTCCTGCCGCCCGGCCCGGACCCCAGGCCCCCGCCGCCACGTCTGCCGCTGCCCCGCAGCAGCGTCCGTCATGGCCAGCGCTGCTCCCGGTCGCCGCGCTGGCGGGCATCGCCATCGCGGTCGCCATGTCGGTCGGTGTCGCCCACCACAGGCCGGGCTTCTTGTGGCTCCTGCTCCTCGTGCTGTTCGTAGCGCGGCGCGGGATCCGCTGCACCGGCGCATCCAAGCGGTCCGGGGTCGCCCGGCTTTGAGCCGTCCCCCGCACCACCGGCTCAACTCCGCACGACCTCCGCTCCGCCAGGTCACCCAGCTCAGTCGGCCGGTGTGGTGACCCGATGCGGACCTTGTGTGGTTCATGTGGAGAGCGCCAGGTCCGGCCCGCTGGTCATCGACGCCGCCGGTCCCGGCGGATGACCAGCAGGCGCACGCCGATCGCCACCAGCCCCGCCGCGAAGACCAGCCAGGGAACGAGGATGAGCAGGCTGACGGCCGTCACGTTCGCCTCCCTCGCCGTATCCTCGGTTCCCTCGCGTTGATTCTCAGCAGACCGCATCGTGGCGCACGGCGGGTGAAGCCGCTGTGATGATCTCGTGGAGGTCGAACGGGACAGTAGTGAGGACTCGCCCGGCGGGAATCATTTCAGGCACCGGGCGTAGCGGCAGACAGGCGGGTAGATGGCGATGACGGCGACGGTGCTGCTGGTAGAGGACGAGCGCAAGCTGCGCGAACTGGTGCGGTCCTACCTCGAGCGGGCGGGCCTGGCGGTGCTGTCGACCGGTTCCGGCGCGGAGGCCCTCACCCTCGCGGCCGAGGCCGCGCCGGATCTGGTCGTTCTCGATTTGGGCCTGCCCGACGTGCCCGGCGAGGCCGTCGCCCGTGAGCTGCGCGCCGCCGGATCCGTGCCCATCCTCATGCTGACCGCCAAGGCGGGCGAGGAAGACCGGATCGCCGGCCTGGAACTCGGTGCCGACGACTATGTCACCAAGCCGTTCAGCCCGCGCGAGCTGGTCCTGAGGGTCCAGGCCATCCTGCGGCGCGGCACCCCGGTCGCCGCCCCGGGCCCGGCCAGCTACGGCGGCGGGACGCTGCTCATCGACACCCCACGGCGGCAGGTCATCGTCCGCGGCGCCGAGGCGGACCTGACCCCGACCGAATGGGGCATCTTGGGCGCGCTGGCTACCGTCCCGGGCCGGGTGTATTCACGGTTCGAGCTGATCAACCGGGTGCGCGGCTATGAGTTCGAGGGCTATGAACGCACCATCGACTCGCACGTGAAGAACCTGCGCCGCAAGATCGAGCAGGAGCCGGGCCACCCGCAGATCGTGCTGACCGTCCTGGGCGGCGGGTACCGGCTGGGCCTGACCCGCGATGACTGACCGCGGCGGCCCGTTCTCGGCCTCCCGCGGTAGCACGCTTGGCCTGCGGCTGGCCCTGGCCTTCCTCTCGGTCGCCCTGGCCGCGGTCGCCCTGCTCGCCGGGCTCACCGCGGTTCTCGCCGCGACGGACGTCTCCGCCCTGACCAGCCAACAGCGCGCCGACCTGACCAGCGCGATCGCGGCCGCCGCGGCCGCCGCCTGGGATCACACGGACAGCTGGACCTCGGCCGACCTGTCCCCGGTGCTGGACCTGGCCACCCGGACCGGCGCCGAGGTCCAGATCCACGATGCCAATGGCCATATCGTCATCTCCTCGCCGGGCTTCGCCGCACAGGCCACAGCCCCGGAGCAGACCGCCGCGGTCCAGGTGGGCGGCACCCGGGTCGGACAGATTATCGTCCGGTTCACCAATTCCGGGCTGGCCAGCGCGGACCATGCTCTGCAGTCCGACCTGCTCCAGGCCATCTTCGGCGCGGCCGGGCTGGCCGCGGTCCTCGCCCTGCTCACCGGCCTGGCCATGGCCCGGCGGATCACCCGGCCGGTGGAGCGGATCATCGCGGTGACCCGGGCCATGGGCCGCGGCGAGCGCACCGCCCGGGTCGGCGACGTCGCCGCGCCGGGCGAGCTGCGCGAGCTGGCCACCGCGTTCGACCAGATGGCCGATACGCGCGACCGGCAGGACCAGCTGCGCCGCGACCTGGTCGCCGACGTCGCCCACGAGCTGCGCACCCCGATCGCGGTGCTGCAGGCAGGCCATGAGGCCCTGCTCGACGGGATCACCGAGCCGACCCCCGATCAGCTGGCGTCGCTGCACGATGAGGTGCTGCGGCTGGCCCGGATGATCGGCGACCTGCAGACCCTGGCCGCCGCCGACGCCGCCGCCCTGCACCTGACACGGCGACCCTGCGACCTGGCCGGCATCGCCGCCACCGCGGCCGACAGCCTGACCGGCCAGTTCGAGGCAGCCGGGATCACCCTCGACCGCAAACTCACCCCGGTCGGCATCGACGCCGACCCGCGCTGGCTGCACCAGGTCATCACGAACCTGCTCACCAACGCGCTGAAGTTCACCGCGGCGGGCGGCCGCGTCACGGTCGAGGCCGGACCCGCCGGCCCCAACGCCGTGCTGACCGTCACCGACACCGGCATCGGCATCCCGGCCGATGAGCTGCCCCGCATCTTCGACCGCTTCTGGCGCGGCCGCCAGGCCATGCAGCTCTCCGGCAGTGGCGTCGGCCTGGCCGTCGCCGCCGAGCTCGCCCGGGCCCACGACGGGCAGCTCACCGCCCGCAGCCAGCCGGGCCAGGGCACCGAGATGACGCTCACCCTTCCGCTGGCCTGAAGATCTCCACACGATCTGCACATCGTCTTCATCGCCGCTTCATAGGCCGGGCGCTGAAATGAACCAGTGAAATGAGCAAGATGCTGCCATGGGCACCGACAGCGCGCTCTGGCACCGCTGGTGGGGCTAGCCGCTAGCCGCTGACCAGGTCTGCGGTGGGGGACTGCAGGTGGCCGGGTACCTGACGCGCCGTCAGGGCGCCAGGTACCCGGCCCGTCTCAGCTGGCGCGTCGCGCCTGGGCCACGGTCCGGGCCAGCGCAATGCCCGCCCCGACCGCGAGCAGCATGGCTCCGGCCAGCCAGCTCATCGTGACCGCCAGCGCGTGCCCGGAGACCGCCGAGGCGGTGGCGCCCCGGCCCGTGTCCAGGGTGAGGAACAGGCTGCCGAACGTCGCGACCCCGACCGCCTGCCCGAGCTGGATCGTCGTGGTCAGCACCCCGCTCGCGTCCGCCGCGTGCCGCAGCGGCACCCCGACCAGCGCGTACGTGACCAGCGGGCTGAAGCCGAAGGCCAGCGCGGCGCCGGTGACGATCAGTCCCGCCTGCAACATAAATCCGCCCGGGCCGCCGGAGCGCAGGACCGAGGCCACGGCCAGGTAGCCGCCCACCGCGACCAGGCAGCCCAGCGGGGCCAGCAGGTGATGCCAGGACGCCGGCAGCCGCCGCCAGAAGTACCCGCACGCCCCGAAGACCAGCGCGCACGGCGCGAAGGTCAGGCCAGCGCGCAACGCGCTGTCGCCCAACCCGGCCTGCAGGTGCAGCGCGAAGCTGAACAAGAACCCGCCGTAGGTGATCATCAGCACGGCCACCGCGGCCAGGCCCGGCACCAGGCCAGGTGCGCGCAGCACGGCCAGGTTCAACAGCGGATCGCCGCCCCGCGAGGTCAGGCGCCGTTCCACGCCCACGAAGACCGCGGCCAGCACGAGCCCGACGGCGATGCACGCGAACATCCACCCCGGCCAGTTTTCCTGGTGGCCAAGCATAAGCGGCAGCACGACCAGGAACACCGCGGGCACCGCGACGGCCAGCCCGGCCAGGTCCAGCTGCCGGCGCGGCCCGCCTGGCTCGTCCCGGGGTACCACCCGCGGCACCAGGGCCAGTACGGCCAGCCCGATCGGGACGTTGACCAGGAACACCGGCCGCCATGTCTGGCCGAACAGGTTCGCAGTCACCAGCACCCCGCCGATCACCTGCCCGGCCACGAACCCGGAGGACAGCACGGCCGTATAGGCGCTCAGGGCCCGCGCCCGGGCCGCGCCGTTGAACCGCACCTGGATGACGCTCATGATCTGCGGCATCATCGCCGCCGCCCCCGCGCCCTGGACGAACCTGGCCGCGATCAAGACCCCGACGCTGGGTGCGATCCCGCAGGTCAGCGACGCCACGGTAAACACCGCGACCCCGGCCAGGAACATCCGCCTCCGCCCGTATAGGTCACCCATCCGCGCGCCGGTGATCAGCAACATCGCGTAGCTCACCGTGTAACCGGCCACGACGAGCTGAAGCTCAGCCCCGGACGCGTGCAGCGTCCGCCCGATCGTGGGCATCGCCACGTTGACGATCGTGACGTCGAGCAGCGCCATGAACTGCCCGGCCAGCAGCACGATCAGCATGAGCCAGCGCCCCCGCGCGGCGGTGGCCGGATCCCGCACCAGTGGATCAATTGTGGTGGTCATAACCCCAGCCTGCGCGCGGACGCGCCATCCTGGTGAGAGCCTGCTGATCCCGGTATTCGAACTACCCGGCTAGAGTCGGCAGCACCAAAGGCAACGGCGCTCGACAGGAGGATGGCGTGGCGAGTTCGTATGTGACCGTCGGATCCGGGGACCACCACGTCCTGGCCATCCACGGCTGGTTTGGCTCAGCAGGCAGTTGGGGCTCGTTTCCCGAGTTCATCGACGAGTCGGCCTACACCTATGTGTTCATGAACCTGCGCGGCTACGGTGACCGCAAGCAGGTGACCGGCGAGTTCACCGTGGACGAGGCGGCTGCCGACGCGCTGGCCGTGGCCGACGACCTCGGCTGGGACCGGTTCTCGGTGGTAGGGCACTCGATGGGCGCGAAGATCGGCCACCGGATGCTGCTGGACGCGCCGGACCGGATGCGCAGGCTGGTCGGCCTCAACTCGGTGCCCGTCAGCGGGGTGCCCATGGACGACGACGGCTGGGCCCTGTTCTCCGGCGCGGCCGCAAGCCCCCAGAACCGGGCCGCGATCATCGACTTCACCACCGGGAACAAGCTGACCAAGACGTTCATCAACCGTGTGGTCCAGAACTCGCTGGAGGACTCCACGGTCGAGGCGTTCGCCGCCTACCTGCAGGCCTGGGCGAAGTCGGACTTCTCCGCCGAGGCCAAGGTGGACACCGACACGCCGGTCAAGCTGATCGTCGGCGTGAACGACCCGGCCATGTCCGCCGACGTCATGGAGCAGACCTGGCGGGTCTTCTTCCCCAACGCCGAGCTGACCATCCTGCCCGACGCCGGGCATTACCCGATGTTCGAGTCCCCGGTGTCGCTGGCTACGTCCATCGAGGAGTTCCTGGGACGCGGATGACGCCGCCTCGGCCTGATACCGAGGTCGTCTTCGACCCGGCCAGCTACACCGAGGGCGTGCCGTTCGACGCCCTGGACCGGCTGCGCCACGCCGCCCCGGTCGCCTGGGTGGCCGAGATCCCCGTCCTGGGCTGGGCGGAAGGCCCCGGGTTCTGGCTCGTGCTCAGGCACGCCGACGTCGAATCGGTGCTCACCCGGCCGAAGCTGTTCTCCTCCGCGCTCGGCGCCACGCAGATCCGGGACCCGGCCACACCGCAGGCGCTCGGCTACGTCCAGCGGATGATGCTCAACATGGACCCCCCGGAACACGCCCGGCTGCGGCGGTTGCTGACCCGCTCGTTCACGCCGCGGGCCGTCGCCAAGCTGGAGGACCGGATCCGCGGGCACGCGCGGGCCATCTGCGACCACGTTTTCAAAGGCCCGCGGGGCGAGGTCGACTTCGCCAAGGACGTAGCCGCCGACCTACCCCTGCTCACCTTGGCCGACGTGCTCGGCGTGCCCGAGCAGGATCGCTGGCTGTTGTTCGACTGGTCCAACCGCGTCATCGGCTACCAGGACCCCGACTACGCATCCTCGGCCGAGTTCGACCCGGCGCAGGGCACGCCGATGGCCAGGGAAGCACTCGCGGTGCGGCCGCGGCCCGATAGCCAGGGCCGGATGCCCGACCCGCGTACCCGCGAGGGCCTGCCCGACCTGTACGCCTACGCCCACCTGCTGGCGCAGGAGAAACGCCGCCTGCCGGGGACGACGTGATGTCGATCCTGCTGGCCCAGTCCGACGAGAACGGCGGCCAGGTGTCGGTGGCTGAGTTCGAGAACATGTTCTGGCTGTTCGCGGTGGCCGGGAACGAGACGCTGCGCAACGGCCTGCCCGGCGCGTGCATCGCGCTGATTGAGCACCCGCAGGCACAAGAAGAACTGCGCGCCGATCCGGCCCTGATGCCCTGGGCAACGGAGGAGATGCTGCGCTGGTGGACGCCGGTCATGACCTTCCGCCGCACCGCTGCAACCGATTGCGAGATCGGCGCGCGGCCCATCCGCGCCGGCGACAAGGTGGTGGTCTCCTTCACCTCGGCCAACCACGATCCCGATGTCTTCAAAGATCCCGGCCGGTTCGATATCCGCCGCCAGCCGAACCCGCACCTGGTGTTCGGCCACGGCCCGCACTTCTGCCTCGGCGCGCACCTGGCCCGGACCCAGATGAGCGCACTGTTCACCGAGGTCCTGGCCCGCACGTCCGCGCTGGACTACGCGGGCCCGCCGTCCTACCTGCGGTCCAACTTCCAGCGCGGCGTCAAGCGCCTCCCGGTGGCCTGGACCGCGTGAGGGTGCCGGCGTCCCGCCTTGTCACGTATCGGACATCCTGATATCTTGATATCACTATGACGGAGGGCTCTGCGTCCGGAAGTACCCGGACCAAGAACATGGTGCTGCGCCTGGATCCCGCACTGGCCGAGCGCCTGGCGGCGGTGGCCGAGGTGGAGGGCCGGTCGATGTCTGACGTGGCCCGCGAGGCGATCGCCGCCCTGGTCGAGGCGCGCCGCAAGGACCAGCGGTTCCGCCATCTGCTGGCGGACAACCTGGCCCGGCACCAGCGCCTGCTCGACCTGCTCCGGGATGACGAGCCATGATCGCGATCGACGTCGCCGACCTGGTGGTCATCGCCGGCGAGCTCTACGGCACCGGCCCGGACGCCGCGCTGGACCGGATCGACCTCGACGCCGCCCGGACTGCCCTCACCGAAGCCGCCCTCACCGAAGCCGCCCCGGCCGACACCGCCCTGACCAAGGACGCGCTTGCCGCGGCCGCCACCCGCCTCATCCGGGCGCTACTGCGCCATCACCCGTTCCCCGCTGACGGCCAGCAGCTAGCCGTCTTGGCGGGTCTGCAGTTCCTGGCCCTGAACGGCTGGCAGGCCGACCTGGATCCGCCCGGGACGGCCCTGGTCCTGGTCGAGGGCCTGACCTCTGGCCAGCTGAGCCTGGCCGACGCCGCGGCCTGGCTGTCGTCGCGACTTTCTCCGTATTCCGCCCCGCCCGTCAGGGAGGCACCCATGCGAACACGGCTCCCCGGCCGACGGTTGTTCCGGGCCGTCGACCCCAGGCCTCGGGCCGGCATCCACACCCCGGTTACCGGGTTCATCCCCTTCACAAACGACGCCCGCGAGGTCGCGGTCCGGTCCCGGGACGAGGCCTTCCGGCTCGGCCTCGACCATCCCGGCGCCGGGCAGTTCCTGCTCGCTCTGATCGACACTGGCCCGGGAGTGGCGGCTCAGGCGCTCAAGCGGCTCGGGATTCGCCCCGATGCCGTGCGCCAGCAGGTCGCCCAGCTCACGCAGGCCACCGGCCAGCACCAGCCGCCGGTTCCGCCCGGTCCCGGCACCCTGCTGGCCATGCGGGTCATGCCGCGGGCACTGGGCGAGGCGGTAGCCCACGGCCACGACTACATCGGCACCGAGCACATCCTGCTGGCCCTGTTCCACGTGGGCGACGACACGGCGGCCCGGGCGCTGGCCAGCCTCGGCGTGAGCGAGAGCGAGGTACGCGCCGCGGTCACCGCCCTGCTCACCGAGGCCGGCCGGATCGGCCCCGTGCCGCACCGGGTACGCAAACTCGTCTCGCATGACGACGAGATCCGGCGGCTGCGCCAGGAGAACGCCCGGCTCACTGACCTGCTCCGCGAGCACGGCATCGATCCCAGCGCGACCGGCCGCCAGAGCGCTTAGCGCACCTCAGCACACCTGCCCCGCCTGACTCTCTGCCACCACCCGTCCCGTCCTAGTGACCCGCTCCCTCCAGACCGGCTGATAAACTCCGAAGTAGCGGTCAGGCCGCGGCCAGGTGGGCGGTCAGCTCGGCCAGGAACCGCTCGGGCTGGTCCAGGTGCGGGCCGTGGCCCGCGTCCTCGATCACGACCTCGCGGTAACGGCCGCCCGCCGCGGCGTAGCCGTCCAGCACGGCGCGGGTCTGCGCCACCATGGGCTGCGGCGGCCAGTCCTGCGCCCCCGGCCAGCCCGGCACGGCGCCGAGCGATCCCAGGTAGGCCAGGTCGTACAGCGAGGTGTCCGAGACGATGACGTCGTCCGCGCCGCGCAGCCACAGCACGGGCGGCCGGGGCTGCACGCCGGACAGGTCGGCGATCCTGAAGTGGGTGGGCGCCATCGTATTGAGCACGCCGTGGTCGCCGGGCGCGAAGCCCGGCCACGCGTCCACGGGCCGCGAGTCGCCCGGGTAGTGGTCCTCACCGATCCGGGTGGACAGCATGGACTCCACGAAGATGTCCAGGTGCTCCGGCACGTGCGGCGGCTTGACGTAGTGCGCCAGCAGCACCTGCCGCGGGGACAGCACGCTGCCCTCGCCGCGGTCCTGGCCGGCCAGCCGCTCCACGAACTCCGGGTTGGCGCCGCCACCGCCCGAGCCCGCACCGCGCGGGTCGCACAGGGTCCCGTCCAGGCCCTTGGTGCCGCCGAACCCGAACGGCGACACCGGGTCGACCAGCGTCAGCGACGCGACTCCATGCTCACCAGGCCGGTCGACCAGGTACTGCAGGACCACGCCGCCGCCCATGCTCCAGCCGACCAGGTGCACCGTGTCCAGACCGAGCGCCTCGATGGCGGCGGCCAGGTCGTCCGCGTAGTCCCGCAGCCCGCGGATCGCGTCCACTGGTTCCGGATCGGTGCCGCCGAACCCGCGCAGGTCGATGGCCAGCGGCCGGTACGGCTCGGGCAGCGCCAGCATGGTCGGCTGCCAGAACAGCGAGGAGGAGACGTTGCCGTGCACGAACAACACCGCCGGCCCGGGCCGGTCGGCCACCGACAGCACCGCCACCGTCAGCCGGCTGGTCGGCATCCGCTCGGCGGTGATGCCGGGCAGCAGCGTCTCCATCGTTCCTCCAAGGGCGCATGCCGCGGCAGCGGCTTCGCCAGGCTACTACGGCCTTACCTGGGTGGCGGGCTTGACAGGGTTGATGTGCGGGGCGTAAGCCCGTGGCATCGGTATCCGTCTGCGGTACGAGCCTTGGGTCGGCGCCGTCGAGCACGCCAAAACCCGGATGCGTGCCTAACCAGCTACTACGGTGGGTCTGTCCAGGGTTGACAGGGTTGATGGGGCCAGCGCGGCGGGGTTAACTGAGGGCGTGGGGAGGGGCTCGTGAACTGCGGGCAGTGCGGGGCGCCGGTAACCGCCAGCGACCGGTTCTGCGGAGCGTGCGGTGCTCCGGCCGCGGCTTGCCCGTCGTGTGGCGGGCCCGTAACACCCGGCGATCGTTTCTGCCGCGCCTGTGGTTCGGCGCTGCCCGACGGGCGGGCCGCTGGGCCGGTATCCGGGCCGTCGGCGACGCCGTCCGCGGCGGCCGGGCCGACCGTGGCGCCGGTGGCTGAACGCCGGGTGTGTTCGGTGCTGTTCTGCGACGTGGTGGGCTTTACCCCGTTGTCGGAATCGCGCGACCCCGAGGCGGTCCGGGAACTGCTGACGCAGTATTTCGCCGTGGCCCGGACGGTGATCGGCCGGTACGGGGGAGCGGTCGAGAAGTTCATCGGGGACGCGGTGATGGCGGTATGGGGGGCACCGGCCGCGACCGAGGGAGACGCGGAGCGGGCCGTGCGGGCCGCGCTGGACCTGGTGGCCGCCGTGGCCGAGGTGGGGACCGAGGCGGAGGCCCCGGACCTGTCCGCCCGGGCGGGCGTCGTGACCGGTGAGGTCGCGGTGACCCTGGGCGCAGTGGGCGAGGGAATGGTGGTCGGCGACGCCGTGAACACCGCAGCCCGGGTGCAATCGGCGGCTGAGCCCGGACAAGTCCTGGTGGACGAGCCGACGTACCGGCTGGCGGGCAGCGCGGTCGGGTTCGCCGACGCCGGGGAACACCGGCTCAAGGGCAAGACGGATCCGGTCCGGTTGTGGCGGGCGACGCGCGTCCTGGCCGGGGCGGGCGGCTCCCAGCGAGTCGACGGGCTGGAGGCCCCGCTGACCGGGCGGGACGCCGAACTCCGCACGGTCAGGGAACTGTTCCACGCGGCCGCGGAGCGGCGAGTGCCACGGCTGGTGCTGGTGTCAGGCCCGGCCGGCACCGGTAAGTCCCGGCTGGGCTGGGAGCTTCGCAAGTACGTCGAGGGCGTGGCCCAGGAGGTGTGGTGGCACCGGGGCCGATGCTTGTCTTACGGCGAGGGCGTCGCGTTCTGGGCTCTGGCCGAGATGGTCCGGCAACGGCTGGGCATCGCCGAGGAGGACTCCGCCGACGTCGCGGCCGGCAAGCTGACCGCCGGCCTGGACCGGTTCTTCTCTGATCCGGAGGAGCGGGCGTACGTGGGCGTCCGGCTGGGCCGGCTGCTGGGCGTGGGCTCGGCCGACGGCGCGGCCGCCTTCTCCCGGGAGGAGCTGTTCGCCGGGTGGCGGCTGTTCTTCGAGCGGCTGGCGGCTGAGTCTCCGGTCGTGCTGCTGGTCGAGGACGCCCAGCACGCCGACAGCGGCCTGCTGGACTTCCTGGACCACCTGGTCGACTGGGCCAAGAACCTGCCCATTTACGTGCTGGTCTTCGCCCGGCCGGAACTGGCCCAGGCCCGGCCCCAGTTCGGGGTCGGCCGCAACCGGGTCACGCTGACCCTGGACCCGCTCGATCCGGAGTCGATGGACCAGCTGGTCGACGCGCTGGTGCCGGGGATGCCGAAAGCGGCCCGGTCGAAGGTCACCAGCCAGGCCCAGGGCGTGCCGTTGTTCGCGGTCGAAACGGTTCGGTCGCTGATCGACCGGGACATCGTCCAGCCGGAGGAAGGCGTCTACCGGCTGGTCGGCGACATCGGCGAGCTGACCGTGCCGGACAGCCTGCACGCGCTGCTGGCCGCCCGGCTGGATGTGCTGGACCCCGGTGTGCGGCGGCTCGTGGCCGACGCCGCCGTGCTCGGTACCACGTTCCCCGCCGAGGCGCTGATCGCGATCTCCGGCCGCGACGAGGCATCGGCGCGCGCCGCCCTGGCTGACCTGGTGCGCCGCGAGGTGCTGTCCGTGTCCGCGGATCCGCTCTCGCCCGAGCGTGGCAGCTACCAGTTCGCCCAGGACATGTTGCGCCAGGTCGCCTACGACACCTTGTCCCGCCGGGACCGCAAGGCTCGCCACCTGGCCGTCGCCGCGCACATGCGCCAGGCCTTCCCCGGCGACGGGGAAGAAGTCACCGACGTCATCGCCCGGCACTACCTGGACGCCCTGCACCTCATCCCCGGCGACCCCGATACCGCCGAGATCCGCGACCAGGCCATCGCCACCTTGATCCGCGCCGCCGAGCGCGCCGAACGGGCCGGTGCCCCCGCCCGCGCCGCCACCAGCTACGCCACTGCCGCCGAACTCAGCACGCCCCGCGCCGAGGGCGAACCAGACGCCGGCGCTCCGCTGGATGCCGGTGCGTTGTGGGTCAGGGCGGCCGATGCCGCCACGGCGGCCTCCGAGTATGCCGTGGCGGTCCAGCATGCCGACCGCGCCCGTGATTACCACGTACAGCGGAGTCAGGCCCGGGCCGCCGCCCGCGCCCAGGCCGCCGCCGGGCGGGCCCTGTACCAATGGGGCCATTACGCGCAGGCCCGCGAGCAGCTCACCGCGGCGGTGGAGATCCTGCGCGCCGATCCCGACACGGACACGGTGCGTGCCCTGCAGGGACTCGCGACGCTCAAGGCGTTCGCCGGGTCGCCGGATGCCGCCGGCTCACCGCCGAGGCGCTCTACCTCGGCCAGGCCCTCGACGTGGACACCGGCCAGCTCTGCGACCTGCTCACCGCACGCGGCGTGTATCTCATCTACGCCGGGTGCCGAACCGAAGCGGTGGCCTACATACGCGAAACCGCGAGACTCGCCACCCACAGCGGCGACAACTTCCGGCAGGGACGCGCGCTGCTCAACCTGTCAGCCGCCTTGGAGCTCACCGATCCGGCCGCCGCGGCAGAAGCCGCGCGGACGGCCATCGATTATCTCCGCCGGACTGGCACCCGGGATTACCTGGCCACGGCGATCCTGAACCGGATCGGTGCCCTGATCGACCTCGGCGACTGGGATGCCGCCGAGACGGAGCTCATCCAGGCGATGGACTCTGACGGTCTGGCGGGCATCGAGTACCTTACCTGCGAGCGGGCTTGGCTCGCGGCTCTGCACGGCGACGCCGCCACCGCCGATGCCCTCCTGGCGGGCGTTCGGGACCTGCGCGCCAGCGAAGCACCCCAGGATCAGACGACGATCGGCCTCGCCGAGGCCTTCGCCGCCGACGCTCGCGGCCAGCCGGAAGACGCGCTGCGGCACGCCCGCGCGGCCCTCGCTCTGGCCCCCGTCCTCGGTATAAGCAACGGAGAACTGTTCTGGGCGTGGTCGCTCGCCGTCCGCACCGCGCACGGGCTGGGCGACTACGCCGTCGCCCGTGAGCTGCTCGCTCTGCTCGACACGTACCAGCCGGGTCATGTCGACCCGGTACTGCGCGCCGAGCGCGACCTGGCCCGCGCCCGGCTCGCCGCGGAAGATGGCGACGAGACCGCCCCGGCCGCGTTCGCCTCGGCCATCGCCGGCCTGCGCGACCGGGGGACTCCCTACCATCTCGCCCACGGTCTGCTCGACCACGCCCGGTACCAACTGACCCGAGGTGAGGGCGATGCCGCGGCGCAGGCCATCGACGCGGCCCGCGCCATCGGCCGTCGGCTGCGCTGCCAGCCGCTGCTCGACCGCGCCGACGCGCTCGAGCATGCCGACGCAACCCAGCACGCCCAGCATCAGATACGGACCTGACCGGTGACGTCATCCCTCCCGGAAGAATCGGTTACGGCGGGCGGGCCTCCGCCCGCCGTAACCGGGAAGCGTGCCGCGCGCGGGCGTTACCGCGACGCACTGCGTCATCGTGACCTGCGGCTGCTCATCGCCGCGTTCCTCGTCGACCAGATCGCCAGCTGGTCCTACATCATCGTGATCTCGGTCTACATCTTCGACCGCACCCACTCCACCCAATGGCTGGCGGCCAACGCCGTCTGCCGCTGGGGGCCCAGCCTGCTGCTGGCCAGCTACGGTGGCGTCCTGGCCGACCGCTATCAGCGCACGACCGTCATGGCGGTTTCCGCGCTGGCCAGCGCGGTGCTCATGGCGGGGATGGCGGTGGTGGTCGGCAGCGACGCTCCGGTCGCCTTCGTGCTGGCCATCTCGGCCCTCTCGTCGGTCGCGCTGGCGCCCTACCCGGCCGCGGCAGGCGCGCTGACGCCCGAGATCGTCGGCGAGAAGGATCTCGCCGCCACGAACTCCATCTTCTCGGCCCTCGAGAGCCTGGTCGTCGTGGTCGGGCCCGGCATCGGAGGCCTGCTGCTGCTCACCGGTCGGCCCGTCATCGGTGTCGTCATCAACGCGGCCAGCTTCGCCGTAGCCGCCGCCCTGGTCACCCGGCTGCGTGTCCGGTCCCGGGGCGGCGGGAGCGCCGAGGACAGCACGGCGCGGCAGTGGGTCACGGGGCTGAAATCGCTGGCCGCGCAGCCCGTCGCGGTGGCCGTGATCTTGTTCTGCGCGCTGGATTCCGCCGTCTACGGCGCGGCCAGCGTCCTGTATGTCCCGCTGTCGGTCCGGCTTGGTACTGGTCCGAACGGCTACAGCTACCTAACGGCCGGCATGGCGCTTGGCGGGCTGCTCGGCGCGGGCCTGGCGAACCGGCTGAGCGGCGCGTCGCGGCTGGCCCCGGTCATCATGGGCAGCATCTGCCTGCAGGCCTTGCCGTTCCTGCTGACGGTCCCGGTGCACTGGCCCGTGCTGGCGGCCGCCTTGCAGGTCGTCTCGGGTATCGGCATGATCATCGTGGACGTGCTGGCGCTCACCAGCCTGCAGCGCGATCTGCCCGGAGACGTGCTGGGCCGCGTGCTCGGCATCTTCGACACCGTGGTACTGGCCGGCATCCTGCTGGCCGCCCTGGCCACCGGCATCCTGCTGGCGCACGCCGACGTCAACGTCGCCCTCGTCGCCGTGGGCGTCGGTATCCCGGTCCTCGGCCTGGTCGGCCTGCCGACCCTGCTGCGAGCAGACAGCATGTCGGCCGCGGCCGCCGAACGGCTGCGCCCGCGCGTCGCGCTGCTCTCCGAACTGGACCTGCTGGCCGGCGCGGACCGCCGCACCCTCGAGCGGCTCGCGGCGGCGGCCGAGGAGATCGTCATGCCCGCCGGCCAGGTCGTGATCAACGAGGGCGACGACGCCGACGCCCTGTGGATCCTGGCCGACGGCGAGCTGTCGGTCCAGGCCCGCGGCGGCGGCCCCGAGCCCCGCGAACTGCCCCCGGTGACCGCGCCGGGCTACGTCGGCGAACTCGGCCTGCTGCACGGCATCCCGCGTACAGCCTCCGTAAGGACCTCCCGGGAATGTACCTTGTTCCGGATCGGCGGCCAGGACTTCCTGTCCGCCCTGCAGGTCAGCCAGCCGAGCCCCGCGCTGCTCTCGGTCGCCGGGACGCGGATGGCCCGTACCCGAGGAACCTAGACCATGAATCCCGATGAACTGCTGCGCCAACTCGGCGAGCTGGCCACCTCGCTCGGCCCGGCCGTACGGCCGGCCGGTGGACGAGCTGCTGCGATCCCTGACCGAGACGGCCCGGCAACTGTTCGGCGCGGCGGCGTGCTCGCTGGCCCTGCTCAGCGAGGACGAGTCGGAGCTGGTCTATACCGTCGCCGCGGGCCAGGGGGCGGACGACGTGACCGGCATGCGCATTCCGGCCTCGCAAGGCATCGCCGGCTGGGTGGTGCAGTCCGGTCAGCCGATCGCGGTCAGTGACGTGGCCAGCGACCCCCGTTTCGCCCGGGAGCAGGCCGAACAGACCGGCTACATTCCGCAGGCCATCCTCGCCGTCCCGGTCGAGACGCCCGCTCGCTTGCTCGGGGTCATCAGCCTGCTCGACCGTGACCCGCGGCGCCCCGGCGCCGAGCAGGACATGGCCCTGCTGTCGCTGTTCGCCGACCAGGCCGCCCTGGCCCTGGCCAGCGTCGAGCGGTTCAGCCGCATGGGCCGCGTGCTGCTGGACTCACTGGCTGATGTGGCGGTCGGCGACGACCTCGCGGATGCGCTGCGCCGGGCCTCCGACGGGCAGGCGGCGGGCGACGCTGACCTGACGGAACTGGCTGCCACCTTCGCGGCGCTCGCCCGCCGGGGCGCCGCCGAACGCCGCCTGGCGCTCGCCGTGCTGCGAGATATCGCGGACTACGTTGAAAGGCGGCCGTCACGACCCCGCTAAGGCCGGCCTGGAGCGATGCCTTCGCCCCCGAGGCGCTGCACCCGGTGCCGCGGATCAATCTGCCCATCGATAAGGACTGGGCGTGGGGCGGGGCCACCGGCGCCGGGGTCACGGTGGCCGTGGTCGACAGCGGGGTCGACGCCGCCCACCCGGCGGTCGGCGCCGTCGAACGGGCGATAGCCCTGCAGTGGGATTCGGAGACCAGCCAGGTCACCACCGCCGATGGCCCGCATGAGGACCTGTTCGGCCACGGCACCGCGTGCGCCGGGATCATCCGGCGTGCCGCCCCGGACGCGGCCATCTGGTCGGTCCGCGTCCTCGGTAGCCGGCTGACCGGCAAGGGCCTGGTCTTCGCGGCGGGCCTGCGCTGGGCCATCAGGGAGGGCGCGCGGGTGGTCAACCTGTCGCTGAGCACGGGCCGCGAGGATTACTTCGGCCTCTTCCACGAGATCGCCGACGAAGCGGCATTCGCCGGTGTCATCCTGATCTGCGCTACCAATAACGTCCCCGCTCCGACCTATCCGGCCCAGTTCTCCTCGGTCATCTCCGTGGCCGCCCATGACGGGCAGGATCCGTTCGGCCTTGACGCCAACCCGGCGCCCCCGACCGACTTCGGTGCGCCCGGTATCGACATCCGGGTGCCCTGGCTGTCCGGTTCCACCATCGTCTCGACCGGCAACTCGTTTGCCGCTCCGCACGTGACCGGGCTGGTCGCCCGGCTGCTGAGCAAGCATCCGCATCTCACGCCCTACGAAGTCAAGACCGTGTTGCGGGCCGTGGCCAGCAACGCGGTCGCCCCGGGAGTCGATGATGAGCACTGACGTGACGAGTATCTTGCGTGCTACCACCCTGCTTGGTTCGGTCCCGACCGAAGACCTGGACGCCGTCGCGGCCGTCTCGAGGTTGCGGGGCTACCGCCGCGGTCAGATCGTATTCACCACCAGTGATCCAGGTGACACCGTGATCGTGGTGGTCACTGGCCGCATCAAGGTCACCGTCCGCTCGGCCGACGGCGGTGAACTGACGCTGGCCATCGTCGAACCCGGCGGCCTGGTGGGCGAGCTCGGCGTCGTCGACGGCGGCCCCCGGTCCGCCGACGCCGAGACCCTGGAAGAATGCCAGCTGCTGCTGATTCCGCGCGACGCGGTCCGGGATGTCTGCGCGCGCGTGCCAGCCGCGGGCCAGGCCCTCACGAACTCCATCGCGGCTACCCTCCGCCGCCTGACCGAGATCACCGCCGACCTGGTCTTCCTGGATCTTCCGCGCCGGGTCGCGAAGGTCCTGCTCAGCCAGCCCAGAGGCGACGACGGCATCATCAAGCCCAGGCTGAACCAGGAGGAAATAGCGCATCAGGTCGGCAGCACCCGGCAGAGCGTCAACGCGGCGCTGCGGGCATTCGAACGGCGCGGCTGGATCGAGATGCACGACCGGGCCATCGCCGTGAAACAGCCGACCGCGCTGAGCCGGTTCGCCGGCACGGAACTGTCGGCAAGATGACAGTTCCTGTGTCAGCCAAACGACTGACGGTCACCTCTGCCATCCGAGATGCTAACCGCGGACGGCGATCCAACCGACCTGGGACCGAAGGGATACACCATGACAGAGCAGGACAACACCCCCGCCATCGACCTCGAAGACACCGAGGGCCACGGCTACCCGCACGGGCGCGAGGATGAAAACGACACCGAGGGCCACGCCACGCCGCACGGGCGCGACGAGGACGACACCGAGGGCCACGCCACGCCGCACGGGCGCGACGACGAGGACGACACCGAGGGCCACGCCACGCCGCACGGGCGGGACGACGAGGACGACACCGAGGGCCACGCCACGCCGCACGGGCGCTAGGACGAGAACGGCACCGAAGGCCGCAAGGTCTAGGCCGAGGCGACTCGGGGGCAACGCGCCGAGCGAGCGGGCACGGCGAGGGGGCGGACGCTTAGCCGTTCCGCCCCCTCGCCGCGTCCGCGGGCGTGATCACATGGAGACCGATTGCCTCAGGAACATCCTGGTTAGAGCCAGGACGTGCGCGTAGCATCGTGCCATGACGACACCTCAGACGACACATCAAGAGGTACTGGCTAAGGTCCCGCTATTCTCGATGCTTTCGAAGAGGGATTTGTCCAGGCTCGCGAATAGTGCACACGACCGGACATTTCCCGCCGGCACGGTGCTCACCGAGCAGGAAGAGACCGGCGTAACCTTCGGTGTCATCGTGGACGGGCAGGCCTCGGTGAGCGTGCACGGAAAGCCCGCCCGTACGATCGGTCCCGGTGACTACTTCGGCGAGATGGCGCTGATTGACCATTCTTTCCGTTCGGCGACGATTACCGCCGATACGGACTTGCGCTGCTTGTTGTTCACCGCTTGGGTCTTCCGGCCCTTCGCCATGGAACACCCCGAGACCGCGTGGGCGCTGCTGGAAATGATGGTGCAGCGGGTGCGAGAGGCCGAGGCACGCTAAACCCATTTTATCGAACGGGCCGTGGCACCCGCCCTCGAGCACGTCCAGCCCATAACTCACAGGTAAAGCGTCTGCTCCTCTGTCGCCACCATGACGGGGAGCGGCGCCGCGGCAAACCGCCGCGCCAGTCGGTCGAGGGCGTCGTCGGTCCGGTCCGGCCGGTGATGGAACAACACCACCTGCCGCGCCCCGGCGCGCTTGGCCAGCGCGACGACGTAGTCGGCCGCGGCATGGCCGAACGCCGCCTCGGCGGCTACCTCCTCGGCCAGCAGCTGAGCGTCGTGCACGAGCACGTCGGCCCCGGCGGCCAGTTCGACCGCGGCCGGGTGGTACTCACCCCACCCGTCCGGCCCGGGCCCCAGTGCGGTCGGGCAGTGGTCGGTGACGTAGGCCGCCACCGAACGCCCGTCACTGACCCGGTACCCGAGTGTCCTTCCCCCCTTGTGCGGGATCTCGCGAGCCTGCACCGTAAACCCGCCGCTCTCGAGCTGACCGGGCGAGATGGTGCCGAATCTCCAGCTTCCCCGCAGCTGGCTCGGGCGGATCGGGAAGTGCGGCGGAGACATGGCTCGCGCCAGCACCTCCTCGGCGCCGGCGCCGTCCTGCTGGTCCGGAAGCAGCAGCGTGACCCGGGCGTCGTCGCGGTCCCCGGCGCGGAAGAATGGCAGCCCCTGGACGTGATCCCAGTGCAGGTGGGTGAGCAGGATCATCCCGGTGAACGGCTGGCCGGCCAGCAGCGAGGTGACCCGGCGCACGCCCGTGCCCGCGTCCAGAAGGAGCGTCGGCGCGGCACCGTCATGGGCGACGGCCACGCAGGAGGTGTGGCCCCCGTACCGGACGAAGTCCGGCCCGGGTGCCGGTGTGGACCCCCGGACACCACAGAATGTCAGCCGCACCGACCAAGCCTAGCGAGCCCCGTCACGCCGCGCCGGACTTGACAGGGCCGAAGGCGCTAGCGTAAGCACATGGCGTGACGTGCGGGCAGTGCGGTGCGTCTTTGGGAGAGGGCGACCGTTTCTGTGGGGATTGCGGTGCTGCCGTCGGGGCGTGCCCGTCGTGCGGTGAGCCGCTGACTCCCGGGAAGCGCTTTTGTCGTGCCTGCGGCTCCCCCGTAGCGGCGCACCCCCCTGTGGCACCGGCCGCCGCGGCCGTTCCCGGGCCGGGGCAGGAACCGCTGGCGGAGCGGCGGGTGTGCTCGGTGCTGTTCTGCGACGTGGTTGGGTTCACTCCGTTGTCGGAGTCGCGGGATCCCGAGGCGGTCCGCGAGCTGCTCACGCAGTATTTCGCCGTGGCCCGGACCGTCATCGGCCGTTACGGGGGAGTGGTCGAGAAGTTCATCGGGGACGCGGTGATGGCGGTGTGGGGAACCCCGGCGGCGACCGAGGGGGACGCCGAGCGCGCGGTGCGGGCCGCGCTGGACCTGGTGGCCGCGGTAGCAGCGCTGGGCGCCGAGGCGGCGGTGCCGGACCTGGCGGCGCGAGTGGGCGTCGTGACCGGGGAGGTGGCGGTCAGCCTGGGCGCGGTTGGTGAGGGGATGGTCGCCGGCGACGCGGTGAACACTGCCGCGCGCGTTCAATCAGCCGCCGCACCGGGACAGGTCCTGGTCGACGCGGCCACGTATCGGCTGGCCGGAGGGGCCGTCGGCTTCGCCGAGGCGGGATCGCATCAGCTGAGGGGTAAGGCGGAGCCACAGGAGCTGTGGCGGGCCACCCGGGTTCTGTCCTGGGTTGGCGCGAGCCAGCGTATGGATGGGCTGGAGGCGCCGCTGACCGGGCGGGACGCGGAGTTGCGCACGATCAAGGACATGTTCCATGCCACCGCGGACCGGCGGATGCCGCGACTGGTACTGGTATCGGGCCCGGCCGGGGTGGGCAAATCCCGGCTCGGCTGGGAGTTCGAGAAGTACGCCGATGGCCTCAAGGCCGAGCTGTGGTGGCACCGGGGCCGCTGTCTGTCCTACGGCGAGGGGGTCGCGTTCTGGGCGTTGGCCGAGGTTGTCCGGCAGCGGCTGGGCATCGCCGAGGAAGACTCGGCCGAGGTCGCCGCGGCCAAGCTGAAAGACGGCCTGGACCAGTTGGTGCCCGATCCCGCGGAACGCGTGTATGCCGGTGTCCGGCTGAGTCGGCTGCTCGGCGTGGCCTTCGCTCCAGACAGCGGGGCGGGCTTGTCCCGCGAGGAGCTGTTCGCGGGCTGGCGCCTGTTCTTCGAACGCCTGGCCGCGGTGCGACCGCTGGTCCTGCTGGTCGAGGACGCCCAGTACGCCGACGCGGGCCTGCTGGACTTCCTGGACCACCTCATCGACTGGACCCGGGACCTGGCGGTGTACGTGCTGGTCTTCGCGCGACCCGAGCTCGACCAGACCCGGTCTGGCTTCGGCACCGGCCGGAACCGCAGCACGCTCACCCTGGACCCGCTCGACCCAACGTCGGTGGACCAGCTGGTGGACGCGCTGGTCCCCGGGATGCCGCCGGCTACCCGGTCGAAGATCACCAGCCAGGCGCAGGGCATCCCGCTGTTCGCGGTCGAGACGGTGCGCTCGCTGATCGACCGGGACATCGTCCAGCCGGTCGAGGGCGTCTACCGCCTGATCGGCGACGTCGGTGAACTCATCGTTCCGGACAGCCTGCACGCGCTGCTGGCCGCCCGCTTGGACGCCTTGGACCCTGGCGTGCGGCGGCTGGTCAGCGACGCCGCGGTCCTGGGCACCACCTTTCCCGCCGAGGCGCTGATCGCGGTGTCCGGTCGGGACGAGCGGTCGGTGCGGGACGCGCTGGCCGAACTGGTACGCCGCGAGGTACTCAGCGTGTCCGCGGATCCACTCTCTCCGGAACGGGGCAGCTACCGGTTCTCCCAGGAGATGCTGCGCCAGGTCGCCTACGATACGTTGTCCCGGCGCGACCGCAAGACCCGTCACCTGACGGTGGCCGCGCACCTGCGGACCGCGTTCGCCGGCGACGGTGAAGAAGTTGCCGACGTCATCGCCCGGCATTACCTGGACGCGCTGACCGCCCTCCCGGATGATCCCGACGCCGCCGAGATCCGCGGCCAGGCCATCGCCGCGTTGATTCGCGCCGCCGAACGCGCCACCCGCACCGGCGCCCCCGCTCAGGCCGCGGCCAGCTACGCCGTGGCCGCCGAGTTGACCGCCGAGAGCCCGGCGGATGCCGAAGACGCCGAGGCCGGACGGCCGGACGCGGGCAGCCTCTGGGAACGCGCCGCGGAGTCAGCCGTCGCCGCCGGGGACTGGGCCGTGGCGGTCGACTATACGGGTCATGCGTGTGATCGATATCTGGACCGGGGCCAGGTCCGAGCGGCGGCCCGCGCTCGGGCGATCGCCGGCCGCGCGCTGCATTCGTGGGGGCGCCTGAACGAAGCGCGCGATCAGCTGATCGCCGCCCTGGAGGTGCTGCGGACCGATCCCGACACCGACACGGTGCTCGTCCTGCAGGACCTGGCCCGCCTGGAGGTCCTGGCCGGGTTCCCCGACGCCGACCGTCTCACCGCCGAGGTGATGTCCCTCGGCCAGTCGCTCGACGTCGGCTCCAATCTGCTCAGCGGCCTATTCGAAGCGCGCGGTCTCTACCACGGCCTAGGTGGTCGCCGTCCCCAGGCGGTCGCCTACTTCCGGGAGAGCGTGCGGCTCGCCACCCTCGCCGGCGATAACACCAGGCTGGGTCGGGCCCAGATCAACCTGTCGGATGCGCTAGCGTCCACCGACCCCGCGGCCGCGGCCGAGGCGGCCCAGTCCGCGGTGGGCCATCTGCGCCGGACCGGCGCGCGGAGTCACTTGGCGTTCGCGAACGGAAACCTGACCCAGGCCCTGCTGATGCTCGGCGACTGGGATGCCGCCGAGCGAGGGCTCACGCAGACCGCAGACTCCGATGAGCTGCGGGATTATCCATTGCTCGCGTGCTATCGGGGCTTGCTGGCGGCGCTGCGCGGCGACGTCGCCACCGCACAGACCATGCTGGCCGGTCTGGGTGACCTGCGGACTAGCGAAGATCCGCAGATGAAGGGGTTCATAGCGCTCGTGGAAGCCTCCACCGCGGCTGCGCGGCGCCAGCACCAGGAGGCGCTACGCCACGCCCGCGACACGCTTGCTCAGGTCGGCGTCATCGGGATCAGCGGCGAGGACCAGCGGTGGGCCTGGCCGCTGGCCGCGCGTGCCTCGTTCGAGCTACAGGACCTCGCCGCCGTCCGCGAGCTGCTCGCCCTGCTTGACTCGTACCAGCCCGGCCAGATCGCCCCGATGCTGCGGGCCGAACGTGACCTAGCCCACGCCCGCCTGGCCGCCGCCGACGGCGACCGGGGTGCCGCGGCGTCCTTCGCCGCCGCGATCTCCAGCCTGCGCGAGCGCGGTACCCCGTACCACCTGGCGCACGGCCTGCTGGACCACGCCGAGTATCTCGCCCGCGACGGCGATGCCGACGGCGCCGCCCTGGCCATCACGGAAGCCCGTGACGTCGCCCGCCACCTGCGCTGCCCGCCTCTGCTGGACCGTGCCGACGCCGTTGAGGC
Organism: uncultured Actinomycetes bacterium; assembly: GCA_963722055.1. Classification (GTDB taxonomy): domain Bacteria; phylum Actinomycetota; class Actinomycetes; order Streptosporangiales; family Streptosporangiaceae; genus Palsa-504. Next base: position 79,500 of record CAVRLA010000005.1, on the reverse strand, counting down.
CGTGCCATCCCAAATCCAGACCTAGGCCGCCGCGGCCGTTGAGACTGCCGCGGGGCGCTCAATGACCAGGGCGTCTCCGGCGTGGCCGTGCGGGATCAGCGTGACCGAACCGGTGTGCTGGTCCGGCCGCTGGCCGGGATGGTGCTGCGGCGGCCTGCCGCTCGGCCCGGACAGACCCAGCGGTACGCCGATCCCGGCGCACACCACGACCAGGCTGACCGCCCCGGCGACCCGGCGCCGGCGGACCTTGCGGTGGCGCGCGATCACCAGGTCGGCCAGGCCGTCGCTGGGCAGCACGTCGTCCAGCTCGCTCTCCAGCGCGATCCTCAAGCTGAACTCGTCATCAGCATGGATGGACACGGCGACCTCTCTTCTCCTCGTCGTACAGAAGCTGCCGCAGCTGATCGAGCCCTCTGCTCGCCGCGGATTTGACGGTGCCTTCGGCGATATCCAGCGCGGTGGCGGTCTCAGCCACCGTGGCATCGAGCAGGTAGCGGCAGACGAGTACCTCGCGCTGGATGTCGGGCAGCCGGCGCAGCATACGGACCAGCACGTGACGGCGGTCCACCGCCTCGGCGAACGAGACCACGTTGGCGAGTTCGTCCACGTCCAACCTGATCTCCGGGTGCCGGCCACGGTGCCGCCAGCGTTCACGGCACACGTTCACCAGCACGGCCCTGGCGTAGGCCTGGGGCGCCTCCTTGGCCTGCTCCCACCGCCGGTAGGTGCGCAGCATCGTGACCTGCAGCGCGTCCTCGGCATCCTCCCGCGAGTCGAGCAACACCAGGGCCGCGCGCAGCAGCGAGGGGGACGCAGCCAGGACGAACTCGGTGAACTCCGCGTCCCGGCTGGCTCGCGCGGCCCGGATCCCTCTCACGCACACTCCAATGCCGGACCGCGTTCCGAGGTTCCAGCGAATTTCCGCTAACGCAAGAATCCCTGGTAGGAGTGCTGTTCGAGCTGGCTCTGGACCTGCTTGACGGTGTCCAGCCCGACGCTGACCATGATCAGCAGGCTGACGCCGCTGAGCCGCAGGTCCTGGCCGAGCCCCATCTTGTCCAGGGCTACCAGCGGGAACATCGCGACCAGAGCCAGGTAGATCGAGCCCGGCGGGGTGAGCCGGTTGAGCACGTACCGGAGATAGGCGGAGGTGGGCGTGCCCGGCCGGATGCCGGGGACGAAGCCGCCATATTTCCTGATGTTGTCCGAGAGTTCGTCCGGGTTGAACGTGATTGACACGTAAAAGAACGTGAACCCGAGGATCAGGCCGAAGAACGGACCGAAGTAGGCGTACGGCGCGACGAGCAGGGCGGGATCGAGGTTGCGGTCGATCCAGGTCACCCAGCCCTGCGGGTGCTGCTGATGGCCGAACATCGACACGGCGAGCTGCGGCATAGCCAGCAGTGAGGACGCGAAGATGACCGGGACCACGCCTGCCTGGTTCACCTTCACCGGGATGAAGGTGGATGCTCCGCCGCCGTATCCCTTTGAATCGGGTCGCCGGCCGGTGATCCGCTTCGCGTACTGGACCCGGATGCGGCGCTGTCCCTGCTCGATGAAGACGATGAGCGTCGTCACCGCGACGATCACCAGCACCGCCGTGGCGGCGTAGAAGAACCGCTTGACGAGGTAGATCTGCTCGATCTCGCCGGGGATGACGGCCACGATGCTGGTGAACATCAGCACGGACATGCCGTTGCCGACGCCGCGGTCCGTGATCAGCTCGCCCATCCACATGATCACCGCGGTGCCCGACACCATCGTGATCACCATGGTGAGGAGGATGAACGGGGCCGGGTCCGGGATCAGCGGGTGGAACGTCGGGCCGCAGCCGCTGTCCGGGAACGCCGCACCCGTCCTGGCCGCCTGCACGTACACCACCGCGTACACCAGGCCCAGCCCCACCGAGACATACCTGGTGTACTGGGTGATTTTCGCCTGGCCGGCCTGGCCCTCCTTCCGCAGCGCCTCCAGGCGCGGGATCACCTGGGTGAGCATCTGCACGATGATGCTGGCCGTGATGTACGGCAAGATGCCGATCGCGAACACGGTCAGGTGCAGCAGCGAGTTGCCGCTGAGCAGGTTCAAGATGGCGAAGACCCCGCCGGAGCTCGCCATGCGGGAGCAGTAGCTGACGTTCTGTTCGGAGATGCCCGGCGTGGGCAGGTTCGAGCCGAACCGGAACAAGACGATCATGGCTCCGGTGAACAGCAACTTCTTGCGCAGGTCAGGCGTCCGGAACGCCCGGACGAACACGCTCAGCACGAGCGTTGCGCTGGGGTGGCTAGTCACGCCCCTTGAATGCCGCCTGGCGCCCCCCGGTTCCGCGCCGGCACTGGCCCAGAAATGTCAGTGGCTCCCGCTAGGTTTGGGCTGGGGGCAGATCGCTGATTGGAAGGCTCTTGGTCACCATGCACAGCGACGTCGATAAGGTCTCGCGGCAGGCGGGCGAGCGGCGCCGGGCAGAGCTCGGTAATTTCCTGAAGGCCCGGCGGGCCCGGCTTACTCCCGGGGACTTCGGCATGCCGCCGGGCTCGCGACGGCGCACGCCGGGACTGCGCCGGGAAGAGGTCGCGCTGCTGGCCGGGGTCGGTGTCACCTGGTACACGTGGCTGGAGCAAGGCCGCCAGATCAACGCGAGCATGCAGGTGCTGGACGCGGTGGCGCGCACGCTCCGCCTTGACCGGGCCGAGCGCGAGCACCTGTACCGGCTGGCCGAGGCGACGCCGCTGCGCACCCAGTGCGCGCGGCTGGTGATACCGGACACCATCCGGGAGATCGTTGAATCGCTTGAACCGCTGCCGGCCAGCCTGGTCAACAGCCGGTTCGACGTCCTGATGTCCAACCGGGCGTCGCAAGAGCTGTTCTGGGAGTGGCACACGATGCCCTGCATCCACCGGAACACCCTGTGGTGCTGCGTCACCGAGCCGAGCGCCCCCAGCAAGTTCGTGGAGTACGACAGCCAGGTCCGGTACATGGTGGCCCGGCTGCGCTCAGCGTACGGCCGACACGTCGGCGATCCGGACTGGGAGGAAGACATCCGCCGCCTGGCCAGCATGAGCCGTGAGTTTGCCGAGCTCTGGGCCCGGCAGGAGGTTGCCGAGGCCGAGCCGCGCACGCTGACCTACCGGCATCCCGAGGCCGGGACGCTCAGCCTGGCGGTCAGCGAGCTCACCCTGCCCGACCTGCCCGAGGCGCGCATCGTGGTGTACACGCCGCGCGACGACGACACCAGGGTTAGGATGCCGTTGACCCGTCGTACCCCGGCCACGGCTCAGGTCATCGGCTGAAGCCCGGACACCGGTCTTGCGGCGGCACGCGAACCGGTGATGTACTCTTGACTGCAATCGGTTGCGGCGAAGGGCGGAGCTGATGTCGGCAGCGGGCACGGCCAGGACGTACGAGCCGCGCGTGCCCGACGGTGTCGATGTCAGCCGACCCAGCATCGCCCGGATCTACGACTACCTGCTGTACGGCAAGGACAACTTCGCCGTCGACCGGGCCGCGGCGGACAAGCTGATGGAATCCCGGCTCGACCCCCGGCGGCTGTCGCTGGCCAATCGGGCGTTCCTGGGACGCGCGGTGGACTTCCTCGCCCGCCAGGGCATCGCGCAGTACCTCGACCTGGGCAGTGGCTTGCCCACCTCACCCAGCGTGCACGAGGTCGCCCGGGACACCATTCCCGCGGCCCGGGTGTTGTACGTCGACCATGACCCGATCGTGGTCGCGCACAACGACGCCCTGCTCGCGACCGGGGACGGCGTGACCACCATCCGGGGCGACATCCGCGAGCCGGATTCGATTCTCGCGCACCGGGCCCTGACCGAATGCCTCGATTTCAGCCAGCCGGTCGCGGTGCTGCTGCTGAGCGTGCTGCACTTCATCAGCCATGAGGAAGACGCGCCAGCGATCATCGCGAAGTTCCGCGAGCGCCTGGCGCCCGGCAGCTACCTGGCCATCTCGGTCGGCACCTCAGACGGCGCCGATCCGGACATGCTCGCCGAGGCCACCCAGACCTACGCGGACGCACGGATGCCCTTCATGCTGCGGTCGCGGGCCCAGATCCTGGACCTGTTCGACGGCTTCGACCTGGTCGAGCCGGGCCTGGTCAGCCTGCCGGAGTGGCGGCCGGCGTTCAACACCGACCAGACGCCGCTGAAGGGACCCACCGTGGCCGCGGTGGCTCAGTTGAGGAAGTAGCTGCTGCCGCCCGATTCTGGGTTGGTCACCAGGGCAATGATGGTGATCGTGCCGGCGCCGGCGAACGTGAGCTGCAGCATGATGTCCTTGCCGTCGTGCATCGGCCCCGCGCCGGTGATCAGCAGGTGGTAGCTGTCCGGGTTCAGCTGGGTCAGCGAGTCCGCCGGAATCGGTATGTACGCCACGGTGTGCATGGTCAGCGTGCCTGCATGCCGCGCCCCTGGCGCGCGGAGCTGCACCGTCCCGCCCACGCTGGTGTGCACGGCGATCAGGCGGTCGGCGTGGCCGTTGTTGCGGATGTCCAGGTACGCGACGGTGGTGCCGGGCGTGCTGGGCTGTGGCACGTACGCGCTGCTGATGCTGATCGACGACGCGGCGCTAGCTGTTGCGCATCCCGTCACTCCGAGCGCCGCCAGCAGCACCGCAGCCGCGATGCCCAGGACCGACGTCAGTCTGCGCATGACCCCACGCTACCGCTATCCCCGCGCCACGGCGGTACCGAGGAGGCCGAGCGGAGGAGAGCCGAGATCCAGCAACGCCTTGTGGAAGCGCTGCAGCGTGAAGCCGGCGCCCCACTCCTTCCTGGCCCGTTCGCGCAGCCTGAGGATCTCCAGCTTGCCCCACGTGTACCGACCGTAGGTCGGGTCGAACGTGGCTCGCCGGGCCTCGGACAGCGCGGCTGGGCCGGCCAGGTGGGTGTCCGTCTCGAACCGGCGCGCGGCCTGCTGGACCGTCATGCCCGCGGTGTGCACTCCGATGGCGCAGGCCAGTCTGGTCACGCGGACTAGCGCCTCGAGCCAGACGCCGATCACGATCCGTGGATCATCGGCCCCGAAGCCTTCCTCCACGCACAGTTCCTCGGCGTAGTGTGCCCACCCCTCGACGAACGCACTGGAGTGCACGGTCCGGCGGACATCGGAGGTCACCCGGCGCAACGCCCGGCCGTGGGAGAAGTGCCCGGGCGCCACCTCGTGCAAGGCGATGCCGGGCAGCGTCGTGTCGCTGAAAACCTCCAGCCACGCCTCTTGCTCGTTCTCCGGCCAGGATTCCTCCGGCGGCGTGATGTGGAACCAGGACGGGCCGTCTGGCTCGCCGGGCGCGGCCGGCGTCATCATCGCCATCGCCCAGCGGCGTGACTCCGGAGCCAGGCCCACCAGGCAGACCCCGTCGTGGTAAGGGACCAGATCCCGCTCGCGAGTGAAGTCGATGGCTCGCTGCGTCCATATCCGGCCCGCGTCGATCACGCCCTGCGCATCCGGATGGACCCGGACCAGTTCCCGGGCCACCTCCAGGGCCGGGCGGCCCGGGGCCACCTGTGCGCACCCCTCGGCCAGCAGGGCCAGCAGCCGGTCCCGCTCCGCGTCGGCCTGCTCGGACAGCTGGCCGAGGTCGACCGGCAGAGCCTCCGCGCTGCTCATCAGCGCGCCGAGCGCCGCCCCGCCAAGCGCCGGGTCCGGGTCGCCTTCGGCCGCGGTCCGCTCCAGAAGGGCGACCAGGCGAGCGTGCGCGGCCAGCGCGGCCTCGCGTACCGCCTGGTCTGCGTGGTGGATCGTCTGGTCCGCATGGCCCGCTACCGTGTCCGCGCGCCCGCCGGAGCCCTCGGTGCCCCACGTACCGCCGCCGGGAGATGCGTCCGGTCCGGCGTTGATCCCGGCCGCCAGCCCGCGGGCCGGGACGAGCAGGGCCTCCGCGACCGGCGCGCTGACCTGGTCGAGGGACTCGAAGGCCGCGTCGACCAGCCGCGGCCAGGCGGCCAGGTGCTCGGCCCACGCGGCCGCCCGTTCCGCCGCGGGGGCGTAGTCCCGGTCGTAGGTGGCCAGTTCCAGCTCGACCAGGTGCAGGAGCGGGTTACGGCGGTGCATCTCGAGCTCGGCGAAGGTGACCTGCCGCAGGTCCTCGGCCGCGGTCAGGTGCGCCTCGTCGTGCGGGTCAGCCAGCCGCTCGCCACCGTCCCGGGCCGCCGCGATCCGGGCCAGCCCCGATCGGACGCCACCTGGGGACAGATCTTGCGGCTTGCCGTCGTATTCATGTCGTCCGCTGTACTCACGCATCTCAGCGACGTCGAGATCGCAAACCGCACGCAGCCGTGGGGAAAGATCCATGCGGCCGACGCTACAGCGCGGTTGCTCCTACCGAACACCCGCTACAGCCCAAATCAAGCCGAGTCAGCTGAGGACCGAACCGCCTAAGGACAGGCCTACTGTCCTTAGGCCGCAGACGACTCACCCTCTTCCCCGGGCCAGTCGCCGGTGACCTCGCGCACGCCTTCAGCGGCGGCCCGTTCGAAGACGGCCTTGATCAGGGCAAAGATCACGCCCTGCAGGGCGGCGGCCAGCAGGATCTCTCCCCAGCCGCGCCGCTCGTCGGTGGCCTCCGGCGCGTCGCCTGATCCGGGCGCGAGCTTCCATAGTTTCTTGAAGATCGCTCCGGCCCGAGTCGGCGGCGGAGGCTGCCCGTTACGTGGCGTCCGAGACCGGCCGTATCCCGCGTGGTACCTGAGCACCTCGCCCGGAAGACGGCGACCGCTGCGGCCATGAGATGTGAGTCCGTCGGTCGGCGCGGGTCTGGCCGGTGCGGGGGCCGGGGGGAACCCGGTCATGATCGGCGCCGTCGTGCGGTGCAGCAACCAGGGCGTGGCCGCCCGGCGCCGGCCGGGGCGGCGGTTGCTTACGGGAGCGCCGCTGCTTCACCGAGGCGGCCACCCCGCGACCCAGAATGACAACTGCCGTGACCGCGAGGGCCAGGGCCAGGACATTGAGCACGCGAATCCAGGCATGATAGGAGCCGGTCGCGGCGCCGTAGTCCCCATTAGCGATGATGTTGCCGGACTGCACGACAGCGGCCGCGATGGCCAGGAAGCAGCCCGACTTGACGGAGGCCCTGGCCAGCGGCCAGCGGCGGGCCAGGCCGGGCGGGCCCGGCACCTCGGGCCTGGCCAGGTCGGACGAGCCATCCAGCCGGGGTGCGCCGGGGATGTCGGCGGTGACGGCGTCCAGCTCGGCGTAAGTCGGCGCCGCCAGCACCTGGCCCGTTCGCGCGCCGAGTTCTTCTCCGGTCAGCCGACCCTGCGTGAACGCGTTCTTCAGCGCCTCGATCGCCTGCTCGCGGTCGGCGTGGCCCGCCCGGAGCCGGTCACTGCCCGCCGCGGCCGGGTCTTGCGGTTCTGTCATCACCGACACCTCCCACGAGCATGATGCGGGCAAACCCCACGGCTCCGCATGCCATTTTTGGCGGCTATATCGGGTAGCGCGTTTCAGCGGCTCCGGAACCGAGTGAGAGCCGGAACCGGGACCTGAACACCCCGATCGACCCTGGTCGCCCCCACGGTCGGGGTCCTAGGTTTTCCCGACGTGCGCGGAGCGTTAGAGGACTAGCAGCGTGGCGCTGCCGCCGTTCTTGCTGCTGAGGATGTTTATCTGTATGACAGTGATGTTGAGTGCCCTCACGGCCCGCTCGAACTTTTGCATGGCGCCCTCCTCGGGTAGCTGCCATAAGGCTGACGCCCCTGCAGCAGGCTGTCAGTCAGCCCGCCGACACGTGTCCTGTCAGCCTGCCGATACCCACGTCGCGCGAGATTGGATTTACCCAGGTCAGGGCATAATTCGCGTGTGGCAGCCAGCGGCGAGGATGACCGGTGCCCGCTCACCGACCTGCCTCGCTACTCGTGCGGCCACTGCACCAGCACCGACGCCCGCCCCCTGAACAGGTCGGTCAGCGCGTCTCGACGGTCGCCAAATACCTGGGTCGCTGCGCCTACTGCCCCGACCCGATCCGCCCCGGCCAGCAGATCCGCCGCGTCTCCGGCACCATGGACTGGATCCACACCAGCCATGACCTGGACTCCTGACGCCTGCTGTGATTGACCTGCCTGATGGCCGCCGCTGGGCTCGGTGGGACGAGACGATCCCCGATGTCTGCCCGGCGTGCGGCCTGGCCTGGACCGAACACCGCCGAAGTATCGAGATCTGGGCTCATGACGGGCACCTTGGCCACGTGCTGCCTGAGTGCCCGGAGTCCCGCGGGCCGGACACTTCCTGACCTGCGGCTCAGCTAACTACCTCACGAATATTTGTTCAAGATCCTTTTCCGAGGCGATCTTCGCCGCATCGGACGGCCTCGACGAGTGATGAGAGGATCAAGCCATGGGCGAAATTCCCGAATTCACCACCCGGCCGGAATTGGCGGGCACGTTCGGCATGGTGGCCTCCACGCACTGGCTCGCCTCCGCGGCGGGCATGGCCGTGCTCGAGCAGGGCGGTAACGCGTTCGACGCGGCGGTGGCGGCCGGGCTCGTACTCCAGGTCACCGAGCCGCACCTGAACGGCCCCGGTGGCGAGGTGCCGGTCATCGCCCACCACGCGGACCGCGGGGAGACCTTCGTGCTCTGCGGGCAGGGAACCGCACCCGCGGCCGCCACCCTGGAGGCGTTCGGCGACCTCGGGCTCGATCTGGTGCCCGGCAGCGGTCTGCTCGCAGCGTGCGTGCCGGGCGCGTTCGGGGCCTGGATGCTGCTGCTGCGGGAGTACGGCACGCTCCGGCTCCGGGACGTGATGGGCTACGCGATCGGCTACGCGGCCCGCGGCTACCCGGTGCTGCCCGCGATCAGCTGGGGGATCGCCAGCGTGGCCGAACTGTTCCGTGACCACTGGCCGAGCTCGGCTGAGGTCTACCTGCCCGGCGGAACCGTTCCCGCGCCGGGTTCGCTGTTTACCAATCCGGCCCTGGCCGCTACCTACCAGGGCATCCTCGACGAGGCGGAGGCAGCCAGCGGCGACCGCGACGAGCAGATCGAGGCGGCCCGGCGGGTCTACTACGAGGGCTTCGTGGCCGAGACGATCGCCGCCTACGTCGCCTCCGCCGAGGTGATGGACGTGACCGGCCGCCGGCACCGGGGCCTGCTCTCCTACGCCGACCTGTCGGCCTGGCGGCCGCGGCTGGAAGAGCCGCTGACCTACGACTACCAAGGCCTGACCGTATGCAAGACCAGGCCGTGGGGCCAGGGGCCGGTGTTCACCCAGCAGCTCGCCCTGCTGGAGGGCTTCGACCTGGCAGCCATCGGTCCGGGTCGCGCGGACTACATCCACACCGTGATCGAATGCGCCAAGCTGGCCTTCGCCGACCGGGAGGCCTGGTACGGCGACCCCGACTTCACCGACGTACCGGTCAAGACGCTGCTGTCCGCCGAGTACGCCGACGCCCGGCGCGCCCTGGTCGGGCCCGAGGCCTCGGCCGAGCTGCGGCCCGGCGCCCCCGACGGCAGGCCGCCCCGGCTGCCGCGGTTTGCCGAGGGCGCCGGTCACGCTCCGAGCGCAAACGCATCCCTCTCAGATCCCATGGCCCCTGCGGCAGCGGAGCTTGACCCGGGCACCGGCGAGCCGACCATGCGCGCCAGCGGCTCAGAGGGACCGGCCGCATCGAGCTACCGGGCCGGGGATACCTGTCATCTCGACGTGGCCGACCGGTTCGGCAACATGGTGTCCGCCACGCCCAGCGGCGGCTGGCTGCAGTCCTCGCCGGTCATCCCCGGCCTGGGATTCTGCCTCGGCACCCGGGCGCAGATGTTCACCCTCACCCCGGGCCTGCCCGCCACGCTCGCGCCGGGCAAGCGGCCCCGGACCACGCTTTCCCCTACCCTCGCGCTGAAAGACCGCGAGCCGTACCTGGCGTTCGGCACGCCCGGCGGAGACCAGCAGGACCAGTGGTCGCTGCTGTTCTTCCTCAACCACGTGCTGGCCGGGATGAACCTGCAGCAGGCGATCGACTTCCCGTCGTTCCACTCCGCGCACATGCCGTCGTCGTTCTACCCGCGCCAGGCTCAGCCCCGCGTGCTCGACGTCGAGTCGCGCGTGGGGACCGCCGTGATCGAGGACTTGCGGCGCCGCGGCCATCTGGTCAACGTCCGTCCGGCCTGGTCCCTCGGCCGGGTCAGCGCGGTTGCCCGTCGGCACGGCATGCTGTATGCCGCAGCCAACCCCCGCGGCATGCAGGGCTACGCCGTCGGCCGCTGATCCCGTCGAGCCCAGTAGCCCGCGAGCGAAGTGAAACCGGCACTTCAGCACCCAAGAGCGGAGTGAACCCCGGGTTTCACTACGTTCAGCCCAGGAGTGGTGCCCCGCCTATCCCGTGCGCGCACCTGATCCGCGAGGACGAGCGCATCGCCGCCGGGTAGGTCACCCGGACCGGCGTGCCGTCCCCGGGCCGTCCCCGGGCCGGCCCGGGAACGGCCCGTCAGGACTGCCGCCATTGACAAGACGGCTATCAATGTGATATCATAATGATAGATGATCGGGTAGCCGGCACCACGCCCCATAGGAGGCACCCCGATGAACGCATCCCACCGCAACACCGCCGCGAGACGCCTGCGCAGATGGTGGCTAACTCCCACGCGACCCGGCCTGCAACGCCTGATCAACCCGATTGAGTACCGCCACATCCGCGGCTTCGGGGCTGCGCGCATCGCCGGCGGCATCGTCGCGGCCGTCCCGGGCCTCATCTGCCTGTCCTACGGCGTCTACGGATGGGCCGCCTTCTTCCTGGTTCTCGCGGCCCTGAATCTCGCGGGCGGCTACTGGTTCCTCACCATCGCCCGCTCCGCACCCACCCGAACCTGGGCCTGACCAGCACCCGCCGGGGCGACGATACCCGTCCCCGCGGACCCTACGACAGATGGCCGCCGGGACACACACCAAGCGCCCCGGCGGCCTGTTGCTTTTGTTCTGCACCATGAGAACCACCGGCATCAGGCCGTCGACCGGGGAAACCTGCCCGGACGCCCGGGCACACGCCGACCAGCGCTACCCCGGGCAGCGGCCGGTTTCCGCCCACCGGCAAGGGCATTCTCGACGGCAGGGTCGTCCTGGTCGACCCCGGCCACAACGGCGGCAACTTCGCCGCCCCGTCGATTATCAACCGGCTGATCTGGAACGGACGGGAGACCGAGACCTGCGACACGACCGGTACGGAAACCGACGCCGGCTACACCGAGGCCCTGTTCAACTGGCATGTCGCCCTGTACCTGACCGCCGATTTGCGCGCCGAGGGAGCGACCGTCGTGCTCACCCGGACCTCCAACACCCGAGTGGGACCGTGCGTCACCGAGCGGGCGGCCATCGGCAACCAGGTGCACGCCAACGCGGCGGTTTCCATCCACGCTGACGGAGGTCCGCCCGGCGGGCGAGGGTTCGCCATCCTAGAACCTGTCGCCGACGGGATCAGGCCCTGGCCGCCCGCGCGATCGCCGCCGGCCTGGCGTCCTTCCTGGTCGCACGTCACTAACCAGCGCGGACACGCATGTCACCGGGCCGGGGATGACGCATGTCATGGCCGGCCGCTGAGGGACGGCACTACCCGCGGTCCCATCGTGCTGGTGGTATGGCTGTACCGGCAATCGGGGCACACCACACCGGACCAGACAGGGGACACGATGAGCCACACCGGCACGGCCAGAACGGACGGCGCCACGACCAGAACGGACGGCGCCACGGCCAGAACGGACGGCGCCACGGCCAGGAAAGACGGCAGCGCCACCAGCACTGACCGCGAGTACCGCCGCGCCGCGGGCTACTGCCACGCAAGCGGCGCAAGCGGCGCTCCGGTCGTCTCGTTCGTGAACGTCTCCAAGCACTACGGCAGCCTGAAGGCAGTCGACGGGCTGAGCCTGGACCTGCGGCCCGGCGAGACCACGGCACTGCTCGGCCCGAACGGCGCGGGCAAGTCCACCTCCCTGGACATGCTGCTCGCGCTACGCAAGCCCACCAGCGGGCAGATCAAGATGTTCGGCTCCGACCCGTACCACGCGGTAAAGTCCGGCCGGGTGGGCGCCATGCTCCAGTCCGGCGGTCTGATGCCCGAGGTCACGGTGCGCGAGCTCGTGACACTGGTGACCAAGCTGCACCCCAAGCCCGAGCCAATCGACCTCACGCTCAAGCGGGCCGGCGTCGCGCAGTTCGCCGGTCAGCGGGTGGACCGACTGTCCGGCGGCCAGACCCAGCGGGTGCGGTTTGCCCTGGCCATCTGTGGCCAGTCCGAGCTGATCGTGCTGGACGAGCCGACCGCGGCCATGGACGTGGAAACCCGGCGCCTGTTCTGGGCCAGCATGAAGGAAGAGGTGGCCGGGGGGCGCACACTGCTGTTCGCCACGCACTATCTGGAAGAGGCCGACCAGGCCGCGGACCGGATCCTGGTCATCAACCGGGGCCGGCTGCTGGCCGACGGCACGCCGGCCGAGATCAAGGCGAAGGCGGGCGCCAAGCGGATCACGTTCCACCTGGACCAGGTCGATGAGCACTTCCTGCTCGGCCTGCCCGGGCTGGTGAACCTGGAGGTCAGGCACGATTTCGTGCAGATCCAGACCACTGACTCCGACGCCACGCTGTACGCCGTGCTGGACGCGGGCCTGCGGCCGCACGAGATCGAGGTCACCAGCCTGGGTCTGGAACAGGCCTTCATCGCCATCACCGCCGAAGACGACCGAGCCAACGCGACAGAGGAGACGAACTGACATGGGCGGCACGCTGGCCCTCACTCGCGCCGAACTCATGCGCCTCACGCGCAACAAGCGCTACTTCATCTTCACCGTGCTTCTTCCGGTCATCCTCTACCTGCTGCTCGCCAAGCAGTTCACCGGGAAGGTCTACGGGGTTTCCTTCGGGGCCTTCTACATGGTGGACATGGCGATGCTCGGCGCCTTCAGCGGAGCGCTGAACGGCAACGCGATACGCATCTCCCAGGAGAAGAAGGAAGGCTGGATCCGGCAGCTTAGGCTCACCTCGCTGCCGGCCTACGCCTACGTGGTCAGCAAGATCCTCGTCTCGATGGCGACCACCCTGGCCTCCATTGTGATCGTTATACTGCTGGGCCGCTTCTACGGCAACGTGCACCTGGCCGGGTGGCAGTGGCCCGTCGTCGCGCTCACGGTCTGGTTCAGCGCCACCATCTTCGCCGCGCTCGCGGTAGCCATCGGATACAGGTTCGCGCCGGATCAGGTGCAGCCGATCACGATGATCGTGTACTTCGGCTTCCTCATCCTCGGCGGCATCTGGTACCCGCTCAGTGGCGCGCTGAAGACGGTCGGCCAGCTCACTCCCACCTACCAGGCCGTGAAGATCGGCACCGACATCATCGAGGGCGCCTCCGTGTCAATGGGCCTCGCGATAGGCCTAGTGGTCTGGCTGGCGATCTTCATCGGGCTGGCCGTCGTCGCGGTCCGCGCCACCGCGGAGACCGTCTGAGCAGCGGAACGCGTCCCGGCCAGCGCCACGGGGGCCTGGCCGGGACGCACCCCGGTGGCATGAGCAGGCAAACGTGGCAGCATGGAGAGAGCAGGCGGGAGGTGAGAGCCGATGACGATAAAGGCCGACACCAGCGACAGTGAGACCGGCGCGACCCGGGCCGACCAGACCGATGAGTTCCGGCCGCGTCGGCTGACCAACGCCCTCGGCTGGCTGCGCACGCCGGGCACCGGTCAAGCCCAGCGCTGGTTCTTCTCCGGCATCTGGCTGGTCTACCTCATCTCGCCGGTGAGCGACCTGTTCAGCGACCACCACGGGGTGCTGTGGATCGCCGGCGGCCTGGCCATCGCGACCGCCTTCAGCGTCATCTACCTGATCGTCATCTGCAACTCGGGCCGCTGGCCACGCCAGGCCCCGTGGGGACTCGCCGCCATATGGCTGCTCGCGGCTCTGGCCTGCGTGGTGTACGGGAACGCTTGGACGCCGCTATGGATATACGTGTCCGCCGCCGCTGGCATGGTGCTCGCGGCACCGCCTTACGGGCGCCGAAGGGCCCTGTACGGGGTTCTCGCGGTGGGCGCCTGCTACGTGTTCTTCAGCTGGCTGGCCCATGCCGGGACGGCGGAATTGCTGGCCGTCCTGCTGCCTGTCCTGCTCGTCGGCGTGGCCATGATCGGGTTCCGGATGCAGATCCAGCTCATGCACGAACTGGCCGAGGCGCGCGGCACCGTGGCCAAGCTGGCCGCGAACGAGGAGCGCCTGCGGCTGGCCCGGGACATGCACGACCTGACCGGCCAGTCGCTGTCGATGATCACGCTGAAGTCGGAGCTGGCCGCCAAGCGGCTGAGCAAGCTGCCCCCCTCGCCGGAACTCGACACGGTCCTCGGCGACCTCGGCGACATCGGCCGGGTCAGTCGGCAGACGCTGCACGACATCAGGGAGGCGGTCAGCGGTTACCGCCGCCCGACGCTGGCCATCGAGGCGATCACGGCCCGGAACGTGCTGGAGGCGGCCGGCATCCGGCTCGACGATGATCCCGGGCTGACCCTGCGCTCGGGCACGTTCGACGCCGACGCGGAAGCGGTGCTGGCCTGGTGCCTGCGGGAGGCCGTGACCAACGTGATCCGGCACTCCGGGGCCAGGACCTGCCGGATCCGCCTGATCCCCGGTGACCAAGAACTGTCCCTCGAAGTCAGCGACGACGGCCGCGGACCCGGCGGCCAGGACGCGGGCGCACCCCACGGGGCCGGGCTGCGCGGCATGTCCGAACGGCTCAGTACCGCGGGCGGCCGCCTCTCGCTCGGAGTGGCCGACCCCGGTCCCGGGAATCGGCAGAGCCGGGGCTTCAGGCTCACCGCCACGGTCCCGGTGGACCACTATGACGCCTGACCACACCAGCAAGACCCCCGTAAGGCTGCTGCTAGCCGAGGATCAGGTGATGATCAGGGAGGCGCTGGCCGCGCTGCTGTCATTCGACGGCGAGTTCGTGGTGGTGGCTCAGGTCGGCCGCGGCGACGAGGTTCTCAAAGCGGCCGACGACACTCATCCGGACGTAGCGGTGCTGGACATCGAGATGCCCGGCCTGGACGGGCTCGCCGCCGCCGCCGAGCTGAAGAAGGCCCACCCGGACACGAAAATCGTCATCCTGACCACCTTCGGACGTCCGGGGTTCCTGCGACGGGCCATGGAGTCGGGTGTGTCGGCGTTCCTGGTCAAGGACTCCCCGGCCGACAAGCTGACCCAGACCATCCGCCGGGTCCTGGCCGGCGAGCGGGTCATCGACCCGGACCTGGCCGCCGCCGCCCTCGCGGATGGCCTCAACCCGCTCACCCCGCGCGAGCGGGACGTCCTGGCCGCCTCCGCGGACGGCGGGACGATCGCGGAGATCGCCCGCCAGCTCTACCTGTCCGAGGGCACGGTGCGGAACTACCTGTCCGCCTGCATCCAGAAGACCGGCGCCCGGAACCGTGCCGAGGCGCTGCACATCGCATCCGAACGGGGCTGGCTCTAGACCATGAGATGACTCCAAACGCAGCTGGCGGCAGCCAATAAGATAAATTGCGTGACTTCCGCTGGTTATCTTCGGTATCCGCATGTTCACGGTGAGCTTCTCGTTTTCGTCGCAGAAGACGACGTATGGCTCGCACCCGCCGACGGAGGCCGCGCCTGGCGGCTGTCCGCCGACGCCGCCCGGATCAGCTACCCGCGCTTCTCCCGGGACGGGACTCAGGTCGCCTGGACCGGCTGGCGGGACGGTCAGCCCGAGGTCTACGCGGCCGACGCCGACGGCGCCGGCCAGGCCCGCCTCACCTACTGGGGCGACGACCGGACCCGCGTGACCGGCTGGACCCAGGCCGGCGAGATCCTGGCCATCAGCGCCGTCGGCCAACCGGAAAACCAGTACACCTGGGCCTACGCGGTCCCGCTGCACGGCGCGCCGCCCCGGCGGCTGCCGTTCGGCCCGGTCAGCGACTTGGCCCTGGAAAGCACCGGGACCGCGCTGCTGACCGGCCGGGATAACAGCAGCGAGCCGGCCTACTGGAAGCGCTACCGGGGCGGCAGCGCGGGCAAGCTCTGGATCGCCACCGGCGACGAACCCTTGTTCACCCGGATCCTCACCGACCTGAACACCCAGTTCAGCAGCCCGATGCTGATCGGCGGCCGGCTGTTCTTCCTGTCCGACCATGAGGGCACCGGCAACATCTACTCCTGCGCCCTGGACGGCGCCGACCTGACCCGGCACACCGACCACGAAGGCATGTACGCCCGGAACCTCAGCACCGACGGGCATCGCATCGTCTACCACGTGGCCGGCGATATCTGGATGCTGGACGGCCCCGACGCGCCCTCGCCGCGCAAACTTGACATCACCCTCGGCTCCCCGGCCGCGGCCCGCGCTCCCCGGCTCATCACCGCCCGCGACCACCTGGGCAGCCTGGACTGCGACCAGACCGGGCAGGCCAGTGTGGTCGAGGTGCGCGGCACCGTGCACTGGCTGACCCACCGGGACGGTCCGGCCCGGGCGCTGCACGTGGACCCGGACGCGCGGGCCCGGCTGCCCCGGGTGCTGGGCGAGACCGGGAAGGTGGTCTGGGTCACCGACGCGGACGGCCCGGACGCGCTCGAGGTCGTGGCCGTGAGCGGTGAACCACGGCCCGTTCGGCTGACCGAAGATCTTGGCGGCACGGTCACCAGCCTGGCCGCTTCCCCGGACGGGGCCACGGTCGCGGCCGCCCTCCACAACGGTCGGCTGCTGGCCGTGGACGTAACCTCAGGGCAGGTCACCGAGCTGCCCGCGTCCGACAACGGGCCGGTCGAGGGCCTGTCCTTCTCGCCCGACTCGGCCTGGCTGGCCTGGTCCCATCCCGGGCCGTGGCCGCTGCGTCGCCTGCGCATGGCCCGTCTCGTGACCTCGGGGGGGTCTGGGGGGGTCGTCCCCCCGGGCCATGCCCTCGCGGGGGGGTCTGGGGGGGTCGTCCCGCACGGGCCATGCCCTCGCGGGGGGGTCTGGGGGGGTCGTCCCCCCGGGCCAGCACAGCGACCACGAGGTCGTGGAGGTCACCGACGGCCGGTTCTCCGACACCGATCCGGTGTTCACCGCCGACGGCCTGTACCTGGCCTTCCTGTCGCAGCGCAGCTTCGACCCCGTCTACGACGCGCAGTCCTTCGACCTGTCGTTCCCGTACGGCAGCCGCCCCTACCTGGTCACCCTCGACGCGCAGACCCCCTCGCCGTTCGGGCCCCTGCCCGGTGGTCGTCCGGTGAGCCAGGATCCCCCGGACGGGGAAAAAGCTGATTCTCCGGAATGGGCCGTGGTATCCGTTGACCCGGACGGCCTGCCGAGCCGCGTGGTGGGCGTGCCCGTGCCCGAGGGCCGGTACTCGGGCCTGCGCGCGGTCTCCGGCGGCCTGGTCTGGCTGCGCGAGCCGGTCACCGGCGTCCTCGGCGAGAGCGCCGCGAGCCTGGACGACGATGCGCCGCGCCCGTCCCTGGAGCGCTACGACCTGCGCAAGCGCGAGGTCACCGAACTGGCCGCCGAGCTCGACTCGTTTACCGTCAGCGGCGACGGCGCCCGATTGATAGTGCGGGACCGCGGCGAGGTGCGGGTCATGCCGTCCGAGAGCAAGGAGGACGACCAGTCCTCCGACGAGGTTGTCACCGTCGACCTGTCCCGGGCCCGGTTCCAGGCCGACCCCGTGGCGCTGTGGCGGCACGCGTACGCCGAGGCGGGCCGGATCATGCGCCGGGACTTCTGGGTGCCGGACATGTCCGGCGTGGACTGGGACGGCGTGCAGGAGGAGTACCGGCCGCTGCTGGACCGGATCCGTGGCGCCAACGACTTCACCGACCTGATGTGGGAGGTGGTCGCCGAGCTCGGGACGTCACACGCCTACATCACCAAGGCCGGCGAGGACTGGCACTTTTCCCCGGGTGAGTCCGGTCCCGCGGCGGTCGGCCTGCTGGGCGCCGACCTGTCCCGGGATCAGGCCGGACGCTGGATCGTGGACCGGATCCTGCCCGGCGAGTCGTCTGACCCGCGGGCCCGCTCGCCGCTGGAGGCCCCCGGCGTAGCCGTGCGGCCCGGTGACGAGCTGACCGCGGTGGACGGGCAGCCGGTCGACCCGGTGCGCGGCCCGGGGCCGCTGCTGGCCGGGACCGCCGGCAAGCCGGTGGAACTCACCGTTCGTCCCGCGTCAGGCGATCCGCGTGCGGTCGTCGTGGTGCCGCTGCGGGACGAGCGGCGGCTGCGCTATCAGGACTGGGTGGCCGGGCGGCGCGCCGTGGTCCGCGAGCTGAGCGACGGGCGCCTGGGCTACCTGCACATCCCGGACATGGTGGGGCAAGGCTGGGCCCACTTCCATCGTGACCTGCGCACCGAGATGGGGTTCAGCGGCCTGATCATGGACGTGCGCGGGAACAGCGGCGGCCACATCTCCCAGCTCGTGGTCGAGAAGCTGGCCCGCCGGGTTATCCTCTGGGAGATGGGCCGAGGGGTGCAGCCCGTCTCGTACCCGATGGAGGCCCGCCGCGGCCCGCTGGTCATGGTGAGCGACGAGAACGCCGGGTCCGACGGCGACATCGTCACGGCGGCCACCCGCCTGCTCAGCCTGGGCCCGGTGGTCGGCACCCGGACCTGGGGCGGCGTGATCGGCATCGAGGGCGTTCCCGGCCACGAACTGGTCGACGGCACCCATATGACCGTGCCCCGCTACGCCGGCTTCTTCGAGGACTACGGCTGGAGTGTGGAGAACTACGGTGTGGAACCGGACGTGGAGGTGCTGATCTCACCCGACGACTGGGCGGCCGGCCGGGATCCGCAGCTGGAGACCGCGGTCCGTTTGGCCGTTGAGGCACTGGAGAAGCAGCCGCCGGCCGCGCCGCCGGGGCCGTCGGTCAGTTATCCGGATAAGGCCCGCCCGCCGCTGCCGCCCCGTGCCCCTCGTACCGGGGGAGCGGCGTGATGGCGACCGGATACCTGCGCTACCCGCACGTCCACGGTGACCTGATCACCTTCGTGGCCGGCGACGACGTCTGGCTCGCGCCCGCCGCGGGCGGCCGGGCCTGGCCGCTGTCGGCCGACGGGACCCCGGTCAGCTACCCGCGCTTCTCCCGGGACGGCACCCAGATCGCGTGGACCGGGTGGCGGGACGGCCAGCCCGAGGTCTACGCGGCCGACCCCGAGGGCGGCGACGCCGCCCGGCTCACCTTCTGGGGCGACCCGCAGACCCGGGTCGTCGGCTGGACGGCGGCCGGCGAGGTGCTCGCCGTCACCTCGGCTGGCCAGCAGGCCACGAAATACCGCAAGGCCTTCGCGATCCCCGGCCGCGGCGACGCCCCGCCCCGGCTCCTCCCGTACGGGCTGGTCAACGACCTGGCCATCGAGGACGCCGGCATCGCGCTGCTGACCGGCAGCGTGGGCGGCGAGCCCGCGTTCTGGAAGCGCTACCGCGGCGGCCGGGCCGGCAAGCTGTGGGTCGCCACCGGTGACGATCCCTTGTTCACCCGGGTCCTGACCGACCTGGGCGGACAGCTGGCCAGCCCGATGCTGATCGGCGGCCGGCTGTTCTTCCTGTCCGACCACGAGGGCACCGGCAACATCTACTCCTGCGCCCTGGACGGCACCGACCTGGCCCGGCACACCGACCACGACGGCGCCTACGCGCGCAACCCGAGCACGGACGGGCGCCGGATCGTCTACCACGTGGCGGGCGACATCTGGATGCTGGACGATCCGGACGCCGCCGGGCCGCACCGGGTGGAGATCACCCTCGGCGCTCCCGCCGCCGCCCGCACGCCGCGGCTCATCTCCGCCGCCGATCACCTCGGCGACCTGGACTGCGACCGGACCGGGCAGGCCAGCGTGGTCGAGGTGCGCGGCACGGTGCACTGGCTGACCCACAAGGACGGTCCGGCCCGGGCGCTGCACGTGGACCCGGACGCGCGGGCCCGGCTGCCCCGGGTGCTGGGCGAGACCGGGAAGGTGGTCTGGGTCACCGACGCGGCCGGCCCGGACGCGCTGGAGATCGCCTCGGTGACGGGCGACGCGCCGACGGTCCGCCTGGCCGAGGGGGCGCTCGGTTTCGTGCTCAACCTCGCCCCCGCCCCGGACGGAACGGCCGTGGCGGTCGCCTCCCACGACGGTCGGCTGCTGCTCGTCGACCTCGACCCCAATTCCTCCGAGCAGGTCAGCGAGCTGGCCGCCTCGGACAACGGCGCCATCAACGGGCTGTCCTGGTCGCCAGACTCGGCTTGGCTGGCCTGGTCCGAGCCCGGACCGCCGCCGTTGCGGCGCCTGCGCCTGGCCCGAGTGGCCGACCGGCAGATCGTCGAGGTGACCGATGGCCGGTTCTCCGACAGCGACCCGGTCTTCACCGTCGACGGCCTCTACCTGGCCTTCCTGTCCGTGCGCAGCTTCGACCCGGTCTACGACGCGCAATCCTTCGACCTGTCGTTCCCCTTCGGCAGCCGCCCGTACCTGGTCCCGCTCGCGGAGACCACCCCGTCGCCGTTCGGGCCACTGCCCGACGGTCGGCCGGTGGGCGGCCCGAATGGCGACCCGAATGGCGGCCCGAATGGCGGTGGAGCCCGGGACGCGAACGGCGAGCCGGCCGAGCCGGCCACCGTGACCGTCGATCAGGCGGGCCTGCCCGGCCGCGTGGTCCCGGTTCCGGTCATCGAGGCCCGGTACTCCGGCCTGCGGGCGGTCAAGGGCGGCCTGGTCTGGCGCCGCTCCCAGGTCACCGGCGTGCTCGGTGAGGGCGGCGCCGACCTGGACGACGACGCGCCACGCCCGGCCCTGGAACGGTTCGACCTGCGCAAGCGCGAGGTCACCGAGATCGCCCGCGAGGTCGACTGGTTCGACGTCAGCGGCGACGGCACCCGGCTGGTGGTGCACGACGACGACGAACTGCAGGTCGTGCCGGCCTCCGGCAAGCGCGACGACCCGGCCGAGACGGTCACGGTGGACAAGTCCCGGGCCCGGTTCCAGGCCGACCCGGCCGCGCTGTGGCGGCACGCCTACGCGGAGGCCGGGCGGCTCATGCGCCGCAACTTCTGGACCCCGGACATGTCCGGCGTGGACTGGGACGGCGCGGCCGAGCAGTACCGGCCGCTGCTGGACCAGATCCGCAGCACGGGCGACTTCGCCGACCTGCTCTGGGAGCTGCTCGGCGAGACCGGTACGTCGCACTCCTACGTGGTGCCGGTCCCGGGCCCGGCGGCCAAGCACCCGCCGGTCGGGCAGCTGGGCGCGGACCTGGTCCGGGACGCGGCCGGACGCTGGCTGGTCGACCGGGTGCTGCCCGGCGAGTCGTCCGACCCGCGGGCCCGCTCGCCGCTGGCCGCCCCCGGCGTGGCCGTCCATCCGGGCGACGAGCTGGTGGCCGTGGACGGGCAGCCGGTCGACCCGCTACGCGGCCCGTGGCCGCTGCTGGCCGGGACCGCGGGCCAGCCGGCCGAGCTCACGGTCCGGTCGGCGTCCTCTTCGTCTTCTCCCGGGGGGACCCATCCCCCCGGACCCCCCTTGGAAACCCGCCGCGTGGTGATCGTGCCGCTGCGCGGTGAGCGCCGGCTGCGCTACCAGGACTGGGTGGCCGGGCGGCGGGCCCTGGTCCGCGAGCTCAGCCAGGGCCGCCTGGGCTACCTGCACATCCCGGACATGATGGGGGAGGGGTGGGCGCACTTCCACCGCGACCTGCGGACCGAGATGGCCCGCGACGGGCTGATCTTCGACGTGCGCGCGAATAACGGCGGGCACATCTCCCAGCTGGTGGTGGAGAAGCTGGCCCGCCGGGTGATCGCCTGGGACATACCCCGCTGGCAGCGCCCGGAGACCTACCCGCAGGAGGCGCGGCGCGGCCCGCTGGTTACCGTCGCCGACGAGTTCGCCGGGTCTGACGGCGACATCGTCACCGCGGCCATCCGCCTGCTCGGCCTGGGCCCGGTGGTCGGCACCCGCACCTGGGGCGGCGTGGTCGGCATCGAGGGCTATCAGGAACTGGTTGACGGCACCTGCATCACCGTGCCCCAGTACGCGTTCTCGTTCACGGATTTCGGCTGGAGCGTGGAGAACTACGGCGTCGACCCGGACGTGGAGGTGCTGAACACCCCCGACGACTGGGCCGCCGGGCGGGACGCGCAGCTAGAGACCGCCGTTCAGCTGGCCCTGGAGGCGCTGGACAAGCAGTCGCCGCTCGTCCCCCCGGATCCGGCCACCGGCCCGTCCAAGGCCCGGCCCCCGCTCCCGCCCCGGCCCTCCGGGGCCTGACCGATGGCGGCTCGGCCCGGTCCCGCGCGCGTGCGCCGCGCGGGGGCGCTCGCGGTGATGCTCGGGGTCGCCGCTGTCGTGGTCACCGCCGACGCGATCTCCAAGGCGCTGGCCCTGCGCCACCTGGCCGGAGACCGGTCGGTGCGGCTGCTGGACGGGCTGCTCACGCTCAGGCTCACGCTGAACCCCGGGGCCGCGTTCGGCTTCGGCACGTCCTACACGGTGATCATCGCCCTGATCGCCTGTGGCGTGGTGGTCTACGTCATCCGCATCGCTACCCGGCTGCGCAGCCTGGCCTGGACCATCGGCCTCGGGCTGCTGCTCGGCGGGGCCGCCGGGAACCTGGCTGACCGGCTGTTCCGGGCCCCGGGCCCGTTCCGCGGCAGCGTGGTGGACTGGCTGAACCTGCCGCACTTCGCGTGGACCTTCAACCTGGCCGACGCGGCGATCACCTGCGCCGCCGTGCTGATCGGCCTCCTCACCCTGCTCGGCGTCCGGATCGACGGCCGGTCCCCGGCCGGTCAGGTCACCGCCGCACCAGGCGAGCACTCCTGACCAGCTCACGCCCCCAGGGCGGGCTGTAGTCAGGAAGTGTGTTCGCCACAATGACCCATGACAGGGCCAGTAGGCACAAGGTCAGGGGCCAGACGTCGATGAAGACCGGCAGTTCGGCGATGCCCGCCAGCAGGCCGTAGAGGGCGGCCGGGATTGCTATCACCAGCGAGAGCGGGCCAGGCATGCTGCGGGCAAAGCGCATGACCAGGCAGGCCACGCAGAGCAGCACATAGAACCATTTCGCGCCCGCCCACGGCAGTACGTACAGCAACGCGGTCGCCTGGCGGATGATCGGACCGCCGTCCCAGCTCGAGATGGGGGCGATCCCCGGAAAGTACGCCAGCCTCAGGATGGCCTGACCCACGCCGAACTCGGACAGGATGAACACGAACGTCGTCATGAACAGCGCGGCATGGCCGACCCCGAGGAGCTTGCCGGTGGCCACCGGGCGGGACCAGCCGACGGGTTCCGGCGGTTCGTCGTCTACCAGCACCGATGTCCCCGACGTGCCGTCTGGCGTCGCCCAGGAGGACACCGGCCGCAACGGAATGACGCCGGCCGGTGGTGTCGCGAGCGGTGCCGGGGACTTGGGCTCTCGGCACGCCCTGCAGGTTTCCCGGTCCTCTTCGTTGACCGTATCGCAGATCGAGCACTGCCAGGTGTCGTCCATCTACAATCCTGGGTCAGCTGACCTGCGGGTACTCTGTCGGCCCGGCTGGCTGGTCGGCAGGCGTCATGAGCAGGCGCTCCGTCTCTCTCGTAGGGTACAGGCCGACCCAGTCCGGGTCATCGGTCCAGTATCGCGGCCCGGCCTGGATTCGGACCGGAGCGGACACGGCCCTCGGAGTCCGGCTTTCCGGCGTCGTGGGCGCGGGATCAGCCGGTGGGTCGGTAGCGGCGTCCGGCGTGCCGTCCCCGTGGGCCGGGCCGACCGCGTTCAGCATCTCGGCCAGCCACTGCACGTCAGGAGCCAGCCGTTCGGGGAACGGCAACAGCGCAGACCAGATTCCATTGACCCCAGGCGGTGTATTCATTCGCACGTTGACCTGCAGTTGTACCACGCCGGCGCTCTGCTCTCGCTCGACTTGCGCGAAAATCGTGACCGCGTTGAACCGCAACACCGCGTTGCTGCCGTTGTCCCAGACGATGCTGAGCTGGCCCGGACCATAGCGGACCTGTACACCGATGCCGGTCAGCGGGATCCAGCCCTGGCGCTGGCTGGACTGGGGCCCGGTGGCATCGGGGTCCTGGCTCACCGCGATCCTCAGATGCTATTCGCGATGGCGTTGATAATCTCGCTCATCTCGTGATCCTCAAGGCCGTCACCTGCTCTCGAGGGCAGGAAGATCGTGTTGTCCCAGTCCGCCGCGATGGCGTTCCACGGGATGGTGTCAGGCGCGAACAGCAGCAGGCGCTTGGCCGCATTCTCCATCGACGCCTCCTCGCTTGACTGGTATCCCCATCGTTCGAATAGCTCGTCGATTGAGGCCGGAGCCGCCTGCGGATAGGTGGCCTCGGCCCGGACCGAGGGATCGCCCAGCGGATGGGCCGCGGCATCGGTGAACATCACGATGACATGCCGCCGCCGGTCGAGCCCGCGCTCCCATTTCGAATCGATCGCCACCGCGAGCGCCTCAAGCGCGGACTCCGGCTCATCGCCGCCGCCGTCCGCGCGCAGCCTGCTCACGAACGTCTCGAACTCTTCTCGCTGCTGGGGCAGCTTGAGGAAGTCCGTGAATTGGATGGCGTCATCCGGGTTGTCCGCGAAATCACGGAATGCTATTACTCGCACTCGCAGCTGGCTGATCGATTTGCTCTTCTCGGCCATTGCGGAGCTCAGCAGATCGTGAAATGACCGTACGTTGTCCTTCACCGCATCGATCACCGGTCGCATGCTGCCGGTCGCGTCGATGCAGAATACGATATCGACGGCGTACGTGAAGCCAACGGAATAATCATCGGTCGCTGTCACCTGTGGCTCCTTCGTCTTTGTTCCTGATATTGATCCGGACCCTGGACGGGCTCGCACCACCCTCGCCGCGTTCGCCCGGCTCTTCGCCTAGTTCTTCGTCCGGCTCTACGCCCGGTTCTTCGCCCGGTTCTTCGCCCAGCTCTTCGTCCGGCTCTACGCCTGGCTCTTCGCCTAGCTCTTCGTCCGGCGCCGGAGATGCCGGGCGGCCCATATTAATACGGAGCCGCCCTGTACGCGTGGGCCCCCGCACGGTCAGCAAGTCGTCGGCTTCCAGTTCGCCGAAGATCTCCTCGACGCTCGGGCGGTCGCCGGGCTGGGGGGCCATCATGTGCTTCAGTAGTGCGGTGAGGCCCGGACTCAGCCGTCCGTCGATCAGCAGTTGCTCTCCGGCGATCACGGCCTGGCCTGGAGCCCAGTACCGGGCGCTCGCCCGGCCCGGCAGGCTATCGGTAAGGTAATGATGAAAGAGCAGCCCGAGTGCGAAAATGTCCGCTGCCCTCGTGAGGGCGCTAGCCGGCATCGTGCTGTCCTTCTTCGTATAGCCGAACCATTCAGGTGCGCCATAGATGGAATCCCCGACTATCTGGTCCCGCGGAGGCGGCCTGCCGGACAGGTAGGAGTCATCGAAATCGATGAGCTTCGCGGTGTGCAGGCCGGCTCCGCCCCTCTGGATGAGCACATTCGACGGCTTGAGATCGCCGTGTACGATTTCCTGCTGATGGAGCATCTGCAGGCTCAGTACGAGCGTACGGAAGATAACGGCACGTTCATGCACGGACAGCGCGCGCAATGACGACAGCGACGCTGTAACAATCTTCTCGGTAACCTTGTAATATGTAGTATCAGCTCGGAAGAAATCGACTGCCGTGACGAGATTACCTCCACCCGGCGTGGTGATGGCGTCGGCCAGGCGATGCATAATCTCCTTGTGGCGACGCTCGAACTCGTAACAGTTGGTCCGCCGCCGCTCCTTCCCGGCTGGACTGCCCATCGAATCCGGGGCTGGCCACTTGGGCTGGAGGAACTCTTTAAGGAAGTATTCCCGCCTATTCTTGATGGCGAACGCCCACATGCACATTCCTCCGCCGCTGTTTGTGGGCGCCGTTACGACGTGATAGCTATTGATAACCTCGCCAGCCCTCATCGGCCAGCCTCCCTTTGGCGTATCAATTTCTCATATCCAATCTTATATTCTTCCCACAGTGATTGCCGGGTTGCAGGCTCCTGCGGCTGCTTCCTGCGGGTGCCTGGCTTGTGCAGCGGGTCGATATACTTCTCGCTGAGGGCGTGCCCCCGTTGGGCGAAGGCCTGTTGCATGACTGGGAATGATAGATAGCCGAATGCGGCGATGACCAGGGACGCATCGTCTGCCGAACAGCCCTGGGCGTACTCAACGAGCCGCGCCGCCCATCCGTGCAGGCTCGCGGCCATTTTCATCGTGTCCAGGAGCATGTACTCGAAATGGGCCGGCGTCTCCACATAATGAAAGAATCCGTCCGTCGCGCAGAGGAGGACCGTCGGCAGCTGAATAACATTGATGAGCGGGAATTCGTTGATGCGGAAGGGCCGGTCGGCGCAGATCATGTTGGTCATCGGGGGATCGTTGGCGAGCTGGTTCAGCGCGTCGGTCTCCTCGGTATCGTCCTGCGTGACCACGTGCAGGCCCTCGGCCGGATCGAGTATGTAGGCGCGGGAGTCGCCAGCCCAGCGCGAGACAATGTTCAGGTCCCGTCCTATCAGCTCGTACTCGATCGCGGCGAGCGTCGTGGGCAGGTGGCGCACCATGGTTCCGATGACCTTGCTGCCCCGTGTGATCCCTGTCGCGCGCAGGCGCATCAGGATGGCGCTTTCCAGGCCGGCGGAGTCGGCGATCAGCCGCTGTGCTCCGAAGGTGACGAACCAGTCCTCGAGCGCGAAGTGCGCGACCCGGGAGGCGACAAATGCGCCAGAAACCTCCTGCTGGTCCGGCGTAGATCCGACCGACCGCGCGCCGGCTCCGCCCACCCCGTCGTAGACGGCCAGCATGCCCCGGCCGGCGCGATGAGACAATGCGGTCGGCGGCGCATCCTCGCCCCGGCCCTTCTTCTTCTCCGTCCAGACCGCCGCCACCTGGACCAGCTCGGTCGCGTAATCCCACGTCGCGGTGGTGTCGCTCTCGTCCGCCATCGCCTTCATCGTCGGCCTCCCGCGCCATGTCCGGGGCTGTCGCCTCCCGGTGGTGACGACATCATTCCCGCAGTTGCCGCAGAACGCACCAGATCGCTGGATGGCGATGTCTATCAGGCCAGGCAATCCGGGCTGCGCCGGTAGGCAGCAGACCTCCGTCCCTACGCATACCCGATGCCATCCACCCCTGCTAAGGACCTAATTTGTGATTATTGTCCAGCTAAATCCACTAACCCATAACAGACCTGCTCACTCCAGCAGTCGCCGGGCCGCCCGTTCGATATCCGGCTCCGACACCAGGACATGCGCGGCGGCGTCGCCGAGCGGGATGAAGCTGTCGGCCGACGTGACCCGGGCCAGCTGGCCGCGGTACCCGGCGTCGGCGAGGTGGGCGATCACCCCCTCGGAAACCCCGCCCGAGTGGCGCGTCTCGTCTACCACCAGGACGCGGCCGGTCAGCTCGGCCTCCGCTCGCAGCTGCTCGGCGGGCAGCGGCGCGAGCCAGCGCAGATCGAGAACCCGGACCCCCGCTCCGCCCGCGGCCAGCCGCCGCGCCACCCGGAGCGACATCGGAACTCCGTTCCCGAACGTGACCATGGTGAGATCGGTCCCCCTGCCGTAACTGCGGCCGCGCCCGATCGGCACATGCTCCTGCGCCCAGTGTCCCGGGCCGGCGTAGGGCGACAGCCAGCCGCCATCCCCCGGCTGGTGAAGGTCGCGCGTGTGGTAGAGCGCGATCGGCTCCAGGAAGACGCAGACGGCGCCGTCCACGTGGGCGGCGGCCAGGCAGGTGCGCAGCATAGGCGCCGCGTCCTGCGCCCGGGACGGTACCGCCACCACCAGGCCCGGAATGTCGCGCAGCACGCCGACGGCGTTGTCGTTGTGGAAGTGACCGCCGAAGCCCTTCTGGTAGGCCAGGCCCGCCACCCGCACGACCATGGGGTTGCGGTACTGGCCGACCGAGAAGAACTGCATGCTCGCCGCCTCGCCCCGGAGCTGATCCTCGGCGTTATGCAGGTAGGCCAGGTACTGGATCTCCGGCACCGGGAGCAGGCCCGATATCCCGGCGCCGAGACCGAGCCCCAGGATCGCCTGTTCGTCCAGCAAGGTATCGAAGACGCGGCTGACGCCGAACCTCCGGGCCAGCCCCCGCGTCACCCCGTACACACCCCCCTTGCGCCCCACGTCCTCGCCGAACACCATCAGTTCCGGGTACGCCACGAGCGCGTCGGCTAGGGCGCGGTTGATGGTGTCGGCCAGGGTCAGCGGCCCGGCTTCCTCCGGCAGCCCGCGGCCGAAGGCGCCCGCCCGCGCGGCAGGCGCCCCCGCCCCGGTGGCCCGGCGCGCGACCTGATCGGGGTGGCGCGGCGCGAGCGGACCGGTCACCTCCGCGCGGCTGGCCAGGCGGCGGTGGGTCACGGCCTGGTCGGCGATCGTCCGGACCCGGGTGCGGAGCGCCTCGTACCGGCTGATGACCTGCTCCGGACTGAGCAGGCCCGCGGCCACGATCAGCCGTGCGGTTGCGATAAGTGGGTCGCGGGCGTAGTCCGCCTCGACCTCGGCCTGGCTCCGGTAGCTGACCTCCGCGTCGCTGCCGGCGTGGCCCAGGAAACGCACCACATTGAGGTGCAGGAAGGCGGGCGAGCGGCTTTTGCGTACGTGGGCGGCGGCGGCCGCGGCGACCTCGAAGCAGGCCGCCGGGTCGTCGCCCTCGGCGCTGAAGTAGCGCAGCGCGGGCCGTCCGGAGTAGGCCGCGGCCACCCAGCCGTCCGGAGTGCGCACGCTGATGCCGATCCCGTTGTCCTCGCAGACCAGCAGCAGCGGCATCGGCAGGCCCTGATAGGCGGTGCGGCAGGCGGCGTTGATGGCGCCCGTCGTCGTGGAGTGACTGGCGGAGGCGTCCCCGAAGCTCGCCAGCATGATGGCGTCCGCGGGCCACGGGCACGCCACGCCCAGCTTGCCGGCCCGTCCGATCGAGAACGCGATCCCGACCGCCCGCGGCAGGTGCGACCCGATCGTGGACGTCTGCGGGATGATCGCCAGGCTGTGGTTTCCGAAGACCTTGTGCCGGCCGCCCGCGATCGGCTCGTCGCTGGCGCCGATCAGCCCGAGCAGGACGTCCCGCAGCGGCTGTGAACCGGGCACCTGTGCGGCCCGGGCCAGGTAGAACGCGCCGGAGCGGTAGTGCAGCAGCGCGGGATCGGAGGGGCGCAACGCGGCGCCGACCGCCGCGTCTGCCTCGTGTCCCGCGGAGCCGATCGTGTAGAAGCCGTGGCCCTCGGCCCGCAGGTACCGGGCTGCCAAATCGAGGTGGCGGCTGCCGGCCTGGGCGTCGAAGAGGGCGAGGACTTGCTGGCCGGTCAGCCTGCCGCCCAGCGCGGTGACCGACGGGCGCAGGTCACGCACGGCACACAGGAAACGCCGGTCAAGCTCTTCTTCTCCCGTGGTCTGCGGCACGGCATCCCTCAGCTGTGACGGCCGGTGAGGGCCACGGTGACGCCCACGCCGATCATGGCCAGCCCGCCCACCCCGCCGACCATCTCGACGCGGCGCGGTGACTGGGCGAACCAGGCCCGCACCGCGCTGGCCGCGAATCCCCAGCAGCAGTCCGACGCCGCCCCGATGGCCACCGAGACCAGGGCCAGCACCAGCATCTGCTCTGGCACGTGCCCGGCCGTCCGGTTCACGAACTGCGGCAGGATCGCGCCGAACAGGATGTACGCCTTGGGGTTGGTGAGACCCACCAACGCCCCGTCCCGCGCCGCCCGCCACCCTTCCCGGGGCGGGGCCGCCACCGCCATCGCCTCCGCCAGCGACTTGCGCTGACGGATGGCGTGGATGCCCAGCCAGATCAGGTACAGCGCGCCCGCGATCTTGACGATGATGAACGCCTCGGCCGACCGTTCCAGCACCGTGCCCAGCCCCACGGCCACGCACGCCGCCACGACGTAATTGCCGCCTGCGTGCCCGAGAGCGGTGGCCACCGCGGTCCGGCGCCCGTGCGCCAGGGCCCGCCCGACGATGAACAGCACCCCCGGCCCGGGGACCACGATCAGGACCAGCGACGCCACGGCGAAGCCCAGCAGCTGCCCGGTAGAGAACATCGTCACCTCCCGCTGGCCAGCAACGATGACCCGAGCGAACGTAGCTCGGCCACTGAACGCACGCCGAGCAGCTGCATGGTCCGCTTGAACTGCGCGGCCAGGATGTCCAGCGCCTTGTCCACCCCGGCTTCCCCGCCGGCCATCAGCCCGTACAGGTAGGCGCGCCCGATGGCGCAGGCGTCCGCGCCGAGGGCCAGCGCCACCGCGATGTCCGAGCCGTGCCGGACTCCCGAGTCGACCAGCACGCTGATGTCCGGCCCGACCATGTCCCGGACGGTGGCGATTGTGGTGACCGGCGGCACCGTCCGGTCCAGCTGGCGTCCGCCGTGATTGGACAGCTGTATGCCGTCGGCTCCCACCGAGACGGCCCGGGCCGCGTCCTGCGGCCCGAGCGGGCCCTTGACCACCAGCCGGCCCGGCCAGCGGGCCCGCAGCTCGGCGATATCGTCCCAGGTGATGGCCGGGTTGAACAGCTGCCCCGTGCCCTCGATGGTGACCGCCTCGTGCCCGGCGAAGTTGGCGAAGTCGATGGCCGGATTGCGCAGCATCCGGATCCAGTAATTCGGCTTGCCCGCGATGCTGGCCAGCGTCCGCATGGTGAGCTCGGGCGGGATGACCAGCCCGTTGCGCCGGTCCCGGGTGCGATGGCCGGTCACGAAGCAGTCCACCGTCACCACCAGCACCCGGTACTTGGCCGCTGCGGCCCGGTCGACCAGTTCCTTGTTCAGCCCGCGGTCCCGCAGGATGTACAGCTGAAACCACAGATCGGGCTGCGCATTCTCGGCGACCGCCTCGATGGTGGTGGTGGCCATGGTGGACAGCGTGTACGGCAGCCCGTGCCGCTGCGCCGCGCGGGCCGCCGCGATCTCGCCGCCCGGGTGCATCATCCGGGTGTACCCGGTCGGGGCCAGGGCCAGCGGCAGCGGCGCCACCGAGCCGAGGAACGACGCGGCGGTGTCGGGTTCCGATACGTCCACCAGCGCCCGCGGCTGGAACCGGAACTGCCGGAACGCCCTGACGTTCGCGCGCAGCGACAGTTCCTCGTCGGCCCCGCCGTCGACGTAGTCGAAGACCGGGCGGGGGATCAGCCGGCGCCCCGTCGCGCGCAGGTCATCGACGTCATGACAGGCAGAAAGCCGCCGACGGGTCGCGTCGCGCTCGACCGGCTTGACCCGGATCAGCTCCCGTATCTCCGAAGCTCTCATGTCACGGACGATACGCGCCCGCCAGGTTCCGTCCTACCTACGCGGGCTCCTGCCCAGCCTTGACGCTGCGCTGAACCGGACGGCGGCCCGCTGGCGGTGATCAGCTGGGCCTGCCCGCAGGATGAGCCGGGCGCCTTGACCGCCACGCTGCACCTGGTCGACCCCGACACCGGGAAGACCGCCGAGCTGGGCCCGGTCGGGCTGGACGCGCGCTCACCCGCGTGGTGGCACGACGGTGGCTGCTGGCATGTGGCCTACCTGGCCGTGACCCCGCCCGGACTGGTCGGCTGCTGCGGTTGATCGCTTCGGAGCGGTGCACGTGGTCTGCAACAACGCGGGCGTGAGCAGCCTGGCCGACCCGTGGTTCGGCCCGACCTCCGCCTGGAAGTGGGTGCTAGGAGTCAACCTGTGGGGGATCATCCACGGGATACGGGCCTTCCTGCCGGTGCTGGCCGCGCAGGGCGAAGGCCACATCGTGAACACGGCGAGCATCGCCGGGCTGATCCCGCGGGTTGGTCCCATCTACGACGCGGCCAAGCACGCCGTGGTCGCTATCTCCGAAGACCTGTACCGGGCGATGAACGTGGCCATGCTTCCCATCGGGGTCAGCGTCGTGTGCCCGGGCTGGGTTCGCACCAGCATCCTCCAAGCCGACCGCAACTGGCCCGAGAGCCTGGGGGAGGTCCCCCGCGGGCGGCGACCGCCGAGGTGACCGAACCGCACGCGCAGCGCGCGATCGACGAAGGGATGGCGCCGGCCGTCGTGGCCGACCTGGTTGCGGACGCCATCGTCGCCAACCGGTTCTGGGTATTCGCCGACCCTCGTCTCACCCAGATAGCGCTCGACCGATGGCAGCGCATCGCCGAAGGCGACAATCCCCAGACCGACGTGGACGTGCCTGGCTTCCCGCCCGCCAAGCAGCTCACCGCGGAAATCCGGCAACTCCTGGCTGGCCCGGGCGGCGCGTTACAGCTACCCCGGGGGGACCCTGCTGGTCCGTATTCCAGCATCCGCGAGGCGGAGCGGCGGGCCCAACGAGCACCCTAAAGCCACGGTTAAGGACGCTCGCGCCGGGCGCTGCGTCTATGCGGCTGGGCCAGCAGGTGAAACGATCGTGCCGTGACGCCCTCGCAGCCAGGAGCGATCCAGGTTACGGACCGGCTTGAGCGCCGGATCCGCAAGCCGATCGACCTGCTGCGCTGCGTCACCTCCTGCCTCGAGATCATCGTGCTGGCGGTGGCCGGCATCGCGGCCAGTGCGACCACCACCGGCGTGGAGACCGACATCACCGGCGCGAGCGAGCGGCTGCCGCACGCCCTGCGTGTGGTGGCGCCGACCCTGGCCCTGTTCGCCATCCTCATCATTCCCGTGGCGCTGGCCGTCCGCCAGATCGTCCGGCGGCAGGTGCGGAGTCTCGCCGAGGCCGTGGCTACTGGCCTGCTGGCCGCGGTCGTGGCGGCCGTGCTCAATGCCGCGCTGCGGCGCGGGTTCGCCGAGCGGCTCTACGACGCGATCATCATGTCCCGCCCGGGCGTCGGCCACGTCGCGGCGCTCGACCCGTACCTGGCGGGCCTGGTGGCGTACGCGACGATCATCGGCCTGTCCGGGCGGCCGGGCTGGCGGAACTCCCTGTGGCTGGCCATCGGCGTCTACGGCCTCGTGCACCTGGCGGCCACGGACACGACCCTCCTGTCGTTCCTGCTGACCCTGCTCATTGGGCGCGCGATCGGCCTCGGCATCCGGTATGCGGCGGGCAGTCCGTCGCTGCGGCCCAGTGCGGCCGAGATCGCGTCCGCCCTGAACGGCGCGGACCGGCAGGTGACCGAGATCCGTCGGCTCCGCCCCGACCTCAGGGGCCCCAGGGTTCCCAACCGGGCCGCATCGCGTTACTACGCCGCGACGACGAGCATCGGCGAACGGCTGGACGTCACCGTCTACGACAAGGACCAGCAGGCGGCCGGCGCCGTCTACCGGCTGTACCGGTCGCTCCTGCTGCGCGGCCAGGTATCACGAGGCGCGCCGCTGTCGGCGGACCGGATCGTGGAGCGCCGGGCGCTGCTGACCTACGCAGCCGAGGACGCGGGCGCGCCAACGCCCCAGCTGCGCGCGGTGGTCCGGGTCGGCCCGGAAGCCGCCGTGCTCGCCTTCGAGCACCACGACGGGACGACGCTGGCCGGGCGGAATCCCGGGGTTACCGACGCCGAGCTCAGGAACATCTGGGACGCCGTGCAGGTCCTGCACGATCACCGGGTCACGCACCGGGCCCTGACCGCCGACCGTATCCTGCTGACCGGCCACGACCAGGTCATGCTGCTCGACCCCGGCGACGGCGACGTGGCCGCCAGCGACCTGCAGGTACGCCTGGACGTGGCCCAGCTGCTGGCCGAACTGGCCCTCTACGTCGGACCGGAGCGCTCCGCTGACCTGGCGCTGCAGAAGGCGGGGGCGGACGAGTTGGTCGCCGTGGTGCCGCTGCTGCAGCGCGTGGCCCTGGCCCGCTCCACCCGAGCGGCGCTGCGCCGCCACCGGGACGTCCTGCCCGCCCTGCGCCAGCGGCTGCTGGCCGCCGTCCCCGGTGGCGAGGTGACCCCGGTCCGGCTCGAGCGCATCCGGCTCCGCAGCCTGGTGACGCTGGTCGCCAGCGTCGCCGCGGCGTACCTGCTCGCGGGCGAGCTCGCGCGGGCCAGCCTCGGTCACGCCCTGCAGACTGCAGACGTGCGCTGGGGCCTGGTGGCGCTGGCCCTATCCGCTGTTACCTACGCCGCCGCCACGCTGGAGCTGTCCGGGTTCGTGCCCGACCGACTGCCCTTCATCCGTACCATGCTGGCCCAGCTGGCCGGATCCTTCGTCACGCTGGTCACGCCCGCCGCGGTCGGCGGCGTTAGTGTCAATATCCGCTACCTGCAGCGCCGGAAGATCCCCGCGCCGGTCGCGGCGGCCAGCGTCGGCGTGAGCCAGCTGGTGGCCTTCGTGCTGCACATCCTGCTGCTGGTGGTGTCCATCGCGATCGCCGGGGCCGCCGACAAGGAGCCGTTCCGCCCGCCGCCGACGTGGTCCTACTTCGTGCTGGCCGGGCTGGTCGTGCTGGCCCTAGGCGTGCTGGCCGTGCCTGCCGGACGGCGGCTGCTGCGCGCCCGGGTGCAGCCGATGCTCGGCCAGGTCCTGCCGCGGCTGCTCGAGGTCGCGCAGCAGCCGCGCAAGCTCGCCGAGGGCATCGGCGGCGCGCTGCTGTTGACCGTGACGTACATCTTCTGCCTGGCCGCGTGCGTGCAGGCCTTCCATGGCTCGGCGGCCATCGCGAGCATCGCCGTGGTCTACCTGACCGGTAGCGCGCTCGGCTCGATCATCCCCACGCCCGGCGGGATCGGCGCCGTGGAGGCGGCCCTCACCGCCGGGCTCGTCGCCGCCGGGCTGCACGGCACGGAGGCGGCCAGCTCGGTGCTGCTGTTCCGGCTGCTGACCTTCTGGCTCCCGGTGCCGTTCGGCTGCGTCGCGCTGAGCTACCTGGAGAGCAAGGACTCCATCTGAAGCACGGGGCACCGGGAGCTGCGGATTGCCACCGGCTCGTCCCGGGTAGCGTGAAGAGCGCAGGCTCTTTGTTCTCCAGGGGAGCGTGACATTTCTTCATACCTGCGGCTGACCAGGAAGGCCGTCTTTTACCTGGCTACTTTCCTGATCGTCACGGTCGGCTCGATCTGGCTGGCGTTGCAGGTCGCGCCCATGCAGACGGTCTCCGCGGCGGGCCAGACCGGCCAGGTCGGGGCCGCGATCCCGTCCCTGAGCTGGTCGGGCCCGGGCGAGCTCGACCTGTTCGGCCAGGTGATACCGACCAAGCCGCAGTTCGCGGGGCCGATCCGCCCGCTGCTGCAGCTCACCCACATCACCATTGACCCGCAGGTCGCCCAGCTGCTGCGCTCGGACGACCCGCGCCAGCTCAAGCTGAGCCTGAGCCAGCAGCTGGCCGAGGGCTGGACCCGTTACTTCATCTGGGAGACGCTCATCGCGGTCGGCTTCGCCGCCGTCGCGCTGATCGCGGTGGCCGGCGTGCGCAGG
The DNA here is from genome assembly GCA_963722055.1 of uncultured Actinomycetes bacterium. Classification (GTDB taxonomy): domain Bacteria; phylum Actinomycetota; class Actinomycetes; order Streptosporangiales; family Streptosporangiaceae; genus Palsa-504. The sequence continues at coordinate 44,248 of CAVRLA010000005.1, read as the reverse complement.
CAGTCCCACCTGGCCATGCTGAAGACCGTCGGTGCGGGCCTGGCCGTGGTCGTAGCGGTGAACGTTGGTGGCGTGCTGCTCACCGCGTCCAGTACGCCGCGGGTGCTGCGCAGCGTCAAGACCCTGGATGACCTGGTCGGCGCCGACCCGCTCCAGGCGGCCCCGGGCATCCTCGCGCGGCCGCTGCCCGGCGTGCAGGCGGTGGTGATCGGCGACTCGACCGCCGCCGCGGTGGGCAACCCGGTCGCAGGTAACGCCAGCGCCCTGGACCGTGCCTGCGGGCGCAGCAGCCAGGCCTATGCCGCCGACCTGGCCGCGGTGAACAACTGGAACGTGCTGAACCTGGCCTGCAGCGGCGCGACGATCCAGAACGGCCTGCTCGGCGTGCAACTCCTGGGCGACGGTCAGCTGGCGCCGGCGCAGCTGGACGAGGCGCAGCGGGCCACCCACGCCAAGGTGATCATCGTCAGCGTCGGCGCGGACGACGTTGAATGGTCGATCATGACGCGGCTGTGCGTGGCCAGCGCGGTATGCAACGACAAGGTGTCCACGGCGTACTTCGACGAGCTGCTCAACGCGTTCACCCGCAGCTACTACCAGCTCCTGGGTGACCTGGCCGACCTGCCCGGCACCCCGGCCGTGCTGGTCAACGAGTACTACTCGCCGTTCGGCCCGAGCATCGGCTGCCTGACCCGGTACGGCCTCACCCCGGCCAAGGAGAGGGTGCTGCTGGCCCGCCTCGGCCAGCTGAACACGGTGCTGGCCGAGGGCGCGCAGGTCTTCGGTTTCGGGGTGGCCGATCCGCCGTTCACCGGCCACCAGCTGTGCTCTGACGATCCTTGGGTGCAGGGCCCGGGCGACCCGGCGCCGCTGCACCCGACCGTCACGGGCGAGCTGGCCATCGCCCTAGCCGACCAGCAGGTCCTGCCCACGCTCCAGGGCCTGACTCCGGCCTCAGCCATAACCCCCGCCGCGGGCACTGACTAACGCATGGCCGGGATGATCTCCTCGCCGTAGGCGGCCAGGGTCTCCTCCTCCTGGTCGTGCATCAGGTACAGGGCGAACTGGTCGGCGCCGGCCTCGGCCAGCTCACGCAGCCGGTCCACGTGCGCGGAGGCCGGGCCGAGCAGGCAGAACCGGTCCACGATCTCGTCCGGCACGAAGTCCACGTCCGGGTTGTCGGACCGGCCGTGGTGCGCGTAGTCATAGCCCTGGCGGCCCGCGATGTAGTCGGTCAGCGCGCTAGGCACCGGGCCGTCCGTGCCGTACCTGGCCACCAGGTCCGCGACGTGATTGCCGACCATGCCGCCGAACCAGCGCAGCTGCTCGCGCTGGTGCGCCAGGTCGGTGCCGACGTAGGCGGGCGCCGCGACGCACATGGTGAGCGCCTCGGGATCCCGGCCGGCCTCCTTGGCCGCCGCCCGCACCGAGCCGATGGTCCAGCGGGCGATGTCCGGGTCGGCGGTCTGCAGGATGAAGCCGTCGGCCTGCTCGCCGACCAGCCGCAGCGCCTTCGGCCCGTACGCGGCCATCCAGATCTCCAGCTTGCCGTCGCGCACCCACGGGATCTGCAGCGGCTGGCCGTGGTGCATCACCTCGCGCCCCTCGGCCAGGCCCTTGATCACCCCCATCGCTGAGCTCAGCGTGGCCAGTGTCATGGGCGGCTGGCCGATGACCCGCCGGGCCGAGTCGCCGCGGCCAATCCCGCACACGGTCCGGTTGCCGTACATGTCGTTCAGCGTCGCGAACAGCGACGCGATGACCGACCAGTCCCGGGTGCCCGGGTTGGTCACCATCGTGCCCACGGTTATCGACGACGTTGCGGCCAGGACCGCCGAGTAGATCACGAACGGCTCCTGCCACAGGACGTGCGAATCCCACGTCCAGCCGTAGGAGAAGCCCGCGTCCTCGGCCCGCCGCATCATCTCGACCACCCGGCTGGCGGGCGGGTTGGTCTGCAGGACCACCCCGAATTCCATGACCCCTCCTTGAAACCCTTTTTTACGGAACGGAGCGTGGTGCGTGCTACAGCAGGTACTGATTCAGCCCGCGGGCCAGGAACGTGCCGTGGCCCGCGCTGCCCCGGTACTCGCCGTCGTCGATCACTACGCGGCCGCGCGACAGCGTGGTGGCCACCCGGCCGGTGATCTCCATGCCCTCGTAGGCCGAGTAGTCGACGTTCATGTGGTGGGTCGCCACCGACAGCGTCTGGCGGGCCTGCGGGTCGTAGATCACAATGTCGGCGTCCGAGTCGGCCGCGATGACGCCCTTGCGCGGGTACAGGCCGAACATCCTGGCCGGCGTCGTCGAGGCCACCTCCACCCAGCGCGGCAGCGACAGCTGGCCCGCGACCACGCCCTGGTGCAGCAGGTCCATCCGGTGCTCGACGCCGGGCATCCCGTTCGGGATCTTGGAGAAGTCGCCGCGGCCCATTTCCTTGCCGTCCTTGAAGCAGAACGGGCAGTGGTCGGTGGAGACCACCGACAGGTCGTTGGTCCGCAGGCCGCGCCACAGCGAGTCCTGGTGGCTCTTGGGCCGCAGCGGCGGCGAGCAGACGAACTTGGCGCCCTCGAAGTCCGGCCGGGCCAGGTCGTCCAGGGACAGGTATAGGTACTGCGGGCAGGTCTCGGCGAACACGTTCTGCCCGGTGTCGCGGGCCTCGGCCACCGCCGCCAGCGCCTGGCTGGCCGACAGGTGCACGATGTACAGCGGGCAGTCGGCCACCTTGGCCAGCGTGATGGCCCGCGACGTCGCCTCGCCTTCCAGCTCGGGCGGGCGGGTCAGGCCGTGGTACACCGGGTCGGTATGGCCCGCCGCGAGCGCCTGCGCGACGAGCTGGTCGATGGCGATGCCGTTCTCCGCGTGCATACAGATGGTCGCGCCCAGTCGCGCCGCCTGCTGCATGGCCAGCAGGATCTCCCCGTCGGTGGCGTAGAACACCCCGGGGTAGGCCATGAACATCTTGAAGCTGTTCACCCCGGCCGCGATGCAGGCCTCCATCTCCTTGAGCGTCGTGTCGTTGACGTCGGAGACGATCATGTGGAAGCCGTAGTCGATCGCGCAGTTGCCGTCCGCCTTGGCGTGCCACTTGTCCAGGGTGGCCAGCAGCGAGGTGCCCTTGGCCTGGACCGCGAAGTCGACGATCGTCGTGGTCCCGCCCCAGGCCGCGGCCCGGGTGCCGGTCTCGAACGTGTCCACGGAGAACGTCCCGCCGAACGGCATCTCCATGTGCGTGTGCACGTCGATCCCGCCGGGCAGCACGTACTTTCCCGTCGCGTCGATGATCCGGTCCGCGGTCATGCTGACCTCGAGGCCCGGCTGCCGGGCCAGGACCAGGGCGATCTTCTCGCCCTCGACGAGCACGTCGGCGTCTTGTGTGCCGGACGCCGTCACCACCGTGCCGCCGGTGATCAGGATGGTGCTCATGGTTGGACCAGCGGACCGTAGGCGTCGGGCCGGCGGTCGCGGTAGAACTGCCACAGGTCACGGACCTCGGCCAGCAGGCCCATGTCCAGGTCCCGGACCACCACCTCGTCCTTGTCGTCGGCGGCGGCGTCGCCGACGAGCTGCCCGCGCGGGTCCACGAAGTAGGTCTGGCCGTAGAAGTCGTTGTCGCCGAGCGGCTCGACGCCGACCCGGTTGATCGCGCCGATGAAGTACTCGTTGGCCACCGCGGAGGCCGGCTGCTCGAGCCGCCACAGGTACTGCGACAGGCCCCGGCTGGTGGCCGACGGGTTGAACACGATCCTGGCGCCGGCCAGGCCGAGCGCCCGCCAGCCCTCGGGGAAGTGCCGGTCGTAGCAGATGTACACGCCGATCCGCCCGGCCGCGGTGTCGAACACCGGGTAGCCGGTGTTGCCCGGCCGGAAGTAGAACTTCTCCCAGAACCCCTTGACCTGGGGGATGTGCGTCTTGCGGTACTTGCCCAGGTAGCTGCCGTCGGCGTCGATCACCGCCGCGGTGTTGTAGTAGAGGCCGGGGTGCTCTTCCTCGTACATCGGCGCGATGATCACGATGTTGGCATCCCGCGCGACGTCCTGGAGCAACCGGGTGGTCGGCCCGTCCGGGATGGCCTCCGTGTAGGAGTAGTAGTCGGCGTCCTGCACCTGGCAGAAGTACGGCCCGTAGAAGAGTTCCTGCAGGCACACCACCTGCGCGCCGGCCGAGGCCGCGGTCCGGATGTGGTCCACCGCCGCCGCGATCATCGATTCCTTGTCCCCGGTCCAGCGCTGCTGGATAAGCCCGGCCCGGACGATCTCAGCCATCCGCTCCTGCCCTCCTGATATCTGACGTGAACCCCCATCTTCCCGCCTGGCCCGCGCTGTCGTAAGCCGCCAAGCCCCAAGGAAGACCCATGATTCCGTGCCCCTCTTGTATATCCCTACAACCCCGCATGCCCGCCCTCCGGGGTGGCCCGTCCGGCCACCCCGCCACCGTCCAGCCACCCGCCACCGTCCGCCCCGTACCAAACGAGGTGAATCCGGGGTTTCACCTCGTCAGAGCAAGGTGAATCCCGGGTTTCATCACCTAAGGATCGCCTCGGAGCTCGCTCCATAGTCGCCACACCTGCCACAGCTGTCCCAGGACGTTACTCGCGTCGGGCCACGTAGGGCAGCACGAGGGCAGCCGCCGCGATGAGCGCCACGGCCGCCACCAGCCGCAGCAGCGCCGCGCCCGCGCCCGGTCCGGCCACGGGCAGCATCCCGGCGCCCGCGCCGAGCGCGAGCAGCCCCGCGCCCACCGCCAGCACCCGCACCTGCGGCCGCAGCGTCCCGGGGCCGGCGTCGGACTCGGCCAGGTGGGTGGCGAGCAGGTAGGCGACGAGCGCGGCGCCGAGGAAGGCCGTGTGCCACGGCCGGGACGGGTGCAGCACCTCCAGCCACACCAGGCCGATGACCGCACCCTCCTCCCAGGGCACCTGGCGGAGGATCTCGAGGAACCGGAGCAAGGCCTGCGCCGGCGCGGGCAGCAGGAAGGTGTCCTCGGGTACCGGGACCCCGGCCAGGACCAGCCGCAGTGCGCCTCCCGCCACCCCGCAGATGGCCAGGATCAGGGCCAGGTTGGCCAGGCCCTTGTGTACCGGCGGCGCGGTCACCCAGACCACGCAGCCCACGCCGAGCAGGATCGCGGCCGCCCGCGTGGCGGCCGCGCGACTCATGGGCCGGAGGGAGCGGGTCATCGGCGCGATCCCGAGGCGATCAGCGGGCGGCGGGTGTAGCGGGCCAGCGGCAGGTCCAGGGAACTGATCCCGTCCCAGTGCACCACCGGGACGCCGAGCTCGCGCAGCGAGAACCTGATCGCTTCCTGCTCCATCTGCCAGATCCGCCGGGCCATCCGGTCCGCGCTGCGCGGCCGGACCGGCGGATCGGCGTTGAGCACGTCCACCACGAGCATGGTGAAACCGCGCTCGCGCATGTCCCGCAGCGTCTCGACGAACCGCTGGTCAAGCAGCGGGCTGAACACCACGACCAGCGCGCCCGGGGGCAGCGCGGCCCGCGGCAGTCGGCGCATGCTCGTGCCGCTGGCCACCCCGGCTGGCCCGGCGCCGCCCCGCTCGCTGGCCAGCATCGCGTCGATGATCCGGTACACCTGCCGTCGGCCCAGTCCGGGCCCCAGCCAGCCGACCGCGCCCCAGTGGTAGGTGATCACGCCCACCCGGTCCCGGGCGTCCAGGTACGCGCGGGCCGCGGCGGCCGCGCCGCGCAGTGCCAGGTCGAGCGCCGAGGATCCCGGCTCGCCCACGTCCGAGGTACCGTCGACCAGCAGCACCACGTCCTGCGAGCGTTCGGCGGCGAACGTGTTCACCTGCAGCCGACCGCGCCGGGTGCTGGCCGGCCAGTTGATGCTGCGCTGCCGGTCGCCCGGTACGTACTCGCGCACGCCGGCGAACTCGATGCCCTCCCCGAACGTCCGGGCCGCGTGCTCCCCGAGCCGGTTCTGCAGTCGGCTGAGCACCACCTGGGTCCGCTGCTGGGCCGGGGCGGGATAGCAGTCCAGCGTGGGCAGGTTGACGGTCAGGTGGCCTTCGGCCAGCCGCCAGCGGTCGCGCAGCACCACGTCCAGGGTGCCAATTGGTCGCCGGCCCCAGCGCTGCGGGGAGAACGTGAACCGGGCCTGCGGCCCGTCGGCGGCGGTAGGGCCGACGGGCTCGATCTCCCGGCCCGGGTGCAGGATCCACCGCACGCTGCACCCGCCTTGACCCTCGATCAGCACGTCGAGGGCCACCAGTTCGCCCTCGAAGGCTCGCCGGGTAGTGGGCCGGGCCCGCAGGCTGACCCGGGGCGGCCGGCGCTGACTGCGCCCGGCGGCCAGCAGCAGCAGCGCGGGCGCGGCCAGGCCCGCGAACTCAGGGCGCCGCGCCACGGTCGCGATGAACAGTGCGGCCAGGCCCAGCGTGAGCAGGCGGCGGGCGTGCCGGGACGACCGCCACTGCAGGCTGAACTCCTGGCCGGGCTCGTCCCGCCCCGGTCCGTTCAGAAAAGAAGGAACCGACATCAGCCGGTGACCGCTCGGGCCGTTGGATCGGTCTTCGGCGTGGGCACGGACGCGAGCAGCTTGGCCACCACCTCGTCGGCCGAGACCTGGCGGACCCACAGCTCGGGCCGCAGGGTGACCCGGTGCGCCAGCGCGGGCACCGCCACCTGCTTGATATCGTCCGGCACCACGTAGTCACGCTTGTTCAGCACCGCCTGGCCGCGGGCCAGCTGGACCAGGGCCAGGCCGCCGCGCGGGCTCGCGCCCACCTGGACCTGCGCGTCGTTCCTGGTCGCCCGGACGATCGCCACCACGTAGTCGAGCAGGTCGGGGCCGATCTCCACCTGCTCGAGTGAGTCCCGCATGGCCAGCACGCCGTCCGGGCTGGTCACCGGGTTGAGCTCCGCGTACTCAGTGGCCCGGGCCACCCGGCGCCGCAGCATGTCCGTTTCGTCGCCGGTGCTCAGGTAGCCCAGCCGCAGCCGCATGAGGAACCGGTCAAGCTGGGCCTCGGGCAGTTCGTAGGTTCCCTCGTACTCGATCGGGTTGTCGGTGGCCAGCACGATGAACGGCTGCGGCAGCATGCGGGTCTGCCCGTCCACACTCACCTGGCCCTCGCCCATCGCCTCCAGCAGCGCCGCCTGGGTCTTGGGTGGCGTCCGGTTGATCTCGTCGGCCAGCAGCAGCTGGGTGAACACCGGCCCCGGGCGGAACACCATGTCGGCCGACCGCTGGTCGTACAGCGGGGCGCCGACCACGTCGGACGGGAGCAGGTCGGGGGTGAACTGGATGCGGGCGAAGTCCAGCCCGAGCACCCTCGCGAACGACCTCGCGATGAGGGTCTTGCCCAGCCCGGGCAGATCCTCGAGCAGCACGTGGCCGCCGGCCAGGATGCCGATCAGCACCAGCTCCAGGGTCCGGCGGCGGCCGACGACCGCGCGCTCGAGCTCGTCCAGGATGGCCGAGCAGCTTGCCGCAGCCTCTTCGGGGCCCATTACAGCTTCTCCAATCGGTCGATGAGACGCGCCAAGGTGTGCCGGGGGATGCCGCGTCGCTCTTCGCTTTCGCGGGCCTGCGGGCGGGTGCGGGGGTCGATCCACCGCCACAGCCCGGCGTCTCGGGGATGGCGGCACAGCAGCCGGCGTGCCGCCTCCGGATCCTGGTAGAGGTGAACCCCGTGGCGTTCGGCCAGCCGGGCCGCCAGTAGGTGCTCCAGCACCGGCCGCAGCTCGACGTCGTAGTAGTGACGGCTTCTCATCGCGTTGCGCACGACGAACCGGCGATGCGAGTAGCCGGTCAGCATGCGCGCCCGCGGCTTCTCCCTGGCCTTCTTGGCCGCGTCCGGCGTGAGCTGCGGCAGCATGGCACGCACCAGGACCATCACGCCCGCCGCGGTGGCGACGGCCACCACCGCCAGGCCCGCCCAGCCGGCCGCCACGTAGCCGGCTACGGCGGCCACGGCGGCGGCCACGGCGGCGATGAGCAGTTCCGGCGTCGTGCCGCGCCAGGGGCTGACCATGCCACCGTCGTCCCGGCGCTCCTCGGGCGCGGTCACGGGGCGGCCTCCGCATCCTGGGGCTCGGCGGCGGCGAGCGCGGCAGCCAGTTCGTCGAGGGCCTGCTCGGCCGCGTCGCGCTGGCCGCGGCCCAGCGGATGGCTGGAGAACCTGGCCTCGTAGAACAGTTCGGTCAGCCGCGCGGCTGCGGTCCCGCGCACCAGGCCGCTGCTGGTCGCCCGGGCCAGCAGCTCGTCGGGCGTGTCGGCCACAGCCCGGGCCGCGCCCCGCTGGGCCAGGCTGTTCTCCATGGCCACGTAGCAGGCGATGATGGCCGCCCGGGCGTCGTCCACGGTGCGCAGCGCCGACCGGCCCGATTCCACCGCCTCCCGCAGGTCCTCGGGGTCCTCGGCGATGAAGTCGCCGTGCCTGCCGCCAAACGACGGCCGCCTGGCGAACCGGCGGGCCCACCAGATGCTGAGCAGCACCGCGGCCACCAGCAGCACGATGAGCAGGACGTACAGGCTCACGGCCAGCGGGAAGTGGAAGGGGTAGCTGCGCGGGGGGTGGCGCGGCTTGTCTGTTTGCCTTACGTGGGGCGGGAGGACGGGCGGGGGCACCTTCGCCACATGCACGCGCAGGTGCAGGCTCTCGATCATGGCCACCGCCACGGCGATCATGCCGCCCGCGAGCACGAAGGTGAGCACCGTGCGCAGCTTGGCCGCTACGTCGTTGACCGGCACGCCGCTGAGCATGGCGGCGCGCGTAGCCCGGGACCGGCGTCGGCGGGTCAGCAGCAGCAGGACCCCGAGGATCACCTCGAGCACGAGGCCTATGGCCACGCCGTCGTGCCGCACCGAACCGCTCCACCTCGGCGCGGCCACCGTGCCGCGCAGCCCGGCCAGCCCCAGGATGATCAGCAGGGCCAGCGGCAGGACCAGCGGCCAGGCCTGGTCGAAGGCCCGGCGCGGCGCGCCTTCGGGCGTCCGGCCGTGCTGCGGGCCTCCCGTATCCTCGGGCGTCCCCCCGCGGCCCGTCGTCCCCGGTTGGCTGCTCATCGCCTCGCGTTTCCTGCCCTGACCGATAGCCCCTACCCGACCCACCGGGCAAAACCTATCCCTAAGCCTGGGTCACCCAGCACACTGAAGACCATGACCCCGCCTCCGGACACTATCTACATCATCCGCCACGGCGAGAAGCCCGCCGACCCGCCGCCCGCCGCCGCCGGGCAGGCCGCGGCCGCCGCCCCGGGCCCGCCGTTTGGCGTCGACTTCCAGGGCAATCAGGACCCGCACTCCCTGCTGCCCCGGGGCTGGCAGCGCTCGGGCGCGCTGGCCGTCCTCTTCGACCCCGCCCTCGGCCCGCTGCAGGCCGGCCTGACGACCCCGGCGGCACTGCTCTCGCCGTCCTACGGCAGCACGGACAAGACCGCCGGGCACCGCACCTACCAGACCATCCAGGGCCTGTCCGACCGCCTCGGCGTAGCCATCGTGTCCGCCTTCGCCGAGGGCAGCGAAGCCCAGCTGGCCGCCAGCGTGGTGAGCAGCTACTCCGGCGTCGTGCTGATCTGCTGGGAGCACGACCACATCCCGGCCATCGCCACCTCGTTGCCGACCGTGGCGGGCACCGTCATCCCGCAGCCCTGGCCGGGGGACCGGTTCGACGTGATCTGGACGTTCACGCTGGTACCGGGGTCGGCTCCGGCCCAGTACACGTTCGGCCAGATCCCGCAACAGCTGCTGTCCGGAGACGTTGACACGGTCATCTCGACGTAACCCCGTTCACGGGAACCCGCCTGGTACGCGAGATGATCAGGTGATGTCCGATGACGAGCTGGATTCCGGTCCCCGCGCCGCGGAGCGGCTGACCTTCTTCTCCGACGCGGTGGTCGCCATCGCGATGACGCTGCTCGCCATCGATCTGCCGGTGCCCGAAGGCAGCACCATAAAGGTTTTCTGGGCCTCGGTCGAGCACGACGAAGGCCACTACGCCGCGTTCCTGATCAGCTTCGTGGTGATCGCGGCGGCCTGGCGCGGTCATCACGAGCTGTTCCAGTACGCCAAACGCACCGACGGGCGCCTGCTCACCCTCAATACGTGCTGGCTGCTGACCATCGTCCTCATCCCGTTCGCGACCAAGCTGCTCATCGTCGGCGGGCAGTCGCTGACCACTCACGCCTTGCGGTTCGGGTTCTATGCCCTGCTGCAGGTCCTGCAGTCGGCCGTGCTGTACGCGATGCTGCGGCACATGATCGCCAACGGGCTGGCCGACCTGCCGCCATCGGTGACGGACCACCTGACCAGGGGGGCCTACGGCGTAATGATCGGCTTCGGCCTGTCCATCCCGGTGTTCTTCGTCACGCCCGCCGGCTGGGTGCTGTGGTTTGCCAGCCCGGTGGTGACCGGGCTGCTCCGCAAGCGCCAGCGCCGCGGCCGCCGCGGCGCCGAGGACACCTAGCGGTCCATCCTCCGCCATACGGCTGATGTCTCCGCCCAGCTCCCCGCCGACGATAGGCGGGACGCGGTGGGCACCGGGCTCGCCGCCCCCTGGAGACGGGACGTGATGTGAACATGACGGGCAACTGGAGCGCGCCGGGCGGCTTTTTCGCCAACGCCGATTTCGACTACGAGGCGCGCATCATGCTGGGCGCCGCGGCCGCGGGCACCGGCGACGTCGGGTTGGTCCTGGCCACCCTGGACCGGATCACCGACGGCGACTCGCAGAGCTGGTTCGACGCCTGGACCGGGACGGCCGCGGATATGGCCGCCCGCGGTGAGGAGGCGATGGCGCGCGGGCATCTGCACACCGCGAGCTGGGCCTACCTGGCCGCGGCCGAGTACTACGGCAAGGCGCTGGTCTTCGTGGACGGGCTGGCCGATCCGTCGGTGCTGCTGCCCACCTTCCGGCAGGGCCGTAGCTGCTGGGAGAAGGTGATCGACGCCTCGCAGGGCCGCTTCGTCCGGGTCCAGGTCCTCTACGAGGACACCACGATGCCGGGCTACCTGCTCCGCCCGGACGCCAGCGGCGCGGCCCGGCCGACGCTAGTGGTGACCAACGGGAGCGACGGCACGCTGTCCGGGCTGCTCGGCTACGGGGGCGCCGAGGCGCTCAAGCGCGGCTGGAACGTCTTCCTGTTCGACGGCCCGGGACAGCAGTCGATGCTGATCGAGCGGGGGATCCCGTTCCGCTATGACTGGGAGGCGGTGCTGACGCCGGTCATCGACGTCCTGGTCGCACGGCCCGACGTGGACGCGTCCGCGCTGGCCGGATACGCGATCAGCCAGGGCGGCTACTGGATCACCCGGGCGGTCGCGTTCGAGCGGCGGATGGTCGCGGCGGTCGCCGATCCGGGTGTGGTGGACGTGTCGGCCAGCTGGATCGCGCACCTGCCACCGACCCTGCTGAAGCTGCTGGATGAGGGCCAGAAGGACACGTTCAACGCCGCCTTCTCCCAGGCGCAGGCCGCCGCCAGCCCGGAGGCGGCCCGCACGCTGGCGTTCCGGAGCAGGCCGTACGGCGTGACCGATCCCTTCGACCTGTTCACCGAGGTGCGCAAGTACCAGGTCCGCGACGTGGCCGGCCAGATCACCACCCCGCTGCTGATCCTGGACCCGGACCACGAGCAATTCTTCCCCGGCCAGCCGCAGCAGCTGTACGACCTGCTGCCGGGCGAGAAGGAGATCATCGGGTTCAGCCAGGCGCAGGGCGCGGACTTCCACTGCCAGCCCACCGGGCGGCAGCTGACCCACACCCAGATGCTGGACTGGCTGGCGGACCACCTGCCGTCCTAGATCGCGATCTATGCTCGATGAGTGACGGATCTGGCCAGCGACCGGTCGCCGCCTCCGGATCGCGCCACCGTGGAACGCGCCGTCCACGACCTGGTGCTGGCCGTGGTGGATCGGCGGACGCCGCCCGGGACCAGCGTCGTCGTCGAGGGTGCGCCGGGCGTCGGCAAGACGTTCTTGACCCAGGCCGTCACCGAGTCCGTCCCGCCCGGCACGGCCACCATCGTGCGCCTGGCGGGCGAGCCCGGCCGCCGTCACGATCCGTTCGCGGGCGCCGGGCCGCTGCTGGGAGACACGTCTGTTCGCGGCGACCCGGGTGACGCCGCGTTCGACCGCGTCGACGAGCTGTGTGCCGAGGGCCCGGTGGTGCTGTGCGCCGACGACGCGCACCACCTCGACGCGGCCACGCTGACGTTGCTGCGCCGGCTGGTGTGGGCCAGCCGCAGCCTGCCGCTGGCCGTGCTGGTCACGACCCGGCCTTACCCGGTGCGCGAGCCGCTGACCATGCTCATCCAGCAGGCCGCCGTCCGGCTGCGACTGCCGCCGATGGGCCCGATGATGGTCGAGCGCCTGGTGTACGACCGGACCGGCCGCTGGCCCGGCCCGCTGCTGCGCCGGGCCCTCGGGCTGGCCGCCGGCAATCCGCTGTTCGCGTCCGAACTGCTGCGCGCCTACCAAGACGCGGGCGCCCTGGCCGAGGTCGGCGCGGACTCGGTCGAGGCCAGGTTCGAGCTCGACTCACGCGGCGCCGGCCTGGACGAGCTGATCCGGGCCCAGCTCGCCCAGCTGGACCAGCCGACCCGGGATGTGCTTGCCGCCATGGCCGTCTGGGGCACCGAGGTCGGCGCCGGCGACCTGGGCCGCGTGCTGCCCGGCCACGCGGACGACCTGGACGAGCTGCTGGCGCGGGCCATCGCGTCCGGCCTGGTCCGCCGCGACCCGGCCGGCACGGTCGGCTTCAGCCACGGCGTGTTCCGCGAGGTCACGTACGACGAACTGGCCGAGGCTCAGCGTCGCGATCTGCACCGGCAGGTCGCGGGGGTGCTCACCGCGGCCGGGTACCGGCCCAGCCTCATCGCCGACCACCTGCTGCGCGCCGCCGGGACCGACGCCGACCCCGGCCTGGCCACCGCCCTGCACACGCGGTCCAGGCCACCCGTGGGTACGCGCCCGAGGTCACCGCCGACCTGCTCGACGACGCGGCCGCCCTGCGCGGCCCGGACGTGCCCGACCAGCTACTGCTCGACCACGTGGACGCGCTGTTCCACCAGGGCCGCTGCCGGGCCGCCGAGACGCTGATCCGCGAGCGGATCATGACCGTCACCGACCCCGCGGTCGCGGCGCAGATGCAGCTGATCCTGATCCGCTCGCTGATCAACCGGGCCGATCTCAACGCGGTCTTGGCCGTGATGGACCGGACTATCGCCATCGCCGGGCTCCCCGACGTGACCCGCCGTCAGCTCGAGGGCTCCCGGGCCTTCCTGCTGACCCAGGCCGGCCAGGCTCCGCCCGCCGCCGAGCTGGACGCCATGATGGCCCGATTTACCGCGGCCGGGGACCAAGACGCCCAGGCCAACCTGCTGGCCACCGTCGCCCTCAGCGCCTTCCAGGCTGGTCACCCGGACCGGGCGCTGGAGCTGCTCGGGGACCGCGAAGCGCTCGTCTCCGATCTCGGCAGCCTGCGCTCCCGCTCGTCGGCGCTGGCCATGCCGGCCATATTCTTGCTGGCCGCGTCCCGCCCGGCGGCCGCGCAGGCCGCCCTCGACCAGGCCCGGCGGCTGAGCGCGGAACGGCACGCCGAGTGGGTCGACCCGATTCTCGGTTTCGTGGCCGGCGGGATTGCCTTCACGGTCGGCGACTGGGATGGCGCGGTCGCGGAACTGGACGCGGCGCTGGAGCAGGCCGAGGAGACCGGCAACGGCTGGATCTCACTGCCGGTCAGCCTGCGGTCCTACATCGACGCGCACCGTGGCAGCACCGGCCTGGCCCGGGCCCGGCTGGACGCCTTCCGGCACCGCGGCCTGCCGCTGGTTTACGGGCACGACCGTCCCAGCTGGGCCGAACTGGCCGTGCTGGAGGCCGAGGGAGCAGTCCGCGAGGCGGGCACGCTAGCCCGGACGCTGTGGTCGGCCGCCCGCGACCATCCGGGCCGCTGGGCCGCGGACCTGGCTCCCGACGTGACCCGGGTCGCGCTGACCGGGATGGACCGCCGCCTGGCCAACCAGGTCGGCGAGGAGGCGCCCGTGCTCTGCCCGCCCGACGTGTCCGGCCTGGTGCGCGGCATGCTGGCCGGCGACCCGGACGCGATCGAGGCCACCGCCACGGGACTGGCCAGCGTCGGTCGGCTCACCGCCGAGGCGTTCGCCCGCGAGGAACTCGCCGCCGCTGCCGCCGCGGCCGGCGACCGGGACCGGGCCACGACGGCCCTGGACGCGGCCCTGGCCGGATACCAGCGCATGGGCGCCGTCCCCGACCAGGACCGCGCCCTGGGGCGGCTGCGGGCGCTGGGCGTACGCCGCGGCTCCCGGGAGGCTCATCGCGACGCCAGCTTCGGCTGGGCCAGCTTGACCGCGACCGAGAACCGGATCGCCGCGCTGGTCCGCGACGGGCTGACCAACCGCGAGATCGGCACCCGGCTGTTCGTCTCCCCCCGGACGGTGCAGACCCACGTCTCGCACATCCTGCAGAAGACCGGCCTGCGTTCCAGGGTCGAGATCGCCCGCGCCGCCCCGGCCTAGATCCGCCGACCGCCTAGCCCTACTACCAAGGGGCCGACCCGACGCCACCTCGGCCAGATCCGCCGTTTGGCTGATGTCTCGCCGACCAGGCGTTTTTAGGTTTGGAGGCATGAAATCACTACTGCTTATCCTCTCGTTCCTGCCCCTGGCTACCTTCTCGCTCCTCGCCCGGCTGCTGCCGGCGGGCGACTTCGGCGTCGCCGCACTGGCCGCCGCGGCCTGCGCCGCCGTCGCCACGGTGGCGGTCCGCCCCGTCTGGCCGCCCAAGATCCTCAACGCCACCTCGCTCGTACTGTTCAGCGTGCTGGGCGTCCTCGGCTTCACCAGCGGCAGCGGTACCGACCACTGGCTGGCCACCTGGACCGGGGCGGGCGTTGGTCTCGTCATGGGGCTCGTCATCCTCGTCCTGATCCCGGTCATCCCGTTCACCGAGCAGTTTGCCCGGCAGAGCACTCCGCGGGCCTACTGGGGATCGCCGACCTTCAAGAAGATCAACCGCGTGCTCAGCGCCGCGTGGGGCGTGGCGCTCATCGCGGTCGGCCCCTCCCGGGTCGCCGCCGCGGCCATCGAGCGGCAGGGCAGCCACCGCCTGCCCGACCTGCTGCTCGGCACGATCGTCCCGATCGTGATCGTCCTGTACATGCTGAAGTTCAGCAAGAGCTACCCGGACCGCGTCGCCCACGCCCAGGGCGCGCCGAGCCTGACCTGATGCTCCAGCCGCCCCAACCACCTTCCGCCGGGCAGACGGCTGACGCTCCTGCCCGGCGCCCGAATGCTCCGAGTCAGGCCCGCTGCGCCCTGGCGTCTGTGCGGAATCTAGAACTGGTCCAGGCTGACCTCGGCGCGCAGGATGCTGTAGATCACGTTGTCCCGCCATCGCCCGGCGCGGAGCTGGGTGTGCCGCAGGACCCCCTCGCGGGTGAAGCCCGCGCGTTCCAGCGCGCGCTGCTCGGCGACGTTCTCCACGTCGGTCTCGGCCTCGATCCGCTCCGCGAGGGTAGTGGCGAACAGATACTCGGCGAGCGCCCGCTGCGCCGCCGAGCCGTAGCCGTGTCCGCGGTGGCCGGGCAGCAGCGAGATCCCGATGTTCAGCGCCCGGCACGCCGCCGTGGGCCCGTGCTGGACGGTGAACCAGCTGACCGTGCCGGCCAGCGCGCCGTCCGCGGCCTCGACCGCCAGCGTGCCGGCCTCCTCGGAGATCATCCCCTCCGCGAAGCGCCGGTGCAGCGCGCCGGCGGGCATGTACCTGAACCAGTTCCACGGGTCGGCTTCGCGCGAGTGGCTGCCCTCGAGTGCGGCCAGGTCCGCTTCCTGGACCGGCCGGAGCCGCACGCGGGTCACGTCAGCCATGCGCGGAAGCGTCCTCGGAAGCAGCTCCGGGAACGTCAGGCCGCGGCCTGCTCGCCACCTCTTGGATCTCGTCGAGCAGCGCCTGCTTGGCCGCCACGTCCAGGAACGAGGCCCGCACCCCGTTGCGCGCCAGGTCGGCCAGCTGGTCCCGGCTCAGCCCGAGCACCGCGGCCGCCTGCCGGTACTCCTGCGTCAGCGACGTGCCGAACATCGGCGGGTCGTCGCTGTTCAGCGTCACGAACAGACCCTCGGCCAGCAGGCGGGGCAGCGGGTGCGAGGCCAGGTCCGGCACCTGCCTAGTGCACACGTTGGACGTCGGGCACACCTCGAGCGGGATCTGGGTCTCCCGCAGGTACGCGACCAGGGCGGGATCGGCCAGGCAGCTGATGCCGTGCCCGATCCGCTCGGCCCGCAGGCCGTTCAGCGCCTCCCAGATGGTCTGCGGGCCCGACATCTCGCCCGCGTGTGGGACGCTGTGCAGCCCGGCCGCGATCGCGGCCGCGAACACGTCGCGGAACGCGTCCTGGTGCGCCGGCCGGGCCTGCTCGATGCCGGCCAGCCCGAACCCGGTCAGCGCCTCCGGCGGCCAGGACAGGGCATGGTCCAGGGTGGCCCGCGCGGCGTCGCCGCCGTACTCGCCCGCGATGTCGAAGGTGTAGACGATCCGGACGCCGTGCTCGCGCCGGGCCTCGGCCGCGCCGAGGTCCAGCGCCTCGGTGACCTCGGCGGCCGGCAGGCCTTCCTTGGTGAACGTGTGCGGGGTGACGGTCAGCTCCGCGTACCTGACGTTCTGGCCCGCCAGGTCGCGCGCCGCGCCGGTCACCAGCGCGGCGACGTCGGCAGGCTCCCGGACCAGCGCGCTGACGGCGCCGTACACGTCCGCGAAGTGCGGGAAGTCCCGGAACTCGAAGAACGCCCGGAGCTCCGGCTCGGTCCGCGGGACGTCACCGTCGGGGTGCCGGCGGGCCAGTTCCAGGACGGTCAGAGCCGACGCGGACCCGACTAGGTGCAGGTGCAGCTCGGCCTTGGGCAGCTCGTCGATGAACGACTCCATGGACCGACGCTAGCAACCGCCGCCGGCCACGGGCCCCCGGGAAGCTACGACGACGGCGCCTGGGCGGCCTTGGCGGCGGCCTTCAGTTCCTGCTTGTACGTGCGGACCCGGGCCAGTGAGTCGGCGTCGGAGATGTCCGCGACCGACAGGTGCGAGTCCTTGGCGCCGAACTTCCCCGCCGCCTCCCGCCACCCTCGCGGCCGCACCCCGAGCTGCTTGCCGAGCAGGGCCACGAAGATCTGCGCCTTCTGCGCGCCGAACCCGGGCAGCACCGACACCCGCTTCAGCAGCTCGTCGCCGGTCTTGGCGGTCGTCCACAGCCGATCGGGCTCGCCGTCGTACTGCTCCACGATCAGCCGGGCCACGTCCTGGACGCGGGCCGCCATCGCCTTGGGGTAGCGGTGCAGCGCCGGGCGTTCGGAGAATATGCCAGCCAGCGCCACCGGATCGAAGCCGGCCAGTTCGGCCGCCGTGGGCTCGTGCCCGAGCCGCCGGACCAGGTCGAGCGGCGCGCTGAAAGCGCGTTCGAGCGGCACCTGC
Source organism: uncultured Actinomycetes bacterium (assembly GCA_963722055.1). Taxonomy (GTDB): domain Bacteria; phylum Actinomycetota; class Actinomycetes; order Streptosporangiales; family Streptosporangiaceae; genus Palsa-504. The sequence goes on along the minus strand of CAVRLA010000005.1, from coordinate 26,809 downwards.
TGGTCCAGCACCATGCCGATCAGCAGGGCGAGCGGGCTACGGCTCAACAGGTCGTTGGCCTCGGGCTCCACTGGCATCGCGAGCGTCACGGCGCCCTCCCCAGGGTCGTTCAAGCGGTCGTGATCACGTATGCCCGCAGCGTACTCTGCCGCCGCACGCCCCGGGACGGACAAGATCCACGGGATTCGCCGGCGCGCTATAAGCTAGAAGGAGCTGGGCTGGCCCGGGGGCCACGGCCCGGGATAGATGAACGGAGTCAGCATGACACCGCACATGAAGTGGGGTATCGCCGGAGTCGCCGTCGCCCTGTTCCTGCTGGTATTCGGCGTCCCCTTCTGGCTGGTATTTGCGCTTGTTGCCGTCGCCATCGCTGTTCCGACCACAGCCTGGTTCATGCTCGACGAGTCGCAGCGACGGCGGTACCGCGAGATCCGCCGCCGGCAGCGCGGTCAGATCCGCTAGCCGCCGGCTCCGCTCGCTCCGGCCCGCGGTGCGTGCGGACCTGAGCCACCGCTGAGCTGGCCCTACTTTTCCCCCACGCCCACTCAGGGAGGAAAGCTCCGATGGCCGTCCGCCGCCTCAACCACGCTGTCCTGTACGTGCACGGTCTGCAGCGCACCGTGGACTTCTACCGGGAGACCCTCGGCTTCGAGGTCCGGATGGAGATTCCCGGCCGCGCCGCCTTCCTGCGCGCGCCGGACTCGGCTAACGACCACGACCTCGGCCTGTTCGAGATCGGCGCCGGTCACGCACCCGATCAGCCCGAACACCCGGGGCTCTACCACCTGGCCTGGGAGGTCGGGACGCTCGGGGACCTGGTCGACACCCGGGCCCGGTTGGCGGCCGCCGGGGCACTGGTGGGGGAGAGCGACCACCGGGTGTCCAAGTCCCTGTACGCCAAGGACCCGAGCGGCATCGAGTTCGAGGTCCTGTGGCGGGTGCCCGCCGAGGACTGGGAGGCGGAGCTGGCCGACGGCGGCATGACCCTCCCGCTCGACTGGGACGCCACGCTGGCCCGCTGGGGCCGCGACCAGGTCACCGGCGCCGCCGCCGGGTCGCCCACCTGAGCTGACCTCGGCTGACCTCAGCGCCCCTCAGCGCCCCTCGGAGACCCGGGTGATATAGGTCACCCCGACGAACGACCGGAACACGGCTAGCGGGTCCTCGCCGCCGATGGTCACCGTCCGCACGCCGGTCCGCTCGACCCCGCGCACCCACGAGGCCACCTCGGCCATGTCCGCGGTCTGCATGTGCACCTCGAGGGTGGCCGGCCCGGAGATGGCCGGCAGCCGCAGCACGCCCATCTCGTCCGACGGCGTGCCCGGGCCATCAGCCGAGGCCGCGATCTCCCACACCTCCGCGGGCTCGGCGGCGGTCCGTTCCACCGCCCGCCGCGCCCCGTCGGCGATCAGCTCCCGGGCCACCTCCGGGTGCAGGCTGGACGCGCCGAACCTGGTGAACGACTCCTTGACCACGACGCGCTCGGCGTCGGGCAGGAACGGGTCGGCCTCGGCGATCGTCACCTGGTCCCCGGTGATCAGCCCGACCGGCGCCTGGCAGGCCAGCGCGACCAGCGCGTTGATCCCGCTCTCGCCCACGCGGGTCCCGTTCAGGGCGACGTGCGAGACCACCGCGGGGTTGTACGTGTGCGACAGCACCGAGCTCTCGCCCGAGATGGAGCCGTGGTAGCCGACCATGAACACCACGTCCGCGGTGGCGTCCAGGCCCTGCATCATGTACAGCGGCTTGTGCCGCCCGGACACGTAGGCCGCCTGCCCGTGCAACTCGGCCGGGTCCAGGTTGCTCATCGTCCCGTGCGAGTCGTTGCAGACGATCTCGGTGGCCCCGCCCGCCATGGCCCCGTCGATCGCCGCGTTGACCTCGCCGAGCAGCAGCTGCCGCCCCTCCTCGTACGGCTGGCCCGGCCCGCGGCACTGCGACCAGTCGACGATCCCGGCCACGCCCTCCATGTCAAACGAGATGAAGACCTTCATGCCTCTCCCTTCCCCCCGGGCTATGACCCAACATAAGCGGCCGGGCTCATCCGCCGGGGATGAGGCGCCGTACCGCGGTTCGCGCCAGGCTGGTCCTCGTACCTGGCTTGTCCGTGCTTGGAGTGCAAGGCCTGGTCATCGCAGGCAAGGGCGCTCGTACGGCCAGCTGTGGGGAGCAACCAACCGGAAAAGGGGCAGGCCGTGGGTGAGCCGTTCAAGGGCACGATCAACATCGACATCCGGGACTCGGTACCGGACTGGTCGCCGTTCGAACCGCCCAAGGCTCCCGAGGGTGCGCCCAACGTGATCTACATCGTGCTCGATGACGTGGGTTTTTCGGCGATGGGCTGCTACGGCGGGCCGATCCCGACGCCGAACATCGACCGGATCGCCGACTCCGGCGTCCGGTTCACCCAGTGGCACACTACGGCGCTGTGCTCGCCAACCCGGTCCTGCCTGCTGACCGGCCGCAACCACACCCGCAACTCCATGGCCTGCATCACCGAGGCCGCCTGCGGGTTCCCCAACGGCAGCGGCACGATCCCGCCGGAGAACGGCATGGTCTCGGAGATCCTGGGCGAGCAGGGCTGGAACACCTACATCGTGGGCAAGTGGCACCTGTGCCCGACCGATGAGATGAACCTGGCCTCGACCCGGCGGAACTGGCCGACCGGCCGGGGGTTCGAGCGGTTCTACGGGTTCCTGGGCGCGGAGACCAACCAGTGGTACCCGGAGCTGGTCTACGACAACCACCCGGTAGACCAGCCCAGCTCTCCGGAGGAGGGCTATCACCTGACCGACGATTTGACCGACAAGGCGCTGGAGTTCATCCGGGACGCCAAGGCGATCGCGCCGGACAAGCCGTTCTTCCTGTACTACGCGCCGGGTGCCTGCCACGCCCCGCACCATGCGCCGCGAGAGTGGATCGACCGGTTCCGGGGGCAGTTCGACATGGGGTACGAGGCGGTCCGGGAGCAGACCCTGGCCCGGCAGAAGCAGATGGGCATCGTCCCGGCAAGACACCGAGCTGCCCCCGCTCAACCCGATCGGCACGCCCGCCGACCGTACCGGCCCGGGCGGCCAGCCGTTCCCCGCCGTGGACTACACCAAGCCGTGGGACACCCTGGGCGCGGACGGACGGCGGCTGTTCGCCCGGATGGCCGAGGTGTACGCCGGGTTCCTGGCCCACGCCGACCATCACATCGGGCGGCTGCTGGACTTCCTTGAGGTGTCCGGGCAGCGGGACAACACGATGGTGATCCTGGTCTCGGACAACGGCGCGTCCGGTGAGGGCGGCCCGGACGGGTCGGTCAACGAGAACCTGTTGTTCAACGGCATCCCGGACGACCTGCAGCGGAACCTGGGCATGATCGACGAGCTGGGCGGGCCGAGGACCTACAACCACTACTGCACTGGGTGGGCGATGGCGTTCAACACGCCGTTCAAGATGTGGAAGCGGTATGAGTTCAACGGCGGCACGAGCGACCCGTGCATCATCTCCTGGCCGTCGGTGCTGGGCCACGGCGGGGAGATCCGCCACCAGTACCACCACGCCGTCGACATCGTGCCGACCATCCTGGACTGCCTCGACGTCCACCCTCCGGGGGCGATCAAGGGCTACACCCAGTCCCGGTTCGACGGGGTCAGCATGCGGTACAGCTTCGAGGACCCCTCGGCGCCGTCGGCCCGGCCGACCCAGTTCTACTCGATGCTGGGCTCGCGGGCGATCTGGCACGACGGCTGGAAGGCGGTCACCACCCACCCGACCATCAGCGGCTGGAGCCACTTCAACGACGACACCTGGGAGCTGTACCACACCGACGTCGACCGCTCCGAGCTGCACGACCTGGCCGCCGAGCACCCGGACAAGGTGCGCGAGATGGTGAATATGTGGTTCGCCGAGGCCGGCGCGAACGGCGCGTTCCCGCTGGACGACCGGACCCCGATGGAGGTCCTCAACACGCCCAGGCCGATGCTGACCAGCCCTCGCAACCGGTACACGTACTATCCCGACGCGGCCGACGTCCCCGAGACGCAGGCGGTGAACGTCCACAACCGGTCCTACAGCATCGGGGCGCTGGTCGACGTCCCAGCTCCGGGCGCCCAGGGCGTGCTGTTCGCCCACGGCTCCTGGTTCGGCGGGCATGCGCTGTACGTCAAGGACAACCGGCTGCACTACGTCAACAACTTCGTGGGCATCATGGAGCAGAAGGTCGTGGCGACCGAGGACGTGCCCACCGGGGAGAACCTGATCCTGTCGGCCTCCTTCGACAAGGACGGAGAGGATCCTCCCGGCGTGGCCACCGGGCTGCTGTCCCTCTACTACGGGGACCGCAAGGTCGGCGAGGGCCGTATCAGAGTCCAGCCGGGCTACTTCGAGCTCGCCGGCGAGGGCCTGTGCGTCGGCCGGGACGGCGGCGCCGCCGTCACCGACGACTACCCGGGCGAGCGGCCCTACCGGTTCACCGGCGGCACCATCAACCGGGTCGCCATCGACGTCAGCGGCGAACCCTACCTCGACCTCGAACGCGAGGCCGCCGCCATGCTCGCCCGGGAGTAAGCAGCGGCCGATCGTGGTGACGGCGGCGGCCGCGGCCGCCGCCGTCACCCGCGAACTCAGCGGTTCAGGCCACTGATGGCCGCGAACGCGCCCCGCCGGAAACCGGCCGTACCGCCCCTAACCGAGCAAGCCGGGGAACAGCAGCGCGAGCTGATGCGGGTACCCGGCGATCAGCCGTAGCTCATCGTCGGTGAGCGGCTTGCTGGTCGCCGACGCGCACAGCTGGACCAGTGAGAACACCAGGTCCTCGTCCCCGTCCGCCACCGCGATGCCGAGCCCGTCCAGCACGTGCCGGAACCCGGCCGTGCCGCCGTACTCGCCGGTCAGCACCACCCGGCCCGCGCGCGTGTACCAGTCGGCCGGGAACGGGCCGAGCACCGAATCGTCGTACAACTCGTAGTTGCCGCGGTCTTTGAGCGCCCCGTCGGCGTGGATGCCCGACTCGTGCGCGAACGCGTTGCGGCCGACGCCCGGCCAGGCCGGCGGCAGCGGCTGCCCGAAGGCATACGACGCCCACAGTCCGAACCGCCGGGCCCACGACAGGTCCAGCCGGTCACCAACAGACACCGACTCGGATATCCCGAATCCGTACTGGAACGCGAGGATGCACGACAGCAGGTCGGCGTTCCCGGCCCGCTCGCCGATGCCGTTCACGCAGGTGTTGACCCACGCGTCCTGGCCGGCGTCCAGGTCGCCTAGCGCGCCGGACACCGAGTTCGCCACGGCCATGCCCAGGTCGTTGTGGCAGTGGGTCTCGACCGGGAGGCCGACCGCGGAGGCCAGCTTGGCGAACCGCTCCCTGATCCGGCCGGGGGAGTCCCCGCCGATCGTGTCGCAGTACCGCACCCGCGTCGCACCCGCCTCCCGGGCCGCCGTAGCGAACTCCAGCAGATACCCGTCGTCGGTCCGCGACCCGTCCTCCGCGTTGACCCCGACCGTCTCCGCCCCGGCCGCCCGGGCCACCGCCACGGCCGCGGTCATCTCGTCGATGATCGCGGCGCGGTCGAGCCTGCCGCGGAACTTGTGCACGATCATCTGGTCCGAGGTGGAGATCGACACGTTGTAATGACGCAGGCCCTGGCCCGCGGGTCCGGTCACGGCGACCGCGGCCTCCACGTCCGCGGGAACCGCGCGGCACCAGCCGGACAGCCGCAGGTCCCCGAACGCCCCCGCCTCGGCCAGCGCCAGACAAGCCCGGACGTAGGGCACCTCGTGGAACAGGAACGGGAACCCGATCTCGGACTGCGCCACACCCAGGCGCCCCAGGTAGTAGTTGACCATGACCTTGCCGAACTTCGACAGCCCGGTGCGTGCGGTCTGCACCCCGTCCCGGTTGGTCACGTCGAGAAAGTGGACTGACGGCATGGGTCAATATTGACCATAGGGAGAAAGTCCAGTCAACATTGATTAAAATCAATTATATGGAACGGGCCGTGGTATCAGCCGCCGCCAACCTTTCACCGTCCCCGGGGATCGAACGGCGTGCCGGGATCCACCACCGGCCGGGCCGCGGCCGGGGGCTCCGCCGGATGGATGGTCACCTCCCGGTTGTGCAGGTTCACCCGGGATCCCCTGCGATCGGGGAAGCCTGTTCCCTCCAGGCCCCCTCAACACCTGGCGGGATGGTTTCTCAGCCACCCGTGACACGGCTGCCGCGGCCCTGTGGTTCAGTTCGGCGCGAAGGTTCGGTTTCTGGCCGTATCCGCGATCCCGGTTGACACGGGTCCCGCTCTCATCAATATTGATTAAATTCAATACCGAACGAACCGTGGTGACCGCATGACCGACCTCCGCCCCGCTGGCCCGGTACGGACCGCATGACCGACCTCCGCCCCGCTGGCCCGGTACGGACCGCATGACCGACCTCCGCCCCGCTGGCCCGGTACGGACCGCATGACCGACTTCCTGACCGCTGCCCAAGCCGCGCAACGGCTTGGCGTCAAGCCCGCGACGCTATACGCCTACGTCAGCCGTGGTGTCCTGCGCCGGGATCGCGCCGCCGACGGCCGGAGCAGCCTGTTTGACTCCGATGAGGTCGAGCGGCTGGCCCGGCGCGGCCGTCCCCGGCGCCCGGTCGGTGTCGCCGACATCACGGTCGAGTCGGCCATCACCGAGATCGCCGGCGACCGGCTGCGCTACCGCGGCCTCGACGTCATCCGGCTCGCCACCAGCCGCACCTTCGAGGACGTCGCCGAGCTGCTCTGGACCGGCGAATTCCCCGCGGCCCCGCATGTCCGCGGCGTCCGGACCGCCCGGGCGCCTGGGCCGGCGGCGTGGCGGGCGACGCCCGCCGCACTGGCCGCGGGCCGGGCTGCGCAGGCCGCGCTGCCCGCCGGGACGCTGCCGCTGGAACGGTTCCAGGTGATCGCGCCGGCCATGGCGGCCACCGATCCGCTGCGGCTACAACTGGACCCGGCGGCGGTCCTCGCGGCCGGCCGCAGCATCATCGCCGGCCTGGTCGACTGCCTCCCCCCGGCCGCCCCGCCGACCGCGCCTCCGGCCGCCCCGCCGACCGCGCCTCCGGCTGCCCCGCCGACCGCGCCTCCGGCCGCCCCGCCGACCGCGCCTCCGGCCGCCCCGCCGACCGCGCCTCCGGCTGCCCCACCGAGCGCGGCCCCGGATCTGTCGATCGCCGACCGGCTGTGGTCGCGGCTGCGCGGCGGCCGGGCCAGCCCCGCGCTGCGACGCGCCCTGTCGGCCGCGCTGGTGCTGCTGGCCGACCACGAGCTCGCCGCGTCCACGCTGGCCGCGCGGGCCGCCGCGTCGGTGCGGGCCGATCCGTACGCGGTGGTCGCCACCGGGCTGGGGGCGTTGGGTGGCGCGCTGCACGGCGGGGCGTCCCTCGGCGCGGAGGCGCTGCTGGCCGCGGCCGCGGGTCCGGACGACGTCCCCCGAGTGGTGGGCGAACTACTGCGCCGGGGGGAACGGGTGCCCGGGTTCGGCCATTTCGTATACCGGACCGGTGATCCGCGCGCCGTCCTGCTGCTTGACCTGGTACGGCACGCCGCGCCGAAGTCCGGGCAGCTCGCGGTCGCCGAGGCCGTGCTGGCCGAGGTCAGGCGCAAGTCCCTGCCCGAGCCGAACATCGACTTCGCCATCGCCACCCTGGCCCGAGTGGCGGGCATGACCAGGGGCTCCGGGGAGGCCGTCTTCGCCGTGGCGCGCACCGCGGGCTGGATCGCCCATGCCCTGGAGGCCTACGCCGGGCCCGGGCCGCTGCGGCCCCGCGCCGTCTACACCGGACGGCCGCCGGTGGCCGGCCGCTGACCGCCCGGCAGATTTTCCGTCCCGCCTCGCAGCGCCAAGGGACTCCCGCGCGTCCCTATAACGTGGACACCGACTCGGCGGACGTTATCTGGAGCCCGGGTACGCCGCTGGACCGGGACGTGCCGACGGTCACGCCCGGGGCGGCGGAATCCGCGTGCTCGGTGACGGAGCTGTTCACCGAGCATCACCTGGGCCTGATCCGGCTCGCGCTGCTCATGGTCGGCGACCTGGCCACGGCTGAGGACGTGGTCCAGGACGCGTTCGAGCAGCTGCACCGCCGCTGGCGCAGCCTGCGGGCACCGTCCAGCGCCCTGGACTACGCACGTGCCGCCGTGCTGAACGGCTGCCGGTCAGTACTGCGCCGCCGCCTGGTCGCCCGCCGGTACGAGGGCCGGATCGCCGGGCCGGCGCCGTACGACGCCGACGCCGCGGTCGTGCTCGAGCAGCGCACCGAGCTCATCGGCGCCTTCCGCTCGCTGCCCCGGCGACAGCGGGAGGTGCTCGCCCTGCGCTACTACCTGGACCTGAGCGTGGCCGACACCGCGGCCACGCTGCGCATCAGCGAAGGCGCCGTCCGGTCCACCGCCTCACGCGGCCTGGCCGCGCTGGCCCGCGTCCTGCCGAAGGAGCCGTGAGGCATGCCTGCCCCCGAAGAACTGCTGCGTGAGGAACTCAAGCGGGTGGCGGACGCCGTCCAGCCCGGGCAGCTGCGGCCGCTCCGCGCTCCCGAGCCTGGGCCCCGCTGGCGTCTGCGGCTGTTCCCGGTCGCGGCCGCCGCCGCGGTCATCGCCATCGCCGTCACGGTCGCGTCGCTGACCGGCCCGCCCGCCCGTCAGCTGCCTACCGCGGGGCCGGCCCCCATCCCCGCCGCCATGCCTCCCTATTACCTCACGGTCGCGCGCGCCGCCACCGGGCTGGAAGCGGTGGTGCGCGACTCCGCCAGCGGGTCCGTGACCGGGACAGTTCCGCTGCCGGATAGCGGCGACGCGTGGGGCGTCTCCGTCACCGCCTCGGCGGCTGAGCGCACGTTCGTCGTCGCCGCCGTCCTGAATACGTCCACTCTCCCCGGCACCGACTGGACCCTGTTCTACCGTCTGTCCGTCTCCCGGACCGGCCGGCCGGGACCCCCAGCCAGACTGAACGTCTCGACGAACGCCATGCCGCTAGCCGGCATGGCCCTGTCGCCCGACGGCACCAGGCTGGCCCTGTCCTTCGAGCACGAGGGGATCGTCGTCGGCACCCAGACCTACGGCGTCGTCCAGGTCGTCGACCTCGCCACGGGGAACACCCGGACCTGGACCGGGCGCAGTAGCCAGGGGTACTGGGCAGGCACGCCCTCGTGGGGCACCGGCGGCCGGACGCTCGTCTTCCTCTGGTGGCATACCACCTCCCTGACCACCGGAGCGGCCGCCATCACCGGGGTCCGCCAGCTGGACACCTCCGCGCCGGGAAGCAACCTGCTGGAATCGCAGCTGATCGGATTCCCGGCCGCCATCAGCGGGGTTCGGTCGGCGATGATCACCTCCGGCGGCCGCGAGATCGTCGCCGCCGCGTGCCACGACACTTCGCCGCCCGGCCATCCGCGGGGCAGTGTCACGGCCCGGATCATCGAGCTGTCGGCCGCCGACGGGCAGCTGCTGCGTGCGCTGCGTACGCAAACCGCCCGCTACACCAACGTGGGCGAGCAGGACTACCTCGACGGAGGCTGCGCCCTGCTATCCACCGATCCGAGCGGGAGTCACCTGCTCGTGCAGGACTTCGGATTCGGCCGCCTCGACCATGGCGTGTTCACCGCGCTGCCGGGGGCCAGCCCGGACGTGACGTTCGCAGCCGCGGGATGGTGACCCGAGCTATTCGCCGGTGGCGCCGTCAGTGCGTTCGCGCAGCAAGTCGGCGTGGCCCAGGTGACGGGCGTACTCCTCGATCATGTGCAGGTAGATCAGCCGCAGCGACATGACCTCGCCGCGGTGGGTGAACGTCTCGTCCAGGGACGCGTGCGCCACGGCCGCGTCGGCCAGCTTGAACTCCTCGGTCAGCCGGGCGTAGTCGGCGGCGGCCCGGGCCGGGTCGGTCCGCTCGAAATCGACGCTCTTGTCCTCCCCGAACGGGTTGTCGACCGGCTCGCCCGCGAAGCGCTGGCGGAACCAGGCGCGCTCCACCTTGGTCATGTGGCGCACCAGCCCGAGCAGGGACAGATCCGACGGCGGCACCGTCCGCTCGGCGAGCTGCTCACCGGTCAGGCCGGCGCACTTGTACAGCAGCGTGGCCCGGTGCCAGTCCAGGAACGCCTGCAGCATCGGGCGCTCGGGGCCGGTCAGCGGCCCTTCCGGCCGGTCCACATCTGGGGCTTTCCACGTCACGCCATCTATCCTGTCATGTTCCCGATCCGGTCCTGATCTTGTTCCTGATCCGGCTGCCCCTCGAACCGCTGGGCCAGGAGCTGTTGATCGGCCACTGCGACATTCTCCCTTCGCCGTCCCTCACTGCAGTGACGAACCAGACCCGGCGGACGTAACCGGCGTTACCAGGTCGTGACCAGATTAGATCCTTTCTTCGAACTAGCGTCAGCACCTGGGACACTGGCATGATCATCTCATGCCGGTGTCTCTGTTCGAGCACAAGCCGCAGCGCTGCCCGTTCGGCCACCCCCTGTGGCCGGGCCAGGCCCGGGTCGGCTGGAAACCCTGTATCTGCGCGGCGGCGCGGGAAGGAGCCGAGCGCGGGCGGGGCATGGGGCACCTGCTGGTGTCATGCCAGACCTGCCACGCCCAGCTCTGGGACGCGACATTCTACGAGCCGCCGCACGACATCAGGTGCCGCCAGGCCGGCCCGTGGCTCTGCTGATCCTCCGCTGGCCCGGGCCCGGTTACCCGCGCAGGGCGGCACGCTCCGGCGGCCGGGTCGTGATCTCCACCGTGCCCTTGTACGCGACGCCGCGCACGTGGATCACCGGGGCGTCCGTCGGCAGCCGGTAACCCGGGTCTTCCTCGTCCGCGCCCTGGGTGACGCCGAAGCCGGTCATCTCGACCCGCACGCCGGGCGGCGCCAGGATTGTCACCCGGGACTTGTAGGCCACCGCGAGAAAGCTGGTGACCGGCCCGCTGAGCTCGGCGGCCCGCAGGTCCAGCCAGCCGCTGCCCTTGTAGACGACCGTCGTGTAGCGCTCAGGCACCCGCCAGCGACCGCCCCGCCGGACCGAACTCTTCAGCGCGATCGCCACCCGCCCCGGCCCCCGCCCCACGGTCGCGGGCGCCTGGCCGGGCGCCGCCGTCTCGGCGGGCAGGTCCGCGAGCAGCGCGTCCAGGTCCGCGTGCGTGCGCGCGGTCAGCGCCGCCCGCATCCGCTCGTCGAACTCGGTGTCGTCCAGTCGCCCCTCGGCAAATGCCTGCTGGATCCGCTGCACCACCGCGTCCCGCTCCCGATCCGAAGCCCGCACCGCCAGACCCCGACCCGCCCCCGTCGCCGCGCCGTCCCCGGCCGTCCCCGTCGCCGGTACCTCCCCGGCCGTCCCCTGCCGCAGGCCTTCCAAGTTCCCCGGACCCCCGTCCATCGCGTCCATGACGCTCCCTTCAAGCGCGATCAAAACGCACGCGATGTATCTTAACTCACTAGCCTGCCATGCGCAGCAGCCGAGATCGGCCCCCAATCGCCCAGCCCCGCCATTCGGGGCACGTGTGCCACCGCCCTGTCTTGTCTGGCCCGTGTGCCACGAGCCCCAAGCGCCGCGCCCATCGTATGGGGCGTGCGGGCCACCTGCCTCGTCTCCGGGATCGGGGTGCCGCATGGCGCGGGCGGCGTGCGTACAGCCGTGACCTGACCTGCTCTTTAGTTTCTTTAATCGATTCCAGTAACAACTCCGCGGAAACTATGGCTTACACGGAAGAAAATGGCAACTATAGCAGCCCAAAGTTTCCGTGGAAGCCGGATTTTCCGCGGTAAACGGAGGGACTCTACGCTTGGCGTGATACCGGTGGTGCGGCGTGACGGCCGCGACGGATGTGATGTCCGGCGAACGGCGAACGCCGCCCGGGCGAGCCGGTCAAAAGTTCACCGTGCCTTCGACAATCAGCTGGCGGACAGGTCGGCTGGCGACACAGTTGGCCCGCGCCGTTCTCCGCGGTCAGAGAGCCACCCGGAATGCGGGGCCAGTGTTGCGCCTGGCATCTGCCGGTGCAGACGCGGCTGGCCGAGTCGCGGCGCTTACCCGGTGAACCCCGGGGTTCATGTCGTTGCGGCGGGCAGGTCACAGGCCCAATGCACAGTGTGCCGGATCTGTGCTGGTACGGGGGCCACTCCAACTTGAGCCTAGTCTGCTCAAGAAGATTAAGTCATCATGAGATTTTTCTTCGATCGGCGTGCTGAGCCGGGCGGGCCGCAGCTTTCCGCCGGGCAGAAACCCAAAGTTGAGCCGTATAGACGCAACTTTCTTTAGCATCGAGGATTGCGCAGCCCGAAGCCAGGTGTCATGATCCGGTTCCGTGAGGTCAGAGTGGCTGCGGAGCCGGGTCGGCGTGCTGGGGGAGCGGAACTTCCGGTGCTTCTACACCGGCTTCGTGACCTCCCTGCTCGGTTCGTCGATGTCCACGGTGGCGATCGCCTGGGCGGTGCTGGACAGCGGGTTCAGCGCGACCGGCCTGGGGCTGGTGTTCGCGGCCAACGTCGTCTCGCAGGTGGTGTTGCTGCCGCTGGCCGGGGCGATCGCCGACCGGCTCGGGCGACGCCGGGTGATGCTCGCCGCGGACGTGCTCCGCTGCGCTGCGCAGGCCACGCTCGCGATCGCGCTGGCTCTCGGGCGGCCGGCGCTGTGGCTGTTCATCGCGCTCGCCTGGCTCGGGGGCATGGGCACCGCGTTCTTCACCCCGGCCCTGGACGCGCTGACGGTCGAGATCGCGCCGCGGGATCAGCTTGTGAACGCGAACACGCTGTACGGGCTGGCCGACTCGGCGACCAGGATCGCCGGCCCCGCGCTGGGCGGGGTCCTGGTCGCCCTGGCCGGGTCGGCCGTGGTGGTGGCCGCGGACGCCGCGTCGTACGCCGTCAGCGTGCTGGCCCTCAGCCTGCTCCGCCTGCCCAGCGCCCCGGTCGGCACGGCCAGCAAGGCCGGCCAGGCGGGCAGCGCGGGAAAGACGGGAAAGGCAGTCCGGGCCGATGAGGCGGGCCAGCCGGGCCAGGCAGGCCAGGCGGGAAAGGCGGGCCAGCCGGGCCAGGCAGGCCAGGCGGGCCAGGCGGGCCAGGCGGCGGGGCTCGCAGGAGCTGACGGAACGGAGCCGGCGACTCGCCCGACCCTGCGAGCCGACCTGGCCGAGGGCTGGGCGGACTTCCGGTCCCGGACCTGGCTGTGCGCAAGCACCGTGCAGTTCGCCTTCTTCAACCTGATCACCTGGGCGCCCTGGATGCTGCTGGGCCCGGTCCTGGGCCGGGCCTACCTCGGCGGCGCCGCGGTCTGGGGCGCGATCCTGGCCGTCCAGGGCGCGGGAGCGATCACGGCCGGGCTGCTCTGCCTGGGCCGACGGCCCCAGCGGCCCATGGTGGTCGCCACCCTGGGCACGTTCTGCTACGCGCTGCCCGACATCCCGATGGCCTTGCACGCGGCGGCTCCCTGGGTGGCCGCGGCCGCCTTCGGCTGCGGCGCGGGATCGGCGATCTTCGCCACCTTCGAGGGCACCACCATGCAGCAGCAGATACCGCCGGAGCGGCTAGCCCGGGTCAGCTCGCTCTCGCTGTTCCCGGCCTACGGCGTCGGGGTCATCGGGTACGCGATCGACGGTCCGCTCGCCGCCGCGCTCGGGCCCGCGCTGGTCTTTGGGGTCGGAGCCGTCTACGGGCTGCTGAGCAGCGCGGTCATGCTGGCCATCCCGTCGGTCCGTGCCGTCCGCTGGCTCGATCAAACTCCAGCGCCAAAGCCGGAACCAGAGGCCCGGCCGCATGCGGCGGGATTACTGCTGCTTGCGGACTGCGCCTCGCAGGGTGGCGAAGGCGGCCAGCCGCGCGACCACGGTGATGACCACGGCGATCGGCAGCATCTGCGCGAGGTCGAGTTCGGGCGTGAACGCGACGATGCCGAACGCCACCGCGACCCCGCCCACGGCCAGGGCGAGCGCCCCCGCGACCCGCGGGGTGCGCAGGGTCCGGCGTACCACCCGGCGGGCCTCGGGCGGCAGGCGCAGCACCATCCAGGCGAAGCCCATGGCGGTGACGAAACCCAGCGAGCCGAGGCCGATCGCGAACGGCAGCCGGTTCACGTGGCTGACCGCGGGGACCCAGATCAGGATCAGCGCGATCAGCGTGAACACGTAGATCGTCCGAGACACCGTGCGCAGGATCACCACGTCGATGTTCCTGGCGTAGATCCGCTCGTCCGGCGTGGCCCGGGCCGCGGACAGGAAGTGCCGGATCGCGCCGATCGGGTCGTTCCGCCGGAGCCTGATCCGGCCCAGCTCGTTCATCGCGCCGCTGTGCACGGGATCCAGCGCGAGGGCGCGCTCCTGATGCTCGCGTGCGGCGACTAGATCGCCGCGGCTCAGGCTCACCTTGCCGGACAGGAAGTGCACGTCGGGCTCGTTGGGGGCCAGGGCCCGGGCCCGGGCCGCGGCGTCGCTGGCGGTGTCCAGCCGCTGGGCGGCCAGGGCGGCCTGAGCCAGGCAGACGTGGGTCTGCCAGTAGGTGGGCGCGAGCCGGCACGCCTCGTGCGCCGCGCGCAGCGCGTCCCCGTGGTTGCCCAGGTGGACCAGCGCGTTGCTGGCCAGGCGGTGCGGCCACTCGTCCGACGGGTCCAGGGCCACCGCCCGGTTGGCCACCTCGATGGCCTCGGCGTACCGGTCCGCGCCCAGGTGCGCACGGGCCATCAGGCACCAGGCCCGGGCGCTTTCCGGCTCGGCGGCCACGATGCGGGACAGCAAGGCAGACGCCTCGTCGAACCGCTTGACGTCCAGCATCGCCGAGGCGCGCGCCAGTCCCTGCCGCAGCTCGATCACGGGTGCCGCCGCGGGCCCTGGGGCGGGTCGAGGCCCCCAGGGAGCAGAGCGGGGAGCCGTCCCCCCTGGCCGACAGAGCTCACAGCAGCCGGCGCTTGCGGAGATAGGCGGCCAGGTCGTCGTAGGTGCCGCCCTCGTTGGCGAACAGCGCGACGTTGCGGGCGGTGTCGAACCAGGCGCCCAGCGACGGCCTGACCTCGCCGATCGCGGCTTCGAGATCGCCCTGGCCGATCATCCGCGGCTCGCCGCGCTGGACCGAGTCCATCAGGGCCCGTTCGGCGGCCGTCTCGCAGATGTGCGCGATGTCGGCCCCGGAGTACCCGTCGGTCTGCCTGGCCAGCTTGGCCAGGTCGATCCCGGCCACCGGTCGTTCGCGCAGGTGGTAGCGGAACACCTCCTCGCGGGCGGCCGCATCCGGCGGCAGCACCAGCAGGGTCCGGTCGAACCGGCCCGGCCGGCGTAGGGCGCTGTCCACGTCCCAGGGGTGGTTGGTGGCGGCCAGCAGGAACACGCCCTCGTTGTTGCCGGAGATGTCGTCCAGCTCCAGGAGCAGCTGGTTGACCGCGCTGCGCATCGGGGTGTTTCGCAGTTGCGAGCGCTTCTGCCCGATCGCGTCCACCTCGTCCAGGAACAGCACGCACGGCGCGTTCCGCCGGGCGATCTCGAACAGCTCGTGGATGTTCCGCTCGCTCTGCCCCACGAACATGTCGATGATGTCCGCGAACGACACCGCGATGAACCTCGCGCGCAACTCGCCCGCTACCGCGCGGGCGATGAACGTCTTGCCGCAGCCGGGCGGCCCGTACAGCAACAGCCCGCCGCGCAGCGACTTGCCGTACAGCCTGCGCAGGTCCGGGTTGCGCATCGGGGCCAGGAACGCCGCCTCGAGGCGCTGCTTCACCTCGGTCATCCCGGCCACGTCGGCCAGCGTCAGCCCGGCGTGCTCGGCGTCATAGGCGTCCGCCTCCGAGCCCGCCAAAGCCGAGTCCGCCCCCGGAGCGTCGCCGATGAACATGGCGGGCAGCACGTCGCGCAGCTCGTCCTCGGCCTGCGACCAGTCATACTGCCGCGACCTGCTCCCGGTGGCCTCCCCGCCGGGCTGCGCCGGACCGGTAGCGGGGGGACGCACCACGGTCCGTTCGGCTGAAATATCCGTCGCGTCCTGGGGAGGCGGATCCGCGGCCTCAGCCGGCCCGGATCCCGCCTGGAGCAGGCCCAGCGCCGCGGCGTTGCCCGGATCGCGCTGCAGAACCGCGCCGACCTGCCGGATGGCCTCGTCGCGCTGGCCCCCGCGCATCAGCATCGTGGCCAGGTGCAGGCGCAGCGGCACGTCGTCGGGCATCGCCTCGACCGCCCTGCGGAGGCTGTCCAGCACGGTGGGTTCGGGTTCCATGCATCCGTCCGGCTTCTTCGCGTGTGTCGGTTCGCTCGCCCCTACAAGGGTAGTGCCGAACAGGCCCGACCCAGATCGGATCAGCCCCAGGTGATCAGGCCCACAGCGACGTCAGGCTCACGCCCAGGTCGGCCAGCAGGCGGCGGAGCAGCGGCAGCGATACGCCGAGCACGGTGCCGTGATCGCCGTCGATCCGGTCCACGAACCAGCCGCCGCGCCCGTCCAGCGTGAACGCGCCGGCCACCGCGAGCGGCTCGCCCGAGGCGACGTAGGCGGCGATCTCCTCCTCCGACGGGGTGCCGAACCGGACGCTGGTCGCCGCTACCGCCGCGGCTCGCTGGCCGGTGGCCGCGTTGATCACGCAGTGCCCGGTCACCAGCGTCGCCGTCCGCCCCGACATCTCCCGCCAGCGGGTCACCGCCTCGCCCGCCGACGCGGGCTTACCCAGCGCGCGTCCGTCCAGGTCAAGCAGCGAGTCGCACCCGATGACCAGCCCTTCCGCGCGGCCGGACGCCACCGCGGCCGCCTTGGCCTGGGCCAGCAGGCCGACCAGCTCGGCCGGCGTGGCCGCCGTGAACAAGCTCTCGTCGACGCCGCTGACCACCACCTCGGGGTCCAGCCCAGCCCCGCGGAGCACCGTGAGCCGGGCCGGGGAGGCGGAGGCGAGCACGATCGCAGTCACCAAACCTCCCGGAGGTTGCCCCGGCCTTCAGGCCAGGGAAGAATCCGGTGCCCGCCGCAGCGGGGCTGGACAAAACGGCGGCCGATATGGCGCGGCTCCCACGATTTTTCGATCACACGTGCGATCATCTCATTATGAGGACGGCATACCGGTGCAGGGCCTACCCCGACCAGGGACAGCAGGCCATCCTGAACCGCACGTTCGGCTGCGTCCGGATCGTGTGGAACCGCACCCTGGCCGAACGGCACCGTCGCTGGCACGCCGACCACACGGGCATGTCCTATGCGCAGTCCGACCGGGCGCTGACCGCCATGAAACAAGACCCGGACCTGGCGTTCCTGACTGCGGTATCCTCAGTGCCGCTGCAGCAGGCGCTGAGACACCAGCACCAGGCGTTCCGGGCATTCTTCGCCAAGCGGGCCCGCTACCCCAGGTTCAAGTCCCGCCGCTCCCGGCAGTCCGCGCACTACACCCGGTCGGCGTTCACCCTGCACGCAGGTGTGCTTCAGCTGGCCAAGATGAGCGCGCCGCTGCGGTTTGTATGGTCTTGGCCAGACGTGGACATAGCCGCGCTGGATCCGGCGATGGTGATCGTCTCCCGCGAGCCGGACGGCCGCTGGTATGTCACCCTCACCATCGACACCGACGACGTAGAACCGCTCCCGTCGGCCGGGCATGTTGTCGGCGTCGACCTGGGCGTGAGCGACTTGGCCGTGACCTCGGACGGGGAACAGATTGCCAACCCGCGACACCTGGAGCGGAGGGCCCGCGCCTTGGCTCGCTACCAGCGGCGCATGGCTCGCCGCCAGAAGGACAGCGCGAACCGGGCGAAGGCGAAACTCAAGGTCGCCCGTGCGTACCGGAAGGTCCGCAACGCTAGGGCCGACTTCCTGCACCGCGCCAGCATCCGCCTGGTCCGGGAGAACGACGTGATCGTGATCGAGGACCTGAACGTAGTCGGCATGGTCCGCAACCGTCATCTGGCCCGCGCCATCTCCGACTGCGGCTGGGGCGAGTTCCGCCGCCAGCTGGAGTACAAGTGTCAACGGTACGGCCGCGAACTGGTCGTCATCGATCGCTGGTACCCCTCGTCCAAGACATGCTCGGCGTGCGGGCACCTGCTCGCGGAGCTGAGCCTCGGCACACGCCACTGGACGTGCCCGTCTTGCGGCGCCCGGCACGACCGGGACGTCAACGCCGCGAAGAACATCCTGGCGGCAGGTCGTGCCGTAGCCCGGGGCTCCCCGGGCGATGCCTGCGGAGCTGACGTAAGACATGCCGGGACCTCTCGGGTGCAGTCGGCGCTGAAACAGGAACCCTGGCCGGTGACGGCCGGAATCCCGGTCCTTAAAGGCGGGGAGTAGTCAAGCGACCCGACCCTACCGGCCGGACCGCGGCCGGACAGGAGCCGGTAGGGTCGCAGGCGTGATGGAGACGACCACACTGGGCCGCGGCGGGCCGGTGGTGTCCCGGGCCGGCCTGGGCCTGATGGGCATGTCGGGCATCTACGGACAGGCCGACGACCAGGAGAGCCTGGCCACGATCCACGCCGCGGTCGACGCCGGGATCACGCTCCTGGACACCGGCGACTTCTACGGCATGGGCCACAATGAGCTGCTGCTCCGCGACGCCTTGCGCCGCGGGATCCCCCGGGACAGCGTGTTCATCCAGGTCAAGTTCGGCGGGCAGTGGGATCCGTCCGGCGCGTTCGTCGGGCAGGACGCCAGCCCCGCCATGGTGAAGAGCTCGCTGGCCTACAGCCTGACCCGGCTGGGTACGGACTACGTGGACCTGTACCAGCCGGCCAGGCTCGACTCGCGGGTCACGATCGAGGAGACGGTCGGGGCGGTCGCCGAGATGATCGCGGCGGGGTACGTCCGGTACCTCGGCCTGTCCGAGATGGGCGTGGACACCATCCGCCGAGCGCACGCCGTTCATCCGGTAGCCGCTCTGCAGATCGAGTACTCGCTGATGAGCCGCGGAATCGAACGCACGATCCTGCCCGCGGTGCGCGAGCTCGGTATCGGCGTGACCGCCTACGGGATCTTGTCCCGCGGTCTGCTGAGCAGCGGCACCGCGCGACTTGCCGATAACGACCCGCGCGCCCGCTTCCCCCGGTTCCGGGCCGAGAACCACGCGCGGAACCTGGAACTGCTCGCCGCGCTCGAGACGATCGCGGACGCGAAGGGGGTGACCGCGGCGCAGCTGGCCATCGCCTGGGTTGCCTCGCGCGGCGACGACATCATCCCCCTGATCGGGACCAAGCGCCGTGACCGCCTGGCCGAGGCATTGCACGCCCTGGAAATCACGCTCAGCGACGACGACCTGGCCGCGATCGAGGCCGCCGTGCCAGCCGACGCGGTCGCGGGAGGGCGGTACGACCCGGCCCAGGTGGCCATGCTGGACAGCGAGCGCCCGGCCGGTTAACCACCGGCCGTCGGAATCTCACCTGGCGTAGGAATCTCGCCCGAGGCTAGCGGCTCGATCGGGGGCTCCGGGTACAACAACCTGTGCAGGCCCGCGGCCAAGGCCCCGCCGACCAGCGGCGCGACGATGAACAGCCACACCTGACTCAGCGCGGTACCGCCGACGATGAGGGCGGGACCGAGGCTGCGAGCCGGGTTCACCGACGTGCCCGTGACCGGGATTCCGATGAGATGGACAATCATCAGCGAAAAACCGATGACGAGGCCGGCGGTGGCCGCATTTGCGGTCTTGCTTGTGGCGCCAAGCACGGCGAAGACGAAAAGCGCGGTCATGATCACCTCGATCAGGAACGCACCTCCGCCGTTGATGTGGATATGGCTCGCGGCGCCCCAGCCATTCGTGCCCAGGCCCGTCTTTGACCTGCTGTAGAGAGGTGAGGCGCTGAACGTGCCCCACAGCAGCAGGGCCCCGAGAATGGCGCCGACGAACTGAGCGATCCAGTATCCGACGGCCTCGGCCAGCGGGATCCGGCCGGAGAGCCACACGCCGATGGTGACGGCCGGATTGACGTGGCATCCGGAGATGGGACCGAGCACATAGGCGAGGGCCAGCAGCACGAAGCCGAACGCGAGGGCCGTAGCCACGACCCCGGCCGAAAAGCTGAACCCTGCGAAGCCGAATCCGAACGACAGGGTAGCGACGCCTACCCCGAAATAAACCAGGAGCCCCGTCCCGAGTAGCTCTGCCGCCAACTTCCGGACCATGACGCCCCTCAGGCCTTTTGCCGCAAGAACCCTTCGGGGCCCACTGTTGACGTTTCGGCTCGCACTGTCAAGGCAGCCTTGGCTAACACAGGGGGAACGGCCTTTAGCGCCGGTACTCGCCGGCCAGGTCGCGGAGCCGGGCGTGCGCGTCCTGCATGGCCGCGCCGGAAGCCAGGCCGGGAGCCAGGTAGCGCTTGGGCATCTTGGCAATGGAGGTGTAGTTGGTGTCGCACACGTTGGCCAGCGGCGACTCCACCGCCTGGGTGACCAGCTGGTAGGCGTCCAGCTGGTCGAGCCCGCACAGCGCCGCGACCCAGGTCACCATGTCGTGCTGGGCGATGCGGAACGCGTCCTCGAGCGGCCGCGCCGAGCCGGCCGACATGATGTGCGTGTCCGACTCCAGCCGCGGCCATGGGCAGGGGACGCCCTTGATCAGGTCCACCACCAGGACGGTGTTCATCGCGCATTCCACCGCGACGCCGCAGGTCTCGCCCTCGCCCTGCCGGGCGTGCCCGTCGCCGAGGGACAGCAGCGCGCCGTCGACGTTCACGCCGAGGTAGCAGGTGACCCCGGCCCGCATCTCCGGGGTGTCCATGTTCCCGCCGAACGCGTCGGGCACCAGCGCGCTGCGTACCTCCAGATTGGCCGGCGCCACCCCGACCGTCCCGTGCATCGGATCCATCGGAAGATCGACGGTAAACGAGCCCCGCCGCGCGCTGAACCGGCAGGTCCGCGCGGCCGCGTCCAGCTGCCACAGCCAGACCACCTCGGGCAGCGGGTCCTGCAGCAGCGCGGTCAGGTGCGTCCCGGTCAGCGCGCCGAACAGCGGCACGGTGGTGGACGCCGCCCAGGACCTGGCCGGCTCGATGGAGACGAAGTGCACCGCCACGGTGTCGCCCGGTTCGGCCCCCTCGATGTAGAACGGGCCGGTTTGCGGGTTCAGGAAGGGAAACTCGCAGACCTCGGACACCAGGTCCCGCTCGCTGCGCACCCGCCCGGCGAAGCAGTCCTCGGTGTACACCTCGAGCACGGCCGGCGTCCGGATCCGCATGGCCGGCGCCGCCCCGCCGAACGTCCACGCGTACTGCGCGGGCTCCGGCTTGAACGTGATCACGGAAAGGTCACTCACTATTTCTGCCTTTCGCTCGCCTCCGGGGCGCCTTTAGGTGCCGCCTTCCTTCCTCGCTCGTTCCTCGCTCGTCAGTCCAGGTCGGCACCGCGCCCCTTTGGCTCGCTCAGGGGGCCGCGTCCTCCTCGATGGCGTCCAGGTGGACGAGGCCGACGTCGTTGATCCGGCCGGGGTTCGTCCGGTACAGGACGATCATGTAGATCAGGCCGAGGACCATGAAGCCGGCCACCCCGGGGCCCATGTAGGAGAGCGGCGGTGCCAGCGGGGTCACGAAGGAGAACACCTTGATACCCGCTGCCGTCAGCCACGCCGGGACGAACGCGGCGATGCCGAGCAGCGGGATGACCAGGTGCGACAGCCAGTTGAACCCGCTGCCGCGGCGGGCGAAGAACCCGAGGCACGCGGCGTTCATCAGGATGTAGATCGCCACGATCAAGATCACCAGGCCGGTCCCCACCATCGCGAACGCCACCGTCGGGTTGTACTTCAGGCCGAGCGCCAGCGTCACCGCGACGGTGATGACGAAGGCCACCAGGATGCTGTAGACGGGGGACCTGTGCCGCGGGCTGACGATCGCCAGGAAGCGCGGGAACGCACCGATCCGGCCCATCGCGTACGCGGTCCTGGACGAGACGTTCACCCCGGCGTTGGCGTTGGCGATGGTCGAGTTGACGATGGCCAGGAACACGAAGAACCAGAAGATCCCGTAGAGGTCGCGCGCTATCCCCTCCCAGGACGCCCGGCCGGTCTCGCTCGCGAACGCGGTGAAGCCCTTCGGTCCGTAGGCCACGTCGATGGCGTAGGTGGTGAACACGTAGAGCAGGCCGATCAGAAAGGTGGCCAGCAGCACCGCGCGTTGGATGGTGCGCCGCGGGTTCCTGGCCTCCTCGGCGAGCGGGGCGGCGCCCTCGAAGCCGCCGAAGGCCAGCAGCGTGAATACCGAGCCGCCGATCACGCCGGTCAGGCCGGTGGGGGAGTAGTGCGTGGTGAAGACCTGCCCGGTGTTGTTGCTGCCCGCGTGCACGACCAGGAACACGGCCAGGACCAGGAAGACCGCGATCTCGGACACCCCGAGGATGGTGCCGAGCCGGGCCGACGTCTTGATGCCGTACCAGCCCGCCGCGAGGATGATCACCGCGCCGGCCAGCGACCACGGCCACCACAGGTTCGCCGGGTACCCGTGGAACTCGGAGTTGATCGTGGACGCCGTGGTGAACCCGAGCTGCAGCAGCACCAGCGGCGGGATCAGCCAGCCGACCAGGACGTAGGCCCAGGCGACGAGGAAACCCGCGCTCGGGTGCAGGCCGCGGGCCGCGTAGGTGGCCAGCGACCCCGCGGCGGGCATCTCGCGGGACAGCAGGCCGATGCACCAGGCGCAGAGCAGGCACGCGATCAGCGCGAAGACGACCGACAGCGGCAATGAACCACCGGCCAGCGCGGCGCCGGCCGGGATGGAGGCCGCGATGGCAGCGCCAGGGGCCATGTCCGTGATCGACTGGAACAGCACCTCGCGCAGGCCGATCGCGTCACGGCGCAGGCCGATCGCTGACCCGGCGGTGGTTTCATCTTTGAGCGCCATGGCGTCATGATCGCACGGACATTTCCCTGTTTACAGGTGTGACCTGGGCGCTTTCAGAAGATTTACCAGAACGTAGCTGCCGCACCAGCAGTTGCGCCGCCAGCACCATGGCCACTAGGAGACCCGCGGCGATTCCGTCCAGCCAGAAGTGGTTGGCCGTCACTACCACCGCCAGCGTGGTCAGCAGCGGGTAGCCCGCGGCCAGCCAGCGCCACGGGCTCCGCGACACCGTGATCACCGCGAAGGCCACGATCAGCGCCCACCCGACGTGTACCGAGGGCATGGCCGATAGTTCGTCCGGGTCGAAGCCGCCGTGCCAGGAGTACACGGACTGGCCGTACTTCAGCGCGGTGTCGACCAGCCCGGTGCCGGGCAGCAGCCGCGGCGGGGCCACCGGGATGAACTGGATGAGCAGGCTGGCCCCAGTGAACAGGGCCACGGTGGTCCTGATCCGCGGGTACCGGTCGCGGTGCCGCACGTACAGCCAGACCATACAGGCGCCCAGGACGGGGAAGTGCAAGATGTCGTAGTACAGGTTGAACGCCTGGATCAGCAGCGGGTGCGGCAGGAACAGCCGCTGCACGCTGGTCTCACTGGGCAGGTACAGCAGCCGCTCGGCGTGCCAGAGCCAGCGGGCCCTGGGCACCGCCCCGGCCGGGCTCATCACCGTGAACGACCCGGCGAACATCCACAGCCCGTACAGCCCGGACAGCAGCGCGGCCTCCCAGGCCACCCCGCCCCACAGGCCCCATCCGGTCCAGGTCCGAGCCACGCGCGGGACCCGGCTCAGCGCCGCGACGATCACCAGGCAGGCCGCGATGATCAGCGCGTCCTGCCAGGACAGCATGACATGAGGCATGGCCAAGCCCCCGAAACGTCAGGCAATCACCCCTGAGACAACCCACCGATAATTCTGACAACCGGAGGCGACCCCCGTTTAGTTCCCCGTTCGCCTCGTATTGTTCCCCGTGCGCCTTGCGCCTGCTCCCCGTTCGCTGCGCTGCTCCGAGTTCAGGCCCCGGCCCGCTCCCCGGTTAGCTAGCGGCCGTTGCGGCTCAGCCTGGAGGGGTCGGGCTCGCCCTGCGGCAGGGACACGTCCCCGGTCACGTCGGCGGCCAGCCGCACCCGGTCCCCGTCGACCAGCCGAACCTCCGCGCCGGGCAGCACCCGGTCGTCGTTCACGAAAGTGCCGTTGGTGGAGTTCTCGTCCCTGATCGAGGCGTGCCCCGAATCGTCCACCAGGACCGTGGCGTGCCGCCTGGAGACGTTGTTGAACTGCGCGAACGCCGCGGCGACGAGCGACTCGGCCGGGTCGCGGCCCAGCAGGACAGACGTTCCGGCCGGGATGTCCACGTTGCCGGTGGGGAAGGTGATCCGCATGACTACGGGCGAGATGCGGCGGCGCCGACCGGTGGGCAGCGGTTCCCCGCAGGTGGTGCAGACCACGTTGGCGGCGTCGGATACCGGCGTGCCGCACCGGGGGCAGCTCGCCGCCGGGTCGCCCGGCGCGATGAACCGCTGCGAGATGGTCGGGGTCAGCATGTCTTCGTCGGGACCGCTGACGTGCGGCAGGTTCGCGCCGCACCGGAAGCAGATCAGATCCTCCGGCTGGACCTTCACGCCGCAATCGGGGCAGCTCAGACTCGCCATGGCTCACTCTCAGCTAGGAATACTGGCCCCCGCTAGATTACCGCCGCCGATGAGCGTTTGGGGGGTGTTATCTCCCGGGGGGAAGGGGGACAGGCCGGCGTATGCGAAGGTGGTGTCATGGTCAGTTACCAGCTCGCGCCGGAGCAGCAAGACCTGCGGGACTCCGTCGCCCAGTTCGCTCGCGAGGTGGTCGCGCCGGTCATCGGCGGCTACTACGAGCGCGGCGAGTTCCCCTACGACATCGTGGCCCGGATGGGCAAGCTCGGCCTGTTCGGCCTGCCGTTCCCGGAACAGTACGGCGGCATGGGCGGCGACTACTTCGCGCTCTGCCTCGCCCTGGAGGAGCTGGCCCGGGTCGACTCCTCGGTAGCGATTACGCTGGAAGCAGGGGTGTCGCTCGGCGCGATGCCGATCTACCGGTTCGGCACCGAGGAACAGCGCCGCCGGTGGCTGCCCGAGCTGTGCGCGGGGGAGAGGCTGGCGGCCTTCGGCCTGACCGAGCCGGGCGGCGGGTCCGACATCCCTGGCAGCACGCGGACCACGGCCAGGCTCGAGGACAACAGCTGGGTGGTGGACGGCAGCAAGGCCTTCATCACCAACGCGGGCACCTCGATCACCTCCCTGGTGACGGTCCTGGCCATCACCGGCCGCGATAAGGGTGGCCGCAAGGAGATCAGTTCAATCATTATTCCGAACGGAACGGCCGGTTTCGTGCCGGGCCAGGAATACTCCAAGGTCGGCTGGTGCGCCTCCGATACCCGGGAGCTTTCGTTTACCGGCTGCCGCGTCCCGGCGGAGAACCTGCTCGGCGAGCGCGGCCGGGGCTACGCGCAGTTCCTGCAGATCCTGGACGCGGGCCGGGTGGCGATCGCCGCGCTGGCCACCGGCCTGGCGCAAGGCTGCGTGGATGAGTGCGTCAGGTACGCCCGGCAGCGCGAGGCGTTCGGCCACCGGCTGGAGCAGCACCAGGCGATCCAGTTCGCCATCGCCGACATGGCGGCCCGGGCGCACACCGCCCGGCTGGCCTGGTACGACGCGGCCGCCCGGCTAGTGGACGACCAGCCGATCAAGCAGGAGTCCGCGATCGCCAAGCTGACCGCCTCGAACGCGGCCATGGACAACGCGCGCGCCGCCACCCAGGTGTTCGGCGGGTACGGCTTCATGAACGAGTCGGCCGTCGGGCGCTTCTACCGGGACGCCAAGGTCCTTGAGATTGGCGAGGGGACCTCGGAGGTACAGCGGATGCTCATCGCCAGGGAACTGGGAATCGGGTAAGTATTCGAAAGTCGCGTGAGGGAGCACGCCCGGTGAGGGGCTTGCCGCCGTGACGGCCGCATTCGTCGAGGCAGGCGGAAACTACCGGCGGGCCACGATCGTTTGATCGGCGTGGTCGTTGCGCGGAAGGACATGGTGGCTGGGTATCGTCCCGCCCAGCGCGATGGTTGCGCGGGCGGCGGCTGTCTTGACGTCGTTGGCGACCGGGTCGAGGGAGGGGGCGGAGCCGCGCAAGAGGCTCACGCCGATGGCGCCTTTAAGCCCGGTGACGCCGAATACGGGTGCGGCGACGCTCTGGATGCCGGTGGTGGCGGCGCCGTCGTCGGTGGCGAAGCCTTGCACGCGGATCTGGGCGAGTTCGGCGGTGAGGTCGGCCAGGGAGATCGTCTGCCCGTCGGCTCCGCGGGTGGCCAGTTCGACGTGGCCGGGCAGCCAGTCGGCCTCGAGCCAGGCGAGGCAGGCCTTGCCGACGGCGGTCAGGTGGGACGGGAGGCGGGCGCCGATCGCGCTCGCGAGCTGGATCCCCAGCGTGGGCGGGTCCTCCTTGCACAGGTAGAGGACTTCGGTGCGGTCGAGGACCGCGTAGTGCGAGGTGACGTTCAGTGCGCGGGTCAGGCGGGCGAGTTCGGGTGCCACGGCGCCGGCGGTGCCGGAGGCCCGCAGGTGCGCCGAGCCGACCTCGAAGGCCTTCAGGCCGATCGAGTAGGCGGGCGGCGAGGACACGGTCACGAAGGATTCGCCGGCCAGGTCGCGCAGGATGGTGTAGGCGGTGCTCTTGGGTATGTCGAGCTCGCTGGAGATCTCGGCGAGCGTCATCGGCGCCTGGCTGTGGGCCAGCCGGTCCAGGATTCGCGCCGCCCTGACGACCGAGGTGCTCATGACGCTCCGTTTTCGCGATTGCGCGGATGGCCAATCCGGCCCGCGGTAGGCCCGCGGCACGTACCGGCTGGGCCCGGGGTTTATGGTCTGCCTCCTGTGGTTACCCTGTCAGGCGTGCGGGCCCGGATACGAGTCTGTCAGAGCGCGTTCATATATACAACTGCCGGTCTCATTTGAGGAGAACCTTGACATATATAGGAACGGAGTGCGAGCATCCGCACATGACTTTTCGGAGA